>CAVTPI010000009.1:0-209976 GCA_963736585.1 Crocinitomicaceae bacterium | reverse complement strand
CACTTACGTTTGAGTTTGGCGATTTTCCTGCTACATTGTAAGTGTAAAGAAGTTCAAATGGGAGGTTTCGAACGCCTGTAGTTACAAGTTCGTTTTCTTCTTTTTTTGTAACACAACATTTAGTACAAACATCAAGTTTTTCCCCTACCTTATAATCGGCAAAAATAATATACAATTTATCAATTATTCTTTTTAACTCACTGTCCATTTTAACTGATTTCCCCTGTATCAATCACCATTGCCTCATTTAACTCTTTTTGTCTGGGTATTTGAAATTCGCCTTGCCGGCCAAAAACGATATGCATTTTACTCATGTATTCTTTTTTTGTTTTGGTTAATGGTTCAACTCAATGCCAATTATTCGCTTTACCACACTCTAAAATCTACTGTTTGGTTTTCGATTCTTGACGTTGGCTGTTGTCTCCCTCCGGATAGTTCTGAAACCTGCAGTGAAACGTATTCTTGAATTTCAGATAACCAAATTTCTTTATCACCATTTAAATCTGCCGCTTTGGTTTTTATACCGTTGATTAAGCAATACGTGAATAATCCATTGCTCCAATCGTCCCCCTCCATTGCAAACTCCATTCCGCCGGCTGATGAAATAACTGTTGCCCCTGTTCCTTTTCTGAGGTCTGTAAATAATGATTTGGTAAGTTCGGACGTATTTTGTATTCCTAATTGCCCCTCAACGATATTGCCAACTACTCTGAATTGAATGTTATCGTCTTCTGCAATGTCTGCTTCTACTAATTCCACTTCGTCTTTATCAATTTCGCCAGAGTGACAAGCATCAATTATCAACGTTTTTTTTAGTGGCTTTATACCGTCTAACAGTCCCTCTAAATCTTCATACGCTAATCCCTTATTCTCCGGGCGGCGAAAATCCAAGTCGTAGGTGGCAAAATAATAATCAAGGTTTGCATCTAGTACACCATGACCTGCAATAAAAATCATTACTTCATCATTGATATCCGCTTGTGCCAAGAATGTTTTGAGTGCCATTACGTTCGCTTTCGTTACTTCCTTGTTTACCAATGTTTTGCTGAATATCTTTTTATAAACGTAGCTTTTCTGAAAGAGGGTGGCAATATCGTTCGCGTCTTTTGCTGCATAGGTTAAGTTAAAATCTGATTGTTCAAATTCACTTACCCCAATAGTAATAAGGTACAAATTTGGTTTGCTTTTACCCGTCACACATTTAATTTCAACGGTTTCTTTATAGCTTTCAGCACCGGCTTGATTGAGCACAGACACTTGTATTTTGTTATTTCCCCGTGCCAAATCAACTGACAGGTTAGTGGTGTAAGTTTGCGTATTCTTATCTCTGAGCGAAATACCCTCAGCACCATAAACGGCGACATCATTCACCCACAAGTTAATACGATCAAGTTTATATTTTGAATCGTCTAATTTTAATTTTAAATCAATGCTTCCCTGATCATATAGTCGCGGTAATTCTTCAAAGTTCTCAATTTCTATTTCAGGTAAATGGAAATCATCTTTCAGCATGTCTTCTGTAAAGCCCATTTTCTTCAAGCGTTTTAAATAGGCGGAATGATAGGCTTTTACTAAAGCTGAATCCGCATAACCTAACCGATTTAAGATGATATCCGGACGATTGTACTTAAGGTCGAATTGCTCAAAAGGAAATGATTTCAACTTATAGCTAAAGGATAAATCACTTTTAAAACCATCAGATACCGCATAATAGTTATCTGAACTCAAAAACAGATGGTTCCCAGCAGCATTAAACAGAATATAAACCACATTTTTTAAGGGAGATTCATTCATGAGATTCACATGACCTAACCCCAGATAACTTCGATAAATTATTTTATTATCTGAAAAATCTATGATTCTTTCTTCGTCAACTAAACCTGTGTTGGGTTCGGTTGATAATAGTGGCATTAAATAGTGATATAGGGCACGCGCCTGGTTATTTTTTGGCTGAAAATAGTCGGAACGATTATAAAATACATCTTCCATTTCAACTAATAATGAGTTGGTTTCAAACCAATCTTTGGCTGAATCACGTAAAATAGTTTGCAATTTTTGCTCGGTATTGTATTTGTAATACCGGTTTAAACTAGATAGGTCAATGCCTATCAATTCTTGATTTGACTCATAAGAATTGGTTTCCGCCGTCCTTTCTAGCCATAACAGCAGCTTACTCCGCGTTGCCCTTGACCTGTGCATTACTTTTGGACTAAAAATTTGATTACCAATATATTGTTTTACCGTTCTCATCTTACTATTTAAACTTAAAAAAGATAAGTTTCTGTTATCATCCACCACCGGAATATTAATTTCGTTTGAAATGCACGCCGGAAAATAAAGGTTGAAATGATGGTAAAGAAGACGTTTATTTTTTATTTCACCAATTTGTGACAACGTCCCTTTTTTTGTGTTTATTTCAAACACCTTAATTTTTTTGGTGTATTTATCTGATAACGAAACAAGTAAAAAACATTTATTATCTTTTACCATCAAATACGAAGCGGCTCTACTTCCATTATCAAATTCTTTAGGTAGCTTCAACCGAACCTCAGTTTCTGTTTTTGTATTTTTCAAGTAAAATTTCTTTTTTCCTTTAGAACCGAACGTTTCATAAGACAGTAGAAAATTACCGCTCTGATGTTGCACCTCTCTATCGGGTTTATAAAATAAAACCGTTGCTTTTTTGGTTGTTAAATCAAATTCCCAAGAACCCACAGTAGATGTAAATACTAAGTGATTAGGATCTGATAAATTGCATTCATCAAACCGAATAACTTTTGCTATTAAACTGTCATCAATCGTATACGTCCATTTTAACTGTTGGGTAGTTACATCAAACCCCATGATTAAATTTTGATGACTCCCGTATGTTTCGCCACAAGCGTAAACCAGGTCGTCATTTTGACTAAACGCAATAGGGCGAGCCCTTTTATTACCGTCCGTATCATCTGTATACATAAAGTCGATCGGTTCTGCTTCACTTATATCAGTTAAAAAATCAATCACAAAATAGTTGCTAATGGCATACCTACCTGTGTTAGAAACTTCGGGGCTTTTATTTAAGAGTGAGGCTTCATAATCGTTGAAACGCTTTATTATTTGGCGCGTTTTAAGGTCAATAATATCAAGCTGCAATGTATTTTCTAGTTTAAGACATGCAAATCTGTAATTGGAAGATATGGGGCACAATTCAAATGATTCTTCACTGACAGTGGGTAGGATGACATCTAATTTTTTTCTTTTTAAAATCTCCGTTTCTAAATTTTCACGATCTACCTCCCAATGCACATACTGAAATATGTGGTTGATGGTATCTAAAAGTCCATAAAAATTGTAAGATGAAGTATACGTTGAATCATAGCCACAAATTTCGTACGTTACCCATTCATTGTTTATTTTAACCTGTACCGAATCTTTATAATCCTTTTGGTCAGACTTATAAAACGTTCGTAATTCAACATTGTGAATGATTCCAAAATCATCTTCAAATTTGATTTTCTCGTTGGTAATATTCTGAGAAAATGAATAAGTTACCCCTAAAAAAAAGGTTAAAATAAAAATTCTAATCATACTTTATAATCTGCGGCATTGCACTTTAATGATCCGAATAAAATTAGGCATTTTGTTGTAAAGTGAAGGGGTGTACAACGAATAATCCCATTTGACGCGGTTATGGTCGCAAGTTTTGGCATCCTTTGCCTATTGCTTTTTACATTGGACTAAGACACATGTATTTTAGTTCATAATCTTCGGTTAGATAAATTGTTCCAGGTTCATCATAACTATTGTTGAAAAATGAGAGACTCACTCCATTTTCGCCATTTCTTAACTCCATTTTAGAGAGTTTTTGATGGGGAATAAAAAGCGGGTCTTCTCTAAATTCAACTGCCCAAATTACATTACCTGAATTGTCAAACTTTATTAGTTTGGGAGATAACGAGTCCGATAAGTTTGCAAGTCCAAACGCTCCTAATGGAATTTCAATTTTCTGTTCTACTACTTGGTCTTGTTTATTAATTTTTATTAAATCACCGTATATCGGACCAACAGCCATTCCACATTCTCCAAACGTGTTATTCCATGAAATGGCAAATAGTCCCAAGAAAATACCAACTATGAGTAACAGCACCCCCACTATTCCCGTTATATATTTAATTACTTTTGTCATTATTCTGCTAAAATCCACACCCTCATTCGTTGCCCTCAAAATAAGTAATTACAGGAATTTGCTTACACAATTTAGCTTTTTCATCCAACTACTCTTTTAACTTTTTTGCCTTATCCGCCATGTTAGAATCGGTTAACCAAATGGCGAGTTTTGTTTTTTTACCAAAATAATACAGTTTGCTTTTTTACAGGTTTCTGCACTCGGAAAATAGGGCACGCCATTAAAAATCCACGTAATAATTCTTAGCCATTTTGCCAATCTGGGAAACCAAATTTTATCCAGTTCAATGGATTGTAAATCATTATATGCATAAAAGCCGTTATTTTGTTCGGTTTGCCCGTCAATTAATTGAAAACCATTGTCAAACAATTGAAATTCAATTTTTGGCTCCTTTTTTAAAACAATGTTTTTACCCATACTGATTTTTTTTGTGCCGGTTATTCCTTACAATTTACTCAAAAACAGGGAAAATCAGAAATTTTTAATCGCTATGGGCTTCAATGTTATTTGGAAAGAGGTCAGTTAGCACTATTTCGTGCTTTTCATTGATACGTTTACTTTCAGCCTGCTAATTTACTGTCAAACCCTTCATTTTAGTTGTAAAATCATTCATCCGTTTCTTTTTTTAATAAAGAACTTTGGATGAGTCGATTAGAACATTTAATCGTCCGGAGGATGCCAAAAATCCGTTAACAGAGTAGGCGTTATTATAACAACAAAATTATGAAAAAGATAATTATGACTTTTGTAGGCGTTTTCTTAATTGGAAACCTACTTTTTTCGCAAGGCTTTCAATCTACTTTCTCAAGGTTAGGGCTTGATTTTAATCATTATTCTATTGAAAGTACACCCTTTGGTTATGCCTGTGCGGGCACATTGTTTGACCCGGCAACCGCAAACAATGACATCCACGTATTTATGGTTGATGCATACGGATTAATGATATGGGAAAAAGTTATAGATGAGTCTGCGGATGACAGGGCGTTGGACATTGTATTTGACGGTGGAGAAGCTTTAGCCATAACCGGTTATATCAGTCCAAATGGCGTAGGTAGCGGTCAAATGTATGTTGCTATGTTTGATGTATACGGGAATTTCGTGACGGATAGAGCAATTGATAATTTTTCATCAAGCGCAGGTACAAACATCATTTTTTCATCATCACAGCAAGAATTTGTTGTAGGAGGATTATACGCCGATTCATTTAATGGAAGCACCGTTGTAGATAATGAGGCGCTATTAATTACTTTTGACTTAGCACTAAACCCTATCGCGGACGTGGAACTATCCACTACTGACTTGGCTCATTCAACTATTAATGATATTGTGGAGGTTCCGAATCAAGGATATTTTGTCACAGGCGGGTTGGGCGTTCCTTTCGCCTTTGCCACGAGCTATTCAGACCAAGTTGTACTTGCCGCAATGCTTGACTATAGCCTAAGTATCACAACTGACCTTAGTTTTGAAAACACAAATAGCTATCAACTTGGCGTTTCCGCCGTTTATGATAATAATTCGGATGAAATCTATTTACTCTCTAATAATTCGATTAGCCACAACCCCGAAATAACGATTATAGCAAATGTCAGCTTTGGTCCAACGGTTACTGGGCAGTATCGATTAGATTTAGACCCAACTTACGGCGCTCATAATGCAGGTGGTTTTCAATTACAGGAGTGCCTTTGGGAACCAAACCATCTTGTTGTTTCCGGTTATTTCCAAAATCAATCTGACGGAGTAACTTCTGACAATTCTATTCCCTGGATTACTGAAATAGATAAGGCTACTGGCACAATGCAATCGGCTTATATTTGGCCCGTTTCATCTCCTAACTTTAGTGCTCATGGTGGTGGTTTATTTTCGACAGTAAACGGGGTACAATCGTATCTGTTTAATCAAGAAATATTGGCTCCACGCATAGACGGACAAGGTTATGTTTTCATTAGCCCACATAGCATTGGTGGAGATTTTGGAATTGACCTTGTTACCACCTTTTACAATCATCCTATGAATTGTGGGCTTCAATATCCGTTTAATACAGTTGTTACAAGTGGTGTTGCGGTGAACCAGATGGTAGCTAACAATTTAGGGTTTTCTGACTACCAACCACTTACAGTTCCAAGTTCGTCAACATCAAATTATACTGTGCATTGTAAGCAGTTTAGGTCAATTAGTACGGACAAAGACACAGAAGCTGAAATAAACATTTATCAAGATTTGAATGATATTACAATGGCAGTTACTCCAAATCCAGCTAACGATCATTTTTCTATTCTTTTATCGGGTGAAAATATTTCCGGCACCGTAAAAGTTTTAAATTCTCTGGGGCAAATTGTTTATGAATCTGCAGCAATTGACGGAAATAGATATGTTAACGAGATACAAGCGGATGGCTTAAAAGCAGGACTTTATTTGGTGGTTTACACAACTACCGAGGGAGCTTCAAAAACAGTTAAAATAATTAAAGAGTAATTGATTTGGAAACATTGCTAGTATAAGGAAAACTTGAGAATGAAAATTCTTTTGGTTTCAATTTGAATATGTTTGAAATAAAGCTCATTTTCTTTAATTGCTAGTAAGGGTTATATAAAGCTAATCATTTACGACAAACCTCCAAAAACAACAAAACCACCAGTAAAACTGGTGGTTTTGCGTTGTGCGGTCCTACTGGATTCGAACCAGTGACCCTCTGCTTGTAAGGCAGATGCTCTGAACCAACTGAGCTAAGAGCCCCACTTTATTTTTTAGCGTTTTGTCGCTTGCGATTTTGTTTTTTTCAAAACGTCATTGCGGGTGCAAATATAACTAGCTTTTTTAATTAATGAAGTGTTTTTTGAAAAAAAATTAAATAATTTCTTCCATCAAATAAAAACTGCCGCACACCAAAATTAAATCGGACGGCTTAGCAATTGATTTACAAGCCGCAACTGCTTTTTGCGGAGCATCAAATAACGCATGGTTCAACTTATTTTTTTCTGCCATTTCGGCCAGCTGCTCTTTTGATGCTGACCGCTTGGAATTAAACACGGTAAAAAAGTAGTACGCAGTTACGGGGAAAAGCGTACCAATTTTGGTTAAATCTTTATCATTTGAAGCGCCATAAATAATGTAAAGCGTGTCATAATCAAAGTAGGTTACCTCTTCCAGCACATTTTTAATGCCATTCGGGTTGTGTGCTGCATCTAACAAAATTTTTGGTGATTCGCCAATTTGCTCCAATCGTCCGGTGAATTTGGTTAGTTTTTTGACGTGTTGCAGTGCTGAAACAATTTTTTCCTCTTCCAATTTCCATCCCTGTTGCTGCAACACATTTATGGTACAACGCGCTGTGTGTACATTTCGCTTTTGGTAACGCCCCAATAAGTCTGTTTTATATGCTTTTGCAGATTCACCTGCAGAAAATAGTATAGGCGCATTTTGTGCTATTGCAGTATCTTGAAAAACATGATTTAATGAGGCGTCCAAATCACCAATTACAACCGGAACATTTTTTTTTATAATGCCCGCTTTTTCAGCCGCTATTTTTTCTAATGTATCACCCAAAAACTGGCTATGGTCAAAATCTATATTTGTAATTACCGATACTTCGGGTACAATTACATTTGTAGAATCCAGCCGACCACCTAAGCCGGTTTCGATTACGGCAACATCACAATTGCACTCGGCAAATGTGTAAAATGAAAGAGCAGCTGTAATTTCAAAAAAGGAAAGACCTAATTCTAAAATTTTACTGTAATTTTTATTGATAAAATCAACTACAAAGGCTTCTGAAACATATTCGCCATCTATTTTAACACGCTCTCTAAAGTCTTTTATATGCGGGCTGGTAAATAATCCGGTTTTGTAATTATTTGCCGTTAAAACCGCCGCTAAAATATGCGATACGGAACCTTTACCGTTAGTGCCGGCAATGTGTATTGTTTTTATTTTTTTTTCGGGATTTCCGAGGTGTGCTAAAAATGCTTCAATACGCGTTAAACCCGGTTTATAAGCTGAAGCACCCGTAAGCTGAAAGTTTGGAACTTGTTCAAAGAGCCATGAAATGACTGCTTGATAATCCATTGTTGTTAGGATTTTTTGAACGTAAATACTTTATAGCCCACTTGTTCAATGGCTACTCCGTTTTTCTTATCGTACTTCATTGTTTTAGCAGCCTTTTGTGCTAATCCAATTAAATATTGACTACCCGTAGTAGATTTTGATTCTTTAAAACGTGTTTTAACCACATTTCCATTTTGATCTACCCAAATGTCTAACGCCACACGACCTTCTTCTTGTGCATTTGCATCAAAAACAGGGTCTTTCAACACTTTGCGGTTAGGGTTGTAATCACCATCTCCGGGTGTGTTTCCTTCTCCGTTTCCACCAACGCCGTCACCGTCGCCAAATCCATCTCCGCTTCCACCGCCCTGGCCACCACCGCCACCTCCGGGAAATCCGAATGTCTCGTCGGGTTGTGGTTCGCTTACTTCATTCGTTGCATTATCCTGTGTGCTGGAGTTGTCATTACCACTTGGTACAGGAACAGTCACTTGTTCTTGTGTTGGAATTTCTGGCGCAGATTCTACCACCTCATTCGTTGGCGTTGGGTTTGATTCTACTTCACTGCTTGAGCTGCCGCCTTCGGGCTGAGAACCTTCTTCAATTTCAATATCCGGCATTTGAATTTCTACAATTTCCGGTTTAAATGGTGGATCTGGTTCTTCTAAACTTACAAGTAGAAAAAACAAAATCATTAACATAATAAAAATCAACGCTGCATATAGCGCTCTTCTATGATCTTCTTCGCGTAAAACTCTTAAAAAACTCATCTCCGTCCCTCCTGTTTTTATTATTTAAACACCAAAATTGGTTTCCATTTTTGTTGTTTTGATAAAGCAATCAATCGAAATACATATTCATAATCAGCATTTTTATCGCCTGATATTTTAATGTTATCCTCACCTACCCGTTCTGCCATTTTAGAAATGATGATGGGTTCTATTCCTTCATAATCATACTCCACATCTACGTTATCATCAATAATGTATTTATTGTTTTCAGTAACACCAATATTTAATGGACTTGTAACATTTGTTGGTGAACTTTGTCCACTTGGCAAATCAACCGGAACGCCTTTTTGCGCCATTGTACTCATAATGATGAAAAAGATCAACAATAAGAATACAAGATCCGTCATTGACGACATTCCGCCCTCTGCTTTTACTCTATTTCTTCTGCCTAAATTCATCTGCTTAGTTTAGTGTACAACTACTTACCGGGTTCGTTCAATAAATCTAAAAATTCTATTGAAGCGCCTTCCATTGTATGAATTACCTTGTCAACCTTTGCCACTAAATAATTGTAGGCACTGTAAGCAATAATACCCACAACCAAACCAGCAACCGTGGTTACCATGGCTTCCATAATACCGCCTGAAATGCTTTGAATTTCAATGGAGGTTTCAAATTTCATTACATGGAAGGTACGTACCATACCCAGTGTCGTTCCTAAGAAACCAATCATTGGTGCTACGCCAGCGGTTGTTGCTAAAAAGCTCAATCGTTTTTCCAGCTGATATATTTCTAATTTTCCAACGTTTTCAATTGAACTTACAATGTCGCGCATGGGTTTGCCAATACGCGAAATTCCTTTTTCTACCATTCGGGCAGCCGGATTATTGGTTTGAGCGCATAATTCACGCGCCCGGTCAATTTTTCCGTCCATTAAATACTCTTTTACTTTTACAATAAATCCTTTTTCATCTTTCAACGATTTATTGATAGACAGCAAACGTTCCACAAAAATATAAATGGTCATCACCGATAAGATTGCAAGTGGAATCATAGCCCAACCACCCTCTAACACCAAGTCGAAAACCGGAATATCTTTTGTAAGGTTTGTTACACCATCTGCCACTTGTGTGCTATCTGATTCTGCCAAATTTGACCCTTGCAGTAATAACGCAAATACACTCATATCTTGTTTCTTTTATTTACTATTAACGGATGATGATTTTTTTTGTTACATCCCGAACATTATATAATAAACTCCGGCGCCTGCAAAATAGCCGACTATGGCATACAAACTAATTTTTTTAATGTACCATCCAAAGCTTATTTTTTCTAATCCCATTACGGCTACACCCGCGGCAGATCCAATAATTAACGCACTACCACCTGTACCGGCGCAATACGCTAAAAACTGCCAGAACATTCCGTTTTCAGCAAAATCTCCAATACCAATGGGGTACATCCCTTGCGCAGCTGCCACCAACGGCACGTTATCTACCACAGCAGATAATAACCCAATTGAAATGTTAATGGCATATAAGTTTTGATTCATGGTGTCATCTAAGAATGTAGCCACTGTTGCCAGGTGCCCTACTTCTTGTAGTGCTGCTACGGCCATCAAAATACCTAAGAAAAACAGGACGCTGGCTGTATCAATTTTTTGAAGAACGGACACAACGGACAAGCCTCTTTTATCTTCCAAATCTTTTCGGGAATGTAAAATTTCGGTAACCGCCCATAACACCCCCAAACTCAGCATCATTCCGGTAAACGGCGGTAAGTGTGTAGCCGTTTTAAAAACGGGTACAAACAATAAGCCTGCTAAACCTAATCCAAAAATCAGGTTCTTTTCCCATTTCTCTGGCAATGCGGCGTGGTGCGAAAGGTTCACTACTTTCTCTGGTCGTACAACAGAGCCTTTTACAAAGAACGAAGCAATGGCAAGTGGAACCAATAAAGCCACCAATGATGGCAAAATTAAGTTTACAATAATAATCGTTGTATCCGGAATTTGGCCATTGTTCCAAAGCATAGTTGTGGTTACATCTCCAATTGGTGACCACGCCCCACCAGAGTTGGCTGCGATAATAATAAAACCACCAAAAAGCCATTTTGCTTCTTTATCGCTAATTAATTTACGAATGACGGAAATCATTACAATAGATGTGGTTAAATTATCCAGCGCGGCGGACATAAAAAAGGTGAGTAAACAAATTACCCACAGCAGTTTTACTTTACTGGTCGTACTAATACGATCGGTGATAATGGAAAAACCGTCGTGCGCATCAATAAGCTCAACAATGGTCATGGCACCAAGTAAGAAAAACAGAATACTGGCAATATCAAATAAATGATGTACCAAACCATGCTCTACATATTCATGCACATAATGCTCTGTTTCTTCTACCGATAGGCGCTCGTGTCCTTCATACAGTTCCGGATGTTTAAACACTTCTTCACGGTATTCTTCCTCTTCATGCTCAAGGTAATCTACAAACTTTTCGTTTCTATCACGTAACCCTTTATCCTTAATTAACTCCTCTACAGTACGTTCTTGGTCTACTTTTAAATGTTCTGAAGGCCAAATAGCGTATAATCCCCAACACACCATGCCAATTAAAAGGGCAGATGCTGCTTTATCAACTTTAATGTTATGCTCAAGTGCAATAGCAAGGTAACCAATAATAAAGACGATTACCATTATGTATTCAATTCCCATAGTGTTTTAGTGTTAGATGAGTTTTTTTAATGCGATTTCAAAAGCAGTTTTTGCTATGTTGGTTTTGTTCGGGTTAATATCATAAGCGCTTTTCAACGCATTTTTAATGGTTTCTGAGGTATCGTTGAAAATCCCCTCATCTGTTAGTTTATGTAAATCACTGCTCATTAAGTACGCAAAAACACGTGCCATTCCGCAGTTGGAAATAAAATCTGGAATAACTGATATTTTTTCATCTGCATAGTCCGCTATTGCCAAAGAAAATTTCTTTATCTGCAAACGGCACATTTGCCCCAGAAGATATGACCTCTACTCCTGCATTTATCATTCGGTCTACCTGATCTTGCGTTATCATTCTTGAACCGGCACATGGAATAAAAACATCTGCCTTTACATCCCATATTTTTTCATTCACTTCGTCGTACGAAAGTAATATCGGCGCATTAAGTTGGTTTCCTTTTTTGGTTATGAAAAGGTTTCTAATTTCTTGCATGGTGAAACCTTCTTCATTAATTAAACCACCTACGCGGTCAATTATACCCACAATTTTAGCGCCGTGTTGCGCTAAATAATACGCTCCGGCAGAACCTACATTTCCCCAGCCCTGTACAATTACTTTTTTTCCTTTGATGGATTCTTTTTGCAAATTGTAATGATGAAAAATGGATTCGCTTACACCAAAACCGGTAATCATATCGGCAACTACGTATTTGCGATCAACACTTGGTGAAAATTTATCGTCTTCAATTACCTTTAAAACACCTTGTCTTAATTGACCAATTCGGTTAATTTTTTGGGCTTCGCGCGGTTGAAAGTGGCCGTTAAAAACCCCTTCTTGCGGGTGCCATACACCACAATCTTCGGTAAATGGAATTACTTCATGAATTTCATCAACGTTCAAATCACCTCCCGTACCGTAATAATGCTTTAATAGCGGAGTAACCGCCGCATACCATCTTCTAAAACACCCTCTTTGCGCGGGTCACTCGGGTCAAAATTTATACCTGATTTCGCACCACCAATTTAAGGGCACTGCAACGGTAAATTTCACCTCCATGGTTTTTGCTAAGGACTCTACTTCTCGTTTATCTAACCCCACTCTCATTCGGGTTCCTCCTCCAGCTGCTCCGCCTCTTAGCGAGTTAATGACTACCCACCCCTCTGCATCTGTTTCACTATCTTGCCATTCAAATACAATTTCGGGGCGCTTATTTTCAAATTTTTTCAGTAACTCAATCATGAATTGTGGAATTTTAACAAGCAAAATTAACAAAGATTTTTTACTTTCTGAATTGAAAGGAACAAAGTTTTTAGGTCTTATTTCGCTGCATTCGGGAAATGCAAAACACCTCCGCTTGAATCGTGCGCAGCACCTGTAACAGATTTATACGTATTAATGGCTCCGTTCCACTTTAAAACACCCAAAAATGCAAAAACAATTGCTTCTTTAAACGCGATAATTTCTGTGGAGGGCAACTGAATTTTAGCGGTCGTTTTTTCTTGAATACGCTTTATTAAGGTGTTATTAAATGCGCCACCACCAGTCACCAATACGTTATTAATGTCATTTTTGGTTAAAACCAACCCAATTTGATGCGCTATGTGTTCGACAACGGTGCACAATAAATCCGCTGGGATTCAGCTGAGTAATCGTATAAAATTGGATAAAAAATTTCGTGCAACCATTCCACTCCTAATGATTTTGGTGGTGCCTGCTGGTAATAATCAATTTCGTTTAACGCGCTTAACAAGGGTTCAATTACGCTTCCGCTCGCCGCTTTTTGCCCATTTTCATCAAAATCTAACTTAAAAAAATCATGCATCAAGCGGTTTAGCGGCAAATTACAGGGGGCAATATCAAATGCTATGCGTTTTGCCTGCTGTTCAAAACTAATGTTAGAAAAACCACCCAAATTAAGGCAGGCTTTATATTCGGAAAAAAGCAATTCGTCTCCCACAGGCACTAAGGGCGCCCCTTGCCCACCTAGTTTCACATCAAGGCTTCTAAAATCATTTATAACAGGTAGCTGAAGCAAATTTGCCATGGTTTTTCCCGCTCCAATTTGCAGGGTTATGCCGTTGGCAGGTTGGTGGAAAATTGTGTGTCCGTGTGCGGCAACAAAATCAACTTTCCCTTCTAATTTATGCGTTTTTATAAACAAGTTGGTTTGTTCGGCTTGAAATACGCCAAAAGCAATGTCTGCGTTTTTCAGTGTTTCGTCATCTCCGTCAAATGCACTTATCAATTGTTTTTTTTGAGCTAAATCATAGCTTACCTCCTTTGTTATTAGCTGGTTAATTTTCCATTGCGCACCTGCGTATTCAAACTTGACATAGCAAATGTCCAAACCATCTAATGATGTACCGGACATTAAACCAATGACATTTGCGTTTTTCATCCCTCTTTTAAGTTAAGTTTAGGCGGATAATTGTTAAATTTGTACCACTTGTTTCAAAAGTAAAAGATTTTGAACGGGTATTGATAGATAATTATTTATTTCATAAGGCAATTTTAATGGATTTTACGTTTACGGAAGAACAATTAGCAGTGCGAGATGCTGCAAGAGACTTTGCACAAAATGTGTTGAAGCCTGGAGTTATTGAAAGAGATATTCACGCAAAATTTCCAACGGAGCAAGCCAAACAACTTGGCGAACTTGGTTTTTTAGGAATGATGGTTAACCCCAAATACGGCGGAGGCGGAATGGATACCGTTTCTTATGTATTGGCTATGGAAGAGATTTCAAAGGTGGATGCATCTATGGCGGTATGTATGTCTGTTTGTAATTCGCTTGTATGCTGGGGGCTGGAGACATTTGGTTCTGAAGAGCAAAAAGAAAAATTTTTAGCACCAATAGCACGTGGAGAGAAAATTGGAGCATTCTGCTTATCTGAACCAGAAGCAGGTTCTGATGCAACGTCGCAACAAACAACGGCCATTGACATGGGCGACCACTATTTATTAAACGGTACAAAAAACTGGATTACCAATGGTAGTTCGGCTTCTGTATATATTGTAATTGCGCAGACAGATCGTGAAAAAGGACACCACGGCATTAATGCACTTGTCATTGAACGCGGCATGGAAGGTTTTATCGTTGGAGAGAAGGAAGACAAAATGGGAATTAGAGGTTCTGATACGCATACCCTAATTTTTAATGATGTAAAAGTGCCAAAGGCTAACCGTTTGGGTGATGAAGGCTTTGGGTTTAAATTTGCTATGAAAACATTAGGTGGCGGACGCGTAGGAATTGCCGCACAAGCCATGGGTATTGCATCTGGCGCGTTGGATATAGCCATTGCTTATTCGAAAGAGCGTAAAACATTTGGAAAAGAAATTCACAAACACCAGGCCATTGCTTTTAAATTAGCAGATATGGCTACGCAAGTACAAGCTGCACGTTTAATGTGTTTAAATGCTGCTTCGTTGAAAGACCAGGGTAAAGACTACACGCAAGAAGCAGCTATGGCTAAGTTATATGCTTCTGAAATTGCTCAATTTGTGACAACAGAGGCTGTTCAAATTCACGGTGGATATGGATATGTAAGAGAATATCATGTGGAACGCCTGATGCGAGACGCGAAAATTACTCAGATTTATGAAGGTACTTCTGAAATTCAGAAAATCATTATTTCAAGAGGTGTATTGGCAGATTAAGCTGTTAACCCTTTACTAAATAATTGAAAACCGTTGGCAACGCTAACGGTTTTTTTGTTTTTTACAATTAATTTAATTTTTGGGATAGGACTTTATTTACAACGATTGGATCAATTCCTCAAGGCGAATACCTCGTGACCCTTTTAACAATACTAACCGGTCTTTCCATTCAGTCAAGTTCTCATTGGCCTGCACTTCTTCCCAGCTTGTGTATTTTGGTAAGTTTGTTTTGGTTTTCCCCATCTCTGTACCCACAAAAATGGCAGAAAGCTTATTTGCCTCTACAAAATCTACAATTTTTTGATGCTCCACACCAGAAATACTTCCAAGTTCTAACATATCGCCCAAAATGCAAATTTTTCCTTTCGCATCCATTTCATTAAAACTTTCCAATGCCGCCATCATGCTTGTCGCATTTGCATTGTAACAATCCACAACCAATGTGTTGCGATCTGTTTTGGTAACTTGCGAACGATTATTAGAAGGCGAATACCCCATAATAGCTTCGTTAATGGCTTCTTTGTCCACATCAAAATAAACACCCATTGCAATGGCAGACATGAAGTTAACAAAGTTGTAACGCCCTACCAATTGTGTTGTCAACTTCGGGGACGTGTACTGCGCAGTTTTCCAACGAAATTCGACAAACGGATTTTGCCCGATTAATTCGCCTTTTATGTCTCCATTTTGTTCGCCATAACTGTAAACACTAACATTTTGAGGCAAGTGTTTATTCAATATTTCATCATCAGCATTAATAAATATAGCACCTTCGTTAGACGATATAAAGGTGTACATTTCTGTTTTGGTTTTAATCACCCCTGCTAAACTTCCAAAACCCTCAATATGCGCCGCGCCTACGTTGCTAATAATTCCATGTGTTGGTTCGGCAATGTTCACTAATTCTTCAATATCACCTAATTTATTTGCCCCCATTTCTATAATTGCCAACTCATGCGCTGCAGTTAAATTAAACAATGTAAAAGGCACACCAAGGTGATTGTTAAAATTGCCGGAGGTCACCAACGTTTTGTATTTTTTCGCCAATACAGCACCGGCTAACTCTTTTGTTGTGGTTTTACCGTTACTTCCGGTAATTCCAATAATTGGAATGTCAAATTGGTTTCTGTGGTGGTTTGCTAACTGCTGTAATGTTTTAAGCACAGATGGCACTGCGATAATGGTATCTCCGTTGGCAAAATCGGGTTCATCTACCAGGGCTAATTTACAACCGGCGCTTATGGCTTCTTCTGCAAATCTGTTCCCATTAAAATTGGGCCCTTTAAGTGCAAAAAATAGTGCACCTTTTTTTAAGTTACGCGTATCAGTAGTAATGCCTTCTGAAGCTAAAAATAGTTTGTATAAGTCAGCTAATTCCATCATTAATTATTCATTATTGCGGCAATACCCGGTAATGGTTTTCCTTCTAAATATTCTAACATGGCGCCACCTCCCGTAGAAACATGGCTTACGCGGTCTGCCAAATCAAATTTATTAACGGCTGCAACACTGTCTCCACCCCCAACTAAAGAGAATGCTCCGTTTTCTGTTGCTTCTGCCACTGCTAAGGCAATGGCTTTGGTGCCCTCTTGAAATTTTTCCATTTCAAAAACGCCCATTGGTCCATTCCATAAAATTAACTTCGCTTGGCTAATTTCTTTTTTAAATTTTTTAATCGAATTTTCCGCAATATCCAACCCCATCCAGCCTTCGGGAATCGCACTAGTAGCGCATTTTTTCACATTGGCCTCTTCTGAAAACTCATCTGCCACTACAGAATCTTCTGGAATAAATAAGTTCACTCCTTTTTGGGCTGCTTTTTCCATAATGGTTTTAGCGGTGCTCAAATGGTCGTCTTCAATTAACGAATTCCCAACATTTCCGCCCTGGGCTTTTGCAAAAGTATAGGCCATTCCACCACCAATTATTAAACTATCTACTTTGTTTAATAACTCGTTAATTATAGTAATTTTTGATGAAACTTTTGCACCACCCACTATTGCAACCAATGGTTTTTCAGCTGAATTCAGTACTTTGTCTACACTTTTTATTTCTTCTTCTATCAAATAACCAAACATTTTATCGTTCGGAAAAAATTGTGCGACAACCGTTGTGGATGCATGTGCGCGGTGTGCTGTACCAAAAGCATCATTAATGTAAGCATCTCCATGTTTTGCGAGTAACTCGGCAAAATCTTCCGCTCCTTTTTGTTCGCGTTGATGATACCTTAAATTCTCCAATAAAAGTACTTCTCCAGTCTTTAAATTAGCTGATTTTTCAAAAGCGCGCTCACCAATACAGTCACTCGCAAATTTTATTTCTTGTCCTAAACACTTTTCTACCTCACTTTTTATGTTTTTTAATGAGAAACGTGTCTCTGGAATATTTTTAGGACGGCCAAGGTGCGACATTAACACAACTGAACCACCTCCTTCCAACACTTTTTTAATGGTGGGAATGGCAGCCGTTATTCGGGTATTATCGGTTACTTCTAATGTTTCTTTATTTAAGGGGACGTTAAAGTCAACACGAATAAGGGCGCGTTTACCGTTAAAGTCGTAAGAGGCAATTGATTTCATATCTGCTGTTTGTTTGCCCTTCAAAAATAAAGGGATTTTTTCGGTTTTAGCCGTTCTGATTTCAAGATTTTATCCACAAAAAAAAGGGAGCGTTTAAACTCCCTTCTTTTATCGTTATTTTTTTGCTGATTAGTTCAACATTAGTTTGCGATTATATACTTTGTTATCTACAAACAATGAAACTATGTAAACACCTGCATTTTCTGCCTGGTCTACCATTAATTTCTCCGTGTAATTTCCTGCCGCTTGCTGACCTAAATCAAAATACTGTACCAATCTTCCAGATAAATCTTGCACGTTTAAAACAACTCTGCGGTTATCAAAAATACTGTATGCTAAATTTAACTCGCGTGTGTTGCTATTAAAAAACACATTGTAAGCATCATCCACTGGGTTTTCTGCAATTCCAGAAAATTCAGAAGGTACGGTTGTATTTCCTAAGAAAATTTCGTCTCCAGATGTTGAACCGTTTGCGTTTGATTTATTAAATGAATAATAAGCCGTTAACTCACCCGATTCAGTTGCGGGAGCTGTCCAGTCAAACGTCCAACTTGTAATTCCTACAGATGCTGAGTGGCGAATATATTGACGTCCACCGGCACTTGTAACAGATGTATTTGCACCAGCAGAAAATGTTCCTGCCTGATTACCATCAGCATCTAAAATTGTTAATTCAAATCCGTTTTTACCACCACCAACGGTAGAAATAGTAATGGGGTAGCTTGTTCCTGGAATGTACATAGGGCCGCCCGAAAGGGTAAAATCTACTACGCCTTCTGCAGACATTGTAGCACCACTATGGCAAGCTGTACAATTCGCTTCACCAGGCGCACCTGTGCGCGCTGCCGGAGGGTTAACTGAATTTAATACACCCGTAACACCATCTGCATGGTATTTAGTAATAGTTGATTTCATGTTAAAAAATGATAATCCTACCAGACCTGCCGCCGGGATTAAAAGAAGTAAACTTTTTTTCATACTTTGTTGTTTTTGTTAGTTTGGTTTGGTTTAATTATTGAGTTTGCCTTGTTCAATCCAGCATTCAAATTTTTGAATTAAGCTATCAGCAACCTTTTCTCCTCCTAACGGCATTGTAGGCGTTATGGTTGGGTCATGTTTTAATGCCAATAAAATTATAGCTGAATTGGTATTTACTTGGTCGTACGTTTCAAAAACATAGCCGCTTGCCGCAGAACCTTCGTCGTGACAACCCGAGGTGCTACAAGAAATATCTAAAATTTCGGTCATTATCACGTTCGTGAAGCTAACTGTGTCCACACATGGTCCGGTTGGTTCAGAGGGTAATTCACTAATATCTGCTGTTTTATCTTTTAAGCATGACGCAAAGCTAAAAGTTGCTAATGCCACAAATAATATACGTTTTATCATAACTTAAATCTTCTATTTATCGAAAACCCGAAACGAAATTGTCCATCTAACCAATTAGAGGTAGTGTACGGGATAAAAATGTTTTCATTGAGCCCACGCGCATTCGAAAAATTTAAAATGAACGAGTGTCCGCCGGTTAGCAGTTCTACACCAAAACTAAGTGCATTTTGGTAATTGTCTGCTATTTCTTCTGGCCGGTTTAAAACATGGTTGTACTCCACTAATAGGCCAATGGTTTTAGTAAACCGAATGCGCCCTGCCACACCAGCAAAGGCAAGACCGTTTACGTCTTGAAAGTTTACAAAATTACGGTGATTATACCCAACATTAGCTTGCAGTGTAAAACGATCTGAAAATTTTCGGGCAATCAACAACTGATTGGTAAACGTAAAACGATTTAAAAACCGTGGGTATGAAGAAATACTTGTCGAATCGTTTGTGGCTCCTTTGTAAGGTAAAATAAGTGAACTTGAAAAAACCAAACTAATGGGCATTCCGGTTTTTTGCTGCTCTAATATTCTGTATTTGGCGTAGCCATCCAAAACACCCGTCACCGGTGCAATTCCTTTACTGCGACCAAAACCAATGTCAAAATCATCTACTACACCATATTCAAACGCAATGCGCACATCTGCTAAATTATCAAATCCAAAAAAGTTATTTATCCCTCCGGCATCACCTGCAATGTCTCCAAATTTATGCGCTACTATAAATTCAAGCTCCCGCTTTGGAATCATCTCTATAGAGTGATTGGTGAGTACACGCGTTCCGGAAAAAGCCTCTGTTACAAAGTCTGGTGTTTTATTGTACCTCTTCTCTTTTTGCGCAAAACTAGCTGTGCTTATCAGACAAAGGCCCAATGCAAATAGTACTGTTTTTTTCATTCGTTGGCTTTGGTTTCGATATAATGTAAAAGGTCTAAAAGTTGCTCATTGCTCATTTTTTGAAAACTATACATAGGCATATATTGCCTTCGTCCGCTAATGGCATAAGTACCATAACGGGTAATATGAGGAACTGCATAGTGGTTGTATTTGTCTTTTTTACGGTGCAAAAAGGCGTGCGAAAGTTGGGTATCGTTCAATTTAAAATTTGTAATTCCGGTTTTGGAATCATGGCAATGCAAACACCCTTTGTTAAAAATAAATGCACCATTTTCAGCCACAGGTTTATACCCGGGGATTTTTGGTATTTCTGATGTTCCGAAGGTAGCGTCGTTTATTTGGTTGTATTTTGATTTGAGCATGTTTTGCGCCTTGGTTTTATCGCCCGCCAGCAGTTGTTCAAATTGGTGCAGTTCTTTGTCTGAAAAGTTTAAATCACTTATTTTATATTCTAATGATTTAAAATAGTGAAAAATAGCGCGTACCTCCCAATGGTCTAATAATCTGCCCTGTGCACATTGCGTAGCACATAATTGTACAGCATTGTACAACGTGTCGCGTGCGGGTGTTACTAAACTGCCGTATTTCTTTTTATAATCGCCATTGTACCAACTGGTTTTATTGTACATTCCTTTAAAAGTAGATGCGGGTAAAAATGGCACATTGTGTTTTTTGCTATACGCTAACACTGCCTCTGGCGATTCATCAGCAGGGTCTGCACTCTCCATTTGTTGGTTGTGACAATCTGTACAAACAAAATATTTAGAAACCCGTTTATTTGAACCATCTAGCAAATTGCCATATTTAACAATTTCCTCCCCCATTCGCGCAGAATCTACATTTGTTTCAGCAATGTAATGCAGGGGTTTTTCAGCTCCAATTTTTAGCAGAACGTCTTGCACAGCTGCGGAACTATATTCGTTATGCTCAGCATGTTCTGCACTTGCGTAAGCAGAATAGCGGCTGGCTTCATTCGTACTGAAAGCAAGTATCAACCCAGCGATCGAAAAAATTAATGTAAATTGCGCCAGTTTTTTAAGCATTATTATAGAATGGTTTAGGTTGTGGAAAAGTACGAAAAAAAAATGGGTTGATGCACGATTTATTATCTACACCAATAGAATACTTAAAAGGGATTGGTCCGAAAAAGAGGACAAATACTGCGGAAAGAAGCCGGTATTTACACATTTGCCGATTTGCTTTTTTATTTTCCTTTTCGTTATGTAGATCGTTCACAATTTCACAACATTCGAGAAATTCCGCATATAGAGGGTGCTGTTCAGCTTAAAGGTGAGGTAATTGGCTACAAAGAAGTTGGAAAAGGGAGAGGACGGCGTTTGGTATGTCGTTTTAAAGATGAAGCAGGTGTAATTGAACTTATTTGGTTTAAAGGCATAAAATGGATTCAACCCAAATTAATGCCCGGCACAGAGATGATTGTTTGGGGAAAACCTAAACGTTTTGGTAATGAGTACAACATTTCGCACCCGGAGCTTGAGTTTTTAGAAAAAGGCAAACCGGTAGAGGGCGGTTTGCAACCTGTTTACCATAGCGGTGAAAAATTACAGGCAGCTGGTTTTAATACGCGCGGCATTGAACGCGCTTTAAAAGAATTATTACCCGCCTTAAAAGGTAAAATAACCGACGATTTACCCGCTTGGATAACAAGTGACCTAGGCCTAATTGCGAAAGAAAAAGCGTTGATTGACATTCACCAACCCAAATCAATGGTCGCGGCTAAAAAAGCACAATTTCGGTTAAAGTTTCAAGAACTTTTTTTACTCCAGCTGGAGTTGTTAATCCGTAAACAAATCACCCAACGTAAAATAAAAGGGTATAGTTTTGGCAACTTAGGCGACCCATTTAATACCTTTTTTTCAACCCACATACCCTTTGAGCTTACAGGCGCGCAAAAGCGTGTTATTCGCGAAATTAGAAAAGACTTAAGTTCGGGCATTCACATGAACCGTTTATTACAGGGAGATGTGGGAAGTGGAAAAACGCTTGTGGCTTTAATGGTAATGCTTATTGCCATTGGAAACGGTTACCAAACCTGTATTATGGCGCCCACAGCTATTTTGGCCAACCAACATTATTTGTCTATTTCTGAAATGTTAGCAGAAATGGACATTAAAGTTGAATTGCTGGTTGGTGCAACAAAAAAATCAGTGCGCAAAGGGCTGCACGATCGGTTAAAAAATGGTGAAATTGATATTTTAGTGGGCACCCACGCTTTGTTAGAAGATGTGGTGCTTTATAAAAATTTGGGCTTGGCTATAATTGACGAACAGCACCGTTTTGGTGTGCAGCAACGGTCAAAATTATGGAAAAAAAATGTATTGCCTCCGCACCAGTTGGTAATGACAGCCACACCCATTCCCAGAACACTTGCCCTTACTTTTTATGGTGATTTGGATGTTTCTGTGATTGATGAATTACCCCCGGGTCGTAAGGAGATTCAAACCTCTCACCGGTATGAGTCGTCGCGGTTAAAGGTGTTTCAGTTTGTTGAAAATGAAATTGCAAAAGGTCGACAAGTGTATATTGTCTACCCGCTTATTGAAGAGTCTGAAAAGTTAGATTACCAAAACTTAATGTCCGGATATGAAGCGGTTACGCGCCGCTTTCCGTTACCAAAATACAAAGTGAGCATTGTACATGGTCGGATGAATCCGGAGGATAAGGAGTTTGAAATGCAACAATTTGCTAAAGGAGAAACACATATAATGGTGGCAACAACTGTTATTGAGGTAGGTGTGAATGTACCCAATGCCAGTGTTATGATTATTGAAAGTTCTGAAAAATTTGGACTTTCGCAATTGCACCAACTTCGCGGGCGTGTTGGCCGTGGCGCAGAACAGTCGTTTTGTATTTTAATGACGAGTTATAAACTAGGTGAAAACGCTAAAAAACGCATTGAAACCATGTGCGACACCAACGACGGTTTTAAAATTTCTGAGGTTGATTTAAAACTAAGAGGGCCGGGTGACATTATGGGCACCCAACAAAGCGGGTTATTAGACCTTAAGCTGTCTGATTTATCAAAAGATGCGCAAATTGTACAAGCGGCACGAGACAAGGCACTGGAATTATTGGATAAAGATGGAAAATTTGAACAACCGGAACACAAAGCATTGGCTAAACGACTACGTTCTATTTTAAAAGCTAAACCCAACTGGAGCCGAATTAGTTAAATGTGCACTGTTGAAAGTTTGGCGTGTAATTTGCCCTATGTGGCTAAATTTCAGGTAAATTTAGTGTATGAAAAAATGGATGATTTTAACAGTAACAACCTTACTGTATGGAGCGATTTCTTTCGGGCAGGTTTCGGGGCCTATTCAACTTGATGGCAGAGCGATACGAGATTCAATTGATTTCACAACAGATATGGAAGAAGGAACCACCCTTATTTACACGATTGCGGTGAATAATAAAGGTGAAATTACATCTTGTAAATTAAACCGAACAGCATCTACGCAGCGCAGTGCACGCTATCAAATTACATCCAGAAATTTAATTGAACAACACCTAACTTTTGAACCCGGCACAAAACACCCCCAGTTTCATCAAGGAACTGTAACCATTACGGGTGTTGGAAGCACTACTGAAAACTAATTTTTTATTCGCGGATTATTTCGTCAAAATAAATTTTAATCTCTGCAATATCCTTTAAAAAGTCTATTTTACCCACCTCTGCTCTGTGTATTTTAATGCCCGTACGCGCTTCCAAATCAGCAATTAAAATTTCATAATTTTCTGGTTTGATGTTCTCAATTTTTTCATAGGTAATGGTTTTATCTACCTCACTACTCTGTAACCACCAATATTCCATTGAAAATACAACAAACCATACTATACCATTAATGAACCCAAGTTCTGCATAACTTAATTTTCCGGCAAGAGAGTTAATTACGGCAAGACCAATTACTAAAAACAAATACGTCATTTCTCGAATACGCATAGGGTTGGTGCGGTACCGAATAATACCAAAAATGGCAAAAAGCCCTAGCCCCATTCCCACTTCCATTTCAAACTTTTTTAAAGCGAAGCAAATAAAGAATGAAATAATGGAAATCATGTAAAAGGTAAACAAATAGCTTTTACGCGGTGTACGTTTATAGTAAATGTACCGCACAATTCCCGTAAGTACAAACAAGTTTATGGCAAATCGAATAATCAACTTGATAAAATCATCATCATACAATTTCATTCCAAAATATTCCGCCGTCGGTTCCATGCTACTGCAATTTATCTATTAGTAAAAGTTTCTCTTTAAAGTTATTTTGTTTCAATTCTGGAAAGAGAGATGCTGCACCAACGCAATATTTACTCATTCCGTTTGGTCGTACACCTCTTTTCTTCATCAAGTCGTAAAAAACCGCATTTCTGTTTGCTCTTTCCTGCTTTAATTCTGCAATAACTACGTGGTCAAAATCCACCGTTTTATTGTCCCAGTCAAAAGCTAAATTCAAGTCTAACGTTAAGCGTTCGTTTTGCTCTTTACTCACCAGCGTCATACGGGTAAAAGTATTCCAAAGTTTCGCCTCTAATTTAATTTCATTTCCAATCACCTCACTTACATAATTGGCAGACCTGCCTTGTAGCGTTTGTTCAAAATTTTGAATTTTAATTCTGCTTTTGAACGTTTTTTCTTTAAACTTATTTTTAATCTCCAAAAAAAATAAATTAGACTCTACATAATTACGGATACGCACTTTAAAACGATTTCCACGCCCATTATGGTGATCTAAAAAAAAGCGAAAATCGGCCGTGTCATAATACAAAGTTTTGTAAGTAGACAGGCGATTACCGTTAATATCTAGCAACCGATAATCAGTTGTTAAACGAGCCAAAACCTCACTTAACTCTGATCGTTGAAATATAAATTTAGTATCGGCACGGGTCATTAATTTAACACCATCCATCTCTGGTAAAGAAATGGGCTGAAAACTTTTGATTGTGGTTGTTTCAGACGTGGTGTATTCAATCATAGCGCACAAAAATAAGCTATTTTTTAATTGTGAGCATTTTCGTGCCATTTTCTCTTTTATTTGTGCAGCCATTTAGACATGCACTGCTGCTGACCTAAATGATTTTTGTATCTTACCACTTCTTTGAATTGGCACAACCCGAGATAATTTAAACCGTAAAATGAAAAAAATAGATTTAACCATTCATTACAATCAAACGGATGCATTAGGTGATTTTAACCCGGCAGAACAAACGCTAATAGAAGAAACCATTGCATTTGCTAAACAGGCTTATGCACCTTATTCTAACTTTCATGTGAGCGCCGCCGCTTTGTTAGCAGATAATACAATTTTAAAAGGTACAAATGTGGAAAATGCCTCTTACCCGGTTTCTATTTGTGCCGAACGCACGGTGCTTTCACACGCTGTATCAAACTATCCGAATACACTGATTAAAGCAATAGCCGTTTATGTTGACAAATTAGTTGACCAGCCAGTACCCCCTTGCGGATTGTGTCGGCAAACGTTGGTGGAAGTAGAAAACCGCCAAAACCAGAACATTCGTTTAATTATGATTGGAAAAGACGGCAATTATATTGTTTTTGAACGCTGTGCAGATTTATTGCCACTTTCATTCAACAGTAATTTTTTAGATTAATTACTCTTCTTCATCCGGGTCAACATCCGGTGGGGGTAAATCTGACTTATCAAACGATTTTGACAAATAGGTTAATGGAATACGAACATTAAAGTACAAAAACTTGATACGTGTTTTTCGTTTTTGCCCTTTTTTATCAAACGTTAACTTATCGCACTCGCCAATTAAGGCTTGCCCTACTACCTTTAACCCAAGGTCATTGGCAATGTGGTATTCATCATCAACAGATGCAACGATAAATGCATTTTTTTCTGTTTTGCCGTTTCCGCTATTGTAAATAATCTCTAAAAATGACGTGTAAATTTCGGCAAACCACAATGCTTTGGATTGGTCCCTATACTGTTGGCTATTAAAATTAAACGCAGCACCACACTCAAGTTTGCCGGATTATCTGCAAGTGCTAAAAGCCCTTTTTCTAATAAAACGGTATTTTTTTCTTCTGCTTCTATCCCATCAAAAAAATCTTTGTTTACCGGGCTTAGTCCGTAAGGTGCATAACTTGGCTGAAATACGCTTCCGTAATACAAGTGCCGATAATCTTCTTTTGTTAGTGTAGAATCGCCTTTTAGCAAACGTTCTTTCAATTTAGGGTAGTACCATTCACTTGTTGGGTTCAAACTTTCTTGTTTAATGGCATCAAAATCGACACTACCGACCTGTTGTGCAACTCCAAAAAAAGGCATTAAAAACAATACAAACGTGTAGAAATATGGCATAGGGAATCAGGTGTATTTTTTTCTATAACCGATAATTGTAAAAAGTTACATTTACGAATTTAAAATTGGATATAGAATACCGTTAAGATTTTCTTTATTTTTAGCACTGTACCGTTCAATTAATTTAAAAATAAACGGTTATATTTGTCTTATTGAACACTGAAAATCGGACTATGGCAACAAAGCGAACACCCGCAAAGAAAACAACCAAAACAACGCGTAAATCAAACGCGACAAAATTCTCAAAAGAGGTTTATGTCAAATGGTATAAGGATATGTTGTTGATTCGTAAATTTGAAGAGAAAATATCTCAGCTTTATATTCAACAAAAATTTGGGGGGTTCCTGCATGTTTATATCGGACAAGAAGCGGTTGCCGTAGGTACAGTTTCGGCTTGTGAAAAAGGTGACAAACACATTACAGCGTATCGTGACCACGGTCATCCAATGGCGCTAGGTACAGACCCCCGCGTATTAGCTGCGGAGTTGTATGGCAAAGCCACAGGATGTTCAAAAGGTAAAGGTGGTTCAATGCACTTTTTTGATACAGAAAAAGGATTTTACGGCGGGCACGGTATTGTTGGTGCTCAAATTCCAATGGGTGCAGGCATTGCTTTTGCTGAACAATACAACGAAACAAAAAATGTGACTTTTTGCTCTTTCGGTGACGGAGCTGCACGACAAGGTGCATTGCACGAAACGTTTAACATGGCAATGACATGGAAGTTACCTGTTGTTTTTATTATTGAAAATAATAATTACGCCATGGGAACTTCTGTTGAACGGACAACTAATGTTTCCGATATGTCTAAAATAGGAGCGTCTTACGAAATGCCTTCATTTGTGGTAGACGGTATGCGACCAGAAGCGGTGCATGAAGCAATAGAAGAAGCAGCAAACCGTGCGCGAAAAGGTGAAGGACCAACATTATTGGATATTCGCACTTACCGTTACAAAGGGCACTCTATGTCTGACCCGCAAAAGTACCGTACGAAGGATGAAGTTGCTGAATGGCAAGACAAGGACCCAATTACACATGTGCTAGAGGTCATTGAAAAAAATAAATTTTTAACAGAAAAGGAAATAACCGAAATTCAAGATTGGGTAAAAAAGGAGGTAGCGGAATCAATCAAGTTCGCAGAAGAATCTGCACTACCCGATCCGGAAGAATTATACATAGATGTGTATCAACAAGAGGATTATCCATACATTAAAGAGTACTTGGCTTAATTCAATTTAAACACATTAAAATTTCAAAAAGAAAATCTAAAAGATGGCGGAAATAGTTAGAATGCCGAAATTGTCTGACACCATGGTTGAAGGTGTGGTTGCTGAATGGCATAAAAAAGTAGGAGACAGTGTTTCGGAAGGAGAGTTATTAGCAGATATTGAAACGGATAAGGCGACCATGGAGTTTGAGTCGTTTTATGACGGAGTTTTGCTGCACATTGGTGTTGAAAAGGGAAACACTGCACCTGTAAATGATGTTTTGGCAATTATTGGGGAAGAGGGAGAAGATGTAGATGCAATTTTAGCTGAGGCCAATGGCGGAGGTGACGGTGATGCTGACAAGGACGACAAGAAGGAAGAAAAAGCAGAAAAGAAAGAGGAGAAAGAAGAGTCTACCGATAAAAAAGAAGAAGAAACCGATAAAAAGGACGACGAAAAGAAAGAGGAGAAAGCAGACAAGAAGGAAAAAATGGCTGACTCGTCTTCATCTAACGGAACTTCTGACAGCAATAGTGAGCGTATTATCGCTTCGCCTTTAGCCAAAAAAATTGCAGAAGAAAAAGGGATTAACCTATCTGCGGTTAAAGGTACGGGTGAGAACAATCGGATTATTAAACGAGACGTTGAAAACTATACGCCAAGTGAATCAACTTCTGAAGCAGCTGCTACTTATACGCGCAGCGCACCTGTTGGTGAAGAGTCATACCGTGATGAACCGCTTTCGCAAATGCGTAAAGCCATTGCACGAACGTTAACAACTTCTAAATTTTCGGCACCGCACTTTTATTTAAAAATGGAAGTGGATATGGATAATGCCATTGCGGCCCGAAAAGCAATTAACGCGGAAGAAGGTGTAAAGGTATCATTCAATGATATTGTTGTAAAGTGTGTTGCTGCAGCACTGCGTAAGCATCCAAAAGTAAATGCAGATTGGTTGGGAGATGAAAATGCGATTCGTTACAACGACCACATTCACATGGGAGTGGCAGTAGCAGTAGATGAAGGTTTATTGGTACCTGTTGTTAAATTTGCAGACACTAAAGGATTACAACAAATTGGTGCTGAAATTAAAGACTTAGCGCAACGCGCCCGTACGAAGAAAATAAAACCAGAAGAAATGACTGGTGGAACATTTGCTATTTCTAATTTAGGAATGTATGGTATTGAAGATTTTACTTCTATCATCAATCCTCCAAATGGCTGTATACTTTCTGTTGGTCAAATAAAAGAAACACCAGTTGTAAGAGATGGTGTAATTGTACCTGGAAATGTTTTAATGTTAAGCCTTTCTTGCGACCACCGCGTTGTAGATGGTGCCGTTGGGTCGGCTTTCTTAAAAGATGTAAAAGCGTTTTTAGAAAATCCGATTCGGATGATTGTTTAAGCAATTGATTAAATTAAAATTATAATTAAAAGCGACTTCTTATTTGAGGTCGCTTTTTTTATGGTCGCATTCTACAATCTGAATCGTTGATTCACTATTTCTACCTATTCAATAATATTAATTTCTGTTCGGCGGTTCAACGCTTTTCCGTTTTCGTTACCATTATCTGCAATTGGCTCACTTTCGCCATAGCCTTTGGTTTGAATACGGTCTGCCTGTATGCCTTTTTTTACTAAATATTGTTTCACGGCGTCGGCTCTGTTCTGTGACAATACCAAATTTGAGGCTTCTGAACCATTATCGTCGGTATGGCCACCCACCTCTATTTTTAAACTATTTTTATTTTCTAAATACGTCACCAATTCGTCCAAAACGGCATACGAATTTGTTTTAATGATGGATTTACCCGATTCAAAATGTAAATCACTTAACGTAAACGACCGATCTTCTTCATATTGTATGAAAATTTGCACATCATTGTACACTTCATTTGCCGCCAATTTAGGAATTTCAATTACGGTGTAATCTTTACTTTTACCTACGCTTTTTAATCGAATATTATATTCTCCTGCTTCTAGGTCTACAATTAATAATCCCTTGTCATCAGAAACGCCTTTAATAATTTCGCCTTTTTCGGTATTAAAAAAAAGTACTTGCGCTCCGCTAATTGGCGCTTCTTCAAAATCTGTTACATGAACTACTGCATGTGCTTTTTCTTGCCCAAAGCCAATGAATATAATTCCCAAAAATGCCGCTAATATGATCCCTTTTTTCATTTAATTTATTTTTCGTGTTCTCTTATTTAATGTCAAAAAGCTAAAAAAGTAACCGTATTAACCAAAAAAAACTCCACCCGCAAAGCGAATGGAGTGTGGTAATTAACTTTTTATAAACTTATTCCTCTACGGGAATAGCCGCACTTTCCGTTGGAAATTGACGATCTATTTTTTTAAATAATCCTTGTAAAACACGTCCAGGACCTACCTCTGTTACGCTAGAGCAACCATCTGCAATCATTTTTTGCATGGTTTGTGTCCATCTTACCGGAGCTGTTAATTGTGCAATTAAATTTGCTTTAATCGCAGCAGGATCAGTTACGGCGCTTGCCGTTACATTTTGATACACCGGACAAGAAGGTGTATTAAATGTGGTTTCTTCAATAGCTGCCGCTAATTCTTCACGTGCGGGTTGCATTAAAGGGGAATGAAAAGCACCACCAACCGGTAATTTTAATGCACGCTTGGCACCGGCTTCGGTTGCTTTTTCGCAAGCCGCATCCACCGCTTCTATTGATCCGGAAATAACCAATTGTCCCGGACAATTGTAATTTGCAGCTACAACTACGCCATCTACTTCATCACAAATTTTTTCCACTACCTCATCTTCTAACCCCAAAATAGCCGCCATTGTAGAGGGTTCTGCCTCACATGCTTTTTGCATGGCCATTGCCCGTTTAGAAACCAGTTTTAAACCATCCTCAAATGTTAAAACACCATTTGCTACAAGGGCAGATAGTTCTCCCAATGAATGTCCGGCAACCATTTCTGGTTTAAAGTCATCTCCTAACACTTTAGCCAAAATAACAGAGTGTAAAAAAATGGCTGGCTGCGTTACTTTAGTTTGCTTCAACTCTTCATCCGTCCCCACAAACATTATATCGGTAATATTAAATCCTAAGATATCATTGGCCTGGTCAAACAATTCTTGTGCAACGTGCGCGTTTTCATAAAGGTCTTTACCCATTCCAACAAATTGAGCACCTTGCCCCGGAAATACATAAGCTTTCATATTTTTATTATTTTTTGTTTCTGTGCAAATATAATCAACCCTATTTTAATCAATCTGTGCTTTTGCACTGTTCTGTAATTCTGAAAAGTGTTTTTATGGTATTTTTTTAGCAAAAAACTAATTATTTTAGTTTTTTAGTGTGGTTGGTGTTGTTTTTTTCGTATCTTTAAAACATGAAAGTACTTGAAAATGTTCAGTTCACTTTTATAATCCATTTTTAATAAACTAAAACCATTAACAATGCCAGAAGAACAATTAATACCTATAGGAATTGGAGCAGTAGTTCTCTTAATTCTTTTAATCAAATCCATCATTTTAGTCCCCGAAAAAAAGATTTATGTTATTCAACGTCTTGGTAAATTTCAGCGAATGGCCCCCCCAGGTTTGGGTTTTATTATTCCTTTTATTGACCAAAAAGCGGGTAACATTAATATGCGTGTACAGCAGTTAGATGTTGACGTAGAAACGAAGACACGGGATGATGTATTTGTGCATTTGCGCGTATCTGTTCAATTTCAGGTAATGTCTGACAAAATTTTTGATGCGCACTATGCGTTGGATAATCACCGTCACCAAATAGCATCTTATATTTTTGATGATGTACGTGCCGAAGTTCCAAAAATGGAATTGGATGATGTTTTTGCAAAAAAAGAAGACATTGCGCAGGCGGTTCGTCAGAATTTAGCTGATTCTATGGATGATTACGGCTACAAGATTGTAAAAGCGTTGATTACAGATATTGATCCGGACATTAAAGTAAAAGAATCTATGAACCGTATTAATGCGGCGAAACGTGATAAAGAGGCAACTATGGAGAATGCCGAAGCAAATAAAATTACGGTAGTAAAAGCTGCAGAGGCAGACGCAGAGTCTAAGCGTTTGTCGGGTGAAGGTATAGCGCAGCAGCGGTTAGAGATTGTGCGTGGTTTTAAAGAATCAGTTGAGGATTTCCAAAAATCATTAAAAAACATTACGCATGAAGAGGTAATGCAGTTTGTACTGTTAACGCAGTATTTTGATACCTTGAATAATATTGGGTCAAATAGTAAGAATACATCTATCCTTGTTCCACATTCTCCTGGTGCTATGGCTGATTTTCAAGACCAGGTAATTAAAGGTACGCTAATTGGTAAAAAATTAGATGACGCAGAGTAAGTAATGTTTAGGTTAAGAATTTACTGTGATTAAAACCGCATTTTTGCTCGGAGTAACGTTGGTCATTGTATTTTTTGGCTTATCGTTTACCAGTAATGTATTTGAAATTCCCCGTTCACAATTATTTGCGTGGACGGGGATTATTTTGTTCGTATATTTGATTGAGCGTTTAATGAAATACGTGATTCAACTGCCCTTTAAAGCCTACTTTAAAGAATTGCGGAAACATGTATTGGCAAAAGGCGTTCAAGACACAGGCTTAACGCTTGCGTACATTAGTTTTTGGTTAGCGATTGGCTTTACACCCATAAATGCTTTGGTAAAAGGCGTGCCAACAGAAATTATATTCGCAAATCCGTTATTTCTGAAAATAGCAGTGGTATTATTTATATCGACTTTAATTTTTTCAATTTTATGGTGGATTTCACAAAAATTGCAACGATAGTATTTATTTTGATGATAGTTGGTGTTAAAACTGGCTATGCCCAAAACCCACAAGAAAATGGTGACGGGATACGCATTATGTTTTATAATGTAGAAAATTTGTTTCACCCAACGGATGACCCGGATAAGAATGATGAAGAATTTACGACGGATGGCACCCGCTATTGGAGTTATAGACGCTATTACGATAAAATTAACAAAATAGCCAAAACAGCTATTGCTATAGGCGAATGGGAGCCTCCTGCCATTATTGGTTTGTGCGAGGTAGAAAATAGTAAATGTTTACAAGATTTGGTGAAGGATTCGCCGTTAAAAAAGTACGGTTACGAAATTGTTTTTCAAGAATCTGGCGACAGAAGAGGAATTGACGTAGCTATGATCTACCGCCCAAATAAATTTGAATTTGTCAGTTTTGAGTCCATTAAGTTAATTTTTCCAGAAGAGGGCAGCCGCCCTACGCGTGATATTTTATACACCAAGGGAATTGCCGGTAAAGATACACTGCACCTTTTTGTTAATCATTGGCCGTCTCGCTACGGAGGGCAGTTAGCCACTGTACCTAAGCGAAATTTTGCAGCGCGTGTTTTGCGCAGTAAGTTTGATTCAATTACGCAAGTTAATCCCTCGGCAAAAGTAATTGCTATGGGGGATTTTAACGATCATCCGGATGATGAAAGCATGAAGGATATTCTGCGCGCAAAAAAAACAATAGCTGAATTGGGGAATGAAGATTTGCTGAACCTGGTTTGGCAATATGAATTTAAAAAAGGTACTCACAAGTATCAGCACGAATGGGGCATTTTAGATCAGTTTGTGGTTACGCCGGCTTTAATGGATTCTACCGCGCGCATTTATTCTACTATGCGCGCTTCTCAAATTTATGATGCGCCTTATTTATTAGAACCAGAAAAAGATGGTGTGGGTAAAATCACCAACAGAACCTATATCGGGTTTAAATACCACGGTGGTTATTCAGATCATTTACCCATTTATTTGGATGTTTATTTCAATAAGAAAAGGTGATGTTTTAAGCATATTCCAGCTTTAATATTACACTCAATGTTTAGCCATTTAGGTATGTATTTAACTACACTGTAGGCTTCCCTTTCTCATACTATGCGTCTATTAATTCAGTATGAATTACTAATTTACCAAAAAATGATGTAAAAATGCCCTACACACCTAACCGCTTACCCCTCATAAAAATCAATATATGCTTCACCATTTTTATGGCGTCGCTCATCTTTTCAATAACGAGCTTCGCTCAAGACACAGAATGTTTATTTTTTGATGGTAGTGATGACTACATTTCTGCCGATAACGGTAGTTTAAACGCAATCGGCACGGGTAATTTTACAGTAGAAGCTTGGGTAAAAGGTAATTTAGCCGATCAAAATGCGCACCCCACAATTTTTTCCAATCGTCCAGTGCCGGGCAGCGGTGTACTCTTTTTTTTTCATAACAATTGGGGAGGCTCTGCCTACAAAATGTTGTGTATACAGCTAGGCGGTTTAAATTATTTTGTATTTGATAACGGCACCTACGACGCAACTTTTTTTGATGGTACGTGCCATCACGTCGCCATTACAAGAGAGGACAATACATTAACATTTTATGCAGATGGTGTTTCTTTTGGAACACGAACTATAGGTGCCGGAGACCCCAGCACAGCTTCAGCAGCTGATTTATGGATTGGTCAAGATGACCCAACCGTAAATACCTTTGACGGCAATATTTCACAAGTAAGAATTTGGGATAACGTGCGTACAGAGGCCGAACTTAATGACAATAAAGAAATATGCATTGACGGATCCACACCAAACTTAATGGCGTATTGGGAGCTGAATGACGGTGCGGGGCAGGTTGCTGAAGATAAAACAGGCGCGGCAGATGGTGAGCTTGGCGCTACCCCTTCAGTAGATTCTTCTGACCCCACATGGACAGGCGAATGTTGCGTTACGTGTTGTGTAGGTGGAGACCCTTGCTGGACAACGCTTTCATTATGTGAAGGAACAGCCGCAATTGATTTAAATGGTTTACTTTGCCCGACTGCAACGGTTGGTGGCACATGGAGCGGTACAGGGGTAACCGGCTCTTCTTTTGACCCTACGGGTTTATCGGGAGAAATACCCATTACCTATACAGTAGGTGTAGCCCCTTGCGACAGCGCACAAACCCATAACATTACAGTGTTAACAAGTGGCCCGACAGTAAATGCGGGACCAGACATGACAATATGCGAGGGCACCTCAATTACTTTAATGGCAGACAATCCTAGTGGTGCAGACCTTGTTTGGGACAATGGCGTAACAGATGGTGTAGCTTTTACACCCGGCGCAGGCACAATCACCTATACGGTTGAAGCTTCTATATTTGGCGCAGCATGCTCATCTACAGATGATGTAACCATTACTGTCAATCCTTTGCCATCTGTGGCATTTAGCGCACCTACCACAAGCGGTTGTAACCCGTTAACGGTAAATTTCAACAATCTTTCCTCCGTAGGTGCAGCCTGTGTTTGGGATTTTGGAGACGGTGAAACAATGACAAGCTGCGGTGCGGTATCACATACGTATTCTTCATCAGGCAATTTTGATGTTTCATTAACTATCACTTCGGCTAATGGATGCATCAGTTCTGTAACTTATCCCTCTTACGTTTCAGTGGTCGAAGCACCAACTGCGGCATTTACTCCCTCTACTTCATTACTAGAAGGGTTTAATAAAGAAGTGGAGTTCACTAATAATTCATCCAATGCGGATGTTTATGAATGGACATTTGGAGATGATAGCCCGAATTCAGCCGAAACTCACCCTACACATGCCTACATGTCTGAAAAAGATGGTTTTTATGAAGTAAGACTTGTCGCCTCATCTAGTTTATCTGCCTGCAGTGATACAGCCATTACGTTAATTCGTGTGGAGGATGTAATTTTGATTTATGTTCCTAATGCTGTTACGTTGGATGGTGATGTGTTTAATCAAACATTTAAGCCTGTTATTCGCTCCGGTGTAGACTATTACAACTATCATTTAACGCTTTTTAACCGCTATGGTGAAATTCTTTTTGAGTCTTACAATTATGATGTTGGCTGGAATGGCGAATATGGCGGACAAGGTATTTTGCAGGAGGGGGTTTACATTTGGCAAATTGAGTTTAAAGAAACAGGAACAGATAAGCGTCAGTTTATGCGTGGTCACCTCTCTGTTTTACGCTGATGCCTGTAGACGTATTTCTGTTTCAGCTAAATACATCTTTAAAATTCATGAACAACAAAGTTTGATGGATTTAAAGTAAAACACCTCTAAACTCATTTGACCTCTGCAGTGACGGAAATTTCTTTTTCATTATTTTCAATATTCCCTTTTAGGGTTACTTTTCTGACAGATAAGCCGCTTAGCTCAGTAGTTACCAATGTTATTTTTAGTGTTCCTTTTTCGCCCGGAGCGTAAATCTGTTTGTCCATTGATACGGTAATGCACTCACATTGGCGCTCAATTTCTGAAATTTCCAACGCTTCCTGTCCGGTGTTGGTAAAGTTAAACGTGTAGGTTAATGTATCTCCCTTTTTAACGGTTCCAAAATCATGAATTTGTTTATTGAACACCAGTTTGGCGTAACTCGTATCTTTTTTGGCAAAACTCACACTTTGAATTTCAATTTTTCGTTCAAGTGCTGCTTTACGGCTGTATACTGAATTCTTTTTATCATTTACATTATCGCTCGTTAAGGTATTGGCGGTGTATTCGCCAAATGGAATTTGCACAAATGTTAACGCACCACCATTCTCAGCTGTTTGATCTAAATAGCCTTTAAATGCTCCTTCGTCATATTCAGCTAAATAATTAACCAAACTGGCAATTCTACGCTTTGTTAAACTCACATTATAATCCGTTTTAGCAAGTGGGCTGGCAAAACCTTTCACAGTTACTTCAATGGCATAGCCTTTATCCAATTCAATTTTTAATAAACGAACAAATTCTTCTAAATCAATCACACCCTGCCGCACGTATTGCGTAAAAAAATCATCAATGTCTTCTTTTGCCTCCTCTGCCTTATCTCCGCTTAAACCGGCACCGTATTCTTTTTTGTATTTATCCTCTAAATCAACATATTTATCATACGTCTCTATGTAAGATAATTTAGTGGTGGTGTCGCGCGTGCGTGGGTTAGGCTCATCATTATGAAAATAAAGCGTTACGGGTAATTTTTTATTCAAATCGGTCAGCGATTCAAACCGTGTTGGCGGCTCTATAATTGGTAAATAAGCAGCAAATAAATCATTGCAACACGTTGGATTTTTAGCATAATTCACCCCTATTCTGTTGGTTGAAAAGTAAAATTTCTGTTTTTTTTGGTCGATAATAAAGTAGGTGTCGTTTTGTGCTGAATTTATTGGTAAACCCAAATTTTCTGGTGATAAAAAACGCATCTCTTCGTTTTTAACCTTAAAAACATCTTGTCCGCCAAAGCCTTCGTGCCAGGCTGAACTAAAGTACAGCACTTGGTTTAGCGTGTCGTAAAAGGGAGATATTTCATCATCCATTGTATTTACACCTCTGCCCAAATTCCGCGGTTTGCTGTATTGGTTACCGTTGCTAACCTTACTGTACCAAATGTCTAACCCCCCAACTGTTTTCTCTCGGTTAGATGCAAAAAACAAAATTTCTTCGCCATCAATTAATGTGCTGTGCGGCATTGTAGTAATGGCATATTGCTCATTTATCACCTCTCCTAAACTATCAATTTCTGTAATTTTATCCCCTTTAATTTTACCAATGTAAATTTTGCAACTAAAGTTTTGGTTACACCTTGAAAAGTAAAATCGTTTACCATCCGGGCTAACAGAACCATTTGCGTTATTCGTCCCTTTTTTCTTTACTCCCTTTAAAGGTGTAACATTGGTAAATCCATCATCTACTTCGTCTGCCGTGTAAATTTGTAATGAATAATCTTCTGTCAATACCTCTTCAATGGTATTAATGGAATCTGCCTTGAGAGATGTAAACCAAAGTTGATCTCCCACCAAAACGGGGGCTAGTTCAGCATCTGCCGTGTTTACAGGCGGCGGCAATTGGTTTACTAAATAATCGGTTGTATCGCGGACGGCTTTACTCGCCCACAAACAACTTTTAATTTCTTGTTGAGATTTGCGGTACTCATACCCCTTACGCTCTTTTTTAAATACTTTTTTGGCAAGTTTAAAATGTTCTAACGCGTCGTCATAGTCGCCATTGTATTTTTCCATTACTGCCAGCCAAAACACGCTTTTAGGATAAATCAATGCATTTTCTTTCGCATAAGTTTTGGCATAATAATAAGCTGCTTTTTTATAATCTTTATACCGGCGTTGGGCTTCTGCCATTTTCCAAATTACCTCAACCGAATTGGAATCAAGCACCATGGCTTTTTGGTAATACTTAATGGCATAAAAATAGTCGCCTTCTTCCATCTTTTCATCTGCAAACTCCACCATTTGAATATACGACTGCGCTTTACCGCTATTGATAAAACCAATTAAGCACATCACCAACAGCAATACTGTCATTCGCCCTAAAGCGCCATATCTTTTGGATTGATTCATACTACAAATAATCGGGGCAAATGCGGTGTTGAATATCTTTTGGTTTAAATAAATGCAAAATGTATTGGACAGAAAATTCTAATCCTCCGCGCACATTACTTGCCGGGGTTAATTGTGAAATGTTTATATCATAACTAATGCCGGCAATCCAATTGTTATAATAGGCGCCAACAGTAGCATAAACGGCATCTTTATTTCTGAACCACAAACCTGCGTAGGGTGCAATGAATTCACCCCTTTTGTCTTTATAAATGTACCGCACATTTGAACCAATCACCAATTCTTTATATTTTCCTTGAAATTGCATAAAACCACCGGGTTGAATGTCCCATTCATAATTCAGCTCGTACGTTGCTTTTGCATGAATCATTATTCGCCGATCGCGTTTGATGAGTTCATCTCCATAAAAACTTTGCTTGATTTGAGGAATGTTAAACCACCCAATGCCTGCGGCTATTTTTTTGCGTTCTGTTTTTTTATAACTATACATTAATCCCAATGCAAAATTAAAACCGGTACGGCTTGTTGTTTCAAAACTTTCAAACGTGGGTAAATCTGGGTCGTAAAAAATACCGTTGAACTGATTATCAAAACTTAGTTGACTCATGTCGATAGACCGGTGATTAAAGCCCATTTGAAATGCCTGCGTAAGTGAGTGTGTAGAATCTGCATCTAAATAAAGTTGATAAGCGGTGGAAACGTTTAATTCGACCGTTCTGAAATTTCCGTCACCTGCGGCATCATGAAAAAAGTTAACCCCATGATACAATCCCGGTAAAATCCAGCTTTCTCTGTTTTCTGCGGATATTCCTATCGTGTTAAACGGACGTGAAACTGAGCGCCATTGGCTGCGTTGAATGCCCGATAATCGCCAATCGCCATCAAAATTACCGGTGAGTGCCGGATTTAAATACACGGGGTTCATATAAAATTGTGAAAAATGCACGTCTTGCCCTTTAGCGCAAAAAGCCACTACAATAAAAGCTATGCCTATTAGTTTCTTCAACTTATTGTAAAACGGTTACATTTCCTTTAATTAAATTCTCTTGCCCATCAAAACAAATGGCAGTAAGGTGGTATACATAAACATCCGGGTCTACTTTTTTGCCCTTGTATCTACCATCCCACCCTACGGATTGATCGGTTGTTTCAAAAACTAATTCGCCCCAACGGTCAAATATTTTTAGGCGTATTTCTGTTATGTTTAGCCCTCTTACAAACAGTTGGTCGTTTTGATTATCACCATTTGGCGAAAATGCACTAGGCACAAAAATGTATACATCTCCACACACAAATTCATAAGTGGAGACCGTTACAGACGTTTCTGTCGTGCACACACCATCTGTTAAAAACACTTTATAGGTTGTCGTTTCGTCTACATTTGCCGTAGTGGTTTGTGCGGTAGGGTCATCTAACCCAAAGGGAGGAAACCAAAGGTATTCAAACCCCGAAGCCGGAAAAGCCTGTAATGTTGTGGTGGTGCCTGCTGCAACTACATTTGGTGTTGCAGTTGCTGCAATGGTGGACTCATCAATGGACTGTACACTTACCCAAACAGAGTCGTAAATAATACAACCCAGATCTGTTACGGCGGTGAGGTAAAAATACATAGATGTTGGCGGCAATGCCCAAGCCGAACTACCAACTTCAGTAATTATAAATTCATTTGGTGCCCAATCGTAATCAATTTCTACATCTGGTAATAAATTATTGGCGTAAAGTTGTATCGTGTCTGCCAAACAAATTGCAGTATCCGGTATTATTTCAATTGCGCCCGCCACGAACGTTACCACTACCGAATCAACGATATCACAAAGCGGCCAGCCATTTGTGACGGTTGCATAATACGTGGTGGTGGTAGTTGGGCTTACAGTGATGATTGAATCAGTTGGACCATCATTTAACAACGTTCCAAAATCTATATCTGTTGACCATTGAAAAGCAGTTGCCGTGCCAAACGAATTGGCGAGTAAATCATACGAAAAAGCATCACACACAACCGTATCATTCGGAACTTCAAATTGCAATTCGGGATATACCGTTATAATTTTTACGGCAGTATCAGTCAAATTACAAATGGTATCTAAAATGGTTAGGGTTACTTCATACGTTCCCGGTTCATCAAACAATACAACCGGGCTTACACCACCAGAAATAACATCTGCCCCGTCTCCAAACTCCCATGTGAAATTTGTGGTATCGTTACTTTCGTTATCAAACTCCAACGTTAAAGGGGCGCAACCTTCCAAAACATCTACTTCAAACTTTGCTACCGGAATAATTTCAAAATCAAATTTGTAGAGGAGGTTATTACAATTACCAGCATCATTAGTGTCTGACCAGGCGTCATCCGTTGTCGGAAAATCACTATTACCACCGCAACCACCGCAAACTGATTGATACACCACCCCTAATTTATCAAACCTAGACGTACCACCGTCCACATGTTCGCGCGAAGTTGCGCCTCCCATATAAGTTGCATACAACAGGCTTTGTGCTTCTCTCTCAAGTACAATCATGTAAAAGTTATATCCGCCCAAGGCCGTTTCTTGAAAAGCATCAGCTGTGGTAGGTAAATCTGTTTCTGCATCTGTCACTAAAATATTACCGCCCCAACCCGAAACGTATACGTTTCCACAAACATCTACCAAAAATGCGGAGGGCGAAATGTTAATTTGTGGTGTGCCGTCACCAAAAACCGTGGTATATTCTGTAGAGGCAAGTGTTGGCGCAAGCTTCCAAATAAACTGTGAACTTCCGGGGTTTGAATATACATCAGCACTTACAGGCATATCCCCCAAACTTTGCCCGACAATATAAATGTTATCCCAACGATCTACCTCTATAAAAAAAACTTGATCATAACTTGGTGTCCCCACATAAGTGGACTGAGTAATAGCCGTTCCCGCTGGAATGAGTTTAGTAACAAAACCATCTGCCTTACCCCCATTATAAACAGGCTGAACCCCGCCAGCTGTTTCAATTAAATCAGAAGAGCTCGTACCGCCACCAAACACCACGTTGTAGCTGGAATCTAACTTAACGGAATACCCCGCGTCATTTTCTGACCCACCGTAATAACTCGACCATAACAGTTCAGAAAAATCGGCCGAGACTTTAAAAACAACCGCATCCTGCTGGCCTCCGTTTGCGGCTTGAAAAGGCGATACAGTCGGAAAATCAGTTGACCGGGTACTGGACGTAATATAAACCTCGTTTAACGAGTCCAACATAATTTCGCCTCTAAATTGATCGCCGTAATTGGTGGTTAATGAATCATAAGCTGTGGCACCAGCGTAAGTGCCCGAAGTTACTTTGTAATTTACACCGTCGTTACCACTACCACCAATGTAGGTAGACGCCATAAGATTTAGCCCATCTGAACTGAACTTTGCCAAATAAATATCTGTACCCACACTGCCAAAATTGGTTCCGGTGGAGTTAAATACTAAATTATTTCCACCTGCATGTTCGGTTTGAAAACCGCCTTCTATGGGAAAATCAGTACTGGAGGTTACCCCATACATGTATAAATTATTATCGGTATCACAAATTAAACTGTGTGCTGTTTCCGTACCTTGCGTATTGTCACCACCGCCAATAAAATTTGTCCAAATCATGGAGGATCCATTTTCATTATATTTAGAGACAAATACATCTGTTGTAGTGGTTCCGGTAGAAGCGACCGTAATGTTTGGTGTTGTATTCCACGCAGGGCCCGGCGTAGGATAGGCATTGCCAAAAACCATTCCGGCACTGTAGCCTTTGCCATCATAAGCATAGGTTCCTGTCATCCCAAAATTATCGGTAACTGATCCGCAATACGTTGCAAATATTAATACGGGGTCTATGATTAATTCTAAATTTTCGTCATAGGTTCCTAATTCATACGCCACTGTGCCATTATCCAATTTAAACTCACACGGAATTTCGATTACTTTACCATTTTTTATTTGGTAAGCGTACGGTTTTTCTTCTTGGATTTCACCTAAATCGGAATAAACAATTAACGCGCCATCCCGGCTTATTTTTATTTTTTCGTATCCGTCATATTGAATCTGAATTTGAGAAGGGTCTGCATTTGGCATCACGTGAAACTCATATTTGAGCATCCCTTCATCCTCTAAAAAAAGTAAATCTACACCTTCATACAACTTATTGTAGGTAATATGGCTATAACCATAAACCCCGCTTGCCCAGTGTGACTTGTCATTTCCTAAAAAGTAATTTTGATAGTTTGTTGTGGGGTATTTTGTGGTGGTTGTTACATTTAAATTCGCATTAACAAAATTGGCAGCAATAATGTCTTGCTTAAACTCCAACGGTTCATTTGTTTCAATAAGATTGGCGGTGGCATGCGCTTCATGCGCGGCAGAATAATCTAAAAAATGGTATAAAACGCGGCCTTGTTCAAGCCAGACATTACCCGCACCTGTGTGGGCATTGTACAATACACCTGTTGGCCATTGTCCTTTATTTTCAAAAAACTCATAGTTTCCAACGGGGTGATCTGTGTCTTGCGTTATACCCACAGCCCCATTTAATAGTAGGATTAACAAAACTATATACCGTTTTAACGCCATTATTGCAATTTACAAATTTATATTGGACTCCTTATGCTTATATCAGACGAAAATAGTGCCGAATAAGTTGACTTGCCGTAGTATTTCATGTCTAAGAAAGTAGGATGGTAACTATTTTTTTAGGGCAATGCGCAACAGGTCGCCAAAAACACCGCGTGCCGTTACAGCTGCTCCAGCACCCGCTCCCTGAATAACAATGGGTTTATCGCCATACGATTCTGTGTAAATTTCAAAGATAGCATCTGCGCCCTTTACTTGCCCAAGAGCACTCGTAGCAGGCACTGAAACCAAGTCTACGTCTAACACTCCCTTTTTCTGTTGTAAATCGCCGTGCAAATCACCAATATAGCGCAGCACATGGTCAGGCTTTTGGTTGTTTTTTAGTGTTTCAAAATGGGTATTTAAATCGGGCAACTTATTCAAAAAATCGGTCGCTTCGATTGATCGAAATTCGACCGGAATTAAGTTTTTAATTGCAATTTCTTCAAATTCATTTTCAAGGTTCCAGTTCTCTTGCCAATATCAACAGTTTACGTGCCACATCATTTCCGCATAAATCCTCACGCGGGTCGGGCTCTGTATATCCTTTTTCTATGGCTTGTTCTAAAATTTCATTAAACGGCTTATTTTTAGCGGAATAATTGTTGAACAAATAACTTAATGAGCCCGAAAAAATGCCCCGTATTCGCGTTATATTTTCACCAGAATCATGTAATAGCTTAATGGTGTCGATTAATGGCAAACCTGCTCCTACATTGGTTTCATACAAATAAGTTTTACCGTGTTTTTCTAAAGTAGCGCGCACCATTTTATAAAAACTAAAGCTGATGGTATTGGCTATTTTATTGGATGAAATTAAGTCAAATCCATTTTCAGCGAGTTTAATGTAGTTTTTAATAAACTCCGTGCTTGCTGTATTGTCAATTGCAATAAGGTTTTGAAGTTGGTGTTTTTTTGAGAAATCTATAATAGGTTTTACGCCTGTGTTTTTAACCGTAGACGTCTCGTAGGTTTTTCTCCAACCGTTGGTTAGCCCATTGTTGTCCAACGCTATTTTTTCTGTAGCGGCTATTGCAAAAATGTTCAACTTTAGGGCTTTGCGATCATTAATTTGCTGTTGACTTTCTAAAATTTGGTCAATTAGTGCGCCGCCTACATTCCCTTTGCCAAAAATGGCAATGTTGATTTGAGTTGTGACTTGATTTTCTGGCTTTATGCCATTTGTCAATTGTGTTTTATTTGTAAAGTTTTGTTGTTTCTGTGTTATGGTATCCATTGTGATTATTTTTAATGTTAAAATAGGGTGCTAGGAATTTCTCTAGCTGCTCATTTTCAATTAGGAAGGCGTCATGCCCATGGATGGATTGAATAATGTGGAGTTGATTTTTTTTATTCAATGCATTCAATTTTTCATGTGTTCTTTTATTTTCATCCGCGGAGAATAATAAGTCCGTATCAACTGCTACTTGAATAATTTCAGATTCAATTGGCGTAACAGCCGCATCAAATGACTTTCTGTTGTGCGAAATATCAATGGTTGATAGTAAATGATTCATTTGTTGGTAAGCCCTTGCATCAAACCGTTCGGTAATTTTTTTGGCGTGGTGCTTTAACCAACTCGTCACGTTAAAACTGTTTAACTCAGTACTAAATTCACGCTGAAATTTAGCTTTAAATGATGCTGGCGTTCGGTAAAACAGCAAAGCCATCATACGGGCATCCTCTAAGGGGTTTATGGAATTTTCAAGCAATTGATTTTGAATGTAATTTTGCGCAATAACCCAGTCAGAGGCTTTCCAATCTGAGGCAACAGGAATAACATAATTAAAAAATGAAGGAGCTAAAGCCGCCATCTCCCATGCAATTCCACCACCTAACGAACCGCCAATTACAGCATAAGCCTCAAACACATTTAATTGTCGTAACGCTGCTAAAAAAAACTTAGCAATATCACGTGCAGAAAATATGCTATAATCCGGTAAAATAAAACCATCATAACCATTGCCCGGAATATTAAATGCAATTACCGTAAAAAGGGTTGTGTCTATCACTTTTCCGTTACCAACAATACCATCCCACCATCCATTTTTAACGCCCGCCACATTAGAATTTCCCGTTAGTGCATGGTTGACGACAACTACCGGAGCAGTGCCTAAAGCTTGCCCGAATAGCTGGTAAGAGATGTCCAACTGTTGTAGCCGGACACCTCCTTCAGTTTGCACTTCATTTAATGTAAGAAAAAGTAATGAAGGTGCCATTTTTATAATTGCTGTAACGCTTGTTTAATGTCATTCTTCAAATCGTCAACATCCTCTAACCCTATTGACAGGCGAATTAAATCTTTCGTTACGCCGGTTGAAATTTGTTCATCATCTTTTAGCTGTTGATGTGTTGTGCTTGCGGGGTGAATAATAAGCGATTTTGTATCACCTATATTGGCGAGCAATGAAAATAATTCAGTGGCATCTGTGAATTTTTTAGCCTTTTCAAACCCTCCTTTTAAACCGAAAGTTATAATTCCGCTTTGCCCATTTGGCAAGTACTTTTTGGCTAATTTATTGTATTTACTACTTTCTAGCCCCGGATAATTCACCCATGCTACTTGGTCTAATTTCTCAAGCCATTTGGCAATTTCCAATGCATTTTTGGCGTGTTGCCGAATGCGAACGTCCAATGTTTCTAACCCTTGTATAATTTGAAACGTGCTGTAGGGGCTTAATGCTCCCCCCAAATCGCGTAAGCCTTCTATTCTTATTTTAGCAATAAACGCGGCTTCTGCTAATGCTTCGTGGTAAATTAAGCCGTGGTAACCTTTGGATGGTTCTGTAAACTCCGGAAATTTTCCATTAGACCAATCAAACGTTCCGGCATCTATCACCGCACCGCCTAATGAATTGCCTTGGCCGCCAATGTATTTAGTCAAGGAATGAATGACAATGTTTGCGCCGTATTTTATAGGGTTTAATAAACTTGGTGTTGCGACCGTATTGTCCACAATAAATGGCACTTTATTATAACGCGCAACACCTGCAATGGCTTCTAGGTCCAATACATCTAATTTTGGATTTCCCAAACTTTCGGCAAAAATTACACGGGTGTTTTCTTGTACGGCATCCTGGAAATTTTCTGCGTTATCTGCATCTACAAAAGTGGTAGTAATGCCAAAGCGGGGTAAGGTAACGTTCAATAAATTATACGTTCCGCCATATAAACTGCTAGAGGCTACAATATGGTCGCCAGCTCTGAGTAAGGTTAAAAACGTAGTGGCTATTGCTGCAGTTCCAGAAGCAAAAACGGCAGCTCCTATTCCTCCTTCTATTGCCGCCAAACGCTCTTCAAGCACACTGTTGGTTGGGTTGTTTAGCCGTGTGTAAATAAAACCGGGTTCGGTTAAACCAAAAAGCGCGGCGGCATGGTCTGTATTGTTAAAAACATACGAAGTTGATTGGTAAATTGGTACGGCACGTGTGCCTTCTGTTAATTTGGTATTGTGCCCGGCATGTAGGGCTTTGCTTGCTAAATTTAAAGTACTCATGGTATTCTTTTTATGGTTGGTCTCCCGTTAGTTGGGTGACGATTGTTTATTATTTTCTAATTCAAAAAAAAGTCCCTTTGGCGTTACGTATTACCAAAGGGACTTCAAAATGGATTGTTTTATCATTTTTAGTTCGGGTAATACCTTCGCTTCAGTTGCATCATGCAACATAGTTGGCAACACATCATATTTTCCATTTTTTGTTTCATTTTAACGTTAGTTTAAAGCATAAAAAAAGCCCTTGCAATTTGCAAAGGCTTCACGGTTTAAAAATTCTTTATGGTATTAGAATATAATTGTGCCCTTTGCGTAAATTTCTTTACACATCATACAGCACATATTTAAATTCTTAGTGTTCATGTTCGGGTACAAATGTATTCATTAATTTTTCACTTTTCCAAATCGCTGTTGGTAAAACATGCTATTTAGCAATGCATTAAGCATACGCCAAACCGTTTTAGAATAAGGGGTGCGGCAGTATTGAAAAAAAGTGAATTTTTCTTTATTCTTTTGCTTTTTTGGCTCTTATTCTGCTCAATGTCTCCGGACTCATCCCTAACATTGAGGCGATAAATTGCAGTGATACTTCATTAAACAGTGACGGGTTCAACTCAAATAAATGGTCGTATCGTTCTGCTGCGGAGGAGGATAAAAATTGGAAAACGCGCTCTTCAATCGTCATAAAACAGTTGGCTAAAAATTGCTTCTCTAACTGGTGCCATTCCGGTACAATTTGCCCTATTTTTTTATACCCTTTTTGATCAATAGAAAAACAAGTGCAATCCGTTAAAGCAACCATACTCCACCGTGCCGGGCGATCAAAAACAAGACCTCCTAAATCTGAAATAAAGTAGCCTTTTGTACTTAGCCACTGCGTTATTTCGCGGTCATCTTTTTTGTCATATATCCGCACTATCCCTTCTTTAATAAAACTTAATCCGTTTACAAAACCTCCTTTTTTAACCAAAAATTTACCTTTTTGGAATGTTTTTACAGAAAACAAAGCGGCAATTTGATCTAAATGCGTATCGGGCAAATAAAAGTAAGTACTTAAATAGTGTTTTAATTCAGTCATTCGCTAAAACGTTGAGATGGTATGGTTATTGGTACTAATTTCGCAAAACTTTAGGGATGATTCGACTAATACTTCCGTTAATTTTAGGATTTTTTTTCATAGGGTGCCATCCGGAATATGACGGAACCCACCTCCTGCTCCATTGTCAGCAATTGAAATGGAAACTACATTTAGTAATGATATTGACCGTTGGGATTACGAAATGGGTGACAGCACTGTACGCGTAGAAACTCAATTTATTGATGAGTGGGATGATTGGACATACAACTTTAAAAGTGAGGATGGTGACATAGAAACCTATTATTTTGAAGATTGGGACAATTGGCGGCTTGATGGTGAAGATGTTGATATACGCATGCGGACAGTATACACTAATGATTTTGATACATGGCGCGTAACCGATAGTTTTAATGATTGGGAAGTGACGGTACGTACCGTTTATACAGATAGCTGGTTTAACTGGACGGTAGATGGGCAGAATATAAATATGACGATCCGCACGCGGTATGGCACTGATATTACGGATTGGGGTGTTACGGGAAACTTTCCTGGTTTTTACCCTTTAGAATATCGGGTGGCTATTTTATTTGTCCCCATGATTACGAATGTAATGTTCACTGTTGGCGTAATTTAAACGGTAAGCAAGATCAATTTATTTCCTATATTACGTTCAAATCACTTTAAACCTATTCCCTATGTCAGCTTTTAATATGGTAAATTTTTTAAACCAACTTGAGGGTAAACAACTACTTTCCAAAACGGCAAATTTCAAAATTCAACGCTTTTTAGATTATAATTATTCTGTTTTTGGTAAGTTGTTTTTAATGCTAAGCGGGCTGGTGGGTGTTGCCTTTATTTCTGCCGGAATTTTTGCTATTATTTCATACAACTGGGACGTTTTTCCGAAAACCGTTCGCGGAATTTTAAGCCTGTTTCCTTTACTTGTTGCACTTTATTTTTATTATAAAGGTGTTTTTGAAAAAAAGACAGCCGTTTGGGTGGAAATTACCTCTTTATTTTTATTTATGATGATTGGTGCAAGCATTGCGCTTGTTAGCTCTACCTATCAGTTAAATGGTGATTTTGATAAGTTTATAAAAGTATGGCTGCTCGTTTCTGTTCCAATTTTCTATATTGGTAAAGCGTCTGCTTTTGCGGTTTTTTACTTGGGTGGTATGGCTTATTTTGCCTTTCCGTATTTGGATTTTGGTTTTTTTGGTATCCCCACAAATTATAATTACAGCGATAAAATTTACTGGTTCTATTTTCTATTATTAGCCTTTTTACCGCATTTTTATATGGTGCTGAATAAAGGAGGACGAAAACAAGGCGTACGGGCGATTTACTTAGGTTACCTATTGGCCATTTTATTGTTTATTATGCTTCCGGTTTTGGTAAAAGGCGGATGGATTTTTTGGGCAATTACGCTTGCATTTGGCTTTTTAATTATCGGAAATCGCTATTATGGCGAAAATTTAGGTATCCTTTCCAAACCGTTTCAGCTTATTGCATTTTTAGGTTTAGGTATTGGCTTAATTCCGCTAAGTACGGTTGAGGCAACAGGCGAACTTTTTAGGTATGACAGTTTCCATAGGTTAAATTATTATGAGACGACACATGTTGTTTATTACTTTGTGGGGTTAATTGCGGCAACACTAACAACTATCTATGCCTGGAAAACTATTCGTAAAAAAAATCAGCTTTTAAAAATGCTGGTTTATGCACCTATTCTTATTGGACTAATGATGCTGTTATATGTTGTTGAAGCTAAATGGAATTTTGATGTGCGCTGGATTGGTTTTTTGCTTTACAATTTACTGTTATTAGGTATTGGAATTTTTGCACTTGCCAAAGGGGCAAATGAGCGCAGGGCTTCATCATTACTATTTGGGCTTGTGTTTTTAGTTTACTTTTTATTGACGAAATATTTTGATTTGGATGTGTCTTTTTGGTTAAAAGGGTTGATATTTATCATAACAGGGTTAGGCTTTTTCTTAATTAATTTCATTTACGGTGAGGAACTATCGTATGATACCAAACAACTAAAGGCAGAAGAGAAAAGCACTACCGATATGGCGGATGAAGACAATACTACTAACACTTTAGACTGATGAAAAAGAAGGTTATATTCATTATTTTCGCCCTGCTTTTATTGGCGATTCCGCTTTTTTTAATGCTTAATTCAGAACGTGTGCTGGAAGATGGTTATCGGCATAAAATTAAGCTGCAGGCTTATGATCCGTTTGACCCCTTTCGCGGAAAATATTTGCGCATAAATTACGATAATTCTATTACGGGTGAATTTATGGAAAGCGGCGAAACGGTTTACGTCACGTTGGCAAAAGATTCGGCGGGATTTTCTTACTTCGATAAAGGCTTAGCCAATAAACCAGAAACGGATGATTATTTCAAATCTACCGTATTGTATAGCTATTCAGATCAAATTAACTTTAGAACGGATAATATTTCTAAATACTTTATTAATGAGGATAAAGCCAAACCTGCGGAAAATGTGATGTTTGAGTATCAACGGAATCATCCAAACGATATTTATGTTGCTATCCGCGTATTAGACGGCGAAATACGTTTGGAGGATATTTATGTGGAAGAAGTGGCACTTCTTGATTTTTTAGATCAAAAAGCGGAGTAATTTCTGGCTACTTTGCCGTTGGTAATGAGCGATACTTTGCATAAATTGGCTTAAAAACAGCTATGCTTGCCAAACCGACGACCATACAGGACCAATATATCGTATCTTCAATATCTTGTTTATGATTGTATATGGCGTACCATTTATTACTTGCATAAATACAAAAGTAAATCAAAAGCGGTAAAACAGGTAACCAAACATTCAAGTACATTGTTAACACATAGTAAGTCGGGTTTAATCGTTTTGCGCTAAATCCTATAAGTGCCAATACAGCTACTGCCACATACGCAATTAGTATGAGGTAACTCACGGTTGCTTCTCCCTCTATACCCCGTAAATCCATTGCCTCAAAAAGCAATGTACCAATCAAACCGATTACTAGCGGCGTTAGGGCTAAGCTAATAATACAAAAAATAAAATAGCGCAATGTCATTTGTTTAAACACCCAAACAAATAATGCCAAATAGGCTAAAACAGCGAATGAAATTTTCCAAAACCACTCTTGAAAATCACCTTGGAACCAACCATACTCATATATTCGGCTTATTCTGGAAATTTTATTCTCAAGGCTCCAGTCTTCACTATATCCATAAACGCCCTCATCATAGTTACCTGTTGAACGTGTCTCGATATAAGAAAGGATTTCATTGGGTGTTTCTGATATGGTATTCCACTTTGAGTATTTACTATGTGATGCAATAAAATTCTCAATGCGGTTAAGCGCTTCTCTTCTGCTAATGGTTTCATTTATATCCTCAAAATCATAAAAACTTGAGTTCCAGTAATTGCCAAACTCTGTATTGCGTACCTTAAATAAACCGTTGTCAAGTGCCGTTACATCATATTGATTACATACTAAAGAGTTACCTAAATTAAGGTTTTCAACGTCCGATCTAAATTCCGTCTCATTCACTGCATTTTTCACCCGCATGTCATTCGAATAGGGAATCGCCAAAATAAAACAATAGGCCACCAAAAATACCAATACGTACATGACATAACTCAGGTATTCATTTATAATATTGATTTTGCCACCACTTTTTAAAACGTTGTAACGCGATTGAAAAATAAACCAATACACCAAATAAATAATCACCGGAATCGTCATAAAAAACACGGTTACATCACTTGAGGGCAGGTCATCTTTGGGGTTCCACCCAATGGCTGCATTTATTAAAAAAATGACTAAAATTAAGGCGGCCCTATTGGAAAAAACACGTGTAAGCGTGTTACCCAAAGCGAGGGATGATTGTGCAGTAAATAACTGTCTAATTTTTTTAAAATATTCACGTCTGTACTTTTTTAATCATTAAATAATCGTCTGGTAGATGAACTGATGTCGCGGAAATAAAGAATTTTACCACCACCGGCTATTACCTGTTGTAAAAAGGCTTCTGCCGAAACATCCATAGCTACTTTAACGTGTGCCTTTTTACCTGCAAATCGTATATTTTCTATGTTCTTCATTTCTTCCATTTGCGCCTGGGTTAATGAGGTTTGAATTTCAAACTCGTTAAAGGTTCTTGTTTCGCCAATTTTATCTACATCTCCGGCATAAATCATTCGTCCTTTCTTAAGAAATACAACGGCATCTGAAACGTTTTCTATTTCATGCAATTGCTGTGAGCTTAATATTACACTTGTATTTCGGTCGGGGTCAGAAACAATTGTACGCAAATCGTTCAAAAACTTCTCTTGCGCATTAATATCTAAATTGGCTATGGGTTCATCCAGCACGAGTAATTCCGGATTTGAAATGAGCATTTTTGCCAATTGAAACCGCAGTCGATACCCTGTTGAAATTTCCTTCCATTTAAGGTCAGCATATTCGGTAAGCCCTAATTGTTCTAATAAATCATCTACTAATTTATCTGCCGCCTCCCCTTTTACACCGCATATACTGGCTTCAAAAATTAAGTTAGTGCGCAACAAGCCGTGCCATTTAGGAATACGTTGTGGAATGTATGCCGTGCGCGACCGGATGTTCTCCCAGCCAAGTGCTTCTATTTCGTTTTCCCCAAAATAGTGCACTGCGCCTTCATCATGCCCTAATTCACCTGCAATTATTCGCAGCAACGTTGTTTTTCCATTTCCGTTTTCGCCCACAACTCCCGTAATTTTAGAGGCACCAAGCTGTAGGGTTATTCCCTCTAACTTAAACCGACCATTGGGGTACGTTTTTTTTAACTCTTTGCACGAAAATAAATTCATAGTTATTATCCTTTCAACTAAACACAATTACGACTGTGTTTATGTTCGTTGAAGGTGAAAATAATTGTTATTTAGCAAACAAGATGGATTTTAACCGGTTAAAAACAGAAAACTACGCAAAACTGCGAATGCACGGTTTTTTTTAGTCAATTGGTAATTTAAATTTATTTTTTTAGTTACATTTGCCGTCCGCAAAAAAGGCTACGGTCTTTTAAAACAAAATGCCCGAGTGGCGGAATTGGTAGACGCGCACGACTCAAACTCGTGTTCCATTGGAGTGCCGGTTCGATCCCGGCCTCGGGTACGAAAAGCCCTGTAACATAGATTTACAGGGCTTTTTAATTGATTACACTATCGTTATTAGAATTCGTGATAATTCTTAAAACCCCTGCTAATGCTGCAAAGTTGGGTTCGATAACTATCAATAATAAAACAACTCTCTTCGTTCTGTGACTAATCCATTTGGATGCTCATAATTGCGTTTTATCCAATGGCCAAATTCATTATACTCGTATCCATAGTATTTAGTCACTTTACTCGATTTTTTTGATTTAAAAAGAGTAACGACTTCCTCTATAAGAACATTTCCTTTATTGGTTAATTCAGTTTGCTTAATTGTATCGGATCAAGACCAATTGTTGGGGACTAAGCATAAATTTTTGTCAATCTGAATAAAAAGAACGTTACGTTTCTAACTCCTCTAAATTGAGATCTGAATGCTTTAATTTTTGCGTTAAAAGATTCCGCGGCGGCATTAGTACTTCTGTTTTCAAAGTAATTCAGGATGCCATCATAATTGATTTTTACAGTATTCATAATTGTGGCGAAGCTTTTAAAGCTGGCCTGATCAACTTTTTCATACCAATGAGCTAGTTTGAGTATAGCCACGTTCTTTTTGGTATTATCTCGGAAGACTTGTCGTAGTTCTTGTGATAACCAATAGGCTTTCTTTAAGTCTGGGTATTCTTTGAACAATACTTGTGCTCTAATATTTTGTTTTAATGTCCATTTTTCAGGGCTTTTATAGAGTAAATAGCGACTTCTGGCTAGTATCTGCTTCTTTGTTTCTCCGGTTAATAATAGTTCTGGTTGATAATCTGTTTTGTTAGCTCTAGCTTTAAGAATGGCCTCATTTTCTTGATCTATTGCTTCCCATCTATGTTTGATCCTGATTTCTTGCAAGGCTTCTATTGCTAGTTTTTGAACATGGAATCGATCGATTACCTGCGTGGCTCTAGTAAAACACGTTTTAGCTATTAGCTTCATGTTTGGAGCCATGTCCAGAGTTATTTCTTTTACCTGTCTACGCTTGTCTATTGGGATTTTTTTCAGATGATCAATGACAATATCAGCCTTGGTTCCCGCAATGATAGCAACGATTGAACCTGCTCTACCTTTTGCTTTTTTATTGGTAAGAACTGTATAAAGTTCACCTTGAGATAGGGCAACTTCATCAATCGATAATCTTCTACCCATGTTCTCAGGGAAAATCAACCAATCCTTTGCGTGATCCAATTGTCCCCACTCCTTAAAGTCACTCAAATAGTCTTTGTATTGACGTTGTAACTTCTTTCCAGAAACACCAAAGAATGAACCTATTGTTCTACAGTCAAGAGATTTAGTATTGATTAATTGATTTTAAAAAAGCGGCAAACTCCTTTGTCATTCGAGTGCCGTTTGCTACTAAGTTCCAATCTCTTTGGACAATATTTCCTGATTCTTTATCGGTTCACCTTCTGCGTTTTATGTGGAAAAACACAAACATACCTTTGAGTGGAAAGTCCTGAACCGTAATGGACTTATGGAAGCCTTTGGAGATCAATTGCCTCGCGTTCAATTCAACGGGAACTATATTTTTTTCCTCAAAATAGAGGTTTAGTTTTTCTCCAACTTTTTTCGATTCTATCAGATCAAAATGTTCTACCAAAATTTCCGGTAAAATCATCTTAACAAGGTCTAAATATCCGTCCAAAACTTATTCTTTTTGCACAAAGAAAATGTTTTTCAACTAAATTCCTCCCCAACTTTTGAGACTGATCCATTGTATCTCCATTCTCTTTCAACAAGGTTTGCACTTCATAACCACAGCCTACATAATCAAAAAACAACATTGTGCTATCAATCCCTTTCATTTGTGCTGGTCGACCATCTTTGTAATGACTAACAATAATAGCAGTATCCTTTCGTGAATTCGAATTTAAATTTAAAGATTCTCGGCTTGAAAATGACCACTCCGAAGATTCTGGATGAGTAGTAATAATTGATTGTAAACGACCATTCTTATATTCCCTTCTATGTTCAGAACCAGCTAATACATTTATAACTAATAAAGGACGACCATCTTTGTCGTAATGAATCTCTCGTCCTAGCTCTAAAGCATTATCTTCTGAATCAAATTTGGTATATGTTTTAGCCGTCTCTATCCCTTTATCGGGAAAACAAGCCTCTTCAGCTTCTTGTTCACATGCAAAAGTCAAAATAAATAAGATTGTTACAACACATACTTTATTCACTCCTTATCTTTTAGATTCAAAGATCAAAACTAATATTTTACCTCAAACACAACCCAATATCCTCAGACAAAAAGTTCGATATTTGTCCCGCCTCGGGTACAGATTAGATACTCAATCATTTTATGATTGAGTATCTTTTTGTTTAAGAGTTCGAAAATTTTACTTTTTATTGGTTGGATGTAGTTCTATTCTTATTTTGTGATTTGAGGCACGCACTTATTTTTTTTTGCCTTTTTGATGCCCAACCCGCCTCATAATCTCTCTCATTCCTAAAAGTGTTTCTTCTTCTTGCAATTCCATTATTTTTTTTGGAATTATTCTAAATTTCATTAATGTCCGAATAATGGTAGCTAAGTCTTTTAGATCTTCATCTGTTCTTAGTTTATCGATTTTACGATAAGCCCATAGCGGTTTAGGAAAAAACACCCACCTTCCGTTAATAAATACCCAAAAATTAAATCCTACAATAGCCTTTTTCTCTTCACCATAAAACGTAATGTTGTATAAATCTATGTTACTACGGAAAATTGTCTCCAGCCTTTTTTTATGTCTACCAAAATCGCTATTCAATATTTTATTAGGCTCAAAACCTAACACTTCATTGAATCGATCGAATGACTTGTCTTCATCTTTTGCGTCAATTAACTTTTCTCGATAGAACAATATAAAAAAGAGGAATATGTCATAATAATACTCGTTATTAAAGGCGTATTTACAGTCACTCAATGTTGGTTGTGCTTTTAATAAAATGCCCGCAATATCTACATCATCATTTAAAAACTTTCCGAAAAACAAATCAAAGTCTTTTTCTTTTGGGATGTTACCTCTACTCAACCTAATCCGCCCATAGAAATCTAATTTTTTGTCTATATGATCTAGTTTTTCATGAACCTGATTCAACTGGTTATTCAAATCATTTTGAATGTCGTCGAACATTGAGCGATATTGAAATTCGTTCATTGAAGTTGTCGTTAGACTTAAAGATTCATGAACCATTTTCATTTCTTTGAGACTCTTTACAGTGTAAATTATGTCATCATCAGTTATTTTATGATGCTTATGACAAAGAATTATTAAATTATCATACTGACGTCTTTCTTCGTTGTTCTGTTTGCTATTAAACCTTTTACCACCTTTTAATGCAGCTTCAATATGACAAACTTCAGCAACTAAAGTATCTCCTAAGAAAATCTCATGCTGACATTTAGGAAAAGCGCATTGATTTCCGGATTTAGCAAATAAACGATTTAAGGTTGGTTTTGTGGGGGCTAGTCTTCTTACTTCTTCGGTCATTGTTAATGTCATTTGGGCTTCTAATCTTTATTAGTGATTCGAGCATACCAATTCTTCTTAAAACTCTCAGCCTGTTCAAAAATCTCTCTATAAACTTCATCTCGTTTAACAGGTGGGTAATCATTGTCGCCGAGAAGAATAATCAGATCCTCCTTTAATTCAGTTTTAATCAAGACTTCGCCTTCAGTTCGAACAATATCCCCTCCAAAACGTAAGAAATGTCTTGCTCATCTAGTAGCTTGATGAATACTGCCTCAAACTGTGCTTCGGTGAATTTCATTTGGCGGGGGTATCATTAAGTAATTCTCCAATTTTTGCATAATACTTTCAAAATGATCGTCCTTAATTTTGCCCTGTATAAAACTAGCTAAATTTGCGATATTTTCTGATGTTAACTCATAGGCTTTCCAAGCAAAATGCGCCCAACCATTATTCGTTTCATTGTAAAAGGTTTCTTTTAATATTTCTTTTTCTGCAGGTTCAAACTCAATAGTTTTAAATATTGCTCCATTTTTTAACGTGTTACCACGTGGCTCCACAATTATATGAAGTATGTTTTTATCCTGTAGTAAATCTTCAAATACAATGGTATAAACGAGTTCTGGATTTTTCGTGGATTCATAATGTCTTAATCGATCCGCATTCGGTTTATATTTCGAAAGCACAACATTTACATTTTCTAATCCATTTCCTGCGTTCTCAACTTCTGCAATGACATGTTTCTTAAATTCGTATTTAAAATTAACTAGTTGATTGATTTTTGTTTTATTATCTACGTAGAAATTGATATTTTCTTTACTCATAACGGGTCGGCTTATATTTGAAATGTTTTGATTAAAACCTTTGATGAAATAAATATGTTTTTGATTTGAATCATTCTCATATTGTGAAAGATTTTTCGAGACTTCTTTCATGAGCTGCAAATGCGTGATGTTAATAAATTCTTTTGCGCAATTATATTGTTGGTATTGGTCTTTTGAAATGGGCTTTAAGGATAAGATTATTCTAATTTTTGATGTGATAGCATCAGTATCGAGTTGCACGGAGTCCCAATAATCATCTAAATCATTGTCAAGGTAATGATAAACTTTGCTTTCAATAATTATAGCTACGTTTTGATTGTATAAGAGCAAATCTACGCGTCCATTTTTAATAGTAGGGTATTCTGTTTTGACTTTGAATTTTTTGAATTTACTGAAGTCTTTATTCTTGATTTTCGAATCTTTTATGCAGGCAATTAAGCTTTTAATGAACAAATTTGAAGTACCATGCTCCTCCCATGTTTTGAAATAAAACGCATAAATATTCGACAATACATTTTCGTAATGCGGCTGTTTGGCAATGCCCAAAAAAGTTTTTGGCTTTTTTTTGATTTTGGGGATTGGGTTGTAGTCTAGAAAGGTTTGCAATTGGTATAGACCCATAAATATATAATTTATCTACTCCTCCATCTGGAGATTTAACAAATCAATCAAATCCTTGTTTTCTATAGTACGTAAAGATAAAATTCTATCACTTCTAAACTCACGTTCAGCTTCACGAAGGTAACAATGAGCTTTTAGGTAGTACGGGGTTTCTCCTGAAGCATTTTCTTTTGTGGATTCCTGAATATCTTTTACTGAAATATACCTTGAGACAATTTCTTCTTTTAGATTACGGTATACAATTTTTAGTTTATCAATGTCGCCCACATTTTCTGTGACGTATTCATGAACATCAATCACAACATTTTTGTCTTCGATCTTGTGAACTCCAGGAAAATATTGACTATTTTGAAGATGGTCTAAAGCTTTAATGTCATTAATCTCATCAAGCCAGAATAATTCGTTTTTCTTTAATAATTCATTCCAGAATATCAATTGATACCTCCCTGATATAACATGAACGCTAATCGGCCTACCGAAGAAAATTAGATCATTAACTTCAATTAAGCCGAATTCTTTAATTTCAATTATAACCGAAATTTTTTCAAGTCGCTCATCAAGATTAGAATTGTCAATGTTTTGGAGACATTCAATTGGAATCAGTTGTTCCGAAAATTTATCTGAGTCAATATTAAAAAACTTACATTTTACCAATTGACAAGATTTTTCCCGTTTTTTCTCACCAGTGTATGCGTCTAGAATTGGTTCTTTTTTATCTACTTGCGCAAATCCTACTACTTGAAAAGCAGGGGCAGCGAATGCCAACAACGGTTTAGATCCTTTTTTCTTGTCAAGTTCATTGAAGGACTTCTTTTTGCCAGACTCTACATCCACAGTTTTAAAACGAACAACATCTCCATACTTTAGAGTTCCAACATTTAAAACGTTATGTATTTCATTATTGATTTGACTATATTGAATTAACTCCTTTTCATCAAACCAATTCTCTTGAATTTTCATTGCTTTATTTGAGAAAAAAATACACTTATATTTATTCTTTCCTTTTTTGCTTATCTTTTCTTTTCCTGTTTCTTCATTTATTTGCGGCTGTGTACCAAAAAGTATTTCAACAACCACCATTAAGGGAGTTACAAAATTTTCGTTTCCTCCAAGATTTAAAAAATGATATTTGGCTGCCGGCAAAAGACCGTTTGATTTTAACGAAACGACTGTTCCTAGTTTGAATCCCATAAGTAAGTTAGGTTAATTAATGTTCTCTAAATATAAGAAAATGTTTACATTTGAATGCAGCCCTCGGGAAGAAACGTTTGGCTAGAACCATTTGGTGACTTCGGTCATGTACCTGAAAAGGGAAATATATTGTGCCAATTCATTGGAGAATGACAATCTGTCGATATGTCTGCCATCAATTGAGTTGAACCATCAATAATAAAGCTGATTGAAGCCGTAAGGATAATTGTGATAATCTTCATAATAATTTCTTTAAGTGTATATTTAATCATGCAATAATTGAAACTAAAGTGACTCAAGAATTTGAGTGCCGGTTCGAATCGCAAGATGTATGTTTCTAATATCCGATACTAGGGCTGCATTTTTTTACGCTATGGAACAACCCAACTGGTTTAAAATAAAAGGATACTACCATATTTCACCTCAGTCTTCTGGTACGTGGAAAGATTTCAAACAAATTGAGCGAAAAATATCTTCGAAATCTTTTGTAGCTAAGTATGCCTTTTACCCGCTTCTGCATACAACTATTGATGAAAGGAGATATAAGAAAATACCAAAAGGCAAGAAGGAAAGGGCTCACAGCTATATTGATGATAATGGAAAAGTTCAGAAAAATAAAAAAAAACGTCCACTACATTATGCGAATCATTTTGATGCTCTTATAATGGCATATTATGCGGATAAATTGCAAAAAAAATATGACGACCGACTTAAATCTAACCTGAACCTTGATAAAAGCGTAACTGCATATCGAAAGATCCCAACTGAAGACACTCCTGACAAACATAAAGGGAATATTCATTTTGCAAAAGATGTATTTGATGAAATTAAAAACAGGGTAAATAAATCAGGTGATACCATTGTCATGGCTTTTGATATTAAGAGTTTCTTTTCAACTCTTAATCACACTTTTCTTTATACAAAATGGGCAGAATTGATTAACGAAAAGGAATTACCTCCTGACCATTTAAATGTATTTAAAGCGGCAACAAAATTTAGTTTTATCTACAAAAACGACTTAAAAAGTTTGGGCAGGGGATCTAATAAGAGGTATGATGAAAAACGACTAGCAAATATTAGAAATTCAAATGGTTTTAGAGCATATTTTGATTCACCTATGGATTTCAGAAACTGTGTTAAGGCGGGAAAGATCCACATCTTCCAAAATCAATTTAAAAATGATGTAGGCGAGCAAATTGGCATACCGCAGGGACTCCCAATTTCTGCGGTATTAGCGAATTTATACCTGATCGATTTTGACAAGTCAATAATTGAAAAATTAGTGAAGGCCGAAGGTTGTTTTTACAGAAGGTACTCTGACGACATCATAATAACTTGTAAACCGGAGCAAATGGATCAGGTCACTCGCGTTGTGATGGATGAAATGAAACGACAAGAGGTTATTATTAGTTCTGAAAAAACTGAAGTTTTTAAATTCGAAAAATCTAAAGATGGTATTTCAGTATCTAAAAAAATAGGACAAGACTGGGAAAAGAATCTGCCGCTTATATACCTCGGTTTTGAGTTTTATGGCAATAAAACACTGATTAAATCTGCTAACCTTGCTAAGTTTTATCGGCGTATGATATATGCGGTCAAAAACAAATCCAAACTTGCACTGAAAATTGCGGTACAAAATGGAACAGATCCGGTTTTATTCAAGCGACAACTTTATAGGATTTATAGAAATGTAGATTTAGATTACCATTTAGTTGAAAGGAATTATTTAAGTTTTAAGAAACTCGAAACTGGGGAATTTAGAATGAAGTCAGAAAAAAAGAAAAAGAAACCGTCAGGCAACTACTTTTCCTATGCCGAACGTGCTGCCGAAATCATGAATGAACCAGCAATTTTAAATCAAATTCGAAATGAAAAGAAAATATTTAATCAAGCGCTAGATAAATATTTCCATTCTAAAATTATTTGTTTCGATCCAGACAAGTAGATAAAGAAACATTTCAATTACTAAAAATATAAAAATCTTGAATATTAAATTATCCCCAAACACAACTTCAAATCCTCCGCCAAAAAGTTCGATATTTGTCCCGGCCTCGGGTACTAAAGTCTCATTGCTTCTTGACTTCGCTCGAAGATCAATGAGGCTTTTTTTGATTCAACAGGCGCACAAAGGCTCTACTAAAGCCTTCGCTAAAATTATTTCAACTAAATTCTCCAATTTTTTTCATTGCGTATATATTTGTAGGTTGTGCCTAATTATTAAAGCGAAATGATACCACAACGAATACTTAAAACTCAAATAGTATGAAAGCAAACCCAGTAGTATGGTTCGAAATCTATGCGAATGATTTGCAGCGGGCCAAAAAATTTTATGAAACGGTTTTTAAAACTGAGTTGAGTGAACTACCTACACCTGAAGGAAACGGAGGAATGAAAATGTTGTCTTTTCCAATGGAAATGAATGGGGAAGGCGCGGCTGGAGCGCTAGTTAAAATGGAAGGTTTTGAAGCTGGCGGAGGTGGAACTATAATTTATTTTAAAAGTGATGATTGTGCAACCGAAGAAAGCCGAATTGAAAAAGCAGGTGGAAAAATTTTCAAATCAAAACAATCACTCGGAGAATATGGATTTATGGTGTTGTCCAGCGATACAGAAGGGAATATGTTCGGTATTCATTCCGAAAAATAAAAGAACAGCGTAAAAATCACAAAAACATGGCAACAATTAGTAAAATAAGACCGCACCTGTGGTTCGATAAAGAAGCAAAGGAAGCCGCAGAATTTTATGTTTCGGTATTTCCAAATTCCAAAATCATTGGAACCGCCATTATTGAAGATACACCTTCGGGCGATTGCGAGCAAGTAGAGTTTGAGCTTGACGGAAATAAGTTTATGGCATTAAGTGCAGGACCATTATTCGATTTTAACGAATCTATTTCATTTATGATATATTGTGAAAATCAAGATGAAATCGATTATTATTGGAAAAAGCTCTCTGCCGTTCCAGAATCAGAACAATGCGGATGGATAAAGGATAAGTACGGACTTTCTTGGCAAATTATACCCACCGTATTGGATAAAATGCTCTACAACGGTACGCGCGAACAAAAGAAAAATGTTACCCAGGCTTTCTTAAAAATGAAGAAATTTGATATTGAGAAATTAGAGGAGGCCTATGGTCAATGAAACGTTGTAAAGTAATTTTAAAAAGACGATAATGCAGAAACCCAATACAATTGATGACTATTTTAACATGCAACCAGAAAAAACTAAAAATGCGCTTTTGGAATTGCGAAGGTTTATTCTTACGGTTAAACCAGATGCTAGCGAGCTAATAAATTATAATATACCAGCGTATTCATTAGTGAAAGGAGGAAAAAGAGAACAGCAGATAATGATTGCGGGTTATGATAAACATGTCGGACTCTATCCACACCCCACAACTATGGAAAAATTTGATTCTGAATTAAGTGAATACAAAAAAGGAAAGGGCTCTGTTCAATTTCCATTGGACAAACCACTCCCCAAAGACTTGATTAAAAGAATGATTAAATACCGCATGGAGTTACTGAATAAATAAGATTAAAAAAGTATATAAATTATGAATTCAAAAGACAGAATATTTGTATCAACAACAGTCAACCGTGATGTTGAGACAACTTGGAATACTTGGACGAATCCAGAACACATCAAAAACTGGAACAATGCATCCCCAGATTGGCATACGCCTAAAGCCGAAAACGACTTAAGAAAGGGCGGTAAATTCAATTCAAGAATGGAGGCTAAAGATGGAAGCATGGGCTTCGATTTTGCAGGCATATATGACCAAGTGACACCTAATAAACATATCGCATACACCTTGGATGATGGCAGAAAGGTAGAAATTAAATTTGAGCGTACCGAAGGTGGCACCGAGATAATCGAAACATTTGAGCCCGAAAGTCAAAATTCTGCTGATATGCAACGACAGGGGTGGCAAGGCATTTTAGATAATTTTAAAAAGTATGTAGAATCAACCTAATAACCTCAATAGCTCTACTTATAAAATACAACACAACTCATTTGTTAAAAATCAAAGAGATGATCTTATCTTTTTGTAGCTTTGGACGTATGTGATATTCATGAAAATAAAATAACGTGAATTCGGGATAAGCAACTAGTTGTTAGCGAAATAATTTTGAGTCCAACCCAACCTATTTTCAACTTCTTACGTTACTCCTGTTAACCAATTGTATTGAACCCTAGATCATTGATTTCTTTAACTGCTGCAAAATTCTCATTTCCATTTACGAGAGAGAATTTAGTCGCACTTAAAAGCTCAGTAAGTCTTTTTATTTATGGGTTTCGTTAAAAACAACTAACTATGAAAAAAATTGACGCGATCCTTAAATTTCTATTTATATTCACTTTGGCAAATGTCTCTTACGGTCAGGTAGGCCCCTATTTTGGAGGACCCACGTGTGCCACCGCTATTCCTATTGAAGCAGGCGAAGGGTATATTACCAATAATTTTTTGGGAGATGATTGGTATTACTTTGTTGCCCCATGTGACGGGTATTTAGAGATCTCTAATTGTGATTATGGAGACAATAAGCAAACGATACTTTATTCCGGTAGCTGCGGAAGCTTAATAACGGAGAAAACAGCTGCAGCAGACGACTGTTCTACAAATGATGTAGACGGTGCGCATTCTATGTTTGCCGGAGATACAGTTTTTATTCAAATGGATGATACATGGGATGAGGATGATATTGTTTTTGATCTAATTTTTGAAAACCCTGAATGCCCTCAAGTTACAAGCATAGATTGCTTTTCTCCAGCATTAGATGAACTGTTTATAGCCTGGTTTGGCGGAGGTGGAGTAACAGAATGGATTGTTATATATGGCACATCAGGCTTTGACCCTGCCGTTGAGGGAGATACGCTTTTCGTTTCTGGAACTCCAATGGCTAACCTAACGGGGTTGGATGAATTCACATGTTATGATTTTTATATTGTCCCGGATTGTGGCGTTGATGTAGTAAGTTGTTTGAGTGCACCATCTACATGCTGCACTCTTGAAGCGTGCGCAGCACCAACCAGTATCATACCAACTTTAATTACAAGCGAGTCGTTTAGTCTAACTTATTTAGGGTATGGCGTTGACGCTGAACTTTTAGAAGTCGAATGGGGTCTTGAAGGCTTTGAATTAGGAACAGGTACTACAGTGGAATGTTACCCTGCTGACACCTGCCATTTCACAGATTTAGAATCCTACGAATGCTATGATATTTATGTGAGAACCTATTGTGTAGATGATTCTTCATCATGGGGAGGGCCTTTCAACATTTGTACTGAAATTGATACCGCAGATATCGATATAAAAGGAACGGTTTATTTTGACGAAAATGAAAACGGCATTCAAGATCCAGGAGAGATGGGGGTGAATATGGCTTCGATACTCTCTGATCCGGAAGGCGTAATTAGTTTCACAGGAGCTGAAGGACATTATTGGAGTTCTACATTATTCATAGAGGATGGGGTATATGAAATCTATCCTTTTTGGGCAGAATTTTGGGGAGTGAGTTCAGATTCTTTGATTTACACCATCATTGCTGATGATGAGTATGAGCCTAGAGATAGCCTTGACTTTGGTCTGTATCCAGACACATTAATTTATGACGTAAATACTGATTTAATCGGTGGGTTTCCAAGATGCAACGACATTATAAATTATTCGCTGTATATTCAAAATACAGGAACTACAATAGCTTCAGGTCTTGTTCATTTAGAATTGGATGATAGTTTGTATTATGTCTCTGCCGATATTCTACCGGATTCAGTTGTAGGGCAGCATATTTATTGGGGTTATGAAGATCTTTTTTATTTTGATGATGAATTAATAACGGTGCAAGTTGGTACACCAGATGGTATGGCAGATACTGTATCTAGTAGTTTGACTGTTGGAGTCGATTCCGCAGATGTTGAAGTTTATAGCACGCATGAATCACTTACTCAAGTTATTACTTGTGCGTATGATCCAAATGATAAAACACCCACTCCTTTAGGTGATGGCGAATATGGGAATATTCCGCTAAGTACGGAGTCAATCGAATATTTAATTCGATTCCAAAACACGGGCACTGATACGGCCTTTAATGTGGTAATTAAGGATCAACTCGACGAAAATTTAGATTGGTATAGCCTAACTCCATTGTCGTACAGTCATGATATGGCAATAGAAGTAGGGTTTGATGGAGAGGTGAGTTTTATATTTAATGATATTATGTTACCCGATAGTAATGTAAATGAAGCTGCCAGTAACGGTTTTGTTAAATATAAAATAAAGCTGAATGAAGGTTTACCGATTGGAACAAGCGTTTACAACACGGCGAACATTTATTTTGATTTTAATCCGGCTGTCGTAACCAATACAACGGTAAACACCTTACATATTGATGATGTAAGTGTACATGAATTAACTAAAGAGCAGCAAATACGGGTTTATCCGAACCCGTTCAGTGAATCGACTACAGTGTATTTAGGTGAAGGTTTAAGTGAAAACAGTTCTTTACAAATAGTAGATTTATTAGGGAAACAAGTTTATTCCGTAGATCGAATTACAGGAAATAGCGTAGAAATTGAAGCTTCAACATTTAATGCTGGCTTGTATATTTTAGTGTTGAAAGATTTGGGTACAAATGAGGTTTACACCACACGATTAGTGGTTAATTAGTCAATGAAATCGGTGGTTTAGGTGACTAAAGGTGGTGAAAAATCAGTTTCTTGAGTGTTAACAATTCGTATAAATGTAACTGTTGAAAATGGAGCTTTTATAATCTCAAGTATATCTTGAGAGTTAAAGCACACGTTCATAAGCGGGCCAAATAAGCTCAAAATATGTTAAGTATCTTCTTTCAAAAAATTCAATATTAATCTAATCGCGGTTGCTAAATCCTCTTTGTGATTACATCCGAAGGATGAGGGGATTTTCGGTATTATCGGCGAATAGCTTTATAAGTGCGTTTTCCTAAAAAAATGGCTAATTTTATTTTAATCGATTCAGACGCTAGATCCATTACCTGATATGACAAAAACTGAGATACAATACTTTCGTAATAGAAAACAGTTAAAAATAAACTATGCCAAAGACTGGTTATTTTTTTTATTAGCCTTGTCATGGATTGTTGCTTTGAAGTATTTCTATTTGTTTGCTTTCGCTTTACTTGAACGATCTCAAATTGGTTGGTTTTTCGTTATGCTCTTGATTATACTTTCAGTCACATTTATTTTTATGATGAGCGTTATACTTCGCGCGGGTGTTTCACAAACCAAAAAAAATCAAGATTTTGACCGTAAACAATTAATCAGTTCAATTGAAAATGAATCTTGGTCAATTGTAAAACAACAGGATGATTTGATTCTTATTGAGACTGACGCTAGCTGTCCCATCAATTCTATAATTATATTAATTGCTGAAGAGAAAATTTTCTTTAATAATCGACCTAAGACATTACGACCATTTGCCTATTTAAGTGATTGGAGAATTAGAAAAAGGTTAAAAGAAATTTTAACGGATTAAGATCTCTTACCACTATTTAAATCGATAAATAAACCTTTTGAAAAAATTTCGTCTCACCGTAACAGTACTACTACTAATTATAATATTGCTCACAACTTACTTTATAATGGACAGGTATATATTTAATTCAGATATTAAAGGGATTAGCATAGTTGACATTCAGGATATTTTGAGGTATGCAATAATACCTTTAACCATTTCAATAATAATTATTTGGTTGATTGAAAAACGGAAAACAGCTGCACTAAAAGAAAAGCGTAGAAAATGATAATCTTAGCACCGAAAAGAATGCCTATTGCTTTATATTCTTTCGTTATTTGATAAATTAAGCAATTTGCCTTTACACTTAATGCGTTAGCCGATTCAATAAACTGTTGTAAAACCTATACCAAAAATCCATTTAATGATCATTACCGAATATCACATTGCACTTTACAAGCGAATTGGTGGTGATGTAGATCATCTTCAGAGAATAGGAACAGCTCAAGAAAAAAGTCTTGAAAATCAAAAAAATATTATTGAAATGAGGAATATTATCACTGATTTAGAACTTATCAAAAAAGAAATAACTTCTGAGCGTTATGCAGATAAAATCATGAAAAACATCAGCGAACTGTGTGCCAACGAAACGGTAGCGAAAAAAATGATGGAATTGAAACCCTTTTAATAGGGTACATCACATCAATACAAACGAAACCCTTCTCTCTTTTATTTTCTTAAATATCCCCCTACTCAACCTGACTCAAAATTTCAAACAAGGTGTCCATTTTTAATGGTTTTGTTAGGTGATGGTCGAATCCGGTTCGCTTGATGTTTTCTTTAGCATCTTCATGCCCAAAGCCTGTGTGTGCTATGTAAATGGCCTCATTCTTATAGTCCTTTTTAATTTCGACTAAAAGATCATTTCCATCCATATCGGGCAAACCAATATCGAGTATAAAAATTTCTGGCTCAATATTATTTAGCATTTTCAGCGCATCAGTAGCGTTGTACGCCACCTTTACTTCACACTTACTTTTTCGAAGTCTAATTTTTAATAATTGAGCGGCGTCTTCATTGTCATCAACTATCAACACCTTTAACCCTTCTTTTAACGTTGCCCTACTTGAGCTACTAGGCTTATTTTGAAGTGATTTCTTTTTTTGTTGTTCCGCCACAAAGTCGAAAGTTAATGTGAATTTACACCCTTTTCCTTTGCCCTCACTTTCTACGGTTATCTGTCCGTCATGCATTTCAACAAAGTTTTTGACTAATGATAATCCAATGCCCAAGCCCTTATTGCCCCTTGAGGGGTCAACTTGTACAAATGGTTCAAAAACATTATCTAAATCACCATCTAAACCAATTCCGTTGTCTTTAAAGCAAATTTTTACTTTGTCTTTATTAATGAAAAGGTCTACTTCTACCTTTCCTTTGTTAGGTGTAAACTTTCTTGCGTTGGTAAGTAAGTTGCTAAACACTTGCTCTAACCTGCTTGAATCGCACTCCAAATAAACCGGATGATTCGGCAGGTTTAACACTAACTGCTGCTCTTTTTTAATAAACGCCGGCTGATTTTCGTATGTTATTTGCTTCAGCAACTTTGCCACGTCCACCACTTCTTTTTCAAGTTTAATGCTCCCTTTAGCAACGCGCGCAAGGTCTAACAAATCATCCAGCATAGACGACATTCGCTCAACATTTCGATCCATCATCACCACAACATCATCCACCTCAGCCGGATCACTTTGCAACATATCAACACCTCCGCTAATTGCCGCCAACGGATTACGCAACTCATGCCCTAGCGTGGCCAAAAACTGATTTTTACGAATATTCACGTTGTGCAATTCCTCATTCGCCAACTTCAATGATACTTCTGATTTTTTAATGTCTGTAATATCCAGTACCATTCCAATCATGTTAACAGGCTCACCGTCTTTGAAAATGATTTGACCATTGGCTTTAACCCAATACGTTTTTTTATTCTTTTTATTAATCACACGATAAGTCGCCGAATAATGTCCTTGATCTTTACCATCAGCTGCCTCGTCAATCGCTTTTTGGACGTTAGCCTTATCGTCAGCATGAACACCTTCCCAAAATATTTTTTGGCTAGGTATTTCTTTTGCAGATAGTCCCCAAATCTTTTTTAAGATGTCATCCCATTCGGTATATTTTCCACTCAAATCATAGTCAAACGCACCAATCGTACTTGACTCTTTTGCAATTCTTAACTTACTTTCGCTCTCTTTTAGTGCGTCGTATGCTTCTTGCGCTTTAACCGCAATGGAAAGTAAATTTGAAATAGACTGTAAAAAATTTGCATCATCTTGATTAAACTTATGATACGTCCTTGAGTGTACACCCAAAACACCAAAAGGCGGGTTGGAGTGGTTAATCACCACACTCATTCCACTCACTACGTCATGTTCTGTCAGCAAATCCGGTCCTTTAAACCGTCTTTCCTCTGTCATTCTTTCTACAATTACCGGATCCTTTTGCACCAATGTAAACCCTGCTTGAGAGTCTTGAAGATCTGGAACGGTGGCCTTACCCACTACTCCTTTTCGCCAACCTGTACCCGCCACTAATAAAAGGTTATTTTGTGCTGGTTGGTATTTAAGCACTTTGCAATATTCTACATTTAATGTGTGAGACACTTGCCTGACCAAATTATCCATTAACTCTTCCAACGGAATACCTGAAAGTGCCAACATTCCTAAATGCGCCACGGTAGATTGTTGAACTTCTCTTCGCTTTGCAGCATCTGACAATGCTTTAATTCTGGTTACATCCTGAAATGTAACAACCACCCCTTCAATTCGTCTATCCTCTGTTTTATAAGGGCTAATAATACTTCTGCCGCAGGTGTAAAGCGTTGAATTTTAAGCGTAGTATCTAAAAATAGTGTAGGAATATTCGTACTTCCAAAAAAGTTACGGAGGTCATCATTGAGCGATTGCATTTGCTCAATCTTATCTTTTAATTGCTCATTAACTGTTCTTAACTCTTCATTTAACGATCGTAATTCCTCAGAACTTGCCTCCAATTCTTCATTGGCAAATTGTAACTCTTCGTTGGTAGATAATGCCTCTTCATGCGAAGCCTTTAATTCTTCTGTGCTCGTCTCTAATTCTTCAATGGTGTTTTGCAGTTCCTCTTTTGTCTCTACAAGTTCCTGCTCAATTTCTTGTACGGCTTTATCTGTATCTAATTCTACGGCAGGTTTTTGACCATTTTCCTCAAATTTCTGTTCAAAAAACGTAAGGCAAATCGCATCTTCAATTGAGCTGTTTCTATTATCGAGTAGTTTTGCCTCAATTGTCACCATTTTTTTTGATGGATCATTACTTGACGAGATGTAGGTAAAGGACACTGCCTCTTGTGTTTTTTTAGCTTTGAATATGGCACTTCGTGTGCGAGATGTTAAAGCAGGAATGAGTGTTCGAAATAAATCGTTATGTGGTTCTCCTTCTGGTACGATAACGTAAGGCGATAAATATCCATGATTATATAATATTTCGCCCTTCGCACCTACAATAATTGTTGGTGGCAACAGTGTAACCAATAAATCTCGTCGCAGCTGTTCAGCCCTGGTTGTTGCCTCCGGTCGTTTTCGTTCAGCTTTATTTTTATCGGGTATGCGATTACGAATGGTAAACTTCTTCTGAAAAACAGTTGGTTCGCTAGAGGTGTTTTCTTTCTGATAAATGCGCCATTTTTTTGAAATCACTTTAAATTTATTTCCTCCCGCACCAATAGATTCTGCACTTCCTAAAAACAAGTGCCCATCTGGTTTTAGTGCAAAATGAAAAGCATTTAATACATCTTGCTGAACATCCTTTTTTAAATAAATAAGTAAGTTACGACAGCTAATCAAGTGCATTTGAGAAAAAGGCGGATCATTGACAACATTTTGATTCGCAAATGATACTAAATCTCTTACCTGTCGTTGGATTTGATAATGCTCATTGGTTAACTTATTAAAATATTGATCTAAATAATTACTTGGCACTTCCGCCACAATACTTGAAGAATATACCCCTTTTCTGGCAACGGCAATAGCTTCTTCATCTATATCAGTAGCGAATACACGAATTTGATTTTGCTTTTTTTGCGCACGTATTTCTTCTAGTAAAAAAATTGAAAGTGAATAAACCTCTTCTCCGGTAGCACATCCGGCTACCCAAACCCTTAAGTCGTCATCATCATCTAATTTTCGCACCAGTTCGGGTAAAACTTTACTTTCCAAAGCATAAAAGGCATCCGGATCTCTAAAAAAGTCAGTTACATTAATCAGCAAATCTTTTATCAGTTGCCGGCGCTCTTTAGTATCCTGACGCACGTGCGCTATGTAATCGTTGTGGCTTTTTATTCCGAACAGGCCCATCCTTCTGGCAATTCGCCTTTGAATGGTAGTCGGCTTGTATTGTTTTATATCAAAATCCTCTTGCGTTGTAAGAATTGTTGCTATTTCATTTAAACCAATTGGCGATTCCTCTACTTCTTCTGCAAGGTAAGGGTGCGCAATATATTCCTCCAACGTCTCAACAATTTTGTCAATTGTCAACACTTTATCTATTACTCCTGCATTTATAGCACTTTCTGGCATTGATGCATGCTCGGCAGATTTTGGATTTTGAGCAATGGTTAACCCTCCGGCAGCTTTAATTGTCCGTAAACCAGCAGTACCGTCGTCACCAGCGCCAGATAAAACAATTCCTACACACCGATATTCACACTCGCTTGCCAATGAACGAAAAAGGTGATCTATCGCCTTGCGCATTCCTCGCACATCATTAGGTGATGTTAGTTTTAATTTACCGTCCTTTACTTCAAGGTAAGTATTCGGCGGAATAACGTATATATTGTTCGCTTCAATTTTAACTCCATCCTCAACCACCTGCACCGGCACTGTACTAACTTTGCTAAGCAACTCCGTGAGCATGCTCTCATGTGTCGGGTCTAAGTGTTGCGCAATAATGTATGCCATATTGCTTTCTACGGGCAACGTACTCACTAATTTTTTTAATACGGCAAGGCCACCTGCTGATGCCCCTACTCCTACTAAATTTATTTCATTCTTTTCTGCCATCTGTTTGTTGAAATATGCGTTGGGTTCCAAAAAGCGCACATCCCCATTTTGCGCGTTTTTCATGTGTTAAAATATAGATTTTTTTTACGATCTCCTAATTAATATTGTGTAAGTTCAACAATACATTTGTATACGTTAAAAGCTTTTTTTATAAAACTCAAAACAAACCAAATAATCATAAAAGTTAGGTTAACCGTTTGTTCGGGTTGTTAAACTTAATTCTTAAGCCATTTGCAAGAATAGCGAACATTTATAGATCAAAAATTACCAGCGCTATGGCTAAAAATGTAGTCATAACGCCGCATAAAGTAATTGAAATCAATCACTATGACATGCTTAGGGCGGCGCCTTGGGAAAAGCATGAAAACAGCCTTGAATTAACCAGTTAGCACTTCATTTCGACTGCGTTAAACGTGGCATTTTTTTCCGTCGAAATCTCACTATTTTCTAGCCTTCTGTGGAAATTTTGAATAATCCTACCTGAGGTTAACAGCCAATAATTTGTTAATTGTGTAAAATTTTAATACTTTAGAAATACCCAAAACATCAACGAAGATTCTTTTGGTATAAAACAACATCTTATGAAAAATTTAATTTTAGCATCTTTGGTGCTTATCGCTTCTATTGGAGCAAACGCACAAACACGACCATTTCAGGTTTACAACGGAACGGCAAACCCAATTACAATTAGCGCAATCGTTGTTGGAGAGGTTTCAAGCTGTTCTAACGCTACGACAATAAGTTCGAATGCTGTAGTTGCACCATTTTCCTTTTCACCTGTTTATAATGCACCTTTCCCTGGAGATCCGGACAAAGAATGGGCAGCTGCAAAGATTTTTAACTCTTTTGGAACAATTCTTTCAGTTCATCCTTTTTTTGACCCTTGTTTGTATTCATCTGTGCACATACCATCTATGCCAACTAGCTTTTGGTATCCGTTTGGTTCGCCAGATCCAGTACAAATTTTGAAAATTTATTAGACCTCCATTAACAGGAGAAATAAAAAAAGTAAAATGAGCATCTTTAAACGGTGCTCATTTTTTTTTGGAAAGAATTAAAACATTGCGTCTTTTATACAATCAATTACGATCACCATATCGTAATTTGCAAAAAAAAGACATGTACAGATTTTTACTCTATATTACTTTTTCTATTAGCGCTACTTTTGTTTATGGACAAGACACTTTTATTTATGTAAGTGATGCGGGTAACTGGAGTAGCCCCCCTTGGCAAATATTAAAGTATGACGCTGACGGAAGCAACCCGGAGGTATTTATCAGTGATAGCTTGGCTTGGCCACAAGATATTGTTTTTATTGAAGATTCCAGTTTTGTTTTAATCTCAAACCTAAATAGCGGTAAAATTAATCGGCATGATGCGAATACAGGTAATTTTTTAAGCACCTTCGCAAGTGGGCTCAGCGGGCCAACCCGCATGGAAATTGGACCGGATGGATACTTATATGTACTACAATGGAACAGTAATTACAAAGTGCTCCGTTTTAGCTTAGCTGGTGATTACATTGATGAGTTTACTACAATTGGCGTACCCCAAAGTATTGGTATGGTTTGGGATGATGAAAACAACCTTTTCGTCTCTTCATTCAGTCAAAAGCACATCAGAAAGTTTGATCCTGCCGGAAATGATTTAGGTCTTTTTATAGATACTGATTTAGCAGGGCCAACAAATATTTGGTTTGATAACCATGGAGATATGCTAGTGGCTGACTACAGCGGTGGCGCTATTAAACGGTTTGATTCTGACGGTAATTTTGTTAGCGATTACATAACAGGTTTGTCTGAAAGTGAAGGCATTGACACTTTAGCTAACGGTAACCTTCTGGTAGGCAATGGCGGCACGGCAAGCGTAAAACTGTACGATAATGACGGCGCATTTATTGATGACATAATTGCCGTAGGTTCTGGCGGATTAATTAGACCAAATGCCGTTGTGCTACGCACGGTTACAACCAACTCTATACAAGGTGGAAGTGAATTGAATTTTTCAATATTCCCAACTAGTGGAGACACTTTTAACGTTGAGCTTAATCCTTATTTTTCATCTAACGCTACACTGTATGTAACTGACTTATCTGGCAAACGAATTTAACAACTGCCGTTGTTACAAGAACAACAATATAAAGCCACTCATTTAACAACCGGAGTTTACCTCATCCAATTACAATCGCCAGCTGGTTCAATTACCAAAAAAATTGTCGTTAACCACTAATTTTATGCACACCCTTTTATACAGTTTTATTTTTATACTTTTTGGCACTGTTACAGCATTTGCACAAAAAGACATGAACATTCCCATTGAGGGAGGTAATTTACATCTTCGCATCTACGGTAACCAGCCAGATACGCTTGTGCTAATTAATGGTGGTCCGGGAATGAATTCAAACGGATTTGAGTCAGTAGCAGAACAAATAAGCCAATGGACGACAGTTATTTTGTACGACCAAAGAGGAACGGGTACCTCATTAATTAAAACCTTAGATACTAATACCATCAATATGGATGCAATGGTAAACGACCTTGAGCATATTCGCACATACCTGCAGCTTAAAAGCTGGATTGTAATGGGGCATTCCTTTGGAGGAATGTTAACAGCTATGTACCTAAAACAACATCCAGAAAAAGTGGAAAAGGCCATTTTCTCTTCTTCCGGTGGGCTGGATTTAACATTACTGAATGGCTACAGCATTTTTGATCATTTAACAACTGTTCAGGCCGATTCATTTCGGTATTTCAGTGATCTAATTGCTGCGGGAGACACTAGTTTTAATATAGCATTTCAACGCGCAAAAATTTTGGCACCAGTTTACCTACATCATGCAGACAAGGTAAATGAAGTTGCCACGCGGCTTACACAAGTAAACAGAACCATTAACCAACTGTTGTGGGCGGACATGCGGTGCATAAATTTTGACTGTAAAAAAGCGGCAGCTGAGTTTACTGCGCCTGTTTTAATTCTGCAAGGTAAAAATGATCTTTTACCACTTCATATCGCCTTAACGGCAGACTCGCTTTTTCAAGATGCTACCTTAGTACTTTTAAATGATTGCTCCCATTACGGATGGTTGGATCAGCCAGAGAAGTACCTGAGTTCTTTAGAGAAATTTATTAAAAACTAACGAATGAAATGTATACTAACCACGCTAATTGCACTGGCAAGCCTAAGCAATTACGCACAAGAGAATAACGCCCAACAGCATCCTGAATACGAAGCCATTATGACTATTTTAAATGGGTATTTGGATGCGATTTATAACGCAGATTCAACAATAGTAGAAACAATTACAAATGAAAACCTGCAAAAATCGGGCATGTACCTGAGCAGACAAAATCAAAAATGGAGTTATGAACACATGAATTTTGCCGAATTGCAGCATACTGCAGCTACTTACAATATCCGGGGGTGGATTCCTGAAAAAGCACCGCATCAAGCAGAAGTTTATGATATTGGCGAAAAAATAGCCACTGCAAAAGTAACTGCAATTTGGGGTTTCGATTATATTTTACTACGTAAACAGGACGGTTTATGGGGAATTGACAAAATATTGTGGCAAAGTTTTACAAACAGGGATATACTGCAACTTCAATTAAAAAATGCCTATAAACAAGCTGATAAATCGCGTGTGTTTTTAGAAAACGAAAATCCGCAGCAAAAAACGTTTAAAGGTTGTTTTGACGGTGACTCCGTTTTTTACTATTTCGCTCTTGAAGATAAGCGTTACTCTTTAATGAGGGCTAATTTGAAAAACGGCATTTTGCAAAATGCAATACCTTTTAGGCCAGCAGAATTAAATGCTTCTTATTTATACCCTGCCGTTAGCCCTGACGGAAAGTATTTGCTTTACACGACCTATTCGGTTGGTGGAAGCGCGAATACCTCTATTTGGATGTGTCGAAGAAATTCTGACGGATGGGGTGTACCTGAAAAAGTGAAAAACATTAATAAAGAGGGGCTGTACCATTCTAACCTCTCTTTTGATGCGGCGGGTAATTTTATTTACCGCGTAGAAGATTTTAAATCTGACACGAATATGACGCTTATTGCAGTTTACAAAAATGGTACTTTTAAACAACCTCAGCCATATTTGCCTGTTGAACAGTTTAAAGATCAACTGAAGGATGTTCATATTTGGGGCGGTACGGCTGGGCCGACATCAAACTCGGTTATTTTAGATATTTCCCTTATTGACCTGTATGGTAAAAAATTGCCGAGTAGCCAATGGATTAGTACTTTTGAAGATGGTAGGTGGTCGCTTCCAAGGCCCATTGGAAACGGGTTAAATACTGCTTTGAATTGGGAGTCTTTTGTTTTTTACAATGGAAACCGAGACACGCTGTATTTCACAAGAGAGTTTAACGATATCCTTTCGATTCCTGTTGATTATGTCATGAATTAATCTGCCTATTTTTCCAACTAAAAAAAAGATAGACCACAGGTGTATTAATTAAGCAAGTTTGGTTGCTTAACGCGTATATTGTGTTTAATGCATTACCATGAATATTTACCGAGCCACCCCCAGCTGCGTCAGTTTATTGATGCCTTTTGGACCATTTCTTTTGACCAATCTAATTTTAGGCAAAATGATATTGTAATGCCAGATGGCGGGGTTGAGTGGATTTTTAATTTGGGGGACTACTATTTTCGTCAATCGCATGATGGGTTTCAAAAAAGTACATGTAGCCAACTTATTGGGCACAGAACCAAGGCGGTAAAAATTAAACAAAGTGCAACTATTCAGCTATTTGCAATTCGATTTAAACCTTATGGACTTGCCATGATCGGTTTCAAAGAAAATGCAGCGATTGTTGACCAGGTGATTCAAGATAGTCGGCTTTTTGACGGACTTGAAGAACATGTTTTAGCTATTATTGGACAACAAAATAAATCAATAATTGAACGTATAGCCCATTTAGAAACCCATTTACTTAGCCTATTTAAAATTTCAGCAGTCCCGAAAGTGCTTACAAAAAGTTGGCACCTTATTCTTAACCAAAAAGGGCAAGTTAATATACAAAAGATGTGTATTGATTTTGGAATTTCTAAAAGTCAATTAAACCGAACGTTTAAACAGTACGTAGGTATTGGGCCAAAAAAGTTAGCGGATATTATCAAGCTTAACCAACTAATCAATCGGCTTAACTGTAATTCCAGTTTAACTGAATTATGTTATTACATGAATTTTTTTGATCAAGCCCACATGATTCGTTTCTTCAAAAAATATACGGGTTATACTCCTTCTCAATTTTGTTCTCAAAACTATTTATTACCTGATACATTATTAAAAACCAAAGCGTTGAGGAATTGTACAAATTAAATGAAGCATCAATGCTAATACACCACTAAGAAATCCTTATAAAGCGATAAAAATATAACCGACATTTACCAAATAAATAATAGCCGAGCCAATAATACCGGGCAATAAGTATTCTTTAAAGCCAAAGCTCAATGGAGCACCTTCTACCGAAAGGGAGTAGCGCTCAGACAACGATTGCACCAGTGGGCCTGCAGTAGCTGAAAAGGTAAAAAATGAACTTCCGGAACAAATGGACATTGCAAAGCAGGCAATTACCATATTTGGAGGATACTGATCTGCAAAATCTAACGCTACGGGTAGTAAAAAAACAGTTGATGGACCAGCTGAAACGATTGCTGTTACCAACACGGTTACCGTACAAAAAATCATCAACAACAGTTTGGGGTCGTCACTCTGATACCTCACCCACTCAGCGATTGAAGGCAGTAAATTGGTACTTTGTATGGTAGCAATTACCGTAAATAAACTAAGGTAGAATATAAAGATTGAAGGATCTAGTGTTTTAATTTTTTCTTCAAGATATTTGCCTTTATCAACCAAAAACGCGAGTAAAAATAAGCCTAAAACGGTTACCACTGTTGGGTTTACACCAATCACCCAAAACACCATCATCAATGCAAATACACTAAACGAACAAATAAATGTATACCGATCTATTTTAATATTACGGTACAAACGCTGTGTTAACTCCACAGAAATGGGATTTGACTTATTGGCTTCTCCCTTATTCATTAACCGCACAGAAATGACACCTGTAATAATTACCAAAACAGTGGCAACTAATACCAACGGCGTAGCTGAAGGGAGGTAACTCTGAAAACTAATAATGTTTTGACTAAACATATACAAGGCCGGAAAATCTGAAATGGGCATACTGGCACCTCCCAGATTGGACAAGACAATTATTGAACCCAACAGAATACTGACAAATGATTTTTTTACACCTTCTAACTGCGAAAGAATACCAATTAAAGCAGGGATTAGTAACAGTACTGCTTGATAATTATTTAAAAGTGCAGAAATGATAAAAATCAAGACGCTAAAAAAAAGATAAATGAGCCTTAAGTTTCCCTTACACAATTTTGAAACTTTTTTTATCAGCCCAGAAAAAAGGTGTGATTTTAAAATGAAATCACCAAAAAGTGTTAAACCCACTAAAATAATCATTACATCCAGCGGTATTTCTTTTAGCGGATCTGCAATAGAACCTGTTTTAATCCAAACTAAAAATAAACAGAAAGACGCACCGCCAGCCATTATAAAATGACGAAACGTTGGAATTAATGCTTGACCTAAAATTGCTACCACTGCAAAAATACAGATGAGTATATCTAAATTTTCCATGGTTTATTCGTAAGGGATAAATTTAAAAAGATAGTTCGGGTTAATTGGTGTAAGAACCGCGCTCAAGCCAGAGAATTCATATTCATATTTTAGTTCGACGGGCTTAGACATGGCAATGGCATAAATACCAAAACTACTGCTTCGGGCATCTTTAGTTAGTAATTTACACGGATAATTATAGGCTAATAAAACGTCATCTTGTGAGGGGTAAACGGGTACTAAAATTATAGTATCCGGGCAAACCAAATCTGCCGCGGCGGTTGGTCGAAGTACTTTGAATTTTTTATGGTCGGCATAGTTGTCTGCAATTCGTTCAAAATTTGCTTCAGCATCATTCGGTATAACAACTACATGCTTAAATTTAGCTGCAATGGCATCTAAAATTTCCATTTCTATTCCACAACTAATCACCATTTTATTATAATCTTTTGGTGATAATAATTCAAAAAACCGATCAACAACCGCTTGCTTTCGGTTAATATCAATCTTTGAGGCAATTTTTTCAAAAGCCTCCGGTATTGATGTGCTGTGGGTTTTCATTAGTTTTGCCACCTCATACAGCCCAATTTCTAAATGTGTAGAGGTTATTTCTTGATGGTTAGGGTTTGGTGTTGCTTCCATCTACTTATTTTTCTGTTGATTCGGCTAGCGCTTCTACTCTTTTATTCAATGCGGCTAAGCAACTCATTAGTAATAAATCAAAAGCCACTTCGTGATAAGGCCCTTCGCCCAGCCATTTTTCGGCGTCCTCTACATTGTTTACAATAAAATTATAAACGTTTTTAGGAATGCCAATTGGGTATTCAAAATTGTATTCTTTTGGACTCGTTCCAATAATAGGATTGCTGTCAACCGTTTCTGTTAACGCTAGTTTTTTTACAAGAAGCGCGACTTGTTTTAAAATTAACGCATTTCGAAGCTGTTTATGGTTAGGCCCATCAGATGTAGCTTCTCTCACCGCCCATTCAACATCTGCCATAGAATCAAATAATTTTGAAAATACAGGTACTAGTTCTTGTGTATCTACAAAGGTGTCTGCAAAACCAATTTTATGATTGCCGCGAAACTTATGTCGCTCATCTTTTGAAAACCGATTAAACTCTTTCATAATAAACACTTTTGTTTTGATTCAAAATAATGCGAATAAAGTTAATATGAAAATACCGTTTGACGCTGAAGTCGTTGATTTTTATTTAATGAATTGGTTGTTCAACCGGATTAGCCCCAATTAATTTTTAAAGAATCTGGACAGTTACCATAAAGTATAGATGAAATACTTATTAGAACTTCTTCTTTGGCGTCTGTAAAGTTATTCTCCTGATCAATTGCGTATATCATGGCTAACACGTGATCCCGAGAATAGTTGACCTTGTTTTGTTTTATTAAACTGATAATTAAATCAATATTCATTCGGTAATTCGTGCTATCTGTTCGAAATATGATGTTTTCGATACTCCTTTTCAGTTTATGAATTTCAAAAGTCATTTTCGCTCCAAAAAATTGCACTACCAAGGTGGTTAAAGATAGTTGCCTCTAAAAATAACAACAAATTCAAGAAAATTTAAGGCAAAAAAAAGCCAGGTAGATTTTCAATGCAATATTCATTAACCCAAAACTTATGAAAAAGTAAGCATCTACTCTATCTACCTGACGGAACAAATATACGACATAAATTTAAATATACGTGTTTCTACCTAAGACTTTTTACTTAAAAAATTGATAAAATTTGGAAAATACGGCTTGGATTACACTTAACACACTAATAATATGCGCTGTAGAAGTTAAGTTTAAAGTTACTTTTTTTTAATGAAAATTTGTCTCCTACCTCAGAAAAATAAGATTATCAAACCCAAAAAAATAACTGCATTTGGTTTTTGACCTTTAAATCGACCTGGCAGCGATAATTTTTTTTAATCGTGCGTAGTCAATTTTAGAATAATGACGCGGATCTCTTGGGATTTTAATGTACACAACCTCATCATAAAAAATGGTTGATGGAATATTCAGCACTACCTCTGTTGAATTCAGCGTTAACTCTAACACCAGAATCAATTTATTTTCAGCGTGTAATAAAGTCCCCATGCTAATACCAGCAATAGCTTGCAGTTGATTTTCAATTACGAAAGGTGAAATTAATTTACCATCAACTGTTATTAACTGATTTGCACGACCGGTGAGGTACAATTCCTTTTCACGCATAAAACCACTATCTCCCGTTCGGTGCCAAATTGTTTCATCCACTATTATTTTATTTGCTTTAAATGCCGCTGGATTATTAAAATAACGTTGTAAAACATGCGGTTCGCTCACAATTATTTCACCAATTTCGCCCTCTGGGCAAGTTTGCCCTTCTAGCTCCGCAGGTGTTAAACGTGGCAACGGCATTTCGTTAATTTGAATAATTTTGACTGTTGATTTATGGTAAGGTTTACCCACAGGCAAGCCTTTTTTAAGTTCTTGTTTTCTATCCACCAACTCTGTTGCATAAATAGAACTAATCGGTTCGCCTCCGTTGATCCATAAACAATTTTTACAGCTGTAGTTGGAAATGCGGCTGTAATTTTGAAAGCTTGATTTGGAAATACGGGAGCACCACCAGTAAAAATTTTTTCAATTTGGTTATCTATTTTCTGATATCCTTTTTCAGCTAATTTAAGAATGAATGCAGGTGAGGCTGTTATGCGGTTGACATTATGGTTTTGCATCAACTCAGTAATAGTCGACAAATTTAATTTTTCTAATTTCTTAGGTTTGACACGTGCAATTACTGAAGTACAACCGACACCCAAATTCATAAATAAAACTATGGGGAGCAACGGTAAATCCACGTCCGTAACACTAGGGTCTATCTCTTCTAAAAGTGCGTTAAACTGTTCGTTCAAAAAACCATGCGTACGGTCTGCAGCCTTTGGCGTGCCAGTACTACCTGTCGTAAATGTAATGAGGGCAGAATCAGAATTTTCCACGGCTTGTAAACGTGCTTCTTCCCTCCCTTTTTTACGAAGCCGAAGTTTAATGGGAATTGCCCTTAACTGACGCGATAAAAATACCAAAAAACGTGCTTTGGGTACGCCTATAAACCCTTTGCAATTGGCAATTTGGCAACATAATTCCATCCTTTTTTTTGAAACCCATTCATCTAAAAAAACTGCCGTCGCACCAACATAAAACAATGCTAATACAGTTCGGTAGAGGTCAATGCTCATTGGTACAAATACCAAAACTCTGTCTCCTTTTTTAATGCCTTTTTGCTGAAAGTAAGCCGCCGTTTGCTTAACCTCCTCAGCCAATTTTTCGTACGTAATGGATTGTTTTTTGTAAACAATAGCTATGTGCTTAGGATGCCTTTTGGCAGCATTTAAAAAAAGCGTTGAAATATTCATAAGGCATAACTGTATAAAGCGTACGACTTAAAGGCGGTAGTTTTATATTTTTCTGATAAACCAACGGAAGCATTTGTATCAATCATTAATGCATGAATCACCTGTTCATAACCCATTTCATTGGCTAGCTGATAGGTTTTTTGCGCCAAGTATCCGCCAATTCCTTTAAAAGGAGATTCTTTTCGCCGTGCCAATGTTTTTACAATTAATGTTTTATGCTCCGTATTAAAATGGTCGTTTATGGAGAATGAAAGTGCTTGAATTTGGTTATTTTGATCCTCTACAATCCAAATTAAATCTGGATTTAAGTAAGGCTTATAACGACTGTATTTTTCAACAAATACCTTTTCTGAAATTGGAGTAAATAAAAAATTTTCGCTAAATGCGGCATTATTAAATTGGGCAATTTTTACTAGTTCTGTCTCAAAATCATCTAAACTTAAATGCCTAAATATGGCACCTTTTTGTTTGTAGGCTTGTTCAAACGCATCAATATCGGCCGCATCATAATCTAATTCATTATCGCTATTTGAACGGTAACTTGCCATTTGTTTAAAGCCAAACTCCTCAAATAAGCTGGGGTAATAGTCATGATGATAGGGCTCCATAAAAAAATTAGGGTAGTTATTATGTAAGCTAAATCTGTAATTATTCCACGTGGAGCCTTCCATAGGGCCAATAATATAACTATACCCTTTTGCCCTGGCTAGTTTTAGCGCATGGTTCAATAAATAATGGCTACTTTCTTTTGAATTAAGGCATTCAAAACTACCTATTGTGCAAGCCCGCGTACCTTTGTATTGTAACTGTGGATTTTCATAAAAAGCAAAGCGCCCCGTTGGCTTATCGTTTTGCAACAGCACATAACATCCTTCTAAAAATTCCGGTAAGGGTTCATTACCGAATACAAAACGTTGGCTATTTTCAGGATAAAGCTGTTTTGGCACTTCTTCAAATAATGAAAAGTGCGCTTCTGCAGGTGTTGTTTTTATGATGCTAAATTCAGACATGAAAGGCGGTAAAATGTTCAAAATAAAGTAAGGTTAAAACCGCGCTTGATGGAATTGTCAAGTTATCATATCCGCCATGCGCAATCCCCTCAGCCAATGTGGTAATAAGACCTAGCACGCCGCCAATAATAACGGCAGCTTTAATTGAATAATGCTCTACACCTGTTAGCAGCATCAATGAAAGTAAAAACGTCATCATAAAAAAACCAGCTGAACCACTTACTGTTTTTTGCTGACCAAAACTTGTGTAACGTCTCCAAGGGAATTTTTTTCCAATAAAGGCTGCGGTGGGGTCAGACAATGCTAAAATTAAAATAGGAATGTAATACATGGCTAAGTTGTCGTTCCAATCATAAATTAAATAACAGCTAAATACAATAATTGGGTACAATATGCTGCCTACCGTTTTTCTGTTGACTGCATTGATAGAAGGTAATAGCTTGAGCGGAAAACTAATTAATAAAATCAATAAAAAACTTGTGCATAGTGCCAAAACAAGCCACTTATTTTGGACAAGAATTGGAAAAAAAAGTGTAAAAATTCCTGTGACTATATGCACAATTTTTCGTGTGGTTTCTGCCTTTACATTAAACTTATGATAAAGCAATTCGGCAAAGGCAAATAGTACTAAGTAGGCACCTGCCAATAAGATGGTATAGGTAACATTCGGGCTCATTTTTTTAGTGATATATTAATACCGTCATAAAAAAAACCATTATCTGCAACGCGCAGTGTTGACGTTAAGCCTTCATTTGATTCTAAACAATCATTCGCCTCATGCATTTTGCGTGGTACCATTAAATTCCAATACACGTAGCAAGCTTTTGTACTTCCGTTATTTATTAGTTGATCGGTTACGTTTTCGAATAGTGTCTGCGGCATGTATTCAAATATATTGGAAAGGTTAAATTTATGAAATCTACCATAAACGGTAAAAGTCTCTTCTGCCACTCCGTTAAATAATACTAAACGGTTAATGTTTGCTTTAATTTTTTCAAAATTTTCGGCGCGTGCGTAATGTGGCAATGTCTGCCCAAAAGTTCCGGTCATGATAAAATGCAAGAAATAATTACTTTGTGCATAGGTAGAGCTTAAATGTGTCTTTGCTTTTTGAATGATAAATTCTGAAACCGGTACTTCCACTTCTTTCAAAAAAGCCGGGTCTCTGCCAAATCTGCCCATGATGAATTTACTAAAAAACAGTTTGAAGAGTAAACGCCACCGCCTGTTGTTCCATTTTTCATTAAAAAAGTCGACTTGCGCTTGTGCATCTTTGGTTTCAAACAAGCGCTTAATTCTTTTTTTGGTATGGATAAGTGGCAAAATACGCACGCGGAACAATTTGAAATAACGCTCAAATTTACCCGTATAAATAATCCCCGCTTCGATTTCTTCTTTTCGGCTATTCCAGAACTTCTGCTCTGTTTCCGGCAGGTGCTCATTTACTTTTTCAAATAAAAGTATCCGGTCATTACTTGGTTCAAATCCTAAAAAAGCTAAAAAATCAGCATGATTTAAAGCTGTAAATGCGGCCTTTTTTAACGCAACTAAGCTCAGCTGTACCGGGTTCACATCTACTGCCACAACAATTTCGGGTTGTTTTGACAATAAAGAAAAACTGTTATCTCCCGCAGAAGCCACCGACAAAATACGATCCGTTGGCTGAACGTCTAACGCTTTTAACAAAACGTCTGCATCCTCCCAACAATTGGCATAGCGAATATAATCGTGCTTTACGTTGTCTAACTGCTTCTTCATTTTGTTATCAGTTGTATTTCTCCCGTAGCACCATCCATTTGGATTTCGTCGCCTGTTTTTAACGTTCGTAATAAGCCCGTAACGCTTACAATGCAAGGAATACCCATTTCTCTGGAAACAATTGCAGAATGACTCAGCATGCTGCCTCGTTCCACAATTATGGCTCCCGCCGTCGGAAATAACGTTACCCACCCAGGGTCTGTACTTGTTGTTACTAAAATATCTCCGTCTAACGAATCAATTTCATTTGGATGCTTTACCACGCGTACTTTTCCTTTTACTCTTCCCGGGCAGCAGCCTGTTCCCTTTAAGTCGCCAACAATTGGTTGTATTTTTTCTTTCGAATAAATATAATCATCCGTAAAATTCATTCCATCCGTAAAAAAGCGTTCTTCCGGAGCCCGTTCTGTTGCATAAGCTTCAAACTCTTTTTTACGTTGGACAATTCGTTTATTAATTTCTGGTTTAAATTCAGTTGATGCCAATTCTAAAATCTCATCCAACTCCATGTAAAAAATGTCTCTCGAGTGGTTAAGGTGTTTTTGATTGTGCAATTCATCACCTAACGCAGTAACCATTTTGCGCACCATACCAAACCCTCTTGTACGCTCATAGCGCAGGTTTTCTCTATTGCTCACCAAGTCGCGTGCTTTTTTTAATATATAGTTAAACCACCACCTTTTTAGCGGCTTACCGTTAAGTGCTTTTTTTATTTTCACTTCTGCTTTGGTGCGCAACTCTTCCTCTACATTTTCATTCGCTTTTCGTGCTGTTATACCTTGTATTACATACGATTTTATAACGCTAATAAACAATGTAGGGTCTTGTTCGTATGAAATGGTTTCTAACTTTAACTCTCCCACGCACCGGTTGCCAAAGCGTTCAATGTAATCGTCAATTTGTTTTTTTATAGCGGGGTATTCGTCATTAAGCAAAGTTTGCCAAATAACATCAGCTTTTTGGGTTTTAAATAATTGGGCAGCTGCATTGTTTTGCAAAATTAACTTAGCAATGTCCATGCTTCTGTGAATGGGCTCTACGGAAATAATGTCATTGCTTCCGCAGAGTAAATCATTGTGCAAATTGGGTTCATTCGGGCAAAGTTTGGCTGTCTTTTTTTGCAACATCCCGAACCAAATCATAGCAAAAAAGTCATTTATTAATGGGGCTTTCCATTTTAGTAATAAAGTAGTTTCAAAGTGTTGATAATGTCTCACAATTTCGGCAGCTTTCATGGTTGAAAAATCATACTGCTGATAGGTAGCCATTACTGCCTGCAATTGTTGCTTAAATCGTTTCCGCTCTTTAGGTAGTCGTCGTTGCAGGCGTATCATTTTAAAAATCATTCCTATGATGCGCAAAGTGGCAAGTCCTTTGCTCATCCGGTAATTTTCCTTCAGCTCAAAACGTTCTTTAACACCCATCATATTTTCCATAAACTCGGCATTTATAGAGTAACCGGGTACCATTGCCAGCATTTTATACCAACTTAACAAATTGTAGTAAACACGGCCACGTACTAATCCTAATGTATTTGCGAACACATTTTTATGTGCTTCAATTTCCCGCTGATTCACCCCCAATAACCCAACAAATTGACAGTATACCATTTCATACATTTTTGTAATAAACGTAAACGTTAGTGGAGTTGTAATGCCAGGATACGACTCTATGATATTGCTATTGTCCCATAAAATGTACTCTTCTTCCTCTTTCGCCGTTGTGGTTATGGGGCGCGTTTGTAAAAGGTATAAAATATCATTATCAATTGCGAACTCAATGTCTTGCGGGCTGCCTAATTCTTCTTCAAGCCGATTTAGTATTTTTTCAACTGCCCTTAACTGTTCGTCACGTAACGCAGGTGTTTTTTGAAGTGCTAAGGGGACATCTACCTTTTCAATCCCCGAACCGGTGGATTTACGTTTAAACTGACGTGTTTTTTCTACAATTGTTTTTTTGATGTCTTTTGCTCGAATTTCGTACGTATCCGCATCCAACTCGCCAGAAACCAAACCTTCGCCCAAGCCATAAACGGCAGAAACAATTTTAGTGGAAGTGTCGTTATTTAATGGGTTTAACCCAAAACCTACGCCTGCTACGGTTGGGGATACCATAACTTGAACAATTACACCAATTCCGTAATGCGTAGGTAAATTATTTTGCTTTCGATACGCTAAAATACGTTCAGATGTAACAGACTCCCAAATACGCTTTATCGCCGATTCTATTTCATTAAAAGGGATGTGTAATAATGTTTCAAACTGTCCTGCAAAAGAATGTGATGCTCCGTCTTCGTCAATGGCTGATGACCTTACAGCAAATGTTTTTTCAGCAACTTGATCCCCAAAATAAGTTTTAAGTTCATCTAAAACAATAGCTGGTACCTTAGCTTGTTCAATGGCTGCTTTTACCAATTCTGGACTTGCCTCACTTGGCAGTTGATTAATCAATACGCTTTGCGGAATAACGGCCCAGTTCGGCACCGTGATTCCTATTTTTTTTAACCGGAAGAGGTTCTTAGCTTTCCCTCCAATTTCTGCCCCTGGCTCAGTGATATTTGCAGTAATTATAGTCATGCAATTAATGCGTTTAACATAGGAATACCTCCTAACGAGAGGTACATTAATGCCGTCCATATTGCAGAGGCGTATTCAATCCACTTACTGCCTTTTACAGTTGGGTTTTTAATAAATAAAACGCCAGGAATGGCGCATAAAATGTAAAACGAAGTTAATACAATATAAGCCAAGCTACCGTAATTTGCATAATTAGACGCGCCAATGGCTAACCCCAAAGTTGTCAACATTAGCAACAACCAAATTACAACTCCGCCTTTGGTGCCATACAACCCAGTATATGAAACCACGCCCTCTTCTTCTGTTTCTGGTGTCCGAATTTTTCTTCCGAACTCCAACGCTAATCCATTCATGTACGATACGGCAAAAAACCACGCTAACCCCCAGTGTGGGCTACCTCCATCTAATCGCCAATCTAATCCGCTTGCATAAATATCAATTAGCGGAATAATAAACATGTGCGAGGTAATGTATAAAATTTGCCGTTGCTTTAGCCATTTGGGTACAAAAAACTCCACACCCATCAACAATAAGTAGCCAATTACAATTAAGTAGAGGTAAAGCATTTCTAGTTGAAAAATGGCAATAACAGCAATTTGAATTAAGCCTACACTTAACCCAATCCACTTTAACTCCGTTAAACGAATTAATCCTCTTGGAACGGGAAGGTAAGTGCGGTATTTTGCATCATCTTCTTTATCTTTAAATTCATCAAAAATGCGAACTAGAAAAAACAAGGTAACCGTGGCAAAAATGCCAATTAAAAAATCAGGAATTGCAATAAAACTATCTTGACCTCTACAAATGCGCGAATAGGATACTGCAGAAAAAGTAAATGCTCCGATCATAACACCATGCGCTAAAAACGGAAAGCGTTCTTTTTGATAGATCAAAAAGCGCTTTATTAATGAGCGGTTATCTGTTACGGAATTATTTTCGTCCAAGTTTTTCATGTGCGCTTGTAAAATGATTAGCAGACATGGCAGCTGCAATGGATAACTCACCTGAAAGTGCTACGGCGCAACATATTTCTGCAAATTTTCGTGATTTTCCAGCGCCGTAACAATCCAGCATTTCTAAACATTCACGCTGGGTGGGTAAATTTGTTCCTCCGCCAATGGTTCCTACAATTAAAGAAGGTAACGTTACCGACACGTATAAATCGCCATTTGCATTGGTTTCCATACGTGTAACCCCTACAGATGATTCTGAAATGCAGGCGACATCTTGTCCGCAGGCTATAAAAAGTGCTGTAAGCCCGTTTGCTACGTGCCCCTGTGCACCAATGGCTCCGCTTTGCACCACCGCCAATGTAGATGCAATCCAATACTTCTCCACCTTTTCAGGCGTTGTTTTTAATACACCTTCTACAATCTTACGCGGTAAAACAATTTCTGCACTCACCTTTTTCCCCCGCACGTTTGAAAATGAAAGGGCTGTTGCTTTTTTATCTCCAGAATAATTACTCTCAATATACCATTGAAGTGGTTTAACAGCAGCTTCATTTAAAATAAATTGGCATATACGGTCAGTACAGATTGTTACCATGTTTTGTCCGGCGGCATCTCCGGTATTAAACTCGAATGTTAAAATGACATTATTCCCTTCAATGTTTGAGTTTACCTCATTTAGCTGTGCAAACTGGCTGGTTTCCGATACGATTTTTTTAAACTTTTGGCTGTTTTCATGAATCCATTTAATAAAAACACCAACTTCTGCTAGGGTATTAAATTTAAAAAAGGGGCTGCGCTGAACTCCTTCCACTAAACAAACGGATGTAATTCCTCCGCTTAAACGGCACGCTTTCATACCTCTGTTATAAGATGCTACAAGCGCACCTTCTGTGGTTGCCAGGGGTACAAAGTAATCGCCGCACGCGTCTTTACCATTAATATATAATCTGCCAAGCCTATTGGAACTTGTGCCATGCCAATAAAATTTTCAATATTACCGGTGAGCTTCTCTAAATCATCTAGTTTTTTTGATCCGGAAATATGATCGGTAACCATCTCTTTCTCGTTGAGGTAGGCTAGGCGCTCTGCTTGTCCTGTTTCTCCGCGAGTGGTGGAAAAAACGCTTTTATCTAATGCTTCAATTTGTTGCTGACTACGCGGTGCAATTTGTTTTGAAATAGATTCGAGTGATTGAATTTTACTGGCTTCGTGGAGCACTTTAGTTATATAGGCGACTGGTTTTGCCATTGAGTAGTGATTTAGTTCTTTTCTTATTATACGCAAACTAAAGTACGAAAGAAAGTGAGTTAACAATTATTGAATTGAGCCGTTATCTAAAATTGTGTTGCGAAAATCGCAAATTTTTGTTTAGAAATGAACGTTTTATATTTCAATTAGTTTAGTAAAAAAGCGTCCTTAAAAATTGTTTTTTTGATAAATTTAGTTTTCATCAAAAAAATTATAATCCGCCAAAAATATCTTTTTTTATAAGTTTTGGCGGATTATAAAATCTACATTTCAAATAAACTATCCATTGTTACGGTATTTTGAACAAGCTCTTGACTGTATTTATTTTCATTAACCCCGTAAGTAGTAACCATGGTAACAAAAATGTTTTTGCGGGTGTTGAGGTGTTCGTCTAACTGAACTACTTTATTCTTAATACTCAAATAATCTTTTTTATCAATTGTATACGGCGCATTGCTGAACTTCATTTCACACAAATTCATTACGTTGTCGTCTCTATCAATTAATAGGTCTACTTGCGCATGCTCATTAAACCAGCTGCTGTTTGTAGAGTAAATAGCATCAACTCTGAGGGCTTTTTTTAGCTGCTCAACATGTTTTAAGCATAAGGTTTCAAACGCAAATCCAGACCATGAAACGTACGATTGTTTTTTATGAAAGCGCACCCATGTTCCTGCGCCACCGTTTTTAGTGTTTTCAATGAATTTTAAATAAAACCGAGAATATTCATCTGATAAGCGGTAGAGCGAAAGTTGTTTTTTATTTTGATAATACTGGTGTTCGCTTACAAAGCCAGATTGTATGAGTTCATCTAACTTTAGGCTAAAGTCTCCCCCACTTGGAATTTTACTTTTTTCAATAATAGCACTTCTGGTTAAGCCTTTACCAGATGCCGAGAGTGTTTTTACAATGGTTAAGTGTTTCTCTGAGTTTTCAAACAAAGAACTATACAATAAATTAAATTCATCATTTAAAACACCGTCTTTTTCAAAGCATAGCTTATCTAAATTTTGTGCAACGCTTAGTCCTTTTTCTAGTTTTTCTAAATAATGCGGTACGCCACCAATGGCCATGTAAAGCTGCAATATATCGTAACGCGTGTAACGAATGCCTTGTTTTTTCAAAAACAGCTCTGTTTCATGCAAATTAAAAGGCAACAATCTTATTTTTTGTGTAATTCTGTTGTGTAAACCGCGTTTGTTTTTTACAATTTTCTGCACCATATAAGATGCTGATGAACCACAAATCACCACAATTAAATCATTTCTTTTAGTGCAGTAGCTGTTCCAAAAATTTTCAAAAGCGGTTAAAAACTTAGATCGTGCGGTTGCCATCCATGGAAATTCGTCGATAAAAATCACCTTTTTTCGGGTAGATGTAAATCGGTTTAAATAGCGCTCAAGCAATGTAAATGCTTGTATCCAACTTTCGGGCTGTTTGACGGCACTTTTTTTCTTGCGCGCATTAATTTGTTTTGTGAAATTTTCTAACTGGTCATGCATCAAGCCAGACGATAAGCCGGCAATTTCAAAAACAATATGCTTTTTATAATGCTCTCGTATCAAAAATGTTTTTCCAATTCGTCTTCTTCCATACACAGCAATTAAGTCAGACGCATTGTTGTTTAACGCTTTCTCTAAAATTTTAACCTCTGTATTTCGACCAACAACTTTTGACATTACATTATCTATATTCCGCCAAAACTAAAAAAAATAATCACTTTTGGCGAGATATAAAAACCCAATTACAGCTAACGCTATTGATTTTTAATCAAAAATGGGGTGTAGTCAGCATATAATTTTAACCAACCAAATCCTACCTATAATCCGCCAAAACTTATAAAAAAATAACATTTTGGCGAGATATAAACAAAATAGCCCGTTAACGCTGTAAAATTTGACCTATCAACAGCAATACAGAAGCAAATTGAAGATTATTAATATCACAGCTAAAAAACTATATTCCGCCAAAACTTATAAAAAAATAGAGTTTTGGCGGAATATAAAAAATAAAATTAATTTTAATAAAGTATTAAAACCCTTTTATTGTAAAGAGAAGTAGCTAATTCTAATTGAACAGGATGAAAATGAACCAGCTTACTTTTATCTGAAAAAAACTGATACAAATAACCCTTAGATTGATCTGCCAAAAAAGAAGAGAAAGGATTTATCGCAATTTTAAAGTCTACCGTAATACTATCATCTTTAAGCGGGTTAACTTTAAAATACACAAACTGTTGAGACGTACTTAAACCTCTGTATATCCCTAATGTATCATCCATCTGATTTTTTACACAGCAATGCAGTTCGTAGGGCCTTGAAAACAACGTATGTTTATTTGCAACACCTAATGTATCATTCCACTCTAAAATAAACCAACCGGTCGTATCTTCCGGGTATACCTCAATTATAACAGGCATTATATCTTTTTGACTGACTGCTGTTTTTTTAACACATCCCACACAACAAAACGCAAGGCTTATGCTTACTTTTATTAAAAAACTGAACGGTTTTAAATGAATTATTGTTGACTCAAAAAACATGTCAAAAAGATAATGAATATATTTAAGCCGTAAAGCTGTTATATGAAATTACTAGTCGTCGAAGATGATATTGAATTGCTCCGGATGGTACTAAAGTATTTTGATGCTTTTGGTTATGTTTTGGAAAAAGCCAAAAACTACAAAGATGGCTTGGAAAAAGTGAACCTACATTTATACGACTGTGTTATTTTAGATTTAAACTTACCAGATGGAGACGGGATAGGGCTACTTCAAAAAATCAAAGAAAAAAGTACGTCTACCGGTGTGATTATTTTATCTGCCAACAGCTCAATAGAAACAAAAGTAGCCGGGCTGGAAATTGGTGCGGATGATTATTTAACGAAACCGTTTCATCTTTCTGAACTAAATGCGCGCGTAAAGTCTATTGTTCGGCGAAATAAATACGAAGGTAATAACATCATTACCTTTAATGAAATTGAAATGGACACTGCGGCTCAAGAGGTTACCGTGAATGACCGAAAAATAAAATTGACAAAAAAAGAATACGAATTATTGCTTTACCTAATTATTAATAGAACCGCGTACTCACAAAACAATCAATTTCTGAACACATTTGGGGCGACTTTGTAGACCGAACGGACTCTTATGATTTTATTTATTCTCACCTTAAGAATTTAAGAAAAAAAATCTTAGAAAAAGAAGGGTGCGACTACATCCACACCATTTATGGCATTGGTTACAAATTTTCTGAGCGTGAAACTGAGTAAATACAACATCCGCATTATCATTTTGCTGCTTATAATTTCACAGGCTATAATGCTATTGCCTTTTTTATTTTTAAAACCTTACATAAACACTGAACTTAACGAAATTTGGTGGCTTTTTGTTTTTGCCTTTTTGGGACAATTTATTGGTTTATTAATTTATGAGATTTTAAATACCCGAAGAATTAAAGCGTCATTGTACAATTTTGTCAAACAAATTAAACGTGGTAACTACGAGAGTGAACAATCTGAGATTATCCAAAAATATGATTTTGTTAACATCACCGATATTCAAATAGAATTATCACAGCTTGTAGGGCAAATTCAGGCAGATTACAAAGAGCAAAAACGATACATTGAAAACGTAAGCCATGAATTAATGACCCCCATTGCGATTATACGTGGTAAATTAGAATTGCTGATTCAATCTAAAAATATTGAAAAGAGCGATTTTAAACTAATTAGTGATATTATGCATAAGTTGGATCGTCTTACACGCGTAAACCAAGCATTAGTGTTACTTTCAAAAATTGACTACAACCATTACAAAAACAAAACGCCCATTTCATTTAATGCCGTTTTGGATGAAACCTTAGATTTATTTGAGGATCAAATTCAGGTTGATGAATTGGTTATTCGCAAAGACCTGCCCAACAACATTGGGCATACTATGAATGAAAATTTAGCTTACATTTTAATTAAAAACCTAATAAAAAATGCAGTGATGCATAATATAGAAGGCGGATATATAAAAATAGTACGGTTAGAAAATGAAAATGGAATTCGTTTTACAAATACTGGAAAAAATATTCAGGCATCAACCCATCAACTTTTTGAACGCTTTCAAGTTGCCGGTGGATATGAGGATTCAATTGGGCTGGGGTTATCAATTATAGCCCGTATATGCGAAGTTAGTGGTATTGAACTCTCTTACGAACATGAAAACGGTGTACACAACATTGTACTAAAATTTTAAAATTCAGAATTTCTACAGATTCTCTCCCAAGTTTCTCCCAAATTACTTCAGAATTACTTCAGAATTATCTTTTCACATTTGTCATGTACAAACAAGAAGAGCTAATGGAGATACAAACGAAAATAAAACGAGTAGGAAAAGAAGATGTTTTTCTTTTACACTTTCCTAAAGAGGATGTTTTATTCGGCAGAGAGGAGCGCGAAGAAAGAGCAGAATCATTAACCTATGTGTTCAATCAAACACGTAATACGAATGAAAAAGTGGCCATTACTTTTCAAGATATAGAAGGTGTAAAAACGGTAGAAACAGAAATTGCATCCATTAATGCCGAAGAAATTAACCTAAGCAAGGTTATTTCAATACCAACCAACAGAATCCACAAAATTGAAACTATTTTATAACCACAAAAATCAATTATTATGACTAAGCGAATCATGACTTCTTACCAAAAACTCAACAATGAGTTGAAGAAAGCTATTTTCAAAACGTATCCAGAAGGTGTGGAGGATCGTTTGACGGAAATGAAACACATAATTAAAGGACACCAGTTTAAAGGACTTGTTTTTGAACACGAAGACACAACCTATTTAATTGACTGGAGCGTAAAAAATAACTTCACTTTTTTATCAGATGAAATTGAAGATGAAATTGCTGCTTCTTATGAAGGTGGTGAAGAAGAGGACGAAGAAGAAGAGGAATATTAAAATTATAACGTTAAATTAGCTAATATGAAAACATTATTTATGGCCTTAACATTGCTATTTGCAGTGAACATGGCAACAGCACAAGAACAGAAAACAGAAGCGTATTACGCAGGAATGAAAAATGGTAACTACGTATTTAAAACCGCTGAAGGTGAAATGATGGAGTTTGTATCCATTAAAAAGAGTGTGTCTGAACAGTACGACCTAACTGATAAAAAAGAGGTTAGACAATTGTTTAGAATTACTTACCAAGCGTTAACTGATTTGGATGACAACTTAAATGAAGTTGAAGTGAAAAACATTATTGCACTTGAGCGCGTAACGGAGGTTGAAACAATCGAAAACAGCGAAGAGGAAGACGAATAGCTAATTAAAAAATGAATCAGAATTTTCAATTTCACATTTCGCTTCCGTGTGACGACGTAAGAACGACGAAAGCCTTTTATGTAGAAGAACTCGGTTTTAAAACGGGACGCGAAGCTGTAAATTGGGTAGACATTAATTTGTACGGCAACCAAATTACTTTTGCACAACATGTTTGCCCAACAATTACAACAAAAAACTACTCATTAGATGGAAATCGATTACCCGTTTTTCACATTGGTTTACTAATGGACAGAGAAAACTGGAAACGGGAACTTAAAAAACATCTAACCAAAGATTATTTGGAAATTGAACCTTCATCATTTTTAAAAGGGAAAATTGGCGAGCACGATTCTTTTTTTATTAAAGATCCTAATAATTATTATTTGGAATTTAAGACATTCTCAGATCAAGATGGTATTTTTGAAAAAACAAATTAACTAAAAACACACATCAACGACGAATGAAAAACAGCTATCGCGACTTAATCGAACAAACGTTTGATTTTCCACAAGATGAATTTAAAATTACTGAAGAGCAAACGCTTAAATTCCATGACATTGATTTAATGGAGTTGATTGAAGAGTATGGCACGCCTTTAAAGTTTAGTTACCTCCCGAAAATTTCGGCAAACATTCAAAATGCCAAAATGTGGTTTAAAAAAGCCATGGAGGCAAACGACTATAAAGGGGATTATCATTATTGTTATTGCACCAAAAGCTCTCATTTTAAACATGTTTTAGATGAAGTTTTATCCAATAATGTGCACATAGAAACCTCATCTGCATTTGATATTAACATTGTAAACAGCCTCAAAAAAGAAGGAAAAATACAGGATGATACCTATGTATTATGTAATGGGTTTAAACGCGATCAATACATTGAGAATATTTCAGAATTGATTAATAGTGGGCATAAAAACTGCATTCCTATTATTGATAATTACGAGGAGCTTTCATTATTGAATGAAGCGATTAATGAAGATTTTCAAATTGGAATTAGAATTGCATCTGAAGAAGAACCAAAATTTGAGTTTTACACAAGCCGCCTAGGCATTGGTTACAAAAACATTGTACCGTTTTATGAAAATACAATAAAAGGTAATGAGCAAGTGGAGCTTAAAATGCTTCACTTTTTTATTAACACAGGTATAAAGGACAATGCGTATTACTGGAACGAGCTGCATAAATGCTTAAAAGTTTATGTTAGCCTAAAAAAGAAATGCCCAACACTGGACAGCTTAAACATTGGTGGGGGCTTTCCAATAAAAAACTCCTTAGGGTTTGATTATGATTACGAATACATGATTTCTGAAATTGTCAGTCAAATAAAGTCCGTGTGTGATGAGGCAGAAGTAGATGTACCCAATATTTTTACTGAATTTGGTTCGTACACCGTTGGAGAAAGTGCCGGCGCTATTTATAAAGTACTTTACCAGAAACAACAAAACGATCGGGAAAAATGGAATATGATCGACTCATCATTCATTACAACATTACCGGATGCTTGGGCTATTAATAAACGGTTTATAATGCTACCCATTAACAATTGGGACAAAAGGTATGAGCGTGTTTTACTAGGCGGGCTAACGTGTGATAGTGACGATTATTATAACTCTGAACAGCACATTAACGCCATTTACTTGCCCAATTTTCAGCAAAACAAAACCTTATACATTGGCTTTTTTAATACAGGAGCTTATCAAGAATCAATTGGTGGATTTGGTGGCTTGCAGCACTGTTTGATCCCCAACCCCAAACACATATTAATCCATAAAAACGAAAAAAATCAAATCACAACCAAATTGTTTAGCGCGCAACAAACGGCTCAAGACTTTTTGGAAAAACTAGGCTACAATGAGTAACAAAACTTATGCTGGAATTCCGGCAGAATTCGCAACACAAGAAAATTCTAAAACTGTATTAATTCCAGTACCTTATGACGGTACTAGCACATGGCAAAAAGGATCTGATAAAGGGCCAACTGCCTTTTTAGAAGCATCTGAAAACATGGAATTATACGATATTGAAACCAACTCAGAGGTTTATAAAAAAGGTATTTACCTTTCAAACGCAGTGACAGAAAATAGCAGCCCAGAAGCTATGGTAGATGCTGTTTACGAAAAAACAAAAAAACACATTCTTACTAAAAAATTTGTGACCTTAATTGGCGGCGAACATTCCGTTTCAATAGGCAGTATCCGTGCGTTTAATGAAAGTTTTGAAGACCTTACAGTAGTGCAATTAGATGCTCATGCTGATTTGCGAAAAGAGTATGAAGGATCTACCTGCAACCATGCCTGTGCAATGCATGAGGCAAGTAAAAACACGAACCTCATTCAGGTAGGTATTCGCAGTATGGATGCCACAGAACTTAAATGGATGAACCGCGATCAGACGTTTTTTGCCCATGAAATGAATGAAGATGCTTATTGGGGGGATGCAGCCGTTGAAATGATGACCGAAAACGTTTTCATTACAATTGATTTGGATGCGTTTGACCCATCAATTATGCCATCTACCGGAACACCCGAGCCTGGTGGATTATTATGGTATGAAACATTGGATTTTTTAAAGCAAGTATTTAAAGAAAAAAATGTAGTTGGGTTTGATATTGTCGAACTTTGCCCAAACCCAAACGAAAAAGCGTCTGACTTTTTAGCCGCTAAGCTTTACTATAAAATGTTAAGCTACAAGTTTTCGACAGAGGAGGTTTAAGTATACCATGAACTATTCAATTTTGGCATTTCATGCAGGTAAACGTATGGATTTGCGAAAGCTTGAGCAAAGCACGCCTCTCACTATTATAAAAAGAGACAACTCCTTCTTACTACTCCAAAAAGCTGAAGAGCAGTTTGTCTATGTTAAAAACTACGGCAGTGTTGTTTTTTGTAACGTTGAAAAAGATGAATTGCGCCAGATTTTTACAGAAATAACAGGGAGAAAAGTTAATTTTGAGGCGAACGAAACGGAACAGTACGAAGTTGAAATTAATGCGGAAAAACCACAGGGGGTTAACTTTAACACTGTTTTTGTCAATGCTTTTTCGTTAGATCGTCTACACATTGTAATGCTGAATTTAGCACAAAGCGTTGCCTTAGACTACTATCAAGCTAAAACCAATGCGTTGTTGGAACAAACAAGTAAAATTTCAGCTACCTTAGAAACCACCGGAGACATTGGCATACCCCGATCTAAACTACGCAAATTCATTGGCCGAACCATGACCTTGAAATCAAGAATTGCAGAAAACCTGCTTATTTTTGAAACATCAGACCTTGCCTGGTACAACGAAGAGTTATCAGAATTAGACACCGAATTACGAAAACAGTTAGATGTGGTAAACAGGCACCACGGCTTGCAATACAGCCTTGACATTGTGAAGGAAAACCTAGACCTATTCCGCGATATTCTACACCATAAACACAGCAGCACGCTTGAATGGATCATCATTATTCTTATCTTGCTAGAAGTAGCAGACTTAATAACCAGCAAATTATTTTAAAAACATGAATGCAACAATTTCAAATTTTATAGAAAAACATTTTTTACACTTTAACGCCGCCTCATTAGTGGATGCAGCAAAAGGATACGAAAAACAACTCGCCGACGGTGGAAAGATGCTCGTGTCGCTTGCAGGCGCTATGAGTACAGCAGAAATTGGTAAAATTTTTGCCGAAGTAATCCGTCAAGACAAAGTGCAAATTATTTCGTGTACCGGTGCTAATTTAGAGGAAGACATAATGAACCTTGTGGCCCATTCGCATTACAAACGCGTACCAAATTACCGTGATTTAACCCCGCAAGATGAGTGGGACTTATTAGAAAAAGGTCTAAACCGTGTAACGGATACTTGTATTCCAGAAGAAGAAGCGTTTAGACGCATACAAGAGCACATTGTTAAAATTTGGAAAGATGCAGAAGCCAAAGGTGAACGCTATTTACCACATGAATACATGTACAAATTGCTACTATCTGGAGTATTAGAGCAATATTACGAGATTGACATAAAAGATAGTTGGATGTACGCCGCAGCAGAAAAAAACTTACCGATTATTGTACCCGGATGGGAAGACAGCACAATGGGTAACATTTTTGCATCTTATGTGATGAAGGGAGACCTAAAGGCATCTACCATGAAATCCGGTATTGAATACATGACCTATTTAGCAGATTGGTATACAAAAAATTGCGATAACGGTATCGGCTTTTTTCAAATAGGTGGCGGTATAGCCGGTGATTTTCCGATTTGTGTTGTGCCAATGTTATATCAAGATATGGAGATGGAAAACATTCCGTTTTGGAATTATTTTTGCCAAATTTCTGACTCGACAACCAGCTACGGCTCTTATTCGGGTGCAGTTCCAAATGAAAAAATTACCTGGGGAAAATTAGACATTAATACCCCTAAATTTATTATTGAATCAGACGCAACGATTGTGGCTCCGCTTATTTTTGCCTATTTGCTAAAAATGTAATTGCTCAGTTATTATGGAACAATTTGATCAAGAATATATTGACCTACAAACCGAACTTGTTTGGCTGCAAAAACACATTTACGAAAATAATCAACGGGTTGCCATTTTGTTTGAAGGACGTGATACCGCTGGAAAAGGAGGAGCGATTATTCGCTTTGTTCGGTTTTTAAACCCGCGGTTTATTAAAATAGTAGCCCTGCAAAAACCTACCAAACTGGAAAAAAAGCAGTGGTATTTCCAGCGTTATATTAAACACCTACCAGATGCAGGTGAAATGGCATTTTTTGATCGTAGTTGGTATAACCGTGCTGTTGTAGAACCTGTAATGGGTTTTTGCTCAAAAAAACAGTACAACCAGTTTACAGAACAAGTTACAGCGCTTGAAAAAATGTGGATCAAAGATGGGATTAAGATTTTTAAATTTTGGTTTTCTATAAAACAAGATGAACAACAAATTCGTTTACAAGAAAGACTTGAACACCCATTAAAACAGTGGAAACTGAGTACTGTTGATGCAAAAGCGCAAGCAAAATGGGATGATTATACCCATTATAAAAATGAAATGTTTGCCAAGACGAGCCTGCCAGAATCACCTTGGATAATTATTAATGGAAACAACCGCGATAGCGCCCGAAAAGAAGCTATGCGCTACGTTTTAAACAAGTTAAAATACGACAGAAAAGGAGAGACAGGTGTACGCATTAAACCAGACATGGATGTAATTAGCGAGTTTAATGGAATTAGTGGTGGTTAATTAAAACTTAATCACTGCTCTGCAAAGTAGTGTTTACGTTGATATTTATTCTGCTCTCGCCTCTAGCGCATAAACTAAAAAAGAGGCGAGCCAATGGCTACCCATGTAATCGCTCTCAGCCACTTGTTGCATTGAGGCACGCATGTGCTTATCTGCAATTTTAGTGAGTTCTGCAGTATAACTTGTGATGGCTTCTGCAATACGGTATAAGCACCAAGCGCGCGAGAAGTTCAACCCGTCTAAATGCACTAACTTACCATCCGTACGATCAGCCACGCGCCCGGGCTGTAAATCAAACCCTTTTTCAAATAAAACGGGTAAAAATAAATTAATCCATTTTTCAAATTCGGCTGGCTCTAGTACTTTACTCATTAATTCAGCCTCTTGCAAGCAAGGTGAAATAAAGTCAAACCCGCTAGGCTCCCAATTTAATGGACACTCTGTGTCTGCTCCATAATAGGTCATTGCACGTGTGCGTATTAAATTTTCAAAATCGGCATGTTGTACAATTTGGGCATAATCCAACGCCAATGAAAGTCCAAAAGCCGTATTTGTGTGCTCCCCTACCCTTATTGGATAAATTAATTTGGGTAAAAAGGCAGTATACTGCTCTTCTATAAATTCAGTAAGAGGACTTAGCGTTTCGCTCCACTTGTACGTTTTATCTTCTGGCAATTGTGTTAATTCGGCTTGTAATTTTAAAATCCATGCCCAGCCATACGTTCGCTCATAAGACTTGTTTAACTTAGGTTCAAAATAGATAAGTTCTTGCTGCACTTTTTCTTTCGTAAATTGGCGGTTAAAAAGTGTAATGATTTTTTTGCTCAAATCTGTTGATGGAAACTTATGCAATGCTTTAGCCAAAAGCCAATGGCCATGTACGGAAGAATGCCAGTCAAAACAACCATAAAAAATAGGGTGCAGTTCTGCCGGGGCTCGCAAATCTGCATCACTAGAAACAACCTGTCCAAGTTTGTTGGGATATTCTGCTTCTATGCACTCCAATGGCAAGGCAGCAAACTTTACGGCCGTTTCATAATTCAATTCTAAATCGCGCGTATCCTGCGCAGTAGTTCCTAGTGCTGTTATAAATAACAAACCGGTTAATAATCTTCTCACAAAAAAAATTTTGTTAATAGTGTTTTTAAATATAGGTAAAAAACAGCTTCCGTTTATTCATTCGGGCGTTTGCCTCGTTGATATGACGTATTACTAAAATAATGCCAACTCACTTTAACATGCGTCGTTAAGCAGTAAGCAGGCATCCCATTTTAGGGTATTATCCTGTAAAAAATCCAATATAACTAAACCCATTCCGCAAATTCCGTTGAGCAACCCTAAGTTATTCACGCCATTTTTAGTAGCGTGCGTCCATTGTTTATAGCCTGCAAAGCCATCTGGGGTTACTGCCATTCTGAAGGCCGCCTGTAGCCAATAAAGCTGTGCATCTTTAAAAATCATTAACCCTGTTAACTTATAAATAAACCCAAAAACCTGTGCGTTACCAAAAGCACCATGACACAAAGTAGCATCCACTACATGGCACGCATCATAAGTGCGGCGCATGGCTGTTTTTTTTAAAATGGTCAACGTCCTTTCTTCTAAGGCTGTATCATTTATAGTTTGGGCATATTTTAGCAAAATGGTGGTTATACCTAAATCTCCGGTGCACCACCCTACCCGACTTGGAACAGGATACTTTTTTATGGTTGAAAGACGAGCCGGAAAAACAGAAGGAGCACAATCATCTGCCCACTGTAAAACATACTTAACGGCAGCATTTAATAAAGGCTTTACGTAGTGATAAAATGGTTGGTGGTGTACCATTTTTGTGAATACGCCTACGATCCCCATCATACCATGGGGCAAACCTAAATCATAATTATTATCAGGATTTTTAAACGTATTTTTCCAACGTAAAGTTTCGTCGTCCAACCAATCGGCTTTTGCTGCTAAAGCGGTGAGTCCTTTTATAATTATAGTGATGTAATAATTACGGCGCCCGCCTTTTGCAGAAATGTATTGTTGATAAAAGTAATTAAGGTAACCCACGCCTCCGTTTAAAAAACCAATGTTTCCGGCTTCTATTTTTTCTGTCATTACATCAGCTAGGGCATTATCAATTTGTTGTAGTGGAAGTACGGTAAGGTTAGGTAGATTTTTTTTGTGTAAATGATGAAATAACCACGCCAGTTCAATCAGCTCATTGTAAATAAATTTTTTGTTATTTATAGTGGTAAGGGTTAGGTTCAAACAATCGTTTAATGCAGCGGTTGCTTTGTCTAAATCTTGATTTTTACGGCTATACACAGCATAATAGTAGCGGTAAAGGCTTATACCTGCCATACCATTATACAAACCAACACTACTAATTTTGTTAATGTTGAGGTCTATGGTGTAGTTGATTTCGTTTAGCTTATGGGCAAGCTCCTCTTCAAATTGCATTCATCACACATTTTACACATTTAAAATTAATTAAATATATTGAAATGTATAAAATTTTAACTAGTTTTTTAATCAACAAGCATAATTAAAAGTGCTGATAAAATTGTGTGCTTTTATAAACTGTAAAAAACGTGGTTGCGTAATTGAAAGCGCAGTGTTACGCTATTGTTTCAACCAAAACGGCACAGCACTAGCAGAGCCATGCACCACGGATTAACTCTTTTTTCTGCGTTTTAACTGCAATTCACTTGGATACTGATAGGCGGCGGAGGCTTGAATGAATTTTTCAAAATCGTTGAATGAAAATTTATCTAACACCATAATATTTATGCATGACTTTTGAAATGTTACTTTTTCGAATGTTCCTTTAAAGTTAGCGTGCAATTCTGGATAACAGTACATCACCATATTATGAAACGTTATGTGTTTTGAATGACTGGCAAATGCGTATTTGAACTCACCATCTTGTGCGTAGCCTACCATATCTTTCCCCATTACATGAACAACATCTTTTTTAAGTTTCCGCGTCGTTTTTTTCGATTATGGGTAGTAATTTTTCAATGAAAAGGCGGTGTGCATTGGGTAATCCGTCAAAATAGGTATTTAATTCCATTTGTTTTATTTTATCCTGCTATGGCTAATTTAAGTCGATCCGCTCATTTTTTAAGCGATTTTTCTGATTTTATTTTTGATTTTATTACATACTAGGTGGGCGTATAGTCATCACGTTGCAAAACCAAATTTAATCGTGTCCACTCAAACACGCCTTTGGTAAATTGGGTAGTATTTTTACTTACGCGTCTGAAACCGAGTTTAACATAACAATTTAGCGCGGTTGTATTCCATTCAAACACCCATAAATCAACTGCATTTACAGATGAATTCTCAAATAACCGTTCTACCATTAAACGCGTTAATGTTTCGCCGTGGCCTTTACCTCTTTCATTTGGCGCTATTAAGATACGAGACAATCGCGGCAAGGTAGGGTTTGACCAATTAAATTCACCGTGACCTATCATTTTTTGTTCTTGAGCAGTATCAACAAGTTTGCATGGCGTTTTAAGCGGATCGTTCATGTATTGTGATAATTGTTGTACCGTTAACGGGTATGTAAATAACGGAACCGGCGAACTGAAATAGCAACTTTTCATTATCCACCCAACTGATGAGTGTTTGAAAATCTGCAGGTGCAAGTGGTTTTAAATTTAGTGTTGCCATTCTTCGTTTAAAATACCGTACTCATAATTATCGCTCCACCCCGATTTTAATGGCAATGTTTTGCGTTTTCGTCCCTCGCGTATCATGCCTACTTTTTCCAACACTTTTACAGACCCAATGTTTTCAACGGCACAACCAGCCTCTACCCGGTGAAGGTTTAAAAAATTAAAACAATGATCGATCAAAGCAGTTACAACCTCTGTTGCATAGCCTTTTCCCCAAAAATCTGGGTTAAATTTATACCATAATTCTGCCGCTTGATATTTGGGACGACTCAAATTGATAGCACATAACCCTATAAATTCATTTGACCCATGTAATCGAACGCCATAGGTAAATGCAGTGGTTTTGTTTTCAATAAGCGGGCGCATTATTTCAATTGTTTCAGCTAAAGATTTTGGCACACCCAGTGTATTGTATTCGTCAACAGCGGGTATGCTTTGCACAGCATGAATTAGTTCATAGTCTTGATCTGTTAAAATAGTTAGCAAAAGCCGCTTGGTGGTTAACATAAGATACGTCTAAATTAAAAATTGAATTCAAAAATATAGAAATATAGCTTGTTGTGAACGCATGCTTCTGCAAAGTTTATACACATCTCCATTTATATAAAACAGATTTAATATTATTTAAAATAATTTTATTAAATTTAAATCAATAAAAGTAGTCGCAGTGATTCACCATGAAAAATTTTTATCGCTCACCCCATTATGTACAATTACAACGGGGTATAACCGCAGTGTTTTGGTAGATTACAGCCAAAATTATTATTGCTTTATTACTAACGAATGGGCAAAAATTATTCGTGAGGGACCCAAGCAAATTGAAGCGATTTATCACAAACTGAATTTGTTCTTAGATGAAAGTGAAATCGATTCATTTCTACGATTCTTACTTAAAAATAATTTAGCTTTTTTAGCCGATAGTGCCATTCAGCCATCCAAAACAAAAAAGTCATTCTCTATTCCGTCAACACTTTTAAATTTATCAATAAGTTTAGACAAACCTGTACTGCCCGTTACTGTTGAGCAAATTAATCAATGGAACATTGAAGAACTAACACTTTACTTTTTGGGTTCTTTTGAAATTGCACCACTGTTTCAACACTTAAAAGCACTAAACGTGCAACGTCTCATCTTATATATTGATTGTAAAAAGCGAAACGTACACTTGATAGAAAATAGTTTACGTCTCTTACCATCAATTACAGCGGTGCATTTATTAAACGCTGCAACAAACGATACCTACACCATTGGACAAGTTGAAGTTTATTGCTCGACAGCAAAAACACCCCAACCACAGCACCATATTTTGGTTCATCACCACAATATTAACTTGTCTGAAATTGGCCATTTGCACTACGCCAACCGCGCACATATTAACGAGAAAGGCGCAATTTTAAATGGAATTTACACCACAAGGCGTTTTGGAAATATTAAAACAAACAACCTTTTATCAATTATTGACACACCTAATTTTCAGCGCTTGTGGCATGTTAAAAAAACGGATATGGATGATTGTGCCCATTGCGAATTTAGAACAATATGCATTGATGAACGCGCACCCTCTCACCGTAAAGATGGAAGATGGTTTTCGGCTACGCCTTGCAGTTACAACCCTTTTATCAGCAAAAACCGTGGTGAAAAAAACTATTTTACGCTCAATGAATGTGGTATTGAAAGTTCGGCAACGGGCTTTACATTAGAAATGGAGCAATTTATTGCCATAAAACAAAAAGTATGGGGTATTTGATAATCCAACTCCAATGTTAGATCATCTTTATTTTTTCAGATAGCTCAGCTTTTAGCTTTTTATCCCATTCGGTTTTTAAAATACTAAGTACAATGCTGTCTCTTCGTCCGGTGGGGCTAGCACAATTACTGCGTAAAATTCCCTCTTCTTGACAACCGATACTTTTCATTGCAGCTATGCTGCGGGCATTTAGCGCATCTGCCCTAAACTCAACACGGGCGGCATGCATTTGATCAAACGCGAAGGTTAACATTAAAAACTTGCAGTTTTTATTCAACCCTGTTCCTTGAAACTCATCTCCATACCATGTAAAACCTAACTGTGTTGTATTGTGGAGTTTTTGAATATCATAAAAACGTGTGGTACCCGCCACTTTATTGGCACGCTTGTCTAGTACTAAAAAGGCATACCCGTTTTTGTTTTCACGACTGCTAACGGCGTAATCCAAATAGGTTTTCAAATTTACCTCGCCATCCGCCGGTAAAAGTGAATATTTCCAAAGTTCTGGTTCGTTCAATGAAAAGGGTAGCAATAGGTTAATATCACTTCTTTCTAACGGTTTTAGTAAAGCAACATCATTTTCTAAGATGTAATCGTGATCAAAAGCAAGGGCCTTCATACTTTAAAAGTAACGTGTTATAAAAGTTCAAATACAAATATAATCCATAACTTTACTTTATAAAACTTTACCTACTTATGGGTCTTTTACAACGTCTGTTTAAATCTACTCCCCAATTAGACCCGATTGATTTATCGTTGATCGGAACGGACTTTCACAGTCACCTAATTCCAGGAATTGATGACGGTTCAAAATCTATTGAGGATACGGTGCTGATGTTGCGAAAATTTGTTGAGTTGGGGTATACAAAAGTAATTACCACTCCGCATATTATGAGTGATTTTTACCGTAATAATCCGGAAAATATTAAAGCCGGATTAGCCGAAGTAAGGGCCGCCATCCAAAAGGAAAATATACCTATAGAAATTGAAGCGGCTGCGGAGTATTATTTAGATTTTCATTTTGATGAATGTATAAAATCTAAAAACGTGCTGAGTTTTGGACCCCACGTGGATAAATATGTCCTTTTTGAATTGTCTTTTGCAAGTGAACAGCCCAACGTGAAAGAAACTGTTTTTGAATTGCTAACGGGCGGTTACAAACCCATTTTAGCGCATGTAGAACGGTATTCGTATTACTACCAAGATTGGGAAAAAATAGAAGAATACCGGGATCGTGGGGTTTTGCTGCAATTGAACATTAACTCGTTGTCGGGTCATTATGGACCACAAGTAAAAAAAATGGCAGAAGACCTCATTGACCGTGATTTAATTGATGCTATCGGCTCAGATTGCCATCACATCCACCATTTAGAAATGATAGACGCACTGCGTACCAATGCACATTTTCATAAAATTGTGCACAAACAAGAATTGCTAAACAAACACTTGTAGCCACTCCTATCCCACAGCTATTCAAGTATTTTAGTCCATTTGCTTTATTTTTAATGCAGAAATGCATAACTTCGTAACCACTGAAAATTTCAGTTAAGCACACTAAAAAAAATTATACAAACATGTTCGGATTAGACGATTTAATGAGCAAAGTAGACCTTGGAGACGTACTTGAAAAAGTAGGTTTATCAAGCGAACAAAAAAAAGAAGTAACCAACCAAGCAGCTGATGCGATTAAATATCGTACAACAAAAGAAAAAGCACGCGGAAATGAAGGCATTATGGCCAACCTTTTTTCTGCCAATGATAATACAAGTGAAGCAGAACAGGTTTCAAAAAAACTAGAAGGTGATTTAGCCTACAACCTAAAAAATAAAGCCGGATTATCGGACGGTATTATTGACCAGATAAAATCTGTTGTAATGAGCAAGGTACTTTCGAGCTTTACAGGTTCTGCTGCAGAAAAAGGTGACAAAGAAGGAAACGGACTAATGAGCATGTTTACCGATAACGATATGCTAAAAGGATTAGAAAGTAAATTGGGCGGTTTTTTCAAATAACCCCCGCCTAACAAAAAGATTAAAAAAAGGTGGCGTTTGTGTTGTCTTTTTTACGGAAAAACTTTTGCTTAGAACCCTTTGCATTTCAAGGATTCCGAAATTTATAATTGAAAAAAAAACAATCGGGGAAATTCTTCTTAAATTTTATCTAAATTTGCCCAATTATAGACTTTAAACTATTTAAAACCATGTCAGAAAAACACAGCGCTCAAATTAGCGATTTCATGGACAAAGTAAAAGCGAAAAACGGTCATGAAACCGAGTTTTTACAAGCCGTCGAAGAAGTTGCAGAGGCAATTATTCCTTTTATTGAAAATAACCCTAAATATTCGGGTATCAACCTTTTAGAACGAATGGTGGAGCCGGAAAGAACCTTAATTTTTAGAGTTCCGTGGATTGATGATGCGGGCAAAGTACAAGTAAACAGAGGTTTCAGAGTTGAATTTAACTCTGCAATCGGGCCGTATAAAGGTGGTTTACGTTTTCACCCTTCGGTGAATTTATCTATTTTGAAATTTTTAGGGTTTGAGCAAGTGTTCAAAAACTCATTAACAACACTGCCTATGGGCGGTGGTAAAGGAGGTTCTGACTTTGATCCTAAAGGAAAGTCAGACAATGAAGTAATGCGCTTTTGCCAATCGTTTATGACTGAACTACAGCGTCACATTGGTGCTGATACGGATGTACCAGCGGGTGATATAGGCGTAGGCGGACGTGAAATTGGTTATATGTTTGGCCAATATAAACGGTTAAGAAATGAATTTACAGGTGTACTTACCGGAAAAGGCATTAACTGGGGTGGATCATTAATTAGACCGGAAGCTACAGGTTACGGAACTGTTTATTTTGCTGAAGAAATGCTAAAAACCGTAAAAAAATCTTTCGAAGGTCAAACGGTAGTGATTTCTGGTTCTGGTAACGTAGCACAATACGCGTGTGAAAAAGCAACGCAATTGGGGGCTAAGGTAATTACACTTTCAGATTCTAAAGGATATATCGTAGATACGGACGGTATTAACGAAGAGAAGTTGGCGTGGATTATGGATTTGAAAAATAATCGTCGCGGACGCATTTCTGAGTATGTTGAAAAGTATCCGAATGCTAAATTCCATGAAGGAAAACGACCATGGGGTGAAAAATGTGATATTGCATTACCATGTGCCACACAAAACGAACTAAACGGAGAAGAGGGAAAAACATTGGTTGACAACGGATGTATGTGTGTTGCAGAAGGTGCAAACATGCCATCTACACCAGAGGCAATTGCTGCGTTTCATAAGGCAAAAATTTTATTCTCTCCTGGAAAAGCGTCTAACGCAGGTGGTGTAGCTACTTCTGGTTTAGAAATGTCGCAAAACTCACTGCGTTTATCTTGGACACGTGAAGAAGTAGACGAAAAATTACATAACATTATGATTTCTATTCACAAAAAGTGTGTGGAGTACGGAACAGATAATGGATATACAGATTACGTAAAAGGTGCAAACATAGCCGGCTTTGTAAAAGTTGCTGATGCTATGATTGACCAAGGTGTGGTTTAATAAATTATATTGAATTTATAATTGAAACGGGAGGGCTTTGCTTTCCCGTTTTTTTTATAAAAAAAAGTTAGAAATAAGAATTAGCAGCAATGAACCTACCTAAAATTCAACTTGAAAATAAAAACTTATTGGGTGTTGTAAAATTCTCTTTTACAGCATACATCACAATTCCCGCAGTGTTTTTTACCCCAAGTTTATTCATGATGTTTTTTCGGTGAGTATTAACGGTGTGTTTGCTTAAAAATAATTTTTCACTAATTTCTACATTCGTTAACCCCTCTGCAATAAGTGTAATCACCTCAATTTCGCGAGACGACAAGGTAATAGGTTCACACGTAAACTCTGAATCGCTTAGCTCTTCCACATCAATTCCTTCTTTGTGGATAGTTTCTAAAATTTGTCCGCAAAAAAACTTTTTACCTTTATAGGTTTCATTCACAGAATCTAAAATTTCTACAACGCTACAATCTTTTTTAACATGCGACCGCACACCACTTTTAAGCGCATGAATAAGTGTTTGACCAGATTGAATGGGAGTAATCGCCACAAAACGAACATCATCATGTAAAGCAATGGCCTTTGGAATTACGTCTATTGAAAAATTTTCGCCTGTGTAATCAATCAACACAATATCAGGTTTAAAGGACTTTACCTGGCTTAAAAGATCATCAGAATTTGAAGCTTCACCTACAATTTGCACGTCAGCATTTTTAAAAACGGTTCGTAAACCGATTCGGACTAGCTCGTTATCTTCTGCTAAAATTAAGTTGATCACTATTTAGAATGATTTTTAATAAGACAAATATACACATCTCTCTGCTTAAATCCGGTTTATTTTTAACCTTTCTTTTCGGAAGTAATTAACAACCCTTCGTTGTTTACCAAATTGCTTGATTTACCTCTATTTAAAACCTAAACCCCAACTTTGCACCTCCGTAAAAATGATCTGAAGGGCGGTCTACACTTTGCCTGTAAGCAACCTCAACAGACCATGAAATTTTATTTTTTTTGATGCGGTGAAGTCCAAACGGAATGTACAAACTATAATTTTGAACATCATTTTGAATGGGAGAAAATGCAGTATAAATGCCAAGATAAGGTGTGAAGTTTAAGGTTGTTTTACCAAAAAAATGGTAACGCCCACCAACGGTTAGTCCTAAATCTGGCGTAAGGTTACGTGCACCGGCTCCAATTTCCAACACCCATTTAGGCGTCAAAAAATAGTCAAATGATACGCCAGCGGTTCCTAAAGGTCCTGAATACGTATGCATTAAATCCTGCAGGGTATCGTTCTCTACGGTTTTTCTTAAACTTTTTCTTTTTTTTGAAATCTTCTGTCGGATAAATAGGGGTTGCACTCACATAAGTAGTTGCCCCTACCATTAACGCCATCACTAAAATCAATCGCTTCATAATCCATATTTAGTTAAACGTATTACAAACCGTGTTCCAATTTTTGATAAACTGGAATTATGCTAGAATTTCATAGACACTGCTAAACTTGGCATTATTGGTAATTGGAATACCTTTTCATTTGTAACGCGGTTTACGTAAAATATGTTTTGGCGGCTGTACATGTTGGTTACACCAGCTACAATCTCCCACTTTAGGTTTGTGAATTTAGTAGATTCGAACATTTTTTTTACGTTCAAGTCAAAGCGGTGATAGGTTGGCAGCCTTCCGTTATTCTGATTGTCATACAAGAATGAAATTTCACCCGGATTACCGTTCTGGTAATCATCTCCTATTGAATTAATAACTGGTTCTTCATACACTCCAACGGTTTGTCTGAATGGCAAACCCGAACCTAAATTCCACCGTGCAGTAATTTCCCAATCTTCTTTCTCACCAAAGGTGTACGTTCCAATTAAGTTAATGTTGTGGCGTCTATCAAACACAGGTGCATAATATTCAAACCCATTCCAGCGCGTTACTTTTCCAAGTGAGTAAACACCCCATAGGTAAAGTTTTTTAGATGTATAGGTTAAAACAATATCTCCCCCATAAGCCTGACCACTTTCTACGATAAAATCTTTTTTAAATAAATCATCAATATCTGTATTTGCTACGTTGTCCTCGTAAATTTTATTTCGGTTAATGTTTGTCATTTGCGTAAACCATTTGTAATACGCCTCTATTTGTAACGACAATTTATCTGATAAGTCAACTTCTGTACCTGCAATAGCGTGCCATGCTTTTTGCAGCCCGTTGTTTATTGAAACTTCTTCTCCATTTGGTTTTGTAAAATCGCTTGGTAAATCTTGCGGAGCAGTAATAAACCCGTAAAATAAGTTCACAACATCTTTATCCGACGTGGTGCTGGTAAAGTTTTGTGTATAATATCCCCCTGCTGCTTTTAAACGAAATTTTTCTGTAACGTTTACCTTACCACTAAAACGGGGTTCTGCCGTTACTTGCCCTACAGATGAGTATCCTTGAAAACGAATGCTTGGCTCTAAAATAAACCGTCTGTTATCGGTAACGTAACGGTAGCTCACATAGGCTCCTGCCTCATTGGTATTATTGTTTTCTTCAATTTTTTTATTGACTTCGTTAAACGTTTGGAACTCTGTTCTGAAAAGGTTGAATCCAAATCCATAATCTAAACGGCTTTTACCCTGCAAATAATAGGTAAAATCAAACGCCAATTCTGCACCAAAAATTCCGCTGGTACGGTCTTCTAAATTTTCTTCTTTCAGCGCAATGTCATACCGCGAAAAGTTCAACCGCCCTTTCATAAACAACTCTGAGTTTTGTGGTACGAAAATAAAGTTACTTCCACCACCAAAGCTTTGCCAGTTCAAGTCAGAAACGGCCTGGTAGGTTACCTGGTCGTTAAATGAAAAACCGAAAAAACTTACTTTGTTTGCAGCATCACCCTGTACAGATACTTTACCGTATAAATCGTAAAAATTAAACGGTAGTCCTTCACCATCATTAATGTAAGGGTAAAGTGTGCGAGATGTTTGCTCTAATAATGATGCTTTTCCAGACAAAACAAATGAAACATTATTTGCTTTTGAAATAGGCCCCTCCAGTAAAAGGCTTGAAGTAAATGGCGAAACTCCAACTTTACCTCCTAATCGTTTTGTATTTCCGTCGCGGTAAGTAATGTCCATTACAGATGATATTCTGCCACCATACTTTGCGTTAAAGCCTCCGGTATAAATATCTGCCGACCGAATTAAATCCGTTTCAAAAACAGAGAAAAAACCAATGGAGTGAAAAGGATTGTAAATGGTCATCCCGTCCAATAAAATTTTGTTTTGAATGGGTGTTCCTCCACGTACATAAACCTGTCCGCCCTGGTCACCTGTGCTTACAACACCCGGCACGGTTTGAAAATAACCTGCAATATCAGAAACACCGCCTGTAACGGGTACACGTAAAATATCTTTTTTAGTAATTTTTACAACAGAAATTCCCGGGTCAATTTTTCGTTCTTTATCTAAGTAATCAATGTTTACGGTTCCTAGTGTTTTTCCCGCAGTCATTTCTATTGTTAACTCTGTAATACCATTGTCCGTTACTTCAATTTCCTCTTTGTAATCTTCAAACTGGGCAGATGTTGCTCTTAAAGTATACGTTCCCGCTGGTACCTTCGGAATAGAAAACAAGCCATCAATATCTGTTGAGGCAAAGTTTTCTGTACCCAATAAAAGTACTTTTGCAAAAGGCACTGAGTTACCATCTTCTGCGCTTTTAACAATTCCGCGCACAGTACCTTGTGACAAAACAGTAAAACCTAAAAATGAAAACGTAAAAAGAAGTAAACTTCTAAGCATAATTCTTGGAATTTAGAATGCCAAATATACGGGTTTTCCAAGTACTTTGGGCAAATAATCAGCACAGCTTATTAAAGTGTAGGATTTAAAGGATGAACGGTTTTATCAGTGCATTAATTTGTAAATAAGCTCTTTCAATAACTCATTTTCTGGAACCCCAGCATTTTCAACACCTTTCGCATACAAATCATACTCACGCAGTAAGCTAAAATTGCGCGAAATAACCTTTGCCGGGTGTTTTCGTTTATTCATCATAATTTCTTTTGCCGGATACGGATGAATTTTGAGTAACGAAGCTAGTTTTCGGGGATCTTCTGTTTTAGAAAAATGTGCTTTAAATAAACGCTGATAAAGGGTGTGCAAATTCCCTAATACAATGGTAATATGCGTTGCTTTTGGGTTTTGTCCAAAATAGCGCACAATTTTATTGGCCTTTAATACATCTTTTTCCAATACGGCATTAACAAGCTCAAACACATTATAATCTTTGCTAATGCCAATGTGTTTTTCAATGTGTTTTTCGTTGATCTGGTCGCCTTTTGGAACAAGCAAAAACAACTTATTTAGCTCATTTGAAATCCGCGATAAATCATTGCCTATAAACTCTACTAACAGTGCCGTAGCTTTTGCCGTAATGTCATATTTGTGGCTGGTAATGAACTTTGTAATCCAACCGCCAAGTTGATAATCTTTTACACCTTCAGATTCAAAAATAACGGCGTTTTTCTTTAAAATCTTATATATCCGCGATCGTTTGTCGAACTTTTTGTATTTGTGGGCAAATAGCAATACGGTAGATTTTGAGGGCGATTCAAAATACTGTTCAAACACCTCCCACTGGCTGGCTTTTTTATATTCTTGTGCTTCTTTAACAATCACCACCTGGCGTTCACTCATCATGGGCAAACGCGTTGCAGCGTCTAATACATCAATTGGCGGGGTGTCTTTTGCGTAAACAACGGTTTGGTTAAAATCGCGTTCGTTTTCATTTAAAATTTTGTTTGCCGCAAGGTTTATGATTTCATCAATATAATAAGGTTCTACCCCGTGCAAAAAGTAAACAGGGTTGAGTTGCTTTGCCTTTATTTGTTTGATGATTTCGTTAAATTCCACCGGCTATTTTTTTCTGAAGAAAATACGAATTGGTACCCCTTCAAAATTATAGTGCGCGCGTAATTTATTTTCTAAAAAGCGTTTGTATGATTCGGGCACATACTGGGGTAAGTTACAGAAAAATGCAAATGCGGGTGCATGTGTTGGTAACTGCGTTACAAATTTTATGCGGATGTATTTTCCTTTATTGGCTGGTGGTGGTGTGCGTTCAATAATGCCTAAACAAAACTCGTTTAATTCTGATGTCGGGATGCGCTGAATACGGTTTTGGAACACCTCCATTGTTTTTTCCAATGCTTTGTGTAACCGTTGTTTTGTTATGGTTGATGTAAATAAAACAGGGACATCATTAAACGGTGCAAGTTGTTCGCGCACGCGGTCTTCATATTCTTTGGTAGACATGGTATCTTTGTTTTCTATCAAATCCCATTTGTTTACCAACACCACTACCCCTTTTCTATTTTTTTCAATTACATAAAAAATATTCAAGTCTTGTTTTTGTATCCCTTCTGTGGCATCAATCATAAAAATACATACATCAGAATACTCAATGCTGCGCACCGATCGAATAACGGAGTAAAACTCCAAATCTTCATGCACTTTGCTTTTTTTACGTATACCGGCCGTGTCAATTAATTTAAAGTCAAAACCAAACAACTTGTACCGGCTATCTACAGAATCTCTTGTTGTACCAGAAATTGGCGTTACAATATTTCGTTCTTCTCCTGTAATGGCGTTAATAAATGATGATTTACCCACGTTTGGTTTACCAACAACGGCAATGCGCGGAATTTCACTTTCGTCTTCCACTTCATCCTCCACATCAAAATGAGTAATTAATTCGTCTAATAAGTCTCCCGTTCCGGAACCATTGTTGGCAGAAATATTGTGAATTTTATCAACCCCTAAGGAATAAAACTCAACAGCATCACTTGCCCTTGCTGTGTTATCCACCTTATTAGCTACAAGCATAAATGGTTTATCACTGCGGCGCAACAGGTTCATTACGGCCTCATCCAAATCTGTTATACCCACAGTTACATCTACCACAAATAAAATAACTCCTGCTTCTTCTATGGCAATTTCTACTTGCTTTCGAATCTCTTCTTCAAAAATGTCATCTGAACCATGCACGTACCCTCCGGTATCTATCACACTAAAGTCTAGTCCGTTCCAATTTGATATCCCGTAAATACGGTCGCGTGTAACTCCGCTTACTTCTTCTACGATTGCAGATCGGCCACCGGTTAATCGGTTAAACAGTGTTGATTTACCTACGTTTGGTCGTCCTACTATTGCTACTATATTTGACATTGTATTGCGGTTTGATTCTTTCGAATCGTTTTTTTTATCTTATTTAATATCCGTATCCCTCTAATTTCTTCTCGTTCTCTCGCCAATCTTTATCTACTTTCACAAACAACTCTAAATGCACGTGTTTTTCAATAAAGCGTTGGATATCTTTCCGTGCTTCTATTCCTACACGCTTAATTTTTTCGCCTTTATGCCCAATAATAATGCCGCGCTGTGTTTTACGTTCCACATAAATTAAAGCCCTTATGCGTACAATTTTTTCATCTTCCAAATACTCCTCTACCACCACTTGTGATGCATACGGAATTTCTTTTTTATAGTGTAAAAAAATCTTTTCGCGAATCATCTCACTAATAAAAAAGCGCAATGGTCGGTCGGTCAATGATTCTTTATCGTAAAACGGAGGACTTTCCGGCAACAGTTCTAAAATACGATCCCAAATGGGTGCCATATTAAAACCTTCCAGGGCAGATATGGGTAAAATTTCAGCTTTTGGCATCATTTCATGCCAATACTCCATTTTTTCTTGCATTTGGTCTTGCGTGCTTTGGTCAATTTTATTAATTAACAATAAAATAGGCAAACTCGTTTTTTGTAAACGCTCAAATGTAGCTTGGTGATTTAACCCTTTTTCGTAAATATCAGTTACAAAAAGTATAATGTCGGCATCTTTTAATGCACTGTTTACAAATTGCATCATATTCTCATGCAATTTGTAGTGCGGATCTAATACACCCGGCGTATCTGAAAATACAACCTGATAATCTTCTTTATTTACTATTCCTAAAATACGGTGCCGCGTGGTTTGTGCTTTTGATGTTATTATGGAGAGTTTTTCACCCACCAATTGGTTCATCAATGTTGATTTTCCGACATTCGGACTTCCGATTATATTTACAAAACCTGATTTATGACCCATACAATTTGCAAATTTAAGAAAGATTAGTACTTAACAGTTGTTTGTTTGTTGAATAAAAAAAAGGTCAGCCCGTTTTACCGGAAAGACCTTTGCTTTGTTGTATATATGGTTCAGTGTTTGTTTGATAAACACCTACGAATTTTAATCGTCCAAATCGCCGAGCAGTAAACCAATTCCGGCATTTATTCTGTAGGGCTCTCGCAATTGGGTTCCGCTTCCGGTTGAGAATGCAAAGCCTTCGTAATTTGCAAAAAGCAATACGCGTTTAATTCTTACCATAGGACCAATTCGATATCCAAATCCATCTTTACGTATGGTTATATCTTGCTCAAAGTTGCTATCAAACCTTACCGTTCGGTGGTATGTTGGTTCACCCTCTATCCAAATAGGCCGACAATATGTAAACCTAATATAAGTGGAATTTGCAAGCGATTGACTGAGATGCGTGATTGTGCGTTGGCACGTAATTCTCCCGCGCGATACATGTAAAGTAATTCTGGTCTAAAATAAAGATCTGGCCATTGAAAGTTGTAAAAAATCCCTGTTTCAAAACCTTGTATATTATCTCCTTGAATCAACTCTTGAAAGTCGCTTGATTCTATTTTCATATTCCCAATTCCGTACCCTGCTTTTATACCAAAATTGTGTTGGCTGTATCCGCAGACTGTCACCAATAGTGCAGAAAAGGCTAAAAGTGCTTGCTTAATTTTCATTTGCTTAGTTTTTATTGTTGCCTTTAATAGCGCACATTGTATTCCAACTTCGTAAAAAACTGAAGGGTGTACTTAAAAAGCAAGCCGTTACAGACTTTAATAAAAAATGGTGATTAGCACATTGCCGCGGTGCGAAAGTAAAAGGTGAAATTATTCTACATTTTACTGTAAAATTTACGCGGTTTGTTATTGATTTAACCTGAACTTACTACCAATTAGCATTGGGGTTAAACATTTTTTCTAACAAGCGGTAAAGCTTCGGGTGTTCGCTGCGCATACCTTGAGGATTTTCAAAATAAAACTCTCCTGTAACAGCCAAAAATTCTGCAGGGTTAGCCGTTGCATAACTGCGGATAGAGGATTTACCATTTTCAATTTCTTCGATTTTTTTCTCCATAATTCTGTACCAATGTTGTACATCTGCCTCTGCAATAATGCCGTCAATTACACCATCAATAAACCCGTCATTGTCATCAATTAAATGAATAAATTCATGTATTGCAACATTCTTATGGTCTGTTTCATCAGAAAAACCTTTGTACAACGCTTTGCGCGACAACCACATCTTTCCGTTCATCTCTCCTCTGCCCATTAAGCCACTGGCTAATTTGTCCGTCTCTGGTATTTGAAACCGTTCGGGAAATACAACAACTTCTTTTAACCTTGGGTAATGCCATTTATCAAATCGTAAAGATGGAATTGCACTACCGGCTGCAATCAGTATGCGGTCTAAATCTGTCACCGTTGTATTACTCCCTTTAATTTGAACATTGAGTAAAAAAACATGCACTTTATCTTCAAACCTAAATTTATCATCTCCGGTTAACCGATTATAAAAGGGTACACGCTGCCGCAAAATGTCCACCCAGGGCTTAGGCAATGGACGGTCTGGCAGTCTCAATTTTTGGTCGGAAATAGTTGTTGAACGGCGAAACTTAAAATAAGCAATGGCTAATACGATTGCAATTACCAAAGCGTAAGGATAAAAAGTTGTCCACATAGTTAACCATTAAGATTACCGGATATCGTATTGCCGGTTTCGGGGCAGCCTCCAACAGGTGCCTTTAGGAACAACTTTAATTCGCAAAATTCTACGCGGTAAGTACCGTCGTCATTTTTATTCACGTACACCTCTTGCCCGCCATTTGCTTCAAAAGCACAACCATAGGGCGAAGGCAACCTTCCTCGAACCCTAACCCTTCCCGAAGACGGGGAACTGTCAGTAGAATAAATACCAGACTTAATCTCACCTTGAAAGGTAAAAGTAATGGTCTTATCTCCATTAATTTCTGCATTTAGCGAAAACCCATTGTCATAAGCTGTTAAAACCAACCCTCCTGCCGTGTAGTTACCAAAGTTAAAACTAACCGAGTTGGCGGTTAATGCACAGTCGGGGCTGCCAAGGGGCAATGTTTTAAAGTTGACAACTTCTGAATAGCGTTTACCCTCTTTTACCTCAATAAAACTACGGGCATAATAATTAGTGTTGGCATGTAGTTCTTCCAAATTTACAACTTCATCCGTTGAACTGAAAATAGTATATTCATAATGCATATCATCATTAACGGTTGGCACAGGGTTTTCACCAAAAATTAAACCGGTATAAATAGTTGTTTCCGGACCAAGTACTTCATAATAAACCTGAAGAGAAGCTGAGTTTTCTGTAACGCCAAGTACTTTTTTTATATCCGTTCTCCATTTTTTTTCTCTTCTGCAACCAACTGTTACCCCAATGAGTAGTGTTATTGCAAAAAACATGAACTTATTTAACGCCTTCATGCTACAATTTTACAAAATAAAAAACACTTTCTACGAGCTTTAAAGCTGTTATGGTAATTTGAGTAGCCCTAACCCTATATTTGAAATTTCTTAAGGTTAGACTTGTAAACCGTCTATCATATTTTAAAAAATGCCTTCGTTTATCGGTTATTTTTTGCTTATTTTAACAGCATACAAAACACCTAAACTACCACCAAATGAATTATTCTACTCTAATTGCGGCATTGCTGCTGCTTGTAAGTTGCGCTAACCAAACAGATAAAAACGAATCTACACCAGCTACTCCCACTCCACCCAAGGCTTTTATTGTTGAAGAAGAAATGACAATACATGGCGATACGCGCGTAGATAATTATGCCTGGATGCGCTTGTCTGATGACGAAAAAAATGCCGAAGTACCTGCTGAGCGAACACAGGATGTATTGAACTATCTGGAAGATGAAAATGAATATTTAAACCAAATGATGGCGCATACTGAGCCGCTTCAAGAAGAGTTGTATACAGAAATTGTTGGTAGAATTAAACAAGATGATGAATCTGTACCGTACACAAAAAATGGATACAGTTATTACACCCGTTTTGAAGAAGGGGCAGACTACCCCCTTTATTGCCGTAAAAGTAAACCTGACGGCGCAGAAGAGATTATGCTAAATGCCCCCGAAATGGCTGATGGCGAAAACTATTTTGCCATAGGAGGAATGACCGTAAGTGAAAACAACACCCTTTTGGCTTATAGCGTTGACTTATTGTCTCGGCGTAAATACACCATTCGCATTAAGAATTTAAAAACGGGTAAGTTATATGATGACAAAATAGAAAATACAAGTGGTAGCATAACTTGGGCAAATGATAACGAAACTATTTTTTACACCACAAAAGACCCCATAACGCTTAGATCTAACAAAATTTACAGCCATAAAATTGGCACGCCTACCACCGACGACAAATTGGTTTTTGAGGAAAAAGATGAAACATTTAGTTGCGGAATTTTTAAAACAAAATCACGTAAGTTTTTAATGATACAATCTTACCAAACGCTATCAACAGAATGCCGCTATTTGGATGCGAATACACCTAACGGCGAATGGAAAATTATACAACCACGCGAGCGGAATTTAGAGTATCGTGTGGATCATTTTGGAGATTACTTTTATATCACCACTAACCTAGCGGCGCAGAACTTCCGATTAATGAAAACTCCCGTAACTAAAACAAATAACGAGAATTGGGAAGAAGTGATTCCCCACCGAGCAGATGTACTTTTAAGCGGAATTGACATTTTTGAGAATTACCTTGTGGTTTCTGAACGCAAAAATGGGTTAACACAACTGCGCGTTATGAATTGGAACACTGACAATGAACATTATATTGCGTTTAATGATCCGGCTTATTTAGCATACACCACAACCAATTTAGAGTTTGAGACCGAAACATTGCGCTACGGTTACACCTCGCTTACTACACCAAACAGTGTTTACGATTACAACATGAACACTAAAACAAAAACGTTACTTAAGCAGCAAGAGGTACTTGGAGGTTCATTCGACCCGAAAAATTATGCATCAGAAAGGGTGTATGCTACGGCACGGGATGGCGAGAAAATTCCAATTTCTATCGTTTACAAAAAAGGATTTGAAAAAAATGGAAAAGCCCCACTATTGCTTTATGCTTATGGTTCTTATGGCTACTCAATGGACCCTACATTTAGTTCTGTAAGGCTTAGTTTGCTAGACAGAGGCTTTGGGTTCGCTATTGCACATGTAAGAGGTGGACAAGAAATGGGACGCCAGTGGTATGAAAATGGAAAGCTGTTGAAAAAGAAAAACACATTCTATGATTTTATTGATTGTGGAAAGTATTTGATTGACCAAAATTACACCTCATCAGCACATTTATATGCCCAAGGTGGAAGCGCCGGTGGCTTGTTAATGGGAGCCATTGTAAACATGGAGCCTGACCTTTGGAACGGCGTAATTGCAGGTGTACCTTTTGTAGATGTTATTTCTACTATGTTAGATGAATCGATACCACTTACAACAGGTGAATTTGATGAATGGGGAAATCCAAAAAATGAGGAATATTATAACTACATCAAATCATACTCGCCGTATGACAATGTTGTAGCGCAAAATTATCCAAACCTTTTAATTACAACAGGCTATTGGGACAGCCAAGTGCAATATTGGGAACCTGCAAAATGGATTGCCAAACTACGCGCCCTAAAAACAGATGATAACCTTCTGTTAATGCATTGCGATATGGAAGTAGGACACGGTGGTGCATCCGGACGTTTTGAACGGTATAAAGAAACCGCTTTGGAATATGCTTTTTTAATTGATTTAGAAAAAAAATCTAACGAAAACAATTAATTAGCGCTTATTCCGTTTGTTAAAAATACTTTATTTTCTGTTTTTTTTGTTCAGATTTTTGCAGTATAAGGCAAATAGTATATATTTTATAATTCCTACAAAACTTCCAAATGTCAAACAACCAACTGCGTAAAAAACACGCATTTTTGCTACACTTTATAATTTTAATTGCGTTATTCTTTTTTCATGTAACTACAAAAGCACAAAAACCCACCCCCTGGGTAAAAATGGCGCAAGATTTTGGTATTCGTCATGCTGACGGACAGTTTTGCTATGACATTATTCAAGATGATTTAGGCCACATTTATTTTACCGGGCAATATGGATTAAACCGCTATAATGGGCACGAATTTTTTGTATATAGAAATCATTCAAATCCTAAAAAAAAGTATACTGGAATACAATTTTATAAAGATTATTACAATGGTATTTGGCTAACTGCTCTTAAAGCCATTTACTACATTCGTAATGACAGTATTATTGAATATGATATAATTGATAGCATAACAAACATTTCCAAGCGAGGTAATTATTCTACCGTTTATTCTGACCGAGATGGTTTATTGCACCTTTCGCCTATTTCTAATGGGCACGTTACGATAGATTCAAGTGGCGTGGTGCAACGTGTAGATCATCATGAGCAGCATGGAAGAAACATGTTTATTTTAAAAAAATTGAAAGATGGGCATTGGTTTCACTATACAAACTATGGCAAAGGGATAAAAACTGGTATTCGGCTCTTTCTTACAAAGGATGATGAAACCCTAAAAGAAATAGGCCCGCTTGATCCGCCGCTAAACATGGGCTATCGTAAAGTAGAGCTTGTGCTGCGCCAAGACAGTTCATTAGTACTTTCGGTAGGAAATCAAGAAATTTTACACATTAGCGCAGCGGGCGATTCGTTAATTAGTCGGCGGATGTTTCCATCATCCATTCTTGGGGTGTTTAATGATAGTAATAACGAGTTATGGGTGGGTACGCTGAAGGATGGTATTTTTCGGATGGAGTCACCTGAATCGCCAATTAAGCAGCAAATTTGGACGGGGCCTTCTGCTGTGGAGATTGAAGACATTTATGGCGGATTATGGTTTAAAAGTGAAATCGGTAATTTTGGTAGAATTGGCAACCCCAATTACTTGAATTATTCGGACCAAAATGGTTATCCCGAATTACAATTTATACGGAAACTTATTCCCGTGAATGATTCTATTCTGATTTTAAATTCAAGGTTTAGATTATTTAGTTTTTACAACGGAAAAGTAAATGAAATAGAACCACCTGAACCAAATTTTGAGTTTTTAAATTTATTGTTTGATGACTCTAGCAATACATTATGGGGGCACTCTTCACGTAAAATTTATTATTACCGCAACCAAAAATGGCATCCATTTAATACACAGTCTAATAGTGCTAATTTACTTATAAAAAAAATTGGTTTATCCTCCACTAAAAGTCTAATGTTTGCTACCCATTACGATTTTCGCGTTTTTAATGAAAAAGATAGTTTTGACATATTTAAAGGAAACGTAAAAACAGGCCGGGTTAATCAATTTTTCAATGTAAATAATCAACAATATATCGGCATGGAATCAGGCTTATACACCATAAAAGATGATCGGCTTTTGATGACCAATGACATACCGGCTGAAGATCAAGAACAAGTTGATTATTTTTTTGACTTTAATGGGTTTACACTGCTCCAAAAAGCAGATAGTCCCTTAACCTTTTTAACAGATACAGGTTACGTTGCAATTAGGGATGCTATAAATCTGCAAATGCGCATCAATAGTTATTCTATTCAAGATGACACGGTTTTGTGGGTGCTTTCAAATGGTAATGCCGCATTAGGTAAAATTACGGTTGCCAAAAATAAATTTAGTGTTGCTTATTTTAAAACACCTTTTGAGCTTTCAACTAAAAATAGAGTGGAAAAAATGGTGGTAATGCATGACACTATAAACATTGCGTCGAGTTCTGGACTTTATCGGGTAGCCATTAAAAAGTTGAACCCTGTTAACAACCATGTTCAAACGTTTATTAAATCCATTTATTTGAATTATGAGGAGGAGGCATTAAAATCGCATTATGAGTTAAAGTACAATCAAAATAACATCATCATCAAGTTTGATTGGGTGATGTTTGACTATCCACTTATTGAGCATCAATATAAACTTGAAGGATTAGACACCAATTGGCGTACATTGGAATTTTCTGAAGTTCAGTTTACCAGTTTAGATCCCGGTAATTATACGTTTAAACTACGTTCGCGTAAAAAAAACTATGATTGGAGCCACGAAATACCAATAGCATTTAATATTGGGCAACCTTTTTGGCAAACATGGTGGTTTAGGTTATTGTGCTTATTGTTTTTATTTCTGTTTATTTATGTTGTTTTTAAATTACGGCTACGCAATGTGCAAAAACGAGAGCAAGAAAAGTCAAAAGTAGCATTAGAGATTGCGCATTTGGAACTAAGGGCATTAAAAGCGCAGATGAACCCTCACTTTATTTTCAATTCTATTTCGTCTGTCATGTTCTATTTGTCTCAAAATAAAAATGAGCAGGCCGAAAATTATTTGCGGCGTTTTTCTAAGCTCATTCGGCATGTATTGGAGTCATCTGAACAAAGCAGCACGACACTAGCCGAAGAAATTAACCTAATGCGCAATTATATTTCGTTAGAGTCTGAACGATTTAACGGTGAGACAATTCAGTTTGACACGCAATATGAAAACGTTGACCCAACCGCTGTAAAAATAGCACCAACATTAATACAACCCTATATTGAAAATGCTATTCGCCACGGGTTAAAACATAAAAAAGGTATGCGAAAAATAACGGCTACCTTTAAAAAAAATGATAGCATAATAGAAGTTACGATAAAAGACAACGGAATTGGTAGAAAAGCATCTTCTGAGCGCGATACGCGTCTTAATCACAAGTCGTTCGGTATGTTAATTTCTTCGCGACGAGTCGAACTGCTGAACCAAAACAAAATCCAATCCGTCAGAATTGAAGATATAACAGACGACAACGGAACACCTAAAGGAACAAAAGTCATATTTAATATCCCATACGAAAAATGATGACCACACTAATAATTGATGATGAATTTATGCAGGCAAATTACCTGACTGAAATGATTAACAAACACTGTAAAGACTTAAAAGTAACCGCGCACTTTGACAACCCCGTGGAAGGTTTAAAATATTTGAGTAATAACTCTGTAGATTTGCTTTTTTTGGATGTAGAAATGCCCGAAATGACTGGTTTTGAATTTATAGAAATTTTTGGAATAGAAAAACTACCTCCAGTTATATTTACCACAGCCTACAGTAAATATGCCGTAAATGCTTTTAAAATAAATGCGTTAGATTACTTGCTAAAACCAGTAGACCCGGATGAGTTAAAACGTGCTGTAAAAAAAGCAAAACAAGCGAATGACACGACCGCTCAACTTCAAAATTTATTAAACCAGCCTGTAAGCGAATCCGCAGATCGTTTAATTTTAACCGAAGGGCAATCACACGTGTTTGTTAAATTAAGCGAAATTATTTACATTAAAGGCAGTGGGAGTTACACCTACTTTCACCTTCAAAATGGTGATAAAATCACAACAAGTAAACGGCTTAATTACTATTGGAACAAGTTAGAAAATACAACCTTTATTCGGTGTCATCAATCGTTCGTGGTTAACACAACCCATGTACAACGTTATGACAAAGCAGATGGCGGCGAATTATTGCTTACATTGAATTACACCATTCCTGTCAGTTCACGCCTACGTGAAGAGGTGAAGGAAAAACTGGGCGTAACAGGATAAAATTTAGCGGTAAAGCCCGCAGCAAACGCGCTAAGAATGTGCTTATTTAATGAATTATGCTAAATTTGTTTATCCCCGACTGGTTAAAAAAATGAACGCTTTTAAATTAAAAGTGTAAATGAGCATACCACTAATGCCCCAAAAAAGTTGCTATTTCATTCATTTGAACCTAACCGAATAAAACAGATTTTGCATGGAGGTGTGCGAAAAACAGTTTGATTTGGTATAATTTTAATACCTTACGTTAGTTCGTATATAAACAGTTTAATATTCGCCCAAAACGCAACATAGCTTATACAAACACTACGTGCACAAAGTGCGTAATACACCTTTTGCTGCTTTTTATTTTATTAATGAGCTTTAAACCTGCTTTTGCGCAAGAAAACACAAAAGTGTTGCAGGGTTACGTATTTGATGCCAGTACAGAAAAAGGTATTTCAGGTGTTACCATTTGTCAAATTAATGAAAATTCAAATACGTGTGAGAATTTTACACTAAGCGATTCCGTCGGCTATTTTTCATTAACAATAAATAAACGAGATACGCTGACCAATTTAATTTTTAAGCATTTTGGGTTTAGTTCAGAAAAAATTTCGTTAGAAACACGGCAAGACACAAATAAACTAGGTTCGTTTTTCTTAATGCCTTCTGAAAATATGCTGATTCCGATAGAAGTTGTTTATAAACCACAAAAAGTAACCTATAAGAATGATACAACCGTTTACCATGCAGACGCCTACTCTCTTCCAGAAGGTGCATTGACTGAGGATTTACTACGCGAACTGCCAGGTATGGAGGTAGCACCAGATGGCAGCATTACCATAGATGGAAAACCAGTAGATAAAATTTTGGTAAACGGAGAACCCTTTTTCGGAGGTGATTTGACCGTGGCAACCCGTAACTTGCCCAAAGATGTTTTACTAAATGTAGAGGTGACGGGCACAAAATCAGACCAAGAAGCATTTACCAAACAAACGGGTGATGATGAATCAAAAACCATTAACCTGGTTATTAAAAAAGATAAAAATAAAGGAATTTTTGGAGGGGTTATGGCAGGATACGGTACGGACGACCGCTATGAAAGTGGAGCAGTTGTCAACCGTTTTCAGGGCAAAAAACGTTACGGATTGGTTTTATCTGCGAATAATACAAACACCTCATCTAACTATTCACCCATGTCAAACGCACCGCAATTTGGCAAAGGCAATGGAATATTAAGTTCTGAGCTGGCCTCTTTCTCCTATGGCAATTCATTTACAGACAAATGGAAAACCAATTTAAGCTACCGGTTACAGCACCAAAACAACATTAATGGTTCAATAGCTGAGCGCGAATATATTTTACCCGATAATGCATTTGCCAGCGAATTAACAAACGATTCAAAAAATGATAATTTATCACACCAATTCCAAATGGGAATGACCTATATTCGAGACACGTCTCTTCGTATAATTTGGCGACCAGATGTTAGTTATACAATTGGTAACAATACATCCAATCGTGTAGAAGAAGTATTTGGAGAAGACGGAGAAGTGGTAAATACGTTTGAAGCTAATGTGGAAAATGAAGCAACTAATTTTCGTTTAAAAAACCAATTCAATTTGTTGAAAGATGTTGGCAAAAAAAACCATAGTATCGGTTTTTTTATTTCACAATCATATAGTACGTCTGACAGAAATGCGTTAGATTTTAATACAAGTACGGTGATTTCTGACAGCACGGTGGCCACAACGGAACGTACCTTTAAAGTAAACCAGCAACAGGGCGAAAACGGAATCAATTTAAAAGCCAATTACATTTTACCTGTTGCCAAGCGCAGGCTAACATGGACGTTTCAACTACAGTCTGACATTCGAAATACAACAGACAGCCGTAGCAATTTTCAGCAAGATGGAGAAACCCAAAATTTTGATGTTTTGAATGATTCGCTCAGTTACAATTTTGCCTTTTTTGAAACAGAGTGGTTGCCCTCTACCCAGTTACAATTTAAAGGTAAAAAATGGACGGTGACAAATGAACTCACCGGTGCGTATCGGACACAAATGTATACGGACAACTACAATACGTCCAACAATTTTAACCGCACCTACCTCAACCCTCTTTTTAAATCATCTGCAGATTTTAACGCAAAAAGTGGAATGCGTTTATCTGCCGCTTATAATTTACAAAACACCCCACCCAGTTTTAACCAGCTAAATCCGTTTGTAGATTTAACCAACCTTTTAGTTATTCGCACCGGAAATCCAAACTTGAAAAGCCCGACAAAACACGCCATTAATTTAAGCTCAAGTTATTATAATATAGAAAATGAATCTAACTTTTTTGGCTATGTAGAAGCAAGCTATATTCAAAACCAAATTGTAAGCAACACATTTACCTCAGCAAATTTTGAACAGTTTGTAACACTTACCAACTTAGATGGGTATTATTCGTTAAGTGCAAGTGTATCCGCGGGTATAAAAATTTTAAACGACTCTGTAAATAAACTACGCTTAAACGCTGGCATAGGCGGATACATGAACCGGTCCCGACAATTAAACAATAATGAGGTACTTATTTCAGACCTACTTACCGTCAACCCCTCTATTGATTTAAATTGGAGACTAAAAAACAGGTTAACATTAACGCTGAATTATTCCCCCAACATCTCATCCAACCGATTTAACGATAAAACCCAAAGTTTTGTGCAACACGGAATGAATGGAGAGCTTTGGCTATACCTCACTAAAAATTTAAAAATGTTCAATGTAATTCGCATTAATTATAACCCAACTATTTCTGAAACGTTTGATCGTACAGTGTCTTTTTGGAATAGCGCTATAACGTATGATTTATTTAAAAAACGAGCAACCGTTGGTGTTAAAGTTTACGACCTTCTGAAAGAACGACAAACCCTGCAACGCACAGTTAGCGCTACAATTATTGAAAACACCACCACAACCGGTTTATCGCAATACGTTCTTTTTACTTTTCAATGGCGTTTTAAGCAATTCTAATCTTTCAATTATTTCATTGAAAACTTTTTTAAATCAATTCTACCAAAAAAAGGTAATACGGTATACCTATCATTACATTAATTGGAAAGGTTATCCCTAATGCCATTGGCAAATACAACCCCGGATTCGCTTTAGGAATTGTTGTTTTCATAGCCGCCGGTACAGCAATATACGAAGCACTTGCGGCAAGTATGGCAAACAAAACCTGGTTACCGTGCGACTCTGTAAATTGTGAAGCAACCCATAACGCAATAGTGCCGTGAATAAAGGGCATGATAGCTGCAAAAGCAAATGGCGCAATCCCTTTTTTAACAATTGCTGATAAATTTTTACCGGTAGAAATACCCATGTCCAATAAAAAAATAGCTAAAAACCCTTTGAATAAATCTGTAGTAAATGGTTTAATACCCTGCGCTTGCTCCTCGCTAGCCATAAAACCAATAAATAAGCTGCCGATAATTAAAAAAACGCTTGCATTGGTAAACGAATGTTTTAATAACGTACCAATTCCTGTTTTAACGTTGTTTTCACCTTTTTTATCCTCAAAATAGCGGATAAGTAAGACACCAACAATAATTGCAGGAGCCTCCATGCTTGCCATAACCGCCACCATGTGACCATTGAATGAAATGGCTTTTGCCTCTAAAATGGCTATTGTAGTAACAAATGTTACTGCACTTACAGAGCCATAAGCCGCCGCTATTGCAGCAGAATTAGGTTTATTAAATTTACGCCTCAAAATAAAATAGGCTGTACAAGGCACCAAAACAGATAAACCAATCCCAAATAGAATACTTAAAACCAACTCTTGATTAAAGTCACTATGGGCCAATTCTTGCCCACCTTTAAAACCAATGGAAAAAAGTAAATACAGTGAAATAAATTTTGAAGAATTTTTAGGAATTTCTAAATCGCTTTTAACTTTTACAGCCAAAATTCCTAAAATAAAAAATAGCAAAGCGGGGCTTGTCATGTTTGACATGAAACTGCTAAAATCCATACAATTGTCTTTTTTCCTTTACGTGAGGTGATTAAGCGCTAGCCTGAACTTCAAAACTATTTTTAAAACAAATTGTTCTGCCGTCAGCGCAGGTTTCTGCAATTTTCTTTTTTAGTGCTTGTTGCTGTTGTCTCAACGCTTCAATTTCTTGCTCAACTTCTGAATTTTTAACATTGTGGTTACCTTCCCAAATGGACATGTATTTAATATTACAGTTATTAATTTTTCGTTGAATGATGGTATCAATCAATTGGTGCGCCTCTTGGGCTGTCATTTCTGAAATTACTAATTCGTCTAATTGATTTAATGTGCTCATAATTTTAATTTTTAATTCTGTTATACATTTTTTCGTTGGTGCAAAGTTTAGCAATTCAATTCATATATTTTTATTTATTATATTTATACCATACATAAACAAAAGGTTATGCATTATACATTAAACCAGTTAAAAATTTTCAATAAAATTGCTGAATGCGAAAGCATTACAAAGGCTTCTGAGGCACTTTTTTTAACCCAACCCGCAGTATCCATCCAACTAAAAAAGTTTCAAGAACAATTTTCAATTCCTTTGACAGAAGTCATTGGCAGAAAATTATACGTAACCGATTTTGGGCGCGAAATAGCAGAAGCAGTTAAAAATATTTTGGCCGAAGTAGATAAAATTGAGTATAAAGAAAACATGCACCATGGGTTTTTAACTGGCAAACTCACCCTGTCCATTGTTTCTACAGCCAAATATGTAATGCCTTATTTTTTAGCTGGTTTCACAAATAAATATCCCGCCGTAGAATTAAAAATGGACGTAACAAATAAAAGTAATGTGATAACCAGTTTAGAAAAAAATGAAGTTGATTTTTCTCTCATTTCCATTTTACCTGAAAAACTAAATCTTAACAAGATTGACTTATTGCAAAATAAACTTTACCTGGTGGGTAAATCACGCGAGACGAAGAAAAAATTAAACTCACGTAAGTTGTTTAACGAACAACCTATAATTTTTAGAGAAGAAGGCTCGGCTACACGCAACTTAATGGAAAAATACCTGCAGGCGAATAATTTGAGCGTTAAAAAAAGCATTACCCTTACCTCTAACGAAGCGGTAAAGCAAGCCGTAATTGCCGGCATGGGTTACTCTATTATGCCCCTTATCGGAATAAGAAATGAAATTCGGAACGGCGAGCTTGAAATTATTCCACTTAAAGGTTTGCCACTTATTACACAGTGGAATTTAGTGTGGCTCACCGATAAAAAACTGAGTCCCGTAGCAGAAGGTTTTAGGCAATATTTAATTGAAAACGTAAGTAAAGTCGTAGAACATGAGTTTTTATGGTATGAGCAGTATCAGTAAAAGCAACTCAGTTTTACTCACCCGCATTTAACCCAAGCCCTATTACCCGCTAGCCTTTGCGTTTATAATGTTAAGCTATGTCCTTTAGTTTGTTCAAACCCCTTTCTGCGGATTTGAATTCAAAACCGCCCAATATGAATTTAGAGACGATCAATTTGAATTGCTATTCTAGTATCTATAAAAATTTAATAGCTTGATCGACAGAACAGGGTACTAACCCCCCTGTGAATTACTTTTTTTATTCACAAGATCACTTAAAGCAAGATGGAACAATAGGTAAACGAACTATATCATTTCCAGATGAAGAGCATGAATTTGGTATGACGTTAGAAGAGCTGGAGATATAAAAATACAATACCGAAATTTCTGCCGCTAGTTCAATTGATGTTAATGACAGAAACCGCCACTTACTTAATACTGGCTGGTTAACCGAACATGCTAACGGTGAATTAGTTGCAGGTACAAAAACCATACGTTACATGGAGTTGGGTGCAGAACGATTAGAGCTAATTGAAAAAAATCGTCAGCAATTAATTACCGCTTATAATAATGGTACGGTAGATGAAGTTATGTTGAACGACCGTATGCAGCAAGACCCGTTACTGATTAATACGGTATTTTCGCAAACAGCATTTAACAATTCAGCAAATTTAGAGGCATTAGTGGAGTTCACTACAGATTCAGATTACGAAATACTCTTCAATTTATTAGCAGAGTTACGCGCAAACAATCAAAACTATTTTGACTTAAACGCTTCGCAACTGAAAACATTAGAACGATTAGCAACATTATCAACCCCACAAGGGTTAAAGGCCGCTGCTATATTAGCTTTCATTGGTGGTACAGATTATGTTCCGTTTACAGATCCGCTAAACCCTGTAACCAGTTCTGTTATTCAAACAACAAATGTTGCAGACAATATCAAAATTTATCCAAACCCTTCTAATGGTTTAATTAATGTTGTATTAACCACAGCCGGTGCAACACAACAACCAATTACCATTTACAATGCGCTTGGAGAAAAAATATACCAAACGCAAATGTCAAACCAAATAACGGTTGACGTAAGCGAATGGAATGCCGGAATTTATTTCATTCACCTCACAATTGACGGTGAACCGGCAATTCGAAAATTCTCTGTTTACTAACCATAACACATCAACTTGGTTTAAAGGTAAGGCTGTCCGAAATAATAATCGGGCAGCCTTATTTTTTTATACTTAAAACATATAAACCTGAGTTCGATCATCACAACAATTTAATGCGCTTGTTGTAATGCCTCTGCAAAATTTCGCCGACCAATCCTCCCAAATTTATACATCTTTTTTTGTAGTATGTAAATAGCTTACAAATTGTCATAAAGACTAGTTTTAATACGCGTAACTTTTTAATTGTCAAAAAATTAATCTTACTTTAGTGGAAATGGGCTAGCCGAAAACCATTTAAAAGAGTAGGCATCAACTCAAAACTAACAAAATGAACAAATTCAACCTAATGGTTGTAAGTTTGTGCGTATCTACTACTGCGCTAACTTTCAACGCAACTCCATTGCAAAAAATGGGGCAATCTATTCAGACTTTAGAAAAAAGGGGCGCACCCGAATTTTCTTACGGGCTGGTTAAATTTAACCGGTTACCAAGCGTAGGTGAACTAAACGAAGCCGAAGTCACATCCTTAAACTTTGTAGATGAGAACACCATTTATGCACATGTAGGCAATTATGATTTACTTTCTGAAATACCTGGTTTTAGATCATTTGAACAACTCTCTGCCGACTATAAAATAAGTGAACCGCTAGCGGAAAATATAGCCATGGATTTACCAGAAGAAATGGACGTATTTATCTATCTTCCTTCCAATTTACCCGTAGAGGAAGTGGAGCATTTTGCGGCAGAAAACGGTATTGAAAGTATTCCGAGTGAATCGTTACCGCAATACGTGATTCTTGCACCCATGACAGGCGAAAGAATTAGTGAACTAAAATACAAAGAACGCGTTTCTTGGATTGCTTTAGCCCCAGAGTATGCGCGTGGTGAAGAACGTTATCATTTTTGCCCCGGTGGTCTTACCAAATACGGATCCAAAGGTGAATTTGCCCGATTTGTTACCCGTGGACCTGGCTGGGATGGAGCAGGGCAAGGTTGTTCAAACCTTACCTATTTTTTTGAAAATGGCACGCCCGATTTAGCTGGAAACTCAGAACAGGCAGAAGTAATTAGAGCGATACGAACATGGGAAAAATATGTTCAAATTAACTTTACACAAGCAACGGATCCAAATCTCTTTGACGGTATTGATATTAGCTGGGAATTAGGCGCGCATGGTGATGCAGGCCCTTTTGACGGTGCAGGAGGTGTACTAGCACATGCTTTTTACCCGAATCCTCCAAATTCTGAAACAATTGCCGGAGACTTACATTTTGATGAAGCCGAAACATGGTCTGTCGGTGGTGGAACTGATTTATATTCTGTAGCGTTACATGAAATAGGACACTCCATAGGTATGGATCACTCTACTACAAGCAGTGCTGTCATGTTTAGCACATATAGTTCTGGAACTGTGTATTCAGATTTAACCTCTGATGACATTAACGGTATTCGCACATTGTATGGATACCGTTCAATAAATGAAGACGATTGGGATAAAACATTTGTTGGCAATGTTACAGGTGATGATAAAGAAGAAATTATTATGGTGAACACCTCATACAACGGTGGTGCTATACGAGTTGATGATTTAACAACTGGAGATAATTTATTATGGATACCGCATTGCAATCATCAAGGATGGATGGACAATACAGACCGCATGTTTTTAGGAGATGCAGATGGCAATGGGTTGAAGGATTTAATTTTGGTAAATACAGATTATTTGGATGGTGCAATACGCGCCATAGATTTGACAACTGGAGCTGATTTGAGTTGGATTATGCACGGTGTTTACGGAAATTGGATGGATGCCGCTGATAAAATGTTTGTAGCAAATATGAATGGCGATAGCAGAGATGAACTTATTTTGGTTAACACTGCTTATACAGGTGGTGCAGTTCGTGCGGTGAATATGTTAACCGGTGGCACAGTTTCTCAGCTAAACCATACTGGAACGTTTAACGGGTGGATGGATGCTGCCGACAGAATACTTATAGGAGATGCCAACGGCGACAATGAAGAGGATTTAATTTTGATTAACACCTCATACACTGGTGGTGCAATTCGTGCAGTGGATATTAGTTCGGGTACAAATTGGGGATGGCTAAACCACACTGGAACGTACAATGGATGGATGGATGCGGCTGACAAACTTGCCGTAGCCGATATGAATAATGATAATAAGGACGAACTAATATTAGTTAATACTTCGTATACAGGAGGAGCCATTCGATCCATAAACATGCAAACCGGCGCAAATTTTTCTTGGATAATGCACGGCACTTACGGAAATTGGATGGATGCGTGTGACCGTATGTTTATTTCTGATGTGAATAACGATAATGAAGAAGATTTGGTGCTAGTAAACACAACTTATTCCGGTGGAGCAATTAGAGGAATTGATATTTCTAGCGGAACGGATTTATCGTGGTTAAACCATGGCACTTATGTGGGCTGGATGGATGGAGCCGACCGGATGTTCAGCACTGATGTAAACGCAGATGGAAGATCAGAAATAGTAATGGTAAATACAGGGTATACTGGTGGCGCAATTCGTACAACCACCGTGGCAACCGGGGCCAACGTTTCTTGGATGATGCATACAGGCACTTATAATGGCTGGATGGACGGCATAAGTCGAGAACAAAATTGTTACTATCACCCAATTTTCAAAGCAAATAACCTCAATGCAGACCTTGCAGAAAGTGAAACAAGAGAGCTGGATTATTTGATTAACGCCTCATCAGCTATTCAGTTAGAGGTGTATCCAAATCCTGCCAGTAATTTAGTGACGGTGACATTGCCAAGTACAGTTGAAAATTCAGTTTTATTAGAGGTCTATGACCTTAATGGACGACTTATTCTGGGTGGACAACAATTGTATACAGGTACAAACACCATTGATGTAAGCACATTAAAAAATGGCGTTTATCTGGCCAAGTTTACAGATGGAGAACAGATTTTTCATAGAAAAATTCAAGTAGTAAAATAAATTAGTAATAAAAATAAGGCTGTTCGAAATAATAATCGGGCAGCCTTATTTTTTATCAAAAACATTAACTAAGCAGTAAAAAAGAAATCACCGCCCAATCAATCAACGTTGCAATAATGCTTGTCCAAACAATTAAACGCATGGGCTGTACTGCTAAACAAAATGAAAGAAGTGACATAGTTGGCACAACTAAAAAAGACAGTAAAAGTGGAGACTGCATTGCCCCTAAAGCTACTGCCACGCTTCCCCAACACACGGTCCATATTAAAGCTACCGGAACAATGCCGAATCGCTTACTTTCTAAATCACCAAATTTTTGTGTTAAAATTCCTCCTTTAAATGCTGGAGTTACTACTGTATTTTTACCTCTATTTTCTACTGCTATAGTTGCCATAACTTTTTTTATTGTAAAGGTAAGTCACAGTTACCGCCTGTAAAATGACCTGCATCATTCAAAAAGATGATAAATGTCATGTTTTGTAATTTCATGCTGATCTCACTTTATATTTGTAGATGTAAAGCAGTGTAATTTTGGCAAAACCATTTATGATATCTAAGTACGAAAAAATTTTTGAGCACAGTAAAGAGGGGCTACTGGTAACCAATGCAGCCGGTATAATTGAAACGGTTAACCCGCGTTTGATTGAACTTTTTGGTTATACCAATGCAGATGAACTGCTCGGCAAAAAAATAGAAATACTTATACCAACCCGCTTTACAGCCAAACACAAACACCACCGTGCTAGTTTTAACACTAACCCTACCCACCGCAGCATGGGTGTTGGAAGAAAGTTAAAAGCATTGCGGAAAGACAATTCAGAGTTTCCCGTAGAAATTAGTTTGAGCCATTATAAAGACAACGGCGAACTAAAAATTATTGCTTTTGTTGTGGACGTAACCACGCAAGCAAAAATTGAGGATGAATTACTTAAACTAAACTCGCAATTAGAAAATGAGGTGCAGCGGCGTGTACAAGAAATCAACACGCAAAACAAATTATTAAAATCCATTGCAGCGCACTTTCCAACGGGTAATATTTACGTAATAAACACGGCATTAGAAATAGAGTGGGCAGATGGACAACTTATACGCCAACAAGGGTTAGACGATAAATCACTGAAAGGTGAATTGTTTAGCAAACATGTCCCCACCAATTTTAAGGATAAAGTTAACGCACAATTAAGCACAATTTTTAAGGGAGAAACGATTACAACGGAATTGACAAATGCACAACACTATTTTTCACTTTACGGCGTACCGTTAGAGCACTCCGCAAAAGGAGTAACAACCGCATTATTGGTGGAACTTGATATTACAAAAGCCAAACAAACTGAACTTGAAATACAAAAAAACCTGGCACGCGAAATAAAACTGAACGAAATGAAATCGCGTTTTGTAACTATGGCGTCTCATGAATTTAGAACTCCACTTAGTGCTATTGCATCTTCTGCCACGCTTATTGGTAAATATCAACAAGATCATGAGCAAGAAAAGAGGGACAAACACATTCAACGAATTAAGCGTTCCGTTGCAGACTTAACGGTAATTTTAGACGATTTTTTATCGCTCGACAAATTAGAGTCCGACCAAATGGGGGTTAACTTAACTGAAACACATTTACTTGATTTTTTTCAGCAAATCACGGATGAATTCTCGACCACCCTTAAAACCAATCAAACCTTGCTTCCAACGTTAAAAATCAACCTTGAAAAAGGAAAAATAGATTCTGCTATTATTAAAAACTGTTGTTTCAACTTACTTTCAAATGCAAGTAAATACAGTGCGGATAATGGAAAAATTAAATTTTTAGTTGAAGCTGACCCCGGACTGTTAAAAATTAGTGTGGCTGACACTGGCATAGGCATTCCTAAAAGCGAACAACCTTTATTATTTTCACGTTTTTTCAGAGCTAAAAATGCCACTAATATTCAAGGTACCGGACTAGGCTTAAATATTGTAAAAAGATACGCTGAACTAATGCGGGGCCAAATTTCGTTTAAAAGTGAATTGGATAAAGGCACAACATTTACATTAACCATCCCCTTAAATGCAACTACATGAAAACTGCAACTATTTTAATTATTGAGGATAATTTAGAACTGCGCGAAAATACAGCCGAAATTTTGGAATTGGCGGGTTATGAGGTGGGCTTGGCAGAGAACGGAAAAGTGGGCGCAAAAAAAGCCCTACAACTGAAACCCAATTTAATTATCTGTGACATTATGATGCCCGAACTGGACGGTTACGGTGTATTGAACATTTTGTCGCGCAATCCGGATACTTCACTCATTCCATTTATCTTTTTAACTGCTAAAAGTGAACTTACCGATATTCGAAAGGGCATGAATTTGGGCGCGGATGACTACATTACAAAACCTTTTGATGAAACAGATTTGTTAGAGGCCATTTGAAACCCGCTTAAAAAAAAGCGAACAGCTACAACTAAAATCTGCAAAGGCAAACGAAGGGTTAAACGCCTTAATTGATGCATCTAACAAAAATAATCAACTAACGGACCTTACGTTAAACCGCAAAGAGCAACATTACAACAAAAAGACGATTATTTATAATGAAGGTGACCCTGCAAAAACGCTGTTTTATTTAATTGAAGGCGCCATTAAATGCGTTAAAATGGACAGTTACGGCAAAGAATTGGTTACTGAATTAATTGGTGCTGGTACTTTTTTTGGATACCAACCACTTTTAACCCAAACGCCTTATTCTGAAACTGCAGTAGCGCTTGAAAACTGTAACGTTTCGATTATTCCAAAAGCTGATTTTGAAACCTTAATTAACCAAGACAGGGATGTAGCAATGCGGTTTATCAAATTATTATCTGGAAATATTAGAGAAAAAGAAACACAATTATTACAAATGGCTTATGCACCCGTGCGTGAACGGGTAGCCAATGTTTTATTAAAAGTAGCTAAATTTTCCTCTGCCGGCGAACAAGTTATTGACGTATCGCGCGAAGATTTGGCGAACATGGTGGGGACAGCAAAAGAATCGTTAATCAGAACATTGTCTGACTTTAAAAAAGAAGGATGGATAGAAATTTCTGGCCGAACCATTCGTTTATCAGAAGTTGAAAAACTTCAGCGCCTCACTAACGGTTTCTAGCATGGTGAATTAACGCCAAATGCTTTGTAAATCATCCAATAATTCTTCGGCTTTTTGTTGTTGATAACCATTGTTATTTTTTAAAAACACTTCTAGTAGCCCAAGTGCTTGCTGATCTTGGTCATTTTTAAGATAGGCCAAAATTAACTCCCATTCCAATGCCGCTAAGTTTGATGTAGCTTGATCCAGCGTTGTTTCTAATAAGTCAACCGCGGCGGCGGATTGCCCCGAACGGGTAAGCGAAACAGCTTCATAAATAATGAGTTGTTCGTCAATGGTTTTTGAGGTACGGATGGCATAAAAAGCAGTTGCAGCCTCAGTATATTCTTCAGCGTTGTATAATTCCATAGCTTTTGAAACCTCATCTTTATCGTCGTCTCCCATCATAGTAATACGATCTGGATAAGGTGTTGAATAGGCTTGATACAGCTGTTCGTTTGTAAACTGAGCCGAAATAATTAAATAAACCGGAACAAGTAAAACGGCTAAAATGGCGGCAATGCGTAAAAGCGGTTTTAATGATTGCCCACCGCTGGCTTTTTGATTAATTGAACGAACTTTTTCGCGCACGTTGGCACGTGCTTCATTTTCCATCAAATCAACGGTCAACCGGTGTAAGGCAACTTCCTCTTTTAGTGTTTGATTTGCAGACAGCTCCAAATCAAACGCTTTTTCTTCTTCTGGCGACATAACACCAGACAAATACCGTTCAATTTTTTCAGTCAGTTTTTCGTTCATGTTGTTATTTTGTATAAAGTGCAATTAAGTCTTTCCCTATGGCACTTTCTCTCACCATCTCCTTTAGCTTAGTCAAGCATTTATTTTTTTTATTCATGGCAATTTGCGAATTCTTATACCCCAATTCATTCGCAATCTCCGTCATTGAATAATGCATGGACCACAACCTTAGTACTCTTCCGCATGAATCTCCTAACCTACCCAACAGCAAGTTAACAACATCTTTTAGCTGTTTTTGATTATAGCTTTCAAGCGGAGAAGGCTTGCTATCTGCTATGCTTTCATCTTTTTGAACATCCCTAAACCGTTCATTTTTTTTTAATGATTTTAGCCAAATTCCTCGGCATATTGCAAAAAGGTACGTTCCAATCGCACTTTCACTCCTAAACTTATCGTTGCGAATATTAAAAATAAACTGCGTGACACCTTCCACCAAAACAATTTCAGCATCATTTAAATTTCCACCGTTTTTTAAAACATAGGCATTAATTTTCTTCCGATTATCGGTTAAAAGTTGTTCAATCGCCGCGTTTTCCTTTTTTCCACCGGCTTTTATACAAGCCATAATCTTGGTGTCCGGCATTTTGGTAATTCTGAGCATTTGTTTTGGTCGCAGTTAGGTAAAAAGGTTAATTCAAAGTTAGGAAATTTTACAAAACTCATTCATTCATTCCGTTTTTTTGGTTATGTTTTGGCTCCAAAAAGAACCAACCTATAAAATGATACAGATGAAACGAAAAATTTTATTAAAAATTGGATTAGTGTTAATTGCTTTAACATCCCCCTTAATTACAAAAGCGCAAATTCAGCAAACTACTGTCCAAGGCACCCCTGTTTACGAATACAACTATTCGTTTCAAAACCTCCAACCATCACAGGCCGGTGCATTTTTCTCTTACCTCTGGTGGTTTGGTGACAACGGCTTTACCTTTGTGCCAAGCCCTAACTACATTCATAATTACAATTACGGCGGTACGAGTTGTAGTATGATGGCAGTGGTTACAGAAAATTACGGAACAGGTGGTCCCCCTCCTGCACCACATGTTGTGCAACCTGTTGCTGTAAATGGTAACCCCTCTGCCGTTTTACATCATGGAAATGGTATTTATTTACAACACTTCAGAAACGCCGTTCCGAATGATACCATGTACTTAATTTTAACCTATACCAACATTGTTTCTCCTAGCCCCGTGAGCGGATTCGTTGAATTTGACATAGATCCAAATTTACAGCTGTTAACCTCAATGTTTGGTACATTTCCACAAATGTTGCCAAATGGCGAGCAATTGCAGCAAGGGCTAACCTCTTTCAAATTTTCTAATTTAAAACAAAACGAAGAGCGCAGTATTCTCGTTCCGGTAAGGGTACTTGCTGCCGCCAATGAAAATGTAGGAGTTAAGGCTGATTTATTAATTGACGGGCAAAACAATAACGAAGGTTTTGTAAAAGGGTATAACACCTACTCTATTCAACCTGATGTTGTCACCTCGCATGATCCTAATGTAATGATCGAACAATCAGACGCCGCTTCGCAATGTGATTACAGTGGACAACCAATCGATTACACGGTTAAATTTCAAAATAGTGGAGAAGGCCCAACCCGCTATGTAAAAGTGACGTGTTTTTTGGATGACAAGGTAGACTTAAACACAATTACTGATGTCACATTTCCACCCATTTTTCAAGGTTCGCAAATTATGCAGGGAAATTTAAAAGGAATTGACAATGCCCAAAACGAAGCCATTTGGAAGATAGACCATACAAACAAAACATTAACGTTTGAAATGCATGACTTAATTTTACGTTCTACCAATGACTCTTCTTGCCAGGATTTGGAAACAACACGTGCCGAAGTAGCTTTTAAAATTAATGTTAAATCAAACTACATTTTTGGCGACCCTGTTGTGGCATATTCTGAAATTATTTTTGACGAAAATGATATAATAGCCACAGATTCAGTATTTACCGTATGCATGGATCCTTTACCAATGGACGACGGCGGTGGATTCCAGACTGAAAATGACGTTCGAAAAGAATTAAGAGCTCCTAGAGATCGTCAGATTCAACACTAACAGCTATTAAAATAGCAGCTTCAAATCTGCCTAAATTAACGCTCAACTTACTGTATATTTGGTTAAATTAGTGGCATGGATCAACCCTCCTTGCCACTAATTGCTTTTTATACCTTTCTTATTTCAGTGCTTTTATCTGGCAATTTGTTTTCTCAAAATGCATCCATTAAAAACACCGTTTATTTAGCAGATTCTACTAAAAATCAATTGGCGAGCTGGAAAAAGCAAGATAGCTTGATACAATGGACAACTACGCTAAAAAGCCAAAGCCAAACACTGCGCTCAACCAATGAAATTTCTGGTGCGATTGCACTGTTAACAATTGCAATTGACGAAACCTGGCGCACGGCAGAAACAGTAGCAGAAATTAAACTGATGGGCTGGGTATATGTTAACCGCGCTTATTTGTACGATCAAAAATACGGTGACTACCTCGCCGCCAAAAATGATTACCTCAACGCCCTTAATTATTTTGCACAGATTGATTATACAGATTTTTATGTTGCGCGTTATTTATTTCAGCCATTAGGTAATATTTACACGCGCCTGGGAGAAAATGAACAGGCCATTGTAATGCTTACTGAGTTTAAACGCATTTGTTCAGAACAGCAACAGTATGAAGCACTGATGAATGCGCACAACGATTTGGGACGTGCTTATATGAATAAAGACGATTATGCTAAAGCCATTTTGTTGTTTGAAGCGGGCAAAGCTGTCAATACGACTGATTTTTACAATGTGGGACTGCTAGAATCGAGCCAAGCTGAAGCTGAATTGTATGCCGGTAGGTATGACGAAGGAATTACAACTGCAACACTTAGCTTAAATCACTTGCAACAAGCGCTCGACCAAATACAACCCGCAGATTTTCGTTATCAAGCCTGTGAGCAATATCAAATTGGTGCAGAAATGATTTTGGGTGAATTATTGCTCAAAAAAAATAAACTTGATGCCAGTTTACGCGCGTATACAAATGCCTTGACAACAATGCGGCGCTTGTATGACGGCAAACACCGCAGAACAGCAAAAATTTTAATTGGATTGGGGCGTTGTTATGCTGAATTTAATGCACCCGAAAAAAGCATTGAGTCGTATCAACAAGCGCTGGTGAGTTCAATTTTGGGGTTTGATAATGATGCTATTGATAAAAACCCACCCAATCAAGTGCTTTATGCAGATGTAGTAATTGGTGAAGCATTAGTGGGCAAAGCTAGAATGGCACATACCCTTTTTAAAATTTCTGGCAAAAAAAAGTGGTTAGCATTATCATTAGACACCTACCTCACCTATTTTAACTGGGTTAAAAATTTAAGAGCAGAACAATTAAACACGCGCTCAAAGCTTAATTTATCAACCGAAATTCATGCGGTGGGAGAAGAAACATTAACCGTTTTATTTGCTTTACAAAACCATACGAAAGATGCTAATTTACCCCAGTTAGCCCTGCAAGTAATGGAATATACCAAAGGAATTCTATTGGCAGAAAACAATGCACGAACATTGCTGAACACCCAAAGCGATACATTGCAACGGGGCCTATTACAGTTAAATCAATTAAAAATGCAACGTTCTATTTTTCAAATTGATTTAAACGAGCAAAAAAAATTGGAAAACACTATAGAAACAAATCGCTTAACCAAACGGATAGAGGAAATTGATCGTACTATTTTGGTGACCGATTTTAAACTCCGCAAAAGTTCACCTGCTTACGATCATCACATTCTTAATAACCCAGATTCCATTGACTTTGAAAAACTTCACCTTTATTTATACGATAAAAACACAGCGCTTTATGCCTTTTTTTTAGGTGAAGAAAACCTTTTTTGTGTACGAAGCACGGATTCTACCTTTCAGTTTGAAGCATTGGACTTAAAGACATTCAAAAAAACAGCTCCAGCTTTTCAACAGCAATTAATGAAACCAGCGAATGCTAACCCTAAAACGTATAGTGAATTGGCTTATGCACTTTATACCGTATTATTTCCATCTACAACAAAAAAGACACCCCCCAATTGGCTTATTTTACCCGACGGTGACTTAAACTTAATTCCATTTGAGGCGCTAGTAAACCATAGCGACCAACAATCAAGCTCATTTAAAAAAATGAGCTATTTAGTCCATGAAAAAACCATTCATTACGCCCCGTCATTAAAGTTTATTTTACAACAGCGTAACGCCAATACACTTTATAAAAAAACGTATTTGGGCATTGCACCCGTATTTGCAAATACAGAAAAACTTCAACACTTACCACACTCCGAGCAAGAAATAAAAACAGCCAATGCCTTATTCGACGGAGATGTTTTCATAAACGGTAACGCCTCAAAATCAACCTTCATTAAAAACGCTGCCAATTATCAAGTCATCCATTTATCCACCCACGCGGGTGTGGGTTCTGGCATAGCAAATGACGGATGGATAGCTTTCCAATCAGACACTACAACAGAAAAATTACGAACACCCGAATTGCTTCAGCTTAATTTATCTGCTCGTCTGGTTGTGTTAAACGGGTGCGAAACCGGCGTAGGAGAACTCTTTAAAGGCGAAGGCATGTTAAGTATGGCCAGGGGTTTTATTGAAGCTGGTGCCGAAAGTACGCTAACCAATTTATGGCGCGTTAATCATTCCTCTAACGCCCGCTTGATGGAGGCTTTTTACAATCAGCTGCAACAAGCAATTACCCCTGCAATTGCTTTACAGCAAGCTAAAATTGATTATTTAACCGCAGACGACATTGACGATATAGGGGCTCACCCTTACTATTGGGCCGCTTCTGTTTTAATTGGAACAAATCACGCATTAACGTTGCCAAAGGCCAGTAAATCGTATGTTATGTACCTAATTATATCCCTGGTTGTAGGGTCAATTCTCTTCTTTATTTTTTTTAAAAGAAAACGGCATTAAATAGCTCATTTCCAGCTATCAAAGTACTGCCCTTAAGTTTAATCTTAATTTTTTTTGCTTTTTTTCAATTTTTCTGGTTAGGTAACAATCATCTCTCGGTACTAACTTAAAAATCACGCAATGGCGCCACCCATTTTTAAACGCCTTTTGCTGATTTACCAACCTATTAAAAAAAACAAAATCGCATAATTATGTCAAATGAAACGACCGTAGAACTGCTGCACAATGTTGTTGTAGATTCTATTGGAACAGCAACCCCCTCTGTAGCAACTGTTTTAGCAGATGCACTTGGAACACCGGTAGAAGTAGTCGCCAACGCCCTGTACAACGCCCCTTGTGTGCTTTTTACAGATGTAGCTGAAGAACTAGCTGAAACTACTGTAAAATTACTAGCCAAATTAGGCATTGATGCTCACACCCAATTAAACGACCAGCCGTTACCGTTAAAACAAGACCCGGTAGACATTGGTGTCTATGTGAATGACATTGACAAATTAGCAGACGTTACCGCAGCGCTTTCACATTTTTTAGGCTGCTCGAATGCAGAAACATTGCAATTATTAATGAATGATCCTGCAATTGTTCTGGGCGGCGTATCTCGCGCAACGGGAGATGCATTAACCGAGCGCATTGATGCAGAAATTATTATTAGTAACCCGAAAGAAGATTTGTACACACTCGTGTTTAAGTCAGAAAATCGGATGATTCAAAGTCAGTTAGAGGCGTACTTAAAATATGCTGAGATTTCTTATGACTTTTCAGCAAATACAGAAATTCGTGATTTAACGTATGAAACGGCCAATACCATTTGGTCTAAATTTCATGCAACGGGTATGCTAAAAATGATGAACCAAAGTTTTCAGCGTTACGAAATTATTTTAGATGCTGTAGATGAAAACAATCCGAATTTTAGAACAAAACTAGCCGCCGAAACGGGTATGCCAGATGAAATAATAGACCATGTAATTGAAAACTTACCGGTACAAATTGAAGCATCTGTCAATCACAAATCACTGCAAGAGAAGTTGACCGATTATGCCCAAAACGGATTAACCTGTAGCCCACTAATGATAAAGCAGAACGGCTACAAACTCATCATTGAAGAAAATGCAAATTTAGCAGCTTCTAAAACCATTTTGTCGCAATTTTTAGAAGAAGATGCGCTGCCTGATAACGGCGGGCGTTGGGAGTCTCCCGTTACGGTGAGTGATTTAATTTTTAGATGTGTATCAACCCAGTTAGAAGCCGTTGGTTGCACTGTTGATTATGAATTTAGTTAAGATGGAAAATACAGAAACAGCAGGGCAACACATGCACTTTAGAATTGTGGAACAAGGTAAAATTCATGCTTTAGAAGGTAACCACAGTGAGGCATTACGCCATTATCGAGAGGGCATTCGTATGTGTGAAACAGAAATTGGAGCAGACTTTTTTTTTCAGCATTACGGGCAGTGCGCCATGGAATCGTTAGAATTAATGGGGGCGCATCAAGAGGTTATTTCTTTTTGTGAAAAAACACTTGCTTTTTTAGACGATAAAAAAGAACAATCAGACTATTTAAAAAAATACTACGCCAACATTGCCGAGCGGGCTGCCATACAATTTTTGTTTTTAGAAGATAAAGCAGAAGCAATTCATCATTTTAACGAAGTAAAACAGTTAATCGGCTTAAAAAAACAACCATTAACCGCTCAATTACTCACTTGGGCACAACGCGGATACACCATCACAAAAAAACAACTAACGGACACGCAAAAAAGGTTTGGCTATTTCATTGTTCGCAAAGAAAACATCAAGCCCGAAATAGCAGTCCAATTGCCAGAAATGGCAATGCCACTTTAGCATAAATCTAAAAACAAATATAAGATGAGTGAAATACAAAAATTAAAACAGGGGGCAGAAATCCTCCAACAGGTGGATGTCACAGACATCATCTCGTCATTAGCAGTAGGTATTGCTGATGCGCAAGAACAATTGGACAACAACTCCATAAAACAAGCATTGGCCTTAGCTGACCCAAACAACGGCATTGGTGGTAAATCATTATTAGGTTTGGGGTTCACCCCTGCTTTTTACCATTTTCAGTATGCTGATGTAAGCGCAGAAATTGCACTAAAAATGCGTTTACAAACCGAGTTTGAAATTGATGCAAGTCTCAACTTCAATTACACCCAACAAGGGGGCTACAGCAGTGATAAACTTGATTACTTACGCGAAGATTCTAGCGAAGTAGACCGCACGGAGTACAAAAGTTCAAGAACCTTTATCACCCATTCCAATAATTACGAAGATTTAAGCATTGAATCTGAAAAAGTACGAATGGACGAAACCAAAGGGTGTGTTACACGTGTTGAAGATTTTTCAGATCAGATTAGAAGAAATGAAAAAATTGATCGTGTATTGGTAGATGTTAAAAATGAAAAGTACAGTGCATCTGACATACAAACAAGCGGACAATCTTTTTTTGCTCAAAATGCAGGTGGATATTTTGTATTAACCGTACCTCAAAACCCCACAGACAATGAAGGCATACTAAAAGTTGCCGACTACACGCTTGGAAGCGGAGACGAAACAGAAGTGGAATTTGACGGGAACGCAGGTAATGAATTAGAAATTGGTGCAGCCGAACTTAAAACCTTTGGAGAAGTGTTTGGCGCAAGTGAAACCATTATGACGGCCGGAAACTTTATTGGTTTTGAAGCGAATGACAGCCTTTATTACGTAAAGGATGGCAACGCAGGACTAGGAACTGGCATGGCAATGGAAGTTTATTTTGAGCACGACAGGTGGGATGCGCGATTGGCACTCGGCCAAAACTTAAATGACAACAACGTAACAAAAGACAATACTGTTGTACAACCTGTTTTAAAAAAATTAGCCCAAATTTTAAAAAGTGACCCAACGGCTGAAATTGAAATTCTTGGACATACGGACGGAAGTGGAAAAAACGGCTATAATGTTAAGTTGTCAAATAAACGAAGCGGATCATTAAAAAATTGGTTTATTGACCAGGGAGTAAATGGCAGCCAAATTAAAACAAAAGGCACGGGCGAAACTATTGCCGGAAGCGACCAAACTAAAAACTTAACGTTTAGAAAAGTAGAAATTAAATTTTTATCCGGCGCCGATTATTTTTATTACAGCGGTGGACCATTTGACAGCACAGCAGCAACAGCTTCTGGAACAATTAACCAATTCATTTACTTAAAAGACGGTGGACTTGGATCACAATGGCCATTGGGCGTTTCTTTTAAAGTTGACGGCACAACATTTTTAGATGAAACCGCAAGCGCTTATGCCGATTTTTCTGAAATCACGACAAATCAATCCATCCGAGATGCATTTACCTCTGAGGTAATTGGTGATTCATTGTACTTATTGCACAATGAGTCTCAAGTAAAGTACACCACGTACAGTAAAGATTCTGAAGAGCAAAAATATGCAATCGGATCACGAGAAGAGGAAGATTTTAACGATTCAGAAACCCGTTATTTGATCGACGAAACAATTAATACCAAAACCCGAATTAAAAAAGATCAAGAAACCCGTAAAAATCCATCTACCATAGCGGTGGGAGCATCTGTAGATGTGCGCGTAGCACGTCAATTTGAAATGGATGTTTCTGGAAATTCAAAAGTATCTGCACGCCTTGTTTCGTTGCCGGCACCACCTGAATTTTTAGATGAAATTAAATCTTACTATAACCAATAATTATGCCCGGAGGAGTTGCTACAACAGGATCACAAGTTGTTAATTCACTTGTAAGTGCACCATTACCGCAGCTGATAGAACAATTAGGTTTATCGGTTGCAAAAGCGCAGGCTGCGTTGGATAAAAATTCAATTAGCATTGCCAGTGAAATGGCCACTACAAATGTGACGATTAATAACAAAGAGTACAATTTACTTGCGCTAGGATTCAGACCTACCTTTTATGCCTTTACAGAAGCTACTGTGGAAGCCAAATTGGAATTTTCTATGCAACAATCAGAAGATTTTGAGATCGGCGCATCAGTAGAAGCGGGTATTGAAGTGGTGTCTGTAAGTGTAAATGCATCTTACGCGCGGAAATTTGAAATGGCAGCTGAAGGTTCATCTTCCATTGCTGCGCGGTTGATCTCTTTACCAGCTCCGGAGCGCTTAAACGAAATATTAACAGAAATATCAAATTCAAAATCTTAAACAAATGAGTATAGGACAAGAACTCTTGAATGTTCCCATGGGGGAAATGATAGAAGAAATGGCAACCGCCATTGCAAATGCCCAAATAAAATTGGATGAAAACTCCATTGAAGTGGCCGAAATGATGGGCGGTTTAAAAACAATTTACAATGATGAGGGTGATGTGTCTTTTGAAGACAGTCGCATTTTCTTTGGAAAAGAAAAAATAACGTTAAAAGAAGCCGTAGACGCGTATAACCAATCAACCAGTACAGAAACCAAAGGACGAATTGAAAATGCCTCTTTTGTTTCAAATACACCGGGAGATGGTAAAGTAACAAAAAATGCAACCACCGGTGAATATACCGTGGACGATTCAGAAGACAACGCAATCGCGGTGGCAATTCCGTCACGTGTTTCTATGTTAGAAATTGGATTTACACCAACCTTTTACCAGTTTGTAGATACAATTTTAGAAGTACGCATGGCCATTAGCATGACGCGTGAGTTTAGCAGTGAAGTAAAAGTTGATTCTAAATCAAGAAGAGTGAACCGTAATATTTCTGTTAACTGGAAAAAAGGAGGGTTGGATTACCACAGAAGCAGAACAGTAACAACGACAAACGTAAATGCTACGTATGCTTCTAAATACAACTACTCGGCAGAGGGGTCAAGCCTGTTGCGGACGAAGTTAACACCTATTCCGCCACCACCGGTGCTTGAGGATAGAATACGCCGAATGATGGAATCTGAATTTGACGCTTAAGAATAAATTAATAGAGTTGGGCACAACCGCCCGACTCTATTTTACCCATTATTAATACTAAAAAAACATGAGTGTAGGTCAAGATTTATTAAATGCGCCATTTCCACAAATCATAAAAAACTTGGGAGTTGGAATTGCAGAAGCGCAATATGAAATGGATAAAGTATCCATGAACATTATGAAACTGATGGCGGGAATGGATGAAGAGGGAAAAGCTGATACAGACCGGTTGGTTGCCTTGAAAGATGGCGGCACAAAATATAGTTTGTTGGCGCTTGGTTTAAAACCCACTTTTTATCAGTTTGTAGACACGGTGGTGGAACTTAAGCTAGACATTAGTATGAGCCAAGAAAATAAAAACGGTGGTTTTTCTGCCAAGGCGAAGGTGGGCTTTTTAAAAGCCTCTATGGTTGGCGCAAGCTACTCGCAAAAGTACCAATACTCTGCCGAGGGAAGCTCTTTAATGCGTACAAAACTAGTTACCGTGCCCGCACCACCAATTATGGAAGAGATTTTACGGGCTGAATTGGCATTAAACACTGGTAACCCAACACCTGGCGGCACAATTTAACATCACTTTTTAATTGAACTAAACAATTGCAATGAAAGCCAAAAGTTGGAAAAAATTTGTTAAAGACGACCCATCTAAAAAGGAGCGTTCTTCTGCCAGTTCACCCGATTTTTTTTCGGATGAAGAGGTGAATGAACAAAGCCTGGACGACCCTTTGCAATTGGTACTTAAACAAAACCCCCACTTAAGCGAGTTAGTAAAAGAGCGTGAAGCCCTAGAGCAACGCATGGCAAATTTAACCGGGCAGCCCGTTGGCGGACAAGCAGGCGATCGCCCTTTTCAGTATGCACAAATACCCTCTATTTCTGAAAAAAAAGAAATGGAGAAAAAAAGACAAGCGCAGCGGCAAAAAGAAAAAGAAATTCTGCAACGGCGAAAAGAATTGGGCGGTATATCGGGCAAAAAAAATACAACTGTGGGCAATTTAAATTTACCGGCATCCAACCTAACTCCTTTAACACCTTCTGCAACACCAAGTGGCACCAACTTAACGCCAACTTCACCAGCAGAAGAAGAGGAGAAAAAAAAGAAAGAACGTTTTGATTTTGACCGAAGCGTTAAAAAATTGAACAGTAAACGTTTCAACTTTGAGAAAAGCGTTGAAGAGCTAGACAAAAAACGTTTTTCATACGATAAAGAATCTGCCCGGCGAAAAAAGGAAAAAGAAGACAAGCAAGACGCTATTTCTTCTACCAAAAAAGAGGGGCCGTTCAAAACTGCCCGAAAAACAAAAGGCAGAAAATTAAATGAGGACACGACGGTTGGCGGCGCCTTTGGCTTAAACAAAAAAAAGGATGAATACGACCGCTTTATAGACAAATACGAGAATAAAAGTGTAGATGAATGGCTGATAAAAGACGAAAAAAAGCGAAAAAAATTAAAGAAAACAGCCGGAGATTTGAAGGCATTTGGGGCAGAATTCCAACGCAAAAAAAAGCAGTTAGATCAATTTAATGAACTGGCATCTGACGAACGTTTTTCTGGCGCATTTGATGATGGTTTGAAAGATAAATTGTCCACAGCGTCTGCCATTACAGATAAAATTAACCGTCCTTTTGACGCGATTAAAGAAAATAAAACGGTTCAAAAATTTAAAGACGGTTGGGATACCGCCAAAAAGAAAAGGCTTGACGCCAATAAAGTAAAAAGCAAGTACCAAACCGCAGCAGATAAATTACTGAAAGTAGACGTAGGGTCATTTGGAGATATGCAACTGAAACTAGATCAGCGCAAGGCGAAATCGCTTTTAGAAAAAAAGAAACAGAAAAAAGAGCAAGAACGCAAAAACAAGCGTAAAAACGAGCGTAAAAAAGAAAAAGAGCGAGAGAAAAAAGAAGAAGAGCGCAGAGAACGGAAACGCGCTGAGCGAAAACAACAAAAAAAAGAAAAACACTAAACTATGAGTGCTGGAAGCGAAATAACCGGGCATGCCCTCCAAGATATTCTGGACGGAATTGCGGATGGTTTAAACGAAGCTCAACAAAGTTTGAGAAACATGGAACCGTATGACGAATACGGCCGACCGAATACAATTTATCAATTGCCTTATTTAGATTTTAGTTTGCAGGTAACTTCTGAATTTGACTCCTACACCACACCAGAAAACCACGAGAAAAAAATGATGCGTTTTGCCCCCGCTAGAAGAGAACTAGTGGACACAAGCGCTAAAACAGAAATTTTTAGCACAATCTCTGGTCGCTTTGTGGCAACAACACCAAATGAAGGGCTACCGCAAACCATTTTAGAAATAAAAACAGGAGAGCCTACAAAGCGGTACACAAAATATGAAGTGGCTGTAAATGTGAGTGTAAGCAATGCCGCAAACGAGGCGCTCATCAATTCAAAAGTGGAATTTAATTTTGACGAAGAGCTAACAAATAGCCTTAACACAATTGATACGCCACCTACAATAACGGCTGGTGAAAGCTATACCGACCAAGAAGGGAATGCGGACGTTATGTTCAAAATTCCGCAAGAAGATTATGAAAAAGGACGAATTTACATTTTTAATATCAACGTTGGAAATGTGCACAAAACAGTTTCAGTGGGTAAATAAAGACATAAAATGGAAGCGACAGAATTAATAATAGATATAAAAGCCAGTCTCAAAAATATTTCAGACCAATTTATCACCAAAGAGAATTTAACGATTCAGTATTTTAATTTAGCAGACAATAAATGGCAATCACTTTTTAGTGGGTTAACTGCCCCAGACGGCAGATTAAACACTGCCCGTGAATTGGTAGATTTAACAGATGAGAACCCGAGCGCGTACGCCGCTTTTGAACAAGCCTTAAACGGTAATACCGTGCCAATTATTCGGCTGATAGATGGTGATTCAGTGGATGATGAGTGGACATCTGTCTACTCCATTGCACCCATTATTTTTGGTGAGGAAGCATCCATCATTAACTTAAATTTTGGAGACCTATGGATATTAGACTATAAAAAAATTAACCGCCACATAGATGGTACGTTCCCAGATTATGAATATGCTGTTGGTGCTTTACCGCGCCCAAATGGTAATCAAGCTCTATTTTCTCCATTGCAAGCCGCCCTGTTAAATTGTGATTTGCTACAAGAATATGATCCGGAAGAACACGACCTAAAAATGGTAGCAAAAGGTGAAGAGACCGGGAAGCTGAACAAGAAATAGAAGAACTGAATCAAACATTGGCAAAGAAAGAAAGTGAAATTGAAGCCTTGCAAAACCAACTTGTTGCGCTTGAAAATCAATTGGCAGAAAAAGATGGAGCTACCAATGACGACGGAACTGCCTCCTCGCACGAACTTGGTGAAGATGGTATAAAAGAACCGGCGAAAATAGTAACCCCACGCCCAGCAAGAGATGTGTACACGACCATTGTAGACGAAGTAAAAAATGCGTCTGAACAACTTGAATCGACTGCTTACACCCTTTCTAATATTTCACTGAATTTAAAAACCCACGTGTTGACAGATGAAGAAGGGTTTAAACTACAACTGATTGATGCAGAAACTGCCGCAAATACGAACCAACAGGCCGTAAGCGAAGTTAAAATTGATATTGGAACGAAAAGCAATTCGAACAACCAACCCGAAACAAACAGCACGCCAAACGTTATGGGGCTTACAGAAACCGCGGCACGATTACGCCTAAAGTCTTACGGATTAGGAATGAAAACCATTTATCAAGTATCTACCACTAAAACAATAGGACAAGCATTTAAGCAAAACCCGGCAGCCGGTAATGACATTAACAAAGGCGAAAATGTGGTGGTTATTTTTGCAAAAAACTCAGAAAAATTTAACTAAAAAATTATGGCAAATAATTCATCAGATTTTATGAAAGATGTAATGGCAACCCCGCTGGGAGAGCTCATTGCATCCATTGGAAATGGCGTTGCAGACGCACAGACAGCATTGGACGAAGCCTCATTAGCCAAAACATTAGAAATGTATAGCAATGGAGATGATAAAATGCTGGAGTTGATGCGCCAAATTGGTTATCAGCCTAATTTTTATGTGATTCCAGAGGCCGAGGTAGAAGCAAATGTATCATTGGCATTAACGAGTACCGGTACGAGTAATGAAACCCCGGCACCGGGCGGAATTGCCCAAAGCCGAACAATGAATCGCACGAAAATTTACACCACTCCTACAAATGCGGCGAACTCAAACCGATACAACATGCAAGCCAACGCGAGCACTAAACTAAAATTTAAAATTGTACCCGTGCCACCATCTAACGCTATGGCAGCCATGCGCGTAGTTCCAGATTTAATAGATAAAACTGAGGAGGAAGTATCAATAATCCTCAACCAATTTCAGTTAAAATTTACCATTGGAGACGATAGCGGTTCGGGCAAAGTAGTAACCCAAACGCCAGAAGCGGGCAGCATTATAAACGAAGGCGAAGTAATTACACTGGATTTTTAATTTTAAAAAAAATTAGTTTTTACATAGCTAAATACCTACTGCATTCACAAAACGTTATAGCCCTCTCGGTTGTAGCGTTTTTTTTATTCAATGTAATCTTAACGTGGTTGAATACACTCTGAACAACACGGACACAAGTATTTCATACAAAAGTGTTTAACAGAATTAATTATTGATTTTTTTTTCGAAAATTATTGTCGTCTTAATTTTTTTTGTAACTTACCTAGTGTAAAATTATTAACCCAAAATAGGCTTACAACTCAACCTTTTTTTGTAACAACTAACGTTCGTACATTTATGCTATCTTGCACAGAGGTGCGGTGGAGTAAGCAACAACACTTATGAAAACTGACTTATTGACGGTACTGAACCAAAATTTTGAGCAATTTGCGCAAAAATTGGCTTATGCCTATTTGAAGGATGGGGAAGAAATAACCGAACAACTCACATTTAAAGCGCTTGAAAAACGTGTACATGCGGTGGCCGGTTATTTACAACAACAAAACTGTTCAACTAAGCAAGCCTTACTCATTTTTGAAAATGGACTTGATTATGTTACTGCATTTTTAAGCTGTATTTATGCCAAAACTGTTGCCGTACCGCTTCATCCCATAGGTAAAAATAAACCCATTTCACGCATTCGCGCCATTGCGCAAGATAGTGAAGCAACCCATATAATTTCTAATAGAATCCACTTTGAGGCGCTTAAAAAACATGTAGAAAACGACGCCATACTTGCCCGTTTACAATGGATTTTTATAGAAGATATTGACAACACACCACAGTGAAACCCACCAACTGTAACCGGAGATACACTCGCTTTTTTACAGTACACATCCGGTTCAACCGGAACGCCGAAAGGAGTAATGGTTTGCCACAAGCATATTTTAAATTACATCAGCCACACCGCAGATGCCTACTGCATTCACAACAAAGACGTGATGGTTACGTGGGTTCCAATTCACCATGATTTGGGACTAATTTACGGCATTTTACTACCCGTTATTCAAGGTATTTCGTGTTATTTAATGACCCCGTTAGACTTTGTTCAACAACCGGTAAGGTGGCTAAAGGCATTGTCGAAATACAAAGGGACGTTAACAAGCGGGCCTAATTTTTCATTTGATTTATGTACAGATAAGGTAACCGAAGCCGATAAAAAAAGCATTGATTTAAGCCATTTAAAAGTATTGTTAAACGGGGCCGAACCGGTGCGGAAAGATACCCTTTTGCGTTTTGTAGAAGCGTTTAAACCCTGCGGCGTGACGCTCGAAATGTTTAGTCCTGCATGGGGGCAAGCAGAAGCCACATTAACACTGAACACGACACCCGCTTACAAAGCACCCGTCTTTATTGATGTAATTGAGAGTGATTTACAAAAAGGAATCGTTACAACCGCTACTGCTGATCGTACAGAAGACGTACACACTTTTATTGGGCATTCCGTAGCAGTAGGAAATAATGCTGTGGTTATTGTAAACCCCGTTAGTTGTAAAAAATGCACCGCAAATGAAGTGGGCGAAATTTGGATTAAAGGAGATATGGTGACCAATGGTTACTGGAAAAGGGAGAAGCTCTCCAACACCGAGTTTAGAGCAAAAATTAATGGAGATAAAACAGGCGATACTTATTTAAGATCTGGCGATTTAGGATTTATAAAAGACTCCGAACTTTTCATTACCGGACGCCACAAGGATTTGATTATTATCAGAGGTCAGAACTACTACCCGCAAGACATTGAACACATTACAGACCATGCCCACCCCGCTTTGCGCAAAGGATGTGCAGCAGCTTTTTCAGTAGATGTAGATCGGGAGGAAAAACTGATTATTGTGCAAGAGTTGCGTTCCAACGAAACACCGGTTGATACGATCAAAGCAATTATCCACCAAATTAATCAAGAACTGTTCGACACATTTGAAATTCAAGCTCATGCGCTTTTATTTATTCAGCCGCAAACCATTTGTAAAACATCAAGTGGAAAAATTCAGCGCCAATTGTGTAAAAAACAGTTTAACAATCAGTTGTTTGATGTTGTGTACAAATGGAGTGCTAAAGATGGGCTTGAACATTTGGCAAAAAAGGCAATACCAACCAATACAGCCCTATTCACTAAAAATAAAAAGCACACTGACTTGATCGCCTTAATTGCCCCCATTTTAAAAACCGACGCCAACACAATGGTCGCGGACGAACCCTTATCATTTTACGGAATGGATTCGCTCAAAGCTGTAGAAATTAGTCGTAAAATAACGGTGGCATATAATTTAAACGATTATCCGCATTTGACCTACGACTATCCAAGTATTGACCAAATTGCCAATTTTATATCCGCCCAGGGTAAACCAGAAGTAACTGACGACGTGCCGGAAGTCAATCTCACAACGCACCAAACGATTGCAATAACCGGTATGGCATGCCGATTTCCGGGAGCGGACAACCCTGCTGCATTTTATGAACTTTTAATGCAGGGTAAATCGGGTATTCAAGAGATTCCAGAAAAACGCAAAGCCTATTTTCAGTTAAATGGAGAAGCCACTCATTTAAGCCGAGCGGGTTGGCTTAACACCGTTTTTGACTTTGACTACCGGGCCTTTAACCTTTCAAAGGTTGAAGCTATGAATATGGATCCGCATCAACGGTTAACGCTTCAGCTTGTGTGGGAAGCATTGGAAAATGCAGGCATACGGCACGCAGCTGTTTCGGGTAAATCTGTCGGGGTTTTTATTGGTGCATGTACAACTGATTTTAACAAATTAAAAGTTAGAAACGGCTCTGTTTCTACCGGGCATTCGGGCACCTCTGCTGCGGCTAGTATTATTGCTAACAGGGTTTCTTATTTTTTTAATTTTAAAGGCCCCAGCTTAACCATAGATACAGCTTGCTCGTCCTCATTAACGGCATTTCATTACGCGGTGGAAAGTTTAAAAAATGGTGATTGCGAAATTGCCATTGCAGGAGGCGTAAATTTAATTTTAGACCCGCACACCACGCAAGATTATTTTAATGCGGGCATGCTTTCGGCAGATTGTGAATGCAAAACGTTTGACAATGGCGCCAATGGTTATGTACGCGGAGAAGGATGTGGAATTGTAGTATTGGCTACTAACAATGCGGTAAAAGCCTACAACCTTTCGCCGATAGCCACTGTTGCGGCAACAGCTGTTAATCAAGATGGAAAAAGCAACGGAATAACAGCCCCAAACGGCCCTGCACAGCAAGAAGTAATTATTAGCGCATTAAAAAAAGCAAAACTCCATGCAAATGATATCGATTATATTGAAACGCATGGCACGGGTACTAAACTTGGCGACCCGATTGAATACCACTCATTAAAAAATGTATTTAGCGCACGTAAAAACCAATTAAAATTAGGTGCGCTAAAAACAAATGTGGGTCATTTAGAAGCAGCCGCGGGTATAGCCGGTGTTATTAAGAGTGTGCTGATTTTAAAGTATAACGAAATTCCGCCTAACCGAAATCTGCAAATCCCTAACCAATATATTGAATTTGACGATAAGTTAGTGCCGCTCACCAAACCGTTTCCATTTAGTCCAAATGGCGTTAAAAAACGAGTTATGGGTATAAGTTCTTTTGGATTTGGAGGCACAAATGTACACGCCATTTTACAAGGTTTGAATAAAGCGAAGCCAACAAATTTAAGTACCCCTAAAAAGTTAATTCTAACGTCTAACAAATCAGAAGCGGGAATAAAAAAACAACTGAAACGATTATCTGATTGGATTCAAGAAGAACATTATTCAATAGCCGAAATTGAACATTATGCCCTGCAAAATAACCAACATTTTAATTGGCGTGGCTTTACGACTGTTGACGCTAATGGTATTCTAAAATCGCAATTTGGCAGTGTATTGCCGCATAATAATACAGCCTTTATTTTTTCTGGACAAGGATCACAATATGCCGGTATGGGAAGCGATCTATACGCCATGTATCCAACATTTAAATATGCCGCAAACGAATGTGCCGCGCTTTTTAATGGATACTTGAAAAAAGATATTCGCAAGATACTTTTTGAACGCGAAGAGAATGAAGCGATCAATGAAACGAACTTCACCCAACCTGCCCTTTTTACCTTTGAATATGCGTTGTGTAAACTAATTATGAGTTTTGGCATTACACCAACGGTTTTAATTGGACATAGCATAGGGGAATTGACCGCCGCCGCAATAGCGGGTGTTATTGAATTACAGGACGCTGTGGAACTTGTATATTACCGCGGAGAGTATATGCACAACACGCATGAAACCGGAAAGATGCTCGCTGTTTTTGCTGAAAAAACGGCTTTTGAAACGGTGTTAACTAATTACAAAAGTGATGTGGTTATTGCAGCCATTAATGGAGTTGACAATTACGTACTATCGGGTAAAACCTCTGCTATTTTAGAAATAGAAAAACAGTTAGCAGACAAAAAGATACATACGGTTTTACTCAAAACATCCAACGCCTTTCATTCACCGTTGTTAAATGAGGCCGCCTTAAAGATTAAAGAGAAAATTAACACGATTGTTTTTAAACCGGCGTCTATTCCCATTGTTTCTACAGTTACGGCTAAACCCACCATTACTTTTACCACAGACTATTGGGTAAATCAAGTTCTTTCTGCGGTTCAATTTTACCCCGCGGTAGAAACAGCCATTGAAACATGTGACATCAATACTTTTATTGAAATTGGCCCTAGAAATTCACTCCTAAAATTTATTCCTAATCCTAAAAATGAACTGCGGACAATAGCCGCGCAAAACGGTGCGCAAGAAAATGAGTGCCTATCGTTTAACAAAGCAATTGGACAACTGTACATAAATGGACAACCGATTTTATTAGAGAAGTTTTTCAATCATCCCATTCAATCAGTTCAGCTAGACGAACCGTTGTATCAATTTAATGATACGCCCCTCATTCCCGATTTTTTCACGAATTCTTCTTCCATGCCTATTAACTCAACAACAAATAATGTGGTAGCTGCTAAAAACACTACACTGACGAGTATTACCACAATTTTAGCGCAGCTTTTAAGAGAAACGCCCGAAAATTTGAACCCAACTACGCCTTTTTTAGAAATGGGTGCAGACTCTGTTATTTTAATTGGGGCAACACGCCAAATTGCGAATGAATTTGGTGTTGAAATTTCAATAAAAATGCTTTTTGAAGAATTACCCACGTTACAAAAGTTAGCTGAATACATTACGACTAATACTACCAAAAAAACAATAGAGCAGCCTGCTTCTGCAACGCCGGATTTACCGTTGCTTGATGAAAACAATACAAATTGCCCTGTTGAATTAAAAACACCCCCTAACCCTACCCCACAAAAGACGAAAACAGTGCAGGTAAATGACGACAGCATCACTCAAAACAATTCGGGTGTAGAAGAAATTATTCAAACCCAATTGCGCTTAATGCAGACACAATTGGAACTATTACAGCAAAACAAAAATCACCGTTCGGCGGCAATAAATAGCGAAAAAAAAAGTGCGCCATTAAACGGTGTGTCAATAACTAAAAATGGCAATGCAACGCCCCAATTTTTTTCAAAAGAGTACATTCCACCAGTCGCCTCAAAAATGGTGGAAACCACAAACCGAACATTGTCTGAAAAACAGCAAAATGCACTTGACCAATTAATTACAGATTACACTAAAAAAACGGCTACATCAAAAAAATTGACGCAACACCACCGCGCCACTTTAGCAGACAGCAAGGCAGCTGTTGGTTTTAAGCATTTTATAAAAGAAATGCTTTACCCCATAATTGGTAAAAACACTGAAAAAGCATACGTAACTGACGCCGACCAAAATACCTATATTGACATTACCATGGGCTTTGGTGTTCATCTTTTTGGGCATAAGCCACCTCAAATTATTGCTGCCTTACAACGTGAATTAACCGACGGTACAGAACTTGGCCCAAGGCCGGCGATAGCAGGGGAAGTAGCCCAATTAATTACGAAGCTCACAGGTAATGAGCGTGTTGTTTTTACAAATTCGGGTACAGAAGCCATTATGACGGCAATTCGGTTAGTGCGTGCGAAAAGGAAAAAAAGTAAAATTGTTACGTTTTCTAGCGCATATCATGGCCATTCTGACGCTACGCTAGGCATTTACAATTCATTAAACCCCACCGAATCACTTTCACTTTCTGCCGGTATTCCGGATAATATTATGAAAGATTTGATGGTGCTAAAGTATGATGACCTTGAAAGTTTAGCCATTATAAAGGAACACGCGGCTGAGTTAGCCGGCGTTTTGGTTGAGCCCATTCAAAGCCGCAGGCCAGAATTACAACCCACTGCATTTTTAAAAGAACTGCGCGCACTGACAGCAGAATTTGATATTCCACTTGTTTTTGATGAAATGGTGACCGGGTTTAGAGTCGCCAAAGGCGGTGTACAGGAATTATTTGACATAAAAGCTGACTTAACAACTTATGGTAAAATTGTCGGTGGAGGCATGCCCATTGGGGTTGTTGCCGGATCTAAAGAATTGATGGACGCGATAGACGGCGGTTTTTGGCAGTACGGAGACGCATCATATCCAACGGTAGAAACTACTTTTTTTGGCGGCACATTTTGTCAACACCCCATGGCACTAACGGCTGCTTTTGAAACACTTAAATTATTGGACGCAAAAGGAGACCAGCTGTTGCCATGGCTGAATTTGCGGACTGAAAAATTAGCCAACGTTTTAAATGCTTTTTTTGAAGAAAACGAAATCCCTTTGCGGATTGTTCAATTTTCGTCATTATTTCGGTTTGCATATAAGGGCAATATGGAGGTGTTATTTTATTATTTAATGCTGAATGGACTTTTTGTATGGGAATGGCGCAACTTCTTTTTGTCTGCGGCGCACACAGATGATGATTTGAATGCTATCATTCACGCCATAAAACAGAGCGTATGGACCATGCAAAAAGCGGGATTTATAACTGGGAATTTACCCCAGGATAAGCAACCCGAAAAAATCCATTATTTCCAACATGAGTTTATTGATTTTTTAGCACAAGCAACAGTCAACGCGCCAGCTTTCGTTCCAGATAAAACCATTCAAAAGCCCGTCAAAAACAGCCCGTTGAGCATCTATTTTTTTGGGAATTATCCGGCGGAGTATTCAGCCGATAAGTACGATACTTTAATTGAAACGGCAACGTTCGCGGATGAGAATTATTTTCAGGCATTTTGGCTTCCAGAACGGCATTTTGACCAATTTGGAGGTTTCTCACCAAATCCGTCTGTAGTTGCTGCTGCATTAGCTGTAAAAACAAAAAATATTGATTTAAGAGCGGGGAGCATTGTTTTACCGCTTCACCATACAGTACGCGCCGTGGAGGAATGGGCGGTTGTCGATAATTTGTCGCAAGGCAGAACGGGCTTGGCAATTGCCTCTGGCTGGCATCCGAATGATTTTATTTTTAATCCAACAACATTTGGTGAGCACCGGCAAAAAACATTCACGCAGCTAAAAGATTTTCAACGCATTTGGAAAACAACAACGTTTAACGCCAAAAACGGAAAAGGTGATGCCACCGATTTAACCATTCATCCACACCCCAAACAAAAAGACGTACCGCTTTGGCTAACCATTGTAAACAATACCGAAACATATAAAAAAGCAGGTGAACTTGGTGTCGGCGTACTCACGAACCTCATGGGGCAAAGCCTAGCCGACCTTGAAAAGAATATTGCTGTTTACCACGAAAGTTTAGTTAAGCATGGACACGGGTTACAAAAAGCAAAAGTTACTATTTTGGTACATGCTTATCTTGCGGCAGACGACCAAACTGCCACAGCCTTCGCAACACCGTATTTGAAAGATTATCTCAAAAAAACAAACTTACTCATCTCTAAGGGTAACAATGCTGAGATGTCCGCCGAAGATGAGGAGTACATTATTTCAAAAGCTGTAAACGAATATATTGCGAATAAATCATTAATTGGAAGTGTGGAAACATGCCAAAAAAAGGTAGACGAATGGCTAAAAAAGGGCATTACTGAAGTTGCTTTGTTTTTGGATTTTGGCATTCCTAAAAATGACATTCAACAAAGTTTTGAATTTCTACAACAACTCAATTTTAAATTTACACAAGCGTCCACTAAAAAAATTCATAAAGCACCAATAAATACGGCTCAAAAGCAATTAGCTATTTTAGATGCCCTGGACAAAGAAGCCTCCAAGGCTTACTATGAATCGTTTTCTTTAACGGTGCAGGGTGCGTTGAACAAACCGGCATTTGAAGCGGCTCTTCACTCAATTTGCCAGCGACATGAAGCATTGCGCACAGTAATTAAAAACAATGAACAAGTTGTGCTAGACACGCTGAAGCCCACAATTACGTTTTATGATTTAACTGAAAAAAATAATGCCACTGATGCAACAGAACAATGGTATCAAAAATGGGCAAACACAGATTTTTCGCTTGAGGATGGCCCGCTGTGGAGGGTGGCTTTGCTAAAAACAACCGAAAAAAACTGGCATGTTTACTTTACTGCACACCATATTTTGTTTGACGGCTTTTCTGTCGGAATTTTATTGGACGAACTTGCCTGTTATTACAATGCATTGTTAAAAAATGAAACCACACGTTTGCCTGACCCTGTTCCATTTCGAAAATTTATAGAAGTTCAAAGTAGTTGGCTCAAATCAGCAGAAGCTATTGCTCAAAAAAAGTATTGGGAAGCTGAGCTTAATGAAGCTATTATGCCTTTAAATTTACCCTACACCTACTCAGATGCTAACAAAAATGATGCTGATTCAATTGCTGTCTACTTTCCAACATCTGTTTACAATGCCATTAAACAAGTTGGCATTCAAAACGGTTGCACATCTTCATCTACATTGGCCGCTATTTTTAGCATGTTGATGGCCAGGGTTTGTGAGCAAGAAACATTTATTTTAGGAATGCCGGTCGCTAATCGGTCTCGCCTTAAACATGCCGACCGTATGATTGGATATTGCTCACACGTTACACCACTGCGCTATACAGTTAACGCGGATGATACATTTGGCGAACATGCTAAAAAATGTCAGGAACGGATGTTTGATGTGATAGAAAATTACCAGGATTATCCATTTGCGGAGTTGTTAGAAGACGTGAAAGAACAGTACAATACTAGGAACCCACTCGTTCAAGCAACATTTAATACAGAACGCGTTTTTATGCCTTCTTTCGACGGTTTGGGTGTGCAAATTAAACCAAAAAAAATTACACACGTTCCGTTTGATTTACGGGTAGATATTTTAGAAACAGAAGCTGAAGTCCTTTTTTCTATCGGTTATAAAAAGGCGCGTTTTTCAGTAGATTTTATTAGGGGTTTAAAAGATGGTTTTATGGGCCTTTGTCAGCAAGTAGTTAAACACCCAACGTTAACGTTGAAAGAACTTGAAATGGTTTCGGACACGGCGGAAATGCTGAAACTAGGTGAGGGAGAAAAAATTAATGTTTCGTTTGAACCCATTACGCAACAGATTGAAAAGGCAGTTCAGCTAAATCTGGAGAAAAATGCTGTTTTTTATGAAAATAACCAGTTAACGTATGCAGAATTAAACAAAAAAAGTGAACGTGTAGCACATTACTTAATACAAGATGGTGTTAAAAAAGGAGCTGTGATTGGTATATACATGAGCCGCAGCGTTGAATTTGTTTACACCGCATTGGGTATTTTAAAAGCAGGGGGCGTTTATTTACCAATTGACCCAGCGCTACCCGAAAAACGAGTGGAATACATAAGCAATGATTCAAAAGCAGATCGAATTATTGCAAACGCACATTCAAACTTCAAACAACCGCACAAAAAATTTGTTTTACTCAATGAAATTGAAGCAATTAAAACTGTAAAGACGCATGAATTACCAACCCTGTTTGAGAATGATTTAGCCTATATCATTTACACCTCTGGATCAACCGGAAAACCGAAAGGTGTTAGAGTAACGCACGGCGGATTGGCAAATTTGATTTTTTGGAATAATACACATTACGGTATTTCTCAATCTACCGTAGCCTTTCAAATGGCAGCCGTTTCGTTTGACGCGTCGGTTTGGGAACTTTGGCCTTACTTAGCTGCGGGTGCATCTGTTTGCCAATTTCCTGCTGAAAAAATGATCGATCCTAAAAAAGTGGTGACCGCACTACAAAAAAATAAAGTAGAAATTGCCTTTATTCCGACCGCACTGGTAAAATCTGTAGTATCAGCTAACTGGAATAAAAACAATACATTAAAGCATATTTTAACGGGTGGCGACAAGTTAGATGTTTTACCTTCAAAAAAACTGCCATTTACCATTCACAATAATTATGGCCCTACAGAAGCCACTGTTGTGGCAACCACATGCGAAGTAACCCTTGGTGAAACACCTACCATTGGGAGACCAATAACAAATACCGCTGTGAGAATTGTGGATGCTTACGGAAGGGTTACCCCGGTCGGTGTTTGCGGAGAGCTACAGCTTGTCGGCAAAGGAGTGTCACCAGGGTATTTGGATGATGAATTAACGGCGAAAAACTTTATTGCCAATAACTACAATGAACGGGCGTACCGCACAGGAGATCGGGGTTATTTTGATAATGCCGGAAACATACACTTTGCAGGACGAAAAGATGACCAAATTCAGCTAAGAGGCTACCGCATTGAACTTGGAGAAATTGAGACCGTACTGTGTGGACATGAAACTGTGCAAGAGGCAAAAGTATACTTGGAAATCGATTCTAAAAAACTAATGACAGAAATGGTAGCTTACGTTTATTCAACCAACAAAAACTTAAACGCTAAAGCCCTTCAGTTCCATTTGAAAAAGCACATTCCCCCATATATGATTCCGAGTGTATTTAACTTTACAACAGGACCTTTTGAGCAAAATACACATGGAAAAGTAGACATTGAACGCATTAAACGGCAGAAAAAAAGGGCAATAGATAAAAAACCAGAAGACGCCAAACCAAGCACAGCTGTAGAGGCAGAACTACTTTCCATTTGGCAACAAACATTGGATCGTAAAAACATAGCGTTAACAGATGATTTTTTCTTAATTGGTGGGCACTCGCTTATTGCAGTAGAAATGATTGACCAAATTAACCGAACATTTAATGCGAAATTTTCGATCTCCATTTTAATTACCCACAACACCATTCGTCAATTGGCCAATGCCATAGCGCGTAAAGATGAAGCTATTGAGCAAACTATAATCCCACTAAATGCCAACACGAATGAAACAACTGAGCAATTGCTACTTTTTGCCCCAATTGGAGGTAACGTAATGTGTTATTCGTCATTAGCGAAAGAACTGGCATTTGAAGTGTACGGCATTACATCACCTTTTTTAACAGATGAAGGACAAGACATTCATCATTTTGATGCGCTAGTCGATTTTTATGTGGAAAAGATTAAGACGTATTTTGCAGATACAGAAAAGACGGTTCACATTGGTGGTTTTTGTGCGGGTGGTTTACTGGCTTTATCTGTTTACCAAAAACTGAAAAATACGTTTGCCTTTCACGGTCAGCTTTTGTTACTAGATACTTCTGCGCCAGATGAAATTTTAGAAGACAACTTACACGGACAAAATGATAAACACCTTTTATTGGATGATTTTTATAAAGACCTTTGCGTACAAAATGGCAGAACGGTGCAAGACTTAGCGGAAGAACTTTGCCAGCTAAACGAAACACAGCAAATTTCGTTCATCCATAAAAAAGCGATAGAAGAAAAATTAGTCTCTGAAAAAACCAGTGAGGCTACGGTGCAGCATCTGTTTGAAGCATTTTATAAAAACGCAACTGCTATTTTACCATTTATACCGGAAAAATTTGAAGAACATATTTTGCTTTACAAAGCAGTGAAAATAGCGCCGAATCTCTTGACAGTTCCAGCATTTCATGCGCCTGATTTGGATTGGTGCAATTATAACAAAGGTATAACTGAAGTAATTGACGTACCGGGCAATCACAATACTATGTTAAACACAATTAATTCACCTCAGTTAGCCTCCGCTATTAACCAAAGCCTAAAAACCTTGAACCAATGTATTTTAGAACATTAAAAAAAACCGACATGCCTGCCTTGCACCAAGCGTTTAACTTGGCTTTTGACAATTATTTTGTAGACATGGAAATGGATTTTGAAACCTTTGAGAACCGCTTTTTGGTAAAAGAAAAAATTGACCTCAGTCTCTCCGGCGCTTTTTTTAGTGAAAAAGATGAAATTTTAGCATTTATTTTACATGCTGTGGAATTTAAAAATGGTGTAAAAACAGCGTACAATGCCGGGACAGGTGTCATACCCGATTTTAGAGGCAAAAAACTCACCACTGCCTTATACTCCGAACTAATTAATACGTTAAAAGAACAAGCTGTTGAGGCGATACAGCTTGAAGTAATTACCGAAAATCATCCGGCGATTAAAGCTTATGAAAACGTGGGGTTTCAAAAAAAACGCACCCTTCATTTTTATAACAGTGATACCGGACCTGCTTTAAAAAAAAATACGCGCGTTACGCCAACTGATTTTAAATCAACGCTGGATTTTAACCTTTATAGTGATTACACTCCTTCATGGCCGTGCCAACCCTCACATTTAGCGGCAATAAAAAATCAATTAGCTTGCTACGCTTATCAACAAGACGATTTATTACAAGGCTATGCCGTCGCTAATTTAAAAAGTGGGCGGATTCATTTTTTAGGTGTGCATGAACAATACCGCCGGCAAGGAATTGGCACGGCATTATTGAAACAATTGGCAGAAGATGCTGAAAAACCACTAACCGTTTTAAACGTCCCATCAAGTGCTACAGTGGTCAATCGCTTTTTAGAAAAAATGACTTTTGAAGTAAAAATTAATCAATACGAAATGAAGTATGCCCTGTCATGAACAAATTGATGCTCTCTTATTTAAATTTGAATGAAAAGATTGATACAACTTTGCTCGACGATTATGAGTGCTACTTATCGGATGATTGTAAAAAAAAACTGAATAAAATAAAATCATCCCAGCATCAGAGAGACTCGCGCTACGGTAAGTTATTGTTACTTTTTCATTTAGAAAAATATCATAAAATACCCCCAACAAGGGCACACATTACACTCACCCATTTAAACCGTCCGTTTTTAACATCAAAACATGTTGATTTTAATATTTCTCATGCCGGCGGGCATATTATTGTTGGAACTGTAAACCAGGGAAAAATTGGTGTAGACATTGAACAGCACCGGCAATTAGATATAAACTTATACACTGCTTTTTTGAACGAAGATAGAATGCGTGTAGCCAAACGAGATAATGCAGCCTTTTTTGAGTATTGGACACAAATTGAGGCTGTAGGCAAGGCACATGGAGACGGTATACATGAACGTTTAAAAAACATAACCATTAATAAAGAAGCAATTGCCTATGACAATCAACAATTTATACTACATAAACTGCCAAAACTTCATCCCACGACCTATTGCAATGCAGTAACCACGGTAAAAGTATACAGCATCATGTTAAACCGGGTACAAAGTAACTCATTTTTAATAGAAAAAAATACAAAATAATTTGAATATCAGTATTTTAACTGATTTTTTATTGCATTTTATGTTGTATATTTGTTTAGAAAGCAATAAATAATAACCCAAAACAAACCCAAGTAAATATGAAAAAAATCAAAGTTTAACTAAACGCTTTAGTTTTTGTACATAAACGCTATTTTGTATAGCTGTTCTGTGGCCACATCAGTCTCAATTTAGCAATTTTTTGTGCAAAAAAGGTATCCTTTTCGACATTTGAATTAGTTAAAAACGCACCACTTCGCCTAAAATCACTCATTTTTTTGAGACTCAATAACTGAGACAAACCCAAGCGCGTATGTGTAGATTGACGTAAAAAATAATTCTACCGTTGAACGGCAAGTAATTGCCGTAGTGGGATTTCCTTTCTAAAAACAACCATAGATTTATTAACCAAAACAACTTAAATTATGAAAAAGATAATTTATGCAGGATTGTCATTAACCTTATTGGGTGCGACGTTTTTTGCCTGCGAGAAAGAAGTAAAAGAAGGTGACGAAAGCCGCACTAAATATGAAACCCGTACTGCAGATGATGGAGACGTTGATGCTGATGCCGACAGGATTGCACCTGCGGACATGGAGTACATTGGTATAGCGCATAACGACGGACTTGACGACGTGTATGCGAATTACGAAGAAGAAGGCATTCCTGGAAGCGCCGACGAAAGTAAAGACCGTGTACTAAACATAATGTCTGCAACAGCGGCTGCAGATCCAACGGCAGATGAAGAGACCAAGGATTTAGTACAATTCGGAGTTACGGATATGTATGAAAATGGTTTACCGTATGAGATCGAGAACTTCCACGGAGGTTGTGAGCTTACAGCAGACATGGGTACTACTGAGAAAGCTTATTTAGATGACCTTTATGACATTTTAGGAACGGAAGGTTTGTCTGCAGATGAGATGAGTGCAGAAATTGGTGGTTTAGAGGCTACCATTTATGCAGACATGTCAATGGATAACCAAAGTTTGTACATGTTGTACTCTGCTACGCAAGTTGCACGTTACTCTTACCGTTACTGGTGGAATAACTGGCACAGATGGGGCCTTTGGGGTCACTGGCGTTGCATTCCAATTCGCTTAGTTTTAGGTGATGTTTGGGCTATTGTTCACGGACAGTATTACCTCATTATTACGCATCCTTTACCACACTGGTATGCTGGATGGTGGCATTATGGAGGACCGTATGGTTATGGATTTACTCCGTATTCATGCTTCGGTACCCTTTATTTTACGCATTACTGCCTATGGTATTATTGCTGGTGGCCTTATTGCTACTAAGCAATTCATTAACAAAAATGCCGGTGAAATTAAACCTTCACCGGTTTTTTTATGCTTGTTTTAACTGAAAAATTACGTTAATTCGATACCGTGAACTGCAATATAGTACGACGCTTTATTTAGAAACGAGCTTAACCGCTTCACAAAAAATCTTCGGCCACCTTTTCAGAAAACGCTTTTGGATCAATTGGTTTTTCAAAAAAAGCAGTGGCATACTTTTGACTTTTAAATAGTGCTTCATTCTCTTTCCAACGCGAATTAGTTAAAATGTAAATTTTAAACGGAAAACCATTTGGAAATTTGGCTGAAAACTCCATTTCATCAATAAATTCGTAACCGTCTCCTTGATCTAAGTACAAGTCTAACAACACCAAATCCGGAACATCATCCTCATCCCCTTTCAGTACAAAATTAAATGCGTCTTTCGCCTTATCGTAAATCGTAAGGCTGTCTACAAAGTCAAGATCAGCAATTAAAGACTCCAAAATAAAGGCTTCTACCTCTGAATCCTCAATCACCATTATTTTAATTTTTCGTTGATTGTTCAAGACGTTTTCTGGCATATTTGGTTTAAATGATGATCTACCTGCAAGCTAATAATTATATCCAATATACAAAATGAAAACATCAACAAATGTACAGAACCCTCCTCAAATTTACGATTGTTGATTAGGTTTTATAACGCAAAAAGCACTAATGGTTGAACGTTCACAACAACACACATTAAAAACAACCATTTTCTAACGCGCAAAATTGATTTAACGCCAAAAAATGAAACACGGAACTATGCATCAGTTTCTGATCACAAATCATTTACAGGCAATTAAATGAATCAATTTAGCCTATTCAACTTAATAACAAAACACATGAAACGTAAACAACATCTCTTTAAAATGGCACTCAGAACACTTTTTAGTGCGTGCCTAATTACTACAACAACTCACGCACAGGAAGAACCTGTTTTTGGTGAAATTATAAAACAAAAAGAAGCTGAATTTGACAAAAAAATAGAAGAATTAGGAACAACAAAGGGCATAGGCTATACCCCTTATTTACGTTGGAAAAACTTTTGGTCACCACGACTGGCTGAATATGAAACCTTCAGCGCACTTGAAAAAAATATGAGTTCGCGAGCCAAAAGTGGCTATGTAGACGAAACGTCGTGTACATCTGACGCAAGTTGGACACCGGTTGGACCTACGGATTTTCCCGCTGCCGGAAATCATCAACGCGGAGTAGGCAGAACGGATTGGGTGAAGCTACACCCCGATTATGACAACCTCTCTAATTTTACAGTATACACCGGCGGACGTTGTGGCTTGTTCCGATCTACCGACAATGGTTTAAATTGGAGCCACTTGGGCTCAGACAAATTTGCCTCTTGGGGCACTTCGGACGTGGTGGTAAAACCCGTGGTGGGCGGTCCCGATTGGTTAATGACCAATACAGGCACATTTTTGAGAGATGTTTACGGTTTACCAACACATTTAAACAGTAATTGCATTGGTTTACGCAGAAGCACTGACGGTGGAATTACTTGGAACTTAATTGACTTAGAAGGTGCTGGATGGGATATTGATGATAGACGAAAAGTGACCGAAATGATGGTTGACCCTTCTAATCCAAACCGGGTTTATGTAGTAGTAAACTATTTTAGTTGGGGGCCTACAGCTTCGCTTCACCCAGCACACCCAACCATAGCATTAACAGGTAATAATGCCGACCACTGGCACGGACAAGTATTTGTTTCTGAAAATTTTGGTGATAGCTGGACACCTATTTTTGATGGTGAATATGTTTCTGATATTGAATTTAACCCCGGTAATTCAAATGAATTTTACATTTCTGGACATTCACTTTACAGAGGTTTACGAACAGGTGCGAGTTATTCATATACGCCGTTAACTCAAAACTTAACAGGACTCAACTTTTCATTTGCGTCGGGTAATGGACATGCCTCCGGTTTAGAGATTGAAACAACGGCAGATAACCCAGATGCTTTATATGCTTACGGTTATGGCAATGGAGGTTTTAGAGGATTGTGGTATTCTGATGATCGCGGAGCGAGTTTCGCGTTGCGTTTAGACCCAACAATAGCGACCGAATTGGCTAAAGCAAATGCAGTGGGCTTAACGCATCAACGGATGGATTTAGAGGTTTCTCAAGTTGACGAAAACCATATTTATTTAGTTGGATTAACCTACAGGCATTCAACTGATGGTGGACTTAACTGGACAGGCGCTCCTGTTCATGCTGATGTAAACGATTTGGAAGTTTCTGATAATAACGTAATGTTTATGGCCAATGACGGTGGAGTGTATAGAAGTTTAAATAGTGGGGCTTCTTTTACACCTTTATGCAATGGACTTAACGTTTCTGAAGTTTACAATATAGGTATGTCCATGCAGACAGACCCAAGTGTACCGCAAGTACTAGAAGCAGGCATGTTAGACGTAACCTGCATGACATACACACCAAGTGGTTGGATTCAACCCACGGGGGTTACCGGTGATGGAATGACATGCGTAGTGGATCCGGTTGACCCCAGTATTGTTTATAATAGTAGTCAGAATGCTTCTTCATTTCGTGTTTCAACGGACTATGGAGCCAATTTTAACACGTATACTTTTAATTTCCCTGTGGGAGTTAGCGCGGGTATCGGTCATTGGGTTACACCTTATATGCTTGACCCTAACAACCATGAAAGGTTGATTATGGGTAAACATGACTTAATTATTTCAAATACAATTACACATGCTTCGGATGCCATTGAAGTACTTCCAAATAGTGCACACCTTGCTTCTCGCAAAATCAACGCACTAGACGTAGCGCCAACTGACTCTGATATTATTTATGTCGGTTACGCTCATGGTACAGCAGATTTTGATCCTATGTACGCGAACTTTTGGCAGGATCCTAACTTTTTTATGACGGAACAACTATGGGTTACACAAAACGGCGGAACAAGCTGGACAGATGTTACACCGCCCACTACCGGACTAGATGCCTGGATTACCAGTATAGAAGTTCATCCAACCGATCCGAATACCGCTTGGGTAACGTATTCAGGCTATAGAAGTTTTAGCCGGGTAATCAAAACCACTGATGGAGGAGCTAGCTGGACGGATTACTCTACCGGTTTACCGGCAATGCCTGCTAATGACATTACAATAAATCCGTTGAGTTCGTGTGATTTTCTTTATTTGGCAACAGATGCAGGTGTTTATTATCGTACCAACTACATGAGCCAGTGGGAGTGTTTTGATTCCAACCTACCAAATATGCCAATTATGGATTTAGAACTAGACCCAACCGCCCGTTTATTGCGCTGTGCCACGTTTGGAAGAGGCGTTTGGCAAACACCCCTACATCCACTCGATTTTCGTGTATTACTAACCGATTTTGAATATGAAGTAGATTGCTATTTGGGTATTGTAAAAGTAAAACCGATCGGTACAAACCCAGCTGGTACGTATGATAGTTACACACTTTGGGAAAACAACCCTGGAGGAAATATATTGATTGAAACAATTAACTCTGGCAGTTATGATACAGATGCTGATGATTATCACTTATTTTCTGAAGCATTGGAAATGGGTAAAACTTATCATGTAGAGCGAAAAGCATGGGGTGACTGTATACCAGTACAGCCTTCAACAATTGTTAATAATATTCAACTTGTGCCGTTAGGACTTTCACCCAACTTCACCTACTCGGTTAATTGTGTCCCTTCCGGTGATGCGATCTTAAAAGTGTACTTGGCACCGCAACCTACAGATGCGAATCCATTTTATCAGTTTGATTTGTACGAGTATAACACACCCGGAGTTTATGGTGCTGCTGTATTTAAAGACACACGTGCTTCATGGCAACAACCCGATTTTCCGGGTAGCTATGAATATGAAGATGGACCGCTTGTATTTTCTTATCCGCTAAATGCATCTAAAACCTATTACATTAAACACGGAGTGTGGGATGCCTGCCAAAGCTGGACACAAAAAATTGTCTATGACATTGACCCGCCATTGTGTACAGTAGTTGAACGTGGACCATCATTTAGAAATAACGAAGATGAACCTGGATTTTTGGATGCAAATGCATTGAATATTGCCGTCTATCCAAACCCGGCAAATGATTTAATTTATGTTGACCGCAAGGAAAATCGCTCGTTAATCATTGAAATAATAGACCCTACCGGTAAAATTTTAATGACCACCACTTCTACAGCACAGGTTACTCCTATCGACTTGTCTGAATTGGCAACCGGAACATATTACATCCGATCAAGCAATGCAGATGGTATAATTACAGAGAAAATAATTAAAAATTAGATTACTGAAAACAAGACCTCTTCTCAATTCTCAAAAAGGATTGGGGGGAGGTTTTTTATTTTCTGTACAACAATCATATATCGTGTAAACCTTTATTAACGTGAATTCGGGATAAGCACCTACCAATTAATAAACAACACTGGCATCAATTACGTCCCAACCAATAGATTTAACATTGCTATAGTTTTGAATTTTCAGCTTAAATGTTGTCGTGGAATGTGGCTTAAACACTTCCCAAATCGTATAATCTTCGCTCCCTAAATTTGTATTTGATTTGGAATAATAAGTTACTCTGACAATAGCATCTTTATAAGTGGCAACGGTCGCGTTATTTTCAATAACGCCATTTACTTTTAATTTATCTCCTAAGAGGTTTTCTCTGTAAGTGCCATCAGCTGAGAGAAAATCCGTAGGATATGCTCGTTCTTTTTCCTTGATGGACATTTTTTCTTCTTGATAGGAAGATGAATAAGCTCCTTCATAATTGTTACTGCTACTGCCGCTACTTGAATACCCAGAACCCCCTTGTTGTATTTCGTTATAAATGAATGCCCCCCCTATTAAAACTACCAAAACGGTTATTAAAAGTACACCATTTCTTCTTTTTTTACTCTTTCTTTTAACACCAGTCAGCAAATAATCATTTTCGTCAATTGGTTCGTGTTCTCTTGAAGTTTCTTGCACTTTTGCCTGTGGTGATTGCAAATTTGTTTTGCTTGATTTTTGTTGTAAGGGTGGCGGTGTAACGTTGAACAAAGGTTGTAATTCTTCAATTTCCCCTGCATTTTTCCAATCAGCTAACCCGTCAAACCATATAGGTGTTTCTTTTTTGATAGGTTTTAATTTTAATTGTCCGAGTGTAAATGGCCCTTCTTGCTCCGTGCCATTATGAAAAAAGTATGCTTTCATTTTGTTTTTTAATATTCTGTTTCGATTTTTGATAACCATTAAAAGTTGACAATGTGGTTATCCATTCAAATTTTTCGAAGGTCAAAAAATAAATTTTAACACTGAAATAATACTGCCGAATGGCGGATATAACCACCCCAAATAAGAAGATTACCGTACCAAAAATTCAATGCACGCTGTCAACTGAACTTATGTTTCCTCTTTGGCAAAAAAAACCAGCCGTAAACCGGCTGGTTTTTTTGTTTAACTATGTTTTGCTCATTTTAAATATCAGCAATATCTTGCCATGTATCCGGATTGTAAATCGTCAAGATTTTTTCTTCTCGGCTTACCATTCCGGCAAAGTTTTTAGCTATGATTTTAAAATGGTGATAAATGGTTGTGCCATTTGAACCTTGCGTTTCTAATAGATTACTGCCAAGGTCGGTGCTTAACAGTTGCACTTGAACCACATCATCATTACTTTGAATTTCGTGAATTTGTTCCCAATTTCCACTACTGTTCATTTTATGAATGGTGTAACTACCATTGTGCACGGTTTTATTCCACGATAGTGTGACTACGTCTAACTGCCCCGTAAAATTAATTGGTGTTGAATAGTACGTTAAATCCGGAGTATCTGGATTACTGTTTTCTACAATATTGGTCAATGTTAATCGTGAAGGTTCAGAAGGTTTGTATTCCACCTGCGGATCACCGTTTCGGTCATTGTATTTCACTTCTCGTTGTACGATCACTCTGTAAAATAAAGGATCGCCATAAGGTGTATAGCCCAAATCGTTAAAATCATCTCGTATCTTCCACGTTGCATCTGCTTGCAATGTTGCATCTACAGTTGTTTCACTAATCATTGTCATGGTACGAATGGAAAGCGAATCTGCCGGATTAGTGGCTCTGTATACATTAATTCGTTTGATGTTTTGCGAAGCTGGATAACTGTTTAATTCCACCTCTACCATTGCGGGCGTTCCAAAGGCCGTATTTTCTAAAATTGGTGTTATTTTAACAACTTCCGGCGCAGTTGGCGCAGCAGTATTTACCAAACTAATTGGCCCTTTAACGGGACTATGCGGTCCTAGTTTCATCTGCAAATTCATTTCACGAACAGTGTAAAAATACTTTGCATTTGACGCACCATCTAGTCCAAAATCAGTGAACTGGGTTTCATGTACCGGACTGCCTGTACCAATTACTTTCATCATTGGTGCCATGTCAAAGTCCGGATCATTCGGGTTTAACAAGTTGCCGTTTCGGTCTCTAATGTTTTGTTTTTTCGGAAGCGGTTTATAACTCGCACCTTTAATGTATTTATAAATAATTGGAACTTCGGTTAGCGGAACAAAACAATTAAAAATTATATCACGCATAAAATCAACCAATTGTAACTCGCCATGCTGCGCGTTTGAAGGAATTATCACTTGATTTAAAGAAGTGATTGTTGTAACCGGTGAAACCGTTTCACCATAGTGCGTATTGTGTTCGGTAATAAAGGCGTTAATACTGGCGATAAAACTAGGACTGTTTGGCATTGGTAACCGCACACCTGTCGCATCATTTGGAAATTTCTCAAACTGTCCACCATCTGCACTGTAATCCCAACTTAATAAATTCATCCAACGCTCTTGAAACCAATCAGCTTCACGATTTCCAAAAATAGTTTGCATCACGGTTTCAGCATTGTAATCTAATGGATCTGCCGTAACGGGATCAATTTTATAAATGGTTGACAAAATTTGCACATCACTTGCCCGGCTAAACTGTACCGAGTATGGTTTATGCTCGTAAACCGTAGTAAACGTGTACGACGCTTTTCCGAAAAAATCCGGTCGGGTGGCATACAGCCCACCAATTGGCAAGCGTGGTTGCTGTGGTTCTACAATTTCTTGTGCAAACATGAGCACAGGTTGAGAAATTTTAGAGTAATAACCTAATCCGCTATCGTGGGTGCGTAAGCTAAAAATAGAATACCGCGTACCTTCATCTGTTGCAGGTAAAATAGCTGTTTCTGTCAAATTATAAGGCGCATCTGCAAACAAATAAGTTTTATAACCAGGGTAATAATTTACTTTATGCGTTCCAAGTTGAATAGGGTCGTAACTTGACGAATTATCAAATGTTAGATCCGCTGCATAAATAATCAAATCATTAGAAGTACCTATATTTTCTGTTCGGATGACTTTCAAATCGCGGCGCGCCTCATTCGGACCGCCTTGCGTATGAATTCGGGTTACACCCTTGTGCCATTCTACACGGTGCCCACTGCCTGTACTTTGCGAGTGTTGCGCCAAACTATACCCGTTAAATGTAATTTTATAAAGCCCCAAATGGGTATCTTTTATACCATCTCCGGTGGTGTCTTCCAATTCTATTTCTATTAGCCCATCTTCATAAATTCCTCTAAATTTTTGGACATGTGTTTCTACCGTTCCGTCGGGAATATTAATTGTAATTTCTTCGCGGTGAACGGTTGTATGATCTATTGCTACTTTAAACGCTAAAGGACTTGGCGTAGTTGGTGCCGGGTTCATTAAGTTCCAATTTGTTGGCGTTAGCATGTTTTCTACCACTACAAACAAGGCTTCCTCTGCTGGTGCAGTTAGCTCGCTTGGTGGAACTGTAGAGCCAAGTTCTACCGGAAATCCGTTTACATCATTTTTAAAGACAACAAACGCAGGATGTGTTCCCGAATTATTGACTTGATGGATGATAAAATTTTCTCCGCCAATACTAATAACACTGCCAACAAAGTTGTTTCCACTACCGGTAATAACTGGCGTAATAACTTCTGGCGCAGGCGGGTTTGGAACCCCCGTGCTGTTTAATGTATACGGCCCGGACTGCACATTTGCCAAAATAGGGTTTGGGTGATTTGTCACACCCGTAATTTTACCCGAAACTGAGGCCGGTGTTTCATTTCTGAAATAAATATCAAAATCTTCTCCAAACAGTTCATCTACATCTGGTAATTCTGTATACCCGCTCACTACCTCTCCGTCAATTGTACGGTGGTAATTAATTAATTCCTGTCCGTGATTGTAATCAAACGTTAAACGAATAAATGTTTTATCCGCCGCAGCAATTGTTCCCAATTCTTGCTGCTCAGCTGCCGAAGTTAAAAACAACGGATTTTCAGCTTGAATTAATACCGCATTTACATTGGTTGGTGGTTCTAAACTATTGGCAGGTGTAATGTTGGTTTCAATGCTTCTAATTATATTACTGTCCGTCGCCCGGCTAAACCAATTTATGCCGTACGACCCATAATCATGCCAACCGCCCTCACGTTCCCGGTGTACAAAAAGCGGGAAATCAGGTTCTGGAATAACAATCGAAAGGGTCTCGTTTTTCTGAGCTGCCGCTACAGTATTGTCAATGTTATAATACGTTCTGTCAAACGATAATTCAGGCTTTTGCCAATCTGCATCCGCCGAACGCTTATACTCTATTCCCGCATACACTGGAATGGTACTATTGGCAGATATAAACTCGTAATTTGTGTAATAAAAGTTTTGATCTTCTAATTCATCTGGTAAGTTTTCATTAAATAAGGAGAGAAAACGGGTTTTTCCATCAGCAGAATAGCCATCCTCATCTGTAATAACAGTGGGGTTCTCAGTGCCAACGCCTTGTATAATTCCAGGAACAGGCACTTTCAAGTCTACCGGAAGTGGTAGCCGTGCATCTGCCAGTTCAGTTGGGAGCGAGCAGTAAATGTGTTGTACTTCTCGGCTGCCTTCACCATCTTGCAAATCACCAAAGGTTACATACTCTGCCAAGTACATGTATTTGCCGCTAAAAACAGTTGAATTTAAATCTAACGTACCTAAACCTAGCATGCGAGCGTTGTGATAATCTAACGCGGCTAACTGCAATACGTACAGGTTTGACAACTCCAATACATCATCAGACGGATCATAATCCGGATCTGGCGAAGCGGGAGGTTCATTAATCACAATCGTTTCTATTGCACGCGGATTTGTTGGGTCATTACTTAATGAAATAAATGTATCTACTGTATTTAAAATACGATTTTCAGCAGGTACTCCCGCCCCATTCCAACGTTGTTTATAATTGTTGACATTTACATAGGCTTCATCATTATACCGTCTCCATTTGCCATTTACACTATTCGGTGTCGGCTCCAATCGTTCATGCGCTTCTGGCGTTTCTTTGGTCAGTGCATATTTGCCTAAATACGTCCATGATTTTCGCTCATTGGCAACGTTAATAAAATTAGAATAGAATTCAAATACTATGTAATTTAAAAAGCCATCTGACACCTTTAGGCGAACGCTACGGATGTTTTCACTCAGTAGTTTTTGACCCGAAAGTTGTGCTGTATTGTATTTTTTTCGAAGCGAAACAACCCGTGGTGCTGTTAATTTATTGGCTTCAACAGAGCGCAGCTCTACCAATGTTTGACTAGTGCCCGAAAGACTTTGAAAACTTGGCGTTACAGAAAAACTAAGTTCTGTTTTGTGTTCAATTTCAATAATTTCATCTCCATAGGCTTGAATAAAACCAATTGGATTGGTAGTTGGGTCAATTGTTGCTAAAACCTGAGCGTACTTGGCCGTATCTAAAAAATAAATGTAAAACAATTCATTTCCGAAGGCATACGTCCAACTGGCATCACTATTTTCTACAGTTGTTGGTCTGTTTTTGAAATCAATTGTAACAGCTGTTGGAATGTAAGGCGAACGATAAATGCGCACATAATCATCATTCTTATTAAAATTAACGCCTGGCGTTGCATAATCTGCCTTTGGTAAATGGTCGGCAAGCCCGCCTTTCAGCATCCATCTTAAATGAATTCCCTTAGTACTGTCCACTCCTTCTGAGCCCGCAGCTTGCAAATATAAATGTGGCGATTGCAATGATGCAAAATCACTAATTTCTAAATCTGGTCCGCAATCACAATCACCTAAGTCATTTAAATAAGCTATAATTTCCTGTACGGCAACTCTGGCGCGGTCAAAGTTCTCTGGCGTGGAGCTAGAGATGAATGCCTGAATAAGTTTGATTTGACTATTCAGTACCTCCGTTAAATGATACTCTGGGCAAAGTTTATTAAAATCATAAATCAGATTTAACATATCTTCTGCACAAAAATATTCTCCTTTTATGTCGCCAACATCATCTGGAAAACAACTTGTATAGAGGTCTAAAATACCATCATGCAAATCACATACTTTTTCGTCGCGTTCGCATGGTTCTGAACCTCCGCCACCACAATCGCAATTTCCAAGTTCGTATAAATACGATAAGATAGAAGAAACTGCGGCCGTTGCTGCATTGTAATTTTCAACTGTTGGTTCTCCTACAAACCGATTAATCGTGTTGATTTCCTCTTCTAAAAAATCGTACAGTTTGTAGCTTGGGTTACCCGAATGAAATATTTTAATGATGTTTAAAATATCTCGCGAACAAGCAACTGCCCGCTCTAAATCGGGTTTGGGGTCTCGTAAACAACTGTCATAAATAGCTTGAATGTCTGCATGTAAATCACAAATTTTCAAATCTTTATCGCAGGGGCCTTTTGGTGTTGGAATACCAATTTGAATTACCGCAATATCGTGGTCATTAAACAACTTTTTAATGCGTTCAATCTCCTCTTCCGCTTCGCCTCTGGTCGTGTAATAATGAATACGACGCGCTATAATTTCACGCGATTCATCCACTACATTAAAATAATGCTTTTCGGCTTTGCTAACTTTTAAAACAAAACTTTCTGGATTGGTTTTTACCACTGTTATGACCTGGTTCATTTCTGCTCTTGCATCTGCTACTGAATAGTAACGCGTGCTGCTGCTCAGGATGATGGTTTCATCCGCATCAATAAACCGAAAACGATATTCGTCAATACCGTCGGTATCAAGTTCATTGAAAATTTCGCATCTTAACTTGTGTGTCTCTTTTATTTGAAGTGCCATGTTTTTCTTAATTTTTGACTTGATTTTGGGTTAGACTAATTGGAGATCATTAATAACAATCGTTCCGGCTTCATCTGTTGAATAATCGGGTAATGCCGGTATAATATATTCAATTCCATTCCAAATTTTATAGGTGAACTTGAAATCAAATAAGCCGGCGGTTAGTGTTAGGTTCGAACGCATGATGATCGCTTGTGAATAATCTTTCGAATAAAGCACTTTATAGCTCGTGTCTTGCGCACCATTGCCTAACAATACCTGGATTGTGTCCTCCACCTCATCTAGTGGTAGTTTTGGATTGTTAAAAGGCTCTGGATTACGAATAATCAAGGCGACGAATTGATCACTATCAGATGTGTTTTTCACTAAATTAAATTCAGTTGAAATAGCTGGATCAATTGGTTTAAAACCTAAAAGCCCTTCTACCACTCTATCGTACGGATGCTGATAACTTGCTGTTAATCCGTCGCTCAAAGCATTCGGGTTGCCTTCAATCGTATCAAACGCTGCCTGTAATTCCGCTGGCGTTAAGGCTTCAAAAATGCTGAAAACAGCTTCGCGCGTTGTTGGGCTTACAGGATCGTTATCTGAAAGTATATAACTATTTACCTGATCTTTAAACGAAGCATAGCGCGACGTTTGGAAGGTGAATTTGTGTACTTCTTTTGATTCCTCCGGGTTTATAAGTTGACCCGAAGCATCTGCGATTTCAAGGTTTCCATCCAAGTCAAATAAATTATTGACGATTGCCGTATACAACTTTAACGGTTTTAAATGTTTTGGAATAACCGTTAAGTAAGATGATTTTGGTACAATTCGGTCTCCACCTGTTGCCACACAATCATTTTCTGCCATTAAACCGGCATATTGATCAAAAATGTGTGGTATTTGCGGATTCGGATCATCTTCCCAACTTTCAATAGTTTGTGGAATGTTGGTATGGATTGTATCTGCCGGATCATAATCTAAATACGGTGGGTTTTCTATTGAACCATCTTCTCGTGGATCTTTAATTACAATTTTAATTCGTCCTTTTACTATATCGTTTCCGTTATAGTCACCCCATTCATGGAAAAAGTGCGTAGCATAGGCTTTTGCAAAATACAAATCAATACGGGTGGTTTCGTCATTGTAAAACAATGGTTTTGCGCTTAACAAATTACCGTCTGCATTCGGGTAGGAACGCTTATAATCAATGTATCGTTTTAACGAGGTTAAAGCATATTTGTCTGGGTTGATGACAGCATCTTCTACTGTTGATCCTCCCTCTTGATACTCACCGTACGTTGATTTTGGATGCTCGTGGAAATAACCGACTGGCCCTGCTGTACTAAATCCATACGTAAACGGATACTCTGTAGCGTCTGCCTGGTTATTGTCTACCATGTCTCTCAACACAAAATTGATTACAAAATTTGTATTTGGTCGCCAAACAGGCTGAATGTATTGGGTAATTCCCGCAACTGCTGCTAGTGCATCTGCTTCAATAGCTGCTTGTCCCGGAATGTTAATGTTAAACTGGTACGATTCAACGGACATCCAACACACCTCATGCAACAATGTGTAACATTTGCGGTTATCGGTTTCACAATCACAATTTCCAGCTTCCCATAATACATCAAGAATGCATTGAACAGCCGTCCATGCCTCTCCATAATTATCAGTAATTGGACGTGCAATAAAGGTAAATACCGGTTTAAGTTTGTTACTCACTTGTGCCCATAGAACCTTGTCTGTAATGGTTCTTAGTAAATCAACTATTTCTTGATAGCAACGACGATAAACCTCTAATTGTTTAAGGTTAATTTGTTGCGGGTGCGGTAAACAATTGTTGCGAATATTAAAAATTTGCTCCCACAAATCGCATATCACTTTATCACCACAGTGCGGTTCACAGTCGCATTGACCAAGGTTAAGCAAATAAGCCAAAATAGTTCGGATAGATGCTCGCGTCCATTCAAACTGTTCGCTTTGCGGCGTTCCACTTTCAATATAATCGCTGATCGAAGCTATTTCTTCTTCTAAAATTGAGCGTAATTCATATTCGGGGTTGTTTTCATTGAATGTATTAATCAATTCCAACATATCCTGCGCACAGAAATATTCTCCTTTAGAATCGGGTACGTCATCTGGAAAGCACGTCGTGTATTTATATAAAAGGCTATCGTAAAGTGCACATACTTTTTCATCTTTTTCGCATTCTCCATTCGCACAGTCGCCTTGTTCGTTTAAATAGTTTAATAATTTTGTGATTTCGGCACGCATTGGCTCCAACGTATCGTAACCTGGAGCTCCCATAAACTCTTCTACGTAGGCAATCAGTTGACCGAAATTTTTAACGATCAGACAATCTGGATTTGCTCTGTCAAAAACATAAATTGTATTCAGCAATTGCTCTGCACAGTTCACTTGAGGTGACCAATCACCTACCTTATCCACAATAAAACAAGGTTCTATTTCCTTCACGCTATTGTATAGTTCGCAAAGGCTTTTTGGGTCACATTTCCCCGTTGGCTCCGGCACTGCAGCTTTCTCTTTTACTTTCTCATCTCCTTCTGCCTTGTATAGTTCACAGCCAATATCTTTCAACCGTTCTAAACGCGCTTCTAGCTCTTCTGTAGACTGTATTTCACCTTCTTCTAACCCTAATTCGATAAGGTTATTGGTGTGGATAATCAGTGCAATTTGTTCTTGCAGTGCTTCAATTTCAGCACTATTCGGATATTGCGGTACAATTTCAATACGTGTTATGGGCAACCAGTTGGGTTTGCTATAAGTAACAGGTACATTTAAATCTGTCGAATTTTTAGTTATTTCATACGGTAATGACGGATCTGCAGCTGTAGGATCCGGATGTCCGTATTGTACATGTGATGTCGTATCATCTATTAACGAAGCGTAATATCTAATTTTGACACTTGAACTGAAACTTGTCAGCTTTAAACTAGCTTCGAAAGATGGCTCTGGCAAACGAATTTGTAAAATATTGGTGTTTTCAAATTGCAGTGATTGCGCAAAAGGAAAAGGGCTATTTTCATTTGTAATCACCCCGAATTCTTCATCTGTTTTATTGTACAGAAAAAAAGCTGCCTCATTGGCATAGAACATGTGATTTTCGTCATAACAGAAATACTGATGCCCAAGTGGTTTTTCTAAAAAGTTAGCGCATTCCTCTTTTATCTCTTCCCCCTCGCAAAATAGTGACCCGGGTGTAATGCCGTATTGTTCTGGAATATACCAACCCGGTTCGCCTTGTTCTGTATAAGAAAATGGCGTAGTTGCTAATAAACGAATGGTACTATATTGTCCATCTAATTTTTGAAACTGTCCGATTTTTAGACCCAAATTATCAAGCGCCTGGTCATCCGGATAAAGCGCCTTGTAAGGATCATAATCATCCCATGTTGACGTGTCTGGATTCCATGATTTTACTACTAAACTTTCAATTGAATATTCATGCGTAACTTGTCGCACCTCTTTGCCCTTAATTATTTTTTGAGGCGGAACTTTTTCAGTATATCGTTGAGCAGGGTTATTATAACCGCCGATTACATCTGTAACGGCCGTTTTTGGCAATAATCCTTTTTCCGTTTTAATATCAATGTATGTATCAAGCGGAATAATTTTATTTTTAATGCTATTAGGCAAGTTAGTTGGAATGCCGGCCGGCATATAAGCCAACTGGAAGGTTTCATTAGAAAGCATGTTTACGCCTTGAACTATATCGCCAATCGTTCCTGCATTTGCCGGGTTAATCATTGGGTTAATTGGTGAGCGATCTACAGTGCTGTTAAACTCCCATGAAACGGCTAACTTACCGCAGAATTTAAATTTAAATATCCATGCAATTTTAATTTTTACACAGTAGCGGAATTCACCATAAATTAAGAATGGCTTTGGCGCTTCTACGCCAAATAAAATATCAAATGCGGCATAAAGGCTCACAATTTTTATGTCAATATCTGCCCCAACGCCTGCTGCCAGGTAGGCACCAAACTGTGGTTTTTCAAAGCTAATTTTTCCACCAACCTCAATGTATGCCCATGCATGCACTTTAATTGGCCCGTATTTACGGTAAAAATTAAATTCGCCGCGTGCTCCTGCTTCTATTCCTTTAGCCGATAACATTACGTAGCTTGTAATGGTCATTAATGTTAATACACGTGCCGTTACCGGATTGGTTTTTGTACCAATATTAACATACCATTTGGACGAATCATTAAAGAAGAACCCGGCTTGAATATCGGCGTAAAGTGTCAAGATTTTACCATTACTTGACGGCATTTTAAAGTCTGCTCCAAAGCCCAATTCCAGTGAATTATCTCCAACGGCAATAAAGGCAAAGAAAGGTGGATCTCCAGAATCGTCTAACCCTAACCGGGCGGACAATATTGCGGCGCGTCCATCAATCATAAATAATGATGGAATAGATAGCAACACCATTGCTTTAATGTTAAGCACGGTTCCATTATCAAACGACGTTCCGAGTGAAGCCCCCGCCCCTATGGAAAAAGGTGTACCTGCCACCGTAGTTCTGTCCGGGCCATTAAATTTTGAAACGTGAATTCCACGCGGTGGCACTTTGTAATAATCGTACCATGTATCTACACCAGATGTTAAACCGGCCGCCTCTTTTTCGGCCACGTAACGGTAACCGATTAACCCCCTAAAACCATAAATACCCACTGGTCCCAACGGAATTGGCGCAGGTAAATCAATAGAAGCATCAATTATAAATGCAGGATAACGCGGCATTAATTTCATGTCTGCACTTCCAGCAATTTTAGCTTGTGGTAATTGCAGTTTAATTCCTCCGGCATATTCTTTAGAAGTACCAGGCTCTGGAATGGATAACCAACCGTTAATAATGGCAACAGGTGTTTTAGACGGGATGGTTAAATCTAAATGTAAGGTTTGAATGTGTAAATAAGAGTCGGGTTTGTTTGGTAAATCATCTGTACAATAATAAAACTTAACACCGTCTCCTCTAATTTCTATTCCTAATGGATCTACGCTAATGCCCCCGTCAAATCCAAAATAATTAAACTTGCGCATTACGCCGTTTACCTCTTTTTGATGTGAACCGTAGTGAATGGCAGAAACCGTAATTTCTACTGGACCTAATGCCAAAACAATTGGTTCTACTAACGCAATTGATCCGCCTTCAAACTCAATGGAACCGTCACTATAAATACGCAAACGGTTAATCTCTATCTCTTTTAGTTTTAAGGTATCTTTCAAAAAACCTTGAAACTGCAGTTTGCCGGAAGTTCCAATGTAAAAATCATCTTCTTCTCGCCCTAGTTCAAGGCTTTTTATATCGTAGATAAAAACATTTGGCAATTCTATTGGATAAGGCGGTTGTGCAGATGCGGTTAAATTAAAGTCACCATTATCGTGAATGTGGCCTTCTATATCAATTCTCACGGTATCTCCAGCATTTGGATGCCCGGTTGGGTAAACAAACTTTTTAATTTCCATTGCGCCCTTTATGTTAGAAGAAAGGACTTTATTTTGTTTGAATTGAATGTCAAAACTTTCAAAACCAACACGGAAACCGTCGTTTGAGCCTATGTTTGCCCAAAACATATTGTCTCCGCCGAGTGCGTTTAATCCGATAATTCCAGATAATCCACCAGTTCCAATCAACAAGTCTTTTCCAAAAATTTCAGCATTCGTTCCGTCGGGGTCTTTAAACCAATTTGCGGGTAATGTAATTGAGGCAGAACCTGCGTATACTCCTTGAAAATCTTCTGGTCTTCCGTCGGCATCAGCTTCGGGAATATTGTAGGCTTCGCTCATGTCGACTTTTAGGTCGCTAAAAGCCAGCATAATTCCAGTATTGCCAATATACGCGCGTTCAAATGTAAATGATGATTGATTTTCAAACTCAAACCCTTTTTTAGTTGAGAACTTTAAATTACCTACGGTAAATTCTAAAGCAGCTTGTTTCGTAAGGTCAGGGTCTTCAATATAATTTCCTGGCGGAGTTACCTCCAATGCTGGCACGAGCCACTTACGTGGAAACTCTAAGGCCATGTTTATATCTTTGAGTTCTATTGTGAATTGTGGAATTAGGAATGATTTGATGTCCTCCATGTCAATATCCGCAATCCAACCTCTGAATAATCTGAGTAAGCGATCAAATTTTTCGTCTAAATCGGATAAGCTGCCGAGTAAAGTTCTTAGTACATCTCCAAAAATATCTACAGAAATACTAAAATCTTTTTGTAAAGTTTCAATTGCGTCGTTAATTGCATCTACAGCAGGTTTTAGTATGATATTGTCCTCATAATTTTCGTATATACTATGGATCGTAAATAAGTTTGTTGCCGTCAATAACGTTTCAATTTCGTCTTTTATAATGGTCAAATTATTATTTATAATCGTCAACTCAGCTGATACAGTAGAATTACCATTGCTATAATCATTAACGCTTGCCGTTATATCATTAAAAAACGATAGATAGGCATCATCTCCATTATTAAGAAAAACGGTGACAATTTTATTAAAAAACTCTTTCCGATCTCGAATTTCTGAAAGTTCAATCAAAATATCTAAAAATGCTTCTGGTGCATAAGAAAAACCTTGAGTTTCAAAATTCGATATGTATTTGGAAATTGGCCAAGTCCATTCAAAAAGAATCGGAAATTCCGACAAACTTCCAGTAGCATTTCTAAAAAAAACAAGATTCATATCTGCCACAAGTGGTAAGCGAATAGTTTTAGTTAGCAATTTAATACTGTAAAACTTGGTCTCTCCTGAGTTTATAACTTGAACGGAAAAGTCTTTATAAAAGATTTTTCCAAGTATCAAATCAATTCCTTCATTTAATAAATTTTCAAGAGCCTCGAAATCTCCAGGTAGTGCTTTAGCGTCAACTAAATCTGAGAGCGGTGGATAATATTTTTGTATTGGCATAAGTTTTATTTTTTTTGGACAATTTATAATTGAGATAACCAGAAATCATCAGCTACTTGGTGTGGAATATTGTTAAATGCAATGGGCAATTCTTTTATGTTTTGCAAATCAATTTCCTCTATAATTCCAATCGGACTTCCTCCATAATATATGTGTGCATTGCCTTTATCGGTAAATGCTGCAAATGCATCTACTGTGAAAAATACGATTAACTCCAAACCGTCTGGTGAAATCCGAACTACAAAGCTGTCTACGCTATTAACGCCATCACTCATATCTACTGTGTAGGACAGAGCGCCATGCTCAAATTTATACTCAGACTTTTTAATTTTTAATTGAATAAGCTTGTACAAAACTTCGTCATATCGATTAAGTACCTCTTCTATTTTGAATATATAGCTCATATTTCTTAGCGTTAAATCTTTTTACCTTTTTTATTAATTATAATAATTTCATTATTCAGTCGAACACGCAATGCACCTGTTTCTATTTCCGTCATTTCGCTGTACAGTGGTTTTATTAGTACATTTCCTAATAAATCCATGAACCCGTATCGATTAGCACATTGAAAAATTAAACCTGTGTTGGAAATGGATATATAATCATAGCTTGATTCAATTAATACTTCACCATTTGCTTTATCTACTCCAAACATATTCGTAACTGAATCTTTACGAACCAAAAGTCCCTTCCTTTCATCTGGTTCTATATCATGAGAAATCATTTCGTTTCCATTTCGATCAAGTAGAACATTTTGGTTATTTACATCACTCAAGAAATAATAATCGCGGTATTTGTACAAAAAATGATTCTTGCTAAAAAGGATTGAATTTATTTGACTTGTGTAAATTTTCTTTGAGGTAAAATTTTTATTCCTTATTTCTGTAAAGCCTTCTTCCGTAAAAATTGAAATATCATATTCGATTTGTATCATACTAAGAGAGGGTAAACTTTGTGTTTTTGACTCATTGCTCGAATTAAATTCAATATCCGCGACCTTATAATTTTTCGCTAAGCCAAATTTTGAATTCACCATTGATACATCATTATAATATCCTTCCGAGATAATTTTATTTGTACCAGTATCATAAATTTGCCACGATCTTATTTTAGGATAATCTGTAAAACCGGTCAGTTGATTATTTCCATTTTCTACAAGTTCAATGAGTTGACGGTTCATTACTTGGACTGCAAATAAATCTCCAATTAGATATTTAATTTCATCAAATTTAAATTCTAATACCTCTTCATTCTTACGATTAACTAAACCATAACCTGTTGGTTTATAAATAATTACATTAACTTCATTCGCCGCATAAATATCAATTATAGTATCTGGAATGATAATTTCAAAAGAAGCATCCATGACACCCCATTTTTCTTCCATTTTAAAAGCCCAATCACTTACAAATACCGGCCGAATCTCATCATAAACACAGGGAAGAACTTCACCGCCCCGTTCATTTATCAGCCCATATTTTAATTTTCCAGTTTGAATTTCCTTCGAAATAATGCAATAACCATTTTTAAAATAGAAAGCGTTCAAGGTCTTATCGCTTAGCTGCTCAAACTTAGGTTCAGATCTGTTGTCATTTTTAAAATCCGTTTTGGCTGAAATCCAAAAATTTGAGGCAAAAATATTCTTGAAATTCCTGTCAGAAAATTGTAATTCTGCCTCATAAATTTTCTCACCTTGCTTATTTATGATACACAAATCACCACTTTCATCAATACACGTTGCAAAGTCATTGATATATGAGGAAACACTTGACCAATTATTGTCTTTAATTTCACGTCCATCATTATCAATTAATATCCACAGTCCATTTTTCTCTTTTTGAGCAAAAGCCCGACCGCAAAAAAAAGTAGAAATAAAGTAGAAATTTGGTTTTATTAATTCTTTTCCGTCAATAGAAATCAGACCATATTTATTATTTTTACAAACAATTGCAACGTCTTGATTATAGCGAAATATCTTATCATATTGAGGACGGCAGATTACTGCCCCTTTAGAATCAACTATACCAAAAGATTCTTTTTTCGAAATTGGCGCACGTCCATTTTCAAATTCACCAAGCCAATATACTTCGCCTCCAAATTGAAACAGTCCAATACTTGGAGTATTCAATTTTCCTAAAATAGCTTTTTGAGCACTCAAATTAATTTGTATTAAAAAAATAAATAATATGTTGATAAATAATTTCAAAATCTAACGTGTAAATTCAACATCATCTATTATTACTTCTCCACTACCAGCAGGAAAAATCAATGATAATTCGTTTATACTTGTAACATCTACCCCATTGGAGATATAGTCCGATAATGGTATCCGAATGGTCATCAGAGCCGATTTTGTAAGGCTTTGATGTTCAAATGTTCTTGTATCATCTAAATGACTCGAAGTACCTTTATCATCAACTGTTGAGCCACTGTCAGAACGATTATGATTATATCTGAGTTCTCTAAAATGGGGTGCAGGAATCGTTGTATTTACCGTTCTTTTGTAAGGAGTGCTTCCATCACTTAACTGAACTTCCAAATCAGTAAGATCAGAGTAGGTCCCATTAATTATGGCATTATAAGCAATCGGTGTTGCTTGACTGTAATGAGTCGGTTTCAATGGATCTGTAGGATCATTATATTCATAAGCATGTTTTGTTTCAATAAAACTTACAACAGGTGCTTTAGGTGTGATTTGAACCTTGTGACATATTCTGAAACTAACATAATTGAAGGCACTTACGTCTTGTCCCGAAGATGAAATATTGAACTTCAGCTCATCTCCCGCAGTCCAAACCACTGAGATACCTTTAGAATCATGCGGAGAGTAATCGGCAATTGTAATAATATCGCCCTCATCTAAATTGGTTAAAGCTCCTTGTAATGAAACTTTTCCAACGCCCAGCCCGATTGAAGATCCAACTTCAAAATTAGTAACCGAAAAAGACTCTCCTACTTTCATATTTTTATATTGTGGGTATAATTCTTTATACCGCACAGAAGTTGGCACATATTCGCCTTGAAACATCTTATTCCAATACGTCTCACCTCTTAAATGCAACCTCATATAGGCATTCATATATGCTAATGTGATGGTTTTTTGAATGGATGGAAGAATTAAATCTGCTGCCGTTGAAAAATCGGGATATTTTTGCTGATTATAGTCATGATTATCCGTGATAAACCCATTGTGTGTTGCGCCATGTACAAACGTCATGGCTTTTTCTGTTGTATTCACAGCCCTATCTAATAAAGAGAATCCTGTGTTTCTATTTGGAGCACTTTTATGAGAATATCCTGCGACATCTCCATCCATTGATCCATATAAAACATAATATGGAATGTCTTGAATTAAGTTTTCTTGATCCCAACCATCTGTTGGTGCTAAAGAAATGACTGCCTCGAGATTATTTAAATCATTTGGAACATATTTCCATTTGTCAGTTCCAGTCCTTGCAGTTGGAGTTGTAATATTGAATGTTGGAACTCCTCCAATATCTTTAGCGATTCTAACAACGGCTTCACCTCCACGACTATGTCCTATGACCCCTATTTTATTCTGAACGTTTGATCCTAGTTTTGTTTTTATAATTTGCAGGTGAGGATATAAGAGGTTTGATCTACCTGAAGTACCCATATCGTGATTACCAACTTTAATTAAAAACTCTAATTCATCTGGTACTCCAGAAGCCAAAATAATATCGAATTCTGATCCAAGGGTCCAAGAATCTAAAAGTCTTTCGGTAGAGATTGTATAAAGATCGGGGGTTGGTGCCGTATTTTCTGTTAATGTTCCTGTAAGAACTGTTAATTTTTGATATTGATAATTTGCATTGATAGGAGGATTAACCGCGTCGTTATTGTAGATGTAAATTTTATCTGCTGCGTAAAGTTTAATGATGTAATAATCTGCTGGAAAAATAGTTGAAAAAGTAAAATCGGCTGCAAGACTGGCATTCGTAAATAGCTTAATTTTTCCTGGACCATAATAAAGCAAGCCACTAATGGATGCGGCAATAAAACCATTCTTTGCTAAGTGAATACATAAATCTCTGTAATCAGTGTATCTACCACCGTTTGCATGCACTACCACTACCAATGGATAGTTCGATTGTCGATCGTGAATAACATCCGTGCCACTAACCTTAACCGGATAAGTAATTTCTCCGATCAACCCTGATTCGGGTTTAGTAAAACCATGCCTAGCTTGATTGTCCGGAATTTTGACTGACCCTGTTGGAAAAAGTCCAGTTACTAACGCGTCATTCCCATCATATTTAAAAGTGTGCGTAAAATCATACTCTGCCATTGTGCCTGGATCGGGTAACATATTTGGTACAACTGACGCGGCTGCAAAACTGGCGGAACAAAGCATATTTAGATTTGTACCATAAACTTCTATATCTATAAAAGGCGGAAAAGTGTCCACAATATCTGTATCAAATGTGATTTTCAAGCCATGGATTTTGAGCTTAAATTTTCTATAGACTGCTCCGCTATTGACATCCTTAAGGGGCATTGGGTTTAAAGGTCCCAAATTAAGGTCAAACAATTCTTCGAACGTAAAATAAATCTGATGCAGATCAGAGAGACTAGTAGAAACTAATAATGAATCATACTCTGCCTTTGTAAGACCTAAAAACATTAAATTCTCGGTTGGCGTAGTTTGGTTGGATACTCGATTATATCCAACAATACTCAGAATATCAATATTAGAAACACCATCATTCACTTGCAATTTATTATAAATGACATTTTTAGTTGCAAGAATTCCATCAATATCACCAACTGGTGTGGTGGTCACATCAAATTTAGGAAACTCTTTTCCAGATGACTTTAATGTATAACTACTTTCAGAATAAAAAAGAATCTTTGTATCATCTTGATAAACACCTGTATTTGCAACAAAACTAAACCCTCCACTATTAACGAATGTTTTCTTCGCATTTTGGATGTGCTTAAATGGTGTTTCAACTTCAATTTCAGGAAGTTTGATCCCTCCAAATGCTATATCCAAATAAGATGGGTTTTTCAAAACACTCACAGGTGACAAGGAACTATCAGCTTGTCGGAAATATTGTAATTTTATATGATGCGCTATATTTACATCATTTGGACCTTGTGTTATAAAAGGCACTTCTAACACAATCGGATAAGTCTTGTCAGGAGTAGGAATTGTTATATAATCCCTTAATTGATTATCCTTTACAAAATTATCAGTATTGCTGGCGCCTAGTAATTTGGGGTTTTGAACGAAAAGTAAAGGCATTTCATTATCCTTAATGTGTAATTTCAATTCTATTTTTTCTCCCCCAATAATAGGACTCAAAAATCCATTTGGAATAGTTAGGTTTAATAATGGCCAACTTAATGTAGCATAATCAAGCGACGCAAAAGCAGCTTGTGAAGCCGATTTCAGATCTAATACTTCACTCCATTGCAAAAGATTTCCGCTAAAAAAATCAATCCGATAATTTTGATAATAATAATAAGAATATCCCCTTTCACTTCGAATATCCAAATAGACCACGTCCTTATTAATAAATGTACTTAATACATCATTTACTAAATCTACTCCCCTTTTGACTACGGGTGCCATTTTGGTTAAACCAGAATAAACTGCAATTTTTACTCCCAAAACAGAATGCATTCCGAAGAAAGCTGCTGGGTCAATATAATTTAATATTTTATCACGTTGAGCAACTGCTCCCAAATAAGGGTTATTCGGATCTATCGACAGTCCTGTTGCGTCTATGATTGGTCTTTGTTTTTGAAAATAAGCAAAGTCCAACTGCAAGTGATCAGAGTCCATAATTATTTCAAAGCTAAAGCTTTCCCCGCTTAGAACATTTGCAATCCACTCACCCTCGCTAACTTTAATTGATTGAAAATCATTTAGTAATGCATTTGTACTTTCACTACTATTATATAATTCTTCAATATGTGATTCATTCTGAGGAGAACTTGCTAATAATGGATCATAACCAAAGCTCTTTGGCTCCGGACTTGGTGTTATTGGCGTTCCCGTAACGGTTGTATATATATCCCAATTTGCCCAAAATTTATCCAGAAATTCAGTTTTACCGGAAGTAGCTTTTGGTATTATAGCTGCACCAGCTAAAAAAGAACTCTTATCAACTCCCCTATATACATAATATTTTACTGGGTCAAAAGCTATCCCCAAACCTTTAAGAGGTTTTAGGATGAGATTAACAAGACCTGTGTTGACATCATCTTGTTGGACAATCATCATAGCATCTTGACAAGCAAATATTTTCGCATCTGCATTTACCTTATGCTTTGACGAAATTCTATACTTATTCGCTTCATCTCCGTCAACTGGTCCAAATGGATCTGATGCTGTTTGAGGATCTAATTTCGAAGGCTCAGTGAAAAAATGCATATTTAATATTTTTTAATTTTAAATTCAATTCCAATATTCAACCTGTTAACTTACAGGGCTTTAAACAGTTTTTTATAGTTAAAAAAAAGCACTATTTTTCCTAATAGCTGTTAGGTTGGACCTAATGCTTTATTCAACTAGTGTAGATTCAAAAAAAATTTGGAAAGTTGATGAATTAGTTAGTAGCAGCTAAAACATCTTCTTTTTTTCGGGGTTAACGAATCTGCAATGAATATAACGATAAGTTTTGGAAGAAATTACATTAATTTTGTAATTGACTAAAATTTAACATTTATTGTTATACTACTCTATGCTAAGATTTCCTTTGTAGATTACAGCAATCAGTAGTATTTCGTACACTAAATTTATACCTTTATAACCGAATAAATGGCACGGGTGTTTTAACATATAATTTTAGTAGGCAACACTAATTGGGTTATTATTGACTGGTTATGAATTGGATTATGGGGTAAAAATGAGCAATAGGTTTTGAATAAAAAAGCCTGCCGATTCAGACCGAAGTCTAAAGGGCAGGCTTTTGAATTTTGCAAAAATGATTACAAAATCAACTAGCAATCATTTCCCGAGAAAGTAAATAAACTACCAAACGAGTTCAACCATGCACATGGATCTGCACTCAGTCTGTTCTCAAACTGAGCAGAAGTTCCACTGAAATGAAGGGCTGGATCATAAGTTGTACCGTACGGTTCTAAATCTATCGTGGCTCCTATTCCATAAATACCACCTTCGCTGGTAACAGGAAAACCATGTACATGCCCAGTAGACTCAACTAAAGACGTTGCGTAATCCATTTCTGCTGATGCAGCTGAATAAAAAGATTCGAAATCGTCATAATAAGTGTAAAAATCCACTTCTGGATACTCAGATGTGCTTTCAATTGTTGCTTCTACTTTATCTACTTCGTAAAATGAGAATAGGGTAAATGCTCCAACGGCCAATCCTAATGTTAAAAATACTTTTTTCATAATGTGTTGTTTTATATAGTTATTGAATACTTCCATCAAGTTATTCATTTGTATCCATTCATTTTGGCTTAATTCAAATTAACCCTGTTTCAATTCAAATGCGCCGTGTTTCAGTTCAAATGCGCAAATGTTTAAAAGCAGATCACGGTTATTAAGAAACTGTTAGATTTCGGCTAAGGCTTGGTTAATATGCATGAACGCTGTAGTTTCATAACAAAAAAACCTTATCTTAATACTTTCATCTCTCTACAATGAATATCAAGTCGTTAGTTTCTATTTTTGCTGGTTTGTTTTATACCGGTTTTTCTTTTGGGCAAATTGTTTTTTCTGAGACGTTTGACGAAGCGGAGAACGCTGAAATGGGGACTGATGCAATTGGCCCAACGGATTGGTCTACCGCTTGCGGAGGCTGCATGGATGCGGCTGATTATTTTAAAGTAAGAAGCGGAAAGTTAGAGGCGCAAGACACCAATGGCCCGGGAGCGATTTGGACAACGGACGCATTTGATGTAACTATTTGTGACGGGCTAGAAATAGCGTTTGAACTTTCACAAGCCGGAGATATGGAAGGCTGTGCGGATTGTGGTGGAACAGGATCTATTTGTATTGATTGGGTGAAACTTGAGTATAATTTAGATGGTGCCGGGTGGACTGAAGTTGCCGGTAGCACATGTCCGTTAGCTTTTTCTCCGGGAGAATTAATTCAAGTGGGGGATATTCTTGGCGGTGGCCCCATAACGTATACTTCGCCGTGTATTGATTTTGGAACAACTCTTCAGTTAAGAATTTCATGCCAGTGTTGGGCTGCTTCTGAAAAATGGTTGTTTGACGATATAACCGTGTCTTGCAATGACTGTGTTCTTCCGGTAGAGGTCACTGATTTTGCAGCCGTTCAAACCAGTAATGGTACAACTATTTCGTGGCGGTCATTATCAGAACGTTCAACTGCTTATTTTTTAATTGAGAAATCGTATGATGGTGAATTGTTTGAAACGATTAAAACGGTACCTGGGGCAACTAATTCTTCAACAGAAATTTACTATGAAATACAAGATAATGCCATTATGAATCAAAAGCTTGTTTATTATAAACTGAGCCAATTTGATTTTGATGGAAACCAGTATCCTATTGACCTCACTACATTAAATCATCATCCCACAACAACTATTTTCTACGCAAATCAAACGTTAAATTACACTATTGAGGCAAGTGAAAAAACCAGTTTTCATTTGAATATTTACAATGGCGCAGGACAGTTAGTTGAACAAAAAACAATTTCAGAAAGCGGTAGCACACCATGGAATCAATCGGGGTTTTACTTGGTTCAAATTCCAGAATTAAATTACCATCAAAAATTGACGGTTCCTTAATAATAACATGAATCGGGATAAGCACATTGATTCACTCCAATTAATCGGTGCCGTCTATTAAATTAAGCGTCCTCTTTACAAACTCACGTAAACTGTTTTGCGGTTGATGAATTCCATCATCCCATCTTTTGCTAATTCTCTGCCGTAACCTGAATATTTTGTACCGCCAAAGGGTAATCGAGGGTCTGACTTTACCAGTTCGTTAATAAAATAAGCCCCATCACTTACCTCGGCGGCCATTTGTAGTGCTTTTTTTGTGTTCGTAGTAAAAACTGTAACGCCCAAACCATAACGCGATTGTTCTGAAAGTGCAAAGGCTTCTTCAATCGTTTTCACCTTAATCATTGCCGCCAATGGCCCAAAGGTTTCTTCTTTAAACGCGGGCATATTTGCAGTTACGTTTCCTAAAATTGTGGGTTCGTGATACGCCTCTTTTTGTTTTCCACCTGCTATCAGTTTGGCACCCAAATTTATTGAATCTTGCACTTGACGTTGCAATTGGTCGGCTAAATCTTTTCTGGCCAACGGCCCTACCTGGGTTGTCTCTTGTTGCGGATCGGCTGAAACGAGTTTTGAAACTGCGGCTGTAAATTTGGTTACAAATTCATCATAAATTCCTTCTAACAAAATAAACCGTTTTGCAGCAATACAGCTTTGTCCACAATTAAGCATCCGCGCTACCAATGCTTTTTGCACCGCTTTATCAATATCGGCATCCTCCCAAACAATAAATGCATTGTTACCGCCTAGCTCTAGCACCGTTTTTTTAATATACTTTCCGGCAATAGCTGCCACAGCTGACCCTGCCCCCTCGCTACCGGTTAATGTAACCGCTTGCACTGCGTCATGCGCAATAATTTGCTCTGTAGCGTCATGATGCACAATTAAATTTTGAAATACGCCCTGCGGAAAACCAGCTTTTGTAAATACCTGTTCAATTAATTCAGCACAACCAAAAACGTTCGGCGCATGTTTGAGTAAACCCGTATTACCCGCAATTAAGGTAGGGGCTGCAAAACGAAACACTTGCCAAAACGGAAAATTCCATGGCATAATCGCAAAAACCGCACCGATAGGGTCATGTCTTACAAAGCTGTCAGTCGCATCTGTTTTTATGTGTTCATCTGCCAAAAAAACTTCAGCATTTTCTGCATAATAATCGCACACCCAGGCGCATTTCGTTATTTCTGATCTTGACTCTGCAATTGGCTTACCCATTTCCAGCGTAATCATCATGGCGTACTCCTCTATGTTTGATCGCAATACTTCACCTGCTTTTACCATTAAAGCTGTACGATTTGCAAGTGGTACTTTTTTCCAATTTAGAAATGCCGTTTGTGCGTTGGCAAGTTTTTTATTGAGCTCTGCTTCTGTTAATCCCGTAAATGTGGCAACCTCGTTACCGTTGTAAGGGTTTATACTTTTAAATTCCATTTAATTTTTTAAAATTAGATTCGTATTCGATCAACCGTTGGCGCTATTTTTTTATTTTTTCCAATAACTCGCACCAATATTTGTCCAATAATCGGCAAGTATTTCCCATGAAATTTCTCCTCTAAGTACATGCTTTTCACTTGGTGCTATTGGCTGCTTGTCTTTAACTATATCTATTTCATTTTCTAAAACTGTTGTATATGGTTTTACGTACTTCGTTTGCCAATCAACATCAACAGGAGTGGGTGTTGTATTTTCAGCCCACTGTTGTTTCGCAGGCTCAATTGCCGTACTATCTTCAGTTGGTTTATCTGCTGCTTCATGCCACTCCTCAAAGTAAATTAATTTGCTTCCCTCGGTAAAATTATCAAAGGACTGTGAGACACTTTCTTTTGGCCATGCTAATTTCATAGTGCCCTCTGCCGGATGATAAACACCTGTATATAACGTGCCAAAGCCTTCTTTAAAAAGCGTGTTGTAAAGCGGTTTTTTCAGAAAAGCTCCACTCAACTCATTTGCGGTTAAACTATCGTTAGTCAATAATTCTTTGAGATAGTTTGAACGCTCAATGGTTTTATTAAAAGTAGCATTTTCGAACCAATCCACCTCAACTTGATGATTGGTTGTGAAAGCCGCATCTGTAACCCGCGCTGGACGATCTGGAGAAACTAAAACAGTTTTAAACTCACCCGAACGATCAACCACCGTAACGTTATATGACATGTGAGAAGGAATACGAACAAGTGCCTTAACAGCCTCCTCAACGGTATTACAAAACTCAAGTACATAACGCAAAATAAAAGGGATACCAAAACCTACTCCTACTTCTTTTCTACCTCCAAAAGTGAGCGAAATTGCTAATCCATTCTCATTCATACCATCTACCAAGCCAATTAAGCAATCACTAGTGCCCATCACTTTTTTACCGTTCCATGCAGTTAGCAGTACTGTACCTTCTAACAATTCTGGATGGTAATCATAATTGCGAACTAACTGTATTTTATCTTTTACTAAAACGGCCTGCGAACAAGCTGATATATAGGCAGGCGGTTGAAACCCTGTTAAAAAACGTGCAGCAGTTGTATCTGCCTTTACACATTCACATAGCTTTTCATAAGTTGGCCACATTTCTGGCATATATTTTTTTAATGCTGCTTGCGAAGCAGCTAAGTCTGGAGTGTTTTCTGCACCTTTTGTTTTTAACCAAGCTTTGTAAGCTGGCCAGTAGGTGGTAAATAAGTTTTTGAATTTTAAGCCCGGCTCGCCGAATTCTGAAACAGAATCAAATTGAAGTTGCATTGTTATTTTTACGATTTTATGTATTTGTAATTACTTTTTAGAAAGAAAGCTGTTTTGAAAAGTTTGATTATAGCAACCACCAATAAACTATGCCCCCTTTAAATTTAGAGCGCAATTGGCGGCATTTTTTTAATTCGTGTTCCTATTTTTTTTACGGCTTATTTCATCAAGCTGCCGGAAAGCAGAATTTGCTCTCTTTTATCCTCAACGATTTGTGACACGTATTTACCTTGAATGGATTTAATCCAATTTTTGGCTCTGGCGGTTAGTTCAAAATCATCATTCATCATTCTGCCTCGGCTAACGAGTATCCCCATATCTGCGCCTTCATACAAATAATCTCCTTCGCGGGTAATGCGCATAAAAAAGGCTTCATTTTCACTTTCAACTGCCCGTCTGTGCGTGTCCATTCTGTCAAATTGAATGTGACCATTGTCAAACATTTTCCAAATTCCAGAATTTGGTGCTTGGGTAACAAACTCTACTGTATCTTCTGTATGTTTTATGATAAGTTGGCTCCAGCTATCTGTATTTTCTTGCTTCGCCCACCTGCTATTCAGCGTATTTACATTTAATTTATAATCAATGTTCATCCATTCCAAAATATGGAACATAAACAATGGTGCATCTGCCAATGCAAATACCGCGTGGTTTGTAATGGAGCTTGCCCCGGTTACACGTGGGTTTAACTCGCCCAAATAAATTTCTCCATTGTCCTGATCGATTAAAAAATCCAATTCAAAATAACCTTTGTATCCTTCTTTCGCTAATTGATCGCCAAAAAGTTGGGTGAATTTTCTTGCCTTTGACCGAATAGCGGGTGTGAAAGCATCTGGAAATATTTCATTTCCGCACCAACCACCTTTGTAAGGCGTTAGTTCTTTAAAGCCTACCAATTCTGTCATTAGTGGCGCTACAATGGTACCATGGCGTGTAACGCACGCTTCAATTGCGGAACCTTTGCAATTAATGCGTTTCATTATTTTTACTTCTTTTTCTTTTTCAATCTCTTCCTTATATTTATTGTAATCGCTTTCGTTTTCAATGAAAAAAGTGGTGTGTCCCGAATCGCCGTAAGGGGTTTGAATCACCAAGTCCGTACCCAAGTGTTTTGCTAGTTTTGTTAAATCAGCATAGTTTTTAACTTTAGACAACACGTACGGTACACATGGCACGCCCGCTTTTTCTGCTATGCGGTTTGTGTTTACTTTATTGTCCATAAAGTTTCGCATTTTGGCAGATGGAAACATGACTTCTAAATCTAGTTTTTTGGCCAATTTTTCTGTTTTCTCATCAAACATTAAAAACATTACTTTACCGGCTTTTTTCCCTTTTTTACGCGCCTTTAAGTGGTGCTGCACTTCGGGGTGTTGCAGTAAATAATTGTTGATGTCTTCAATACTTTCAAACTCATCATGCGGAATTTCTTCCTGTGGTGAAAAAACATTGGGATGCAAGCCATCAAAACATTCAATGTAGCTGATATATTTGAATCCTTTTATCCATTCATCTGCACCTAATAAATTAAAGTTAGTTGCACTTATAAAATAAATAGGCATTTCATTTTTATGAAAATACCGTCTAATATCTGCGATTCCGTTTAGTTCTTTTGTACTGCTTTTTTTCTTAGCCATTCTTCTGATTTTGAAAGTTTATATACTTATATTTTGTTTCGGGCGCTCATTGCCCCCATTGATGTTGTTGTTTTTTGCCGATCCAGCACCTGGTCTTTAAATACTCTAAGCCCTAAATCTGCTCTGTAACCGTGAATTTCTGCAACGTCTAACGCTAGCATAAATGCAATAATTTCTTCACTTACCACCTGCCCCGGCACCAAAATTGGAAAACCCGGTGGGTATGGAATTATAAATGAAGATGCCACTAACACTTTACCCGTTTTCATCACTTCCTCTACTTCATTTAGCGGAATGTATTCATAATTATCTTCATTGTACGCCAAAAAATAGGCTTCTCTTAAATTTCCGCCGGGCACACCTGGCACAGCCTGAAATGAATGATGAAAGTGACTAAAATCGGGTAATGGCGGCACATCTTTTGTTAACGATTTAATCCGTTTTTGGTGGATTTCCAGCTCGCGCATGTTCAGTGCTGCTAATTCGTCGTCCAAGTCATCCGCTATTTTTAACAATGCATTGGTAAGGTAAGTTACACTGCCCCTTGTTGTGCCGATATTGGTCATAAAAAGCACGGTGTTTCTGGATGTTTTATTGATTTGGATATTGAATTTATCCATTAAAAACTTGTTTTTAAACGTGTCACCATCCACTCCGGTTCTGCCAATGTGCAACGTAATTTTTGTCGGGTCGAGCACAAATTCGTCATTCTCCCATGCCTCTTCCATCCGGTTCCACCCTTTTTGCTGATCGTAATATTCTACTAATCCGGTTTGGCGGTATTCATCCGGTATAAAATCTTGCACAGTCAACACATCAAAATACTTCTTTAGCTGCGGGTTATCATTTATTTTAGCGCGCAACACCATTGCAAGTTCAATGCTTTTTTCAACCAACTCAAAACCTTCAAATTGTACCTGTCTGCGCCCAACATCTAACGACGCTAACATTTGGTAATTTGGAGATGTAGAGGTGTGCGTCATATACGCTTCTAAAAAAGTACTTTCGCTTTTTCTTCTAAATTCCTCATCATAAATATGAATCATAGAACCTTGCCGAAAGCTACTTAATGTTTTATGCGTGCTTTGGGTGGAGTACACCCGAATTTTGACCTTTTCGGGATCGGGTAAAATAGAAATTTCATCTGCGGGGAGCTGTTTAATATACGCCGCATATTTTTTCTTATAAGCTGCACTTTGGTACCGTTCTTGCAATCTTTTAGCGGTAAACATTCCTGTGCGCTGCTTGTAATTATATGTAAATCCTGCAAAAGCAAACCATGCTTCATCCCATAAAAAAATCATATCTGGCTTAACGGCCAAAATTTCCTGCATCACTCGTTCTACGTTGTACACCATACCGTCAAACGTGCAGTTGGTTAAAAGCAACATTTTAACTTTATCTAACCTACCTGCTGCTTTAAGCTGCAACAATTTTTCTTTCATTTGCTGAATAGGCACAGCCCCATACATGGAGTATTTTTCTATTGGATATGAATCCAAATAAACCGGATATGCCCCGGCAAGTACCACTCCATAATGATGCGATTTATGACAATCTCTGTCAATTAACACAACGTCTCCTGGTTGCACAAGGGCTTGCATTACTATTTTATTGGCGGTGGAAGTTCCGTTGGTTACAAAAAAAGTGCGGCGCGATCCGTAAGCATCTCGTGCCATTTCTTGCGCTTTTTTCAATGGTCCGGTGGGTTGCAGCAATGAATCTAGCCCGCCAGTGGTGGCAGATGTTTCTGCCAAAAACATGTTGCGTCCGTAAAAATCGCCAAAATCATTTATCCAGCGTGATTTAAAAACAGAGTTTCCTCTGGAAATGGGCATGGCGTGGAAAATACCCGTGGGTTTTTGGCTGTATTCTTTTAACGCCGTAAAAAATGGAGTTTCGTAACGTTCTGTTATTCCTCTTTTTATGGTTAAATGAATTTCTTGTAAGTCTTCCATTCGGTAAAAAATCCGTCTAAAGGTTTTTAACGTAGAATCTTGAAGATCGGACAAGGCTGAATCTGTTACGTAATAAACATCCAGTTCGGGGCGAAATTTACGCGCTAATTCTCCAATTATTGGTCCCAATGATTTTTCCGGACTTTCGCTTAAATCAATATTTAAAATATTTTGAATGTACGGCGTAATGAGGTCGGCAATTTTTTCAGATCGAAATGGCGGGGCGTAACGAATTACAACCGCTTGAATGTTATAATTAAACGCCAGGGCAATCAAGGCATCTTGCAGCGATCGTTGAACCACAACTCCATACGTGAATTGATCGTTCGAATCGCGTAAGTTTGCTATTTTTTGTTTTAAATCAAGCTCATCCTTCGCTAATAAATCTTCAACAAACAATACCTCAAAATAATTTTTACGCAGTCCTTCTGGCTTTTCGTGTTCTTCCACCACCTCCATACTGTCGGTATCTTCGTTCAAAAAATCGGGCCGGCTGCGGTAGGATTCGCTCACTAATTCGCGCGTAATTTCTACAACATGGTTAGCTAAGGCTTTAAATTCATGCCGGTGTAAGGTATTGTTTAATTTTTTTAGGCGTGAGAGCCCCGGAAAGGCAAAATAACATTCTACCCCTTTTAGGTCTTTAATTAGTTGATTAATGGCAGTAATACACTCTTTTTGCTTTGGAGAACCATCATGGCAGTTGGCTAATTTGGTTGACTCATCTTTTAAATTGTTCCAATAATCAACCCGGAGTTGACCGATATTAAAGTATGGTGCACTGAGTTGTTTTTTTTTCGACACAATTTATTTTTTTGAATGTATAGCTAATTTGTTTCCTTCTGAATCAATAAAAATGGCGTAGTATCCGTCATTTTTACTAATAAGCGTTTTTGACATAATTATTCTGCCACCGGCTTCATCTACTTTTTCTAAAATAGGGTTCAAATCATCACCTCCGTTTAGGTAAATGAGTGGACCATTTTCGTTGGGGTTAGAACCGGGCCGGCGACAACTGCTCCACCAATTCCACCATTGGCTGGAAAAAAAGCCATAGCGTGAGAATTACTGGAAGTGGTTTCCATTTGAATGCCAAAAATATGGTTGTAAAAACCAACGGCTTGGTCAAAATTAATTGCCGGTATTTCAAACCAGCTGACGTAATCTTTTAATTGTATTGGTTTCTTTTTTTTGCCTGTCGTAGACCCCATAGTTCCTTTTATTTTATAATGTTCTCATTGTAATCTGTTGGGTTTATAGCCGATCCCAAGTTCGTTTCTTCAATTTTAAGTTCTGCTAATTTTTCCAGTTTCGTGGGCTTAATTAGTGGCCCAAGAGATTCTAAATAAGGTAACTCCGCCTCTTTTTGATAGATAGAAAAGTTACCGATATGGTCTCTAAAACTTTTTAGTGGCTGCCCTAAGCGCAGTACGCCAAGTTCACGGCTTCTGCGCACTAACTCAATATTTAATTCAAGCGGAAAAATCTCTTCTGTTTCTCCAGACTCATGAATAATTCTACCGTCTGGCCCACAAACAATTGACCGTCCGCTACCACCCGTATCTAACCCATTTACATCAAAGAAAAAGCATTGATTAACGGTTGCCATGGTTCGTACCATTGAAAGTTCTATATCTCTATCAATAGTGCCTGTCATAGTAGGGTGTAAGATAACCTCAGCACCCATTACTGCCAATGTTCGCACCGTTTCTGGAAACCACATATCATAACAAATTGAAACGCCAAAACGGCAAACATCCGGCACATCAAACGTGCAAAATTCAGTACCAGGGGTAATGCCCACCTCATACGGGTAAAACGGAAACATCTTACTGTAGCGGGTTACCACCTCTCCCTCTGGGTTGATAACTGAGGCCGTGTTGTAAATTTTTTCGTCTCGTTTTTCAAAAATTGAACCCGGCAGCAACCAAATGTTATGTTTTTTGGCCAATTTTTGCATTTCTTCCTCAAAACTGCACGGTAATTCTTGTGCGGTATATGTTAACGGACCATACGCACATAATTCACTAAAAACAATCATGTTTACCCACGGGTAAAGGTTCATTGTAATATTTATTTTAAGCTTCATCAGCTCTACGTTCGGCACCACGGCCGAAACTTTCATTTGTATACCTGCTATTGCAAAAGGTTTCATACTAATTTTTGTGTTAATTTTTTAATCTCGTCGGTTAGAATATCTAATCCTTCGTTAAGTTGTTCGTTTGTAATAACTAATGGACATAGTATACGGATGACATTTTTATGCGTTCCTGCGCTTAACAGAATTAACCCTTTTTTAGCACAATTTTTTACAATTGTGGAGCATAATTCTGAATGCGGCTGACGCGGATCATTGTTTTGAACGAATTCAATTCCTATCATTGCGCCCAAGCCTCTCACATCTCCAATTTCACTGCATTCATTTTTCAATCCATCAAATCGGTCACGAATAATTTTTCCGACCTCTTCTGCCCGTTGGTTTAGGTTTGTATCTTTCATTAATTGGATGGTGGCTAGTGCCGCAACACAACTTAGCGGGCTACCAATATAAGTACCACCAATTGTCCCCCCTACGGCGGCATCCATAATATGCGCTTTACCCACAACTGCAGCTATTGGCATACCAGACCCCATTGACTTAGCATAAGTGCTAATGTCTGGCACAATGCCGTAATGTTGCCAACTTGCCCATTTGCCGGTTCTGGCAAAACCACTTTGCACTTCATCAACAATAAGCACAATGTTATGTTCATCACAAAAGGCACGTAAACCTTGCATGTATTTTTTTGGCGTAACGTTAAATCCGCCTTCACCTTGTACCGGCTCAATAATTATAGCTGCCACGCTTTTCGGATCCACTAAATTACGCGTACTTTCATGCAGGCGTTTTAATTCCCAATCCACAAATTGGTCCATATCTCTGCCCATACCGTAACGGTAAAAATTGGGGAATTGTAACCTGTACACTTCTGGTGAAAATGGACCACAACCAATTTTATAATCAATTTTACTGGTTAGCGTCATGGCCATCATAGTCCGCCCGTGATAAGCACCCGTAAAACATAAAACACCTTGCTTACCTGTGGCCTGGCGTGCAATTTTAACCGCGTTTTCTACCGCCTCTGCTCCGGTACTCACCAACATGGATTTTGTTTTTTCTCCGTGAGGTAAAATTTCTGCCAATTTTTCGCACAGTTCAATATAAGGTTCGTACGTTACTACATTAAAACTTGTATGAATGTATTTTGCTGCCTGTTCTTGAATAGCACGCACAACAGGTTCGGGGCAGTGCCCAGCATTTACAACGCCAATTCCTCCGGCAAAATCAATTAATCTATTTCCATCAATATCTGTAATTATTGCGCCCTCAGCATGCGCTACGGTGGCGGTATTAAACACGCCCACACCATTTGCAACGGTATTTTTTCTTCTTTCAAGAAGTTGTTCTGATTTTAACTGATTTAATTTCATTTAGTGTATTTCTAGTAATAATTTTAATTATGACACCGTTTTTTAAAAAGGTCACTCATTCGTTGCAACTATTTGACTGCTAAACCGCAATCCAGCATCAAAACCAATTCATAAACAATGTGTTACGTATTTATTTTTTATTAAAAAAATACGTAACCTGCTATTTTGTTAATTAATTGATTAAACCCCGTTTACATGGCGGGGTGAAATCGGGAATATATTCCGCGGAGCCGTTTGCGGGCGCGCAGCAGCCTCATTTTTAAGGCTGATATTGTTTTAATACTTAAAATATACCGTATCCGTTCCAAATCCATTCCCTCCCAATATTTGAGTACTAAAATGGCTTTATCTTCTGGTTTTAGCAGTTCTAACAACAAGGTTAAACGTTCTTTCTGCAAGTCCATGATTTGAAAAACTTCTTCCTCATTGGGTTCATCCGGAAAATCCAATATGCCTTCCCAATCATCAAACCTTAACCGTTTATTATCTCGCAGGTAATTTATGCAGTGGTTGTAAGTAATGCTGTAGAGCCAAGTACTGTAAGTCGCTTCACCGCGATATGTCTGAATAGCGTCTAGGGCTTTTATTAAAATATCCTGGGTTTGATCTTCCGCAACGGAAGTTCGGCTAGTCATTGTTAAACACTTGGCAAATACTTTTTCGCGGTAGCGATTATGCAGTATCTCAAAATGTTGTTTTTCTCCCTTCACAATCCGTTTCACAATTTCCTCGTCTGACAATTGCTCCACTTCCTTTTCAACCATATATGTAAACATAAGCATTACGCCTGTTAAATCAAAGAAATTAATGAAATGAACGTTATTTGGTTTAATAACAGCAAAAAAACAGAGGGTTTTACTGAATGAGGCTTGGTTTATTTCAAAAAATTGAATAAAAAAAGCTTTTGATGTGTTACTATTTTACAATTAAGTGTCTAACAGAAAAATGATACCTTTATTATGAAACCAAAATTTGAAATTGAAATTGACCAATTTAAAACCATCCACAAATTACCAGATAGCTGGTCCAAACAAGACTTACTTGATATTTTAGAAGAGACGGGATTTGATGCAGATGACTCAAATTCTGAAAGTGATTTATACGAATACATTAGCATGGCGTTTGCCGATCTGGAACCTACTGAAGCGGCAGAAATTGTAATCAACCAATTGTTTAGCAAAACATTAAACAAAAACCAAATTAAAGAGGTTGCGCTTGAAATGCAAACCGAAAATTTATGGGAAGAGTACGGAGATATGCATTTGCACGAAGAACTTTTTAAGGCAACATCATTGCTTTACCATGCTTACAATGGTAAATTTCCGCATCCGGATGCTGCCAATTTTAGTTTACGCATAAACACACTTAACCATGATGCCGAAACAGTTTTAACAACTATTGATGAGACATTAATTGCCCGATTATTGGCGAAAGGAATGTCTGAACATGCGGTTATTTTTAGGCTATTTAAGCATTCCATTGACACGGGGAACTGGACAGAGGCAAAGGACATTATATGGCAATACACCATTACAAATAAAACGCCAAAATCAGTGGAGATAGCAATTACGACTGCAGTTTATTGGGTGAAGGAATTGAAAAACAGAGAAAATTATACCGTAGAACTAAAAAATGATTAAGCGCATGCGATTTATAAAAAAACAAGTGACTAAAAAAGGGTCGGTTCCGGGTGAATTGGTTTTTGTAGGAGAAAAAAAGCAAGATTTTACGCGCATAAGGGTTACGGCGTTTAATGAAAATGAGCTTGTTGAAAAAACAATAGAGGATTTTTCTGAAATTGACGATTTGGTTAAAATGTTCAATGTGGTTTGGATTAATATTGACGGCATTCATGACGAATCTAAAATCAATGAAATAGGCAAACGGTTTGACGTACACCCGTTAACTTTAGAGGACATTATGCACACCGGGCAAAGTCCTAAAATTCAAATAGACAATGGTAGGATATTCACTATTTTTAAAATGCTATCACTAGATGAAGCGGCCAAACAGGTAGACTCTGAGCAGTTATCGGTATTTTTACACGGTAAAATCCTGCTTACTTTTCAAGAGAAAAATGGTGATGTTTTTGAACCCATTCGAGCGCGCATTCGCAATAAATTAGGCCGTGTTCGGTCAAAAGGTAGTGACTATTTGAGTTTTTGTTTGTTAGACGGGTTGGTTGATAATTACGCGGATATAGTCGAATTTTTTGGTAATCGAATTGAAACATTGGAAGAAATGATTTTGAAAGATCCGAAATCTGAAATTTTAAGCCTTATTAATACCTATCAGATTGAGTTGAATTTACTGCGTAAAATTGTGCGCCCTACTAAGGATATGCTTGTAAAATTCAGCAAAACAAAAAATGATTTACTTGATAATGGCACGTATGTATTTATGGATGATTTGAAAGATACTGTTTTGCATGTTTTTGACAATGTTGAAAGTTTAAAAACAATTTTAACGGATTTGCTTAACATTTACAGTACGCATGTAAACCATAAACTGAATGAGGTAATGAAAATTTTAACCATTTTTTCTGCCATTTTTATTCCCTTTACATTTATTGCCGGAATTTATGGAACCAATTTTGACTATTTGCCCGAATTAAAGTTCAAATACAGTTATTTTTGGATGCTTGGTATAATGTTTATTTTAGTCGTTGGTATGCTGCTGTTTTTTAAGAAAAAGCGTTGGTTGTAATTGTCATATTCAAAATGTGCCGTTGTTTAATACCTTGAGAAGGTTATTCGGGTTTAGCGGTGTGATTTTAATTTTAACGAATGAACGGACTCAAAACAATTGCTTTTATTCTACCCGCGGCAATACCTTTAAGACAAGAGCAAAAATTAATTATTGGTTGAATTAATTTTCCAACTCAATGAAATTAGAAAATAGCGTTCTAAAACAGATTGCTCTGAATTTTCTATATATTCTGATGTTATTGTTTGTGTAATAGCGTTATTGCTTTCCAATACATCATAAGCCGCTAATGAAATTTTTGCATTTTGATTAACAAATTTATAGGTAAGTGCCGAATACCACAATACGTTAGGCTTTTCTCCTATTTCCCGCTCTCCTACCAAATTGACAAAACGAATTTCGTTAAACCACGAAAATGATTTAAACAGTTCAATATCTGTTGATAAAAATAATTTATGCCGCAGCAAATTTTTATTGACCTGCTGTCCGCCGCCATAATAAGCTGCGGTGAAAAAACCATGATAGCCAAGTTCTATTTTATTTTTTCCAACAATCAAACTAGATCTTAATTTTGGTGAGAGTGAGAGAAAATCATTTTCAATGCGTTGTTCATTATTAAAATTTATTGTTCGATTAATCAGAGGTGCTACGTTTAAATCTAAATGAAGGTTATAAATCGAATCAAAAACAATTTTTTTGTTATAATTAATATTTCCGGCAATACTGTACGCTCCATTCACATTTAAAAAGGTTGATGTTCTTATTAAATTTTCATCAATTGTTGATTTCATTATAACTTGATTTCTCCTTACGTTTAGGTTAATAAAGGCCACCATATTTCTTTTTTTATCAAAATTGTAGGAGTTCATATTTAAACTAAACTGGTGCTGCTGTTGCATTTTAAGACCTGGATTACCAACGACCACATCTAGCGGATCTATTGTATTGAGAAAAGGTTGTATTTGTGAGAGCCCGGGTGTTGACGTTGCCAAAGCGTAGGACGCTTGCAACCTTGTGTTTGAATTTATTTTACGCGTAAAATTGGCATTTGTCAGCAATCCTCTAAAATCTCTTTCCAAACTTAGCGCGGGTCTAATTATATCTGTATAATTCATTTTTTTATGGAATTGACTAATTGATACGTTTCCAGACCATTTTTCTTTTTTCAGTATAAACTTAAGCTCCGGAGTGATTTCTGAAGAAGTTGTCTGAAAATTAGTGCTCAATTCTTTATTAAAAAAAGTTGTCGTCTCATCTAATACATTGTCAAAAAGATGACTCACATCTCGCCTAATGTTTCGCCGATAGTTTACTCCAACTAAAATAAAAAGGGGCTGTTCTGTAACAGAGAATTTATAAGATGTACCAACTTTAATTCGCGCGCTACTGTTACTCCCTTCAATTCGCCTGTCTTGATTTAAATTGTAAAATCCTGTATCTGTATTAAAGTAGGTGTCAAAAAACGTAGTTCTCAGCTCATCTGTTGATCCAAACCTGTTTGATACATCAAACTTTAAAATGTTTTTACGCCCTATTTTTTTTGTTACGGCAAGTCTATTTGATGCATTAACCCTGGCCCAGATGTCGTTGAATTTCCAACTGTGCCATTAATTATCGTACCTATTTCTTGATAAGAAGAAGCGTTTCTAACGGTTTTAAAATTGCTTCCATTGATGTTTAATGATGGGTCAATCGAAATTAGTAAGGTTGGAATTGGGCGCAGGTCGAACCCTAATTTAAATGAATGCTCGGTTGTTTTTTTTTCTCCAAAACTCGTGGTCTCTTGAAAAAAAATTGGTTTCTGGAAAAAAAGTTTCTCTAATAGAAACTTCTTTATTTATCTGCTTGTTTGTTGTAGAGAAAAAAAATCCATCCATATCAATTTTGCTATGTAATTCGCGCGAAAAATTAGCGCCATATCGTTGTTTGGTGTTGATATTTCCGCTTTGATTGATATCTCCTGTAAACAAATTTGAATTGTTGATATTATCAGCGCGTCCCAAAAGGTTTAATTGTCCTTTTTCACCAAAAGAATTCAAGTTTCCGTTCAGTTGAAATCGTTCATTTGTACCTATAGCTGCAACAATATTACTTGAGTAGTGACCAAAATTACTTTTATCGATTACGAGATTTACAGTCCGCGCATTTTCGTCTCCACTCTCATTTGCAAAAGCCTCACTTTTAGTTTTTGTGGATGTCACCTCAACGAACGCTAAAAGCGCTGCAGGTAAATCATTTAGTGCTAACAAAAAATCATCTTTAAAATAAGGTTTTCCATTGATGGTTACTTTATCCACACGAATTCCATTCACATACATATCTCCTTCAGCATTTATAGAAAAACCCGGAAGAATAGCCAGTAATTCTGACGTACTTTCAATGTGTTCATTCTTAAAAGCGCTTACACGAAATGCTAGCGTGTCTGATTTGTTTACTATTGGTGCTCCCTCTGCTGTAACTGTTACAACATTCGGCATGTCGTACTTTTGAAATAAGGAAATTGTGTCAAGAAGAACTACTTTTTTTGGATTGATAACTCAAGGAGATAACGTTGATAACCTTGGTAGTCAATTTGTAATAGCACGTTTTCAGCAGAATCGGGTACCATTATGTTAAAACATCCCGATTTATCACTGAATGTATAACGAAGCTGTTTTTTATCCTTACCGTTAAAAATAGAGACATAAGCACCTTCAAGTGCTTGATTTTTATCTGCAACTATGCATCCAATTATCTGCGCATTTTTTTCTTGCGAAAAAATAGTGTGCGTCAATAAAAAGAAGCTAACAAATAAAATGAACCTCACGTATCTAAAGTTTAGTTTGGTGGTTATAATCGATCAAATAAAAAGACATAAAAAAACCTGTACATTCCAAAAACAAAGTGGGATGTACAGGTTTTTAAGTACTATGAGATATTAATAATCTCCTGCATCTCTATCTCTCCAAATAAGCGCCCAATTAGAATTCATTGCTGCAAGAAACAAATAGTTTCCTCTCTCCCAACGTCTACTAAGTTCGTCACCCAAATCATCTCCTGAAGTACAGCCGCATAAAACTTCTAAACCGTCATTTGCAAGCGAATTAACGTTTACTGAATTACCAATCCCAAACTGTCCGTCATTTGAATAATGAACTGGAATACCATGCACTTCTCCTGTGGCAGAATTATCAGACCATACATCTTCCATCACCACACTAAGTTGTGCTCTAAAATCACCTTCATCAGCGTAATAAACTAGTTCTACATCAGGAAAATCAGATGCCACCTGTCCCTACATCTGCATCATTCAATGAGTAAAACGATAATAATGCTAAGGCGCCTACAGCCAATGACATTGTCAAAATACTTCTTTCATAATTATTTAATTTTAGTTAAACTGTTATTAATAATGGTCTCAAGTTAGGTCAACCTTTGAACTTATTTTTAGCCAATTCAAATCCAACTGTTATCAATTCAAATACACTAGGTTGCAGTTCAAATTCGCTATTTATGGGTTTAGTGGAGGGTAAATCAATTCTAACTTTACTATTCACATCAACTCAAGCTTAGGTACATCTCACTGGTCATACTTAGCGCTTTTTAATATTTTTTTAAAAAAAAGGCTAAATTTTAGGTGATAATGTGATGATAAAATGAACAGTATAATAAATGACCAATCCAATGATGGTAATTGAGGAACCGAAGCATTAAAACACGAAAAGAAAAAATAAGCGGATGGTACGCGGATGTATTTCCACTTGTGGCCGCTTAAATAAGTAAACATGGCGGAAATGAAGAAGAAGCCAAAGAGATTTTTCAAGCCGCTATTGTGGTTTATTATGAAAAATTAGTTATTCATAATTTTAACCCCGAAAAATCAGACAAGGCCTACTTGTATGGAATTGCGAAAAATAAATGGTTAACCTATTGCGCTAAACGCATGCGGTATGAAAGTTTAACCAATCTTGATG
>CAVTPI010000008.1:0-90278 GCA_963736585.1 Crocinitomicaceae bacterium | reverse complement strand
AAGCTGTATCTAACCCAATGTTTTCAAAGTTAATGGTTTGTGTATCACCTTTGCTATCTACATACGGATACTTACCGCTTGCCGTGTAGGCGCGCCGTGCCGTTACAGCAACTTTCGCCTCAACAATTTTGTGGTATTTGGTAATAAAGTTTGCTACAATTTCTGCATTGTCAAACGCATCCATTTTTGCCTTTTTGCGAATGGTTACCCTTTCTTCTTCCGGAAAAATACGTGCATCTGCTACATCTAAAAAGGCCACCTTTTCGCAATAAATAACATTTTCTTTAAGTGAAAAACGTGCTTTTGGTGCTTTAAAGTTCAACGAATCCTGGTCTGGATGAACGGAATAAAAGTTAGACCCTGCCAAGTCCAATGCAGACTCAATGGCGACATCTGCAGTTTGTTCTGAGGTTGAAAGCTGCATTTCTTCATCATCCATCATCCACGTAAACTGGTCAATATAGCAGATGTATTGATTTTTAGGAAATTTCACGATAGAGGTTCCGTCGTTTGATTTAAACTCTCCTTTTCGCTCTTCAAAATCTACGTGCGCGTTTAAGTTTCTTGAATCAAATGAAAGTGGGTTTTCTATTCCGTCTTCGGCACCATCTGCAGTTTCTTGCCCCAATAAGTTAAAGTCTGAAGTATCCGCATCAATTACCCAACGTTTATATTCAAACTTTTTAGAGCCTAATTCGGCATCTTTAAAATACATCAATCCGCGTCCGGTCATTCCATCATCACGTAGTTCTGTCATCCCTTTCATTTTTGCCTCTTTGGCAAAGAAAAGTAGCGGTTTGTCTGTTGTCCGTGCTTTCAAAATACGCTCTTTTGGCACATACGTTACAATTACGTCTTCTCCGCTTACATCCGGCACAGAAATGCCTTCGCTTTTGGTTTGCGGTTGGTTAACATATTGTGAAATACCCATGGTAGAATCTGGAAAAAACACAAAGTCTTCACTAGTAGAGGTGGATGTTACAAAGTTAATCACACCCGCACCTCCTAATCCTTTATTACTTAATCTTATTTCATTGTCAAACTTGGCTCCTTCTCCATAAAAATCAAAGCCACTTTCTGGGGCTTGTGTTTCAAACCCGAACGAATAATCTTCTTGAATGCTCAATGCCTCTTTAAACAAAGGAAAAATACCTGCTGAGCGCATTTCACCGGTAAAGGCAATTGTTTCTTCTTTAAAATTATCCAAACTATCCAGTACAAAAGGGTCTACCTTAAAGTAAAAATCTGCACTGTCGTACACGTCGTTGTAAATGCTTGGGTGTTGGTAGTATACATAACAATCATTTTCTGTTGTTAAAACAGGGTATTTGGCATATCGCTTGTCTTCTTTTCCGGAACGGTTTCGTTTATCATCAATTTGAATAACTCCTGTTAAACGGCTAAAGTGGCTCTGCATAGGAATGAGTTTTATTACTGCCACCAAAAATAGGCGAAACGCGCAGCAGTGCTACATCTACATTTAATAACAGTAGTTTAAACTCTTCATAATCAAATGCGCCTTCATCTAAATACACCTCCATTTTACCGGCCATTATTGCACCAGAAAATAAAAAATCTCGGTTTTTCTTCACCAACAAGCTACCCGCATCTGGAAACACAACTACTTTTTGCGCGGGAGACACTTCTATTGGGTCTACCTCGTTCAGTTTAAAATCAAGGGTTGAAAGGTTCAGCGATCCAAAGTTTGAAGTTTGCGCTTTTCTGCGGTTTAATGAATCTGCCATGGCATTAAAACTTATGGCTTGTTGGTTTAAGCTACCGTCAGGGTTGGTTTCTGTTTGTGTTTTTACTTCTAATAAGTTTGCGGTAAACACAATGTTATCGTAATCGCTTCTACCGGCACGCGCATCAATGTACTTTTTTAATTTTGGTTGCAGGTTTATTTCTTGCTTGGCTTTGTTATAACTAATGAAACCTTGATTTGATAATTCTAATAAAATGGGCAAGGCTTGCTCTGTTGTGTAACCCATTGCGCTGGCTACTTTTCCCACTTCAACTACGTCCAAATCATATTTATACTGGTATTGGTAGATCGCTACAAGTGGGTTTACCTGGTTCATTCCTTGAATTTGACTATACACTTTTTGGTCAAAAAAGTCTTGCGATTCAAAACGCGCTATTTTACGCGAGCTGAGCGGATGCCACATTAAACTTAAATTAGGGTCGCTTTTTGTCCAAATAAGCCGATCTACGTACATATCCAGCTGATGGTATGAGTTTTTGAAAGGTGCTTGCGCCAATCCTTCATTGTCTCGTCCAAACTCTAGCGATTCTAAATCATAACTAACGTTTAAGCCAGGGTGTGTAATGGAATCATTCTCGGCAATGTACATCACCATTTCGCACTCTTTGGCTTTAATCCCTTTAGCATTTGCTTTAATGCGCAGTGCACTTGCTTTTGCAAACGGTTTACCGTCTCTGTAAAATAAAACAGTTGCTTTTTCTGAGTCATACCCTACCCCACTAAAATCTGCTCCTTCTAAGGCAAAACCTCCAACATAGTCTACATCTGGTAAAATATTTTTACGCACTATTTTTTTACTAAATGATAAAAATTGCGGATAAATACGATCTGCCTCTCTGTACATTTTTTTGGCGTAATCAGAAAATTTTCCATAGAGCGGTTCGTCGTAATAATCAGTATAGACAAGTGCTGAATCACTTTCTATTTTAGTGGATTTAAGTGATGTAATGTAATCGGTAATTTCGGCGTAGTTATTCGCTTTGTCAAGCCCTACTTTTTGCCAATCCACTACTCCGCCTCTTCCTGTCCATTTTGTGGCTAAAGGTTGTAACAAACCTGTTGTGCCGCGCACTACAATACTATCAATATAAGGATTTTCTTTACCGCTGGCTTTGCGGTTTACAACAAAACATTTTAGATCCACATTTTCAAATGAAATCTCTGGGTTGTATTTTACAAAATCAAACCGGTAGGTTCCTCCTTCTGCCTTCCAAATATGGTCTGTTGAGTAATAAATGGTACCATCTGTAAAAAAAGAGGCACAGACTTCAATAAAGTCTCTAAATTTTTTGATTTTTTTACTTTCCAATAATTGGTCTATAGTTTGATGCCATGATTGGAAACTTTCAGCCGGTTGGTTGGTTTCTACAAATGAGTGCGCCGACAATAAATAATTGTAAAGTTCTGGAAAGGCGGGTAACCGTTTATTGTATATGAGGTTACTGGTTTGAACAACTTTGCTGCGATATTCCGGAGTGAAATTATTGAGCCAGTTTGGCTCAAATACGTCCATAAATTCTTTGGTTTTAGAACGGTTGGACGCCCCTAAAAACTTGTCTACATCTTTTAAAAACGCTTCGGGCTGTGATGAAAATTGACCTGCCGCAGTTAATGAAAAGATGGTGACTAAATTTAGCAGTATGAATCGCATAATATGTGTTGTGTTTTTAGTTATTTGTCTGTTCGTCCCAACTGAATTGCATTAACGCCCATTCGTCTTTTGTACCTATCCATTCAAAAACGAAGCCACTTTTTGCCGCGGCAGCAATTAAATCGTCTTTATCTGTCTCAAAAAAGCCACTAATTAATAAGTTTCCATTGGGCAGCATACTTTTTGCATACGTCGGAAAGTGACTAATTAAAATATTTTTATTGATATTGGCAATAATCAAATCAAACGCTTTACCATTTAGTAATGTGTCGTCACCCAAGGCAACGGTTACATGCTGGCATTGATTAAGGCTAACATTTTCCAGCGCATTGTTGTATGACCATTCGTCAATATCCGGAGCGAAGATTATTTTAGCCCCTCTTTTTTCTGCTAAAATGGCCAAAATGCCAGTTCCTGTGCCCATGTCTAACACGGCTTTCTCTTGTAAATCAAGTTCAAACAAGCGTTTTGAAGCTAACCATGTTGTTTGGTGGTGCCCTGTGCCAAATGACATTTGGGGCTGAATTGTAATGGTTAATTCATACCCCTCTTTTTTATCGTGAAAGGGTGCTAAGATGGCTAATTTATCTTCTACATAAACGGGGTTAAAGTTCTTTTCCCACTCGGCGTTCCAATTTTCGTCCACGATTTTTTTAAAAACGTAGTTTTCTATTGCGTCTACTTGGTTTAAGTCCTCCACCAGTTCGTTTTTGAATGCTGTTTCGGGTATATAACCCAACAAGCCTGTTTTGGTTTCAACAAAACTTTCAAATCCTTTTTCTGCGAGTTGAGAAACTAATATGTCTCGCCAGGGATCAACTGTTTTAAACTCGATATGCAGTTCAATGTAATCCATTAAAATGAGTTAGATATGGTTGCAAAACTCTCTGCATCTAATGAGGCTCCACCTATTAGGCCGCCGTCCAAATCCTGCAGTGCAAAAAGTTGCTCTGCATTTTCGGCATTGCAGCTTCCACCATAAATAATTCCAACATTCGCGGCTGTTTTTTCGCCAAATTCTTTCGCAATTCTGGCGCGAATAAGCCCGTGAATTTCTTGTGCTTGTTCTGCGGATGCTGTTTTACCCGTTCCTATGGCCCATATTGGTTCATAAGCTATGATTATTTTCTCTAATTCATCCGGCTTAAACTTAAACAGGCTATCTTCTACCTGTTTCATAATAAACTCTTTGTACACATTGCTATCGCGCACTTGTAATTCTTCTCCGCAGCAAAAAATAGGAGAAATATCGCAACGCAACAAGGCTTGTACTTTTTTAGAAAGCATGTTATAATCTTCATTAAAATTATTGCGCCGTTCTGAATGGCCTACAATTGCGTATTGCACGCCTAAACTGCTTAATTGAGTCGGTGAAATTTCGCCTGTGTGCGCTCCGGAATTTATGTAATGGCTATTTTGCGCCCCAAGTTTTATCCAGTCTTGTCCGGAAAGTACTTCTGAAAAAGCACTTAAGTAAACGGATGACGGGCAGATTATAAGTTCTACTTCCGGATTAAATTTTTCGCGCAACCTAATTAAGTTTTTTAGCAAAGTTTTTGCCTCACTATAATCCAGGTTCATTTTCCAATTTCCGGCAACGATTTTTCGTTTCATTTAATTTTGTTTAGGTTGTATGTAGTCCTCGTAGATGTATTCAAAATCTTGAATGCTTCTATGTGGCCATTTATCGAGCACTGTTCCTTTATTTAGCAGAACAAGACCTGGGTTTGATCGTACGATTATTTTTACTTCTATCCCGTCAAAAGACAAGAATGTTGGGCTGAACCCTGCTTTTTCTTTAAACGCGGCAATTTCTGCTGTTCCAGCTGGTGATAAAACAAAAAACGGAATGCCTTTTTCTTGCGCACCTTCGTAAACGGCTTTAAAGTCTTCAATGTGATGATCTGCTGCTGTTTTTATGTCTCTAATCGTCATTAAAAAGATATAATCAGCACTCAGCAAATAATCTGTTACATTCAGTGAAAAAGGCATGCCAGGGTCTACAAGGCCAGTATATTTTTCTTGAATGGTGTAGACTGAATCCGGATAATAAAGCGTGTCGTAGGTAAATGCGGCAATGGTGTCTGCCCCCCACTCTGATGTTAAAATCATTTTTTCCTCATAATAGGTATCGTATTCTGCTTGAATGAGTGAATCAATAAACGGTATACTGCGCTCAGCTTCGCTCAATTGGCTGTAATCAATACGGGCTAAAAAGTCTGAAATTGGTGCATCTACACCGGCTTTTATTACTTTTCCAACACGGTCGTGGTACTCGTAAACATCTGTATTGCCGTAAATTTCATATTGATCTGCCGTAAATTCTTCTATTTCGCCTGTTTGTTTGTTTTTGTATTGGAATACAAATTCAACTACTTCTGCCTCACCCATGTCCATTTGTTCTTGAATATTATTGCCAATGGCGTAAGGTCTGTAGTCTTTAATTGGCAGCCACATGGAGGTGTAAAGGCTAAACAATAATGAAATGGCTGCAACGAAGTAAGCCATTTTCCAAGCGGTGTGTATTTTGCCAATATTGAGTTTACCTGCAACTATTGCCCCCAATAAAGCGACTAACGCAAAAATAATGGGTAAAAACCAGCCAAACACCCATGAAAAGAATGCCACTACGATTAATGAAGCAGGTATCATAATCCAATTTTCTTTTACGTTATTAAGTTTAATTTTCCATTGGTTAACGAATATGATTAAACAGAAATAAAACAAGACTAAATCTTTCCAAAATGATTCTATTGGTGTTAGTGAACGACCGACGGAGCCTCTGAGTGCGTCTCCAAAACAACCGCAATCTGTTACGCATTGCTGGGTAAAATCTTCCCCCAATTCCATGGCTAATAATTGCTGCTCATTGCATGAAAATGTATAAAACGTCAACCATGAAAAGAATGCCATCATTACAACCAAACTCCAAACGGCTAACTTAATTTTACCACCCAATATAACGGCTACTCCCAATACTATTTCTACTACACAAATTAAAATAGATAGTTCCAATACATAGGGCTCAAAAATTTCAAAAAATGGGTAATCCATGGCAAGGCCATCTGGTGCAAAATATTCCTCTAACTTAAACGCAAAACCCCATGGGTCGTTTGCTTTTATTAAACCAGACACTATGAACAACCCGCCGACAAGGACACGCGCTATGTAAGAATATAAAAACATGCCTTTGAGCATGAAAAGTGAAAAAATGGTAATGAATAAAATACCAAAACCGCTGTAAATGTAAAGCGACCGGTAATCTGTTGTGCTGTCATGAAAGCCTTTTACAATAAAAAAAACAGCGATTAAATTCAAAACAATTGCCGCAGTATTTAAAACTGCAGATCTGCCCATTAAGTCTGACTTTTCGTTGCGCAATCTTATATCATTCATAGTCGTGGTTATTACATTTTTTTTAAGGTAATGGTTTAAATGCTTGTAGCTTTTGCATTTAACATCTTCCTAACAATTTTCATCCATTTTTATCAAGGCAAAAACAGCGTAGTTTAGCATGTCTAAATAATTGGCGTCTACACCTTCTGAAATCAGTGTTTTTCCTTTATTGTCTTCAATTTGTTTTGTTCGCAATATCTTCATCATAATTAAATCCGTCAATGAACTTACGCGCATATCGCGCCAGGCTTCACCATAATCATGATTTTTCTTTTCCATGAGGTTAAACGCCTCATCAATTTTTTGTTCATACAACTTTACGGCTTCAGTTATAGGCAACTCTTCTGTTGCGGTGCCCAAATCTAACTGAATTAAGCCCATTACACAGTAATTAACAATGGCTATAAACTCATCTTCAATTCCCTCGCCTACTTTGTTAACGCCTGTTTCTTGCAATGTGCGAATGCGTTGTGCTTTAATGAAAACCTGATCGGTTAATGAGCTAACCCGTAAAATGCGCCAAGCTGTTCCATAATCTTGCCCTTTTTTCTGAAAAATGGACTGGCATTTCTCAATTACTTTTCTATATTGCTCGGCAGTTTTAGTCATCAAAAAAGAATCTAATTTTTTAGCTGTGAAAGATACAGTTTTTTCATCAAAATTACAGTTTAATGCCCGAGGTATTTTACAAAGCTACCCACGCCCCATTGTTATGGGAATTATAAATGCTACGCCAGATAGTTTCTATGCCGGTAGCCGAGTGAGCAATGTGGAAAAAGCGCTGAAACAGGCTACACAAATGATTAACGAAGGAGCAGCTATTTTAGATATTGGCGGGTATTCATCTCGCCCAGGGGCGGCAGAAGTAACCGAAAAAGAAGAAATAGAGCGAGTGGTACCAGTTATTGAGGCGATTCATGCCCAATTTCCAAACCAATTAATTTCAGTAGATACGTTTCGTGGTAATGTAGCGCAAAAAGCATTAGAAGCAGGCGCACAAATTATAAACGACATTACCGCCGGACAATTAGATATGGGAATTTTTGATGTAGCCGCACACTACAATGCACCGTATATTATGATGCATTTTAGAGGTACACCACAAACCATGATGACTTTTACAGTTTATGAAAATGTGATAAAAGAAATTCAATTTTATTTTTCAGAACGAATAGCACTCGCAAAAAAGGCGGGCATTAAGGATATTTTTATTGACCCTGGATTTGGCTTTAGCAAAACCACCGATCAAAATTATGAACTACTGGGTAAAGTGAGTGATTTGAAATTATTGGATTGCCCTATTTTAGTTGGTGTTTCACGTAAATCTATGATTTATAAAACGCTTGGCACTACAGCAGCAGAAAGCTTAAACGGCACCAGTGTATTAAATACGGTAGCCCTTTTACAAGGAGCAAAAATTTTAAGGGTACATGATGTAAAACCGGCTGTTGAAGCCATCCAATTAATTGAAAAATCAGGGATGCTACCGGCTTAATTTTCTGTTGGATTCACAAAAACTCTAAAACTTAATTTAGCCGTTTTTTTTGCATTCGAATACACCTCTATCTTCCGGCTTTGGAAACCGTATTTACCGGCGGTTTCAAAGGTTAATTTTAAGGTGTCTGACTTACCCGGCATAACAGGATAAGCCGGAAAGGCAATTTTTGTGCATGAACACGCTACCTTATAATCTGCTATAACAAGCGGTGCAGTGCCGGTATTTGTAAAAACAAAGTTGTGGCGAAGCACCTCACCTTCAGTTGCATCCGGAAAGTCATGCTTGGTATCCAAAAAAGAGAATTCCGCACCACCCGTGAAGGTAAATGCGGAACTCAACGCTATTATGATCGCAAAAAATAGCCTCATTAATTAGTTTGCCGGAGTTGTTGCCGGTTTTGATTTTACGTTTCCTTTAATACGAATCATCTTTGACGGGCTGTTTACCGCATTAGATGTAATCGTAACAGACTTGTTAATTGGTCCCGGACGCTTTGTATCATATTTTACTTTAATCTCTGCTGATGCTCCTGGTGCAATTGGTTCTTTCGGGCATTCAGGTACTGTACACCCGCATGAACCTTTACAAAACGAAATGATTAATGGAGCATTACCTGTATTTGTTACTTTAAATACACACGCACCATTGGCACCATTTTCAATTGTACCATAATCGTGTACATCTTTATCTAAGGTAATCATTGGTCCATCTTCAGAACCTACTATTGCTGTTCCATCTTGTGCAAATGTATTTAACCCAAATAAGGCTGTTAATACTAGACTGAGCGTTAAAATTGCTTTTTTCATTTTATCTTTTTTTATACTTGTTTTTTATTGAATTGCTTAGTTATTTACCGGCGCGCCTGTTGTAGTTGGCGCTCCGCCTGTTGGCTTCGGCAATACTTTTCCTTTAATACGCACTGTTTTACGCGCTTCGTTTACCGCATTAGACGTAATGGTAACTGTTTTGTTAATCATTCCCGTTCTTTTCGTATCGTATTTTACTTGAATTTCGCTTGTTGCTCCCGGTGCAATTGGCTCTCTGGTACATTTAGGTACTGTACATCCGCAAGACCCTTTGCATGTTGAAATAATTAGCGGCGCATTACCGGTATTAGTTACTGTAAACACACATACACCGTCCGCTCCGTTTTCAATTGTACCATAATCGTGTACTTCTTTGTCCAATGAAATTTTTGGTTCGATCAGCAGGTACTTCTGATGTTACACTAATTTCTTTAGTTGTTTGAGCGTATACGCCATTCATTCCAACTAATGCCAATAAAAAGAGGCTCAACGTTAAAAAAATCTTTTTCATTTTGTTTGTGTTATAAAGTTACTTTTATTAAAATCTACACTCCAAATATAGAAAAGCTTCTTTAAAACCCCACTAAGTTTAACATATCATTAACAAAAGAATTGCCGTGTTAAGCGCTGGCTTAGACGCCTGTTTTTCTTTTATTAACGCCGCACAAACCATCAATTGCAATTGGGCAAAACGTTTTAGGCTATATAGTAAGCCTGTTAAAAACTACCCATAACTTTTTTAACTAAATTGAAAATTTAACAATCATTTGTTCTATCTTTATGTAGCAAATGGCTGATTTTGGAGTTAAAATCGGCGCATTCAATCTTAATTTTACGTGCAGAAGATGATAACGAAAGAGCAAACGGATTTAAAGGCTTCCTTAAAAAAATATTTTGGATTTAATGAGTTCAAAGGCGAGCAAGAATCAATCATTCGCAATGTTATAGAAGGAAAAAACACCTTTGTAATTATGCCCACAGGCGGGGGTAAATCCCTGTGCTATCAATTACCGGCTCTTATTTCTGGCGGTACGGCAATTGTGGTTTCTCCGTTAATTGCTTTAATGAAAAATCAAGTTGATGCGATTCGACACATTAGTGAATCTGACTCCATTGCACATTTTTTAAACTCATCTTTAACAAAAACAGAAATACGAAAAGTAAAAGATGATATTACGCAAGGCAAAACAAAACTGCTATATGTTGCACCAGAATCATTGACAAAAAAGGAGAACATTGAGTTTTTAACTGGAGTTGAAATTTCATTTTTCGCCATTGATGAAGCCCACTGCATTTCTGAATGGGGGCATGATTTTAGACCGGAGTACAGAAGGCTGCGGGAAATATTTGAAGCCATTAGTGATGTACCTATTATTGCATTGACAGCAACGGCTACACCGAAGGTACAGCACGATATTCAAAAGAACTTACAAATGTTGGATGCGACGATTTTTAAAATGTCGTTTAACCGCGGAAATTTATTCTATGAGGTGCGTCCTAAACGAGATGTTGAGAAAAACATTATTCGGTTTATTAAACAACAACCCGTAAAATCCGGTATTATATATTGCCTTAGCCGTAAAAAGGTGGAGGAGATTGCCGAAATTTTAAAAATTAATGGCATTAATGCATTGCCGTATCACGCGGGCTTAGAATCTGCAACGCGAGCAAGGCATCAAGACATGTTTTTGATGGAAGAAGCTGACGTTATAGTGGCTACAATTGCATTTGGAATGGGAATTGACAAACCGGATGTGCGTTTTGTAATTCACCATGATATACCTAAAAGTTTAGAAAGTTATTACCAGGAAACAGGTCGCGCCGGCAGAGATGGTGGTGAAGGGCACTGTTTAACGTTTTATAGCTATAAAGACATTGAAAAACTTGAAAAGTTTTTACACGGCAAGCCCATTGCCGAGCAAGAAATAGGACGACAATTGCTATTTGAAATTGTTTCGTATGCTGAAACATCTGTTTGCCGCAGAAAATACATTTTGCACTATTTTGGTGAGAAGTTTGACGAAAACAGGTGCGAGTGCATGTGTGATAACTGCAAAAATCCGCGTGAGAAGTTTGAGGGAATGAATGAGGTGAAATTGTTTTTAGAGGCTGTTGTGCAACTAAAAGAAACGCAAAAGGCAAAATACGTTTGTAATTTTTTAATTGGTAGACAAACGCAAGAAACGAAAGACTATCGGCATGATGCTTTACCACTATTTGGAAAAGGACACACATACGATCATAACTTTTGGAATGCGGTTTCACGCCAATGTTTGGTAAATGGTTTATTAACGAAAGAAATAGAATCGTACGGCACATTAAAATTAACCCAAGAAGGAATTGATTTTATGGAGCACCCGCGCTCTTTCATGCTGTTAAAAGAACACGATTATTCGTTAGAGGAGGAACAAGCACAATTATCGCAAAAAGTAATTTCTACAACGGACGATAATTTATTTAAACTTTTGGTGGATTTGCGTAAGCGCATTTCGAAAGATAAAAACGTACCGCCTTTTGTTATTTTTCAAGAGCCTTCGTTAAATGACATGACGATCCAATACCCCATTACGATAGAGGAACTTTCTAATATTGTTGGTGTGGGGATTGGTAAAGCCAAACGTTATGGTAAACCGTTTATAGAACTCATTGCCAATTATGTTGAAGAAAATGACATTGAACGCGCGCAAGATTTTGTTGTAAAATCTGTCGTGAATAAAAGCGTATTAAAAGTGCACATTATCCAAAATGTAGACCGTAAAATGCCGTTGGAGGATATTGCATCATCTAAGGGTAAAACGGTGGATGAAATTATTTCTGAAATTGAAGGGATTGTGGGCTCCGGCACAAAAATGAATATTGATTATTACATTAATGATGTGCTGGATGAGGATGACCAAGAGGATATTTACGAATACTTTTTAGAGGCCGATACCGACTCATTAACCTCAGCTTATGCCGAGTTTGACGGAGATTATGAAGAGGAACAGCTCCGGTTAATGCGTATAAAATTTATGAGTGAAATGGCTAATTAGTCGCACTTAAAAAACACGTTTTTTATTTCGCTCCAAGATATAAGATGATAGACAAAAGATTTAGCCTCATTTTATATATATCGCCTAAAGCGGATTAGTTGACCTATCACAAGTTCTATCGCGGCTCTTCGTCTAAATTTTCGTCAGTTCTTCTTTTTACAAAATAAAGCCCGGTGATTTTAATGGTTCTGTACCTCTTGTCTAATGACTTCAGCAAATTTTATAATCGATCGGTTTGTTTGGATGAGCTTTCCTGAATTTGGTCGGCGGCTTTTAAGCGTCCAAACTTCACAAAAACACCTAATTTGAACGTGGTAAATTGCCACTGATTATTTGTTTGATACTGGAAGTTTCCGGCAAAGCGTGTCTGCCTGTTTTTTGGTGGGATAATGTCTGAAACGTCTGCAAAAAGCTGGAGTTTATTGCCATTGAATTTTTTGGTTAAGCGCAGCCCCCAGCTTACCATGGCGTTTGATTCATTTTCGGATCCACCCCATTTATTAATGTGCAGGCGGTTTTGTATACTAAGCCCCGCTTTTAGGTTAAACGTTAAATACGAATACACCCCGTATGTTAGATTAAAAAACGGTTGCCTGCCGAATATGGGCGAAAAATTATACTTGCTGTAATTTATCCAAAGGGAGTTCCACCCCTGCACCCATTTTTTTTGGAATGGCAGTGTCAAACTCGCACCCAAACTCTGCTCTGAATCAGCATTAAACGGGGTTGTTTCTGTCACAAATGAGTTTTCATTCACAAAGGTTATATTGCTCGTAGGATCTTTGATGGATTTGTATGTAAAGGATAAATTGTAAGCATACATAATGTCAAAGTCTAAACCAAATGTATGCTCCGTAGCCGGACGCAGAAAAGGGTTACCATAGCTTATATTTAAACTATCCTCTACCCGCACAAAAGGGTCGTAATTTGAAAATTGAGGCCGGTCAATGCCCGATTTATAAAAAGCTGTGATGCCCAACTTACGTAAGGGTTGAAAAAGGACGCTAGCCGTTGGAAAAAGCAAAAAATAACTTGAATCAATAAACTGCTTGTCCAGCGAATTACTGAAACCATCTAGTTTTGTGTATTCTCCACGGGCACCTACTCTAAACCCAAATTTATCCCAATTTTTAGACACTTCTACGAACGCACCGCCTATATCTTCTTGATAATCGTATGAATTTGAAAAATTTGGATCTACCACCCATTCACCTGCGTCGGTTCTGTTTGATCGGTCAAAGGTTTGGTTATTTATCAATAAACTGTATGCCCCGCCAAACTCTAATGTCCAGCCGGTGGTATCAAAGTTATGTTCGTAATTCACTCGTAGTTCGCCTATATTAGGCACGTTTCTGGAATCATTTTTTACCTCAAAATCAGAAAAATCAGAGGTAGGTACAAATTCATACGTATTAAAATACTCTCCGCCGTTATTACTGCGACGGTTGGTATAGTTTAAGTTAATTTCTAACGCACTGTTGTTGGTGTCCGTTTCATGCGTATAGTTTATAAAGGCATTGTTATTTGCCCATTGGTAATACGTTTCAGAATTAGATGCGTCTCTTGTAATTAACATTCCATTGGTGTAATATTCTCCAAACGCTGTCGTTTCTGTCTGACCTCCATTTCCGTTTCCGTTTACCCCTAGGGTTAGCCGTTGTTTCTCATTAATGTTGTAGGCCGATTTGATGTTGTAATACTGCCATGTTCCACGGCTATCATTGGAATATTCAGATATTATTTCTCGGTCGCTATCGTCCGTAGCAAAACCATTGGATGAACCAAACCCGTTCTGCTCATTGTAATTACCGCCAAAATAACCGTTTAACGAGATTTTTTTCTTTTTCAAACTTATTCCTACACCTAAACGTGACGTGGGTTTTAATTGCGTGCTGATACCGGCAGCTGCGTTGATGGAAACGTTGTACCCTTGCAAATGAAAGTTTTTAGTGTATACTTCTATTACTCCATTTCCACTCCCCTGTGCTTTGTATTTGGCGGATGGATTCGTAATGATTTCAATCCGTTCGATTTGTGCGGCTGGAATGGCTTTTAATTCGTCATTTGAAATTATGGCTTGCCGGTCAACCAGTATTAAAGGGGTTCCACGTCCGATTATTTCAATCTTTTCATTGTCGGGAGATGTAATTTTTGGAGAGGCGGTTAACACTTCAAAAAGGTTGGTTAAGTTCTGTAAAGTCGTTCCTTCTACATTAATAGAAATACCATCCATAGTCCGCTCAAATAGCGGTTTCCTGTATACAACATCTACTGCATCTAATGACTTATTCCCCTCTAATTGCAATACACCTAAATGTACAATAGTATCTGCAACTGTAAATGGCACTAACGTATCTGAATAACCTGGCACTTTAATTTTTGCATAAAAATCATTCCCATTTTTCGCTCTTATTATCGCATCAAAATAGCTACTATCCAAATAGGTACCTTTTATCAAGGTAGAGTCTGGTAATGAGAAAATAGTGACTTGACCAAGACTTATTGCGGAAGAATCTGCAATTACGGTTCCATCTATGCGCACATTTTGTGCAAAAATTCCGACAGAGCCCAGCAGAGCAATGCATAATATAAGGTGTTTCATACCAATCTAGGTTTTGGAGCGAACTCCAGTTGAGTGTGAAACAAAGTTATGAAGAAGTGTAACGCAACCATTGCCGTTTATCATTATTCACTAAATTTTAAGACTTTTTAGCGAATTTTAACAGTTCTCTCATTTAATTAAACGACCTGATAATCTGACAGTAAGCCTTATAAAAATCCACCACTACGAAGCTATTGTAACTGGTTTTGGTCGCCCCCATAAAGCGAGTATACCAACAGGAAGTAACAGTATCCATTGCGGCGCAAACCTACCGTAAACTGTGCTAACAACAACAAACGAAATGGAAAAAAGTAAATAAAGTATCCCTAAAAAAGCAGGAAGCTGTTGCTGCCATTTTACCTGCCTTGCCGCCCGAAGAAAAATGAAAGCTGAAACGAATAAAAAAGCTGTTACCATGTGCCAAACTGCAATTAACTCTAGCTCTACTTGATTGTTAACAGATGACTGGATAAGTGGATTGATTAAATCAAGCTGTCCGCCAATGGTATGCACAATGGCGGTTAACAAAGCAATTATACCAGCAATAAGCCACGGAATGTTCGTCTGTCGTTTCATAAAAAAGGAATAAACTGGTTAATTTCCTGCCGAATAGTTTCAATGTAATCGGGTGTTGTTTTTTTATACCGCATCAACTCATGCGAACCAATTAAATGTTTGTAAAATAATGTTGTTCGCTCAATAGCCTGCGCTTTGCTCAGCCCCATTTCTTGCAGTATGGCCGCAATAAATTTTTGCCGAATGGCGTCTACCTGATCTAAAATGGCTTGTACTTTTTCGTTTTTACGGGCAAAACGTTTGAGGTGGAAAATAAAATCAAGCTGCGGATCATGCGAATAAGAAAGTTCTATCAGTTTAGAAAATTTAGCTATCGGAGTTAGTTCACTTTCTGTTAGCTGAATAATTGTATTGGTGTCTTTATTTACCCAAAATGAAATAAGTTCATCAATGAATTTTTTACGGCTTTCAAAATGCCAATAGAAACTAGATTTGTTGCAGTTGAGTTTTTTTGCCATTCGCTCAACCACGATTCCTTCTATCCCCTTATTGGTAAAAAACTGATACCCTAGTTTAACCCAATCTTCTTTTTTTGCTACAATTTTAGGCATTACGAATTATTTTTTCCAAATATAGGAAAAAAACCCTTATTAAACGATAGCGTTTAATAAAATTATTTTGGTTTGAGTGACATTACGTGGGCGAATCCCTCTTTTAAGTAGTTTAGCATCAATTTTTCATCTTTAAAAAGAGCCGCTGGAAAATGCACATAATCACGCATTGTGGCGCCGTGCGATTTAAAAATACCAGTATTGTGAAGTTCCATTAATTCTTGACACCGCTCTTTTGAAAAACGAATACCAAATTCTCCCTCTTTATTAATGAAAGAAAACATGTAGCCATTTGCAGAAGTGTACGGCATAGTTTTCCCTTTTCGATCAAACTGATTAGTTTGTGCCACTATTTTATTATAATGTGCCACTTTGTCTTCCCATGTTTTCATTTAAACTGCTTGATTGATTCAACTCTAAAATACTGATTTTTTTAATGCTTGAGTTAGCGTAATACTGCTTCTGTACAATACAATTTTGCCGTGTTAGGCGAAAAACCAATAATCATCTACCGGTTTTTTACCCCACTTATCTAACGTCTGTTGAATTTCTGTTTTTCCGTCCGGTGAAGCTACAACAATCATCAACTGCGGATGATCCAACTCCGCTATCTTATCAAAATGATTCATTTTAACACCATAAATATCTTTCCCTATTTTATTTTGATTGTCGCACACCCAGAAAAACGCATCATTTTGTGCTTGAATAAGTTTTGCCATATCTTTTCCGTTTCTACCTGCACCCCACAGTACCAATGGGCGCTTTTTATCGCGATCTATTTCATAAAAAAAGCGCAATTTCATTTCGAAGTAGCGGTTGTCTTTATATTCATCCCACGTTCTTGAAATTCGGTTAGATCGGTCTCGCCAGTGATGTAAAATTTTATCAATTCCTATTATTTTTAGTCCTTTTCGATACATTCTAAAACATAGATCATAATCTTCCGGATAGATAATCGGGTCAAATGCTTCGACACTATCAAAATCCGCTTTATGCATTAACCAACAATGCGACGGGATAACGCATTCTTTATAAATTTGCTGGTAATGTGTGCCGGTTCGCGCCACATCATTTAGCCATCTTTCATACCTTAAAAAGCCATCTCCAACTTCGCCTTCATCAACAAAATGTGCCGTACCACCTGCTATTACATGTCCCTTTCCATATTTTTGCCATTCATCTACCAGTACCTGCAACTTATAATCTGGCATTTTATCATCAGAATCCATACGGTTTATAAGCGGCCCCTTGGCAGATGCATACCCCACTTGCAAGGTAGGTATTAACTTAGGACGGTCACTATTTAAAAAAATGATCCGTTTATCTTTTTTAGCGTAATCAGCTAAAATTTGTGGTGTTTCATCCGTAGAATGATCGTTTACGGCTAACAACTCCCAATTTGTATAGGTTTGAGCCAAAATAGAGTCCAAACATTCGTGTAAATAAGGTGCCGTATCTTTCACAGCCATTATGATAGAAACTAGTGGTTGTTTTTCCATGTTTCGGGTAGGTTTTTTTGAATTTCGATTGCTGTGAATTCGTTACTATGCTTAATGCCGTGTTGCTTTACCCAAGCCGCCATTTGCGTTAGTCCGTCAGGTAAACTCGTTGCTACTTTCGGTTTAAAAACGTTTTGGAATTTTGTGTGATCTGAAAATGCATTAACTACTTCATTGCGCGCCGGGAGGTAATTTACCTGACTTTGCAAAGTCATCACCTGTTGTGTTACTGTTGCCAATTGGTTAACGGTATAAGGCTGTGCACCCCCAATGTTAAATACTTGATTATACGCGGCTGGAATTTCAACAGACCTGGCGATATACGGTGCAACATCATCAATATAGCTAAACGCGCGTTGCTGTTCTCCATTTCCAAAAATGGTTAATGCCTTTCCGTTTAATAATTGGTTCATAAATATGCCAATTACATTTCTGTACTTATCGCCTGTATTTTGCCGTGGCCCGTAAACGTTGTGCGGTCGAAAAAGAACACTGTTTAAGCCAAACATTTCGCGTGCGGCTTTTAAGTCTAATTCAATGCTGTATTTAGCAATTCCATAAGGGTCTTCGGGTTGTGGAGCTGTTGTTTCTTTATAGGGCAATTTACCTTTGCCATACACCGCTATTGATGAAGCAAAAACAAAGCACTGAACGTTATGATTAACCGCGGCATTAATTAAATTAACACTGCCGATTACGTTGTTTTCGTAATTAAATTTACGAATGAAATGGCTCAACCCTTCTGCAGCATACGCCGCGAGATGGTACAAATAGTGGAAGTTATACTGTTGAAATAGTGCTTCAATCTCTTCTGTCTGCTGGATAGAAATGGGGTGGAATATGGCTTTTGGATTTACATTTTCGCTAAAACCTCCGGACAAATCATCTACCACCACAACTTTGTAATTAAGATGAACAAGCTCATCTACCACGTGTGAACCTATGAATCCGGCACCACCTGTAACCAACACTGTAATTTGCATGGTGCAAATATGGCAATTTGATTAGAAATGGTGTTGTTAAATAACAGAAAGCACGCAAAACTTAATCCAACTTGACAAACTCTACGGTATGTTTATCAATTTTTTTATTGATTGCCCTAACAAACATACGTGACATTAGTTTTTCTGAATTTTTTTTCAGCTTTACGGTTAAATGGTCGTATGTTCCGCTAAACTCTATTTTGCATATTTTTTCTTTGTTAAAATCATTGAGCAATAAAACCCGACTTGCAGCACCAATTATGGCTTGCCATGCCATGTTTCGAAAACCGAGTTGTTTGTCAAACTCCAGGTCAAATATTTCAAAATCATGTGACTCTGGCTTTATATTCCCGGTTAAAAACCCATCTTTCATTTCTAAGGATGAATACAACGAAAAATGCCCTTTTTCAACATCCAAATTGACATATCGTTTCCAAAAAGAATTAAGTTGGGTTACGTCTAAATCGGTTAATTCCAAATCTAAATTATAGTCTCCTTTTTCACTTGTAGGGTCTATTTTAATATCAACCTCTAGTGGAGCATGATCCATTATTTGCGCTGTAAAAACACCTTTACCGTAAAGTCTATCAGTTGAATGCGAAATGTTTGCAAGGTTTTCAAAATGGGCATTAATGCTGTCTGCTTTTAGCTCTATATTGCTATTATTGGTGTAATCATAAAAATAAATGGCTCCGTTTTCTACATCAAATTGGTCAATCGTCAATGCAAATATTTGTCTTATTTCTTTTCGCCAGTTAATTTCGTCGGCATAATCATGGTTCGTTTTTACCCGTTGTACACCAGCAGAATCTTCAACCGTCATTTTACCAAAAAAAAATACCGGATTAACCACAGTAGAATGTGTGAGCATTTTACCCTCGTTAATGCTAGAGGTAATTAACTCACCTTTAATAACGTCTGCTTGAAAAAGCGGATGAATTCTACCTGTTGAATCTGAAAAAATACGGAGTTTCTTAAAAGTAATAGAAAGGGAAAAAAGAGAAATGTCTACATCTTCTAACGTGGCTGAATAACACTCAATGCTATTTAGTTTGGCTAACACATTGGATTTAATAATAGTTGGAGCCACTGCCCGTGCCACTATTAAAAGAATAATAACCGAGGGTACAGCAATTTTGAACCACATTGCCCTGCGGCTCCACCAATTTTTTAGCCTTTTCATATAAGGCGATTATATTTCGGTGAAATTTCCCAGGTCTAATGTCCAGTCGTAGTCACCAAATTTTAACTCTATATCGTCTGTTGATGAAATAAGGCCGTAGTGGAGTAAATAATCTTCTTTTATACCGCTTTTGCCTTTAAAATCACCTCTAAACCAACTCATCAACGGGGTTACAGTTACTGTATCTCCATCTATTTTTGTGGTTTTTGTTAGGTATCGCGCCGCTATTATCTCTAACTCCTCATCTACCTTATCTTCATGATAAATGGCAATTTCTGGACAACTTTTAGCGCCACAATTTAAGGCTAAGTGAATGCGACCGTCGGTAGAATCTATTTTTAATTTTCGCACATGTTCAGGCGATATTTTAGGCAAATAACCCGCGCCTAGTTTCCATTTTGAAGACCGAATGATACCGTGCTCTATCTCGTCAAAACTCATTAACACGCCGGCAATTTCAACTTGCTCTCGTTTGAAAAACTCATCTCTGTCTTCATACCGTTCTGGGTATTGCAATAAAATATGTTGGATAAATGCGTTGTAAGTATTCAGCCAAAAGGCTTTTTTCTTTTCTTCTGTGTCTAATCCTTCCTCCAAATCCTCAAAGGTTAAACCCGCGTAACGCGCAGCAATTTCGTTGGTTGATTTACCGGCCTTTAATCGGTCTAAAAATTCAATGGACATTCCAACATAGCCATCATACGACTCTTGCTCGGTTTGCATGCCAATTTCGGTGCTGTCTTTATCGTTTTTTGTGTCATTTTCATTTGCCTGACCCGCGCAACTTTGTAAAGTTAATAGCGCAAAAAGCATGAATAGGGGTGTTTGTAGTCGTTTCATTGTGTTGTCTTTTTTCATATCAGTTAAATGTGCTAACTGTTGTGTAATTAACTAGTGCCACTATAACCAAAACCGGGCTAAAAAGCTAACCCCCTATAAAACAGACGAAAAGCATATTAAATTTTAGAATAAATGTGTAGAATTTAATCTACAATGCTGACTTTTTACACAACACAAATGCAATTACAGCTTGCTATGGAATTTGAAAACTATTGTCTATCTAAACGTTTTAACTCACTTACTCATTCAAGTTCCAGTCGTAATCCATATAATAAATTTTGGCGCGTTTTTTCACCTCAATCATTGAATATTTATTAATGAAATCAATCACAGAACCACCACTTTCAGTAAAATCACCTTCAAACCACTTAAAAATCTTTGAAATTTTAATGCAATTTTTATTGATGTCATTTTTCGCCGCATCTGTTATGAATGTTTTGGCCTGATCGTCTAGTTGCGCATCTAACTTACTGCCTACAAACGCCTCATTACGCAAACGCGGGCATGATACAGACGCGCAATTTACTGCAAAATGTATTCGTGGCTCAGTAAACTGCTTGCGAATAATACCGTGTTCAATATTATTTAAATCATACACCTCTTCTCCAATGGTTATGAATTTAATGTCCCACGGAGTGTTAATTTTATAGATTGATCCACCCAATTCTTTAATTGATTTTACTGGATAATTTCGAATAATTAACTGCACGGTAAAGGCGTTGTACGCATTAATCCAAAAAGCGAGCTGATCTTCTTTTTTCCAACTTTCCTGCGGGTGGTTAGCGCTTAAAACGGTTAAGTAAGCGTTTAGCTTTACCGAGTCTGCAATAAAGCCTTTATAATTCACATGTCCTTCGGCATCAACATGTTGCTTCACCAAGGCATCCCACTGCTTGTGTTCTAGGTGTTCTTGCGCTATTGAACCGTATGAAATCCAAAGAATAACTATCGCCGTAATTGTTTTTAAGTAGTAACGCATTTTTATTAATTTTGCCGTTCGAATTGTGAATATAAGTATAATAATACCAACTTTAAATGAAGCTCAGGCAATAAGACGTTTGCTTGACCAATTACTTACCGTAAACACCGATAAAACTGAAATTATTGTGGTGGACGGTGGTAGTGATGACGATACCGTAAATGTGGTAAAACAATATGGTGTTACTGTCTTGCATTGTGATTGCTCTCGTGCTAAACAAATGAACATGGGCGCTAAAAAAGCTAAGTATGATGTCCTTTATTTTGTTCATGCGGATACGCTGCCACCCGCCTCGTTTTATGAAGACGGAAAGGCTGCGTTAGAAAATGGATTTGAGGCTGCCTGTTATCGTAGTAAATTTGAAAGTAAAAAAATAATGCTACGCCTTAATGAGTTTTTTACTCAGTTTTACTGGCTTGTTTCACGCGGTGGAGACCAATCATTGTTTATTAAAAAAACAAAATTTAATGCGTTTGGTGGTTTTGACGAAACAATGGTTGTAATGGAGGAATATCCGCTTATTAAAGCGTTAATGCAAACCAAACAACTGGGGCTAATCCCCAAGCCTATTTTAATTAGCACACGAAAATATGATAACCGCAGTTGGTTAAAAGTAAGCCGCGCCAATTATATTGCATTTAAAATGTTTAAGCGTGGCGCTTCCAGCGAAGCTATAAAAAAACGGTATTTAGAGTTGTTGGGTTAAAAAGCCTCTCCAATTGTAATGTAAAATTGAAAACCTTCATTCCCCCTTGCCACGTCTAGCCGAATGTGGCTCATTTGTTTTTTGCTTAATTGAAAACGCAAACCTGCACCGTAAGAAAACTTAAGCGGGTTATAAAAAAGGTCTATATATTCAGCCCCAACTGTGCCCAATGATGTAAAAGCTGCGCCACGAAAACGCTTGTAAATAGGAAAACGATATTCCATTTGCAATAATCCTATATTTTTATCAATAAATCGTCGGTCATTATATCCCCTGCCCCGTTTACCAGAAGAAAGGTAGTAATAACTAAAAAAAGGAGATTCGCCCACTGTTGTGCCCGTATATAAGTTAGAAGCTATGGTGTGTTGTTTTCCAATTGTAAAATAATGGCTTACATCTAACTGAATTAATGAATAGTCAAATGGAGAAAAGGTATAATTTCCGCTATTTTCGGCCGTAAGCGTAGCAAAAAGTCCCTTTCGCGGATAAAAAATATCATCTCTTGAATCATAAGTGGCAGCAATGCCTACCGTACTCACAACACCTCCGTTAACCCCCACAGGGTTTTGTTGTGCCAATAAACTATCCGTCCGGGGAATTTGAAAATAATCAAACCGGTACTGGACGCCTAAAAGAAAATTATCTGTAATACGATACGATAATGTGCTTAACAAACGCGGATAATTGGCATCATAAGTCTCTAAATTTTCTTTTTGCGCATTAATTCCTAATCCAAAATAATTGTAGAAATAACGGTAGTAACCAAGTTCGCCATTTAGTTTCCATTTGTCTTTAAAATAAAACTCATAGGGTGTAAAAATTAGAATTTGGTTTCTTAATGAATAAGCAAGCCCTACTTGAATTTGTGACTTACGCCACGTTTTTTCTTCTCCAATATTAAACACCATAATACCCGCTCCGCCAAATGCAAGGCTGGTTTCTGGCAAATAAAAAACCAACGGAAAGGCCGATAAACTAAAATCATCTTTCTTGTCATAACCAGTTGTATCTGCCGTTGAATTTTCAGCGGTACTATCGGCTTGCGCTATACCTAAAAACGGTGCAAAACAAAATAAAAGTAAAAAAAGTTTGGTTGGATTCATATTGCTTTACAATCGTGTGTGGCGTTTCCGATTTTTTGCCGGGCTATACCGCTTATGCCGTAAAAACGGTTAGTCGTCTAAATTAACGAAGGATTACAACAAAAGGTTTTAAATGTTTGTCATTTTTCATTAACTTCTTAAAAATTATGGTGATAGAATGAGTGAAAAAGACCTCAGAATTAAACTACTGGAAGAAGAAGTTAGCGCGTTAAGGTTAGAAATTAGCCGACAAAATGCGATCTCCAAAAAAAATGACGAGTGGTCACAGCGTATTATTGATTCGTTACCTAATCCGGTTTTTATTAAAAATAAACGTGGACAATTTATCTCGTCAAACAAAGCGTTTGAAGAGATGATGCAAACCACCGGACCCGATTTATTGGGGAAAACTGATTTTGATTTTACATCTCTCGAAGAATCATTGGTTTTTCGTAAAATAGATGAAGAGGTATTGGCAAACGGTGTGGTAAATTGGAATGAAGAAAAACACACAATGGGTGGCGTTACCCGATCCTTACTCACGTCTAAAACGCGGATAGAAGATGCCAATGACAACTATTACATTTTAGGCGTGATAACGGATATAACCGACAACAAAAACCAACTGACCCAACTGGTGAATAAAAAGAAGGAGGTTGAACAGCAAAAATTAGATATTCAAACCTTGCTGAAAGAAGTTCACCACCGCGTAAAAAATAACCTGCAAATTATTATTAGCCTGCTTAATTTACAAAAGTCTGTTGTGGAAGATGAGGCCATTAACAACATTATTGTCAACACGCAGAACAGAATTTATTCTATGGCTAAAACGCATGAAATTTTATGCGAAAATAGCAGCTTATCTGCCATTAACATTAATGGTTATATCAAGTCATTGGTCAATAATGTGTACCATTCAGTTGAAATAGATCATCCGGTTCATTTTGAATTTAGTATTCCAAATATTTATGTAAGTGTGGACACTGCTATTCCGCCTGGTTTAATTATTAATGAAGTTATTACAAATTCCATTAAATATGGCAAGGTAAGCGACAAATCGCTAGAGGTATACGTTAATTTCACTAAAAAAGGAAAGAGGTGTACTTTGGCCATTGGGGATAATGGAGAGGATGTAAATCAACACGCTTTTACACCCAGCTTAGGCGCTGAACTTATTTCTATTTTTACTGAGCAACTTGGCGCTTTATTGGAAATACCAAAAATGGAAAATGGTGTGCATTATTCATTTAATTTTTTGATTGAGGATTAAGCCTTAATTGAACTAAGTTTGTGGAAAAGTGGCATGAACTTTTAAGCTAAAAACGTATCCCCATCTTCAACACAGGTCACCTTATCAAAAATAGTAGTAGCTTCTTCTAAAATTGGCGTAGTATCTTTGTATCTGGCGGAAAAATGACCCAGCAATAACTGCCCAACACCTGCAGCTTTAGCCACCGTAGCTGCCTCTAACGCCGTGGAATGAAATGTTACCTTTGCACGGTCTTTTAGGGCTTCTGTAAAAGTAGCTTCGTGATAAAGCAACGTTGCGCCTTGCACCCAATCAGCTAAATGTGGCAAATATTTAGTATCTGTACAAAATGCATACGAAACTGGCTTTTCCGGCGGCAGTGTTACATCTTCCGCAACAATTAATTCATCACCTCTTTTTATATTAATGCCTTTTTTAGCTTTTAGGATTTCCTCTAACGTTAAATTATATGCTTGAATTTTGTCCTTATCTATTCGAAGTTCGCGCGGTTTTTCCTGGAATAAAAAGCCAAAACATTCTACACGGTGTTTTAGCGGAAAAGAATAGACGGCTATGGAATTGTCTTCAAATATTTGATTTTTACCTGTGGGCTGCAACTCGTGAAACTCCAACTCATATCCCAAGTAAACTTTGGTAGTTTTAAACTGAAAATTAATAATTTCCGCCAACCCTTTCGGCCAAAAATGGTTAACTTTTTGGTACGCCCCAATAAATTCATAGATGAGATAAGCCCAAAAATACCTAAAAAATGATCGCCATGGAGGTGCGATATAAAAATGTACTGTAGCCGTTGGAATTTTACTTTGTATTTGCGCAATTGTAATTGCGTGCCTTCACCACAATCCACCAAAATACGGCGCTCATTAAAATTCAAATAATGCGCCGTAACTCCTCTTGACAAATTGGGTACAGCTGCACCAGAACCGAGTATGGTTAAATGAAGCGGCATGGTTTACATTCCTGGTAAACCACCTCCACCTTTTAGGTTTTTCATTTGTCGCATCATGTTGGCCATATTCTTTTTATTTGACATCATGTGCATTACTTTTTTGGTTTCGTTGAATTGCTTAATCAGCTTATTTACATCTTGGATGGATGTACCCGAACCAGCAGCAATACGCTTTTTACGTGATCCATTCAGCACTTCAGGCTGGCCGCGCTCTTTCGGTGTCATGGATTGGATAATCGCTTCAATCCCTTTAAATGCATCATCATCCACCTCAACATTTTTCATGGCTTTACCCATTCCCGGAATCATCCCCATCAAATCTTTAACGTTACCCATTTTTTTGATTTGCTGCAACTGTCCGTAAAAGTCGTCAAAATCAAATTTATTTTGAGCAATCTTCTTTTGGAGCTTTTTCGCCTCTTTTTCGTCAAATTGCTCTTGTGCTTTTTCAACGAGTGAGACAACGTCTCCCATCCCCAAAATACGATCGGCCATACGACTCGGATAAAACACATCCAAGGCGTCCATTTTTTCTCCGGTACCTACGAATTTAATGGGCTTATTTACGACCGCTTTAATAGATAAAGCAGCACCCCCGCGTGTATCACCATCTAATTTAGTCAATACTACGCCGTCAAAATCAATCCGCTCATCAAATGTTTTTGCAGTATTTACCGCATCTTGACCGGTCATTGAATCTACAACAAACAAGGTTTCTGTCGGATTAATTGCCTTTTTTACATCAGCAATTTCATTCATCATCTGCTCATCTACCGCTAATCGACCCGCGGTATCTATAATCACCACATTAAAGCCGTTACTTTTGGCGTGTGCAATAGCGGCCTGAGCAATTTTTACCGGATTTTTTTCTTCTCTATCAGAATAAACCTCTACTCCTAATTGCTCTCCTAATACATGAATTTGATCAATCGCAGCAGGTCTGTAAACATCACACGCTACTAAAAGTGGATTTTTGCGTTGTTTGTTTTTTAACCAATTGGCTAATTTACCCGAAAATGTAGTTTTACCCGAACCTTGCAAACCGGACATTAAAATTATTCCCGGATTTCCTTTGTGGTCTACATCTTCTTGCTCACCGCCCATTAATTCCACCAATTCTTCGTGGCAAATTTTGGTTAACAACTGTCCTGGAGAAATGGTCGTCAGTACATTGCGTCCAATCGCCTTTTCTTTAACCGTTTTGGTAAATTCCTTTGCCGTTTTGTAGCTTACATCCGCGTCTAAAAGTGCTCTACGCACTTCTTTTAAGGTTTCCGCCACATTTATTTCAGTAATTTGTCCATGCCCTTTTAAAACTTTAAAGGCTCTGTCAAATTTCTCGGTTAAATTTTCAAACATCTTGTTAACTTTATTTTTGGAAAACAAAGATAATAATTTTCTAGCGGTTGGTTGACCAATTATTTAGAATCATACAAACATGGATATTGCAGCATACCTTTTAAACGCTAACTCGCGCAAAGCATGGGACGTTGTTGCCAATTACATAGGTGATGACCCTGAACGCTTTTCTGTTTTTATGAATGGTTTTTTAGGAGATGATGTTAAACTTGTCAAAGCATCCGGGCAGGTTTTTGGCTCTATCGTTGAAAAACGGCCTCATTTATTGCCCCCTTATTTTGGTAAAGTTATTGCCAACCTTAGCAAGCACCCCATTCCCATGGTAAAACGCAACGTTATGCGCATTTTACAATGGGTAACCATTCCAGAAGAGTACGAAACAGATTTATTGGACATTGGCTTTGCCTACTTGCAAGATGCAGAAGAAGCCATAGCAATAAAAGCGTTTACAATGACGGTTTTACGCCGCATCTGCGAACGCTACCCCGAATTGGCTAACGAACTTATTTTGCAGATTGAAATTATTGTAAACGCAAACCTTTCTGCAGGGTTAACCAACCGCGGGCAACACGAGCTCAAAAAATTGAACAAAATTAAAGCTAAATTAGGTTAGGCACTATGTACCAGTCGTAGTGAGGTTTCTACCTGCACTTCCAGGTTATTACCCACTGCTTCACGCCCATTGTAACGCAATGACATAGACTCGGCATACGCACCGCATGAACGAATCGTTAATAAATCTCCGCGGTGCAATTCTGGCAAGTGAATGTTTGTTCCAAATGAGTCTGAAGATTCACAAATAGGACCGACAACGTCATATTTTAAGTCATTATAAACATCCAATCCGGTCTCTAATTTCTCTATTTTATGTGCCGCGCCATAAAGCGCAGGGCGCATTAATTCTGTCATTCCTGCATCCATCACGGCAAAGTTTTTAGTAGTTGAACGTTTTACATACAACACTTTTGTGCGTAAACTACCACATTGCCCCACTATTGATCGGCCCAATTCAAAATGAACGGGAATATCTAATTTTCGTAACCCCCATCTAAAGGTGTCAAAATAATCGTCAAAAGCAGCAATCGGGTTTTCTTCTGGATTATCGTAATCAATTCCTAACCCTCCGCCGACGTTCAAATATTTTAATTGACCAATTGTTGCTTCAAATTCTGGAATTATTTCCATAATCCGCTCGCATAGTCTTCCAAAAACGGTCATATCTGTAATTTGCGAACCAATATGAAAATGAAGGCCTACAATGTTAATAGCAGTTAATTCATCCAACTCGGTTATCAATTCTCCAAACTCAGTTACGGTTAATCCAAATTTATTTTCGGTTAATCCGGTAGATATTTTGGCATGTGTTAACGCATTAATGTTTGGGTTTAAGCGTAATGCAATTGTGGGTACGGTTCCAAAAAGTGGTGCCATTTCGTTAATCACGCGAATTTCTTCTAAACTTTCGCAATGAATCATTCCTATTTGATGCTTTAATGCAATGGCAATCTCTTCATCCGTTTTACCAACTCCTGCAAAAACAATAGATGCAGGACTAAAGCCCGCTTCTAAGGCCGCCTCAATTTCCCAACCGCTCACACAGTCAGCACCAAAGCCCTTCTCGGCAATGCGTTTTAAAATTTTCTTATTATTATTTGCTTTTACAGCATAGTGTACAAAAAAATCATCTTGTGAAGTTTCTGTATTAATGCATGTTAAAGTTTCATCTAAAAGATTGAGATCATAAAAATAATAAGGAGTACGTTGCATTGTATGTAATTTTTTTTTGACAAATTTAAGACAGAAGGCAATACGAATGTTATTTTCATTATATTTGCAATGCATTTTTAACAGATTGTTTTATTTTTAACATGGACAGATTAAGTAAGGTTATCGAACGGCTCATCAACCAATCGCCTTTTATTCAAGAGGCTATTTCTGAGGGACTCATTAATATTAGTTCGCTTGCACGCAAGCTAAATCCAGATATTGAGCGCATTACTGGTAAAGAAGTATCTGACAGTGCCATTATTATGGCCATTAAGCGGATGCCACCCGGAACAAATCAAAAAATTGAACGAAAAATTAAAAATTTCATGGCTGATTTGGGAGATTTGATTGTCCGTAGCAATTTGGTGACATGTACGTTTAAAAATTACGTTGGCATTTCACAAGACCAGGCCAAATTTTTATCGCGCATAAAAGACATTAGTGATAATTTTTACACGGTTTCCAGAGGCGTTACAGAAACAACTGTCATTACAAATGAGCAGTTCAGAACGCAGATTATGGACACCTTTAGTACAGAAAATCTAATTTCTGAAAGTTCGGGTTTAAGTTCGATTACTATGAAGTTGCCACAAATAAACACTGAAATTTCTGGTGTGTATTATTACTTGCTTAAAAAAATTGCTTGGGAAGGCATTAATCTGTCTGAGGTAATTTCAACTACAAATGAGTTTACAATAGTTGTGGACACCAGCACGGTAAGCACTGCTTTTAGCGTATTAATGGCGCTAAAAAGTGAAACGTTAAACAACTAATAATTCTACTGCGGGGCGCTTTACTGGTTATGGTTGTTACTTAACGCTAAACCAATGCGCGTTAGCGTGATATTTTGTTCAACATTTACGCCCTATTAACATTATTTAATCCTAAAAAACGTGCAGAATTGGTTATATTTGGCAGCTACGTATGATGCAAGATGAGAATATAGCAATAAGTATTGTTGTTCCGCTTTATAATGAAGATGAATCATTACCGGAACTGCACGATTGGATTGTTCGGGTAATGACCGAACACACGTTTTCGTACGAAATTATTTTTGTAAATGATGGTAGCACGGACAACTCGTGGGGTGTAATTGAAAAATTACAACACGCAAACACCAACGTACGCGGCATAAAATTCCAACGCAATTATGGCAAGTCTGCGGCTTTGCACGTAGGTTTTCAAGCCACCCGCGGCAATGTAATTATTACAATGGATGCGGATTTGCAAGACAGCCCTGACGAAATTCCCGAATTGTATCGCATGATAACAAAAGACGGTTTTGATTTGGTTTCTGGATGGAAAAAAAAGCGATACGACCCTATTTCAAAAACCATTCCCACAAAATTGTACAATGGTGTTAACCGTATGATGAGCGGGATACAACTGCACGATATGAATTGCGGATTAAAAGCATACCGAAAAGAGGTGGTTAAGTCCATTGAAATTTTTGGTGAAATGCACCGCTACATTCCGGTTATTGCAAAAGCATCTGGTTTTGGTAAAATTGGTGAAAAAGTGGTACAACACCAGGAGCGTAAATACGGTGTTACAAAATTTGGACTAAACCGCTTTGTAAATGGTTTTTTAGATTTATTTACCATTACATTTATTACCAGGTTTGGCAAAAAGCCCATGCATTTTTTCGGACTGATGGGCACGTTGTTTTTTATTATCGGAGGCGGCATAACACTTTGGTTAATTATCAATAAACTATTTATTGATACCAGTTCACGCTTACTTGCCGATCGCGCAGAGTTTTATATTGCCTTAACCACAATGATTATTGGTACACAACTTTTTTTAGCCGGTTTTGTGGCGGAACTAATCGGCAGAAATTCGGCAACACGGAATAATTATTTGATTGAGAAAGAAATTTAATCATTAGGATGCTGTTCACGTGGGAGTAATCAACGGAAAAATTATATTAATATCACCAGCTTTTCCTTACCGGGGCGGTATTGCTGCCACGACAGACCGTTTGGCGCAAGAATATGCAAAACGCGGGCAGCCAGTTGAAATATGGACCTACAAGGTATTGTATCCAAAACTCATTTTCCCGGGGAAATCACAATATTTAGACCGTGAAAAGCACCAGCCGCCAGAGGGCATTACCATAAAACGAAAAATATCCGCAGTAAACCCGGCAAATTGGATAAAAATTGGGAAACAACTTAAAAAAGAGCAAGCTGCGCTGGTTGTTATCCGCTATTGGCTCCCCTTTTTAGCTCCGGCGCTGGGTACAATTATAAAATATGCTAAAAACGGCACAACTAAATTTGTGGGGTTAATTGACAATGTGAGCCCCCATGAAGCGCGTAAAGGTGACAAAACCCTATCCAACTATTTTTACAAAAAATTAGATGGCTTTTTGGTGATGTCTAAAAAAGGAATTACAGAATTAAAAGAGCAATTTAACGTAACAAACCCCGTCCACTACTCTCCTCACCCGCTTTTTGATATTTATGGCACACCAGTTTCAAAAACAGCTGCAGCCGCACAGTTGAATTTAGATCCGTCAAAACGTTATATTTTGTCCTTCGGGTTGGTGCCGAAAGTATAAAGGAATTGATTTATTAATTGAAGCCTTTAATGCGTTTCAGCAAAACCACCCAAATCATCACCTAATTATTGCAGGCGAGTGTTACGACAATTGGGAAGATTATCAGACGCTTATTGACCAATATGGACTAAACGAAAAAGTACACCGCTTTGCCGATTTTATTGCCAATGAGGATATAGCGTTTTTCTTTTCTGTGGCCGATTATTTAGCGCTGACGTACAAATCTGCAACGCAAAGTGGTGTAACACAAATTGCCTACAGTATGGAGCTGCCTATTTTGGTTACAAATGTGGGCGATTTGGCAACTATGGTGCCACATGAAAAAGTGGGGCAGGTGGTTGAAAAATCAATTCATGCAATAACCGAAGGAATGGAAAAAATGGCAACCACCGCCAATCTAAACCGCTACAAAGCAGGAATTGAAGAGGAAAAAAAACGTTTTGAATGGAATAAGCTGTGTGATGAACTTGACCGATTTATTGCCTAAAAAAAGAAAAAATGACACTTAAAGAATTAGGTATTAATAAAGAATGGACACTGTTTTTAGACCGTGATGGCGTGTTGAACGACCGCCTAATTGATGATTACGTAAAAGAATTGCACGAACTTAAAATTATAGACGGCGTGCCGCAGGCATTGTCCAAATTTGCGACTTTATTTAACCGAATTGTTGTTGTAACCAACCAACAAGGGATCGGTAAGGGAATGATGGATGCAGATGATTTAGCCTTGATTCATGGCTTTATAGCAGATGTTGTGCAGCAAAGCGGTGGCCGAATTGATCGTTTTTATTTTGCCCCACAACTAAAGGCAGAAAATAGCCCTTACCGCAAGCCGGGAACAGGTATGGGACTACAAGCCAAAGCTGATTTTCCCGAAATTGACTTTGCAAAATCCCTTATGATCGGAGATTCTGAGAGCGATATTGAGTTTGGTATGAAATTGGGAATGAAAACCGTGATGTTAAAAAACGGACGTAACTTATCTACAAAAGCTGATTATATTTTTGAAAATTTGCATAAAGTAGCGGTTGCGCTGTAAGCGCTAACCTCCAAAAAATTAAATTATGAAATATCTTGTATTTTTTCTTTCATTCGTTGGTTTTGCCTCATTTGGTCAAATCAATCAAAAAGATGCGCAAGGACGAAAACAAGGTGTTTGGAAAAAACCATATCAAAGTAGTTCGGCTTTTCAATACGTTGGCCAGTTTAAAAATGACAAACCCGTTGGTAGCTTCACTTACTTTTATGAGTCGGGGAAAACCAAGGCTAAAATTGATTTTTTGGATGACGGTAAAACAAGTTATGCCAAATTATACCATGAAACGGGTTACTTAATGGCGCGCGGCAAGTACATTGACCAGCAAAAAGACAGTACATGGGTGCAATATGATGACCGTGGTGTAATTAGCTACCAGGAGGATTATAAAAATGGAAAACTAGACGGACAACGCGTTGTTTTTTATGAGCCCACCGCCGGGCAGTACATGGTGATGGAATATTCACATTGGAAAAATGGCGTACAAAATGGCGAATACAAACGTTATCATCCCAACAAGAAAGTAGCCGAAGAAGGAACCTTTATTGATGGAAATAAAGATGGTGAGTTTAAACATTATCATCCCAATGGAAAAATTGCATTAATTGAGCGTTACAAATTCGCCGTAAAGCATGGTTTTCAAGTTGCGTTTGATGAGAACGGACAGCAAGAGGGCTTTAAATTATATTGGGAAGGGAAGGAACTAAAAGGAGCGGCCAGGGATGCAAAAATTGCTGAGTTAAAAGAAAATAGACAAAAATAACGTTCATTGCGTTATTCATTTGGCAGCACATATCTATCAATTCGTGGAAAAAATGTTATCTTTGATCGAAAGATTACCACATTATGACATTTTTAATTGAAGGCGATAAACGAAGTCCGCGGATTGAAGTGGATTTTGAACAAGGTGTTGTAGAGATAGCTGGGATATCATTACCCGAGAACCCGTATAACTACTATTTGCCACTCCAGCAAAAGTTAGATCAGTACATTACAGCTCCTAAGCCCAAAACATTTTTAGTGTTTAAATTAGAGTATTTCAACACCGGCTCTGCACTTGCACTCAGAAATGTGATTCAACAATTAAATGATAAGTTACCAGATGGTTCTTTATTCATCAAATGGTATTACGAGCGAGATGATTCAGATATGTTTGATTCAGGCGAAGAGTTTGACTCTTTATTTGAAAAAGCACAGTTTGAGATTATTGAAATTGAAGAGTTTTAGATCATTTTAACATAAACCACCTTTTTGGTTTCAAAAAAAGGCGCGCTAAAATAGTTGCTTAATTCCATTACTTCTTTATGCCGCTTTACAGGTTTTAGTTCTTCTGTTAAATCGCCTCCTTTTAAATAAAAAATTCCGTTGGGATAAGCATTGAGTTGTTTGCGTTTGAATTTGTGCTCAATCCACGGTATAAAACGCTCCATTTGCGTTACCGCACGGCTTATTATAAAGTCAAACTTTTGATTCACCTCATTCGCCCGTTGTTGCTTAGCCACTACATTTTTTAATCCAATAACATCTACAACCGCATTTACAACTTTAATTTTTTTTGCAATAGAATCTACCAAATAAAAATTTACTTCTGGAAACAAAATGGCTAATGGAACTCCGGGAAACCCACCACCTGTGCCAACATCTAAAATTGATGTGCCGGGCTTAAATTGAATTATTTTGGCAATGCCCAATGAATGTAAAACATGCCGTTCGTAAAACTGGTCAAAATCTTTACGGCTTACCACATTTATTTGATCGTTCCATTCTTTATATACGTCATACAATGCTGTGAATTGCTTTTTTTGCACTGCTGACAAGTTTGGAAAATGTTCAGCAATCAAGTCCACCGCTATCATATTGTGTGTCGTGTATTTTTTATCATGTCTGCTAAAAAGGCGCGCGCTCTGAATAACTGTGCTTTTACAGTTCCCAATGGTAAATCCATATCCGCGGCAATTTCATCATACGAAAGCTCCTGAAAATACCGTTTTTCAATCAAATCCCGATAACGGGGTTTTAACTTTTTTACAATTTCGCGCATCACCACCACTTTTTCTGAATGAATAGTTTCTTCTTCCGGATCTTTAGCGGCACTTTTCACATCAATACCAACCGTTTCACCGTCGTTATTGGTATAAGCCGTATCCATAGAGGTTACTTTAATGCGCTTTTTGCGGATGAAATCAATGGCATTGTTAGACGCTATTTTAAACAACCACGTGCTAAATGCATAGCTAGGCGAGTATTGGTGCAAACGGTTAAATGCTTTTCCAAATGCCTCAATGGTTAAATCTTCCGCATCATCTTCTGAACGAACCATTTTAATCATCATAAAGTAAATAGATTCGCGGTACATTTCCATCAACTCGCCATACGCCAGCTGATTTCCATTCAATGCCTTTTCTACCAAGGCCAAATCACGCTTTCCTTTATCCGATAAGTTATTGTTTTCTTCTACCATTTAAGCTTTTCTGTTCGTTCGGCTGAGTAATAAACAAATGGCATCATCAAAAAATGCATCACCTCATAAAACGGATAAAACAACACCAAATCTCCCATCTCAAGCCGTTTGAACAACAACCCGTTAATGAGCCAATACAGTATAAATCGAAATACGAGAATTGCAGTAGCAAACAACCACCATTCGTAATTAAAGAGTAAAATAAAGAAAGAAATCAGCATCAAAATCATGCTCATAGGAAATATTCCTAAAAACAGCTTGTTAATAAGTTTGTATTTTGGTGCTGTTGTATAATGCCGTTGTTTTTGTCTAAACCAAGCCCCCCACGTTTTTTTTGGTGAAGAATAAACAAAACTTTTTGGCTCCATAGCCAAGGCTGTATTTTTTCTGTTGGCCGCCTCTTGTATGAATAAATCATCATCTCCAGACTGGATGTGGTAATGACTTTTAAACCCGCCTACTTCAAAAAATTGCTTCTTGGAGTAACTTAAATTACGCCCCACGGCCATGTATGGTCGCCCGTTTTTAGCAAAACTCAAATAGGTTAAGGCAATGGTGGTAGCATCAAACCGAATAAACTTGTTCAGCAAACCTTTTGCTTTTTCGTACGGCCCATACCCCACAACTATCTCTTTATTTTCAGCATAATTGCACATAATTTCTTGCAACCATTGGTTAGAGTTTGGGTAACAATCAGCATCAATCATAGCCAAATGAGCATACTTAGCACCTTTTATACCGATTGTAAGCGGTACTTTTTTTCCAAACTTGCGGTGCCTGTTTTTTTCAAGCTCAATGAGTTTTAAATGCGGATATTTTTTTTGATAGGCTTTAATAATGTGCCTGGAGTCATCTACACTTTGGTCGTTCACCACAATGACTTCAAACGTTGGATAATCTTGCTCCAAAATTTGGGGTAAGTTTTTAAACAAATTATCTTCTTCATTTCGAGCACAAATAATTACAGAAACTGGCATTAGCTTGGTGCCATCTGCCGTGTTTTTTTGCTTGTGTGCTAACAGCCGTAAATGAAAAATAAGTAAATAAACTAGTTGAATAAATACGGCCGCGCAAAACACTAAAAAAATGATTCCTATAAAATCGAAAGTTATTTGTGGTATGTAACGCATATATGTTCAGCACAAAGGTTGCTATAATTTAATATCCCGTATATTTGCTGTTGCATTTTTTATCAACAAAATGAACTTTATATTAGGCGCAGAGGATAAACTGTCAAAAGCACGTACCGGAACAATTGAAACGGATCATGGAACCATTCAGACACCTATTTTTATGCCTGTTGGAACTGTGGGTACTGTAAAAGGTGTGCATCAGCATGAACTGCGAGACGATATTAAAGCACAAATTATTTTAGGAAATACCTACCATTTGTATTTACGCCCAGGGCTTGAAACTATACAGGCAGCTGGCGGTTTACACGGTTTTAACGGGTGGGAACTTCCGTTATTGACTGACAGTGGAGGCTATCAAGTTTATTCACTCTCCAGTACCCGAAAAATTGACGAAAAAGGTGTAAAGTTTAAATCACACATTGATGGAAGCACGCACTATTTTACACCCGAAAAAGCAATTGACATTCAGCGTGTAATAGGCGCCGATATTATTATGGCTTTTGATGAATGTACACCTTACCCGTGTGAGTACAACTATGCAAAAGCATCTATGGAGATGACACACCGCTGGCTAAAACGCTGTACCGATCAAATGGCGAAAACGGAAGGTTTGTATGGGCATTCTCAAGCGCTTTTTCCAATTGTGCAAGGTAGTGTTTACAACGATTTGAGACTAAAAAGTGCAGAGACCATTGCAAGTTTTGATGCGCCTGGAAATGCCATTGGCGGACTATCTGTTGGTGAACCCGCAGAAGAATTGTACGCCATGACGGATTTGGTTTGTTCCGTTTTACCGAAAGATAAACCGCGGTATTTAATGGGTGTTGGAACCCCTGCTAACTTGCTGGAGTGTATTGCAATGGGTGTTGATATGTTTGACTGTGTAATGCCTACGCGAAATGCTCGCCACGGAATGTTATTTACCAAAAATGGCATAATGAACATGAAAAATGCCAAGTGGAAAAATGATTTTTCAGTGTTGGATGAAGAGGGTACTTCTTATGTTGACAAGGCATATTCAAAATCATACGTGCGGCATTTATTTCACGCAAAAGAATATTTAGCTATGCAAATTGGCAGTATTCATAATTTAGCCTTTTATTTATGGTTAGTTGGTGAGGCACGCAATCAAATTCAAAATGGTACGTTTACCAAATGGAAAGATGAAATGGTACCAAAATTGAGTCAGAAAATATAACGTGATTTTAAAAAAACTCGACCGGTTTATTATTGGAAAGTTTCTTGGAACTTTTGTATTCATGCTGATTTTGCTCATGTCCATCAGCATTGTATTTGATCTTTCTGAAAAATTAAATGAGTTTATTGAAAACGGCGCCCCCTGGGACGAGATTATATTTGTTTATTACTCTAACTTTTTCTTGTACTACGGCACGCAGTTCAGCTATTTGCTAAATTTTATTTCAGTAATTTGGTTCACCTCTAAAATGGCGGGCAACACTGAAATTGTTCCCATGTTAAGTTCGGGTATTAGCTTTAACCGTTTTTTGCGTCCCTACTTTATTTCATCTGCCATTTTAGTGGTAGTTGCCATGCTCACCTATAATTTTATACTCCCCGCATCTAACAGTGCCCGTATTGAATTTGAAGAAATTTATTACCGTGATGCGGATAACCGCAGAGATGTGCGTATGAAAGTTTCTGAAAATGAACTGTTGTATTTTTACCATTACAATGGTAAAACGCGTGTAATCAGTAATTTTTCGCTTGAGTCATGGAAAGGCGACTCATTAGAATACACCCTTTATGCCGAAGAGGCTACGGGAGATTCTACAACTTCTGAATGGCATTTTAAAAACATGGAAATCCGCTATTTTTATGATTTTAATGATAAAGTACAGTTTGTAAAAGAGTTGGACACCACCCTCAAATTTGGCGTAAACGATCTTGTTTTTCGTCCAAATATTATTGAAGCAATGAACTACAGCGAGCTAAATGCTTTTATTGCAGACCAAGAAGCTTCGGGTTCTGACCAAATTCCAATTTATTTGATGGAAAAACACAAAAGGTGGGCGTCTCCATTTGCTATTTTTATTCTAACACTTATTGGCGTTTCCGTATCAAGTAAAAAAACACGCGGAGGGCTAGGCATTAATATTGCCATGGGTCTGGGCATTTGTGTATTGTACATTTTTGCATTGCAAATAACAACAGTGGCGGCTTTAAATGTTGGCTTTGCTCCTATTTTAGCTGTTTGGTTGCCAAATATTATTTTTAGCTTTATTGCTTATTTTTTATACCTCAAAGCACCAAAATAATAGTACATGATAAATACAGCAGTACCCTTAAAAAGCGTTAATGATTTTAGTAAAAATACGTTGCTCGAACATCTTGGTATTGAAATAACCGCGCTGGGCGACACTTTTATTGAAGGAACAATGCCGGTAGATAAGCGAACACATCAACCTGTTGGGTTGTTACATGGAGGAGCATCTGCTGCGTTAATTGAAAGTTTAGCCTCAATTGGTTCATCATTAATAGTAGACATTAAAACGCACAACATTGTTGGACTAGCGCTAAACGCGAACCACATTCGCGGTGTAAAAACAGGGATAGTAACCGGAAGAGCAGAACTAGTTCATGGTGGACGCACCACGCATGTGTGGCAGGTTGATATTAAAAACGAAGCAGGCAAATTAGTCGCTACCGGACGCTTAACGGTTTTGGTTATTGAAAAAAAATAAGATTAAAACATTTATTGCATATCGCCTTCCGTTTGAGACGGAAATTCATTTTAAAACGGGATACAGTCGTGCGTTAACTACTTTAAACGACTGCCCGACAGAAGGTTTTTTGTTCCATTCTTTTACCGGAGACCAAATTATTGCCGTTGAAAACTTAATGGATATCGGCAAAGCTGATTTTAAAACAACCTTTATCCCACCAACTGACCTTGACCAGACACGGGCAGATTACGGTAATTGGTTTAAAGCGTTAAAAAAAGAATTATTGAATAACCGCTTTAAAAAGGTAATTCTTTCACGCATAAAAACGATAGAAACACATCAAACAAGCCTTTCTCTTTTTGAAAACCTAAACGAAGCATACAGCAATACCTTTAATTATGTGATTAGTAATTCCGAAATTGGAACATGGATTGGCGCCACACCAGAAACGTTAATCACCACAGAGGATACTAAACTATCAACCATGTCATTGGCCGGTACTAAAACAGCAGAAACAGATTGGCAACCAAAAGAGCTGGAAGAACAGCAATTAGTTACCACTGCTATTCTAGAGGGATTAGAAGCAACTAATTGTACACAAATAAATGCGGTGGGACCAGAAACCATTAAGGCGGGAAGTGTAGATCATTTAAAAACAACCATCACAGCAACCATGCACCACTCAGAGGATTGGACAAAAGTGGTGAACGAACTCCACCCGACACCAGCTGTTTGTGGCATCCCTAAAAAAGAGGCACAGGCATTTATACAAGAGTTAGAAACGCACAATCGGCAATTTTATACGGGGTTTATTGGTGTTTTTAATGCCGCTTCTAAACGTTTTTTTGTGAACTTAAGGTGCATGCAACAACATGCAGGGCTGGCTAAATTATACTTAGGTGGTGGAATTACTGCCCCTTCTGACGAAGACGCCGAATGGTTAGAAACTGAACGCAAGGCGCTTACGTTAATCAACGTATTAAAGCAAGACGAGCCACTTAAATAAATTCAAAATCCACGCGGCGGTTTAATTGTTTTCCTTCTGAGGTTTTGTTGGACGTAGCAGGGTCTTTCTCTCCTCTGTATTCAATCACTATTTTATCCGCCGGCACACCAGACTCCATCAAAAACTTACGCACTTTTTCAGCTCGGCGTTCAGACAAGCCCACATTGTATTGGTCTGACCCATTAGAATCTGTATGTCCAATAATTTTTATCCGTAAATCTGAATGTGAATTGACAATTTGTGCCATTTGGTTTAAATAACTATTAAACGTTCGTTTTAATTCTGCTTTGTCATGGTCAAAATAAACCGGAACAAATTCAAAGTCGCGCATTTCTGCATCTCTTACATAATAGGCCTTCCACCCCTTCTTAAGATCCGTTGCTAAATTATTAAACCACGAGTGATACAGTGAAAGTGTATCGGTTTTTGACAGGTTGTATTTTGAACGGTACAACACTATTTCGCCTGATCGCGTTCGACAATCGGTAGAAGTCCACCTGCCCGATAAATAACCCGTAGAATCGTTGTATGTCAAGTCTCCTTGGTTTAAGCACCATATTTGTTGACCAGAATTTTCTTGTTTTCCAATTAATAAGTCAGAAAAGTGAATGGCGTTTCTGCTTTTTGCCTGCCCTGTTATATTTTTGTAAGCATAGTATTGAGTAAAAGGCATTTCTAGTCGTGATTCTCCTTTCATTTCGCCAGAATTTGGATCAATCGAAAATTCAAACCAAATAGCTGTCCCCTCTTTCACCGTTTCATTTCGGTCGGTAATTACACCTTGCCACGTTCCCTCTAAAAAAGCCAATTGCCCTTTTACAGCCGTGGTAGCTAAGCATAAGAAGAAAATTAAATAACGCATAGAATGACCTGAACAAGTTTTATACCGTTTACCTAACGTGTATACGATCATCATCAATTTAGTTACACTTTGGTTTATTTTCAGTTGGTTTTTAACCTTAAACTTTTGTATCTTTAAAATATGGATAAATTACAACGGTTGCAGCAAACCTTTGGGCATCTCTTCGAAAAGGAATTGATTGACACCATTGCTCATGAGGCGACCATGCGAACGGTTGAAGCGGGTGAAATTTTAATTGATGTCAACGAAAGAATTATTCATATTCCGCTTGTGTTGGAAGGATCCATTAAAATTTTAAGGGAAGATGACCAGGGCCGCGAGTTGTTTTTATATTACATAGAACCCGGCAACACCTGTGCAGCATCACTCACCTGCTGTATGAACGATCACCGCAGCAATATTTTGGCGATTGTAGAAGAAAAAGCAACATTTTTAACGGTTCCGGCTCAAGCTATGGATCACTGGATGACACGCTTTAAATCGTGGCGCAACTTTATTTTACAAATTTACGCCAAACGGTATGACGAATTGCTGGAGGTTGTTGATTTATTAGCCTTTAAAAAAATGGATGACCGTGTGCTGAACTATATTAAAGAAAAAGCCCAGCTCCACCACTCTCGTTCAATCAGTGCATCTCATCAAGAAATTGCGTATGATTTAAACACCTCTCGCGAAGTTATTTCGCGCATAGTAAAACAAATGGAACGCAAAGGTATTTTAGCATTAGGACGCGGCAAAATAGAATTATTACTACAATGAAAATTAGCTGTGAAATACTCGTCGCCGCTTTTTTACTGATGACTTTTTCGGTAAACGGGCAAACACGGTTTAACACAGAAGCTATTGCCGATAAACAAATTGACGAATACAATTCTGAACAGCAAATAAACAAGTTGAAAAACGGCGCCTTACTTGTACGCCTTAACACAAGTGCACCATTGCTAAAAGCCTTAAAAAAGCGCGGAAAGACAGAACTGTACCAAAAAATGCAAAAGCGACAATGGGACGAGAACCACGAAATTATAGAAGCTTTTAATGATTACTTCCATTTTTGTAATGTTTATTTCTTTTACAGTTATGATTCAGATTACATCCGTGAAAGTAAAACCGATAGCGTTACTTTTTTAAACGACTCCCTGCAAGCTGACACCACCATTCAACTTAAAGAACACTATTTTTTAGTTGCTGATTTTGCCCGGCTAAAACCCGATACCTCAACAATAGAAACAGAACTATATTTATACAGAGGCGAAAATGGGCTGGAACAACGCAGAAGGCAAGAGGTAAGTGGAAATTTTGGATTTGAAGCCTTGTTATTTTTTAGTCCGCAACTCTACCAATTGCGCAAACCATTCCCTTACTATATTCGCACATTAGAGTCACTTCCGGTATTTCGGCGAAGCTACGCCAAAGCAGTGCGCATGGCAAATAGTGAACTGGATCGTTATTACAGTCGGGTGAATTAGCGTGGAGGCGGCAAAACAGGTTAACCTTTCCTGGTCCACTCATTAAAATTGGTCGTAATACCAAAAACATTAGAGGCTCCCGCTGCGGAATAAAATGAAACCGAATAGTTGAATGAAAACTTCTTTACATTTACCCCAAAGCCAAACGAAAATCCGCTTGCTCCTTTTCGATCCACAATTCCTAACGCGTTTCTTTTTTGATAATTAAACCCAACACGGGCAAAAAAGTTTTTATTGGCAATTAATTCCACTCCAAAATTGGTATGATACGCTAATTTCTGAACAAAACTTGCGCTTGGTACAGGAATGGTATCTCCCGTCAGTTGGTCTACTGTTGGCAACAACGAAGGGTCATTGTATGTTAAATCCCAATTGGTTAAATCTGTCCCCGTTAAGTTAAATCGAAACGGGGCGTGTTTTAGTTTATAACTCACACCCGCCAGCACTTCTATTGGCAATGGCTCGTTGTTTGATTTGGTGTATCCTTTTAGTTGATACCCGATATTACGCGCCATAACGGTTGCCGTAAAGTTTGATTCTTCGTCGTGAAATGTTGTTGCAATATCTGCACCAATACCAATTGCTGTATAAGATTCTAAATGAGAAAAAATGACATTTAAATTTCCACCAACGGACATGTACTTATTAAAATTTTTGCCGTATCCCACTCCTAACGAATAATCTCCGGCAGTAAATGTACCCTGCTCCACTCCTGTTTCATCTGTTCGGGCAAATTGCCCGTAAGCCACGTAGCGTAAATGCCCTGTAAATGTGCCAATATTTTCAAAATTTCTACCATACGCTAACATGCCGTAATTAATACCAGCTGGAAAAATAAAATGGTTCAGTGCTAAATTTTGATCCATCTCTTTAGTAATAGAAGCAGGGTTCGCCACCGCCAAATTAATGTCATTATCTTTTAACGCCACAAAGTCTGACCCTAAGGCGAGCGAACGGGCATTAAAATCCAAATCTAAAAACTGAAAGGTATTTTGACCACCAACTTGGCTAAAAACGGCACTTACAAAAAGTACCTGCACAATTAAAACTGATAAATATTTCTGCATTATTGTTTATTAAACACTCCAACTGAGTGGTAAGGTAAAGTTAATAAATAAAACTTGCATCCTGCGGCGTAAGGTTAAACGTAGCTTATTTGGTTTTATTTTAATTTTATAAGAATAACGCAGTTGCTCAATCCGTTTTTCGTTTGGGGCCTAGTTCAATGGCTTCCATATTTTGTACTTTGCCTTTATCTATCTCAAAACGCAGAATGGTTTTTACTTGATGAAAACCTTTGTAACCACAAGCACCAGGATTTAGCCATAAACAATTTATATTTTTATCAAACTGCACCAATAAAATGTGAGAATGACCACATACAAAAATTTGTGGCTGATGTTTTTCTATCTCTGCCAAGGCATCTTTATTATACCGGTAAGGCTTACCAGCAATATGGGTCATTAACACCTTCATGCCTTCGCATTCAAAAACATTTACCTTTGCCCAGGTTGCGCGTATTTTATGGTCGTCAATATTACCGTAAATGCCGCGCGTAGGCTTAAATTTTTCTAGGGCATCAATCACAGCCATGTCACCCACGTCTCCCGCATGCCAAATTTCATCCACATCTTTAAAGTATGTGTAAATTTTAGGGTCAATCCACCCGTGGGTGTCCGACATTAAGCCAATTCGTTTCATCTACTTTAGTTTTACTAAATTTGCAGCCGCATGGATGAAAAAAGGTATTTCATACAACTAGCTTACAAAGGAACGGATTTTTTTGGTTGGCAAATTCAACCCAACGCAATTACTGTGCAACAAGTGTTGGGCGAAGCTTTGCAAAAAATAAACAGAGGAAAACCCGTAAAGTTAACCGGCTGTGGCAGAACGGATACGGGAGTGCATGCAAGTTGCTTTTTTGCCCACGTGAATCTGGCAATTGATTTACCTCTAGACAAACTTACCTTTAAGCTAAACTGCATGCTACCTGAGAGTATTGCCGTTCAAGAAATAAAAGCCGTTGCAGCAGATTTACACGCCCGGTTTAGCGCAACGGCGCGTACATATCATTATTTTATCCATTCGGTTAAAAACCCATTTTTAGCAGAAACATCCTGGCACCTAAAAAAAAAATTAGACCTTGACCTCATGAATACTGCCTGCCAACAACTTTTTAACCGTAAAAACTTTAAATGTTTTAGCAAAACCATTTCGGGCGACAGCAGTTTTGAATGTGATGTAATGCAAGCAGAATGGACAGCAACAGCAAATGGATACCAGTTTACCATTAAGGCGAATCGCTTTTTGCGAAATATGGTACGGGCAATTGTAGGCACAATGGTAGATGTTGGAACGGGAAAAATTACGCTAGATGAGTTTAATGCCATTTTAAATTCAGAAGACCGTAATAAAGCAGGCACTTCCGCACCCGCTCAAGGGCTTTTTTTAGTTCAAATTGATTATTAAGTTAAGCGTAATTAATTCCTTTTTTTTACCGCACGTAACCCATTTAGCACTAATGAAAGTGCCAATAGTACAAAAGGTAAACCGTGCATTAATAAATCAAACCAATCGGCAGGTGCCATGCCTTTTACAGGGTCAAAAGCAGCTCCACCCAACAGCCATTGTAATTTTCCCCAAACATGCGGCGGGTTAAAAGGTGCCAACCCAAGGGTTAAGCTAAGTGCAGTAAAAATTGCCAAATTTTTTCGTATCCATTCCATCTCGCAAAGATAGACATGTGTAGTTTTCCGCAAGGTGTGTTTTATCACACTTTTTTGTTATACACGCTTTCATTACTTTTAAAATTTGAGCATTCAGCCTAAGCGGGAGTTCGGTTATGTTTAATATTTCAATTACTTTTGTAAAAAATTGAATAAAAATGATTTTACCTGTTGAAGCCTACGGATCGCCGATTTTAAAGAAAGAGGCAGAAGAGATTGATGAGAACTACGAGGGTTTAAATGAATTAATTGAAAACATGTTTGAAACCATGTACGAAGCTAATGGCGTAGGGCTTGCTGCTCCGCAAATTGGTAAATCTATTCGTATTTTTGTGGTGGATGCCTCTTCCTTTGCAGAGTTGGAAGATGGCGAAACCGACCCTATGGCTGAGGGATTAGATGGATTTAAAAAAGTATTCATCAACCCAATTATTGAGGAGGAGTCTGGCGAAGAATGGGTGTTTGCAGAAGGGTGTTTGAGTATTCCAAAAATTAGAGAAGACGTAACGCGTAAACCAACGATTAAAATTTCATATTACGACGAAAATTGGAATTATTTTGAAGAAGAATATGACGGGTATGCCGCTCGTATTATTCAGCATGAATATGACCATATTGAGGGTGTTTTATTTACAGATTATTTAAGCCCGTTGAAAAAAAGAATTTTAAAAAAGAAATTATTGAATATATCAAAAGGAGATGTGTCCGTAACGTACCGGATGCGGTTTCCTTTATTAAAAAAAGGCAGACGTTAACTTTACTTTTATGAAAACAAAATTTTTGATTGCATTATTTGCACTAACAGTAACTGTTGTAAGTTGCGGTGGCGATAATGAAAAGACAACTGACAACAACGAAGTGGTAGAACAACCGCAAGTGGATAAAGAGCAGTTTTTAGCTGACTTAAATGAGTTGGAAACCCGTATTGACAATAGCGACGGCGCACCACAAGAAAAAGACTTGAAAAAAGCAGTAACTATGTATCAGGATTATGTCGATATTTTTCCGACAAATGAGGATGCACCGACCTATTTGTTAAAAGCATCTGACTTTGCTCTCTACGTGCGTCAACCCGAAAAAAGTGTAAAACTATTGTCGCGTATTGAGCAAGAATACCCCAACTACAACCGAATGCAGGATGTGATGTACAATAAAGCAAGCCACTTGGATTTTGAATTACGCGATACAACCCGCGCCAAAGCAGCTTACCAGGCGTTTATTGATAAATACCCCGCATCTCCAATGGTAGCAGATGCTGAAAACCGCATTAAAAACATCCGCTATTCTATGGAAGAGTTAACGGAAATGTTTATGAAAAATTTGGAGGAAAACGGAAGCGATATGCAGCCTTAGTTGCACTGTTTTGCTTGAATGATTAACACGAACCATGAAGATTTTTCTGACGTATGATTATGAATTATTCTTTGGTTCGCCAACTGGAACGGTAGAAAAATGCATTATTGAACCAACCGATAAACTGCGAGAAATAGCACAACGAACAGGCGTTAAAATGGTTTTTTTTGTTGATACCGGCTACCTTAAACAACTAGAGGCTTTTAAAGACAAATACCCCCAAGTTCAGCACGAATATGAACTAGTAAAAAAGCAAATTTCCCAATTAGTCGCCGAAGGGCACGATTGTCAATTACACATTCATCCGCATTGGGAAGATACTACGCATGACGGTAAAACGTGGAACATGGCGGTAAACCGCTATAAACTCAGTGATTTTTCTACTACTGAAATTGAACAGATTGTGATTGAATACAAATCAATTTTAGGCCGTTGGACCGGAAAAGAAGTAAGCGCATATCGCGCCGGTGGATGGTGCCTACAACCATTTGAAAAGATGGAAAAAGCATTTCAAAAAGCCAATTTAAAAATAGACTCTACCGTTTTTAGAGGCGGTAAATTTACGGCGGGCAATTATTTTTATGACTTTACATCCGCACCAAATCAATCAACCTATACCTTTCAAAATGACTTGTGTAAAATAGACCCAAATGGAGATTTCACAGAGTATCCGATAAGCGATTACACCTATTCTCCTGCTTTTTTTTGGAAACTTTTTATGTTGGGACGGTTGCAGCCTAAACTACATAAACCAATTGGAGATGGCTACCCCATGTCATCCCCCGGAATGCGAAAAAAAATGCTGACACAAGGCATGCACTTGGCAGCTTCTGTTGATGGTTATTTTGTTACAAAACTCAATCAAGTCATCAAAAAAAATAAAAGAATGGGATTCAATGAAACTGTGCTAATTGGCCACCCAAAGGCATGTACATTATTTAGCCTTAAAAAATTAGAACGCTTCATTGAACAACAAAAAAATAAACATGATTTTTTAACGTTCGCACAGTTGAATCTTTAGTATGAAATTCATCCAACGGCAAGATATAGACCTCGATCAATGGAATGAGCGCATTGAAATGGATGAAACAACCAACGTTTTTTCATACGGCTGGTACCTTGATGCTACTGCCGAAAATTGGGGCGCACTTGTAAGCAGTGATAAATTAGAAACAGTTTTGCCTGTGGCTTTTACAAAAAAACTAGGTGTACAGCAATTTTATCAACCCATTTTTACCCGCGAATATGCCATTTTTGGCACTATTTTTAAGTGGGAGGATGTAATGCCTTTTTTAATGAAAGAAATGGCAAATTTGGACTTTAGAACGGCCACAAAATTGACAATTCCAACCGTGGAGACGCGCAGTCATCAGTTACTAAACTTACAACCCGATTTTAATACAAATTTCAATTCGAATGCCCGCCGATTGGTTAAAAAATCAGCAAAGCACTTCACTTACCACGTGGTTAACACCCCGCAACTTGTTATTAACTTGTTTAATGCCACCATTGCGCATAAAATAAATGCCATTGGCGAGCAAGAGCTTGTAGCACTAATGCAACTCATGGAAACAGCGCAAAAAATGGGTAAAGGTGAACTACTCGCAGCACGTGATAAAAATGGCGAACATATAGCTGCTGGCTTTTTTTTAAAAGATAAATCCACCATCACTTATTTAAAAGGCGCCTCTACAAAAGAAGCTAAAAAAAATGGCGCCATGTACGGCTTGTTTAATTTTGCTTTTGACCGCTACTGCACCAATTTCAGTGTTTTTGATTTTGGCGGATCAAGTATTGAAAACGTTGCTTCTTTTTATAAAAAATTTGGTGCTACGGATCGAAACTATTATCATTACACCTTAGATCAATCGCCGTTTTGGTTCAAAACACTCAAACGCATCAACCAATTAAGAAAATGAGCGAACCGCATAAAAAAACAATCCTAATAATAGGCAGCTCCGGCGGGTTAGGCACTGCTTTAATTGATTATTTTAAAGATGATGCCATTAACTTAGCGTTGCATTATCACATCAACCCGCCACATTTTATTCCAGATAACGCAAAAACCTACAAGGCTGACATTACTTCTGAAAATGAAGTAATGGAACTGGTAAATGCCGTAGTGGCAGATTTTAGTACAGTAGATATTGTGCTGCATAATGCAGGCGTGTCTAAAAACGGAATTTCTTGGAAACTACCTGCGGACGATTGGAATGAAACGCTAGCGGTTAACCTTACCGGCCCGTTTTTAGTGAGCAAACATGTTATTCCGTTTATGCGTCAACAAGCATTTGGACGATTGATTTTTATGTCGTCCGTAGTGGCGCAAACGGGGTTTATTGGCACAGCGGCTTATGCCGCTTCAAAAGCAGGCTTAATGGGTTTAACCAAAACCTTGGCCAAAGAGTTAGCCACTAAAAACATTACGGCAAATGCCATAGCGCTTGGTTATTTTAATGCCGGCATGATTGATGACGTACCCGCGGAAATGCAAGAGGAGTTAAAAACAAAAATTCCCTTGGGCGAATTAGGGAATCCACTGCAGTTTGCTGCGTTGGTTCGTTTTTTAAGTTCGGATGACGCTAGTTATTTAACAGGACAAACACTCAATTTAAATGGTGGGCTTTACAGTTAATTTAATACAGCCATGGTAAACGTATTGAGCGAAAAAAATTCGATTTTTAATCATTTTTTAGCAGAAATTAGAGACCAAAAAATTCAGACAGATGCGCTGCGCTTTCGTAAAAACATGGAACGCATGAGCGAAGTAATGGCCTATGAAATTAGTAAAACCTTTCATTACAACAGCACGAGTGTAACTACTCCATTGGGCAAAACCAATGTAAACCTGATGACGCATCAACCAGTAATTGCATCCATATTACGCGCCGGGTTAAGCATGCACAATGGTTTTTTAAACTATTTTGACCAAGCAGAAAATGCATTTGTATCGGCTTACAGAGAAAACACCACAGATGGAACTGTAAGCGTAAAAGTAGAATACATGGCTTGCCCCGATTTAACGGATAAAACACTCATAGTTATAGACCCCATGCTGGCAACTGGTGAATCGTTAAAGCTAACACACAAAAGTTTACTGGATAATGGCACACCTAAACGTTTAATTATTGCAGCCATTATTGCAAGCCAGCACGCGATAAACGTATTGACAGATTATTTTGCAGAAGGTGTTGAAATATGGGTGGGTGCTATTGACCCCGATTTAAATGAAAAATCTTACATTGTCCCTGGTTTGGGAGATGCTGGAGATTTAGCTTACGGACCTAAAAAAACACCATGAACTGGGCGTACTACTTAACCGGGTTTGGACTGGGAACTTTCAAGTTCTTGTTTTCCCATTGGAGCATTCATTTAGCAGCGAATGAGTTTGAAAAACAATTGAACTATTTAGAACTTTTTTTACCCCCAACCCTTGGTGCAATTATTACTATGACAACCTGTTATTTTGCAAGTGAATGGCTCATGAACAGGGCCATTCGTAAAAAAGCTGCACAACAAAAAAAAATGATAGCAGAGGGCATTACTCCGAAATACAAAAAAAAATTCACCTTAATTAACAAGCTAATTGTGCGTACAAAAATGAGACTTGGTTTATTTGGCATTACCTTATTGGCCTCTCTCTTTTTATCCATACCAATAGGCGCGATTGTGTGTGCTAAGTTTTACCGTCATCATACTAAAACATTTCCTTTAATGTTAGCAACGGTAGTGGGCTACAGCGCACTAATGTCTGGCGTAATTTTACTCATTTATACATGAAAAACATCAAACACATTTTTTTTGATCTTGACCATACCTTATGGGATTTCGACAAAAACTCTGCAGAAGCACTTACTGAAATTTTTACTGAACTAGAGCTGCATTTGGAAATTGATGACCTGCCATTTTTTTTGAAAAAATACCGTGAAATAAATGCCGGTTACTGGCATAAGTATAATCACGGCCAGGTAACCAAACAGCAGGTAAGAACAGGGCGTTTTAATGATATATTGACCTTTTTTAACGTTAAAAACAGTGACGAAAAAGCCATTTCATTAGGTAATTTATACATTGAGCGCAGCCCACATAAAAAACACATTTTCCCCAACACGCATGAAACATTGCGCTACTTGCAAAAAAAATACAAACTTCATATCATAACCAATGGTTTTGAAGAAGTGCAGCACATTAAGCTAAAAAATTGTGCTTTATCTAACTATTTTGATTTGGTTTTATGTTCAGAAGAAGTGGGCGTAAATAAACCGAATCCGCTTGTTTTTGAAACGGCTTTAAAAAAAACAGGTGCATTTGCGGTAGAAAGCGTAATGATTGGTGATAATTTAGAAACGGACATAAAAGGGTCGCTAGCGTGCGGTTTTTCTGCCTTTCATTTCGATCCTGAGCGCGTGCATAAACCTTCGCAAGTGAATCAAATCAATGATTTAAAAGAGCTCATTGATCTTTTGTAGAGGTACTTGCACTCACCTTCGTTATTTAGAATGATTCTAAACTATTATTTTGCTGGGTAAAAAGGTTTCGAAAAAGCCTATTGATATTTAAATTTGCGCAATTATTCTTAATAAATTCCAGATAAGATATGTCAAGGACTATCAAATTAAGGAAAGGATTGGATATAAAATTGAAGGGCGAAGCTGATAAAGTAAAAGCTACTGCTGAAGTTTCTGCCTTTGCAATTAAACCACCTGACTTCCACGGCTTAACGCCGAAAATGACCGTTAAGGTTGGAGATAAAGTTAAAACCGGTTCGGTTATCTTTTTCGACAAGTATCAAGAAGAAGTAAAATTCGTCTCGCCAATTGCTGGAGAGGTTACGGACATTATACGCGGTGCAAAACGGCGTATTTTAGAGGTACGTATAAAAGCGGATGGTACGGATGCAGCTGAAGATTTTGGGATTATCAATCCCGATTCTATGGATGAAGAGGGGTTAAAAGCCATAATGCTAAGCAACGGTTTATGGCCATTTATAAAAATGCGCCCGATTGATGTGATTGCCAAAGCAAAAGATAAGCCAAGAGCTATTTTTATTTCTGCTTTTGATTCTTCTCCCCTTGCTCCGGATTACGATTATGTATTGCATGGAGAGGCTGAAGCTTTTCAAGCTGGTGTTACGGCATTATCTAAATTAACAGATGGCAAGGTACACCTTACTTCACGCGCAAAAACACAGCATGATGTTGCTTTAACTGGTGTTAAAGGTGTTCAGTCACACACAATAGCTGGCCCGCATCCAGCAGGTAACGTAGGTACACAAATCCACCACATTGAGCCAATTAATAAAGGTGAAATCGTATGGACGGTAAATGCGTTAGACGTTGCTTTAATCGGTCGTTCACTGTTGGCAGGTAAATTTGATGCCTCACGCACCATAGCGTTAACAGGTTCTGAGGTTAAGAAAACAAAATACATTAAAACACACATTGGTGCTAGCATTTCAGAAATTGTAGGCGACAATGCAAAAGATGGAAACATCCGCTATATTTCAGGAAACGTACTTACAGGTGACAATGCTGGTAAAGACGGGTACCTGAGCTTTTATTCTTCTCAAATTACGCTCATTCCAGAAGGTGACGAACCTAAGTTTTCGTTTACAGAAGGTTGGCTAGGGTTTGGAAAAGGAAAATTCTCTATCAATCGCTCTTACTTTTCATGGTTAACCCCTGGCAAAAGACGCCGACTGGATACAAACCTAAACGGTGAAGTGCGCGCATTTGTAGTAACTGGTGAAATGGAAAAAGTATTTCCGTTTGACATTTACCCTATGCAGCTTGTTAAAGCAACCATTTACAATGATATTGATTTGATGGAAAACCTTGGGATTTATGAGGTTATTCCAGAAGATTTTGCCTTGTGTGAGTTTGTTTGTACGTCAAAAATAAACATACAAGACAAAGTGAGAAATGGGCTTGATGTGATTGAAAAAGAATGCATGTAATTTGTAGAATATAATTTTACCATTAGAATGAAATCATTAGAAAAATTAATGCGCAAAATTGAACCCACACACGAAAGTAAGTGGGCTAAATTTCATCCGGTTTGGGATGCACTTTACACCTTTGCGTTTACACCGGGAGAAACAACTCAAAAAGGAGCACATATTCGTGACGGAATTGACTTGAAAAGAACCATGATGACGGTGATTATCGCGTTAATTCCATGTTTACTGTTTGGAATGTATAACACCGGTCACTGGCACTATCACTTAACAGGTGAAGCCGGAGCATATTTAGACAACTTTGGCGCCAAAGCCATTTACGGTATACTGCAGGTATTACCTGTTGTTATTGTTTCTTATGCGGTTGGTTTAGGAGTTGAATTTATTTTTTGTATTCGTAACCAACACGCCATTCAAGAGGGTTTCTTGGTAACAGGGATGCTTATTCCACTTGTGTTACCTGCAGATATTCCACTTTGGATGGTTGCCGTAGCGACTATATTTGCCGTAGTTCTCGGTAAAGAAGTGTTTGGAGGTACAGGAATGAACATTGTAAACATTGCCTTAACGGCGCGTGCTTTCTTATTCTTTGGATATCCAACAAAAATGTCTGGAGACAAAGTATGGATGAGCGGAATTGAGGACGTATCAAGAGAAACATTACAAGAAAATGGAGTTACGGGAGCTACACAGCTCGGCGAACTGGCCTCCTTTACCTTTCAGCAAGAAGAATGGAAGTATGGAGCTGAGGCTGTAAGTAATGCACAAGAAACAGCTATTACAGCATTTGAATCAAACTGGCCAATGTGGGATTCATTTATTGGAATGATACCCGGATCAATTGGAGAAACATCTGTTGCGGCAATTTTAATTGGTGCAATTATATTATTATACACAGGCATTGGTAGTTGGAAGCTAATGTCATCTTTCGTAGTAGGTGGTTTGCTTGTAGGTTACATTGCAAATTGGACAGCAGTAAACCCATACATGGAACTTGAACCAATAAATCACTTAATTATTGGTGGGTTTGCATTTGGTGCAATCTTTATGATTACAGATCCCGTCTCCGCGGCGCAAACGAGTACCGGTAAGTTTATTTATGGATTTTTTGCGGGAGCACTCTCCATAGTTATTCGTGTATTTAACGGCGCTTATCCAGAAGGGGTTTTCTTAGCCATTTTATTTATGAATGTAATGGCGCCTATGATTGACCACTATGTGATTCAATCAAATATTAAACGAAGATTAAAACGACTTAAAACGGCATAATCATGGCAGTAAATAAAGATAAAAACGGATACACCTTTCTCTTTGCTATCTTGATGGTAGTAATCGTAGGTTCTGGTTTGGCAGCAGTGTCATTCGGGTTAAAACCACGACAGGAAAAAAATACCATAACCAAAAAGAAAATGGATATTTTAGGTGCACTTAAAATAGATGGTGTTACACGAAAAACAGCCGGTGACTTATACGCTCAGTATATTTTAGAGGACGAATGTTTGGTGCTGGACGCTGAAGGAAATGTGAAAGAAGGTGAAGTTGCCTTTGATGTAAACATTAAAAAGCAGTATCGTGATAAAAAATTAGAAAAAGAAGATCGTGATTACCCGCTTTACGTTGCGTCGATTGACGGAAGTAAGAAGTACGTTATTCCGGTTGTCGGAAGTGGACTATGGGGCCGATTTGGGGATACATTGCGGTTGATGAGGACAAATCATCCATTTTTGGAGCAACGTTTGACCATAAAACAGAAACACCGGGCTTAGGTGCAGAAATCAAACAACCATTCTTTTACACACAATACGAAGAAGAATCTATTTCTGAAAACGGAAAGTTTAATAAAATTAAAGTCGTAAAAGATGGTTCTGGCGGTCAAGAAGGCCGTGTTGATGGAATTACAGGAGGTACGATTACCTCTAAAGGAGTAGAAGAAATGGTAGACCGCACAACAAAGGTTTACGTGAAATATTTTAACAAATAATTTTGATTGATCATGAGCGATAATGAAAATCAAATAGATGTGTCTGCCGAAGATGTGCAAGACACTAAATCATTAAAAAGAGACAAAGAACCGTTGTTTTCTAAAAAGAACAAACGGTTGGTAACTGAGCCACTTGATGACAATAACCCCGTAACTTTACAGGTTTTAGGTATTTGTTCGGCATTGGCCATTACTGTTTCCATTGAGCAGGCGTTGGTAATGACAGGGAGTGTATTATTCGTACTTGGTGCGGGTAACGTTATCATTTCATTGTTACGTAACTACATTCCTTCTCGTATTCGAATTATTGTACAGCTAGTAGTTGTAGCTGCATTGGTAATTATTGTAAACGAAGCATTAAAAGCATTTTTGCCCGATATGGCAGAAAAACTTTCGGTATTCGTTGGGTTAATTATTACCAACTGTATCATTATGGGACGTTTTGAGGCGTTTGCTATGGCAAACAAACCGTGGCCATCTTTCTTAGATGCTGTAGGGAATACGTTGGGATATGGTTTTGTACTGGTAATTGTTTCTGTTATTCGTGAGATTTTTGGAGCAGGTAAATTCTTCGGAGTTGAGTTGTTTGGAGATCGTATTGCAGGAACAGGGCTATACAAATATGGATACATGGACAATAACTTCATTATCTTGGCACCATTTGCCCTATTTGCAGTGGCATTAGTAATTTGGGTGCAACGTGCACGTAATAAAGCATTAATCGAAGATCATTAATTAAAGGACCATGGTAGATTATATTAACATAGCCTTAAAAGGTATATTTATTGAGAACATGATTTTTGCCTATTTCTTAGGCATGTGTTCTTATTTAGCGGTATCAAAAACCGTAAAAACAGCAGTTGGTCTTGGAGCCGCAGTAATTTTTGTATTAGGCGTTACTGTTCCGGTAAACTGGTTATTAGAAAACTATGTATTGCAAGAAGGTGCTTTAACATGGTTGGGGGATGAATATGCAACAATGGATTTAAGTTTCCTTTCATTCATTATGTTTATTGCAGTAATTGCCTCTATTGTTCAGTTGGTAGAGATGTTGGTAGAAAAATTTGCTCCTGCACTTTACGGTGCCTTGGGTATTTTCTTACCGCTTATTGCTGTTAACTGTTCTATTCTTGGGGGTGCGTTATTTATGCAAGAGCGTCAGTATTCTACAATAGGTGAAGCAACAACCTTTGCTATTGGTTCGGGTATTGGATGGTTTTTAGCAATTGTTGCCATTGCAGCAATCCGCGAAAAAATTAAATACTCTAAAGTACCTGCACCGTTAAGAGGGTTAGGAATTACATTCATCATTACCGGATTAATGGGGATTGCATTTATGAGTTTTAGTGGAATTAGCTTAGGTGGTACGGAAGAGACTACAAACGCTAGTGAAATTGAAGGTGGTAACATGGGGTCACAAGAAAACCAAGACGCTAATTACGCAGAATAACATTAACATTACAAAGAAAAAGAAATGGGACAAGTCATTATAATTACAATAGTTGTATTCGCTTTTATTACCTTGCTTTTGGTAAGTTTACTCCTTTTTGTTAAGGCTAAAATTTCTCCTGCCGGAAAACTCACCATTACCATTAATGATGAGCATGAGCTGGAAGTAGACGGCGGTGGAACACTTTTAAGTACGTTAGGTTCTAACGGAATTTTTTTACCATCCGCTTGTGGTGGTGGTGGAACATGCGTTCAATGTATTTGCCAGGTACACGAAGGTGGTGGTGGTATTTTGCCAACTGAAGAGCCGCATTTTTCACGTAAAGAAATTGCTGACAATTACCGCTTAGGCTGTCAAGTAAAAGTGAAAGAGAACATGAAGATTGAGGTGGAGGAAGAGATAATGGGAATTAAAGAGTGGGAAGCTAAAGTGGTTTCTAACTATAACGTAGCTACTTACATTAAAGAGTTTATCGTTGAAATTCCAGAGGATATGGATTACAAAGCTGGTGGATACATCCAAATTAAAATCCCACCATGTATTGTAAAATTCTCTGATATGGACATTACGGCGCATCCGCAAGATCACCCGGGTGAACCAAATAAGTTTGAGAAAGATTGGTCTGAAGTGCCGTATGCATTGCGTAACTTAGTTATGAAAAATGATGAGGAAGTTGTACGTGCATACTCAATGGCATCTTACCCCGCAGAAGGGCGTAAGATTATGCTAAACGTACGTGTAGCAGCTCCGCCATTTGACCGCAAAACAGGTACCTGGATGAATGTAAACCCTGGGATTGCATCATCTTACATCTTTAATTTAAAAGAGGGCGATCCAGCTATTATTTCTGGTCCTTATGGTGAATTCTTTATCAACCACTCTGATGCAGAAATGCTTTACATTGGTGGTGGTGCAGGTATGGCGCCAATGCGTTCACACTTATACGAGTTATTTAAAACCATTAAAACAGACCGTAAAGTTACTTATTGGTACGGAGGTCGTTCAAAAGCAGAGTTGTTCTATATCCACTACTTTAGAGATTTGGAAAAAGCATTCCCTAACTTTAAATTTTATATGGTATTATCTGATGCATTGCCAGATGATAATTGGACAGAAAAAGAAGACATCAATGATGAAAATGGTGACGGGTTTGTTGGATTTGTTCACCAGGCGGTAATTGACCAATACTTGGCAAAGCATGAAGCGCCAGAAGATATTGAATTTTACTTCTGTGGACCACCAATGATGAACCAGGCTGTTATTAAAATGTGTGACGATTGGGGTGTACCACCAGAGAATGTTCGTTTTGACGACTTTGGAGGATAATTCACTTCATTTTTATAAAAATTTAAATCCTGCTGGCTTTTTGTCGGCAGGATTTTTTTGCTTTGCGGCAAGGATTTTGTTACCATTAAACTGCTAACCATAAATAGATATAATGCCTTATGACAACTCGCCTTATTTCTTTAATATTGAGTTTATTAACATTATTAACCGCTTATTCGCAAAATGATACGCAACCCGGGTGGGTAAAAAAAATAGAAGATCAAATTAAAGCACCTCACATTGATAATGAAGATCTAAAAAAAATCGACACCTCGTTTTGGAACTTTCCCCACGAGTTACAATTATTGCAGTTTGACAAGCCTCAGATTTATTATTTGGATACGTTAAATAATGGCATTGTAAGGCTTTATTTAACGCACGGCAGACTTGGTCGGCATTTCGAAGAATCTGTACCCGCCTACAATCTATATTTTAAAAAGAATAAAATTATCGCCTTAAAAGAAGTATACATAAATTCCTCTAGAATGGGGTCTTGCGGACGCTTAACAATTACAAATTCTCTTTACTTTAAGGCAGGTGAATTAGTGTATTGTGCTAAAAACGAAGAACCGTTTATTTGTTACAACATACCTGTTGAAAAAGAGAAACTTAGGCTATTTGCGAAATATTTACAAGCAAACATCAAAACACTCGACTTTGCTATTTATATCCACACTTTAACTAACTATAAAAACAATCTGTTACAAAGCAAAAGCGGCGCAAATCAAATTAAAACTCAAAACAGAGCGAACATTGATGCAAGTGTTACTGCAAATTTAAATTTAGAAGACTACCAATTAATGTGGGTAAAACAAACATTTGGTTTGCCAATAAAAGGAAATCAAATCAACAAAAAATGGATAAGTTGGCCAGTACTATTCAGTTCCATTACCTCTATTGGAGATACCTACCTGATTGTAGAAGTACCGGACCTAACCAGACAAAATACAGCAATCTATCATTCTTCCACCTACTATTTCACGCGTAAAAAGTAACGATACCTGTTTTCAGTTTTTACCCCTACTTTTCACCGTTCGTTAAATAAACATGATACAACCGAACAATTCAAACAGACCGTGTGTTATAACAACATAAAATACATCCAATGGGCAAAAAAAAGCTAACCACCACAGCCGGAGCACCGGTTTCAAATAATCAAAAATCACAAACGGCAGGTAACCGCGGTCCTGTTTTAATGCAAGATTATAAGTTATTAGAAAAACTTGCGCATCAGAATAGGGAACGTGTTCCTGAACGTGTTGTGCATGCAAACGGTTGGGGTGCACAAGGTACGTTTACGGTTACAAATGACATTAGCCAATACACGTGTGCTGATTTATTTTCTGAAATTGGTAAGCAAACGCCTATTTTGTCTCGCTTTTCTACAGTTGCCGGTGAAGTTGGTGCTGCGGATACGGAAAGAGATGTACGCGGGTTTTCAGTAAAGTTTTACACCCAGGAAGGAAACTGGGATATGGTGGGCAATAATACACCTGTATTTTTTATACGGGATGGCTATAAGTTTCCAGACTTCATTCATACTCAAAAAAGGCACCCTAAAAGTAATTTACGCTCAAATGAAGCACAGTGGGATTTTTGGTCGCAAGTACCAGAAAGTTTACACCAGGTTACCATATTAATGTCTGACCGCGGTTTACCAACCACACCAATGCACATGAACGGTTACGGATCACACACATTTTTAATGTGGAATAAAAAGAATGAACGTTTTTGGGTGAAGTTTCACTTTAAAACACAACAGGGGCATGAACATTATACGAACGAAGAAGCCGTACAAGTGACTGGTGAAACACGCGAGAAATATCAGGAAGAATTGTTTGGCGCTATAGAAAGAGGTGATTTTCCAAGATGGAACCTTAAAATTCAAGTAATGCCTGAGGCAGATGCCGAAAAAACGCCTTATAACCCGTTTGATTTAACAAAAGTTTGGCCACATGGCGATTATCCGCTTATTGATGTTGGCGTTTTGGAATTGAACACAAATCCGGACAATTATTTCCAATACATTGAAAATGCTGCTTATTCACCATCTAACGTTGTACGCGGAATTGGCTTTTCGCCAGATAAGGTATTACAAGCACGCATTTTTTCGTATGCAGATGCACACCGTTACCGCTTAGGCACACATTATTAGGCACTGCCCGCTAACAAACCAGTTGTAGACGTGAACCATTACCACAAAGATGGTGCTATGCGCTTTTTTACAAATGATTTTGGTAACCCGGACGCTTATTATGAACCGAATACCAAAGGTGGTGCTGTAGAAGTACCTGAATATGAAGAACCACCAATGCAAGTAAGTGGAGAAATTAAGCGGTATGAGGATCAAGACCAGCTAGGTGACTTTAAACAACCGGGAGATTTGTTTAGAATGTTTAATGACGCGCAAAAAAATCGGTTATTTAATAATATTGCAGCGGCTATGCAAGGTGTTTCTGATGAAATTATTGAACGTCAGTTAGAATTGTTTAAAAAAGCAGATCCCAACTATGCTGCAGGTGTAAAAAAAGCATTACAAGCCGCCAATACAACACAAGAAAAATAGCTCACTTAAACTAAAAAAGAATGAGCGAAACTATTTTTGAATTGATTCGTGCAGAAGATCAGGACGGTTTGGTGGAATTGCTAAAAAACAACCCGGCAGCTGTTAATGAAACCGACCAACGCGGATCGAGCCCCTTGTTATTAGCAACTTATTATAACAATATACCCGCTACAAAACTACTACTAAGTAATGGTGCAGCAATTGATTTTAAAGATAACGCGGGTAACACTTCATTGATGGGCGTGGCGTTTAAAGGATACGCGGAGCTAGCTGAGTTATTGATAAACCATGGTGCGGATATAAATGCAACAAATTATAATAACGCCGCAGCATTGGCGTTTGCGGCAGCCTATAACCAACCAAAAATTGTAAAAAAGCTAATTGCGGCAGGAGCCGACAAATCCAATAAAGATGAACGTGGGCTAACTGCCGCAGACCAAGCCCGGGCGCAGGGTTTAACAGAAATAGCCGAACTACTTTCATAAACTTTATCGGTTTAAAACAATCAAATGCTTATTTTAGGTGACTGATATTGCCTAAATGAAAGCTGAAGATATTCAAACAAATCGCTTACTATTGCGCAAGGCAACATTGCCCATTTTACGCGCGTTGTTTGATTTGGATGACCATGTCCAACAACAGGACTTTTTAGGCGTATCAACCAACGAACAGTTAACCCAGGAACACACTGCTTTTTTAGTTAATTTTTCAGCTAATAATCGTACGTTTCTCTATTTTATTTTGTTGGACAAAAAAACGAAGAAAAATATTGGTTGGTGTGGTTATCATACCATTCAAGAAAAACATAACCGTGCTGAAATTGGTTATGGCATTACAGTTGAGTCCTACAAACAAAAAGGGTTGATGACAGAAGCGTTAAATGTAATTATACACTTCGGTTTTGAACACATGAAACTTAACAGAATTGAAGCATTTGTAGCTCCAAACAATATTCCATCATTAGCGTTAATGCGCCGTTTTAACTTTGTACAGGAGGGGCTGTTAAGGCAACATTATGTAAGCGGTGGTAAAATTGAAAACTCCATTGTATTTTCAATTTTACAACACGAGTATCAACCTTTAAAAGACAATTAAATGGCGTATGATGATTATTTAGCCGATCGCATAAGACTAGCACTTATGCAAAAAAAAGTAGCATTTGATGAGCTAAAAATGATGGGAGGCTTGTGCTTTAAAGTGGCTGATAAAATGTTATGTGGCATTCACATTGATAAAAAACTTAACCACAACTTGCTAATGGCGCGTGTAGGTGAAGGTGCCTATGAAAAAGCAATGCAAGAGGAAGCATGTGCTGCCTATGGATTTTACCGGACGCCCCATGAAAGGTTATGTATTTGTAACACCGCATGGAATAGATACTGATGACCAATTGGCAAAATGGCTGGAGATGTGTTTGGTATTTAACCCGCTTGCAAAATCAAGCAAACGGAAAAAGAAAATTTAATGCGCCTGTTTAACCGAAAAAAAACAACAATACAAGACATTACCCTGCCGGATTTGGGCTGGGAAAAATTAGTGGATGATAAAAACATAGTACAATGGGTTAACCCAGAACAAACGGCAGCAATTTTGCTTAATTTTTTTGATTCAAAACCAGACCTGCCTACCTTACAAGATAAAGCTAAACTAAGGCAATTTTACCGTGAACTTTTAGCGGAACAAAATGGTGGCTTAATTCTCGTTGATTTAATTGCGCTCCATCACCGTCCTGTTGTAAAAACAATTTTTAAAATTCCGCAAGAGACAGGTGGTTTTGCCTATTTAGCGGCGTTAACTATTCCGTTTGAAAAGTGCAGCTATGTCATTAAAATTCAATCGCCGGAAATAGGCGTAACCGGTATACGTGAGGCTGGAATAACTCCGCGTTTGTTAAAAGCAGGCGAAATTAAATTAGAAAAAAACGGTTACGGCAATTGGTTGCAAGACCCTTATGATGAGGATTGGAAAAAAGGAGCCTTAATGAACAAAGCAGAGCATCCACAATATGATAGTGATTTTCCAAATCATCCGCTTACAATCGCACGGGGTTTAATTAACCAACTTGAACAAGAAGTTGTTTTTTCTCCTGTAATTGATAAGCTCCGTAGCTTCAGGTAATACAGAGTTCACCAAATAAATCCTATCCTACTTCAAATAGTAGTACTGTTGCCACATCTTTACTCATTAATGTTTTTTGCATGCCCAATGCAATGTATTTTCCACCTGGCGAGTATGTTACATCAATCACCTTACCATTGGTTAAACTTTTTACAATAGCTCCAGTGGATGTATCAAACAATATGGCGCCTTTGTTTTGGAGTGCCACAACCACATATTTTCCATCAGGGCTGGCATCCAAAGAATAAATAGGTTTACCAATATCCCATTTTTTAGCATCTCCCCAATTTGCAGCATTTACTTGAACAAGCATTGACCCTTGATTGAAATAAACATACTTTCCGTTACCCGAAAAACTAATATCGTTCGCATCTCCTTTTGTGGGTATAATGGCCAACTGTTTAGCATCTGAAATACGGTAAACCCGCATTCCACTACCCTCACCAGCCAATGCCACCGCTACCGCTTCACCATTAGAGCTAATTTTTAAGGCTGTTGGCACAGCTGAGCCATCTCTGTTTTCACTAAAATAAAAGGTTTTCTCCTCTTGAGTAAGTGTATTTAACCGTTTAATTTCATACTGATACTGCTTGTTCATATACACCATAATGGCATCACTCGTGCCGGGAATAAGTGCTCCTACCCCATAACCGTGTCTGGTTTTAATTGATTTCATCTCTACAGTGTTCCAAACATTAAGGTTTGAATGCATATCCGAAATGTCTTTTTTTGAAGTGTTATAATTAGAGTTACCGATCACCCACAAACTATCTCCAATAAATGAACTTTTGTAGGTATTATAACCCGGTATGGGGGTTACATTCACCACCTTCCGCTCAGCGATAGACCATTGAACCAAATCTTCCCAATCCGTATACAGCATTTTTTCATCAGCCGTAAAATGGACAGTGCGGGCGCTTCCGGCATATCCTGTTAAGGCAATGGGTTCGCTTACAGAAAGTTGCCCGTACGTAAATGTGCTTAATCCGATAAATGCTAATAAAATGTATTTCATATTTCAATTTATGTTCGTTTCTCTTTAGGAGTCAAATAGGGTGCCAATCCTCCAATCGTATAAAAAATTTCGTTTCAAGATATTGATTTTCTTTAACTTGGTGGTGCTTCGCCCCGTAAAAGACAAAAAAGATGTGCGGACTTTAAACCATTTGTATAAAAACGGCTACTTTAAAAACAACACTTTAGGTTCTGAAAAAAATAAGTAAATCCAACCACACCCCTAATTCCGTAAATAAAACAAAGTACCATTAAACGCACCGTGCACTACTAAAAATTTAATAAACAACAAAAAATGAATCGCCCTTTTATACTCATACTTACAACTTTACTGATAAGTGTATCATGCATGAATGACAAATCAGTTAAGCCCACTGAAAGTGCTAACCCATCAGCTTACACCTACTTAGCGTTGGGAGACTCTTACACAATAGGTGAGTCTGTGAAAGAAAAAAATAGATGGCCCAATCAACTGCAAAAAACGTTGAACCAAGAAAATATAGACCTTGGAAAACCACAAATTATTGCACAAACGGGCTGGCGAACAGACCAACTACTGGCAGCTGCAAAAGCTGAACTTGAGCCCACTGATAAATTTGATATCGTATCACTTTTAATTGGTGTGAATAATGAATTTCAAGGTAAAACACCTGTTTCATTTGAATCTGAATTTGAATCGTGTTTAAAATATGCCATTGACCATTGCACAACAGGCGCGGAGAACGTTTTTGTACTTAGCATTCCAGATTATGGCTATACACCTTATGGTGAAAGCAGCCAAAAAGCAATTAGCAAGCGCATTGACCAATACAACGAAATATGCAAAAAGTATTGCGCCGAATATGATGTATTATTCTTAAACATTACCCCGATTTCAAGAAGAGGATTAACCGACATTAATTTAGTTGCAGGTGATGATTTGCACCCTTCGGCAGCACAATATAACGAATGGGTAAACCTAATAAGTGAAAAGGTGAAAAATCTAATTTTGAATTAAATCACGTCAATCAAATGAATATCAAAAATTAAAACAGAGTTTTTAGGAATTGACCCCGTTTTTTGGTCGCCATAGCCCAATTTTGAAGGAATTAACAACGTTCCTTTTCCACCTTCTTTAAAATAGGGAATTCCTTCTGTCCATCCCTCAATTACGTTTTGTAAGCCAAAAGTTATTCCATCATCCGGGCTTTGGTCAAACACTTCTCCATTTGGTAAATAACCTTTGTAAGCAACTGTAACAGTAGAAAATGCATTACAATCCTCCCCTGTTCCAACCTCATCTTGCGTGTAGTACAAGCCTGTACCAGTACTGGTAGCATCCAACTCTTGTTCAGCAATGTAATTGAGTATAATCTCCCGATCTTTCGTAGCCTGCTCTTCCATTTTTTTCTTTGAGCAAGAAGTAGTTATCAAAAATAATCCAAAGAGTAAGAAGTATGTCGTTTTCATGTTTACGAAGATAGTTAAATCCGTTTATTCCTTTTTACATTCTGTGAAAAACTGTTGTTGTAAGCAATGCGTTGTAAATTCAATTGAGCTATTTTAACTAGTTTTGATGGGTATTAACAGCCTTAAAAATTATAAAATCATACATTCTTTACCTGCACATATAAATACTGCAACGCTTCCAAAAGAACTGAATAACCCGTTTTCAGTTGAACGACCGGCTATTTGCGAAACGTTAAAGCAACACATTGAAGAGGTGTTAGATGAAAACGAAGTACAATTTGAGCGTTTATTTGAGCTGACCAAACCAGGTCAAAATGGCGGCAAAGGACACATGATTGGTTTTTTAATTGTTCAAAATAAAAAGGGCGAATATGGTTTTTTATTAGGGCTTTCAGGCAAAGCGGTTTCCACAAAAGAAAACACGTGGTTTGTACCTTCATTATTTGATGATTCTGTAGATGATGGATACATTCACCGCAAAATGGGAGAACTCCAAATCTATTCGCTAAAAATTGAAGCTGAAACCAATGACGAACTGAAACAAAAATTAAAAAAAGCACGCGCAAATCATTCTGCCAAGCTGCAAAACTGGATTTTTGAGCAATATAATTTTTTAAACCGCGCAAAACAACGTAAAAACGTTGTGGCAATATTTGAAGATTTGGGTAAACGACCCCCATCTGCCGCAGGCGAATGTGCCGCCCCCAAATTACTGCACTTTGCTTTTAAAAACAACCTTAAACCGTTGGCCATTGCTGAATTTTGGTGGGGAAATACCTTGTCAGATAAAGAACATGGATTATTTTATCCGGCGTGCGAACCAAAATGTCGCCCCATTTTAACCTATATGTTAGGTAATTAAAGAATATTAAAAAACACTACCTTTCGGTATCATTTCAAATTAAATATTCACATTTTTTATTTTAGTATGTCAACCATTTCAAACACCTCAGATGAGCAAAAATTTTGGTCCGCCCGTTATCAAGAAAATCGCACAGGGTGAGACATTGGTTATCCTTCAACTCCGCTAAAAGAATACATTGATGGGCTTACAGATAAATCCATTTCTATTTTAATACCGGGTGCCGGAAATGCGTATGAAGCTGAATATCTTTTTAACAAAGGGTTTAAAAACGTAATTGTATTAGACATTGCCGCGCAACCGCTAGCCGCTTTTAAAGAACGAAACCCCGACTTTCCGCCTAATCAACTCGTGCAGGCTAATTTTTTTGAGCACAAAGGGCAATATGATTTAATTTTTGAGCAAACCTTCTTTTGTTCTTTTCCGCCAACGGCTGATAACCGTTCGCATTACGCTAAGCAGATGGCAAGCCTTTTAAAACCAACTGCTAAACTAGTTGGTGTGTGGTTTAACCATCCCCTTACGGATGGTATGGAAAAGCGCCCTTTTGGTGGCGATAAAGAAAACTACCTTGGTTACCTTTCACCTTATTTTCACGTTAAAACGTTTGAAACCTGCTATAATTCCATTCCACCCCGCCAAGGAAATGAACTTTTTGGTGTTTTTTGTAAATTGCAAGCCGCATAAAACCCAGTTAAATAAGCTGCTAACCACTATTTTCGGCAAAAAAAAACCAAACGGACTATTTTTTCGTTCTTTTCAATAATTCAGCAAACCGTTTGCATGAAACAAAATCGTTATATTCGCCCTTGAAAAAATGAGAGAGAATCAAACAGCTATTTTAATTTTTACCCGCTTGTTAAAAGACGAAGTACGGGAAAAAATGCTGCACGACTCGCATATCGCTAAAACAATACAGCTTTTTGAAAACCTAAACCGTAAAATTAAAACAACGGTTAGCCAAACTAATTTTCCTGCTTTTGTCATTTCCGGCGATCAACAAAAAGGAGAAAATTTTCAGCAACGCTACAAAAATTCGATTCAATCAGTTTTTGATAAAGGCTTTGAACGTGTAATTTGCGTGGGAAACGATAGCCCGGAAATTACGCCTGAAATTTTTGAGTTAATCGAACAGAACTTAACTAAAAAAGAACTTGTTTTTGGAAAAACCCAACGCGGTGGTATTTACACCCTTGGGTTAACACGTAAAGGTTTTGAGGCATTAGACTTTGAACACCTGCCCTGGCAAACCAACCATCTTGCGGCAGCATTTGAAAAATTGTCTAGCACATTTTGCCAAAAAGGGGGTTATCAATTGCCTCAAATTTTAGCCGAACTTAATACTGCAATTGACTTATCTAATTTTATAACCTTTATAAAAATGGATAAAGTGTCGCTACTGCTAATGGAAAACCTTTTTGGTTTAACCCGAAGTAAGCAATTTATTTTAACCGAAACGTTAGAAGAATATAGCGAATATTCGAACACAGCATTTTCATTGCGGGGTCCTCCCGTTGTTGCAGCATAACGAATAGTTTAATTAAAAAATAATCTTAATTCCTTTTTATTTAATTCATTAAAAAATGAAAAAAAGTATACTTTTTAGTATGGCTTTATTTGCCGTACTATTTGCCCAAGGTCAATACCAATTGACAGGGACAGTTGCCAATGCGGCAACAAATGAAAAATTACCATTTGTAAAAGTGGCACTCAAAAATAAGCAAGCGGGTGCAATTACAGATGCAAACGGCGGTTTTACGCTAGATGTTGTAAAAAATGATACGCTTGTTGTTACTAGCCTTGGTTTTGAAACACAAGAGATTGCTGTAAACAACCAAAAAACAATAAATGTTGGGTTAGTTGAAAAATCACGCGAGTTAAACCCATTGGTAGTTACTGCACTGGGACTTAAGCGTAATAAACGTGACTTGGGTTATTCAGTACAAACCATTAAATCGAGTGAAATTACCAATATCCGTAACCCAAACGTGGTTAATTCCATTGCCGGGCGTATTGCGGGTGTACAAACAACTAGTGGTTCATCAGGTGTAGGTTCTTCTTCACGCATTATTATTCGTGGAGAAACATCTTTATCTGGAAACAATCAGCCCCTATTTGTGGTGGATGGTGTACCAGTAAGCAATGATTTTATTGCAAACAATACTGAAAACTTAGAGAATGATTTCCACGAAGTAGATTACGGAAACGGTATCGGTGATTTTAGTTCTGACGACATTGAGTCGATAACGGTACTAAAAGGCCCTGGGGCAGCAGCATTATATGGTACACGTGCAGCCAATGGTGTTGTGGTAATTGAAACGAAAGATGGGGCAACAACAAAAGGGTTTAGTGTTTCATTAAACAGTAGCTTGACATTCGAGCAAATTGCTTTTTTACCCCAATTTCAAAACCAATACGGACAAGGTTCTGGTGGTGTTTTTGCTTATGAAGATGGACTTGGCGGGGGTGTTGGCGACGGCGGCTTGGTAAGTTTTGGTCGGAAATGAACGGGCAGCTTATTACACAATACGACGGCCCTTCTACAGATCAAGATGGAAATATAGTACGTGGTGGTGATGTAATTGCCAGAGATGGAAACCCGATAACGCCTACACCGTGGGTAACCAGCCCAAATAATGTGCGCAGCTTTTTCCAAACAGGAGTAACCAGTCAGCAAAATGTTTCCGTTTCATCTGGAACGGCAAAATCAAATTATCGTTTTTCATTTTCAAGGTTAGACAATACGGGTACAATACCTAACACAAACTATGAAAGAAATAACGTGGCCATGACAGCTACGCAACAAATCAACGATAAGTTAAAACTAAGAACGTTCGTAAACTTCATTAATAGCTCTAGCGATCACCGCCCGGGGCTTGGTTATGGTAGTGAAAACGTAATGTATTCTTTTTTATGGATGGGAAGACAGGTTGACTTAGAACCTTCTGAGGATTACTGGCAAGCCGGTCAAGAAAATTTCCAGCAGTACAACTACAATACACAATGGTTAGACAACCCCTATTTTAATGTGTATGAAAACACAAACGCGTTTAATAAAAACCGTTTATTAGGAAATGCCGCTTTGACCTATTCCATTACTGATAATTGGAACTTACGCTTGCGTTCTGGTATGGACACTTACCACGATTTGAGAAAGTCGAAACGTGCATTTAGTACACAGCGTTTTAAAAATGGCGCCTATCGCGAAGATGAAGTTAACTTCTTAGAAATGAACACAGACGTGCTTTTATTTTACCAAAAAGAAGTAAATACAAAATTTGGATGGAACGCTGCAGTTGGTGCAAACAATTTTACCCAGCGCACACAATACAAAAGTATTGTTGCTGGTCAGCTTTCTGTACCGGGCATTTATAATTTTGAAAACTCCAAAATTCCGTTAACGGCATCTCAGTTTAATGCAGAGAAACAAATTAATAGCGTTTACGGAATTTTCGGAGCCAATTACAACAGCACAGTTTATTTAGATGCTACCGTTCGTAACGATTGGTCGACTACCTTGCCAAGCGAAAACAACTCATTTGCTTACTATTCGGCAGCAGTGGCTTACGTTTTATCTGAAACGGTAAATTTACCGGAGTGGTTTACGTATGCTAAACTTAGAGCAAGTTCATCTAGTGTTGGTAATGACACACAACCGTACCAATTAAGAAATACCTATGCGTTTAACCAAAACTATGGTAGCTTTCCGTTATTAACAAACTCATCTACTTTATTAAATGCCAACTTGCGTCCAGAGCGTATTAATGGTTTAGAGGTAGGTACCGAGTTGTATTTCTTTAACGATCGTTTGGGATTAGATGTAACGCTTTATCAAAACACCGCGCTTGACCAAATTATTGGCTTACCTGCATCTGCAGCTAGTGGCTACACCAACCAAATTGTAAATGGTGGAAAAATCCAAAGCAGAGGAATTGAAATTTCAGCAACGGCAGACATTATTAAAACCAACAATTTTAAATGGAGTGCCTATGCTAACTTTTCAAGAGGTGCCAGCTACGTGCAAGAATTACCAGAAGGTATTGAACAATATACCACAGGTTTTGCCCGTGTTTACACAAGTTCTGACAACTCTGTATTTTACATTGCAAACCCAGATGGCGGAAGAATTGGTGATATGTACGGAACAGGCTTTAAAAAGACAGATGAAGGACGTATTATTTATGATGCCAACGGGCTACCGGTTAGAGACAGTGAATTGCGTTATTTAGGAAACTACAATCCAGATTTTATTGTTGGATTGGGTAACCAAGTTTCATATAAAAACATTTCACTTAGCTTTTTATTTGATTGGAGACAAGGAGGAACAATCGTTTCAAGAACCAAAGCTATCGGAAGCACATCTGGTGTGTTGGCCGAAACCTTGGAGGGTAGAACAGACGGAATTGTTGGTGACGGTGTGGTAAACGTAGGGACAGAAGACAATCCTGTTTACGAAGAAAACACAACCGCTATTTCGGCAGCAGAATATTACAATCAGTTTTTCAACCGCGCTAACGAAGAAAGTTCGACATATAGCGCAACTTATGTAAAACTACGCCAGGTGGGGTTAACGTATACATTTCCTACTCGATTAACCGCAAAAATGAAAATTGAAGAATTTAAAATTAGTGTAATTGGAACCAACTTATTAACGTGGACAGAAAACCCACACTTTGATCCGGAATTAAGCGCAATGCAGGGCACACAGCAAACCTTCGGAGTAGAAGATTTGTCTTACCCTTCTTCAAGAAGCTACGGGTTCAAAATTCAGTTCAAATTTTAATTGCAAAAACGTAAAAAAATGAAAAAGATAATGATAACACTTGTTGGATTAGCACTCGTTTTAAGCGCTTGCAAAAAGTTCGACGAATTTAACAATAACCCAAACGCACCTGAAAATGCAAATCCGCAATTTTTACTTTCAAATGTAATTGCTGAGGCGTCAGATAATCAAGCCTATTGGGGATGGCACGCAGGTAGTTTATTAGCGCAACATTCTGCTAACCTGGAATTTTTACCGGTAGATCGTTACGATTTAGGGAATAATGAAGGGCTGTGGAATGAAACATACCGCTTATTAAACGACATGCAAGACATTACCAATTCAGAAGAGGGTAATGAAGCATACACTGCCGTTTGCCAAATCTTAACGGCGCATCAAGCCGCTTTTTTAACTGATTTATGGACAAATGTGCCGTTTTTTGATGCCTTAAAAGCAAAATCAGAGGGTAACTTTACCCCGGCGTTTGACAAACAAGAATCTATTTATATGGATGATAATGGTATTTTAGACTTATTGCGCACTGCCGTAACTACGTTAGAAAGTACCACATCTTCCATTTCGGGAGACATTATGTACAGTGGTGATTTAAACAAGTGGGTGCGTTTTGCCAACTCATTACGCGTGCGATACTTAATGCGCATTAGCGGTAAGATAGATGTTTCTGCAGAGCTACAATCAATTGTAGATGGTGGAAATATTTTTAGTGGAAATGCAGACAATGCGGCCGTGCCTTATTTGGTGTCAGCACCCAATCAATGGGTAATTTTTACAGAACGCGAAGGCCGTTACGTAGATGTACGAATGTCTAAAACGGCAGAGGATATTATGACTCCGTTAGATGATCCGCGTGTGGCTGTTTATTATAAACCAACAGCTAATTCACCAGAAGGTATGCCTGCTTATACCGGACTTCCGAACGGATTAAGCCGTGAAAGTCAAAATGCGTTTGACCTGAACGACATTTCATTGATGGGAAGCTTTTTAAGGGACATTCCGGACGGAGTGGATGCTACGTTTATGTCCTACGCTGAACTCCAATTTTGTTTGGCAGAGGCTGCAAACAAAGGCTACATTGGCGGAGCGCCTACTACTTATTACGAAAGTGGCATACAAGCGTCTATGGATTTTTATAATGTTGACCTTCCTGCTGATTATTTAACCAATGCGGCAGTAGTGTTAGATGGTACTGCAGATTTAGAGCGCATTATGACACAAAAATGGATTTCTGCCTTTGTTTACGGTTATGAGGCTTGGTTTGATATCCGACGGACGGGCTTTCCCACAGTTACACTTCCGGCAGATAATATAAACGGAGACGTGTATCCTGTGCGCTACAGATACCCTTCTACAGAACAAGCCGTAAATGGTGCCAATTACAGCAACGCCGTTAGCCAAATTGGTGCGGACGATTACAACAGCAAAGGTTGGTGGGAGAATTAATGCAAAATATTGCAGTATGGCAGTGGGTCTTAGTTATAGGGTCCTCTGCTTTGCTGTTTTTTCTATCGCCAATTGCTAAAACAACGGACAACTTTTTTAAAGCCACCACAAAGGGTAAAGCACCCAATTGGGTGTTGCTTACAGGTAGTTTGGTTATTTCATGGGTATTTGCTAAATCAATTGCCAATGCATCTGACTTAGGAAATAAATATGGTGCGGTTGGTGGTTTGGCGTATGCTGGTTATTACCTCTCGTTTATTGTGGCTGGTGTTGTCATCTATTATTTGCGAAAAATTGGGGGATTTACAAGCATTCATCATTTTTTAAAATCACGGTTTGGGCGCGGGGCTATTTTGCTTTTTTCCGTCGTTATTGCTTTTCGGTTGTTTAATGAGGTTTGGTCCAACACCATGGTAATTGGCTCTTATTTTGGTGAAACGGGTAGCTCATCTTACTATTGGTCTATCATTGTGTTTACGGCACTTACACTCGCCTATTCATTAAAGGGTGGGTTAAACAGTTCCATTTTTTCAGATGCAATCCAAATGGTGCTATTTGCCGTATTGTTAATTGTAATTTTATACATTTTGACGGGAAGAGAAAATACAACAGCAAGCCAAATGATTAACACGGGCGAATTTACGTTTAATGGCGGTCTTAACTTACTCTTTGCTGCATTGCTGCAATCCTTTAGCTATCCATTTCACGACCCTGTTTTGACAGATAGAGGCTTCATTAGCCCTTTAAAAACAACGCTTCGAAGCTATATATTAGCGGGTATTATTGGTGGTGTCTGCATTTTTCTATTCAGCTTTTTGGGCATTTTTGGCAGGTTAAATGGCATTGGCCCAGGTGCATTAACTGAAACCGCCGCAATTTTTGGTCCTGTTTTATTACTCGTTATTAATTTTATAATGATTGTTTCAGCCGCTTCAACGCTTGATTCTACGTTTGCCTCTTTTAGTAAATTAGCAGCAGTTGACTTGAACCTGGGAAAAACTATAAAGTTTGGACGGGTTACAATGATAATTGTGGCAATAGCCGGTACTATTCCCATTTTTTTCAACCCTACAATTTTATCGGCTACCACAGTTAGCGGTACTATGGTTATCGGGTTAACGCCTGTATTTATTTTTTGGTGGATAAAAACGCCTCCCATCAGTTTTTATTTAAGCCTTTTTGGTGGTATTGTGGTGGGCATTTTTTTAGCGGTAGATGCTGTTCCAGACAATTTATTATTTACCACAGGCCCCTACAATAAATTGTTGTGGATGAATATTTTTGGCGTACTTTTGTGCACTTTACTTTATTTTCTACCGCTTTTGTTTGGACAAAAAAATACTGTAACACGTTAAATGACATTTGAAACCATGGATTCAAGCAAAAAAAATAAACTGTTTTTATTTGGAGGTTGTTACAGCAATTTGCAAGCTACACAGCGCGTGCAGCAGTTAGCAAAAGAAATGGGGTATACCCGTAGTCAAATCATTTGTACGGGAGACATTGTGGGTTATTGTGCCCAGCCAGAAGAAACATTGAACCTTATTCAAAATTGGGGCATTCGTGCAATCGCTGGTAATGTAGAAATTCAACTGCGCAATAATGAATTAGACTGCGGTTGTAATTTTGATGAAGGCTCACGTTGCGACACGTTTTCGCAACAGTGGTTTCCATATTCCCGCCGGATGTTAAGCCAAAACTCATTTAAATGGTTAGATTTTCTGCCCGAATCGTTGCAGATTGAACAAAATGGAAAACGCATTCATGTTTTACATGGCGGTACTACCAATACCTCTGAGTTTATTTTTGAGTCTACACCAAAAGCACGTAAACTTGAAATTTTTGCCGAAACAAGTGCAGATGTTATAATTGCCGGACACAGCGGTTTGCCATTTATTCAACAAATAACAGACGAACTTGGCAATGATAAATTATGGATTAATGCTGGAGTAATTGGCATGCCTGCGAATGATGGTACAACACGGTGCTGGTTTGCCACGCTGGACACCCTATCGTGGAAAGCAGGTTTGCATAGTTTTGACTATGATTTTTCCGCTGCGAGTGCTTTAATGGATCAAAATCACCTTCCAAAAGAATATGTTAAAACACTCCGCACCGGAATTTGGGACAATTGTGAAATTTTACCAGATGTGGAAACCGCGAAACAAGGTGTGCAGTTGGTTTTTTAATGGATTTGATCTTAATCCAACACCGTCAACGCCTGATTAATCACGCCCTTCAAATGCGCAGGGTCATCTTGTATTTTTGCCAATACTTTTAGCCCATTAAACGTTGTAAATAAAAAAGAGGCGAGCTGTTGCAGGTTTTTATCTGAAGAAATTTCATTGTTAGCCACTCCTTTTTGCAAAAAAACTAAAAAAGCATGCTCAAAAATTGTTTGGTTTTCTTGAATTACTTTTTTTAGTTCATCATCACCCGGCACAAACTCGCTAATGGTGTTTACAACAAAGCAGCCTTTGCGGTCGCAGTCTCCAATGGTTTCTGATACGGCTCTTTCAAGTAATGTTCTGAACCCCTGTTTAACGCTCTCCTGATTAGCAAAAAAAAGATCAATGTTTTCTTTATTTTGCTTTCGGTATAACTCAAACGCTTGGTTGAATAATTGCTGTTTTCCGCCATAGGTGTCGTAAATGCTTCCCCGATTAATGCCCAAATGATCCACGAGTTGTTGCATAGAAGTAGCATGGTAACCGTTTTTCCAAAAAAGTTCCATTGCTTTAGTTAGCACAGCTGTTTGGTCAAATAATTTTACGCGTGGCATAATACAAAAAATGGGGAGTGTTGTTTTTTATCCAACCCTCCCCCAAAGATACAAATTTTTTAAGTGTGCTGGTTTATGAAAGCAACGGGTTAACGTTTATACCTCCATCAATATTGTACTCTGCACCTGTGATGAATGAGGCATCATCTGAAGCTAAAAAAGCCACCAGATTGGCTACATCTGCCGGTTTACCAAATCGTTTTAAAGGTACACGGGCTTGCATGGCTTGCGCGAAGTCGTTCAATTGTGATTCTTCCATTCCCGTTTTGCTAAATATTGGCGTTTCCACCGGTCCTGGGTTTACCGAATTCACTCTAATTTTACGTGGAGCTAATTCTGTTGCTGCTGTGCGGGTATATGCGTTTAATGCCGCTTTTGACGCAGCATATATTGCTGTATTTGGCATACCCGTATACGCATTTACAGACGAAAGGTTAATGATTGAAGCGCCATCATTCAATACGGGCAGAAATTTTTCTGTCGTAAAAACTGCTCCTTTAAAATTAATCCCCATTTGGTTGTCAAACGCCTCTTCTGTAATGCTACCAACGGGTGCTGGAGCAAATATGCCTGCGTTTACAAAAAGCACATCTACTTTACCATGATCCGCAGCGATTTTTTTTGCAACTTCTTCTAACGCATTAAGGTGTTTAACATCTGCTGTATATCCTTCTACGCCAAGCTCAGTTGCAGCCGCTTTTACTCTGCTTTCGTTACGCCCAATTATAATTACGTTGGCGCCTTGGTCTTTTAATTTGGCCGCAGTGGCATAACCAATACCGCTATTTCCCCCTGTTACTACGGCTATTTTTCCTTTTAAATTACTCATTTTTTATTGTTTAAAATTAATATTTGAACGTTCGTTCCAGAACAAATGTAATTATATTTGAACGATTATTCCAAATAAACTATTTTTATTTTTTTAATTGTTGAAAAAGCAATCAAGAATCTGGCTTAAACCAATGCCTTGAAAAAGGGTAAAACACAAAACAATTGGGTAAACAGGTGGAATCGCTGAAAGAAATTTAGCGTGATTATCCGCAAAAGCCTTATCTTCGTTTACATGACAGACAAGCAACCTGCAAATCATCCGGGAGATCAAACCAACAACTTTTTACACGGTGTAAAACTAACGCACATGTTGGATTTATTGGTGGATGAATATGGTTGGGATGAGTTGAGCGAGCGGATTCGTATTAACTGCTTTAAAAATGAACCATCTGTAAAATCAAGCTTAAAATTTTTACGCCGAACGCCCTGGGCGCGCCATAAAGTTGAAGACTTGTACATAGCTACTGTTAAACGGAATCAGTAAGACCATCCGAACAAAATGCACCTGTTTAGCATTTTAATGTAAAGGTTTTGTATCAACTATTTTAATCGGTCTATTGTTTAGTTGGCAATTATTTATTGGAATTTAGGTGCAAGCCACAAACAATTACATTATGACAATGCGAAAACTTCAACTCATTTTATTTATTCTGGTGCCAATTGTCAACTTTGTTCCTATTGCGTTTTTAGATTCCGCATTTGAAGATGATCCTACGGTTCTCATACAACCCGCAGATTACGCTTTTGGCATTTGGGGACCTATTTTTTTGGGGATGATTATTTATTCTATTTTTCAAGTCAATAAGGCACGAACAGATTCTATCCATTTGCGAAATGCCACCCGCGCAGGTATTTTGGCAGCACTTGCTTCTATTACATTTGTTCCCATTTCATACAGTGGGCTGCAATGGTTGGGATTGATTAATATTTTATGGCACCTTTCGGCGTTAATTTGGCTTTTTATCGCATTGAAAGCACAATTGGGTATCGAGCAAAATAAATACACCCGTTGGTTTTATTTACCTACTCAGCTTTATTTGGGTTGGATATGCGCAGCAACTGCAGTTTCTGTTGCATTATTCTTACGCGGAACAGTGGGGTGGAGTTTTCCAGAACCCATTGAGATTTCCATTGCAATTGCCGTAATAGCAGCACTTGCGGGTGTTGGAATTTTTATGGCCAGCAAACGTGGAGGTATAGTTGCCTTGGTTATTATATGGGCATTAATTGCACTCATTGCCGAAAACGGAAATTATGACCCTATCTTTTATGCCTGCGTGGGCGCAATAGCGTTAATTAGTATTCCATTGCTCGTTTTTGGCACTAAAAAGCGCTTGTTTTAATTCAAAATCTACTCAAAAAAAATACCATTCGAATCCATTCCGAACGGTATTTTTCTGTTTTAGATAATCAACCAAAAAGATTGATTTATATTTGGTTTAGTAATTACGCTTTTCGATTTTCTTTAATGTAGTTCAAGTATTCCTGCCCTAATTTTTCCTTCTCTGTCTCGTTTAATACTTTTCCTGCCATTTTAAAAATTTCGTGTTCTTCTTCATCTAAGTGGTGTTCAACCTCATGTGCTAATTCTTTAGCTGTGGTTAACCAGTTAGATGCAGACATTTCGGTTTTCTCTAGTTTTTCAACAAGTTCATCCAATTCATGGTGCTCAGCAATGCTGTGCCTTGCTCTGCCTTGTGTATTGTCATCTTTAATCAACGGATTATAAAAAAAACGTTCTTCAGCGTCTGCATGAATGGCTAACTCATGTTTCAATTTGTTAAAAATTAATTTTCTATCGTCGCTTTCGCCTTTTGTTTCAACCAGCTTTGCTATTAAATCACGCTGGATTTTATGGTCTTCTGTTAGTGCATTAAAAATTGTCATAGTTTGTATTTTTATGTTAATTAATTTTTGTTTGTTAGGATTGTGGTGGTGTCTTTTCTTCATTTGCATCCTCAGCTTCTGGTTGATTATCAAATCGTGTCAGATACTCTTCATAGTCTAATTGTTGGATTGCAATTTTCTTGGCAGCCTTTGCTGGCTGTATTGGATGCCCCTGGTAAATCATAATGGCGCGCGTAATTTCTGCCCCAAACAACACCACTACTGTGGAATAATATACCCACACCAATAATGCTATAATCGAGTCTGCTGCGGAATAGGTTTGGCTAAACGAACTGTTTTCAATGTAATATCCAATACCAATTTTCCCCAAAATAAATAATCCTGATGTAATTAACGCTGCCATGCGGACGTTTGACCATTTCAGCTTAACATCAGGCAGGTACTTAAATATTAGCATGATGACTAAAAAAACTACACCAAAAGAAACTACCGAACTGGCTATCTCCAGCAACATACTCGGCTCTTTCCCAATCCAGCCTTGAATTTGGTTAAAGAAAAACTCTAGTGCAGTGTCTAACATTAAAGAAACGAGTAAAATAAACCCTAAACCAATTATCATCCCCAGCGATAATACCCTGTTAAGTATATACTTAATAAATCCTTTTTTGGGCGTAGCCACTACGTCCCAAATACGGTTAAGGGCATCTTGTAACGACATAAATATTGTGGTTGCTGAAAAAACTAATGTACCCACACCAATAATGGTTTGCAGCGTATTGTCCCCTGCAAGCTCTATCCCTAAAATAATATCCTCTATTGAGGATGCTGAACTTTCGCCTATTACATCATTTAATTGAGCCGATAACTCTCCGGTTGCTGCTTCTTGTCCCAGAAAAACGCCAGCTGTTATAATAATTGTAATTAATAATCCCGGAAGTGAAAAAATGGTATAAAAACCAATGGAGGCAGCATAGGTCATCAAACCGTGCGTGCCCATTCCCTTAAATGTGGTTCCTAAAACTTCCTTAACTGCGTTAAATGCTTTTTTTATCATTTATAAAAATCTATGTTCGTTGCTAATGGTATTTCAAAAACTAAACCAACGTATTTTAAAAACTGTTTCGCGCAAATTATTATTGGAATCCTAACTTAGCTATTGAATTTTGTATCTTTACCTACATCACAAATGCTTCACTATGAAATTCTGTTTATTATTAATTGCCGTTTTAACATTAACTGCAGGTTGCAAAAAAAAGAATAGTACAATTGAATTGAGCCCTGGCATAACAGAAGGGCAAACGTTTAATGAAACTGTTTTGATTGACGGGCATGCCTATGATGGAAGCAGCATAAAAAATTGCGTTTTTGAAGATATTGACGTAGATGCTTTGCAATTAAGAGATGTTGATGATTTGTGTATTGAAAACTGTGTTTTTAAAAACATCAAAGAAAATGGTATCCGATTCAGAAATAGCGGAGCATCTAACGGAGTCCAAATTAAGAATTGTACTTTTACGGCCATTGGTTCTAACGGAATTTTGGCCCCTGAAGGACATATAAATACGTTAATTGCAGGCAACAAAATGGTTGACATAGCGCAAAATAATGCTTCCAGCCTGGCCGGCGCTCCGCATCACGGCATTTACTTTCAGGGACGACAAGTGCGCATTGTAGAAAATGAAATTTATAATATTATTAATACGCAAGGAAACTGCATAAGCATACGCACTAGTGGCACTATAGCGCGAAACAGATTGTATAATGCAACCGACCATGGCATCAGCTACTTTTCTGATCACCCTGGGTTTGGTGAAACCTTGCTGATTGAAAACAACATTATTTATGACAATGGCAAGCGAGCCGTTAATTTGGCGAGTAACGGCAATACTGATAATCATATTAATAACGCTGTAATCCGGTTTAACACCATGGTTGTTAATGATAAATCGTGCATTGCTACGAATGAGGAGTTAACGGGAGTGGACATGGCCATTTTTGGTAATATACTCATCCGCACTGATGGTGCTGACAGCTATATTTTTACCACACATGCTTTTACAGAAAACATGAACTTAGTTGGTGATTCAGATATTGGATTTAATGATTTTACAAATCGTGATTTGCATTTGAGCAGTGGCTCTTCTGCTGAGGGTTTTGCAACGGGCATTACAGATTTTCCTACTACGGATATTGATGGCGAACCGCGAACTGCCGATAACTTAGACGCTGGAGCGGATGAACGTTAATTTTACAGTAAAATTAAGGCGTAAGCATACCTACCCCATTTGCCATTAAAACGGCTAATAATGGAATCAACAAAAGAAGAATAAGTTCCAATTGTATCATTCGCCTAATGGTTGTATATGCGGGAAGCTCCATAATTTCAGATGGATTCTTTTTCAATTTTTTATTGAGTTTGAGAAAAGTGACCGTGGGTAAAATAGACAATAACCCGATCACGATAAATAGAGAAAATTTTAAAATAAAAATCCAATTTCCAAAATAATAATCACTGCCTTTACCATACAAAAAAACGCGCAACAGCCCTGTAGTAACAAGCAATATAGAAAATAAACCATAAATGGCGTCTGCTTTTACAATACGCTTCAAACTTTCAGCTGTTAATTCTTTTTTAACTAAAAAAAGTTCAATTATCACGCCTCCAAAAACCAATAAAATGGACAGATAGTGCAAATAAGTAACTGTGGAATTGGCAACCATTTAAAGTCTCATTAAAAGGCGAGTAGAAAAACGGTTATCAGAAACAGCACGAATAAGAAAACGAGTATTAAAATGACTAAGCTCACAATAAAAGCTACTTTCGCCATCCACATATTGTTATATCTCTCCGGCTCAGCGCGAATTTCGCGCATGCCATAATAACCTAAAATCAATGCGGCTATAAGTGCCGGAAAAAAGACAAGACCTGCAATCAGCGCTATAAATGCGGCCAGGGCAGCAATGTTCATCTCCTGCTCTACTTCCTCATCTCCTTCGTTAACTCGTTTATCGTTTTTCTTTTCAGACTCAAATATGCCCTTATCAAATACTGGCTCAATTGTTCGTTTATAAAGTTTTTTGATTTTATTTTTGCTTACCTTGTCTTTGTCTGTATTATCTTCAGCATCTAAGTCTGCTGAGTTTTCATCCGGTTCATTCTCTAACGCGTTATTTACTTCTGCCGTTGGTTCGGGTTGTACTTCTCCGTCAAATGTTTGTGTTTCGTCTGTATCTAACAATTCGGCATCTGCTTTCTTCTTTGCAGTTTTATGCTTTAAATCTAAATACTTTCGTTTTGTAAATTTATTCGAAACACCGCAAGAAGCAATGAAGAGGAGTAAAAAAGCAAAGGTTAATAATCTTTTCATAGCGGTAAGATAGTAAAGAAAATTTATTTAGTGAATACTTCTCGCCAAATTCGCAATGCTGCTCGCTCGGTACCATTTTCATCCTCCAAACCTGTATCACGCCATAGTTTGCCAATGTCCTTCACATCTTCCGGAAAAGTCTCCCAAAGGCGGTCGTAATCTCTGTATGACCACCAAATCACAAACATATAATCATTTTCTGCGGCGTTTGTTAACAGGGCTTTTACAAAATCAGCTTGTTCATCTTCACTACTTTTTATATGTAAATCGTATGACGCCACAATTAAATCATTCGCCAAATGGCTGGTTTCAACAAATGCAATTGGTTTGGTCGTGTTTTCATGCAAAAAGTCAAATGCTTTTTGAAATTGATTTGACGAATTTAACCCGGCTAAAAAGGGATAAAAACTAATGGCTGCAAAGTCCATTTCTTTAATGTAGTTTTTCACTTCACTTTGATAATATGCTTTGTCATCTGTTTCGGGTTTATACCAATTGTGTAATACGGCTGACTCTGCCATTTTAAGCGTTGGGTAAACTGCACGTACACGTGTTCTGACATTGCGCATAAATAGCTTTAGTTCCTCCCATTTTTCGGCAGAATCATTCAACATCCCTGTTGTTTCCATCCCTATAATTAAGTAATCGGGGTTAAACGCATCAATTAAATATAAAACATGGGCAACATAGGCATCTTCTAAAATTGGGTCGTTCATGCTGCTGTGGGCTGGTTTACCAGATCCGTCCCAATTATCAATGAAGTCATTGCGTTCTGTATTTAGCGGACTTATCGAAAGCATAAGGTCATGTCCGGCAGATTGTTGCCCTACTCTGTATGCGACATCTGCGACAAAATCTACGGGCAAATCGGTTCCATCAATCCAGGAGTTCCACGGAATATTCCCATCCATTTGCTCCGAAATAATATCCCCATTACCTTTTATAAGATCATAATTTGTCGCTCGATCATCCGCCGTTGGACCATAAGACCATGAGCTAAATCCCATTTTATAGTTGCGGTTTTCAATCTCTTCTGTTTTATGCTTTTTGCAAGCTGCCAGTAAGGTAAAAGCCGTCAGCACAATAATTGGAAATATTCTTTTCATGGTTGCTAATTTTCATTATGTCGATTGTTTTATGCAATACCCCCATACAGTTGATTTTAAATATCCTTCGTTCTATCCTAAAGATGTTAGGTGTTACCTGTTCGCTTTGGTTTCGTTATATGAATGATAGTTGTAATTTTACACCAATACTTAAGGTCTTAATCCTAAAATAGCCTATGCGAAAATTCCTTTTTACGCCCTTTTTAATCTTGATACTGATTTTTACAGGGTGCGAAAATCGGCATACACCCACCAAATATGATGAAGCAACAGGACAACAACCCATTATGACGATCGCTGGTATTGATTCTGTTTTAGCCGAATTTGAAACCGTTCAATTTTCACAGCTAACAAGTGATTATTTGGCTTACAGTCACTCCGATCAAACTCCCTACAAAGCGGTTTTACAAACCAAAACGTATGTGGTTATTCGCGGAGATGCTGTTTTTAAGTTTATCGTTGGAAAAAATAGAATTCAACAGTTTTTAACCTGAGTTCGGTTATTCCAAACGCTCACAGTTGATTTCATTTTTCTTAGGCAAGGCATGAGTTTGAAGGAGTATTTATACTTCGAAAATTCATAACGTCGCATGAGGTAATTGAAATCAACCCTTACGGCAAGCTCAGGGCGGCGCCTTCAGAAAGTCATGAAAACAGCAATTTTTTAACAAAAAAAGCCTTGAATTAACCCGTTAGTACTTCATTTCGACTGCGCTCAATGTGGCACATTTTTCTTGTCAAAACCTCACTTTTTTCAAGACTTCTGTGGAAATTTGGAATAACCGAGCTCAGGTTTTTAAGTACGGATGGTTATTACAACCGAAATTTAAAAAATTTAGAATCGAACACACGACAATTTTGGCTGGTAGACAGAAAGTTACTCTATATAATATTAGAAATAATGGAAATGATTGCTCAAACCGGACACGACCCACACGGCTTTTATGTTCGCGAAAGCCACCGACACCCAAAATATAATTTGTTACGCGGCGGCGCAGTTAAAAGTCAACATATTTGGGGCACGGCGGCAGACTTAGTCGCAGAAGATATTAATCGAGATGGAAAAACGGATCAACTTGATAAAGAAATTTTACTTTCTGCAGCTCAACAAGTGGTAAATAACCGTGGTGGTGTTGGCCTATACCCCGGCACCTTAACTGTTCATGCAGATGTCCGCGGATACCGCGCCAGATGGTGATAATATGAGTACGGCACCAATTCTAGTAGCCTTTGTACAACAACTCTATTTCTGTATGTTGCGTTAGCTCTGTTTGACTGTCGAATTTTGAATACAAATCCATTACAATCATATTTTTTTCAAAAATACCCTTTTCGATATTGAAATAATAAGTCGCCTCACCTTTTCCGGTACTTGCAGCATCTTCATTATTTAAAATTTCAGTTGGATTTGTGTAATTAATTACACCTTTTAACACGGCGCATTTATTCCCTTCAAAATCGACAATTTCTTTAAATGTAATAACATTTGTACCTTCTGAGTAAATGTTTTGTCCTTGGTAATAATAAGGAATTGTAAAGTTAACGGTATCCGTTTCACCAATTTTTAAATCTTGTCGTGGTAACACCAAAAAGATAGAAAATAAAGCATTATTGTTCTCGTTGTCAAACGTACCGTGGTCTGAAAGTATCATTCCAGGTGCATCTGGGAATTGTTGCGTATCTCCATTTGAACTTGTAATCGAACCATTTTTCATGGTCAGCATTGCAGTCGAATCTGTCTGCGGCTCAATTGTCATGTCTACACTCAAATCTGCACTTTCGGTTTGTGCATTAGGACCCGTTATTTCATTTTTCGTAGATTGAATAAACTTATAGTTATAAGGCTCTTCAGTTTTAAAATTCCATTTAAAATCTACATTAGCATCCTGCTTACAGCCTACCAAAGCAAGGAACAAAAGTGGTATACAATATTTCATGTTGCAAACGTAAGTAATCTTACTCATATTCTGCTAATTCTTTAGATTGATTTTACAATTAATAAAACTAAATTCGTTTGTTGAAGGATCTTTGTCAAGAAGGGTTTTACCTTATTTTTAATCATTAATCTTCATGAATAACTTTAACACGCCCTACTTCACCTGTATCTAACATTACCTTAATTCCGTGGGGATGATTAGACGATTTTGTCAAAATCTTTTTAACAACTCCTTCCGTTAGCTCTCCTGAACGCTGATCTGCTTTTTGCACCACTTCCACAAATGCTCCAACACGCACATTTTCGCGTCTTTTTCCGTCTTTTTTATTGTTCATATTTAGTTGGGGTTGTATTGATTAGCTCGTTTATTTTTTTGTGCTAAATCCACGGTTTCTTTTATTCTTTTTGTTCGTGTAACAGCTTGTTTTGCATTAAGAATCCATTCCAAAATTCCTTTTTTAACAGAAGGCGGAAATGCTTCATAATGGATAAAAGCTTGTGGGTTTTCATCAAACAAGGCTTGCATATCTGCTGGAATCTCTAAATTTTCTACAGGAATTAGTGCCGTCCATGTTCCGGTTTCCTTCGCTACTTTTACCATCTCTTTACCTGCTTTACTCAATTTTCCAGCATTCTCCAGCTTTTCGATCCGTTCACGGTTGGGTTTGCTCCAATTGCTTTTAGGGTTGCGTTGAGAAAAAAATAAGTAATACGTGCGTTCATCTCGCTTATTTGGTTTGCTATCTACCCAACCATAGCACAACGCCTCTACCACTGCATTTTCATAAATTAAGGTAGATTCTCCCGTTTCTTTTTTATACATCAAAAGCCAAACTGCATCTATTTGTTTATGGTTTTTTGCCAACCAACTTCGCCATTCTTCTGCTGATTTTACGTCAACTACACCATAGCCTTTATATGTTGCTTTTAACAGAGCCATCTAAAAATCAATTTGTGCAAATGGTAACGCTTCTTTTATCCTTTTTTTCTCTTCTTCGTCAAATTGGTTTCCGCGCAAATTCATGTATCGGATTTGATTCCATTCTGATAGATTATCGGGCATGGTAGCAAGTCTGTTTTTCGCTAGGCTTAAATAAACCAATGTGTTTTTTTCGTTAAAGTTATCTGGTAGTTCTGCCAACTGATTCTCGCTTAAATCAACACAGTTCAGCTGGTAGGCTTCATTCAAATGAAGTGCGTTTAATATCGAATCATTCACCCCTGAGGCAAACATTACTAATGATTTTAAATTTGGACAATACGTCGTAAAATTCCAAAGTGAAGTATCGTAAGCTGCTAACTCAGTCGCAAAAGGAATGTCTTGAAACTGTAGCTCTTCCTGCGCTCCTCGCAATGGGTGATTGTGAAGAAAATACCTATTCTTTGGTTGGATACTGGTGTAATAGTCTCCGGGGTTTTCACTTAACAAAGCGCGTAATAATGGAAAATGCTTAACTTGAAATGAAATCCGTTGCCGCTTAGCGCTCATTCTTATTTCAGTGGTTAACTGCTTCAGCTGCATTATCGTTTTCTCAATTTCTTTTTTATTGGTATCAGTTACAGTTAGTTGAAATGGATTATAGTTTAATTTAAAGTTTGAGTTAAAACGACTCAGCGCGTCAAACTTATCCTTTAACTCGTCCATGTAAAATGTTACACTATGCGGGCTGTCGCTCACAGAGAGCGAATACAACGCGTTGTGAACAGCCACAGCATCAGCTATAACTTTTTCATTGCTCCAATCGAGTGGTTTTTGAGAAAACGCAAAAAAACCATGAGCAAAAAACAGATAGAATATAAAAAAGAATCGAGTCATCACTACCTTTTAATCCCTTTAAATTTAATCAATTATTCTTGTACAATCATGTTTAAACCCTCAAATATCAAGCTCTGCTTTATTACTAAACTGAGTTCTGTCAAATGCAAAAAGCCCACTCAGACTAAACTAAGTGGACTTTTATATAAATTTAAATTGAATGCTCTTACATTTTAATAGCCATAGACCCTACAAATATAGGTGCTCCATTAACTTTCTTATCGTTTGATTTAAAACGTTTTTCTCCCATCAAACCATCTCTTCCTTCAAAAGCAACGTTTTCATCATAAGACAAGCGAACTACTATTGGACATCCGGCTAATTTACTTCCCTTCTCGGTGAAAATTCCGCCGCCATCTTTCCAGCCAAAACCACTAAATTCAATAGGTGCTCCATTCCATTCTTCTAATTCTGAAAGTGGCATTCCGGTGTAAACACCGCAATCTGACTTTACAATTTGTGTTAGTTTTTTATTCTCATTATCGTTATAAACGTTGTAATAAGACTTAACCATGTAGGTTGATTTTTTGTCGTCACCCCAAATAAATTCAACATGCTCTCCAGTGTTAGGATCTTTTAGCGTGGTAGCCATCATTTCCTTATCTTTCACCATTACTTTCGTATCTTCTAAATTATTATTGTCATAACGACTATATAAATTTTCTTTGGATTTAACTTCTGTGTAATCTTCAATCATTATACTATTAAATCCTTCTCCAGCAGGGTCGATCGGATTACCATCTTCGTCTAATTCAGCGGTTGAAGCATTCATATCATCATTCATTTCTCCTTCAGTCATTTCTTTATCCTCCGGTGCGCCGGCAGTTGTTGCTGCATTTGCGTCTTCAGTCTCACCATTACAAGAAACCGTTATTAAGGCAATCATCATTGGATATAAAATCTTTTTCATATTGTTTATTTTTTCTAATCGTTAGTTATTTAGCAGTATTGCTTATTGTAGGTAAGTCAATAGTTGTACCATACATAAATAGTCCTGTTTTAAGGGCATACAGTGGATAAACAAAGGATATTGAGGTGTAATACTTTCCAATATTGTAGAATTTAATCCACACTATTTGGTGTCTATAAAATTGATGAGAAGTTGAGAAGTTTCAAACGGTAAATCTTCCGTTATGTAATGGTTGACAGGAAATAAATGAATATTTTCTTCTTTTATGTTAAACTTCTCCGTAATTAGGTCAGCCTGCGGATTCCATTGCAGCACATCATCAGCCTCTCCCCATATAACTTGGGTTTTAATGTTATTGAATACAGTAGAGGCTGGAAAATTGGAAATATAATTTTCCATATAGCAATAATGGGCCTTTGCAGCCTCATTTTTACCATTTGCAAACATTTTAGCGTATCCGGCTAATTCATTTTTAGATAAAGCTGATTTAGAGGTGTTTTTTTTGATCATTTTGGTTACTGGTGGATGTTGCTTTAAACCTATTTGATACAAAAAACGACCAATAGTTGGCAAAAACCCAACATCCACTCTGTTGCTCCAATTAACGCCATTTTCAGCAAGCACTGCATTTAAAAATGTAATACTTGTAATTCGATTCGGTGCTTTTTTCATTAATTCAAATGTCCAAACGCTCCCGGCATCATGCACCACTTGTGACCAATTTTCGATTTCCAACGCATTCATCAATTGTAATAATCGCTTAGCGTGGTTAGCTGGTGAATATAAACTTGGCCCGTTTGGTGCTGCACTATTTCCAAAACCTAACATGTCGGGTACAATAACACGAAAATTGGCGTCAACCAATTTATCAATCATTGCACGATATAGCCATCCAGAAGTTGGAACACCATGTAACAGTAAAATCGCCTCACCGTTTCCCTCGTCTACGTAGCGCATCACCCCATCTGATGAATTGAAACATTTTTGACGGGCCTCAAAACGCGTTGGTGTTATTTCAATTTGCTCTTGAGAATAACAGTGTCCCTCGTTTAATACAAAGAATAGTAACAATAAAATTTTTATATGTAACTGTAAACAACCGATTTTATAAAGCGAATTTTCCTACGCGTAAACTTAGGCTGTTAATGTAAATTGGTACCTTTTTTACAGCTTCCATATCTGTCCTCACTTCTTGGTCACCCATTAAATCGTCCATATTATCTGAAAAGGACTCGTAATCATACGATAAAGAGATGCCAATATTACATCTACCAATTGGCGTATTTTCATTTGCCCAAACAGCTCCTCCATAATCCCAACCAAATCCAGAAAACGAAAAATCAGCGCCGTTTAACGTAACCAAATCGGTGAGTGGCATTCCGGTATACATCCCGCATTCCGACTCAACGTATTGCGAGTCAATTGCGGTATAATCTTCATTGTATAAAATATAATCAGCCTCTAGCATATAAAGAGAGATGTTATCTTCCTCCCATAAAAAACGAAGTTTGTTTCCTGTAGTTGGATCTTTTAATAATGAATAATTCACTTTCACCGTTCCCTCAGCCATCCACGTCTCGCCATCTTCTATATCATTCTTAGAAAAAGCGTCGTAGAGCTTTTCTTTCGTGTCAAGTATGGCATAATCTTCTAATAAATTATATTGGAAACTATTGGCTCTACCCGTATCTTCAAAGAATTCACTTGTTTCATTTAAGGTGGAGTCGGTTAATGGTACTTCATCTGTTTTGTTGCCTGTAGCTGGCTGACATCCTGTGACCATAGTGAAGGTCGCAATTGCAAAACTGATGAGCATTATTCTAAGCTTCATTACTATAGTATCATTATTGGTTACAAATAAAGGTAATTTACTTGATTTATTGGCGAGAAATTTCTTGTAAGATTCGTTCAAGTTTAGCTTTTCGCTCTTTTAAAAGTGCACTCTCAGTTGCGTTAGCTGTTTGATTTTCTTCCAAGGCTTTTTCAGTCTCTTCAATGTCTTTTTTTAGATCTTCAATTTTTTCAGCATATTTCTTTTGCTTTTTCTCTAGCTTTTCCCCTGCTTTAGTAAGTTTTTTTACCCTCTTCTCAGAAATTTCCACTTTTTCTCTAAAATATTCCGGTAAATATTCACTCAAAAATTTAGTCATCATGGTCTTAATGGCCTTATGCTCTGCTGGCATCTCTACTGGGTCAACATAAACATCATAACCGAAAGCTGCAAAAACTTTCATTTCAGTACCATCCTCAGTCTTTTTAATATTTGTGTAAAAATCCATAGTCTTTCCTGAAATTGCTGGAACGATAACCTCTTCATCAACTAAAAGATTACCCATTCCTAAAAATCCGGCACCTCCCAGTTTAATTTTATAATTGTCTTTTAAAAAATCTTCCCAGGCATCCTCCAGTTCATCCTCTGTTGGGTCAACCACTACACTCAAGCAAGGTCGTTGGGCATCTTTATGTTGTATAGTCGATTCAGTTGGCGAAATAGTTTGTGCATTGGCAGATAATAACAGTGTAATATTCATTAAGCCTAATAAAAAAAGTTTAAAATAGTTCATATAGTTTGTTTAGTTAACTGTTTTAAATCAATTTTTATTCCAGATAGTACATCTGAGTGGTAGTCATCATTACCGTTTTAAAAAAAATAAAGTATGGGGTATATTCTCTACACCTCGCCCATTTTAAGCTACAGCAGTAGCGTGTAAATGCCGAATTAAATAGTCGCTGTGTTACGTAATAGTTTCAATTGGCTAACTTTACAAAAAAAAGAGTATGTCTACCTTTTCGTCACTCGGAGTTGATAAAAAACTAGTTAAAGCCTTATCTGAATTAGGAATAAACAATCCTTCCCCGATTCAAGAACAGGCAATTCCTTTGTTGTTAACTAATTCAGTTGATCTGGTTGCTAGTGCACAAACTGGTACGGGTAAAACAGCAGCTTATGCCATTCCGATTCTTCAAAAAATTGATCCGAAAAGAAAAGCTATTCAAGCATTAATTTTGTGTCCTACGCGTGAACTTGGTCAGCAAATAGCACATCAGTTTTTTAAATTTACAAAGTACACAACCCCTATTTTTTCAACATGCATTTACGGAGGCGGTAGAATTGATGAACAATTAAAAGCAGTAAAACGGGCCAACCATATTCTCGTAGCCACGCCTGGTAGGCTAATCGATTTTTTAAACAGAGGATCAATAAATTTAGATCAAGTTAAAACAATCGTGTTAGACGAAGCAGATGAAATGTTAAGCCTTGGGTTCAAATCAGAGTTGGATCAAGCCTTGAGCGCCTTATCTGGAGTTCAGTCAACTTGGTTGTTTTCAGCTACTCTTCCACCTTCTGTAAATGAAATAGTCAACCAACACCTTTCTGCAAATGCCAAACGTATTGCCATTAAAGGTAAAAGTGGCGTTAATAAAAACGTAAGTCATCAATTTTTGATTTGTACCACAGTAGAAAAAATGCCAATTTTACTTCAGTTTCTCGGTACACAAAATAAAAACCAAGGAATTGTATTCTGTAAAACAAAAGAATCCGTTAAAAAATTAGCGGAACAACTGCGTACTAAAAAACTAAAAATAGAAGAGATCCACGGCGATTTATTACAGAAAGATCGAAATAAAGCCATGCGTAATTTCAAAAATAAAAATACTGCAGTTATGATTGCTACGGATATTGCTGCCCGTGGAATTGACATTCAAAATCTGGCTTATGTGGTGCACTATGAAATGCCAAGCTCAGATGAATATTATACTCACCGTAGTGGAAGAACAGGTCGTGGAGGTATGTCCGGAGTATCTATTGCATTAGTAACAAGTAGAGAATTAAAACAAATTCGTGCTTTAGAAAAAAAGCTTAATGTCAGCTTCATGCAAATCCGAAGAATGAAATAATAAACCGTCAGTTTATTTCAAAAAGTTGAAATTAGCCCCCCCTTTCCTTTACCATTCATTTTAATTTAACATGAGTTCGGTTTAAGCTGCAACTAATTTTAGCTGTAAATCGTTACTATGGCTTTCTTCGGTTTTAATATTAATTGACGGCTTCTTAGGGAAGAATGAATATACCGCAAGAGCACCCAGTATATTGAGTAAAAACCCGTTTATTGATCTATGTCTTCTATGTTCAATTTGGCACATATTTTTAAGTTCATCATTTACGTTTTCCACTATTGCCCTTTTTCTGAGTAAGATTTTTTCCGTGTCCGACAAAGGCTTTTTCTTCATGTTTTTTCTGACTTTGGTTATTAATTGGATCCCGTCTTGAAATAATAACTCCGACAGTGCTTTGGATATATAGCCTTTGTCACCCACTAATTTTCCGAAGATATTCTGAGTCATATCCGAAAGTATCTTGATATTTCTGTCATCAACATTGGCTTTAGACAAATAGAAAGACATTAATTAGCCTTTGTCATTAATAATCAGATGAAGCTTAAACCCAAATAACCATCCATAGAGCAACGTCCTCGTTCAGCTACATCTTTAAAAACCTTATGATTGTGGACTCTTCTATTGTGGCAGACTCTTAGAGGAGTTGAATCGATTATAAGAAACCAAATCGGAAAACTCGTCTTTTAAATGCTTACATACATAATTTAGATAATAGTGCTTGAAATTTCGAAAACAACCAGAATGAAAACCAATGAGAATGGTAATTATTTCAGATTCTGAAAGCCTAGCTTTTCGATTTCTAGTTTTAACTGCGCTTGATTCTATCAAATGTTTTTGAATTTCTGTTTCACATGCAATACAAAAATCATCAACTTTTACAAAAATTTGCGTAATTTTATCTTTCATAATAAAAGATTTATTTATTTGATAATCAAAAGATTGTGGTTAATCTAAAGATACAAATAATGCCGCTTATTTTTTCATATTCAAGTGATTGGTTTTCAACAATTTATTTAGAATTTCTTATCCCGAACTCACGTTAATTTAGTT
>CAVTPI010000007.1:0-847431 GCA_963736585.1 Crocinitomicaceae bacterium | reverse complement strand
AACAAACTGCAGATGTCGCCATTGAGTCTGCATTGGACTTGGCAGGGTCTAACTTTTATTCCGTTCATCCAGACCAGGTTTCGTTGAACTTTAAAGCACCAAAAGCACGTTTTTCACTTAAAGAAAATGTTATTTATTGCGAAAAGGTGGCCTTTTTAGACGTAGCAGATGCACGGATTCTTCCGGAAGAAGAAAAAGTAACCATTCGCAAAAAGGCAAAAATGGATGCGTTTGACAATGCAGAAATTGTAGCAAACTTTATTACCAAATACCACAAAATTGTTGAGGCGAAAGTTGCTGTAACGGCACGGCGCGCCTACACGGCAAGCGGTAAGTATCCGTATGTAGATAGCAAAGGTGATACACAAACCATTAACTTTGAAAACATTGGGTTAGATACAGCTTACCAAACCGTTGCAAAAGGTACAATTACAGAGGAGGCAAACTTTAGCTTAAGTGAGCAGTTTGATTTTTATGGTGGAGTGGAACTTTATGCACAAGACCAGTTTTTAACCTTTGATGGAGCAACCCGAATTAACCACGAATGCAACCAATTTGCACGAAATTGGCTAAAATTCAGAACACCAATTGATCCGAACAACATTCAAATTCCAGTTTCTGGAGATTTGAAAGATTTAGAAGGAAATGGCATTGCTATTGGACTCGTTAAGCGAAACACAGACAATTCGGACAGTCTGGAAATTTATCCAGCCTTTTTATCCGCACTTGAAAATGCAGACGACCATATTTTATTTACCTCTAACGGTGTGTTAAACTTTAATGAAGAAGCACGTGAATTTAGAATTGCCAGTCCTGAAAAATTACTGAACCGTGCAGAAAAAGGAAACTACGTTAGTTTGCACATTGAAAGTTGTTCAATGAACGGAGATGGTGCAGTGGATTTAGGAATGGATTTACCCGACGTAGAATTTAAACCGTACGGCATTGTAAATTATGATGCGGCGACTAAACAAACCACAATGAACCTGTCCGGAGGAGTTGATTTTTACTACGATAAAAAAGCAATGGAAATCTTATCTACAGCTATAAAAGCAGCAGAAGGATTAAGCGGTATTGATTTTGGAAGAACAACCTTAGAACAAGCCATTGCAGAGGATGTTTCGAAAGAAGAGGCAGAAAACATTAAGGCGGATTACACCTTAGATGGTGAGGTTAAAAAATTACCAAAAGAGATGCAATCTACCATGTATCTAACCAATTTAAAACTGCATTGGGATGACCGCGCAATCGGGTTTGTTTCAGAACCAATTACAGGCATTGTAGGGTTAAACGGCGAACCATTGTTTAAAGACTTTACCGTGCGCGTAGCTATAGAATATGTTGTAGATGGCGCAGACAGAGGAACCAAATTTGGTGTGCTGGTTGAATTACCGGGTGTAGAAGAAAAGAAAGGTGATTATTACTTCTTCCGTTTTGAACGTGTAAAGAAAAACACTGTGCTAAACGTAATTACCAGTAATAAAGAATTGCAAAACTATATTTTGGAACTAAAAGAAGATAAAAAGAAAGAAAAAGACTTTTCGTTTGAGTTAAGAACCCAAAATGCAATGAATTACCTTGGACGATTTACAACGTATTGGGGAGATTAATTGGTCAAAAGACGGTTAAATCCACCAATACATCTAAAAAGTAAGGCAGCTTTTTATTTTTAATGTAAATTTGTTAGACAAATCAATTGTAAAATTGCGACGTATCACCTGATTAGTTTAGCGCGTATTGACTGAACCTTTTTTTGACTTGTGCGTAGTAAAGGGTGGATGAATGGGCAACCCCATTCACTGATATGAGATGAAGTATATATTACACACATTATTAATACTTGCGTTATGCCTGTTTGCAAACAGTTATGGCTTCGCTCAAGAAACGCTTGAAGAAAAACGCGAACGTGCTGATAATAGCTTTGATGAACAACAATGGATAACGGCAGAAAACCTGTATGCATCCATCATCTCATCCGACCCGCGCAACCATGATTTAAATTTCAGATACGGAACAAGCCTCCTTTACGGCTCCAAAAACAAAGAAGAAGCTATTAAGCGGCTGCGCTTTGCAATTACTGGAGCTAACGTAGATAAAACAGCCTATTATTATTTAGGGCGCGCCTATCATCTGAATTATCAGTTTAACGAGGCGCTAAAATATTATTCAAAATTTAAAGAAATCGCCACACCTTCTGATTTGGAAGAATTAAACGTGGAAAAGCAAATAGCAGCATGTAATCACGGCAAAAAGTTAATGGCCAACATTACAGACATGATTGTATTGCAAAAAACAGAACTTGGTGCAGAACGGTTTTATGATTTGTATAAGTTAGAGGACATTGGGGGGACGCTTCTTGTTACAGACCAATTTCAAACCAAGTTAGATAAAAAATTAGCACACCGTCCGGTCATTCATTTTCCGGCCAACTCACCTTACATTTATTATTCAAGTTATGGAGATGATGCCGAAACGGGCCTGGACATTTATGTGATAAAAAAACTACCGGGCGGCGAATGGTCATTACCCCGCAAAGTAAATGGCAGCGTAAATACATTTTTGAATGAAGATTATGCGTACATGCACCCGAATGGGGATTACCTTTATTTTTGCTCGCAAGGGCATAACTCCATGGGAGGGTATGACGTTTTTCGGTCGCGCTACAACCGGGGAGATGATTCATTTAGTGCACCAGAAAATTTAGACTTTGCCATAAGTTCGCCAGATGATGACTTTTTATTTGTGGTGGATAGTTTAAACAAAAACGCTTATTTTTCATCAGCACGTGAAAGCAGTCAGGGTAAGTTAACTGTTTATAAAGTACGGGTAGACCGCATTCCAATGCAGATGGCCGTGATTAAAGGAAGCTATTTTAATTTAATTACCAACACCGACAAAGAGGTGAAAATAGAAATTGAAGATTTTTATTCTGGAAGACAAATTGGAACCTATAATTCTAAAAAAAGCAATGGTGATTACTTAATTACGTTTCCTAAAAGTGGTAAGTATAAGTTTTTTATAACACCAGATGGCAGTGACATTACACACCTAGCAGAGGTGGACATTCCATTTTCAAAAGAATTTAGACCATTAAAGCAACAAATGACGTTGAAAAAAGATGGCGGAGGGGAACAGTTGGTTGAAATCGATAACTTATTTGATGAAGAATTTGACGACCCCGTTGCGATAATGGCTGAGGTGTACCGCCAATTGGCAGAGCTTCCGCCAAATGGAGCAGATTTTAATTTAGATTCGTTAGATGCCCTTCGCGGATCTGATGAGGTGTTTGCTGAAGCTGGTTTGGACCCCTACACCACCAAGGCTGAACTTGAAAAAATGTTAAACAATGAAACGGTAGCGTTAAATACAAGTATTGAGCTAGAGAAAAAGCAAGCCAATGTGTCTTTTAACCTTGCAATGGCTAAAAGCCAAGAAGCCAATGAAAAAATGGTGGAATTAAATGCGTTACTGCAACGTGCTGAAAACACGAATGATTCCAAAGAAAAAAATAATATTTTACAACAAGCTACACTTCTTAAAAATGAAATTCAACAACTAAACCAGGATGCACAAAACTTGATAGAATTAGGGCAAGAAATTGACAAAGCCGTAGCTGTGCAGTCAAAAGAACTAGGTGAAATAGCGTTGACCACGAGTAAGGTAACCGCCATTGGGGATGATGACCGCGAAGCGCTAACAGATTTTGTGGCCGAGAACAAAACATTTTTTAAAGAGAACATTAACCAAAAAAAACAAACAGAAAACAGAACAACTACCTTAATTAGAGCCAGCGCAAAAGAGCAAAAAGACGTACAAGCGTTAAGTCAAGAAATTTCAGAATTAGCAACAACTAAAAAAGAGTTATTGGCCAACCAAACCAAACTGCAAAAACAACTAGCGAATACAAACAAAAAGAAAGAAGTTGAAGCGATAGAAAAAGAAATTACAGCTAATGAGGGCGATATAATAGTGGTGCAGGAAAGTATTGAAGCCAAACAAGCCGAATTTAATAAGCGAGTTAAAAATAACGAAGCACTGTTAAAAGGTGAAGCGGCTGCCCTCGTAGTGAAAGATGAAAACAATGGGTATGAAATGACAAAAGCACTCAGCGATACTGAAAAGGCTGAAATTTACAATACCGTTAAGCAAAATAATTTAGAAGAAAACCTGACGCAAATTGATAAACTATTTGAAGAGAATAATGTATCACCCTTTAACATTGAATTGTATGGAAATAATGAAGAAATGCAAGGGTACTCGCTTGAAGATTGGGATGACGCCATTAATGCCGAACAAGAGCGTTTACGCCTTGAGAAACTTGCGGCAAGTGAAGAGCGGCAGCGTTTAATCAATGCAGAGATTGAAAAACTAGAACGCCTACGAAAAGAAAAGCAAGGACAATTTGAAGTTGTAACAGATACAGAAAATATAACCGTACGACCAGAAATTAACCCAGAGGATATTTTACCAAACTACACCGCAAAACAAGTGGACATTGGTGAAATAGTAAACGAAGGAGACCGAAAAAATGCGCAGCTAAAACTGAACTATGAATTGGCTGACGAAATAGTAAAAGAACGCAAGCGGCTGGAAGAAATACTAACCAACGACCCAAAAAATAAATCGGTTAAAGAACGATTGGAAAATTTGGCGATTATTGAAGCTGATTTGAAGCGGGAAATTGCGGATGACGAGCGTTGGATTACTGAAAATGAATCAAAAAATAGCATTAATTCAGAGGATATTGTAACCAGTTTGGCACCGAATTACCCACGCAATGTAAATGAAGCGTACGAATTGGTGGATGATGACGAACGCGACGCAGCCATAGGCACGTTAAATGAACGATTGGTTCAAAAATCAAATGAACGTTTACAAGAATTACAAGCTATTTTAGCAACCGACCCTCAAAATGAAAAAGCACAACAAGAAAAAGAAAGGATTGTTGAATTGCAATTAAAAATTGCAGAAAATAAAAATGAACCACTTACCACACCAACCGTTTTTAACATTGACGACTTGGATGAAGATGTGGCACTAACTGACTTGATTACCAATTATGATAGTAGAGCAGCAGAGATTGAAGCAATGGGGGATGCGTATGAACGAACAAAAGCAGAGAATGAATTGTATGATGACGTTATAGCACGTTCGCGTTCGAAAAAGGAAAATTTAGCCCGCATAAAGCAAGAATATCCTACAAACAAAACGGTTAAAAAACGAGAAAAAGCGCTCGACGATATTATTGCGGAATACGAAAGTAAAATTGAAAAAAATGATGCGTGGATTAGTAAAAATAAGCCAGAAACCACCACAATAGCTAACCGGGATGATGTGCAATTGGCCAACCCGAATTACCAAACCGAAATTGATAAATATGCGAACATAACCGACAAAAAAGAACGGGAAGCAGCCATAGAGGAGTTAAACCAAGCCACGGTAGCCACCATTGATGAGCGCTTAAAACAATTAGCGGTGGAACTTAATGAAAACGCGGCCAACGGTGCAGTTTCCAGTGAAATTCAAGCACTAGTAGATGTAAAAGCTAAAATTGATGAAAATCCAACCGAACCACTTTTAGAAAGCTCATTTAATACAGACGGAATAGAAACTGCACCAACCAGCAACACGGTTTTACCAAATTATACAGAACGATTAGAAAAAATAAAATCGGATGAAAACCTATCAGAAGAAGAAAAAATCAAACAAAAAATTGAACTAAAAACACGCTTAACTGAAAGACTAGATACCGAAATTAGTAATACCAATGAACTGAAAACGTATTACCCAGAAAACGAAAGCCAATTAGAAGAGCGGGCCAAAACATTAGAAGCATTAAAGCAAACACAATCAACTGAAATAGCTGATTTAGAAACCGAGCTAAATGCTCTAAACATAGTGGCAGAAACACCACGGCCGAGTATAACCATTGGTGCATTAATGCCAGATTACCAAACAGATTTAGAAGCGATAGCATCAGCCGGGGGAACCGAAATTGAACGATTAGAGCGCGAAAATGAGTTAAACAACATGTTGCTAGGTGCCATTGATTTTAAGATTAGCCAATTGGAAAATGAGCAAGCAACAAAACCGGAGCTAACGGAAACATTAACGGCAGAAATAAATGAGCTAAACCGCCTGCGAGGAATCAAACAAACAAGTGTAACTGAAAATTTAACCGAAATAGAGCGATTGCGTTCAACTACGGATGTGGCGAGCACAACCAATGGGGTTACAGATAATGGAACGACAGACACCAATACGGCTGACACGACTGAAAATCAAGAAAATTTAACAACGCAAAATAACTTAAAGCCAAGTATCTCTGTTGGGCAATTAATTCCAGATTATGACGAGCAATTAGCCACAATACGTGCAGAAGAAACAGATGCTGGCACACGAATAAAACGCGAAAACGAAGTACACCAAGTTCTGATTAACCGTGTAGATGACGAAATAGAAAACCTAAAAACACAAAAAACTGGAAATTTAGCAACCGATAGTCAGTTGGATAAAGACATTGAAGCACTGCAAAATATTAAACAATCAACCCTAGCCAAACAAAAATTAAACAACGACAACCTTGCTGAACTAAACGAAGAAAACGTAACTCGTCCTACCATTACACTAGAAACACTTGTACCAGCGTTTGAAACCAAAATGGAGGACATTAAAAACAGTGACCAATCAGAAAAAGATAAACTGTTAGCGCTGAACAAAATGAACGAACAGCTAACCGCAGCGATAGATCTAAAAATAATAGCAGTACAAAAAGAATTAGAAAATGATGCGGAAAATAGCACTGTTTACAATGAAGAGTTAGATAAACTAGAAGAACTGAAAGAAGCCAAGCAAAATGAAATTGCACAAAATAACAATGAAATAGATGCCTTGGTTGCAAAAGAAAACAGTGCCGCTGCGTATGACAAATCTAACTTTACAACACAAGAAGGCAAAAATACATTAACCAATTACCAGGCAGAGTTAGCACAAGTTGATGCATTAAACCAAGAGTTAGAAGAATTGAACAAAGCATTAGACCAAACCAATGATGTTAAGGAAATAAAGAAACTGAACAAGGAAATTAATACCGTAGCAACAACCAAAGCCAAAATTGAGAACGAGGTGATTGAAGCCCTGGCGCCGGTGAATAATGCAGAAACAACTACCCTTAAAAATATGTTGGAAATTGATCAGCAAATAGCAACTGCAAGTCCCAACGAAACCGACGAGGAGATAGAAAAGGCAAATACAAACTTGGCAGAGGCTGACATTAAATTAAATACGGCAAAACGATTAAGAAATGAAGCTGCCGAGACGAAAGACCCAATTGCAGCCAATGAAAAACTAAGCGAAGCACTGACGTTAGAAAATGAAGCAAAAGAGTTGATTAAAGAAGCACAACGCATTTTTAAAACGGCCCGTGTTATTGACCAATATGAAAAAGATGAGGAAATTATTACCAATGTACCGGATGATGTTTCTGCCCGTAAATCATCTGCTTTAGAAACAGAAGCAACGAATTTAGAAGCCATAGCAAATGAATATTACGACCGTGCTAATGCGTTACGAGACAGTAGTAGCACTGTTAAGAAAAAAGACCAGGCAGACGTTATTAGCAAAGCTAACAATTACCAAACCAAAGGAGATAAAGTACAAGCGGAAGCAGATGCGATTAAGCAAGAAGCGGTACGTTTAAAACAACAAGAAAATGATGTGCTGGACGTTCAGCTGGCAACGGTAGATATTGATGTGGATGATGAAACAACAACCGGCATTGCAGGAACTGAAACCTACGACGAATTTTACACTGCAAAAAGTAAGGGAGATGAAAAACTACAAGAAGCAAACCGCCTTGAAGAAGAGATAGAAGAACTAAAAGCCCGCAAAAAAAGACGCATCAAAATGGCGGTGGTGCGCACGTCGAATAGTAATACCGCAGCCGAACAAGAAATAGAGGAAGATGGTGAATTGGCAACCGTTCAGCAACAAATTGATTCATTGATTACCGTTCAAAAACAGCTAAAAGAGGAGGCGTTTACGGCTTACCAATCGGCTCAAAGTTTATTGGATGAGTTAGATCAAACAAGTCAAGACAATATGCTATCAATTGCTCAGAAGAGTGTAGCACCAATAAAAAATGTTGAACCTGCGGCAGTGGACTATTTGATTCCTGCCAATGTAGAAACAGATATTTTCCGAAAAACCGACGAATCGGTTTATTCTGAGGCGGCACCGATTCCAATGGATGAAAGCAAAACAAGTGGATTGATATACAAAGTACAGGTGGGAGCCTTTAGAAACCCTTTACCGCAAGATCACTTTAAAGAATTTGCACCAATATCAGGCGAAAAACTGAACAATGGAATTACCCGCTACATGGTGGGATACTTTACAACTTTTGCCCCTGCAGATACTGCCCGAACTGAGGTAAATGCCTTAGGTTATACGGATGCTTTTGTAGTGGCGTATTGCAATGGAGACCGCATTACAATCGAACGGGCTAAACTAATTGAGGAAGGCTTAATAAAGTGTGATGCTACGGCGGAAACGATTGCAACAACGGAGCGAATTATTAATGGAAATACAACGGATAATCAAACCAATCAAGCAGAGAGTAATACAACAGAAAATCAATCAACAAATACCAATCAAAATTTAACAACGGACAACAATTCGGATGGTGCAGATACTCAAACGGATAATCAAGCAGAAAATGGAGCTGGAAATCAAACAGAAAATGGAAACGAGAATCAAACCGATACGAATAACGATAATACGACTACAACCAATACAGAGAACAACACGGTTGAAACCATAGATCCACCACGAGAAATGAAAGATGGTGACCAAAGTGATAAAATAACCATTACGGCGGATACACAAGCGGAACGTGAGGCAATTGAATATTATAATGACCCTGCTGCTGCAGACGCTAACCAAATAGAGATTATTGACGGCCTGTTTTATACCGTTCAAATTGGTGTTTATTCGAAACCTGTGAGTAACGAGGCATTGTTTGGCATAGAGCCACTAAATACCCAAAAAACACCGAGCGGTTACATCCGTTATTCAACCGGAATTTTTAAATCTGAAGAAGATGCGGGCATCAGAAAAGATGAAGTGGTAAACATTGGTGTAAAAGATGCATTTGTAACGGCTTATTACAACGGCGAGCGCATAACGATAGAACAAGCCCTACAAATTTTAATACGTGACGGAGCAGATGCCTTGGTGGGGAATTATAAACCAACGAATGCCAATGAATCAGAAAACGAATTACCAGCGGCAATTGTTTATTATTCGGATGAACTATTTTACAAAGTGCTTGTGGGTAAATTTGACGGGCCAATTCCAGGAGAGTATGCCACTATTTTATTACAGGGAGATGGTTTTTTGACAACAGAAGTAGACGCGCAGGGACGAACATGCCTTGTGTCAAACAAAATAGAATCATTTGAAAGTGTGCGAGAGCGGATAAACGAATTTGCCGATTTAGGAATAGAAGATATGGATATTATTACCTATTATAAATATGACGTAATACCGTTTGAACAAGGAGAAAAAATTAAAAATGGAGCGCCAATTAAAAAATTACAACCCTATGATGAAATCAAGGGAATCAGCGCAGATCCTTACCTGTACAATCCAGAAGCGGTGTACTACAAAATAAAATTAGGACAGTTTGAAGATAAAATTTCGTCAGAATTTACGAACTTACTACTTTTGCATGAGGCGGAAGAGAATATCTCAAAAGAAGAAACGATAGATGATGAGATAATTTTTTACACCGGAAGCATTGACAGTTACAAAAAAGCGGCAGAAACCCGCTTGCGATTAATGGACAAAGGATTTACACGTGCTACAATTATAGCATACCATAAATATGAGGAGATTTCAATTGAAAAAGCACGTGAAATAACCCAGGAATAAAAAGAACAACATGAGTACAGAAATAGAATTAGAAGAGTTAGTCGAAACAGACACCCATACCGACACCGGAAAAAATTTAGTGATTTACAATGACGATATTAATACGTTTGACCATGTGATTGATTCGTTAGTAAAAGTTTGCAAACACGAGATTGTACAAGCCGAACAATGTACATGGATTATTCATTACAATGGCAAATGCGCTGTAAAAGAGGGCGCAATGGATTATTTATTACCCATGCGCCGCGCACTGAATGAACGCGGAATTGACGCAAAAATAACAGGATAAAAAAAACCTTAAAATCACAGAATTTTAAGACAGAATACGGAGATAATTTGAAAAAATAGTTATCTTTGCTCCCCAATTAAGAAACAAACACCCTTTTGGAAACGTCAAAAGGCAAAAATAAAATATTGGTCTCGTAGTTCAACTGAATAGAATTCCACATTACGGCTGTGGCGGTTGCAGGTTTGAATCCTGCCGAGATCACAAAAGAAGTCTAACACCTTTGGTGTTGGGCTTTTTTGGTTTATGGAATGAGATGAACTTGTTCAGTGGAATGAGATAAACCAAAAAAGCACAGAATTTCAGCGCAGTTGAAATTAGACTTTATGTTTGGGTAAAGCCCAATGCGGAGTGGATCGCGCGAGCAATCCTGCCGAGATCACAAAAGCGGAGATTCGATCAAAATTGATCGGATCTCCTTTTTTTATGCTTTTGATAAACCTTGCTACCATTGGGATTATCGTGAAAAAGGAATTTATTCGAAAGGTTTGAACTCCTCGCTTTTCTTTGTTATAGATAATTCCCTTTGGAAAGATGAAATTTTGCAAGTTTAGTTTTTCTTCTACTTTGCCACTCTCCCACAATAGCAAAGGTTTCAGACTAATTTTAATGCAATAATCAACCATCTTTTCAAGGTTTGAACTGTTCACCGTACATTTTGATAAATCATCCAAAATTTCTTTGCGTTCAGCTTTATATTTGGTGGTGAATTTCTCGAAAGACTCGAAGGAAATCTTACCGATTGCATGTCGCTCATCAATTGATTCGATATATCCTTCTACCTCTTTCAGTTTTCTTTTCAAAAGTTTCTCGCTCTCTCGTTTCTCTTGAAAAACTGTTTCGCAGACCGCTATTGTTCCTTTCTTAATCACTTCAATATCCTCTTCACTGATAAGAAGGGTTGATAGGACGTTTTTAAACACACTATGCAAGTCACGCGCGCTTTTAGTGGTTTTGCATCCTTTCGTTCTGCATTTGTAATAATACAGTCCTTTTTTCTTTACCAAAAAGCCTGTCATGGGTGTATCACACTCTCCACAACGCATGAATCGCTTTAAAGGTAAATTGTTATCGTTATTCTGATGAACCAAAGGATGGTTTCTTGTTTCAGCAATGATATTGTTCACACTCAAAAACAGTTTCCTGCTTACCATTGCTTCGTGTTGTCCTTCTATTACTTGGTTGGGTAACATTTTACTCACAATGATACCACAGTAAAAAGGATTTGCAAATATCTCGGCAAGTCTTCGCTCATCTAGCTTAAACCCACGTCGATCTAATTGCCGACAAATCTCCGCATTGGAGTATTTTTTGTCGGCTTTCCAATGGAAGGCTTTGCGGATTAACGCTCCCTCTTCATTGACCACTATTTTTTGGTCAACCGCTTTGCCTCCTTTGTTTAAATTAGTGTACCCTTTGGGTAAACTATGTAAATAATAACCCTTACGAAGCAACTCACGCATGCCCGTAACGGTTTTATCCCTGCGCAGTTCATTATCCATTTGTCCAAACATGAACCAAATGTTTTGTTGAAATAAACCTGCTGGTGTTCTCGGATCAAGTTCTTGCGTCACTGCTAACGTTACCACACCGTACTTTTTTAGCAATTCATCCGCAATTGATGCTCCGTTAATTCCCGATCGTGAAAATCGCTCATAAGAATACACAATCACATAAGCAACATTTTTTGATCGTTTGACATACGTCAACATTTTGTTAAACTCCTTTCGGTCATCCGTTTTAGCCGATTCATACGTTCCACCGAAGTATGAAACCACATTGAGCTGTCGTCGCATGGCAAATTCTTCACAGTACCGTTTCTGCGACTCTAAACTGGTATTATCCTCTTGCGAATGATGTGACACACGCGTATATATCACCGCTTGATTACCCGTTTTTATGCTCTTGGATGCCTTTGGGGCAAAATGTTGAAATAAATCTAAATTACTCATGGATTAACGTTATTTGTACTAATATAGGATTCCAATATTAAAAAGACAAATCTTTCTATATTGTTGATGTATTCGTTATACTGTTTCATATTGAAAATCCTACCCTTTAAAAGTCGTTTGACTTCTTCAAAATTTAAGACTTCTCGCAGTCGCTTCTTTGCCTCTGCGATTTTGTCCTTTCCACATGTTGCCATAGTCTGCGCCATGGCGTATTCTTCTTCTTCCATCTCCTCGTGTTTTTAATTATTAAACATACTACTCCCATTATGCTAATTTTACCACTATGAATATTCTGACCGTCATCAGAACCAAAATTCGATCAGCATTGATTTGACAAACGTTGATGTCCAATTCCAACTGGCAATTGAAATTGACCAACACAAACCTTGCAATGCATGCCTAAAGTGATTCTATTTCCTTTCGGATCAAATCGATACTTTCCTCAGCTCCTCTGATTAAAAATCAACGCCTCTCTGGATTTCCCTTTGGTGACAAGAATAGCTACAAATTTTGCCACAAATGGTGCTTTGTTTCGGATTCGTACGCCTACAATTACATGCAGGTATGACCCATTCTTAGTCGCATTGTTTGTTTTGTATTGTTTTCTCGTTTATTCAATTTATTGTAAAATTCGGGAAACGTTTTAGTACTCGTGTCCCAAGTGTCTCTTATTTTCCCTAAATGTCCCCATTTGTCCCTTTTTTTTCTTTGCTGATCAACATTAGGTTAAACTATTTGATGGTACAAGTTCGCCAATACTAAGCGGTTTTATTTTTAAACTCTTGTGCTTTCTTATTGTTTCTTACTTTTCATTGCGTTTTCTTGCGCCTTCTGGTCATTTGACAGTACAAAGTTCGGTACTTTTGCATGATTCTTTTGGGCGAATGTCACCCTCTGTCACTTCATGCCGTATTTAACCACTTTTAGCCGTTTTTGTCGCTATAAAATTTCCATTTTCAACCGCCTTTCTTCAAATCCCATTCAATTTACGAACAACACCTCAAAATCATTTACAGGAAGTACCACTTAGTTCCACATTTTACCGATTTATGCCGGATTTGATTATTGAGAACACTGCTTTTTGATGGCTAAAATTGTTTTTACTTTAACATGTGTTCAGTTAATTCTCAATTTCACATTTAACTCGCTGCATAATGAAAACCCAGCAAATTTTCAAAGTCTTAACTGCTCGGATCAAATCCGCTTATTCATTTCATAAAATCATTGAGACCATCACATTCTTCTTCCATCTCAAAACACCTCAATAATTGAATAATTGTTCCAACGGAATAGACAATGTCGCCGCGATCAGAGTGCTTACTCAATTCGTGGTATCGGTTAATAATATCAATCGCAGAAATCAGATTGGTTCTAATGATATTGACTTCAGAATAGTTCGCGACAGGAATTTTGACAAAATATCCTTTTGTTATGGTATCAGGAATTAAAGTGGTACAGTAGTTTTCCTGAAACTCCTTCAGGTTTTTAGCGTTTAACATAATACTTGTTTTTAGGAACTGGCATTGCCAGTGAATATTAAAAAATCTCGACAGACGTAGGTGTCCTAGCATACAAGTATACCCAGGTCGTTTCCAATAATCCGCACCCTATCTGCCGAGAAGTCTTTTTGTAATTGCATTTTACGATACTTGTATTTAGGAGATACTAAAGTAGGAAAATTAAGCGAAAAAAGAAATGGATTGGATTATTATATGAACCCACCATTCAGTTCATTTTTCTAAAAACCCTGTAAAATCAGTATGCTCCATAACATCCGAGTAATACTTTGTAATGATTGTGTAATAAAAATAAATCATAAAAAATCCTTATTTTTGAGTGACTGAAAACAGAAAATGATCGACTTAACCCAAATATTATCCCATTTACCACCAGAGCGCATTGCCGATTTGGAACAAATCACGCAAAAGATTCTCGACACACACCGTGTGGACATTATAATGCTTTTTGGAAGTTATGCCCGTGGCGATTTCAAAACAGAACGTGGCAAAGAGCAAGGTAAGAAAAGTGATTTTGATATTCTGATTGTAACGGAAGACGGAACACGTAAAAAACAAGTAGTTGCTAAATTGCGCGGTGCGTTTAAGGATATGGAAATTGTGGTGCAGACATTGGTTGTGCCGATTCATGTTGTCAATAAGGCGTTGGAAGAGAATCAGTATTTCTATTCTGATATTAAGAAAGAAGGAATTGAGTTGTTTAATTCTGGACGGTATGATTTTGCTTCGTTTAAAGGGTTGTCTCCGACGAGGAGGAGGGAGATTGCTGAAGCTGATTTTGAAGAATGGTATGTAGGTGCAGTAGATGCATTTAAAGGGTTTGAGTTTTACGTTGAAGGTAAAAAGTTTGGTTGGGCGTCTTTCATGCTACAACAATCCATTGAAATGTGCTACACGACGATTGAAATGGTTTTTAGTCATTATAATCCGCATGAGCATAACTTGTTTGCGTTGCGGGATCGTTGTGTGAGGTTTCATCCTAGACTTAAAGGTGTTTTCCATTATGGTAATGAGGAGCATAAGAAGTTGTTTGACCAGCTGAATTATGCTTATATCGGTGGGCGTTATAGGAATGAGAAGGAATTTCCTGTGGATATGGATAAGATTGAGTTTTGGAAGCAAGAAACGGAGTCTTTTTTGAAATTGACGGAGGAGATTTGTTTGGAAAGGATTGAGGGGTTTAGGGGGTTGGAGGGATAGTATTCGGAGTTAATTTTACGTTTTTGGGAGCTTTATATGCTCTTTTTGGCAGATTTTATTCCTATTACTTAAAAAAAGAATTAGTTTTTGATGATAAAAAATAATGACAGACGTTCATGATAAAATAACGAGAAGCTATAATATGAGCAAAATAAAAGGTAAAAATACAAAGCCTGAATTGCTTGTAAGAAAATTCCTCTTGTCAAAAGGATTGCGCTATCGTCTTCATGATAAAAAACTCCCGGGAAAACCAGATATAGTTTTACCTAAGTATAAGGCCGTTGTTGAAGTGCATGGATGTTTTTGGCATAAACATGAAGGATGTAAATATTTTGTCATTCCTAAAACCAGAACTGATTGGTGGTTAGAAAAGATTAATAAAACAGTAGAAAAAAACAGAAGAAACAAGGAAGAGCTAAAGCGCATGGGATGGAATACAATTATTGTGTGGGAATGCGAACTGAAAAAAGACAAAATAAATGAGACGTTAAACAATCTGTATGAAAAAATTGTATGCCAAAATTAAGTAATATACCCATTATTGACTTATTCGCACGACCCGGCGGACTTGGCGAAGGATTTTCTTCTATATACAATAATGACAAGCGTGTTTTTGACATCAAAGTTTCTATTGAAAAGGATGGAAATGCGCATAAAACTTTGGAATTAAGAAGTTTTTTCAGACAATTTAAAAAAGACCAGGTTCCGAGTGAATATTATGATGTCCTTAGGGAGCCTGATTTATCAGAGAGAGAAGCACTAAAAGCAAAGTTATTTGAACAATTTCCTGAACAATATAAAATTGCCAGACAGGAGGCATGGCAAGCAGAATTGGGAGCCGAAGCTTTCCCTCCAGAATTAATAGATAAAAGAATTAAAAAAAGCCTTGGTAAAAGAAAAGATTGGTTATTGATAGGTGGTCCCCCTTGTCAGGCATACTCATTGGTGGGGCGAGCAAGAAGACAGGAAACTGAAAGCTTAAACAATGAAGATCACAGGGTCTATTTATATAAAGAATACCTTAGGATTATTGCAGTACATCAACCGGCAGTTTTCGTGATGGAGAATGTCAAAGGTTTGCTATCAGCAAAGGTTGGCGGAGAAAAAGTATTTGATTGGATATTGAATGATTTGAGAGATCCTGCTTCGGTATTTACAGAGACCAACTCTAAAAAGTATAAAATTTATTCATTATCCACAGCTCCCGAATCTCATGATAAACATGGAAATCCGCAATATAAAGATGATCGGGACTTTCTGATTCAAGCTGAAAAATTTAATGTCCCTCAAAAACGACACAGAGTTATTTTACTTGGTATTCGTGAGGATATTAATACAATACCAGGTGTATTAAAATCAGGGGAAGAGATTGATTTAAAAAGTATTATTAAAGATCTGCCTAAATTAAGAAGCGGATTAGGCAGATCAATAGTTTCCAGTGAAATAGTTGATGGTAAAAAGAAAAGAACTTATCAAAAAGAAATTGATTCCGCTAAAAACTGGGAAGATCGAATTTCTGAAATAAAAGAGGAATTGTCCATTCATGGAATGGTTTTACTTCAAATAAAAAGCTGGTAAGAGTGAAGCCCTCTAAATTTGGTGTCGGTTCTGAATTTGTCCCTTGTGAAACCCCTTCACCCGAAAATCCATTGGCAGAATGGTATAAAGATGATATTCTAAATGGTGCCTGTAATCATCAAACCAGAACACATCTAATGAGTGACCTTAAACGGTATTTTTTCGCAAGTACCTATGCTAAAAAATACAAACGTTTTCCAAGATTAAGGGATTATGAAAAACATAGTGATCAGTTGATGCCTGACCATGAAAGTGCAACAACAGGCAAATTTGCTGACCGGTTCAGAGTTCAGATGCCAGATACGGCTGCAACAACCGTGACCAGTCATATTTCAAAAGATGGCCATTATTTTATTCATTATGATCCGAACCAATGCAGAAGTTTGACGGTAAGAGAAGCTGCCAGAATCCAAACTTTCCCGGATAACTATTTGTTTTGTGGAACCAGAACGGCACAATATCACCAGGTTGGTAATGCTGTGCCTCCGTATTTGGCTAAGCAGATTGCTGAAATAGTGCTTAAAGTTTTGCTAGGGATTGATGAATAAAATATTTAAAATAGGCCATACTTATAAAGATGTTTTGAGCGTTTCAAAGGAAAAGGATCAATTTGTCTCATGGTTTGCACATAACGGAAGTGGTATCGGAAATTCTGGAGGTATTCGCGCAGCAAAATTTCTTAATATTCACTCTACTTTACCAAGCTATTTAGTTTTAATCACAAGAAATATATCACATAGATGGCATAATCCATGGGAGGATATTATTGACTATTCCTCTGGTACAATTTTTTATTGGGGTGATGCTAAATTTACCGACAATAAAAGCTACGAGGAATTCAGAGGAAATAAGCACTTCCTCAATATTTTTGAAAGAATATTGGAAAATGACTTATCAGATGTCCCCCCAATTCTACACTTCTCTAAAACACAAAAAGGAAAAGTTAATTTTAATGGACTTTGTGTAATGAAGAAGCTTGAACTGACTTGGTTTCAAGATTCTGGTGTTCCAGTTAAAAACTATAGATGTGAATTGGCTATTCTTGATACTGAAAATGTAGAGATCAGTTGGTTACATAGTAGAGTAAATTGTTTGAAAAGGGATAATTTAAATGATAACGCCCCCAGAGTTTGGAAGAACTATATCAATGGAAATATTCAGAAACTCGACATTTGGTCAAAGAGTATTTTAAATAAAGAAGATCAATTGCCTTTAGAAACGAGCGAAGATAATATCCTCCTTAAGGAACTTTGTGCTTTAAGTCCCACGCAATTTGAGGCTGTTGTTGTAGAATTATTTAGGAACCTCCCAAATGTCAATCATCAAATTGCAAGGGACCAGACCAACAGCCGACGGAGGATTTGATTTTTTTGGTAGATTTTCAATTCCATATCCAGTTAAATATGAAATTGAATTTCTTGGTGAGGCAAATAAATTTACTCGAAAAAATGGAGTACAACCAAAACATGTTTCTCGATTGGTCGCAAGGTTAAACAGGGGACAATTTGGCTTATTCGTGACCACCTCTTATTACACTAAGCAAGCACAGAATGAAGTGCTTCAAGATGGTTATCCCGTTAGGTTATTCTCTGGAATTGATTTGATAAATTTTCTAAAAGAACTTAGGCTAGTGGAAAATGGATTGATAAAAAAGGGATGGCTTAATTCTATTACAAAAGACATTAATTAATGAACAGTAACCCAAAAACCAATAACACCGAAGACGCTGCTCCCAATCCGGAGTTCTTAATTAAATCAATCGCTGAGCAGGGATATAGCTTAGATACTTCACTGGCCGATTTGATGGATAATTCAATTTCTGCCAATGCAACCAAAATTGAAATATTAGTTGATACGGATTCAGAGCCATTTAAACTGTTCCTGGCGGATAATGGAGATGGAATGACAGAAGACTCTCTCATCAGAAACATGAAATTTCCGAGTGATTCCCCTGAAAATAGCAGAAATGAAAGCGATTTGGGGCGGTTTGGTTTAGGAATGAAAACGGCCTCTTTTTCACAAACACGAAAATTTATTGTTTTATCGAAGCCCCGAGGTACTGAAAAATATAACGCCAGAACATGGGATGTCGATTTTTTAAAAAATAATGGCTGGAAGATCATTGTTAATTCTGAGGATGAAATTGAAGAAATTATCAATCAGTATCAAAAAATATCGGGTGAATGTTTTGGCCAATTTGAAGATTTTGAAGCGAATACAATAATAGTCTGGAGTGGCCTGTATAAGTTTGAATCTTACTTAAAAGAAGAAAACAGAAGAGAGGCATTAAAAAAAGAAATTAATGAAGTAACAACCGATTATTTGTCCCTTGTATTCCACAGGTTCATGGAGCGGTCTGTTAATCCGCTTAAAATCAGAATTAACAATATGCAAATAGAACCATTTAATCCATTCCCTGAGAAAGAAAAAGACTTTAGGCAAATAGAGCCAAAACAAAGCCAGTTCAGGTCAGATATTATAAAAATTGAGGGATTTGTTTTACCTGCCGAACGATTCAGGAAAGTAAAGAAGGTCTTAGTAAATGGACAACGCGTTACAGAGGTTTAATGGATATGGAAGGCTTGTATATCTACAGAGCCGATAGAATTATCTTATTTGGTGGCTGGAATGGTATTATTAAAAAAGCACCTAGGCTTCAATTAGCAAGACTGCGGGTAGAAGTTGGAAATAAAGTGGACCATTTACTGCATTTAAATGTTGCTAAATCTCAAATTGTTATCCCACATGAATTACGAATTGCTTTTGAGCATTACATTGATGAACTGAAAATTGAGGCAGAAAGAGAATACTACAATAGAGGAATAAGGAAATTTTCAGGAAGAAAAACACAAAATACAACGCAATTATTCGAAAGGGATTACTCCAGTAAAGGCTCTATTCTGGAAGTCAATAATGATTTCCCGCTAATTCAGCATTTGAGAGAATCTTTAGACAAGGATCAAAATTCAAAATTGAACCTGTTGTTCAGAATGATAAATACGCGTGTTAACAGTATCAGACACGTGCATGAGGATAAAGATTTTGTTGGAATTAAGGAAAAAGATGGAATCAGTATATCTGAACTCAAAGACAATATTAATCATCTTTTACTCAATGGACTTTCAAAAGAGATGATAAAAGAAGAGATTATTCCTCATCTTGGTTTCAAATTTTCAACATTACCAAATGAAATAAAATCTATGTTAAACTAATAATAACCCATAACCCAATGAATTATATTGATTTATTTAAAAACAGAATTAAACAGGAGGTAGTTAAAACTTCTGGCGATAAAGAATTTGTAGACGCTCTATTTGATCGTATTAAAACAGACATATCTAGTGCAGGTTCGTTAATCGGACTTGCTGCGGTAGATGAAATTACACTGAAACGTTATTTTGAAACAGCGAAAAAAGAGTTTTTATCCACTAACCCTATTGATCCTGGAATAACTCATTCTTTGACTAAAAAAGATTTTAAATCCTGGTTAACAGAAGAACGGGAAGAGAATATTTCCTGGGATTATACAGAAAGATATTTTAAACATCTGCTAAACAGTGGGAGATCAGCTAAGGTTGTTGAAGAAACAAGAAGGTCAAGTTTATCAATTCTAAAAAAAATGGCAGATCCTAAATCAAAAAATGCCGTTTATAATAAAGGACTTGTTGTAGGCGCGGTTCAATCTGGAAAAACCGGTAATTTTAATGCCGTAATTAACAGAGCTATTGATTCCGGATATGTATTAGTCATAGTCCTTTCCGGTATTATGGAAGATTTGAGAAGTCAGACCCAAAAAAGAATTGAAACTGATGTGATTGGAGAAGGTACTATTGATTCTTCAGAATCGATCGGGGCAAAAGGAGTAGGAAAAATTGAAAGATTCGGAGTTTCCGGAAATTCCAAAGTTATTCAGGTCAAATCGATTACTTCAGAACAAAAAGATTTTGGGAAAACCACTAAAGAACTGGACCATACCTTAAATGATAAATATGTTTTAGTTTGTAAAAAGAATGTAAGTGTGCTGAAAAACCTGATTATCTGGCTACATAATTCATTGGAGGAAGGTAAGGATAAACACAATGTACCATTGTTAATTCTGGATGATGAAGCAGACAATGCCTCATTAAACAACGCAGGCGCAAAAGGACGTGAATATGCAAGTAAAACCAATGGACATATCAGAGCTATTCTTGAATTATTTCATGTTAAATCTTATTTGGGATATACTGCTACACCATTTGCCAATGTCTTACAGGATAGAAACGAGTATCCGGAAAATGACTGGCCAATAAAGTACAAGTTTAAAGGTGAAGAAGTTGAAAAACAATTGAAAAGAGTAGACAATATTTTCCCGGATGACTTTATTGAATTGCTGGATCCTCCTTCTAACTACCTTGGTGCAAAGCAAATATTTGAAACTGTTAACCCGATTGAAAATGCAACTGATGAAAATGAAAAAATACCACTCGTAGCCCCTCCCGTAACTGACTATATTGATCATTTTCCGTCCAGAGTTCTTGATACGGAAGATGGGCAAACAGTTGGCGTAGAAAATTTTGCAACCAGAGATGAATGGGATGAACGTAACGGACCAGGTGGTTATTTAGATTTTGCTGGTTTCAGAGAGTATAGAAGGGAGACCAGAGCTGCCAGAAAAGAAGATCAATTTCCAAAATCATTACCCGAATCATTAAAAGAGGCAGTCAAATGCTTTATTCTCGCTCTCGCAATTCGAGAAAGTAGAATTCCTCAAATGGAAAAATCAGAATTGTTTCAGCCACACAACACTATGTTGGTACATATTTCAAGGTTTACGTTCTGGCAGAACACCACACGAACTCTAATTACGGAATATTTAGAAAAGGTTGTTTCAGCCATTAATAATGATAATCCATCAAATGATAAATCAATTTACGCTGAACTGGAAAAAACATGGTACAGACACTACGCTTACATTGTTGAACATATTCAGGATTATTTACCCAATGGTTATGAGGATGAATTCATGGTGCCGATAGTTTATGATTCATTAAAACCAATTTTATCAGAGGCTGTCAAAGGCATTGAAGTAAAAGCAATAAACAGTTTTACTAAAGAGAAGCTGGAATACCCCAGAAACGCACCAAAAAAGATTATTGCGATAGGAGGAAACAGATTATCCCGTGGGTTCACCCTGGAAGGACTTACGATTAATTATTTCATAAGAGTAACCAACTATTCAGATGCATTGCTACAAATGGGAAGATGGTTTGGATATAGACCCGGTTATCTCGATTGCTGTAAAATATTTACAACTCAGGACTCCCTGGATAAATTTAATTCTACAACAAAATGTATTGAAGAACTGGAAACTGAGTTCATAAAAATGGAAGAAAAGGGTAGAGACCCGGCAAGTTTTGTTTTGAGGGTAAAAAAGCATCCCGGTACATTAAAAATCACTCGTCCTTCTATTCTAAAAAATGCAACAGAAGTTAAATGGTCATATCAGGATCAGCTTGAAATGACAACACAGCTAAAAGTAGATCCTAAAAGCGTAACTGATATATGGAATAATTTCAGGGAAAATATTGCTCCCAAATTCAACGGGTTTAATGATAAAAAAGATATTATCACTTATACCACGACAGGAGCAGAGGTCATTGATATCCTGAAAAATCAGCCCAGTAATTTTAATGATAATGACCCTGAATTTTTAGCGAAATTTATACAGTTATCGAATGAACAGGGGTATTTAAATGACTGGACAATCGCCCTAAAAATTAGAGGATCTTCTGAAAATACGCTAAATAGTAAAATGCTACCGTTAAATCCAAAGTTAGGTGTATCAGAGGTAAAACTTGCCAAACGTTCCGGACCAAAACGTGAAAATGATGTATCAAATTTTTTAGACCAACACATTTTCAGAGCCAGTAGCAAAAGTGCTAATATCATTTCTTCAAATGATGATATGGCAATTCTACTCAATGATAAAGAAAAAGAATTGGCCAGAGAATCTTTTTATAACAATAAGGCAAAAGAGCTTTGTCGAAAAGATGAATCGTTGACAATGGAAAATGCGTTGTTAAAAGCAAGAAAAGACTTCAAAACTATTCCTGAACGGTATTACAGAGAAAGAATGAAGGAAACTCAAGGCTTACTTGTAATATATCTTTTTGATTCGAGATATGCTTTCAATCAGTTAGGTATAGAGAAGTACCCCAAATTGAAAGTTCAATTCGAAAATTATGTATCTCAGAATGATATCGACCTGACAATGCCCCTTGTGGGATATGCAATAGAGTTTCCTCCGCTTAAAAATGATCCGGGAGGTACATATATGCAGGGAGATTACGAACTCGATATTGATGAAGGTGAAGATGTGGATGAAAATGAAGAAATACCCAATGATTTAAATGATAATTAAATGGATTTGAAAGGGCTTAATTTAAAATGGGAGACTGTCTTACAGTCTTATGAAAAAGAGAATTACAAATCGCTTAGAATTTCTTCAGAATGTAAATCGGATTTATTCATTGCAACGGATAAGGATGGTTACAGATGCCTCTTATTATTTTTACCAGACGACGTTGATGCAAAAATTAATGGAGTAGACAAAGAAAAACTTGAATTAACGTACCTGACGGAAAAAAATGTCATAGTAATAAAATTAATCGACCTTGATTTCATTGATTTATTTAACGATCTGATATTGTCCTTGTTCTTTAAAATAAAAGATTTATCAGAAGCTGAATATTCATATAAGGAGTTCGTTTATTCTTTCTATAAATGGGCTGATTTCTTTGAAGACAAATTAAAGCCGAAATTATCACATGAAGAAATAAAGGGTTTGTTTGGAGAATTATTTTTTTTGAATGACCTGCTACAACATTCGAATACTGCCAATGTTAATTCAATATTAGAATCATGGAAAGGCATGTATGATACATCCCATGATTTTGTGTTTGAAACAAAGAATATTGAAGTAAAAACAAAAGAACAATCAAAACTCTTTGTGAAAATATCCAGTGAGTATCAGTTGGAAAAAGAATTTGATAAAGGTCTGGAATTAATGGTTATATCAGTTAAAGTTGATTTAGTAAATGGACATTCTATTCACGATTTACTGAATAAAATTGTCAGGTATTTGCGAACCAATTCAGGAGATTCCTCAATTCTTTATAAGGCAATAAGTCAGAAAGGACTCACAATCGAATCCACAAAGCAATATAATAACTATAAATTCAAGGTGATAAAATCGAGCTTGTACGATTGTGAGAAAGAAGATTTCCCCCTACTATCAAAATCAAACATTCCACCCGAAATTACAGGCTTGAGTTATAAACTAAGAGTCAATACCTTGTCCGGCTATTTAATCGAAGAAAAAGAATATTAAATGATTTTAAACGAATACTTTACATATAGAAGCGAACTGCTTGATCAGTCAAAAGATGATGATGGCTTTATTCAGGAAACACTTTTACTGGCACAGGTCTTACCTTCAATGCTTGACGCAAAACTAATTGATTCTGAAGATTACAATCCTTCATATTTTAAATCTATAGCTGATAAATCAAAGATTAATGCATACAGTGTTAATGAATCTGGTGAAAGGCTTCAGTTGTTTATAATTGATGAGGGTTCTATTGATCTATCGGTCAAAGAAAAAGATTTTCTGGTTTCAACTAAATCAGTTTACGATACCCAATTTAAAAGAGGAACAAACTTTGTCAGCAAGGCAATTAAGGGACATTTGAATGATGAAATACAGGATTCCAGTCCGGCCAGACCATTAATAGCTCAAATATCGTCATCAGATGGAGCACATCAGTTTGATGTAATTGAAATATTTTTGGTTACAGCGACAGCAACTGTTTCGTTACAGGGAGCGAAACCACAGCCTAAAAGGATGGAATTTACCAATGAAGAAATAGCCATAACGTATTTAAAAAACAAGGAAAAAACAAAGAAAAATCTGCTCATAAAAAAAAGACTGATTGATCTTAATTTTTTGTACAATGTTGTCATCTCTCAGGGAAATAGGGAAACCTTAAAAATTGATTTTGAATCCATGTTCAATCAAGCCTTACCGGCTATAAAAGCTGCTGATGAAAATCACTTTGAATCGTACCTCTGTGTTCTTCCAGCCTCAATAATTTCCGGTCTTTATAAAGAGTATAGCACAAGACTGTTAGAGAAAAATGTTCGGTCATTTCTTCAATTCAGAGGTGTCAACAAGGGTATAAGAGAGACAATAAGAAAAGAACCAGAGAAATTCTTTGCATACAATAACGGTTTAACTATTACAGCAACTGCTACCGAAATATCTACAGTAAATGGCCAAAAACATATTAAATCCTTAACAGATTTTCAAATCGTAAATGGAGGTCAAACAACTGCTACAATATACTTTACTCAAAAAGATGGCTTTGACATTAGTAAAGTTAAAGTGATGGCTAAAATAAATGTTGCTAAGGAAACCACAGATGAACAATTGGAAGAATTAATTTCCAATATAAGTACATTTTCTAATGCACAGTCCAGAGTCTCAAAAGTTGATTTACGATCCAGAAACCCACAGCTTGTTAGAATCAAATCATTAAGTGATAGTGTTCTTACGCCTTCAGGTACTAAATGGTTTTTTGAACGAGCCAAGGGAGAATTCAACACAAAACTCAGGATTGCCGGAGCAAACAAAGCCCGTTATAAAAAAGAATTCCCTAATGAAAGAAGATTTTCAAAGGAGCAAATGGCTAAATATTATTGTGCATGGGGTGATCAGCCGTATATGGTAAAAAAGGGGGGTGAAAAAATATTTCGCTATTTCATTGAAAAATTATGCGGAGAAGGGGAATTTAAAAAAGCCATAGACGTAAACCGGGATTTTTATGAAGAGTTAATTTCAAAAATTTTAATTTTCAGAAAACTCGAAAAGTTATATGGTCAAGGGAAAAATTCAATGGGACAACTCCGGTCGGCAGTAGTTCCCTATACTATTTCTACACTTTTCAGTTATACTGATGGTAACAAAAAGAACCCGTCTTTTGATTTGATAAAAATATGGAAGAGTGAAGGTTTAGAGGACGACCTTGAGGCCTTTTTCCTGTCCCTTTTAAAACAAATGAATGATTTAATAAAAAAATATTCTGACAGTGATGATTATGGTGAGTTTTCCAAAAAACAGGAATTATGGACAAGGATAATCGACTCAACAGAGATTAAAGAATTTATGTCAGCTGATACTGTGGGTTCTCTACTTGACAAATACGGTATATCTAAAAATGAACTGAAGAAAAGGAAGAGTAAACATCTTAAAAATAAAGAAGTAAATTTTGCATTAATTAGAAAAAAAGTAGAGATTATAGACAAAAGTCAGGATTACTACAACTCAATAAAGAAAATCCTGTCATCTTATCTGGATGAGTCGGATAAAAGAAAGATATCCCAATTAGTTGTAGCGATTCAAAATCAAGATGATATCAGTGAAAAATTACTGGAGTTCGAAAGTAATTTAATGTCAGGTCTTAGAGTAAATCATCCGGACATTTTTGATCGACTGCCAGCAGAAGAGAGAAATCTGCAAAATACATTGTCTGAAATAGTGAAAATTTATAATAATGCTATTTCGTCTGGCTCAAATATTCAATCTGAATTCGATAAAATTTCTGTGATTTGTGAGTTAAGGAATATAAAATATGGATCTGTTTTTCAAAAAATAGGTAAGCAATTAGCTATGGGCAAATCGCCAGGAGTAAAGGAAATATATTATGCTTTAGAATATTACATGACTTTATTAGAAAGCAATTAATCTTATTAACAATAGAAATTGAGTCACTTAATCTTTATTACTTCAAAATCCTCCATCCCCAAATCCTCCCACAAAAAGTTTGAAATATCCCCGTTTTGGGTCACCTTTTTTTATGCCTTTGATAAACCTTGCTACCATTTGGAGAATTCACGTTATTTAATTGATTATTGATTAACACGATTCATACTGACAATCACATTGCCTCTTTTTCGACCTGAATCAACATAAGAGTGCGCTTCTTGAATTTCATCAAAACTATATACACGGTCTATAACTGTCTTCAATCTATTGCTAGATAACAGTTCACTAATTTTTTTGAGATCACGCATTTGTGCGTCATGCTTGCGCAAACCTGTAGCCGCAAATTTTAGTTTCTTTTTACCAAAAGGAGACACAAAAAGCATGGTGAGTAATGTTTTCATGGTCATTACCGGAGTAAGAAAAACCCCATTTAAAGCCATGTGTTGCTTTGTTTGAGTATAAGATAATTTACCAACTGTATCAAAAACCACGTCAAATAAGGTTGTATTGTTTGCTAATTCGTTTTTCGTGTAATCATACACCTTATCAGCACCAAGCGCTTGAACTGAGGCTTTGTTCTTTCCACTGCACACAGCAGTTACTTCGGCCCCAAATTCCTTGGCGAGTTGAATCGCCGCGGTTCCTATACTGCCAGAAGCACCATTGATTAAAACGTTGTCTCCGGGTTTAATAGTAGCTTGATCTGTAAAAAATGCAAGAGCAGTACATGCACCATCAATTATTCCGGTAGCTTCCTCAGCACTTGTGTTTTCTGGTTGATGAACAATCAGTCCGTCATGTGGTAAACAAATATATTCCGCATAAGCGCCACAGTTTAGACCTGTTTCGGCAATTACCTTATCTCCCTTCTTAAATATTTTCACATCTTCACCCACAGCTTCAATAATCCCAGCTAGATCTGTCCCTGGGGTTTTAACTTTTGGTTTTTTAATACCCGTAAATAAACGTCCAAAATAAGGAGTACCTGTTCGCATCATACCACTAGCTCTCGTTACTGCTGTTGCTTGAATTTTGATTAAAACTTCGTTTGATTTTGGGGACGGCTTATTAATGTTTTTCATTTCAAGCACCTCTGGTTCACCGTAAGCATTTACAATTATTGATTTCATAATAATTAGTTGAATTCGTTAAAACTTTTGCATTGCAGTAGGTCACCACTCAACTGCAGCACAAATGTATGGCCATGACCCGACCTGGCAGTTCCAGATTACAAACAGCTGTGCTGAATTATAAATCAGAACTAATTAGTTGAGAGTTACAAATAAAAAATGAAGGAGTAAAATGCGTGAACCCGTTATGATGACTGGCTTTTTAAGAATTGCTTTGGAGTTAAGCCTGTTTCCTTTTTAAAATAAGTATTAAAGACCGTTTTTGAGTTAAAACCACTATCATAGGCCATTCCTATTAACGTTAAACGGGCGTTTTTTGGGTTTTTGGCCAATTCTTTAAATTTTTGAATACGGTAAGCATTAATAAACTCATTAAAACTTTTACCCAAATGCTCGTTAAGCAGCCATGATAATTGATTTGGATGTAGACCTATTTGATCTGCCAATGCCCGAAGCGATAAGCCCGGGTCTAAATAAGGTGCTGTTTCACTTAAATGAACGAGAAGTTTATTTTTAAATGCTTGTGTTGCAGATTCATCAAGTAGGGCTTTCTTTTGCTTTTTTTTCGCATGGTTATTTGCTACAGAAAAAATGATGTCGTGAAATTTCTGATACCGTTTATCTGATTTAAGTGAAGCAACAACAGGATCGGCATAACGCAACATTAACAAGGTGGACTTTGTTTCGATTCCTTTTTCAACCCAATCAAATGCAGTATCGTGATTACCCATAAAAGCATGCATCAAGAACAGAAAAGAGTCTGCTGTAAAACCTTCTGGTGTTTTAGCCATCTCTTGTAAGAGCTCCATATATGTTGAGATGTTCTCCTCATCTTTTAAACCTGCATAACCCAAAGCTATCGCCCCAATTTTTTCTCCTTCAGGTACCTCAACATTAATTTCGTCGTAATATGTGATGACTTCTTTATAGCGGCCTAGCTTCAATAAACTTAAAGTTTTGGTAGCATGCACTGGTATATTTTTTGGATTGACTTCCAAACAGCTGTCCATTTGCTTCAAGGCTTTCGCATACCGACCTGTCATGTAATCAAAATAAGCACTAAAGAATAGTGTTTCCTGCGAGAGCGGATCAATTCCCAAGGCGATATCAAGATGTTCTTTTGCTTTTACATGTTCTCCTGCTAAAACATATAGAAATGACAAAAATTGTTGTGATTCGACGTAATTGGGTTTTAGTTGAATGGACTTTTGGGCATGAGCCAATGATTTACTGTAATTAGATTCAGTAAAGAAAGCGCTATTCGCTTTTTGATAATAAGCCTCTGGGTTAGCAGGGTTTAGCTTTAATGTTTGCTCAACGAGTTCATTTGATTGAGTCCAGGCTTCCATAAACGACATTAGCCCGGTCATCCCCATAAAGCTATAAACATCAGCTAATCCAATTAATGAATCAACGTGGTTTGAATCTAATGCTAGGGCTTTTTTATAATATTTTTCGGCAATAGTAATATCATCCGGGTTTCATTTGTTTTTATGAAACCTTGCCATCAACGAGTATTCGAATGCATTAATATTACCGGTTCGTTTGGTGTATAAATGATCTGCAAGTTCAAAGTGACCGAAATTCTCTCTAATTTTATCTGCAATTATCAGGCTAATTTCATCTTGTATCTCAAAGATATTTTTTAACTCCCGGTCCCATGTTTCTGACCAAAAATGAAAATCACCTTCTGCCTGAATCAATTGTGCCGTAATGCGAATTGTATCCCCGGCGAGCCGGGTACTTCCCTCCAAAATAATAGAAACACCTAACGTTTCGGCTATTTCAGGAATGGGAAGCTCCTTGTTCTTAAAATGAAAAGAAGAGGTTCTTGAAGTCACCTTTAATGAGCTGATTTTAGCAAGCGCATTAATGATTTCCTCGGTCATTCCATCACAGAAATACTCATTTTCATCATTAGAACTCATGTTCTTAAATGGTAAAACTGCTATGGAGAGGTTGTTGGTCAAAGAGTTGATTCTTAAACAAAAATAAAATTTAATAGCAGAAGCCCTAATGAAACACTTTAAAAATTTAAGTGATTTGCGAAATAGCAGAAGCTAACAGAAATGGAATGACCAAGTTGCAAATGAAATTCCGAACGTCCTTTTTAAAATTCGAACGTTTAAAATTACAATAAAACGTAACTTTGTGGGATATGCGGGTTGGAAAAATAGATTTTAAGAAGACAATATTTACCAAGAGCAATCAAAACCGATATGTTTTATGGTTAGCATTGGTATTACTGATGACAGGATGTCAGAAAGATCTTATTTTGCCCAAAGACTCTATTGATAAAGAGTTAGAAAGAGGAATTGAATCAGGGTTTGATGGTATTATCGTTTACGTTAATCAATCTGGTAATTCATCTTTTTACAGTGCGGGATGGAAAAATAGGGCGGAACAAATACCCGCTGATCCACATTCATTATTCAAAATTGCGAGCATTAGTAAACTTTATGAAGCTGCAGCTGTGGCAATGCTCGTTGCTGATGAAAAACTTTCATTAACTAGTACGCTCGCAGCACTCATCCCCGAAGTTGAGGGGAAAATTGAATTTGCTGATGAAATTACACTTAAGATGTTATTAGGACACAGAAGTGGTATTCCGGATTTTATCTATCATCCTGATTTTGAAAACAGTGACCCCAATGAATCATATTTAACAACCGCCGCGCTTATATATAATCAACCTGCCTTATTTGAACCGGATAAAAGCTATCACTATTCAAATACAAACTACCTTTTGTTAGGCGAGATTATGGACAGGATTTTAGGTTATTCCCATCATGCGTATATCAAGAGTCAAATTCTGATTCCGCATGGTTTAACAAATACGTACAGCCTTTATAGTGAAGTTGATTCGAATGATGTTATGAGCGGTTATTATAAAGGCTATGATCCAGATTTAAAATCGAATGAATATACGAGACCGGGTGGTTCAATGATAGCGTCGGCTGAAGATGTGGGACTATTTTTACGGTACTTAATTGATGGTACACTATTTACTGATCATGAGCAAGCCATTTATTCCGCTATATACGAGTATGAGCATACAGGTTGGTCACCTGGACATACCAGCATAGCGAGGTATAACAGTGATATTGATGCGGTAGTTGTTCAATTTGTAAGTACAGGTTATAACGCACTATTTTGGTCAGAACTAGAAGGGATGTATGGACGAATAAATAAAATCCTTGAAAAAGAAAACTAAGCTATGAAGCACTATTTTATCACTTTAATTATCGGATTGACTTCATTGAGCGCCGCGGCTCAACCAGATTCTACAGGAGGTCAGTTTGGCTTTGCATTAAATTCTAGTTTTAACGGAGAAATTTATCCGATAAGATTGGTGCCAGGTATTACTTATTTGAAAAACAAAAGTCAATTTGAATTAGGGGTTGGAGTTCACCCTTTCATTCGAAAAGATCAAAACATTTTTAGTGGAGAGTTCAATTATAAATACTTTCCGAATGGAACGAATAAGAAATTCAGTCTCTATCTTATTGCGCGTCTATCTTATGTTTATAATCCACGAAAAACGTTTTACCCAACAACCTACAACTACCTTTTCCTAAACGGAGGCTATGGCTTCCAGCTCGTACCTTTTAAAAATGCCTATATCGGTACTAATATGAGTATGGGCACATTTACCAATAGTAAGCGTTCTGACATTCCGTATGACAGTTTTGCCGAAAAAGACTTATTTGAAGAATTTGGATTTAACCTTGCCTGTCAATTTAATATGGGGTACAGGTTTTAGTGTAGTCTCACACCCAAAAAATTACCGACAAGTATACCGCCAACTTATTTATATTTTGGTAACCTAAGTGTAAGTAACTTACGCTAAAAAGACCTTCATAAAATGGGTATGAAGAAGGTTGGAGTGCAATAAAAATTTTAAAATCAACGTTTTAAAAGACGAACTATGGAGATAGTCGAAAATCCAAAACTTAATAGAGTAGACAGTATCTAAATTATAAAGAATGAAAAAGTTAAAATTGATTACGCTGTGCATGTTATTTATAATGCCAGTTGAAAATGCTATTACCCAAAACCTTGTGCCAAATGCCGGTTTTGAAGCGTATTCCGAATTGCCAAATGATGCCGGACAGTGGAGCCGTTGTGATGTATGGAATAATGCTGGCGGGTCTCCCGTTGGTGGTTTTTATGGAGACCCCGATTACTTCCATTCGGACGGTGTAGATGCGGTTCAACTGCCAGAAACCAACATAGCAACGTTAGATCCACATTCCGGAAGCGCAGTTATGGGGTTTCTAGGATATCACGATCCTTATGACGGATCAGAAATTAGAGAATACATTATGGTAGAATTAACTGAACCCATGATAGTTGGAAAGCAATACGATATTTCCTTTTGGATTACTAATGGGTTTGAGGGACAAGGTCACCGTTTTAAGTGCAACCGAATTGGAATAAATTTTACTACCGCACCATTGGATCAAGAGGGGTCTGCACCTATTTTAGATACACCCGAACTTGAAATCGAGGGCGAACTTTTTACTACCGCATGGCAAGAAATTACCTTTACCTACACTGCTGATGCCGCCTACACGTATTTAACAATCGGAAACTTTTATTCAGATGCCGAAACAAGCGTATCCGTAGCAATTGAAGGGCCATTGCCATTTGCGGGCGCTTATTATTTTGTTGATGATTTTTCTGTTCAACAATCAGACATCTCAGCGTCGACACGTACTGTTGAAAGCCCCGTACTGTTTACCATTGCGCCAAATCCATCTACAGATAAGATTACGCTTTCAATTGGAGATTCAAACGCAGCCGCAGGTACATATACCATTTATTCGTCTACAGGGCAATTGGTGCAAGCTGGATTAACCCAAAAAGAAACACCTATTTTAGTGAACGATTTTGAACCGGGTATTTACTTTATTAGCGTCATTATAAATGGAAAAGAAACACAGCAAAAGTTCATCAAGTACTAGTGGGGTTATTTTAACTATTGAATTTTAAGTTTATTCAAAACTTTAAAAAAAAGGGAGGCGATTTTTTATTCAATTAGAGTCATAAAGTCGCCTCTTTGTTTATTAAAACGGAGTGAAGAATCGAACTCAGGTTAATAATAATCATTTAACTATTCACTATCTTAGTCACCTAATACCAAACGCTTAGGCTTGTTTTTAAGCAAAACGTGTTTTTAATTATCCAATTTGCTTGATAGTAAGCATTTTTTAAAATGAAGAAAATTTATCAAATAATAGTGGTACTCCTCTTAAGCATTGCCATGCCCCAAGCTATAATAGCAAGTGGTGAAGCGGCTAGCTACACAGACAGCTTGCTTACGCATAAATTGGATAACTACATCAATGCGCATGCGGCGAACAACCGGTTTAATGGTAATTTATTGATTATAAAAAGTGATACGGTTGTTTATTTCAAATCGTTCGGAATGGCAAATAGAGCATTTGGTGTAAAAAATAATGATTCAACTAAATTTCTTATTGGTTCAATAACAAAACCCTTTACAGCTTATGGAATTTTGCTGTTAGAACAACAAAACAAACTGTCACTAGACGATAAACTGGCTTTATTTTTTCCAGATTTTCCAAAGGCCAGTAAAGTTAGCATTAAACAGTTACTTATGCACACCGCCGGCGTTACAGACTATCATGCAGTAAGCACTTGGAAAGAAGATGGTAAAGGCAATGTTACACCACAATCAACCTTAAATAGCATTGCCGAAAACCCGTTTATTTTTGAGCCGGGTCAGCGCTTTAGTTATTCAAACACCGGGTATATTTTACTTGGCTTAATCATTGAAAAACTAAGCGGACAATCATTCGAAGAATTTATTCAAAATGAAATTTTAGTCCCCCTTGAGTTGCACAATACCGGAGTTATAACCAATGATAAAATTGTACGAAATTTAGCCATGGGATACACCACGAACCCAAGAGTGGTACAAAAAGCAGAATATATTAATTACAACCAACCCTATGCTTCTGGTAATATGTACTCCACACCAAAAGACCTTTGGAAGTTTGCCAAAGCTGTAATGAATAATGCAATGTTACCCGCTCATAAAACGAAAGAAATAGTTAGTAGTTCCCAACAATACGGTTACGGTTGGGGTATACGGAATTATGATCGTGTAATGGCCTACGGTCACCATGGTGGAATGAACGGTTTTGTTGGTTCAATGACCTACATTCCAAGCCAAGCCTGTTTTATTTGTTTTTTAACGAATGACGACAACACCCCAAAATATACCCTGTCAGATGATTTGATTTCAATAGTTGAAGGAAAAGAAGTCAGCCCACCAGTTAAGACAAAATTGATCGACCTTACCACTCAAATGCAAGAAGCCGCAACAGGTAAGTATTTGGTGAAACCGGGAGATACCTTAAACATTTTTAACGAAAATAATCAACTTTATCTGCAAGAAACAGGGCAGCCGCGGCACGAATTATTTCCTATAGAAAATGATACCTACGAGTTTGCACTACTTGAATTTAAGGTTAAGTTTTCTAAGCCAACAAATGGACAATCAGATACCCTAAAATTCGTAGGCAAAAGTAATATTGTCGCAACGCGGGTGATGGGGTTGGGTGAGGAGTAGAACAGTTTAAAAAACGCACTTACAACAAGCAATATGAATCAACACATTTTGAAAATTGTCGCGTTGCTATTTTCCACACTCCTTTGTTCTTCATGCCATTTTAATGAAGAAAATAGTAAATGGTATAACGTTCAGTTTGAATCATTATGCGGGAAAAATAACCCTATTACTGCAAGCCAGGATGACGAATTAAAATACGGAAGAAATACACCATACGACCTGCAGATTTCAACTTCAATCAAATTTAAATCCGTTTCATTTAAATTTATCGAAGAATGTTGTTTGGTATTTGATGGATCAGCTAACGTAAAAAATGATACATTAAAAATGCAATTTTGGAATACCAAAAAAGAAGCACCTTGCGACTGTATTTGTGATTATAAAATGACATACCATATTAACCAAGAAAAGGCGAACTGGAAAAGCTTAAGTGCGAAAATGATTCGAAAGTAAAAACGATCACAAGTACACATTGAAAACAACTAAAAATCAGTATATTAAAATCAATAGCTAAAATAGCTATCTGAAAAATGAAAAACCTTCAAAGCCAGTAAAAATTAATACGACATGCCCGAAAAACTAAAAAAAACTGCGCTAAATTTTAGACTTGCAACCCTGGCAGACGCAGAATTGTTAAAATATTGGGATACGAAACAACACGTGATAGATTGCGACCCAGACGGTGATGATTGGAATTGGGAAACTGAACTTGGCAGAAGTTTATTTTGGAGAAAACAGGTGATTGCAGAAATAAATAAGAGACCAATAGGGATTATACAAATCATTGACCCATATCACGAAGAAACAAATTATTGGGGCGAAATTGAACAAAATAAAAGAGCTATCGATATATGGATTGGTGAAGAGGAAAACCTAAATAGAGGGTACGGCACTTTAATGATGGAATGGGCAATTAAAACATGCTTTAGCGAGCCAAATGTGGATGCAATAATGATTGACCCAATAAAAAGCAATACGAAAGCACACCGCTTTTACAAACGACTTGGCTTTAAATTCATAGAAGAACGTATATTTGACCAGACCATTTGTTTTATTTATGAGTTAAAAAAAACACTGTAGCCAAAACAGAATGAAGGAAACACCAGAACATAACAAACGAATCGCGGAATTGACTTTTGCGTCGGTTTATCCGCACTACGTTACCAAGGTAGAGCGAAAAGGAAGAACAAAAAATGAATTACATCAGGTAATTGAATGGCTTACCGGTTTTGATGATAAAAAGCAACAAGAATTAATTGACGAAAAAGCCACTTTTAAAATATTTTTTGAAAAAGCGAATCTAAATCCTAATGCTCCGCTTATAAAAGGAGTAATTTGCGGTTACCGGATAGAAGAGATTGAGAATACACTAACAAAAAACGTACGCTATTTGGACAAATTAGTGGACGAATTGGCAAAAGGTAAAAAGATGGAAAAAATTTTGAGAAAAGCAGAAGAATAAAAAAATGCTCTACTAATTTTACGATCACTTTCTAATAACGCAAATGGCATACAAGGGTGAAATACATGAGTATTACTAAGATTTGTTTCATCATAATCAACTGATTTTAAAATAGTAAAGACTAGGAATAATCGAACTTTAGGTTGAGAGATAATTTACACTGATTTCCGCCTTAATTTTTTTTTGAAAGGTTACTATATTCTATTTAAGACATAAAAGAATTGAATATAAAAACACTTTTATGAAAATAGGGTTACTCTTTTTAGCTTGTTCTTTAGCTGTTAACCTATCTATTGGGCAGCAGGACAAACAGTTTACACACTACATGTTTGATAAAATGTCCTACAACCCCGCAGCAACCGGATTTAACGGATATTGTGGAACGCTTATTTACAGAAATCAGTGGGACAGAGTTGAAGATGCTCCAAATACAGCGTTACTGAACGTTCAGGGCAATTTCCCCAACCAAAATCTAGGCATTGGACTCTCATTAACCAATGATGCAATAGGATTTCAAAGGAACAATACCGTCATTCTAAATGCTGCGTATCATTTCAGAACTTTTGCGGGTGTCTTAAGCGGCGGAATCGGCTTAGGGCTTATTAATGTTGGTTTTTCTCCAACATGGGTGCCACCACAAACACCTCTTGATCCATCATTACCGCCCCCAACATCAGGAACTGGCTTTGATGTCAATTTGGGGTTATACTGGCAGAGTGCAAAGGCTCCGTATTATATTGGAGTTTCTACCACTCATTTAGCACCACCAACATTGAATAACATCAATTTTACAGTTGCCCGGCACTACTACGTTTTGGCCGGATATGATTTTAGCCTAAACTTTAACCGAAAAGTGGAGGTAAAACCCAGTATATTAATAAAAACAGACGGCGCAAATGCTGTATTTGATTTCAATACAACCGGAGATATTTGGTTGAATCCGTTTTCCTACGTATGGGGCGGTTTTTCATATCGAATTTCAGATGCAATCGCTTTTAATTTGGGATATGCATTTTCTCCAGCACAAAATATTAAGGTCAACATGATGAAAATTGGCTATTCATTTGATATAATGACCAACCCATTAAACACTTATGGAAAGGGTACACATGAATTGCTGTTAAACTTTTGTCTTTTTACACCGCCACATGTCATTCAAAAGCATGGAAACCCTTTTATTTTAGAGTAGTAGAGCAAAATACAGTATGATATGCTTATCCCGAATTCAAGTTATGTTAATTGGGCAGTAAGGTATAACAGAAATATGGTTGAGTATTTTTGGCTGGCTATGTTTCAAATTTTAAAACTGACTAACGTATTTGATCAACACCAATTATAAGGTTAGCTAAACATTATCACCTTCTTAAATTTTTAAAATTCAACGTTTCCCACATTTTTAAGGCTGATTCAAAAACCACAAATTACAATGCCCGGGTAGAATCTATAACTTCAACTTTCTTTTCATTTGGCGTATCTAAAAGCACACCTCTTGTTGTAAAAGAAATTCCCTGTTGGCTGGCGGTTGAAATCATTACGGCTTCAATAAGCGGGTAATTTGCAGCCGGATTATTAACCGCCCATTTTATCAAAAAATTAGCCCCGGTTCCACCTTGGTTATCCTTTTGGCGCACCACAATATTAATGGTTTCCATTGGCTTAAGAAAAATAGCTGTATCAATGTAAGATCGTAGAAATGCGCCCTCTGTATTGTAATAATCAATTTGTTTGACAAATAAGCTGTCATTTAAATTCATATTATGAATACTAACAGTTGAGGTGAGCGAACGCTTTTCCTGCTCCGACAAAACATAAATAGAGGAATAAATGGGTAAATAGGTGTTAAAGTCATTTTTTGATTTCACCATTCCCGGGCTGACAGTTCTTTCAGATAGGTTAAGCTTGTGAACTTCGGCTTCGGCGCCTCCCGAATTACAGGAGTATAATACCGATAGGGCGAATAACAGATTGAAAAGTTGATATTTCATAATGCTTTTTTTTGTAAATCTAATATATCTTTTTTGATAACAATGGTGCTATGCAAATGTAAATTATAGTACATAACAGCATGAATTTCATTAAGGAAAGCAAAGAATGATTGATGTGTATAATCTTGCGAATGTTAAATGCTCCCAACTTTGTACAAATAACGTTAACACCTCACCCAAAAGCCAACAAATTCAATTAAAAATGGCTAGTTTAACAGTAGCTTTGTAATAAGCGAAGCTAACCAATCAAAAACCAATGAAAAATAGCGATACCATCACAAAATTTTATACGGCCTTTTCTGCTGGAGACAGCAACGGAATGGTGGAATGTTACCACGAGAATATAGTATTTAAAGACCCGGTTTTTGGTACATTAAAAGGGCAACGTGCAGCAAAAATGTGGCAAATGCTGTTGGCTCAAAAAAATAGTGACACGACTATTACATTCGAAATAACCGAAACCACAGCAGACACGGCAAAAGCCAATTGGGTAGCCACTTACAATTACGGCAAAAAAAAGCGGAAAGTAGTCAATAAAGTAAGTGCAGATTTTAAGTTTAAAGACGGTAAAATTATAGCGCATACAGATACATTTGATTTATGGAAGTGGACCAAACAAGCCATGGGTGCGCCGGGCTATTTGATGGGGTGGACAGGTTTTATGAAAAGTAAAATCCAAAAAACAACCAACAAAAGGCTAGACGCGTTTATTAAAAAAACACAAAAAGGCTAACTAAAAAGGTGAAACGCGATAGTTTGAGTCATATTAAAAAGGGACTAACCTTATTATTTTTAATGCTAACGGCCAATGCGGTGTGTTTCGGGCAACAGAAGTATAGGTATGTACAACCAAAACAAACAACGGATGGCTGGAAAACAGGAAGTTTAACCACACAGTCTGCAGATACAGCTGCTTTTAACAAACTATTTAACCAATTGACCTATGAGGCAAATGAAATGCATAGCGTTTTAGTGGTTAAAAACAATAAATTAATTGTAGAAGAATACTTTAACGGGTATTCAATGGATACGCCACACGACTTGCGCTCTACCACAAAAAGCATTCGATCCATATTAATGGGAATTGCCATTGACAATGGGGACATAAAAAATGTAAACGATCCTATTTTTAATTACTTAAAAACCCACGTTCCTAAAAAAAACAAGGACGAACGAAAAAATAAAATTACCATTCGGCACCTTTTAACCATGGCTTCAGGCTTAGATTGTAATGATTGGGATAAAAAGTCAAAAGGGCAGGAGGATAGGGTGTACAAGAAAAAAGATTGGGTGCAATACACCCTTAATTTACCCCTGATAAACGACCCCGGTGCGGTATCTACTTATTGCTCAATGGGGGCTGTTTTAATTGCAGAAATAATTAGCCAGGCATCTGGTATTTCAATAGACACTTTTGCCCAGAAACACCTTTTTACCCCGTTGGGAATTCAGAGCGTAAATTGGGGGCATACATCTAAAAAAGAAATTATTCCTGCCGGAAAACGATTGTACATGACTCCGCGTGACATGGCAAAAATTGGGCAATTAATGTTAAACAAAGGGCAGTGGAATGGCAAAAAAGTGGTGTCGGCAAAATGGGTGGAAGAATCAACCACCCCTGCAACTAAAATTACTGGAATGGACTACGGCTATTTTTGGTGGGAAATTCCATTTGAAATAAACGGAAAAAAAATAATTTCTAAAACAGCAACCGGCAATGGCGGACAATACATCATGATTTTTCCAACCCTAAACATGGTTGCCGTATTTACCGGAGGCGCTTATAACTCACAACGCGACAAATTGCCTTTTTCAATTATGCAACATGTTTTTTTACCTTTGTTCGTTAATGCCAATTAGCAGGTAAGGGGCTGATACATTTTAAAGCACAAGGCAGACATAATGTTGCTAGGAAAGTTGTATAATTTTGATGATATTTAAATCGCATACACAAATCAAAAATTATCAACCTTAAACCGACGCAAAAACCGGTTAATTAACAAATAAAAAAAGAATGGAGATCGTATTTATTTTGATAGGCTTAGTAATAGGCATAATTACGACATATTTATGGGCGAAACCAAAATTTGGCGCAGGCACGCTAAATCAAGACGAATTAAACGCCTTGAAGCTGGAAAATCAAACGTTACAAAATCACCTTAACTCAACGAAAGAAAGCTACACCCGATCTGAAAAAGAGCGAACAATTCTTAAACAAGAACGCGACGATAAGGAAGCGGAGTTACGTACTATGGGCAGTCTGTTGGCAACAACTGAAACCAAACTTGCTGCGGCCGAAAAAGCACGAACACAGCTTGATGAAAATGCTGCAAATCAATTAAAAGAAAATACAGCACTGAATGAACAGCTTAAAACGGCAGAAAGACAAATCGCCAAACTAGAAGTGGCAGAGAAAGGAAGTGAAAAGGAAATTCAATCACTTTCGAACAAACTAACCAAAATAGGCGAACAACTTGAAGAAAAAAGCGCCGATTTTAATACAATCAACCAAAAATTGGCAACCGCAGATGCTGACAATAAAGCATTGGTTGATAAGTTAGACACTCAAAAAAAGGAAATAGAGGCACTAGGCAAAAAGTTTAACACAGAGTTTCAGAACATTGCGAACAAAATTTTAGAAGAAAAAACAGCAAAATTTACCAACGTTAATAAAGAAAGCCTGGAGACGATACTGAAACCATTAGGAGAAAACATTGATAAGTTTAAAAAACAAGTGGAAGACAGCTATGCCAATGAAGCCAAAGAGCGTTTTTCGCTTGGCGAGCAGGTGAAAGAAATGGCAAAGCTGAATAAAATTATAAGTGATGAAGCACGTAATTTAACTACGGCCTTAAAAGGGGAAGCAAAAACGCAGGGCAATTGGGGCGAAATGATTTTGGAGAGCATTTTAGAAAAATCTGGATTGCGGAAAAATGAAGAGTATTTTATCGAACATCAATTAAAAGATGAAAATGGCAAAGCATTAAGAACAGATGCCGAAAACAAAAAAATGCGACCAGACGCAGTGATTAAGTATCCCGATAATAGAAGCGTTATAATTGATTCCAAAGTTTCGTTAAATGCGTTTACGCGGTATTTATCCGCCACAGAAAAAGACGAGCAGGACATTGCCCTAAACATGCATTTAGACGCCATTAAAAACCATATAGTAGCACTAAGCACCAAAGGTTATGATGATTATGACAAAGCACTAGATTTTGTGATGATGTTTATTCCAAGCGAGCCCGCATACATTGCCGCAATGCAGGCAGACCCAAACTTATGGAACTTTGCCTACGACAAACGAATTTTATTAATGAACCCCACCAACCTCATTATTTCATTAAAATTAATTGTGGATTTGTGGAAACGTGAATACCAAAACCAAAATGCAGTAGAAATTGCCAATAGAGGAGCCAAATTATACGATAAATTTGTTGGTTTTGTTACGAATTTAGAGGATGTAGGCAATTACATAACACGTGCGCAAGGCAAGTATACTGAAGCCTACAAACAACTGAGCACTGGAAACGATAATTTGGTTCTGCAAGCCACAAAATTGAAAAAATTAGGAATAAAAAATAAAAAAGAACTCCCAAAAAATATAGAAAATTTAGGGATTGAGTAAAAGACCAATTAACGCGTGTAAATAGTAAATAAATAATGCCATGATAACGCTCTAAAAGCCAAAATATGCAGCTAGATTTAACGGATAATGAACGAAAAAAATTGCGTAAAAACAAAATCAAACTAGCTGAAATCTTAGATTTTTCAACAGAAAAATTATCTGAACGTTTAGACATACCGGAAATTCGCGGAAAAGAAATTCGGGCCTTAGCAGCTTTTCAACAGATTCCTTCTGTAGGAATTAAGTTTGCTCAAGATTTGATTTTTTTAGGTTATTATTCTCTGGAAGAGTTAAAAGACGAGGAAGGAGCGACATTATTGAACGCGTATGAAAAGAAAAAAGGCTATAAAACTGACCCCTGTGTAGAAGATCAATTTTGGTTGGTGGTTGATTATGCAAAAAATCCTAACAATTCAAAAAGATGGTGGGATTTTACTGCCGATAGAAAAAAATATCGAAAAGCAAATGGTTACCCAAATGACAGACCAGAAAAAAGCTGGACAACAGTTTACGGGCTCGATTAGTACACCATCTATTCGTCCAATTACTTATGCCGAATCGAACGAAGGGTTATAATAATTCGACAACCCCAAATATCATTTACAGACAGTTGTAGCTGAAGAATATTTAGTAAATTGGATGAACTGAATTAAGCCAAAAATATGCACACAACAAACTATTACAATACGTTTATTGAAATTGCTGAGGACTCCAAAACCATTAAAGGTGAAATGCCCCCGGTAAAAGGTGATAAAAAAACGGTAGCTAATTTGCAGTTCGAAAAGCTGTACGAGAATCCGTATAAATACACTTCTGACGAGGTGTTGTTTGATGTGTTTGCAGAGCGAAAGGGGTTCGGAAAAGATGAAATTGATGAGCAACGGACACATTATTTTTCAAAAGGGCAGCCTTGTTTTCGTGCTTCTCCACTTACCAAATCCTACGGATGGGGTGTCCACAATGATGAAAATGGAAAAATAGCTCTTGTTGGTGCAGAAACGGATGCTTATAAAAAAATGGTAGCAGATGATGCAATAAAAAAAGTAAAAGCCATGCGGAGTAAACGGAAATGATGAAAATAGATCACATTTTTATTTTTACTGCGGATGATGGAAAAGCAGCAGATGTACTAGTGAATGCAGGATTTACAGAAGGCAGTAGCCGCGTGCATAGCGGACAAGGTACAACGAATCGTAAATTCTATTTTGACAATTTTTTTTTAGAAATTTTATGGGTGCACAATGCAGCTGAAATTAAAGCTGAACCAATAAAATCAACGGGACTTTGGCAGCGCGCTAAATTTTATAAAAATGAATTTTCACGCTTTGGGCTTTGCATGGTAAATGATAAAACGACAGATAAGCTATTTGAACACGCAAATCAATATCAGCCCAATTACTTTCCTGCCGGAAAAACTATAGCATTTTTTAAAAATGAAGATCAACCAAGCCTGCCCTGGACGTTCAGATTACCGTTTAAGGGGCAAAACAGTTGTGAAGCTGAGCCAAAAGACCATCCTAATGGCATCAAAAAATTAACCAAAGCCATTTTTGAATATTCAACCGACAAACAAGATGACTCCTTTTTAAAAGCATTTGAAGAACAACCACAAATTGAATTTCAAAAAACCGATAGAAACTGGCTTACGCTACTAGTTGATGAGGGTAGACGTAAACAAAAAACTACGTTTGACCACTTAAACTTAACTATTCAGTTTTAATCTACAAAAAACCGTGAAAAAGAAAATTTACCTCATCATTCCACTTATAGTAATGAGCGTTGGTTGCACAAATCAAGCTGCGCCAAAAAATGAGGAAAAAGAGAAAACCGACGATCGTATTCCGATAAACTATGATTACAAAAACCTAAAACTGCACCTAAATACTCCGTTTGATGATACAGCAGCCAATGTTGAGTGGCGGTGGGATTATATGACTTCAGAAAATGGTCTACCCGATACCACAGGGATCGATCATTATATGAATATGGATGAACCGTCATTTATGTATAACGGACAAGAAACACAACCGGCATTATTCATTACTACCGATAAGAAAAAAATTATTGCGTTTAGCGTTACTGTACTGTTTAATGAGCCAGATAGAGACCCAGAATCAATGTTAAATCTACTGGGTAGTTTAACTAAGTTTGATTTGCTTGAAAGCACGGACATAAAACAAACGCTTGTAAACGACAGGTTTTACAACAACGTACAAGCCGAATATGAAGAAGAAATTACACTTACCCTTATAGATGAATTAGCCGGATATGATCGAATAACCTACAGCATAAAAAATAGAACCGAAAAAAGGTTGAAGTAGAAAGCATTACTAACGATTAATTATTTTTACGAATTTGAAATGGGATTTATTATCGTTTTAGTTTTTGCCACACCATTAGCCTTAGTCGGGTTAGCTTTACTGGTAGAAGAACATCCGGCATACAGAAAAAGAAGAAATAAACAGTTCAACAGGTTTAGACTCTTATTGGGATGTCTTCTTGTTTTCTTTTCACTGTTGTATTTATTGAAATACGCATTTTTCTTACCCGATCGTGAGGATTACTCGGTTAAAAAATCAGAACAAAACTACCAAATTCATTTTTCTATTTTAAATTAGATGCTTCGGCAAAATAAAACGAATGATGCATCCAAAAGTTGATGAATACCTAACTAAAACCAAACAATGGCAAGACGAACTTCACCGGTTACGCGAAATTTTAGTGGATAGCCCGCTAGCGGAAACATTTAAATGGCGCAATCCGTGCTACACTTATAACAATACAAACGTTGCTATTATTGGAGGATTTAAAGAATATTGCACATTGAGTTTTTTTAAAGGCGCACTGCTAAAAGATGATGAAAACCTGTTGGTAAAAGCAGGAGAAAATTCCCAGTCTACGCGCTTGTTTAGGTTTACGTCTGTTCAAGAAATTAATAAACTTGAAACAACAATACAGCAGTACATTTATGAGGCGATAGCACTTGAAAAAGCCGAGGGCCAAAGTAAAAATGAAAACAAAAGATGAATACCCCGTTCCAGAAGAATTAACCGAAGCATTTGATGAAAACAAGGCATTTAAAAATGCATTTGAAGCACTAACACCCGGTAGACAAAAAGGGTATTTACTTCATTTTAGTCAAGCCAAACAAGCCAACACCCGCAAAAACAGAATAACAAGATTTACACCACGCATATTGGACGGCAAAGGCATGAACGACTGTGTGTGCGGAAAATCCAACCGGATGCCGCAATGTGATGGCTCTCATAACAAATAGACACCTCAGGGCACTAAAAAAAATAAAATAGAATAAACAAAAAGGAGGCGAAACGGTTAATCAAATAACAATGAATTGATTAAAAAGAGCCGTTATGTCATTAAAAAAACAAATTTTAACCCTTATTTGTAGCACCGCTATTTTATGCGCTAATGCGCAAAGTCAGGTACAAGAACAAAATGCTGTTAAGTTAAATCCTAATTTACGGTTGCGTGCCGTTGCAGAAATTGGTTTTGTGGGGGTATTAGAGCATCAAATACAATTTAGCAATAGTGGCACCAATTTCGATTACAAGCGGCAAGGAGGGCAAGATGTTTTATTCCCAATCATACGCCCTTCGTTAGAGTTAGATTTTAAAGATCGCAATACACTAATTTTTCTTTATCAACCCCTTCGGCTTGAGTCTCAAGTGTATTTAGAAGAAGATTTAATTGTAGATGAAGCCCTTTTTGAAGCAACCAGCAATGTTAAATTATTATATAATTTTCCGTTTTACAGGGTGAGTTATTTAAGAGAATTAGCACCCAATAAACCAAAATTTGCCTTTGCCATTGGTGGAACAATCCAAATTCGCAATGCTACCATTTCATTTGAATCTGGCGACGGCACCATTTACCGCTCTAACAGAGATGTAGGTATTGTACCTGCCTTAAAAATTCGCAGTCGGTTAGATTTAACAGATCGTGTTTATACAGAGCTAGAGGCCGACGGAATTTACGCCCCGGTAAGTTATTTAAACGGAAGCGATAATGAAGTAGTTGGCGCAATTGTGGACGCTAGTTTCCGTACAGGAATTAAGTTAGATCAGTACCCCGTAAATGCATTTTTAAACCTACGTTACTTAGGCGGTGGTGCAGTTGGCACGTCAGACAATACAGATGGCCCGGGAGATGGTTATGTAAAAAACTGGTTACAGTTTGGAACCGTTTCTGCTGGTTTTGTATATGCGTTTTAGGTCAATTTTTATTCACTCAAGGCGGATGTTGCTTTGCTGTATTTGATAAGAAAAGCAGTGGATACATCTTGAGGACAAGAAACAAAAAAATTATTGTGTAAATTAGGATCAATCATAATTCATTTTCAGTCAATTAACCAACACCTCATGTTCGAAAAAAGTATACTTTCATTCGTCCTAATTTTTGTTAGCGCCCAATGCGAAGACACTTTTTCAACCCTTACCGAAAGTGCCTGTGAGCGTTTGGAATAACCGAACTTAGGTTATTAACAACAACCACTCATTAAAAACAGTAATTAGCCAAGAGAATTAACAATTATCGCTTTCACTTGTTCTATTGTTAAACACACATAAAACATGAAAGTTTTATTAACCGGGGCAACAGGATACATTGGAAAACGGCTATTGCCAGTACTCGTAGAAAAGGGACACCACGTAGTGTGTTGCGTCAGAGATCAAAAACGATTCAACCCGCCCGAATCATTAAAACCTTATTTAGAAATCATTGAAGCTGATCTGTTGGAGCGCGATTCTTTAACTAAAATCCCTCAAGATATTGATGCTGCGTACTACCTTGTGCACTCCATGTCATCCTCTAAAGACTATAAATCGTTAGAAGAAAAATCAGCCATTAATTTTAGAGAAGCAGTTGAAAAAACAACTGCAAAACACGTGCTTTATTTAGGCGGAATTATTAATGAGAAAGAACTGTCAACACACTTAAAGTCACGTAAAAATGTAGAGGATGAATTGTGCAAAGGAACGTATAACTTCACTTCGCTTAGGGCGGGTATAATCATAGGTTCAGGTAGCGCCTCTTTTGAAATTATACGCGATTTGGTGGAAAAACTACCTGTAATGATAGCACCTAAATGGCTCAATACAAAATGCCAACCCATTGGCGTAACAGATGTAATTACGTTTTTGTCCACCGCACTGTGCAATGATAAAACATACAACCAACATTTTGATATTGGCGGCCAGGATGTATTGACCTATAAAGAAATGTTATTGGAATTTGGGCGCGAACGTAAATTAAAGCGCAGCATTTTAACTGTTCCGGTAATGACACCGCGTTTATCCTCTTATTGGCTGTATTTTGTTACTTCAACATCATACAAACTGGCAAGCTCGTTGGTAAACAGTATGAAGGTGGAGGTGGTGTGCGAAGACAATCGGTTAAGCGAAATGTTAAACATTACCCCCATATCATATCGCGAAGCACTAAAAAAAGCCTTCAGCAAAATTGAGAATAATGCGATACTTTCCAGCTGGAAAGATGCGTACGTAAGTAGCGGAATTACAAGTAATATTTCTGACTTTATTCAGGTACCCCACATTCGGGTGTTTTACAGATAAACGAACGTGCAAAACTAAAGATAGAGAAGCATCTGTAGAAAAAATATGGAGCATTGGCGGCGAAAATGGGTGGTACGGCCATTGGTTATGGCGCATTCGTGGGTTTTTAGATAAACTGGTTGGTGGTGTAGGGTTAAGAAGAGGACGTACCAATCCGCACACCTTAAGCGCGGGAGATACACTTGATTTTTGGCGTGTTTTATATGCCAACAAAGCAGAAGGGCGTTTATTACTATTGGCCGAAATGAAATTGCCTGGCGAAGCATGGCTGGAATTTAAAATAGTAGAAGGTGAATTAATCCAAACCGCTACGTTTCGTCCGTTGGGCTTAGCTGGTCGGCTCTATTGGTTCTCTGTTTTGCCCTTTCACGGCATTATTTTTAGGGGAATGATAAAAAGGTTGGCAAGACCAAAAGCTTAAAACGATAAATTCGGTATGCGGTTGGAGTTGAAAAAACACAGAAAAAACTATATTCGTATATGCCAAAGGAGTATGAGCTAAAACTAAACCAACACCAAAAACATGTCAAAAATAAACCGATTATTAACCAATATCTGCTCAAAAAATTTAGAAAAGAGCAAAGCATTTTATACCGCACTGCTTCCACTTAACGTAACCTTTGATAGTGATTGGTTTGTGCACCTAACTGCAGAAAACGAAGCCTTAGAACTAGGCATTATTTTGCAAACGCACCAAATTGTGCCAGCCGCCGCGCAAAATCCTCCAACTGGCTTTTACATTACTTTTGTGGTAGATGATGTGGATGCGATTTATGAAAAAGCAAAAGCTAAAAAATTAGAAATTGTTTCAGTACCAGAGAACACCTCCTACGGGCAACGCCGCATGTTATTAAAGGATCCGGATGGAGCAATTGTTGATATTTCTGCCCCAATGAAGTAGCCTATTGCTTGCGAAACGCATAACCTGCTAATAGGTTGAAGTGTCATGCAATTATTCTTGGGCAGCAACCCTTAAAAAATCCGCAAAGCCCTTATCTTCGTAAAAATAGTAAAAAACTACACCATGAATCGCATCCAACACATAGAGAATGAACTAGCCAGCCTTCGCACTGAATTGCAAAATCATGCACTTTATACAGAATTAAAAACCGTTGAAGATATTCAGGTTTTTATGCAAAATCACGTTTTTGCTGTCTGGGATTTTATGTCTTTGCTTAAATATTTACAACGTGAATTAACAACAGTAGAAGTGCCATGGATGCCGCGCAAAAATGCCAAGTTAGCACGTTTTATAAATGAAATTGTTCATGGTGAGGAAAGTGATTTAAATGAACTAGGCGAGCCTAAAAGCCACTTTGAAATGTACCTTGATGCTATGAACCAAATAGGGGCATCTACTGAAAAAATGGATCAATTTATGCAAAACTTAGGGTGCGGCGAAACCGTGAAAGAGGCGATAGCAACGCTTGCTTTGCACAACGGTGTAACTGATTTTGTGAACTTTTCTTTTAAATGCATTGCCAGTAATAAAGCACATGTTGTTGCGTCGGCATTTACATTTGGACGCGAAGATGTAATTCCAGATATGTTTTTAGCCATTTTAAAAAATGCAGATGCTGAAAATCAGTATTACAATAAATTGGTTTATTATTTAGAACGTCATATTGAGTTAGATGGAGATGAACATGGCCCACTTTCATTAGAATTAATCAGTGAACTCTGCGGTGACGACGACACTAAATGGAACGAAACACTAGAAATTGCCAAAAAAGCACTAGAACAACGCATTTTATTATGGGATGCCATTCACGTGCAAATCGTAGCCAATAAATCGGTTTTAATATAATTCAGTATTATTTTTTCAGATTAGTCTCGACTAGGTTTTACAAAAAAAATAATTTAAACGCTAATTCACAAAAGAAGTGGAAATCATTATTCAAAAAAAAGCAACTAAAAACCGGTTGATTTGTGTACGAACAGATCAAACACAAACAAGTGCAGATCTGGTCCTAGTTTTCCATACCATGATTTAGCGCATTTTGTGGCCGAAAAAAAATTAAACCTAAAAAAGGGGTTTTATGGCTTAATAAGCAAGGGAAAAAGCATTCAGGAGCTTTCCGATAATCAAGTGATTCAAACCTTAGGGGCAGAGGCATGGCAGGCAGAGGTAATAACCAGAAATTTACAGAGCCTTACCACCGGTAGCAGTTCAATTATGGATTTTTTAGATCTAATAACTTGGGAATTGAATCAAATGAAAGATATTCCGCAAGTAAAAATTACCGCACAACAAGCAGAAGAAATGAGAATTGAATTAAAAGAATTGAGCACGGCTTGGGCTGAAATTCCCGAAAACGGAACGATAAAACTCAATTTTTAATCGCAGGACATAAAGGCTAAAAACGATATGCTGCGCTAAACGAGTAGGCTCTTTTAATAATGAGCTAAGAATCAAAGGAAATTTAATACTGTTTAAATGAAACAAACTTTTAAAATTTCGGTATATATCACCAAATAAATACATTAAATAACAAACGTTAAAATACTGAACCATTGATTTATTAGGTATGTCTAAGGAAAGTCCGGTCTAGTCGAGATTTTACTTTTATTTAAAATAATCCACGTATTTTAGCCATTAGTACCTACTGCTTCATTATGGAAAAATGTTTACATCCACAGCATATTACCAAATTCTATTTTACCGTTAAAATCGTCGCGCTAATAAGTTTTACTCTAATTAGCTTATCAGTCCATGGCCAGCGCGGTCCTGGCGGCGTTTCAAATGAGGTGCCGGGAGACAGTGATTGTAAAATGTGGTGTGATGCAGAAGAACTAAGCTTTGCAGATGGTAGTGTAGTAGATGCTTGGCCAGATATTTCCTTGTCTGCCAATGTCAATACGCCCACCCAAACTACTTTAGGTAGCAGACCAGTTTACCGCTCCGCAGATGCAGAAAGCATTAACGGGCACCCTGTATTGCGGTTTTTGCCTGCACAGTTTTTACAATTACTTACATCAGACGATATTAATGCTTCGGGGCCTTATACCGAAAGAACAACCTTTTTAGCCTTTCGCACAGGTACAGATGTCACAACCAGACAAATGCTTTACGAACAAGGTGGGGGCGTACGTGGACTAAACGTTTATATTTTTGACGGATACCTTTATTTTGGTGGATATGACATAAATAATGATCCTGATGGAACTCCAATTTGGGATTACACCTTTACCCGAACGCCAATTTCACCAGGCACACCGTATGTTGTAACGCACGTATTTGAAGGCCCTTTAGGAGGGCTCAGTGGTTCAATTTCAGGTTATTTAAACGGACAAACGTTCCAATTATTAAACCCCGGTGTGGGAGAAGGAGATCCCGCTACGAATGTTGGTTCACTTTGGACGCACCCAGACCCGCCAGGACTTGGCGCTGTAAATGGTGATTCGTACAATGAACTTGGACCTATTTCTGATGAAACGGGTACACAACCATTTTTAGGCGATATGGCTGAGTTCATAGCGTATTCTGAAGTTCTAAATGATGCACAACGCGTAATTATCGAAAACTATTTGGGAGCCAAATACTTTGCAGACTTAGTGGTGAATGATTTTTATGATTGGCAAGTAACCCACGGAGATGAAGTAATAGGCATTGGGCGCTATATTGGGGCAACCAGCCTACACAACACAAGTCAAGGTAGAAATGTGTTTGAAATAGAAGCACCAACGGCCGAATTTGCGAATGCAGATAATGAGTTTTTTCTAATCGGTCATAATGATGATGACGTAACCTTGTGGACGATTACAGATGCACCAAATTTAGGGGTTAACACGCAACGTATTGCCCGCGAGTGGCGCGCAGACCATACGGGAGATTGTGGTGCCATACGCTTTACAGTAGATGCTCTTGCTGAATTACCGGCATTTCCAGCGGGTTATGATAAACTGTGTTTGGCGGTAGATAAAAGTGGCGGAGCAATCGCAAATTTTAACTCAGCCGAGACGGAATTAATTGAAATGGTTGATTTAGGCGGTGGTGTTTATGAAACTACAGAAACAATTCCAGATGGTTCGTATGTCACCTTTGCAGTTGTAGACCCAATTATTGAATTTACCAACGCCAATGATTTTGGCTTTGAGAATACCCCGGTTGGTGCAGATACGCCGGTAGAAGTTGAGGTAAAGTTGAACTACCGTCCTCGTTCAGATGTTTCTGTCAACTATACATTTTCAGACGGCTCTGCCATTTTCGGTGCAGGTCCTCCTCCAGGGGTTGATTATTTTAATGTTGCACCCGCCGCCGGCATTTTAACCATTGCTGCCAATACGTATGTGAGCAACATAATATTTGACATTTTAGGCGACGAAGCCCCTGAAATAACAGAAAATCTTTTTTTCAATTTAGTATTACTGACCAGACACTACCCCCGGTTTAGACCTTGGAACCAATGATGAAAATGAATTTACCATTTTTGATGATGACAATACCCCAAAAGTAGGGTTCTCTATTGTTTCATCCACCACGGTAGAATCAGCCGGTGCAATTAATATTGAAATTGTCCGGTCTGGAAACAGTTTCCCTGCCGTTTCGGTAGATTATCAACTTCGCGTTCCCGGCGGTTCTGGTACAGCTACAGATGGAGATGATTACACCTTTGTATCCGGCACAGCTAATTTTGCATCAGGCGTAACCGTATTAAATATGCCGATCACCATTTTAGATGATTTATTAAATGAATTGGATGAAACAGTTATTTTCGAATTGTTAAACCCGGTGGATTGTGACATTATCGAATTACAAAAAGAACATACCTTAACAATAACAGATAATGACTCTCCGCCAGAGGTTTGTTTTGCCATTAGCACACAGCAAGGGGCAGAAACGTTGGGTACACCTTCTATCAGCGTAACATTGTCCGCACCTTCTACATTAACCTGCCAAATTGATTACCAAGACTTGTTGACAGGTACCGCAGGGCTGCCGAGTGACTATACAATCGGCACAACCGGCACAATTGTATTTAGTCCCGGAGATACGGTAGAAACACTTCCATTATTTATTGTAAATGACGTAGAAGCAGAGGCAGATGAAACCATTAATTTTGCATTGATTGGCGGTTCAGAAGTAAACTGTACAATTGGTGCTTGCAATACCCACACTTATACGATAAAAGATTACACTGCTTTTGAATGGTTAGGTTTAGCCGGTGTGGGAATGCCCGGCGATAATATTTTTTGGTTAAACGCAAATCAACTAACCGAGGCAGATGGCGCAGATTTAGGTACCTTTACAGACCAATCACCAAATGCACAAATCGTTGAGCAAACTACTGTTGCTAATCAACCCAATTTAGAGTATACAGGACCAAATGGAAAACGAGAAATTCAGTTTAACGGTACAACAGATGTATTCGATATTAATGACAGTCCGTTAATTAATACGGCAACCTTTTACCAAAGTAAATCCATTGTAATTGCATTTAGCACCGCGGCAGATATTGCTACAAGGCAAATGATTTATGAACAAGGCGGTTCAACCAGAGGAATTTCTATTTATATAGATAATAATGAACTGTATTTTCATATTTGGAGCAATTCAGATGACAATGGCGCAGATTCCAGATGGGGTGTAGGGTCGCCTACAGGTGCATTTTTTGTACGCGGAGGTGTTGCACCGTCTACAAGTTATGTCGCTACGTTCAGTTACACCACAGATGGGAGCCCAACGGGAGAGCTAGAAGGGTTTATTAACGGTACCTCTGTAGGTAGTGTAGCCATAACCACCGTTTCTGGAACAGTTGAACCGCGGCTGTACGCCCATGCCGATAATGGTGGTTTAGGTGACGTTATTGGGTCAACGCGTTACCATGATGATACGGGAGCCCCTGCTCCATTTAGAGGCAGTATTCAAGAGCTTGTGCATTACAGTGATGCTCCTTTCAACACCACACGAAGAATAATTGTAGAAAACCACATGTCTGTAAAATACAATGTTCCGTTAGGCGTAGGAGCGCAGAAATACGCAATAAGCTATGCCACCGGTTATGAGTCTGAAATAGCGGGTATCGGGCAGTTTGGCCCAAGTGATAATCATTCTGATTCAAGAGGTACAGGAATGGTACGCATAAATTCACCCAATGATTTAGATGTGGGAGATTTTTTAATGTGGGGACATGACAACGCCTCGTTAGTAACAGGACTATTGCCTTATATTGAAACCATTCCGGGTGGGGTGACAAACCGGCTACACCGCGTGTGGAAGGCAAGTGAGTTAACGGGTGATGTAGGTGCCGTAGATATGATATGGGATCTTTCGGTATTAACGGGTTATGAATCGTTTGTTGGGTCTAATCTTGTTTTGTTGATAGATGCTGATGATGGTGATTTTTCAAACGCAGCCGTAATCGAAACGGGTAGGGTTTACAATGCCGGCACCGGAGAATTGAGTTTTAGAGGAGTTAACCTAAATAATGATGTTTGGTTTACGATCGGTTCAAGAGATGTAATCGGTTCACCATTGCCAATTGAGTTATTAGGCTTTACAGCAACACCATTTGTTAAATTCGTAAAGCTGGATTGGGAAACCGCTTCAGAAACTAACAACGATTATTTTACGCTTGAAAAAAGTAGAGATGGGGTAACGTTTATACCATTTGCAACAGTGCAGGGAGCTGGTAATAGTTCAAGTAAAATTAGTTACAAATTTTGGGATGAAAACCCTTTCCCTGGTCTTTCTTATTACCGTTTAAAACAAACAGATTTTGATGGCGGGTTTGAATTTTCTGACGTGGAAAGTGTTTATTTTGCAGACGATAATTTTAATCTATATCCAAATCCTGCCAATGAGCGCATTACGTTAAGCTATACTACAAAACAACCGTTTACACTGCAGTGTTTTGATGGCAGAGGTCGTTTGATAAATGTACCATTTACGGTAAATGATTATAGGTACGAACTAAATACATCAAGCTTGGCATCCGGTATTTATTTTCTGCGGATTGTGTTACCAACTGATGTGGTTGTAAAAGAATTTGTCATACGTTAGCCTTTAAATTAAGCCCAACGCATGCTTCAAATTCGTTCATTGCCAAATAAACTTTTTCATGAACCGCCGTTTGGTGGTGACTGGGCAAAAAATTGAACAACCTCCGTAAAACAACAATTGAAAATAATTAAAAAAAAGTATATTTAGAAAACAGTAAACATTCTGAATATATCAATTCATGGAGAAGGTAAATCCTAAAACAGCTTACTTTTTAAACGGTGGTGGAGAAATAGCAAATCAGCTACAACAGCACGATTGGTCTAAAACCAGCATTGGAGGAATAGAAAATTGGCCACAGAGTTTAAAAACAACCTTAAGTATTGTGCTAAAAGCGCCGTTTCCAATGCTTTTATTTTGGGGAGAAAATCATATCTGTTTTTACAACAAGGCGTATGATTCAAGCTTGAGAGAGACCAACGGACATCAACATATTTTAGGAAAACATGCTGCTGACGGGTGGGGAAAAAATTGGGAGGCAATAAAGCCCATTTTAAATGAGGTATATAAAACAGGAATAGCAACAATATGTGAAAACCAATATGTACCTAAGGTGGCGGACGGAGAAGCAAAGGACACGTATTGGACGTATGGTTACAGTCAGGTGCCAAATGATTTAGGAGCCTCCGGCGGAGTATTACTTACCTGTACTGAAACAACAGAAAAAACGGTGCAACTTAAAAAGCTGGCAGAAGAAAATGATGATCTTTATTTCGCATTAGAGTCTGCAGAGCTGGCAACCTTCGATTACGACCCGAAAACAAACCGTTTTAGTGGTAATAAACGCTTAAAAGAATGGTTTGGAATATCAGAAAATGATGATTTAAGTATAGAAGTTGGCCTTGGAGTTATTCACGAAAATGACAGAAAAAGAGTAGCTTCAGCAATCCAGGAAGCGTTAAACCCAGCTTCAAAAGGAAAATATGATGTAGAATATGTGCTTTACATAAATAAGGATAAAACATACCGCAATGTACATGCAACAGGTAGGGTATTATTTAATAATAAAGGAGAACCACAACGTTTTGATGGCGTAATTCAAGATATTACAGCTAAAAAAGAAGCGGAGGAAAAGCTAAAACAACGCGAAGAAATCTTTCGTGGATTAGCAGAAGCATTGCCACAATTAGTATGGATGACGAGCGAAAAGGGGGAGAGTCTTTTTGTGTCAAACAGTTGGTACAATTATTCCGGATTAGACCACACGTTAGAGGATTATTGGGAAAAAATTGTGCATCCAGCCGATTTAGAAGCCATTAACAAAGCCTGGGGACACAGTTTACAAACAGGTAAAAATTATGAAGCAGAGGTGCGTTTAAAGTCTAAAGCGGGTTTTTATCGTTGGTTCCTCGTTCGCGGACTATCATTAAAAAATAACGACGGTAAAATTGAGCGTTGGGTAGGCGCTTTTACTGACATCCATGAGCAAAAACGAAAAGAACAACGAAAGGACGAGTTTATTAGCATTGCCACGCATGAAATGAAAACCCCGCTAACCACCGCTAAAGGGTATTTAGAATTATTGTTGCTTACAATAGGCAAAGAGCCAGAAGATGCGCTACTTTACGCCAATAAGGCGAGTCAGGCTGTGGGGCGGTTAAATCATTTTGTGTTAGACCTGTTGGACGCCACTAAAATTCAAAATGGTAAGCTAACTTATGACAAAAAGCCGGTTAATTTAGAGATCGTTCTCAATGAGGTGGTAGAACATTTTGAGTTCAGCAGTAAAAGTCACACGATTTATAAAAAGGGCGAAGCTGAACAACCAGTGTTTGGCGATAAAGCGCGTTTACAACAGGTATTTACCAATTTAATTTCGAATGCAATTAAATACTCACCCAATCAAAACAAAATTACCATTAACATTACAGAGACAGTCGATAAAGTTCAAGTTGCCGTTCAAGATTTTGGAGTTGGGATGAGTAGCGAACATACTCAAAAGATATTTGACCGCTACTACCGTGTGCAAGAGCATGCCATTCAGTTTCAGGGGTTGGGTATTGGATTATACATTTCGAATGAAATTATCAAAGACCACAATGGACAACTTTGGGTAGAAAGTAATGAGGGAGAAGGCAGTACGTTTTATTTTACACTACCGATTCAAAAAAATAGTTAAATTTGTAACATCAACAAATGAACAACGTGAAAAAAATATTGGTATATGATGATGACGTTGAAATTTTACTGCTTTGTTCAGCAATTTTAAAGCGATCAAATTACAATGTAATCACACGTGAAAAGTGTGATACAATCATAGAAGACATTAAGGAATACCAACCAAACGCCATTTTAATGGATTTATGGATTCCAGAAATAGGCGGCGAGCAGGCCATTGAAAAAGCAAAAACAAATCAAGACACCGCCGGAACCCCAATTATTATTTTTTCAGCGAATGAAGACATTAAAAGCATTTGCGAAAAAGTACATGCAAATGACTATTTACCAAAGCCGTTTAACATTGCGGCGTTAAATGAAAAAATTCAAAACAACATCACCTAATAACACCAAATACGCAATTTTGCGTATTGAAAAAAAAGCAGTTCAAGTTTAACTTTACACCAAATTTAAGCTATGAAAAATGGAGTTTTGATTGTTTTGATGATATGCAGTTGTCAACTGTTTAGCCAAGAAAATAAAAGGCAATACCGGCAAAACCAGCATAAACTTGACCAAAACTACGGAGGCATAGGCCCCACATTTACACGCCCAAACCTGGGGCGTGGTGTGTTAGTGCCAAACCGCTGGTATGGTGCAAATGTGCAGACAGATTTTGTAGAGTTTGAATTTATAGTAGGAGAAACACAAAAAATTCAACCCATTACTAAAAAAGATGAGTTTCAATTTCCCATTGCAGATTACGGAAACGATTTTGGCTACCTGATAACCGGTGGCGTTAATTTTCCATTGCCAATACTCACATTCGGAGCGTATCAAAACCCGGTAAGAATTTTTAGAGGTCACCCAACATTGGGAACAAATTTAGGATACGGCGCATTTAAAAAAGCCGATCAATTATCCGGAAAAACCAAGCTGTTTTATTGGGGAATTAAGGTTGGTTATCGGTTAAGACTGCCCGCGGCTTCTGTCGAGTTTAATTTAAATGCAAGGCTTGGTTGGTCTAGCGTGGATGATTTTGCCGGTACGGGTTTTGATTTTTACCGTGGTTCAGGCATTTCGCCATCAGTTACATTGCGTTTTGACGCCTTTAAAGGAATTTTTAACCCGCGGATGGTATCTATGAGTGTTCAGCAGGTTAGTGTAACCAATGTAAAGTCTGAAACAGAACGAACAGGCTCGCGTTATGTCGGTAACACACGCTATGAAACTTATACCAGAACCACCACCGGAGACGTAAACGTGACAAGTGGTAATGCAGGTATTCAAGATATTGGACCGCATTTAGGAGTCGGGCCAAAAGTAAGTTTTATGAACCCTATTCGGTCAAATTACATAAAGCCAAGCTTTTTGGTTGGAGTAGTGGCAGAAGGTCGGGCAAGCGTAGCTGACTTTGGTTTAACATTAGAGGGAGGAAGAGTTGGCCACGGTAGTGTATTAGAATTTAAAGGAGAAGGTGAACCACGCAGAAAGTTGAACAAGAAAAAAAGTGACCCAATAGGAATGGTAAATACCGTTAACCTGTACGCCAATATTGGTATTGATATTTCACCCGCTTTTTTAGTACCGTTTGGCATTGTTATAGACAAAGGTGAGTCAACCAGTTTTTTTAGTGCAACCGCAGGGTTTAACATTGGAGCACACGGGGCTTTTGGTCAACAATATAACAATTCTTCAACAGCTGTGGAGTTTGAGACGCTAGCCCAAACAGACAATGAGTTTAACCTAAAAGAAAAATATTTAAATCCAGCCAAAACAGGTGTAGGACTTCTTGGTGGGTTCTACTTTAGTGTACAAGTAGGTGCAGCCAGTTTTAAGGTGACCAACTACCGTTATTATGGCGCACCTTTTGCCAGCACCACTATGATGAGCATTGCATGGCGTATTCCTGTAATTTACGATTTATAAACTGCCCATTATTAGCGGCAACATGTGTATTAATTCCTACACTTTATTAAAAGCTAAAACATAGTTGATACGCGTTAAGCTACTGTTTTTTAGCTTTTTGTGAGATTTATTGCCTTTGGAATACTTGTTGAACTATGTTAATCGAACGAAAAAAATTAATTAAAATAACAATTATGAAAAGAGCACTAACGATCGTAGCAGGAGTATTATTAATGGCAGGAACAACAGTATCATGCCAAAAGTGTTATGAATGTACAAACGATACGCTTACAGGAGAAGATGTAGTTACAGTTTGTGACGGACCAACAGAAGCGGATGATAGAGCAGAAAATTTAGAAGCTGACGGATATTCTTGTACTGTAAAGTAATTAAGAACTCATTATAATAATCAGAAACCCTTTTGCCATAATGGTGAAAGGGTTTTTTTATGCGATAATTGCTCTCCATTAATACCATTCAAAAACTACGAGAAATACGCACCGTGAATTGAAATGCACAAACTGTGTAAATTTTAACACGTTGATTTTTAAGACCTAACATTACAGTTTTTTCAACTTATTGTACTACAGTGGTTTAGTTAAAACACCCAAAATTAAAGGGGCTTGGAACAGTTCATGTACTATAAAAGGTGAAAGTGAAAAAGAGTTTTTCACATCAACTAAAATTAACAATTACAATATATATTATGGCAGATTTACAAAAGAAGAGAGTTGCAATATTAGCAACCGACGGATTTGAAGAATCAGAATTATCATCACCAAAAAAAGCAATGGAAGCGAAAGGAATTCAAGCAGACATTGTATCCTTAAAATCAGGCGAAATTAAGTCGTGGAGTGGTGACAATTGGGGGCCATCTTATAAAGTAGATAAAACATTAAGCGAAATTTCAACAAAAGATTACAACGCACTGGTATTACCGGGCGGCGTAATTAACCCAGATAAGTTGAGAAGACATGATGAAGCAACAAACTTCATTAAGTCATTTTTCGAAGAACATAAGCCAGTGGCAGCAATTTGCCACGGACCTCAATTGTTGGCAGAAGCCGGCGTATTAAAAGGACGAAGAATTACGTCATTCCCATCCATTAAAACGGATATGATGAACGCCGGAGCAGAATGGTCAGATCAAGAAGTAGTCACTGATCACGGATTAGTGACAAGTAGATCACCAGAAGACCTTGACGCCTTTAACTCGAAATTAATCGAGGAGATTAAAGAAGGAAAACACGATATGCAAACTGCATAATACGTGAAATTATAAAAACATTTGCCGCAATTTAGCGGTTTTATGTTCGAGAGAGCTTAGCACAGCAGTGCTGGGCTTTTTCGTGTTTTATACAGGTGCTAAATTTAAGTCCTTGCGGTTTTTACGTAAACATTGCTTAATAATTCGTTGTAATTTTGCACAGATACAATTGTAAACCATGAAAAACCTCCTTCTGTGCGTTGTTTTTTTAATTAGTGTTAAAAATTCAACCAGTCAAGTACTTTGTGAAGACGCCATTCAAGTCTGTTTAACGACTGGACATTCCAGTATACTCTTTAATACAGGCGAGTTTGCAGAGGCGGGTAATGACTATGGGTGCATGTTCACACAACCAAACCCAAATTGGTTTTACGTTCAAATAAGCGAATCCGGTAATATTGAAATGGAACTTTATGGAGAAAATGATATCGATTTTGTGATGTGGGGGCCTTTTCCTAATTATGAGGCTATGTTTGAAAGTTGCGGAACACTTGGAGATATGGATAGTCCCATAGTGGATTGTAGTTACAGCCCAACAGCATCCGAAACACCAGAAATAACAGGTGCTGAGGTAGGCGAGTTTTACTTGATACTGATAACGAATTATGCAGCTATAGACCAATCTTTCGATCTCTCACAAATAGCAGGCACTGGAGAAGTGTCGTGTGAGGAAATTCCATCAACAGGAACGTATACTACAGCAATAAACGGTGAACCAGCAATGGGTGATACCCTATTTTTATGTTTAAATGACGAATTGACCGTTGTTTCCAATGATGATTATATTTTACCAGATGAAATTATTGAAGTTCCGTTGGGTGATGGCATTTATACAGCCCAGCTGGCATGGCTTGTTTACGATAGTGTTCCGGCAACGTATAATCCCGAATCAGACCCTCATTATTTAGATTATCTTATTCCGCAGGAAGATTTTATGACTTCAAATAATGAGGCAGATGCAATTATTTCAACATTCGGTCGGGGAACATATTATTTTGTTCCCATTACCTTAGATGACGGTGTAGGAGATGGGCTGGACAATGATAATTTCACAGTGTATTGGGATACAGATGGTAGCAATAATTACCAAAAAGGAACACCATTAATCGTTACTTATTCAAGCGGGGAGGCTACGTTAATCGGAGAAAATCAGTTTTGTTTGTCAGCAGAAGATGAACTGCTTGAAATAGTGCCAGCAGGAGGAGAGTTGACAGGAACTGGCATCATAGATGAAAACCTTTTCTCTCCAGAAATAGCAGGCTTGGGCGAACATGTTTTGAATTATAGTTTTAGTGTTGATGGCTGTGGATTGATAACAGACACAATTATAGTAGACGTTTATCAACCCATTATTAATTTTTCATTGGATGACACATATTGTCAAGATGCCGCACCTATTATACTGGAGGCGCTTCCGGCTGGCGGAGACTTTACCGGAGCGGGTGTTGAAGATGGTTCTTTTTTCATTGAAGTAGTTGGCTTAGGCACACACGAAATTACTTATTCCTATACTGACGGTTTGGGGTGTTCAAATTCAGCCATCCAGGTTGTAGATGTACTCGATTGTTTTACAAGTTTGTCAACAGAAAAATCAATAGCAATTCAGGTTTACCCCAATCCGTTTAATGATTTTTTTACAGTAAACGTACCAACCGCTTTGGGCGATAGCGTCGTGTTGAATGTAATTAACGTAATAGGACAAACCGTTTATCAATCAACATCAAAAACAGCAACAAGTGTAATTATAAACACGCATAATTTACCAACAGGCATTTATTTCCTTACTGTTTCAGATAAAGATGGGCAGTTACTTGAAACTGTAAAATTGCTAAGAGTAGCGTACTAAAATTCCGTTTAAATGTACGTTATGACACATAATGATGGGCTAAAACAATAATTATAATTAACAACATGCCAAACAGAAGATCTCCGGAAGAAATTAAACGTTCGTTTGAAATGGCTAAAAAGATGGCCCAACGAGCAAAGAAAAAAGAAGACGAAGTGAGTGTTAAATATGCAAAAAATGCACTGCTACTTTTAGCAATTATACAAGCATTAATTGCTGCATACTTTTTCTCTCGAGCACCGTGGATGACCACTACTATTTTAGTTGAAATTGGAATTGGAGCTACTTTTTTGGGGCTTTTCTTTTATGCAAAAAAAGAACCCGTAATAGCGTTTACAATTGCACTTACAATTTATGGTGGAATAATTTTTATTTTGGCAGCCATTGACTTCTCGTCAATTGTTGGAGCAATCGTTTTAAAAGGAATTGTTATTGCAGTATTGGTAACCGGACTCACAGCAGCTAAAAAACTACCTAAACCAAAATCCGAAGTTTCAGATGAATTATTGGATAATGATATGGAAATATAAAAGCCATAAGCTTATACAATGACTCAATAGTTTTAGCTGGATAGGGTAAAATAAGATGATGAAAAAGAGAGTAGTTGAGGTACTAAATCCGTTCATTTAATTTGTGGTGTTAGAAACTAGTGCAAATTGTAAAAGAGTAATAGAGCAGTTCATTGTAAAATGCCTGGCTTGTATAACCATTAGTTGCAATTCAAACTAAACCTAATTTAAAATAATAAAAAAAGCTCTTTCAATTATCACGATTCTGATAAACCTAAGCAAAATGAAATACATACCGTTACTCATACTTTTTTTATCGATTATAGGCTGCAAGTCTCAAAATGAAAAAATAAAATCCAATTTAGCGATTAACTGGCTTAGCAAAGCGGATAATGTTGAAAACGAAATAACAACGAAAAATTTGACCTCAACGATTAAAAACTGTAATTGTGAGCCAGTAGAATACAGTAAAAGTTACTCAACGGATTTAGTATTTGAGAATTCTAAATATGCAAAAGCTAAGAATGAGGAACAGTTCGATATGTGGTCGAAAGATTCATTGATGAATGATGTGAAGTCTATTCGTTTTTCAGGATACGATACCATTCCTAATCGGTATAAAATTTTTGCAAATGTAGAACGGCTATCGATTGAAAACTACAATGGAATTTATGGATTAGATATCTTTCCAAAGTTGCGTTCTGTACATTTTTTCAGCTCCGTAATCAACCTAAATACGAATGAAAACTGGTTAAGTCAATTAGAAATTTTAATTGGACAAAAAACAAAATTTGTTGGATTAGAAAGCTTTCAAAAAACTCCAAATTTAAAAGTGATTCACATGGGGTTTTCTGGTTTTGAAAAATTCCCGACAGACCTATACAAATTGGACTGTTTATATTCGCTTACTTTAGGCGCATACATGTTTGGAGAAATTGATTTAACCCAGTTAGACCTGAAAGAAATGAGGTGTTTGAAATTTGCAGAGTTTCATTCTTGGAAAGAAAATTTAAAAGGTATTCCAAGCGGTATAGAAAAAATTGAAACGATAAAAATTAGTCATCCCAACCTAACTGAAGGAGAAAAAGAAAAACTAAAGAAATCCCGGGGCTGATACCTTACGTTGAATTATAAATGGCTGTAACCAAATTTGAGATTTAATGCCGCTTATGCGAATAACCAAGGTCAATTGATCAATATATGAGGTTAAATTTTTTAACAAAAAAAACCGCCAGCTAATGGCTGACGGTTCCAACTTTAATTGTAATTACTGCTTATTGAACAACAATTTGTTTTTTGATTTTTTGATTTTTTTGGTTTGTTAACTCAACAATGTATGTTCCGTTTGTCCATTCATTTACATTAATGGTAACCGGGTTATTTGTAATTGTTTCGTTGTATACCATTTTACCATCCATGCTGTAAATTCTAATTAAAGAATAATCAGATGGGTTATCCCGCTCAATCACAATGAAGTCTGCTGCCGGGTTAGGGTAGATGTTGAAGATTGTAACACCCGCCGCTTCTATTCCCAAACAATCAATCACATTAATGGTTTGTGTGGTTTCATTTGAACAGTCGTTGTCATTTGTAAAACTGTAGGTAATAACATGCGCGCCAAGTCCGGCGACGGTTGCGTCAAAAGTAGCTCCTGTTACTCCTGTACCGTCAAATGCTCCACCAGCGGGTGTAGCAGTTGGTAATTCAATAGGTTCAACACCTAAACAAACTTCATCATCCGCAAATGCATCCATAGTTACCATTGGTAATTCGTTCACCGTAATGGTAATTGACTCCTCAGTGGCACAACCCGCAGTTGTGCCCGTTACAGTGTAGGTTGTTGTTTCAGTTGGTGCTACGTCATGCGTTGCTTCACCGTCTAATCCACCTGTCCAGTTGTAGTCGTCTGCACCGTCAACAGTAATGGTTGCCGTTTCACCTTCACAAATGGTCTCATCTTCAGAAACAATGAGTTCCGGTAGGGCATTCACCGTAATGATAATTGACTCCTCAGTGGCACAGGCCGCAGTTGTTCCCGTTACAGTGTAGGTTGTTGTTTCAGTTGGTGCTACGTCATGCGTTGCTTCACCATCTAATCCACCTGTCCAGTTGTAGTCGTCTGCACCGTCAACAGTAATGGTTGCCGTTTCACCTTCACAAATGGTAGCATCCTCAGAAACAATGAGTTCCGGTAGGGCATTCACCGTAATGGTAATTGACTCCTCAGTGGCACAGCCCGCAGTTGTTCCCGTTACAGTGTAGGTTGTTGTTTCAGTTGGTGCTACGTCATGCGTTGCTTCACCGTCTAATCCACCTGTCCAGGCGTAGTCGTCTGCACCGTCAACAGTAATGGCTGCCGTTTCACCTTCACAAATGGTCTCATCCACTGATGTTTCAAGTGTAGGGTGTGCATTTACCGTAATTAAGTTTTCCACCATCATGGTGTCGTTACCTCTAAAACTAGCGACAGCTAAAGTTACGTTGTACGTTCCTGCTTCTGTGTAAACGTGCGTTGGGTTTTCTTCTGTAGATGTTGTTCCGTCTCCAAAATTCCACGACCATGCCGTCGGTTCATTTTCTGATGTACTTGTAAACGTAATTGCTTCATCAATGCAAATTTCTGTAGTTGATGCATCAAAGTTGGCAATGGGTTCAATTAATTCCCACTCAAATACTAAGCGTGGTGCAAAACCTCCATCATACGAATCTGCAACCCGCTCATCCTCTTCAATTCCATCATCATTAATAATAAATGACATTGCGTTTCCAACTTCCCACCCTGGTCGGTCTACTATTTCTTGAATAATAGATGTTAGATCTGGTGTTTGTGCCATTGTAGATCCACCCACCCAAGCTGTTTCTTCGTTGTGTTCCCATATTACACTGGCAGTAGTTGGTGTACGTAATGAAATATCGTTGAGTACTCCGGCATCCCAAGGTGCAGAATTGTCTTCATTTTCGCCTGTTATGGTTAACGTTGTTTCCGAATCGTCAGACTCATCCGCTCTAAATTCAATATAAGCTGATGTTACTAATGCGCCTTGCGGTACTTCTATGTTTTGAAAACGTAATCCAACAAGAATATTTGTTGTAAAACCACCATCATAACACATTTCTAAGTCGGAAGATGTTAAATCAATAGAACCATCTGTTGTGCGCTCTTCCGCATCATCATTTCCATCAATTATGGTTACATCTGTAGTGGCTTCGTTTAATACATTGATATAGCCTACTTGAACTGTATCATCCGTACCTAACCCGTTTGTTACAGTTAATGTTACTGTGTAAACTCCCACAGAATCGTAGGCATGTGTCGGGTTTTGATCGATAGCCGTTGAACCGTCACCAAAATCCCACGCCCATGTTAACATTCCACCGTAAGACATATCGTCAAACGTAATGGTCTCAAAGATAGACGGTGTTGTATTATCTACAGAGAAGCTAGCTTCTGGTACATCTTCGTATGGAATATCCCAGTTAAATACTAGTTCGGCAGGATATCCGCCTTCATAAGAATCGGCTACACGTGGGTCTGTATCTGTTCCGTCATTTGTTATAATAAACGTCATTGCACCTCCGGTTGTCCATCCCGGACGGTTCACAATTTCTTGTACAATTGCAGTAATTTCGGGAGACGAAGGTAACGTTGAGCCACCACTCCATGCGGTAGCATCCGTATGTGACCAAACTACGCTTTCCGCCGTCGGCGTTCTGTCAGAAAGGTTGTAATTTACAGCTGCATCAAATGGTGTAGAGTTATCACTTGCCTCACCGGCTATTGTTAAATCTACATCTCCGTCGTCAGATTCATCTGCTCTAAATTTAAGGTAAGCACCAGTAATTACGGCTCCATTGGGTACGTCTACATGTTGGAAACGTAAACCTACATGTTGGTTTTCTCCAAAACCACCGTCATAGCATAACTCCAAGTCAGATGATGTTAAATACATGCTTCCGTCTGAGTTAAACTCCTCTACATCATCACTTCCCTCGCTAATAATTACAGATACTTCATCATTGCTTAATACTTCAATGTAAGTGGTTTTCAATGTATCGTGCGTACCGTAAATATTAGTTGCAGTTAACGTTACATTGTAGTATCCTGGAGTAGAATAAGCATGTGCCGGGTTTTGATCGGTAGACGTCATACCGTCTCCAAAGTTCCATAACCATTCTGTTGGTAAATTGGTTGATAAATCTGTAAATAGGATTTCATCATCAATAGCTACACTTACGTCATTTGCTTCAAAATTAGCCACTGGTACAACAGTGTCAAAAACAGTTACGGTTCCAAATCCTGTTGCACTACCTTCTGCATTCGTAGCTGTTAATTGTACCATAAATGTTCCGGGTGTAGTATAAGCGTGTGTCGGGTTTTGGATAGTTGCTGTTGTTCCGTCTGCAAAATCCCATGCCCATTCTGTAGGATCATTTGTGGTGGTATCTGTAAATATTATATCTTCTGATACAAAAACAGAGTCATCACTTAATGTAAAGCCAACACCAGGTAAATCGCAGTTAATAATTGAATAAACCCCGGTTGGTAATGGTGCTGGTTTCCAAATTTGTCCGTCTAACGCCGCAGAAACGCTAAAACGATCTTCCTCTGTGTGTTCTGGTAACGCTTCTGGGTTTTGGGTATCAATTGTACGTACTTCAATTTTACAAGCATCCACAGTTACCCAGTTAAACTGGTACATAGAAGCTGTTGCAATGGTCATTGGGTGGCTGTCATCTGGTGTGCGAATAGTACCCCATGCGCCTTCGCCAATAAAGGTAATTCCTTTGTTTTCTTCGATTCCATCTTCTGTAAACCAAAAACTTGAGCTTCCTGTTGCAGTGGGTGATAATGGACGCACCTCATTGGTCATTTTTGTTACGTGAGCATCACTTTCCATCACTAATCGCACGCCGTTGTCATAAAACAATTGTGCCCAGTCGTTAAACTCATCTTGTCCTTCTCCTTTACTCGAGTGGTGTGGTACAATTGGTCGGTGGTATTGTGCCGATTTCCAAATGGCAGCATCAGCCAATAATTCCGTTTCTAACCAAGCTGTTTGATCGGCTCGTTTAGATGCATTAGGAATGGTGTGTCCCGGTAAAAGTTCTCCATTTAGGGTATAAACAGAAAATAAATCGCCTCCAAAAGTAACATTGTAATACACATCAAAAGGACAGTCAAATAGCTCACTAATGTATTCCGGCCCACCTGTTCCATAGGCTTCGTGGTTTCCAAATGAATGTACTAACGGAATCATTTGTCCGTCTGATGTAATTGTTAATTGCCAATCGTCTAACCATTGCTGTGTAGATGAGTTACTGGGCGTGTTTACTAAGTCTCCACCAAATAAAACGGCGTGCGGTCGTATCTTAGCCACGGTTTTATTAGAGTTTTGACGTTGCGTTGTTCCCGAACGCGAATCTCCGCCCGAAATAAATGAAAGTTTTTCTGTATTCACATCCGGGCAGGTCTTAAACCAAAAACGATCACTCGTACCTTCAGAATCTTGAATCACAAAATAGTAAATCGTATTTGGTGTTAGCCCTGTAATTTTGGCAAATTGGTTTTCCATCCCCATGTAGGTGGTTGACCGATATGGGGCTAAATTAGAAGGATAACTCGCGAAATCTGTTCCAAAATCTGTCGTTCCATAATAAACAACAGGTGCAGTTCCGGAAACTTGTTCCCATCCTATAGTTATAATGGATGAAGGATCTTCGTTAAACATCAGTCTATAACGGTCTGTCGTTGCATAACCCGTTAAAAAGCTGAGTGTTAAAATTAGTGTTAGTAGGCTTTGTCTCATAATAAGTTGATATAAATTTTTTACAAAAATAGGCGAGTTTTAGCCAGCTTTAGGTTAAGCCTATCTTAGGCTTGAATTACTGAACGGTTACCTTTTAGTTAAGCTATTTTACAGGTGTTAAGGAATCAAATTCCATTGTGCAACTTTGTGCACTAAACAACATTTAACACGTGAAAATACATTTATTACTCATTGGATTATTTACAACAATTCAACTATTTGGACAAGAAATGCACAACAAGCCAGACCATCCAAAAGGGCTAAATAGTGCAGACCAATATGCCGCGCTTCCGTTTTATAATGAAGCCTGCGAGCTGTATAAAAAAGGACATGTAAACGCGGCTAAAAACTCGCTTTACGAATCCATTAACACCAGTTTTGCTTTAACAGAGGCACAATTGTTCTTAGCGCAAATTATGTATGAACAAGGTAAACTTGATTCTGCCATGCTTTATTTTAATAGCGGAATTGATTTTGCTGTAGAGCAATTACCACATTATTACTTTTACTTTTTTGAAACGGGCTTAAAAATGGGGCAATATGATTTGGTAAAACATAACATGAAACATTTTAAAAAACTATACGGTAATGTTGCAACCGGAAAATATGAAGAAAACTATCCGTTTACGGTGGATGATTTGGAACTTTATAACCGTTCCATTGCTTTAACAACAGATTATAACTTTTGGCAACCTCGCGCAACAGTTAAAGACACCCTAAAGGCGACAGATTTTGTGACGACTACCGCAACGCAAACAATTGTAGTGAACAACAACAAAGTCCGATCAATTATTCAGAAAAAACGAAAAGAAAAAACCAAAAAGTTTTTGTTTACGGCAGAAAATTATAATGAAGTGCAAATAACAGCAAGTGGTAAGTATGCTTTTTTTCAGCGCACAAATGGTGACAAAACAACGATATGGTATACCGCAAAAAATGGTAAAAAATGGAAAGATGCCGTGGAGTTGCCCGCTAAAATAAATCAAGGAACATTTAACGGATACCCATTTTTTTTAGAAGAAGAAGAACTACTTTATTTTTCGTCTAACCGTGGTGGCAACAAAGATTTATTTGTAGCCAAAATAAATTTAGATAACAATACCGTAGAACGTGTTGAGCCGCTAACAACTATTAATACTAAATATGACGAAGTAAATCCAGCTTTTTATGGTGAAACATTTTATTTCGCTTCAAACGGGCACGCCACATTTGGTGGGTTTGACCTTTACCAAACCACAGACTTGATGCGAATGAACGGAGTAATTTATCCGCGAACGGCCAGAAACATGGGAAAACCTTTTAACTCAAATAAAGATGAAACTGCTTTATGTAGGGTGAATAATACGTTTATAATAAAACGCGCCAACTTTGCCGGAACAGCCCACCACATTAGAATGATCCCCCTAAAGCAAGAACAACAAATAAATTTTGAAATACAACCCGTAAAAATTGGAGAAAATGCACATTGAAAAACCGATTCACCGAAAGTATATAGATTTTTTACGAATTTCAGTTTTAGTACTGTTTTTGGGTAAAGGCTTGCTGCATTTAATGGGCACACAACCGTATGACATTCTTTTTATAAATGGCACGGAGATACAAATATTCTTTGGTGTAGTATTGCTGTTAAGCTCACTTTTTTTAATGCAGCCTAACAATGCATTTATAAAACAATATGGCTTACCTATTTTTTATATTGGTAGTTTTATTATTGCCATTAATAGCTATGCTAGTTTTGCCAAAGTTGCGTTTTTGCCAGAGCAATTGGTAGAGTGTGCATTGCAAATAGGGCTTCCAATTGTTTTTATACACGCCGTTCGGAATGATTTAAATGCCAGGCGTTTATTTAGATTGTTGTGCATACTGATTGCTGCAACATTTATCGGACATGCCATTTATGCAATAGGTTACCATCTTGTACCTGCTAACTTTTTAGTTATGACCACACAAATTTTAAAATTAACCGAGACAGAAGCCGTTCATTTTTTATTTACAGCCGGCGTGTTAGACATTGTTTGTGCTGTTTTTGTTTTTATACCGGTGCTGCGTAAATATGCAATATGGTACTTAATTTGCTGGGGGTTTTTAACGGCTATTGCCCGTGTTTACTCCATTGTTGGTGTTGATGTTACTTTCGGTATTTTTGTCAAACAGTTATTTGAAACTGTTTACCGCATTCCACACGGTTTAGTTCCGTTTTTGGTTTGGGTAATGATGAAAGAAAAGTCATTAGGTTTAGTGAGGCTCAGTAACAAGCGTATGCGCTTAATTACACGCAGAGTAATACAACGACAACGGGTAAATGGTTAATACAATTAGTTGTGTGAATTAAACTTCACCAATAATACCATATTTGTGAGCTATCGCCACAGCCTCTGCGCGGTTATTAACCAGTAGTTTACTAAATATGCGCTGTAAATGCGTTTTTACGGTAGATTTTGATACATAAAGTTTAGCCGCCAATTGGTCATTTGATAAACCTAGCGCCAGGTTGGCCAGTACTTCCTTCTCTCTTTTTGACAAGTTTAGCAATTCTGACGGTAAGTTTTCTGATGAGTTTTTACTAAATACGTTGTCAAGCAGTTCATTTTGTTCTTGAACCGTAATTTGCATTTTTTCTAACTCTTGTGCTGCACGGTTATTTATTATGTTCAACTTTTTGTTCTGGCTTGCAATTAATGCATTCTGTCCAGATAATAAATGGTTATTCCGCTTGTTCGATTGATATTTTATCAAAATAAATACGGCAACGCCAAAAACAAATAAAAAAGCAATAATAAGGTAAAGTATTTGAAGTTGAGTCGTACGCAATTCCTCTTGCGTCTGCAGTGCGTTCAGTTCTGCCGCTTGTCGTAATCGTATATTGCGTTCAGTATTGTATTTACTTTCCATTTCAGCCACAGCAAGTATGTTTGCGACAGATACTAACGAGTCATTATACAAATTCGCCGTTTTTAGATAGTAGTAAGCAGAGTCTGTTTGCTGTTGCTGTTCGTAGTAAACTGATTTTGCTAAAAGCGTTTCTTGAATTATTTTAGCCGCGCCCGAATTTTCTACTACACCGTATGCTTTGTTGAGGTAAATAAGGGCAGAATCGGTTTTTTGTTCCACCACATAAATTTGGGCTAAATTCGCGTAAAAATTGGCGGCAGTCGTAGCTTCGTTTAAGTTATTGGTATAGGGCAAGGTTGTTAGCATTAGTTCCTTAGCGCGTGGTGTATTGCCTTGTATAAGCAGGGTTTTAACAATGCTGTTTACAGCTAATATTTTTTTTGCGGGTAGTTTTTGGTAAGAGGCTGAATTGTAAGACTGGTAAAAGTAATTAAGGGCATTATCGTATCTTTTTAGGTTAAAGTAAGAGATACCCACATTGTATGACGTAGATGCCATTCCGGCACTGTCTTTTGTCTCGGCTTTAATGGCAAAAGACTTTTCGTAGTACTCAATGGCTTTGGTATAGTTGCGCTGGTCGTCATACACCGTACCAATGTTGTTCAAATAATAACCTTGTCCAACTAGGTTATCGGTTTCTTCCATAAGCTGTAAGGCTTTTATTAAATTTTCAAAAGCCAAATCATAATTCCCGAGCTGTTTGTAGGTTTTGCCCAAATTATTATGCGTTAGAGATAAATCTTTGAAATCTGGCCAGTTTTTTTTATGAGCCAGGCAAGCGGTTAATTGTTTCTCTGCTTGGTAAAGGTTGCCAACTATGCGGTTTAATTCCCCGGCTTGATCCAAAAAATAGGTAATGTAAAACGTATCATTTACCGCTTTGCTAAGCGGAATGTGTTCTTCTGAAATACGCAGCGCTGCACGTTGGTTTACAAAAAATAAAGTGTCTACAGCTTGTTTGGCAGCTTCTAGCCGTTGTTGTTGGCCAAAGGCGAATGGGGTAAATAATAACGCAATACAACTGAAAAAAGTAACTTTTAATGACATAATATATTTGTGTAGTTATTAACATAACAGTTCAGCCCAATGAATGTTGAGTAATGCGCAATTTTATGCAATTCTGAGGTTAAAAATCATCCATAAGGATGACAAAGAACAACAGCAAAAACAAGACTTTAGAAAAAATAAAAAAGCATGAAAAACCAAGCTAAACTAACAAAGCGAGAGAAAGAAGTAGTTGATTTAATTAAATGCGGTAAAACCAATAACGAAATAGCAAATGAGTTGCAGGTTTCAGTAAATACGGTTAAAACGCACGTTAGTCATATACTCATGAAACATGCTGCACGGTCAAGAATTGAATTAATTGTTCAAAATTAACATGCATGACATTATTATGACATTTAAAAATTTTTAGTAGATTACGGAATAAATAAAGATCAAACGCAAAAAACGGCTAGATTTTTGCTTTATCTTATTTACAGTGATGATAAAACTAAGTATTTATACACCCTTATAAACAACGAGGTACTTAGCGGTTAAACTTCGGTATTTGTGCGTATAAAAATTTTATTTTTACTTTTACTATAACATTGGCATATAACCCTAACTGGAAAAAAAGCACGACATGAAACTATCTCAGACACCCCATTCCGATTTTGGCGACAAAATTGAGCAGATTGAAGAAATTATTAGCGAATTAAACACCAAAGTAAAATCAGATAAAACGCTAACATATATTTCTAAAGAAGATTATGACCGGGTACACCGTCAGTTCCAAATTTTAGATGAAAATATCTTTAATCACAAAGAAAACTCGATTGATTCAAATGACCGGTTAGAAGAATTGGTGGATATTATGTCATCCATTGCAGATTTGGATTTTTCAAGAATAGCCAAGGTTGGAGATGAATTTAACCATTTAGATTATATAGCACTTAGTATAAACTTAATGTGCGACCGTTTAGAGCGTGCATTTAGCGAGTTAATGAATGTTGCACAAGTTTTTGATGCGTTACCAGATTTACACCTCATTACAGATATGGACGGTGAAGTGTTAAGAGTAAATAAAGTATTAGAAGAAAAATTTCAAATACACCCCAGCAACGTCGTTGGAGGAAATATCAAAACATTTTTTGATTCTGCATTAATTGTTGGCAATTACGGGTTAGATTTTGAACGTGACCGCGTTGTTCATAATATTCAACAAGGTTATTTTCCAAATACAAATGCAAAAGTGGTTTTAAAGGTAACCGCTTCCATTTTTAAAGATGATGCCGGTAATGAAGCAGGGTATCATTATAAAGTAAAACCCGTAAGCACTGGTTTTTATTCGGCAGAAGGAGATAACTCAGAGGATGAAGTTGTTGAAGCATTAAATGTGCTGGTCGCCAACATTGGTCGTAGTTCAGCCAGAAGTAAAGAGCAAGAAGAAGTGCTAAAAGAAATCAGACAAACGTACATGGATTCGTCAAACCTTAGTTTAATTGAAACTATGATTTTAAACTCCGTAAACCAAATACTAAAAGCGTAATAACCTCAGGTTAATAATAAGATTAATTAACGTGAATTGGTTTTAAATAAAGATAAGCAGCACCTTTATTTGTAAAATATTTAGTGGGTCTAAACGGCCGATCAACCTTTGACCAAAAATTAAAGAAAATTTTACTCAACTTTTTATCAGAAAAAATAGCAAGACGAGTCAAACAACGGTAAGACTCTTTAGAAGCCCAAAATTTCATAGCAGCATAATCTGCTTTTTTTAAATTTCGAATATCTGCAAATCCCGGGTATTCAACACCTTCAGTGTAAACAATACGATCCTCCACTATTTTTTTAGCAATTTCTAAAGTAATAACAGAATTAGGTGGATATACGGTGTGAATAATACCGTTTTTAATCCACATAGTTACATAATCCGTTACAAAAGGGGCTTTGTCTACTACCATTCATTATTCCATTGATTCATAAAAATAAGATTTATTCCTTAGGTAATGTTGTATATTACACAATTACTTTTACAAAGATTTTGGCTTGAAACCTCTTAAATAAACAAAGTTTACGTTAAAATTAACCAAATTATCAACCTTTTAAACCAAAAAAAATGATTAAAAAAAGTGACTTAAACCTGAACTCCATAGTCAAAACGATTGATGAGAACATCACACACGGTATTGAAAATGGCGTACTACACCTTACGACTAAAAACGTAAAACACGACGGAAAAATGTCAGTGTTTAACGAAAAGGAAGTGTTAAATTTTTCGTCATACAGTTACCTTGGACTTGATCAAAAAGCAGAATTTAAACAAGCTTGTATAGATGCGGTAGAAAAATACGGAACACAATTCGGTTTTTCACGCGCATTTATCTCAATAGACCTTTACGACGAACTTGAAACATTACTAAGCCTTGTATATGATGCCGAAATTGTTGTAGCCCCCTCTACAACACTAGCACACCAAGCTGTTTTACCCGTTATGATTGGCGATAAGGACGCCATTTTAATCGATCAACAAGCCCACGCCAGCATGCATTACAGCATAAAATCACTTCGCGACAGAGGTGTAAAAGTAGAATTAGTGCGGCACAATAGAGTAGACCAAATTGAAGAGAAATTTTTAGAGCTGCGCAAAAAACATGACAATGTATGGTACATGTGTGACAGCGTTTACTCCATGTATGGTGATTATGCACCAATGGCAGAATTAGAAGCGTTAATGAATCAATACCAACAATTTTACATTTATGTGGATGACGCACATGGTATGAGTTGGGCCGGTATAAATGGACGCGGATATGCATTGAGCCAAATAAAATTACACGACCAAATGATTTTGGTAAGCTCATTAAACAAAGCGTATGCGGGCGCCGGCGGTGTTATTGTGGTTAAACACCCCGAATGGAAACGAAAAATTAGAACATGTGGAGGAACACTCATTTTTTCAACACCAATTCAACCACCCATGTTGGGGGTAGACGTGGCCTCAGCAAAATTTCATTTAACGGATGATTTATATAAGCTGCAAAACCGTTTGGCGCAACGAATAGGCTTTTGTTCTGACCGATTAGAAGCGTTAGGTTTGCCTGAAATTTCAAACAATTTATCACCCATCTTTTATTTGCCAACCAGTTTTCCAAAAGTAAGTTACAACTTATCTAAACGGATGATGAATGAGGGCTATTACTTAACACCTACCTTGTTTCCGGCAGTTTCAATGCGTAAAGCAGGGCTGCGCTTTTGTGTAGGGGTAAATAATACCGAACAAGAAATTGACCAAATGTTACAAGCCATGCAGTATCATTATCCGCAAGCGATAAATGAAGAAGGGATAAATCAATCAACCATTTTCAAATCATTTAAACTGGAATTGCCAGAGATAACACCTGTTGTGCCAATGCCGTTTGCAGAAGAAGGATTGAAGTTAGAAAAGTACACGAGTATTTCTGCCATTGACCAAAATGAGTGGAATAAATTATTAGGAGATAACGGAACGTTTGACTGGAACGGCATGGCATTTTTAGAGCGAACGTTTACAGCAAATGATGCCAAAGAAAATAATTGGGAGTTTTTCTATTACTTGGTGAGAAACACAGAGGGAGAATGCATTTTGGCTACTTTCTTTACCAAAGCATGGTGTAAAGACGATATGTTTAAACCAACCGAGGTTTCTAAAGAAATAGAAATTACAAGACAGTCAGACCCTTACTATTTATGCACCGAATCATTGATGATGGGGTCGTTAATGACAGAAGGAAACCACTTGTATGTTGATAGAAAAAGCCCTTATTGGCAAGAAGCATTAATGTTGATGATGAATGATGTAAACACATTGCAATTAGAGACAGGTGTAAATGCCGTTCACCTGCGTGATTTTGATGCATCTGATGCAGATTTGGCCGATTTATTTATTGCAAACGGGTTTGTAAAAGCAGAATTGCCAGACTTTTCCAATGAATTGGTTATAAATAAATGGGAGGGGACAGATCATTTCTTAAAAAGCATTCCAACAAAAAAACGCCAGCAACTACGCAAAAGCGTACTGCCGTTTGAAGAAAAATACACGGTGAAAATTGAACAAAATGTAACAGAAGATACCTTGCGTTATTATTACGAGCTATACCTAAGCGTAAAAAAGAAAAGCCTATTGCTTAATACATTTGACTTACCTTTCAAGGTTTTTCAAAACATGAACGAAGACGAAAATTGGGAGATGATTGTTCTATCACTAAAACCGGAAGAATACCAGCCGAGAGCAGAAGTCAAAGCTGTTTCTGTTGTGTTTTGCTATAAAACAGCTAACAATTACATTCCGCTTTTTGTGGGGTTAGATTACACGTATTTGTATAGTCACAAAAACTATAAACAAAGCGTATATCAAGTTGTAAAACGGGCAAGTGAACTAAATGTAGACAAAGTGTATTTTGGAATAACAGCCTCTACCGAAAAGCGGAGATTAGGTGCCGTATCAACCAAAAAGAATGCGTATGTACAATTGCAAGACACCTACAATATGGACGTTCTGCAATTAGCGCGGGTAAATGAGGCAAGTTATTAACCGTTTTTTTACTAAGCGTTTTGCGAAATCTGTTTAACCAATAAATGCTCAACTAAGTTAACAGCATTTAATTCGCGGGTGAGTAATGCGCGAATGCGTTGGGCAGACTCAACCAGGGCTGTGCGATCTGAAATCATTTTACGAATAAGCGCAGTCCTGTTTTGAATGGATTCAATTACTGTAGAGTAAGAGTTGATCTTCGTCCGATCGGTTAAAAAGGTTTGGCGAAGGTCAACATACAAACGAATAGCATGCTCTAGTCTGCTTTTTAGTGCATTTAGTAATTCTTCGATTGTAATGGAATTGGAACTCATAAATTTCGGTTATAGTCAAATATATAGATTAATGACGTAAGAATTGTGTAATTGGTTGAGTGGGTAGGCATTTTCGTTGAAAACTTATAACAAAGTACATTGCACAAAAAAGGCTACCCAAACTAAAAGGTAGCCTTTTATAATCAGTTAAACAAATTTTATTTTTGCCACTTTTCCATATTGCCTTTAATGTAATCAGCCCACCCTTGTTCTTCTGCTGCAAGTGCCATTTTATGGGCTTTTTCAGCTAACATAATGGCATCTTTTTTCTGTCCTTTTTGCTCCATAATTTGTGCTTTAAGAAAGTAAAGACGGTATGTTTCTTTCACCTTTAATCCTTTTTCAACATAGTTTAAAGCCAATTCGTTATCATTCAGCGTTTTTGAATAATAACTTGCTGCCGTTAGGTAAACATTTTCTAATTCTTCACCTTTTTTAATGGCTTCATCAATGTTTTTTTGCGCAACAGACTTTGTATCTACCGTAAAAGGTAAACTTATTTGAACTGTTTCCCACGCTAAGTTTAATACAGCAGAATTATTGGTTACATCACTAACCCAAATCGTAAAAGATTCTGTAAAAGCCGCCTGTTTTGCTTTTGTAGTTAAAGTAACAACATCTTTCGCGGAGCTATAATTGCCTGCACCCCATTGTTCTGTATCTGTATTAAAAACCACTGTCCACGTTCTGTTTTCTTCTGGTTTTGTAAATAAAGCATACGTTCCGGCAGGTAATTTTTTTCCAGTAAACATAATGTCTGTAGATGTTGTAAACATAGTTGGTGCATTTGCGCCAGTTCGCCACACTTCACCATAAGGTACTAAATCGCCAAAAATAGTACGACCCTTAGCCGCCGGACGTGAATACTTAATGTTAACTTCGGTTAAACCTACCGTTTGTCCAACACTTGCCGCGGGGCTTGGTTGAGGTAACGTTTGTGCCATAACAGAACCGGTTAGTAAACCGGCTGTCAATAAAAATAGAATCTTTTTCATTTTAGTTGTTTTTTTAATTTTTAGGTGATAATTGTTGTATAATTAATGAAGCGCCTATCACCACTGCGCTTGCAATAATATTGTAAAATAAATAACTTAATTCAATAATTTCGTAAACCGTGAACAGGTGCAACGTTAACACCACTGCCTGCCCAATTAGCCCGCCAATTAAAACGGCTTGTCCGCCGACCTTTTTAAAGATAAATGCCACTAAAAACACCCCAAGTATCGTACCGTAAAAGAGCGATCCTAAAATATTAACCAGCTGAATCAAATTCTCAAACAGCCCAGCCGTAAGCGCAATTATAATGGCTAAAACACCCCATCCAACGGTCAGTAGTTTGCTTATTTTTAAATCTTTTTTCTCATCTTCATCTTTTGCAAAAAACTTTTTGTAGTAATCAATTGTAGTGGTAGATGCTAGTGCATTTAGTTCGCCTGCGGTAGATGACATGGCTGCCGAGAAGATAACCGCAAGCAGTAGCCCAATTAAGCCGTGGGGTAAAAAGTTAAGCACAAAGGTTAAAAAAATGTAGTCGCTGTCTTTTTCTACATACTTATCATCTAGCTTGGTCAACTCTTTTTTGTATTCTTTCCGAAAGTTATTTTGCTGCTGTTGTAAACCATTGATGTATTCAAAATCCACATCTTCTCCAGTTGACCAACTTTGCAGTGCTTTTTCTTTTTCGGCAAAGGTAAGTTCATACGCTTCTTTTATTTCTAGCAAGCGCGGTTCTTCTGCAGTGTTTACGGTTGTAATAGAATCATTAAAAATAATGGGCGGTCTGTTGAATTGAAACGATATAAAAACCATTACGCCAATCAGCAAAATAAAAAATTGCATAGGTATTTTCATTATACCGTTAAACATTAGCCCTATTCGCGAAGCTTTTAATGTTTTACCACCTAAATAACGCTGCACTTGCGATTGATCTGTCCCAAAATAGGAGAGGAATAAAAATAAACCACCAATTAAACCAGAGGTTAGGGTGTAGCGGTTACTGGGGTCTACTGATAAATCAATAATCTCCATTTTACCCAAACGTCCCGCCAAATCTAACCCATCAGCAAAACCTACACCAGTTGGAAAACTCTCTAGCACATAATAAAAAGCAACAAACATGCCGCCCATTATTACCGCCATTTGCCATTTTTGAGTCAATGAAACAGCTCGGCTACCGCCTGATACGGTGTAAATAATAACTAATCCGCCTATTAATAAACACGTAAGCTGCAAGTTCCAGTCCAGTAAGGTTGACAATATAATAGCGGGGGCATAAATGGTAATTCCCGCGGCTAAGCCCCGTGAAACTAAAAACAAAAAGGCGGTAAATGCACGTACACGAACGTCAAAACGGTTTTCTAAGTATTCATAAGCTGTATATACCTTTAAGCGGTAATAAATGGGTAAGAAAAATGCCGAAATCAAAATCATGGCTATGGGCAAACCAAAATAAAACTGTATAAAGCCCATTCCGCTTTCGTAGGCTTGCCCTGGGGTGGATAAAAACGTGATCGCACTTGCTTGTGTGGCCATAATGGAAAGTCCAATGGTCATCCAGCTTTCCGTATTATTACCTTTTAAATACCCCTCAAGGTTATTGTTTTTACGGGTTTTCCATGCACCATATAAGACAATAATTAATAGCGTAGTAAACAATATTACCCAATCAATCCAACTCATGCTTTGTAATAATTAGTAATAAGCAGGTAAATCACAATTTGTACGACTAAAAAAATAATCAATACGGCATACCATGTTTTCCAACGGGTACCTTCATCTTCAACCTTCTCCACGGGCTGTTGGTCCACTATTTCTTCTTTCTTTCTCACGGTTGGTAGCTTAATAAATTAGCAAATAAACGGTAAGCACCCTCTACGCCATTTGGCAGCTCTCTGAAAAATGAAATACCGGTGTATATAAATTGTCCTTTACCGTAGTTGGCTACAATTAAGCCACCTTTTACGTCATCTTCGCCCGAATCGTGCCAGGCAAAAAGTGGCGTGTAGGCCTTGTCCCAATCTTGGGCAAAATACAGTCCGCGTTCCTGCACCCAATCGTTAAAATCAGCTTGTGTTAGTTTGTTGGGATGGTTCATAATAGGGTGTTCTGGTGCTAAAAAAGTAACAGCTGCATCTTCTTCCGTCACTCGGTCGCGTGATAATTTAAAGGGCAGTGGCCCATACGTTTCATCATTTCCGCCACGCGAAGCTGTGTTGTATTGCATAATTAAATTGCCACCTTGCTCCACGTAATCAAAAAGTTTCTGATTAAAATTGGCTAATTCTGGAGAAACATTGTAAATGCGAATGCCTAACACAACCGTGCTGTATGCCGTTAAGTCAAGTGTAGATAAATCTGCAACTTCTATGGTTTTTACCTCAAACCCCAATTGGTTTATTGCCGCAGGTACAGCGTCTCCCGCACCTTTTATGTAAGCAATTTTACCCGGAATTATTTGAGCGTCCAACGGTACACAAACAAGCTCTGCTGGTTTAAAAATGGCTTGCGTGGGAATGTGGTTATAGGCAATTTCTGTATACGTCTTTAAATCGGTTCCATTTGCGCTGGTGCATTTAAGTATTCCACGCTCAGCTTTTTCGGTAGCGCTAACGGTTAAGGTTACCCATGTTTCCTCATGCACATTTTTGGTGTTTATTTTTACGCTTTTGGGACTCACCGTCCATCCGTTTGGAGCATTTATTTTCAATTCGTCAGTTAAATTGGCTTCAAAACTGCGTACACTTAGTTGTATGGTTTTTGTTTGCCCGGGTTTTATTATGATTGATTTTTCATCAAAATTCACCGTCATTTTTGGTGTGGCAATAACCGTTCTGCGGCGCTCGCCAAAGTCGGGTTCGCGCCATTTGTAAATAAGGGGTAAGGTTGTGCTAAATTCAGTAGCGGCTATTTTTAAGCGAATTTTTTTCTGAAAAGTGGCCTGGCTTTCTGCTGCACCAAGGTCGGCTTTTCGCTCTACGGTAAAAAGCGTGCTAAAAGGTTTGTTCAGCCAATAGAGGTTAGAATGTGTTTTTGGAGCGTAAGCCTCAACTTTATACTCAACCTCTTGGTTAGGGGGTAGCGGCTTATTTACCTCCGTGTATTTATCGTTTATATCGTATACACCTGCCAGGCTAACGGGTAAGGTAGATCGGTTAATTAAAGTAATGGTGTTTTCGAGCTTTGTTCCCGTGCTAAAGGCAAAGTCTGTGGCGCCGTATTCTAAATAAAGTCCCAAACAGTCAATTATAAGTTGATTACACTGCGTAAGTTTTTCTGTTTTAAAAGGCGAATCCTCCAATTTCGTTAAATCACTTTGCAATGAAAGTAAGGCTGGTACATTTTGTTCAACATGGGCAAAGTTAAAGTGGTTTAGCAATGAGTCGATTCGATTGGCGAATTTATCGTTTACTAAATTATTCCACGTTTTTGTGTTATTTTCAAAAAAAGATGTTTCAATTTTTTTTCCGGCTAATCGTTCAAAATATTCTAACCGCGAGCCGCGTTCAATGATTGCGCCAAAGCCTTGGCATTTGTGTTGGCTGCGTGCCAGCGTTCCGATTTCGTTGTAGGACATGCCCAAAAGCGAATTGTATCCGCCAATATCTTGGACAAAATAATCGGGATTATTCGCCGCTTTGTCCGCTATATCATCATCCCACCATACAGATGAATTCCAGTACAATGCTGTTGTTTTCCAAGTTCCGTATTCTGCCACCTGAGCAGGTAAAAAAGTGGGGTCGTTCGCTTTTTCAAATGCTTCTATCGCCAATAGGGCAGATGCGGTGTGATGACCATGCCCTGCGCGTTCGTCTGGCGGAAAACGGGTTATAATCACATCTGGCTTAAATTTTCGAATAATCAACACCACGTCCGACAAAATTTCATCTTTTCCCCATTTCTTAAAGGTCTCCTCTGCAGATTTTGAATAACCAAAATCTACCGCTCGCGAAAAAAATTGCGTTGCGTGGTCAATGCTGCGTGCGGCCAATAGTTCTTGTGTTCGCAAAGCGCCTAAATCCTCACTTAGTTCGTCGCCAATTAAATTTTGTCCACCGTCTCCGCGGGTAAGTGAAAGGTAAGCCGTTTCTGCCTTTTCGCCTAACGAGAACCACGCCAAAGCACGCGTATTTTCATCATCCGGATGCGCCGCTATATAAAGCACCCGCTTAAGGGCATGCATTTTTTGAAAATTCACATAAATTTCTGCGGCAGATTTATTGGAATATCCCGTAGAAATGAAGGCTAAAAAAAGCACAGAAAAAAAAGTATGCATAGTGTTGTTTGTTGTAACAAACAAATCTAACGAGAAATAGTTGAAAAAAAACATTTATCGGTTAATCGGTTTATTTCAAGGATAGGATTATTAAATGCGTCGATTAATCTGTTTTACCCGCATTTCTTGATTTATGTCAAGTCAAAAGCTTGTAATCCTACCGATCTTTGTAATAAAAATAAAACAGTATGAAAATTGAAACAACGATAGAAATTAATGCAACCGCAAAAAAAGTGTGGGATATTTTGATGGACGCAGCAGCTTACCCCACTTGGAACCCTTTTATTAAAACCATAAAAGGGAAATTGCAGGTCGGCGAAAAATTGGAGGTGAATTTACAGAACATGACGTTTAAACCAATTGTACAACAAAAACAAGATAACGCCTATTTCGCATGGAAAGGTAAACTTGGCATCCGTGGTATTTTTGACGGACTGCATCAATTTGAATTAATAAAACTTGCTGAGGATAAAACAAAATTCATCCATAGCGAAGAGTTTAGCGGGCTACTTGTTCCGTTTTTAAAAAATAAATTACAAAAAGAAACCCAACCTGGGTTTGAGGCTATGAACCGTGCATTAAAGCAACGGGCAGAGGCGTAAAAATTAATCCACCGTTTCAAACGTATTTAGGTTTTTATTCCACTTTAGGCAATGAATATCCCATTTATATTCGGGGCGGGTGGGTTGTTCCAACTTTTGTGCAATAATGGCTAGGTCGCCATCCGTCCTTACGGTAATTAGCCCGTAACGTGCAACGTTACTATCGCGTAAGCGCTCCATGCGTTTCTGGTAAATTTCTTTGTCCTTCTTTCGCGTCAGTTGATTCTTGCGTTCTTCTAACTTTTTTAAAATCGTATAAAACTTAAAAGGGTATGAAAATTCGTGCGTGTTTCTGCCAAGTTCAGTGCTAAAAATAAGCGGTTTTTCGCCCCTGCTGTGTTTACCATAAGCACCAAGTGCTTCTGGGCGCGGGTGTGCGTAAGAATCATTGTCTCCGCTGGAGACAATCGTCGCAATAGGGTTTACAGCTTTTAAAAAAGAGGTTAACGTGTCGGAGGATCCATGGTGGCATGCTTTTGCAATGTCCACATTGAACGTTGCATTCAGTTTTCGTACAATTTCATTCAATGTCTCTTGCTCGCGTTGTAATTTTACAAATTTGGCGCGTTCATTTTTTGTGCTTTCTGCAATTTGGTTTTTCAGTTTTCGAATGCTTTTTTCCAGCAAACTCATTTTTTCGCTGGTTTGGGCATAGTGTTGCGCTAAATAGTCTTGCGCTTTCGCATTCAAATCGCCACCCAGCATCATTTTAATGTTGCCATAGCGCAATTGGAGTGTTATGGAATGACCGTTTTTTGTTTCACTTTGGCTACCTAAATTTTTTAAACATTCGCGCTCTTCACCTTTGTGTCGCATGTGTTCTGTTAAAGGCGAAAGTACTTCCATTTCAAGCGAATGCAGCGCGTCAAAATCATTTAAAAAACCATCTCTGCGGCGTAAAAATTTAAATTTAACGTTTGGGCTGTTTTTATAAGCGGCCCGTAATGTTTTTAGGTAAAACTTATTACTGTCAACATGTTGTTCAATTAGTTTTACAACCTCTTCATGTGTTGTTACGGTATCCCACAAATGGTACGTTCGTTTATAAGGCATTGCCGGAATTTTTCGTCCAAAATCATGCAGCCATGTAGACGAAGAGCCGTCTTTAATTGGTCGTTCAACTATACCATTATGATAAACAGTGTCAAATGCCAACCGTTCGTGTGTAAAAAGTGAATGAAATCCGTAAAAATGATCCAAATCAGGATGTGTAATAATGGCATAATCAATTGTTAGCTTGGTTCCGGCTTCTGGGTTATCTATCATTTCATCCTGTCGCAAATTGTAACGCCAGCTCAAAAAACGCAACATGTGGTCACTTCCTTTACCGTCAAAACCTAAGCCCTCACCTGCGTCAATTAAAATAATTTTATTTTCGGGGGTTACAATATGGCAGCCGTCACCTTGGCCTATGTCTACAAAATTAACTTCGAGCAAACGCTCGTCTGTCAACCATTCTTTTTTTATCCAGCCAGTTGTTCCGCGGCAAGTAATTTTTTGCCATTCGTCGTTATTATCGGCGAGTAATTCTACAAAATCACCAAGCAAAAGCTGGTTTACAGTGTTTTTAGATTTAGCCGTTTTTGGAGTTTTGTAAACCGTACATTGTGGTACAGATATATAATACCGTTTTTTTTTTGTAATGGGCATGTTGATTATTTGGGTTAAATGTAAAGCGTAATTTACAAAAATTAAATGAGAATAAACCGCAAGAATGTTAATCGGAAAAATAGGTAGATGAGTAAAAATAGATGTTTAAAATTAACGGGCTTTCATTGAATAGTTCACCGTTTTTAAGGAAAATGATAAAATTCGGGTTAACTTTGCACATTCGTCACCAATAACTAGGTAATGTTGTTATGAAACGTGTTTTAAACAAGGTTTTTTCAATGGCCCTAATGGGGTTATTTCTTTTATTTTTCTTTGTTGCAATAGCCTGTGCCACATTTGTTGAAAATGATTTTGGTACACCCGCCGCTCAAAAATGGATTTATCAGGCATGGTGGTTTGAGGCCCTTATTGGCTATCTTTCTTTAACCCTTTGCTACAATATTTACCGTTACAAATTAATGCAATGGAAAAAAATTGGTTCGCTTACCTTTCACGTTGCATTTTTAATTATTGTGCTGGGTGCTTTAGTAACTCGTACGGTGGGTTATGAGGGGATTATGAAAATTCGTGAAGGCGGCTCTTCTAACATTATTTATACGCAACAAACCTATGTGCAAATGAAAGTGCATGATTTTAAACAGCAGTATAAGTATGACATGCCCGTAATAATGGATGGGCATACAAATAATTATTTCAAGCATGATTTTTCGTTTCCGGGTAAAGAGAAAGAACTTTCTGTGGAATTTGTATCGCTTATTGAACATGCAAAAGACACATTGGTGCCCGCCGGAAAATCGGACGGTGAACCTTATATAGAAATAGTAACAGTGGGTGATAATGGTAGACGTTATAACTACTTGAAGTCGGGCCAATCATTAGTAGACGGGGAATTAAAAGTTGCTTTTAATGATAAAGCACAAACAGATGCTGTGTCCATTTTTGAAACCGATTCGGGGATTTACGTCAAAACACCTTATGAGTTAGGGTATTTGCAAATGAGCGATCAATCTGCCGGAGTTGTGGTACGAGACAGTGTACAAGCCTTTAAAACAAAACGGCTCTATTCTGCATTGGGTACGCAGTTTGTGTTTAATACATACTATAAAAGTGCTAAAACAGAGTTGATAGAAAGTAAAGAACTCCCAAAAGAAACAAAGGCCGTAACAGTAAAAGTGAGTGACGGGCAAGAATCAAAAGAGGTGGTACTTAGAGGAACAAAATTAAACCCAAGCAGGTTAGAAGTAGTTAAAATGGGTGGCTTGCAATATGAATTGGCGTATGGCTCAAAAGAGGTAGAACTGCCATTTTATATTTATTTAGATGATTTTGAAATGAAATTATATCCGGGAACTGAAAACCCTTCTTCATTTTCAAGCCGGGTAAAGTTGGTAGACCCACGTAAGGATTTAGAGAAGGATCATCACATTTACATGAACAATGTATTAGACTATGACGGGTACCGGTTTTTCCAGTCGTCTTATGATCCGGATGAAATGGGAACGGTTTTATCGGTAAACCATGACGCGCCCGGCACGTTAATAACGTACATTGGTTATTTCTTGTTAGGGTTGGGCTTCATTTTAAACTTATTTAGCAAAAACGGGCGTTTTAGTTTGTTAATGCGAAAAACAACAGAAGCAAGGGTTAAACGAGAGAAACTCGCAAAAAAACTTTCTGTTGCTATTCTTTTTCTTTTTAGCACAACGGCATTTACCCAAACAAATGGAGAAAGTGCGCGTAACAGTCCAATTTTTGAGAACGTAGAGAACAATGTGATTGATGCGGACCATGCCGATAAATACGGGCATTTGGTTATTCAAAACCAACGTGGACGTTTTGAACCAGTGCATACCTTAGCTACGGATATTCTTAAAAAAACAAGTCGCCAAACTTCATACAACGGGCAAAGTGCCATGCAAGTTTTTTTAGGTATCCACACCAACGCTGTGGCGTGGAATTTAGAACCACTTATTTACGTTTCGGGTAAAGAAATTCGCAAAAAAATCAATAGTGAAGGTTCGCGCGCAGCCATTGCAGACTTTTTTACCCTTGATTTTACGTATATTTTAGAAGCTGATGCAGAGCGGGCGCGCTTAAAAAAGCCTGCTGAGCGCAACCAATATGATAAGGATGTACTAAAGACAGATGAACGTGTAAATATTATTCTTGGTGTATTTTCTGGGCTTTATCTTAAAATAATGCCCTTGCCAAATGATCCCGCAGAGAATTGGTACTCACCATTTGATCAAAATCATCCGTTTGAAGGAGAAGACGCTGAATTTATGAACAGTATTGTGCCGCTTTACAACATGGCCGTAGGCGAAGGGTACAAAACCGGAAACTGGAAACAAGCCAATCAAGTCATTGATTTAATAGATGTTTACCAACGGCGAGTGGCTAACCCCTCAACAATTCCAACAAAATCTAAAATTGATTTGGAAATCACGTACAATGAGTTAAACATGTTTTCGCGATTGACCAATTATTACTTAATGGTCGGTTTTTTGTTATTGATTTTATTATTTATTCAAATTTTTGCTCCAAAATTTAAGCTAAAATGGGCCATTCGGGTGGCATTTATTTTGTTTGTCGGCATGTTTGCATTACATGGGGCATCACTTGGTATGCGTTGGTATTTATCGGGGCACGCACCGTGGAGTGACGGCTATGAGGTAATGGTATTTGTAGCCTTTGTTGTGGTGTTAGTGGGCTTATTATTTTACCGTCAATCCAAAATTGTACTACCCGCTACGGGAATTTTTGCATGGCTGTTACTATTTGTGGCCGGAATGAATGCGCTGGACCCGCAAATAACAGACTTAGTACCCGTTTTAAAGTCATATTGGTTAATGATACATGTAGCTATTATTACCGGAAGCTATGGCTTTTTAGGTATTGGTGCTGTGCTAGGCTTAATTTGCCTTACCATGAATTTATTTTTACGACCAAAGAATAAAAAACGAATGTTATTGGTATCAAAAGAGGTAACCCACGTGTCAGAAATGATTATAATGATTGGTTTATTTATGTTAACCATTGGAACATTTTTGGGCGGTGTTTGGGCAAACGAAAGCTGGGGTCGTTATTGGGGGTGGGACGCCAAAGAAACATGGGCATTAGCTTCCGTTCTTATTTACGCCATGGTATTGCATTTTAGATTTATTCCAGGGCTAAAAAGCCAATTCGTCTTTAACGTATCATCATTGTGGGCATTCGGGAGTATTATAATGACTTTTTTCGGGGTGAATTACTATTTACAAGGACTTCATTCGTATGCTCAGGGAGACCCTATTCCAATTCCTACCTGGGTACCTATTACAGTGTTGTTGCTCCTTATTTTGTGTGTGGCGTCTGGTATTGTTTTGACTTTGGCTAAAAAACGTAAAGTTTAACGGTATAGTTGATGTTTTTTTTATCACAAGCCAATGAAGAAAGTTGAAATAATAAAATTATTTAGTTTGTTTATTTTATGGGTCAGCTGCTCAGCGTGGTCTCAAAATAATGCACTTATGGAAGAAAAACTGAAACTTGGAGACTCCACCGTGACGCTATTAATACATGGTGAACCAACGGAAGACAATGTTGTGTTTTTAAACGTTCATGAGGATGAAACCACAAGTGTTGAAGCATTAAATCAGTATGCAGCCAATCATTCAATTTATTTTTTCAGATTAATGCACCACGGTACCAGAAGAGTTGCTTTTGATGTGAAAGGAAAAAAATACTCGGTCGATCCAAACCGTATTTTTACAAAAAAAGGACGAAAAAAAACGCTTAAAGATGGGCGGCGTTATCGTAAAAAAGCTCGAATAGAGGCTAAAAAATTGGCCGCGGCTATTTTAGCAAAAATACCAGAAGGTAGCACCGTAGTAGCAGTACACAATAATTCCGATTTAAATTATTCCATCCGCAGTTATTTAATTGGCGGATCCGAGTCTAAAAACACGGCTGCATTGCACATTAACACATTAATGGATGCTGATGATTTTATTTATACCACAGATGTCGATTATTATTTGGCATTTAAGGCATTAAATATTAATGTAATTTTACAAGACAACAAAAATTACGTAAATGACGGTTCACTGTCGGCATACTGTGGTGAAAAAGGAATACGTTACATTAACATAGAAACACAGTTGGGACATTTGGATGAACAGTTGGAACTTTTAGCACAGGTAGAGGCAGTTATTGCGGCAGAAAAAAATAAATAATTTTTTATAATCCCATCTTTAATTATTGCGTTACTTTTGACCTCAAATGGCTGGAGCAGCACAACATAAATCCGGATTAATATTCATATTCGTTACTATTTTGGTGGATATGATTGGTGTGGGGATAATCATTCCTGTCATCCCTACTTTAATTGAAACCCTTACAGATCAATCGTTGAGTGATGCTGCTTTTACGGGTGGTTTATTAATATTTGCTTACGCCGCCACGCAGTTTTTATTTGCACCCGTAATGGGGGAGTTGAGTGACCGTTTTGGGCGTAAGCCCATTCTGTTAATGGCGTTACTAGGGCTGGGGCTAGATTATTTTATTCACGCTTTTTCTCCCACAATTGGCTGGTTATTTTTGGGGCGTATTTTGGCAGGAGTTTTCGGGGCGAGCCATACCGTAGCATTTGCTTACATAGCAGACATTAGTACAAAAGAAAACAAAGCCAAAAATTTTGGAATTGTAGGTGCGGCATTTGGGCTTGGGTTTATTATTGGCCCCGGTTTGGGAGGTATAATAGGAAGCGAGTGGGGGTAAAAGCACCATTTTTTGTAGCAGGGCTTTTTAGCTTGTTAAACTTCTTATTTGGGTTGTTTTTTGTGAAAGAATCCTTACCTGTGGAGGATCGCCGACCGGTGAAATTCAAAAATATGATTCCATTTGTAGCCTTAGGCTACTTGAGTAAATACAAAGCCGTAATAGGTTTTATTATAGCATTTACATTGGTGAATTTGGCGGGGCAGGTAATGCCATCCGTTTGGGCTTTTTTTACAGAAAAGCGGTATGGTTGGGGCATTGCCGAAGTAGGGTGGAGCTTGGTAGCCGTTGGTGCTTTGGTAAGTGCAGTGCAGGCGGGTTTAACGGGCTATTTGGTTAAAACCTTTGGTAACCGAAAAGTAATTATAATTGGTTTTATCTTTTGGACGGTAGGGATGTTTGGTTTTGCCTTTGCCTCTACTGGTGGGCTGCTATATGTAGTTATGATACCTTACATTATTGGAGGCGTTGCAGGGCCAACGGTACAGGGCATTATGTCAAACAAAGTGTCCAACAAAGAGCAAGGGAATTTGCAAGGCGTTTCTACAAGTTTAGTAAGTTTAACAGCCGTTTTTGGTCCCCTTTTATACACTCGGCTTTTTCAGCATTACACGTCGCCCGAAACGACGGTATATTTTGCTGGCGCGCCTTTTATAGCCGGTGGGATAATTTTAATTATTGCTACCATTATCGCATTACTTTCACTCAATTCGTTAATCGGAAAACCCATAAATGATGCCATTTTAGACGATCAAGCAGATCAAACCTTGTTAGCAGAAGAATGAAAAAACACGTTATTTTAATTGTTGTCGGTTTTATTTTAATTACAGGATGCGGCGATCCAAGTACCGAAGCAACTTCATCCAACAGTTCATCAATAGCAACAGAAGCGCTGGCTTTTACGAGTGATGAAATCCTGCAAAGTTATTATGATAATCGTGCCGAAAATAAACAAGTACTGGTGGAGGCAACAGTAATAAAATTATTACGAGACGACAACGAAGGATCACGCCACCAAAAGTTTATTGTTGTATTACCTTCCGGACAAACATTACTTGTAGCCCACAATATTGACCTTGCCCCCCGCGTAACAAACCTGCAAGAAGGTGATGTTGTACAAATTTATGGTGAATACGAATACAGTGCTAAAGGTGGGGTTGTACATTGGACACACCACGATCCGCAAGAAAAGCACGAAAACGGCTGGATTAAGCTAAACGGAGAGGTATTTGAATAAAATGCAAAACTCCTAACTTCGTGATTAAGGTTCGTTAACCTGCCAAAATTCTCTCAAAAAAAACACCTATTTACAAAAAACGCGTATTTCTACGCTTGATTTGAGGTAAATAAATGGTCAAATTTGTTACAACAGCACAATTATGGGAACAACTAGACTACATTGGAAAAAAATATACGCGGCAGAAATCGAAGAGATTGAAAATGTAAAGTGTTTCGCGTTTATAAAAAACAACAGAACATTGCATGTTGAACAAGCCAACGATACACCGCTTTTTACACAGTTGTTAATTACCGCGGTAAAGCATTGCTTATCTGTTTATTCTACTGAAATTTGGGTGGGCGTTGATGCAACATCAATTCGTGAGAGTAAAACAACTCAACCGGGCGAATTACCTTTAGAATATTTTATGAACGCGGCCACAAGTAAACTCATCTGCGCTTAAAAAACCAAATTGTTTTTAATCGCATAAAGCACAATACCTGCCGTATTTTTTACATTTATTTTAGAAATAATTTTTGCTCTGGAACCTTCAACAGTCCGGTGGCTGAGGTTTAAGATTTCCGATATTTCCTTATTCGTTTTTTCCTGGCAAATTAGTTTGATGATTTGAATTTCTTTATCATTTAATGAAGAGATACCGAACTTGGGCTTTATTTTTTTGTTTTTCATTACCCGGTGCAGCATGTCTTTAGAAATGTGGTCATTAAAATAATAACCATTCTCAATTACTGCATAAATAGCATCCACCACCTTTTCTGAATCAAAATCCTTCAGTAAAAAACCATTCGTACCGCTATCTAGTAATTGCACAATTAACTCTTCACTATTATGCATAGTTAATGAAATTACCTTTGTTTTAGGGTGTTTAACACGAATTTGCCGGGTTGTCTCCATTCCGTCCATTTCGGGCATTTCATAATCGACTATCGCCACATCCACCGGGCGGTCTTTTAAAGACTGTAAAAGCTCTAAACCATTTGGCACTTCTGTAACCACGCGTAATTCGTCGTAATCGTTTAGTAATGCCGTAAGTCCTTGTCTAAATAAAGTATGATCGTCTGCAAGTGCCAATCTAATTTTTCTTCTCATCATTTGGGTATTTAATTTTAACGGTTGCAGTCTCGTTGTCTTGTGCTTTGTAATCAATAGTCGCGCCAATAATGCTTAGCCTGCTTTGTATGCTGCTTAAGCCAAGCCCCTTGTGCTGTTTAATAAGTTCCTCCACCTGGGCATTATCAATGCCTTTCTCTGAATGGTTAAAAGCTATAAATGTATTATTATCAGTATCGTATATGGATACGTGAACTTCATTGGCATGGTCATGTTTGACTATGTTATTTATAATTTCTTGCGATACGCGAAAAAGGTGAGAGGCTGATTGGGAGGGTAAATTTAACGGGTTTTCTAAATTGTTGGAAAAGGTCATAGTAATTTCGCCCGTTTGGTTAAACGAGTTTGTTAACTCCCGCAGTGCTTTTTCATATCCTAACTTTGTAAGGGTAGGAGATGCCAGCTTTTTAGAAATGCTGCGGACACTTTCTGACGTTCGGTTGAGAATAATATTGTTTTCGGCAGATATGGTTGCTATAATTTCTTTATTGTTAATGTTTTTGGTTGTGCGCGAATTGTTTAAGCGTAAAATACTTATTAACGCGCCAAGGTCATCATGAATATTTTTAGCAATGCGTTCGCGCTCTTTTTCTTCAACTTCAAGCGTACTGCGCAATAGTTCTTGCTGATGAATGGACTTGATTTGCTCTACTTCTTTCTTTTGAATAATAACTTTTTTTTGGTAGAGAACCACAAAAAAGATAATGAAACATGCCAACAGTAGCATCACTGAGCAACCAATGGCAACAATTAAAACAATATTTTCGCCTTCCGCGTTTTCCAAAATGCTATTAAAATTAAAATAGTATAAATTAAGCGTATTGAGTTATGAATATACCAAACCGCAATTGGTGCAGATTGATTTTCGCTAAATATAAAAAAGAAAAAGCCTCCAGCGAAATAAATAAGCACTGCTGCCGTAAACCAAAAAAATGGATTGTCAAAAGGGTTTTCGTATTCCATTTGTTGCAGCATTTGATAAAAATAAACGGCTGATAGGCATATAAATATGATCGACTCTATTGCCATTGCTGCCTCATTTAGCGTGTAGTTAAATGATTGCCAGCACGTGAATGATATGATAGAAACCAACCCAATGGCTAAAACCGTCATTATTATTTGAATGTATTTAGAACTGCGCAGTAATTTGCAAAACATAAAAGCAAATACAGTATATTCTACAATGGTGAATAAGTTAAGTAACCATGTATTTCGAATACCGTTAGCAGCATAGTATCGGAGTAAAAAATCATTCATAAAAGAGTACAGCGTAAAAAATGCCAGCACCTTAAAAATGATATTAAGGTTTTTAAAAAATAAAGCAGCCGAAACGATTGACGCTCCAGCTGCTAAAGTTGATACATAAAATATGATTGAATCGAATTCCACCTGTGAACTAAGAATTTAACGGGTTAGAGGTGCCACAGTTTGGGGGACAATGGATTGTACGATCTGCAATAATTCCTGAAATAATGTCGTTTTCTTGGTTATCAACGCCAACAACTACTAATTCTTTGCCGCCCTTAGCGTTTAACGCGTAGTATATTCGTAAGCCTACGCATTCAGGCTGTGCCAATATGTTATCCAGTAATTCTTTACCTAAAAAGTGTCCTTTAACACCGTTAGGGTTTGTTGTACGGAAATTCAATGTCATTGTTGATGCTTCCGCAATAGTAATTTGTTGTCCTTCTGTTCCGTCAAAAGCCATAGATTTAAATTTAGTTAATAATTTGTTTATCACTAACTAATATAGGGATTGAAATTTTTTATTTTCAATTTTCAAAAGGTACTCAAAAATTAAAATGTTAACAATGAAAGAGTTAAATTTTAGAGGGTTTAATATTTACGTATAAATACGTAGGTTTTGTATGAAATATTCGGCACTTTATTTTACGTACTTTCTACCCAAGGTTAATCTAAAACAATTTAGTTTAACGAAATGTGCCGTGAAATTATTTGAGTGATGCTGTAGAAATAAAATAAGAATGAGATTATTCCGTCTCGAAAGTGGTGTTAAAAACCGCTGGGGAATAGAAAAGACCCTTATATTCTGTGACTGGTTTCATGTCTTCCAACCCATATTTTTGGTATTCAATTAAAGCAGCATCACGTGCCGCTTCCGTATCAAACTGAGCAGAATAATAAGTAGTAGAGCCATCCTCACCATTTACAGGTAAAATTTGTTTGATAGTGTAAAGCACATCCACCGTCTCCACAGGAATTTCATCTTTAAAATAAGCAAGCTGAATACGGTACCTTACTCTTGAAGGATCAAAAACAGCATCTTCGGAGGTTGTTGTATCACGCGGTTCTACAAATGTGGCTAGTTCCTCTTCTTCCGAATAGTTATTCGGTAATTCCTCTGCTTGAACCCCGGCTTCTTTCAATGTAATACGCACCTGCTTTTCGTAAGCAATTACAAAACTTTGTTCAATTCCAACCTCTGCAAGCGCCTCTTTAAATGTGCTCGCCTCCTCGTATGTTTCAAACGACCCTGTGTAGTAGCGAATTAATCCATCTTTATCTGACTTGGCAAAAACAACCGGTAAACCTGGAAATTCTTTTTCAACATCTATTTTAGAGCTAAATGCCCCAAGTTGCACACGGTAAAATTGCTTTGGCACATTCATTTCTGGTCCTTTGTAATCTTCTTTTTCAATTATGCGCTCCACTTTTTCAATTACGCGTTCGTCTACCGAAACAATCGCCTCTGTTTTCTCATTATTTCGCGAAATATCCTGTACATCAATCCCTGCATTTTCCAAATCACTTTTTAATGCCACGGCATCTTCAATACGCTTATAAGAACCTATGGTGTAATAAACAGTATCACCTTTGGTAAAAGAGCTATAATCTTTATAACCCAAGTATTTGTGTAATTCATTTACTGCTACATCTTTTCGCTCTTTCCCAATTACAATAACATATTCTAGTCCTTGTGCTTTTTTATTGCCGCCGGATGCATAAGCATACTTTTCGCGTTTTAAAATTACTTCTGTTCGTTCTTCTACAAAATCGTGCTCATATCCGGTAGAGTCATAAAATAAACGCGTATGGCGCTCAATATCGTCCTCCGTTAAGGTGACTCCAAATTCATCAACATAACTGCCAATGTCTGTGTTTGCCTCATCATCCCGGTAATCTGGTACGCCATCTCCATCTGTATCAAGCGGGCATCCGCTAGAATCTACCAGTGCTTCAAGCGGTGTGCCTGCACATTTATCAAGCGCGTCAATTATACCATCTTTATCAAAATCATTGGGGTCCCATCCAGCATACAGCGGAATTTCCGGATCAAAATCCGGATCGTCAGCAGCTGAGCCACCTTGTTTACCAAACATTAAATCATAACTTAATGAAACAGATGTAAAAAGTAAACGGTCTTGGTTTTTATCCCCTTCTCGCATACCTTCTCCGGCGGGTGATATATTGTCAATTAAATCGGTAAAGGTAAAATGATAGGTGGCGGCAATGCGAAAATCCCAACGCGGAGAAAGATGCCACTCTGCACCTAATGTTAAGGGAAAAGCAAAACTTTGTTCCTTGTATTTTCCTAAATTATCTGCATTTAACGTTCTCAAATCTGTTTCGTAGGTATAATCGCGTTGCAACGGCACAGCATTTGTTGGAGGAGAGGTAGGGTCATCTTCGGGTAAATTCATAATTGAACCATCCGACCAATAGTAATATTCATTGCCATCCGCATCATACAAATCTGTTTTTGATAAAAATTCAAAAGAGGTAAAACCAACACCTAAAAAAGGGTGAAATCGGCTTCTGTTGGCTTGAAAGAATGGATAAAAATTATAATAAAGCATAACCGTACCCATGCGCAACCTTGATTCAAAGTTCAAGTTTCGCTCCAAACCCCTTTCATTTGCCGCTATTTTGGCATACGTGGCTGAAAATTCAAGGTTTAAAAAATTTGTAATGGGTGCATTGGCGTAAAGCATTCCACCAAAACGATTTACCGTTGGGGCAAATCCTTTTTGATAATTTTGCACTTCACCGTAATAGGTCATTACACCAGTGCCTACGCCTAGTCGCGGTCTAAAAACAAAATTTAAAGTGTCAGCTGCATAATCCGAATCCGTATCAAGAGAGTCCTGCGCGTTAGAAAATGATGTTAGAAATAACAAACATGCAAGTACGCCGTATGTAATGGTGTTATTCAAATTAATCGATTAATCTTGAATCTAAAGATACTAGAAAATGCTAATTTGGTTACGAAAAACAGCTATTTTTCGACAAAACTTCACTTTATCAGCTTAAGTAACATCCGGATTAAGGCAAAACGAGCGTACTTAGGTCAATTTCAAATAAATCGCGTGCGCCTTTTCCACCATTTTCAGCAGACGAAAATTTTGAATAATAAGCCTTTTTTTGCTGTGGATAATAAGTGAAATGCGTTTCATCAGAAACAGTATTAATCGGATAACCCATATTTACTGGTTTTTCCCAAGAGTCTCCATTCTTTTTTGCAACGTAAATATCATAGCCGCCCATACCCTCATGCCCGGTAGAGCTAAAGAATAAATAATTGCCGTCTCCACTTACAAATACGGTAGTTTCATTGCCATCTGTATTAATCATTTCGCCACAGTTGATAGGTTTGCCCCAGCTGTTACCTTGTTTATAACTCACCCAAATATCGGCGCGTCCAAAACCGTTTAATCGTTCACTAATAAAATAAGCGGTATTTCCGTCATCTGTTAACGAAACAGCCGCGTCAAACTGAATGGAATTAATGGGTTTACCAATTGCCTTTGGTGAATTCCACGTTCCACGACTATTTAAACGGCAGTAAAAAATATCCGAATGTTGTGTTTTTGGTTTAGGCGAATTCATGACCATTGTGTTGATGGTGAGGTACATGGTTTTGCCGTCTGCTGAAATTTGGCTAACCGCATCCATACCTTTTGTGTTAATTCGTCGAATGAGTTCGGCGTCGTTAGAGGCCTCTCCCCACGAGTTGGTTGAATCATTCCATTCGCTTACGTAAATATCTTCAAAATAACGGTTGTCTCCAGGGCTTATTCCACCCCCTTTATTATCTGCCCGGCGCGATACAAAGTAAAACTGTTTACCATCTGGCGACAGGGTAGGTGCTGTTTCCTCAAAAGCTGTATTAATACTGGCACTCATTCCCATAATTTTAGCTCCTTTTGGGTTTGCCATAAATTCTTTGGCGCGTTCACACTCCGCTATGTGAAAGTCAATTTTTTGTTCTTTTATTTGTGCGTCAGAAAGTACAGCCTTGGCCATTTTATAGCTTTCAACAGCTTCATCCAACATACTCATGCGGTGCTGGCACTTGGCCAATGATATAAATGCCTCTTCGTGCACGTCTTTTTGTTTTGCAACAGCCTCTTGAATGTAGCCCATTGCTTTTTCATAATTACCCAATGCTAAATGACATTCGCCTAACCAATAAGTTGCTTCTATATTACCTTTGTATTTACCGAGTGCCTCTCTGAACTTAACTAAAGCAACATAATAATTGCCATCATTGTAAAAGCGCTTGCCTTCAGAAACTAAATACTTGGCGCTTCCTTTCTCAAAAATGGTAGCGGTGGTATCTTGCGCAAAAGTTGAAACAGTGCAACCAACGGTAATAAATAATAGAGTAGATAAAATAAATTTCATAATCAGTGTTCTTATCAATTGCTAAATATATGCAAAATGTTTAATTCTTAATGTGTTGGTGATCCATCCGGTTCACTTTGTTCAACTGCCTTTTTTGGTGGTATTTGCACCACCGGTGTTTTTTCATCTTCAGTTTTTAATGCATATTCATTCGTGCCTAAATCCACCAAATCGTGCATAGAAAGTGTCGCAGATGTAATGGCCAAAATAGGCGCCACAGCAGCCAATAGAAAGGTAATTACCAAAATCGTGCCCCAAAATAATTGCGTGCCCGTATCTGACGGTAAGTCTGAGAATCCGCGGAATACATAAAAGAAAGACAGGAAGAAAATAGAGTAAATACTGCCCAACGAAATAGCCAAACCGCGGTGCTTAGAAACAAAGTAGACACTTTGCTGAATGTTTAGCCTGCGGCGTTCATTAATATAATCTAAAAATGCAAATCCGTAAAAGTAAAAACCAATAGCAATAGGCAGTGAAAAGATAATTACATTTTTAAATAAACTCCCCCCAAAAAAGGAGGCTATTCCCAGGATAATAACAATGAAAAAATATTCCCAAAAAATGTTGCGGAGTGCAATAGAAACCCCTCTTTTAATGTCGTGAATGAGTTGTCTTAAATTAAATTTATATTTATTTCCGGTCAGAATTTTCTCAATCCGTTCAGACAATAGCGCCAAAATAGGTGAAAGAATAATCACCACTATGTAAAGCGTAAACTTTGTGAAAATGGTGTAGAGCGATTCAAATAGCAATTCTTTAATCGTGAGCCAGGTAACACTATTTAGCGTAGTGTATTGTTCCCGGTTTTCCAATAAATCGGCCGCAATTTTATCCTCAACATTTGCAAAATAAACCCCCAACAAATAAACCCCCGCAAAAAGGATAAGTGGAAACAAAACATACCAGTAAAGGCGGTGTTCTATCAGAAAACCAATGCCCTTTACGTAATTCTTATATCCGAGCCCAAGAAGCTGAAAAAAATTCATTCTTATAATTTAAGATCTTAAAAATACAAATGCTCTCAGAATATGAAAGCGAAAAATCAACTATTTGCGTTCGAGACAAAAGTATTTCATTAATTTTAAGCCACTGTATTAATGGGTTTACTTTTTACATACCATCCGGTTTGGTTGCTATTGGCTGCTGTCATTGCGTTTTTATACGCTTTTTTATTGTATCGGAAAGACACATTACTGGAAGACGTGCAGCAATGGCTAAAATGGGTATTGGCAAGTATTCGATTTTTGGGTGTTTTTATTATTTTAGTATTGCTGATCGGTATTATTTTAGAACATTTTACCGAGCGAAAAGAACAGCCGCTCATTTTTGTGGTTAACGACAGTTCAGCTTCAATCACATTAACCAAAGATTCAACTTATTACGCTACTGAATATTTAGAAAATCTAAATCAATTAAAAGAAAATTTGTCGGCTGATTTTGAGGTGCTTGACTATTCATTTTCAAATGAATTAACAAGAGGTTTTGACACTGCTTTTGACGGTAAAACAACGGATTTATCAGTTGTTTTTAACACCATTTATGACCAATATACTAATAGAAATATTGGTGGAATCATAATGGCTTCTGACGGCATTTATAATACGGGGGCTAATCCTATTTATGCGATTGAGCGCAAAAGCTTTGTTCCTGTTTTTACAATCGGCTTAGGAGACACAAATCGGGTGAAAGATGTGCGTATAGACCGGGTAAACCATAACGATATTGCTTTTTTAGGAAATGATTTTCCAGTGGAAGTGAGCGTATCGCAAACAAAATGCAATGGTGAGAACATTACGGTTTCTATTTATGAAGGTGACCGACTGATAAAACAAGAAAAACGTACACTAACCGGTGACCAAAGCGAACTGAAAGTAGCTTTTACAATTAAGGCTGATAAAGTAGGTTTTAGAAAGTATACGGCACAAGTAACCGGCGTGGCCAATGAATACAGCTTAAAGAATAATCAATCAAATTTTTACATTGAAATAATAGATGGCCGCCAGAAAATTTTAATAGCTACAGAAGCACCGCACCCGGATGTAGCTGCGTTTAGATTTGTAATAGAAAACAATAAAAATTATGAGGTTGAAGTTCAAAAAATAAGTGAAATAAGCAACTTAAAACCCTATGATTTGGTACTTGTGCATAATTATCAACGGGGCAATGCAGTGCTGGACGATTACCTTTCAAACGGAAAAGTGCCCGCTTTATTAATTGTAGGGTCAAACGCAGATGTAGGCGGATTAAGCAAATTACAAGTAGGTTTTAGTGGTACATCTTCTGATAAAGAATCGGTAGGCGCATCTTTTAATTCAAACTTTAAAGAAATTTTACTGTCACCAGAAGCCATTCAGTTAATTGCGAATGCCCCCCCGCTTGAAGCCCCGTTCGGTAACATAAATTTCAGTTCCGCAATACAAGTAATGGCATATCAAAAAGTGGGAAACATTTCGTTGGATAATCCGCTTATTTACTTTACTCAAAAGCAAGGCAGTAGGTTAGGTGCAATTATGGGCGAAGGATTGTGGAGATGGCGATTGTTCAACCAATTCAAAAATAAAAACACGAATTATTTCAATGAATTTTGTGGTAAACTAATTACCTATTTAGCAGTTAAAGAAAATAAAGATCCGTTTAAAATTCAATTAGAAAATGAATACACGGAAAACGAAAATATTGTAATTAAAGCAGAGGTATACAATCAGTCTTATGACCTAATAAATGAAGAAGAGGTAGCCTTTACGTATGAGAATGAAAACGGTGAAAAGTTTGAATCTTATTTTGCAAAACGCGGAGACGCTTACCAGCTTAATTTAGGAACATTAAAACAAGGCATTTACACGTGGGAGGCGAAAACAACCGTGCAAAATCAGCCGCAAACAAAGCGCGGAACGTTTTTAGTGCGCGAGGTAAAAGTAGAGTTTTTAAACACGGTGGCCAATCACCGTTTGTTGCGGAATATAGCCTCCAATTCGGGTGGAGAGTTCTTTTACCCGAACGAATTACCAGAATTAGAAAACACTGTTAAATCAAGATCAGACATGGTGACTGTGGTGTATAAAGAAAAAGAATTTGATGATTTAATTGACTATAAATGGCTGTTCTTTTTAATTGTATTACTTTTTGCTGTAGAGTGGTTTGTGCGCAAATATCAAGGTGCTTATTAATTTAGAGATAAACCCCGCGCACAAATCAACAAAAAATTAAAACGAGCAATTAAACCCGCCAACCGTTTATTGTAAAATAGAAGTGGTTTAAATCTTTCTAATGCTCATTCAGCCAATAAACAACTGAAAAAGTATAAAATCTTACTATTTTGCGGATGAGCAAACTAACCAAACCTATTTTATCATTAATAAAGCTATGAAAAAAATTATCCTTCTTGTTACACTCTGTGCAATTGGTTTTACAGGGTTTTCACAAAAAAAAGACAAAGAAAAAGACACGGAAGAAACAACAGCCATTACGGCATCAATCGTATCGGGTTTGCAGCTCAGAAACATTGGCTCAGCCTTAACGGCAGGTCGCATTGCTGATTTAGCAGTGAACCCCGAAAACCCCAATGAATATTATTTGGCAGTAGCTTCTGGCGGAGTATGGAAAACAACGAACCATGGCACTACTTTTCAGCCCATTTTTGATGGAGAAAGTTCATATTCAATTGGCTGTGTTACAATAGACCCTAACCAACCAACTACGGTTTGGGTAGGAACGGGTGAAAATAATAACCAACGCTCGGTAGCTTATGGAGATGGTGTTTATAAATCGACTGACGGTGGAGCAAGTTGGAAAAACATGGGGTTGAAAAACTCCGAGCATATTTCTAAAATTATTGTTGATCCACGCAATTCAAATGTAGTTTACGTTGCAGCTTACGGCCCGCTATGGTCTGCCGGTGGCGACAGAGGTGTTTATAAAACAACAGACGGTGGCGAAAATTGGGAACAAATCCACTTTATTTCAGAAAATACCGGAACAGCAGATTTAATTATGGATCCGTCCAACCCTGATATTTTGTACGAAGCTGTGCACCAACGGAGACGACATGTATTTACTTACATTGGTGGAGGAGAAGAAAGTGGAGTGTACAAAACAACAGATGGTGGAAAAACATGGAAAGCCGCAGAAAGTGGATTGCCAAAAGGCAAGATGGGGCGCGTTGGTTTGGCCGTGTCTGATGCTGACCCGAATTATGTTTATGCCATTGTAGAGGCTGAGGACGGTAAGCACGGTTTTTTCCGATCGACCAACAAGGCCGAGAGTTGGGAGAAACGCAGCGATTATAAAACAAGCGGAAACTATTATCAGGAAATTTATTGCGACCCACTTGATAAAGACAAGGTGTTTAGCATGAATACATGGTTACATCATACAGAAGATGGTGGAAAAACATTTAAAGCCACAGGAGAATCCAACAAACATGTAGACAACCATTGCATTTGGATAGACCCTACAAATACCGACCATTGGTTGGTGGGCTGTGACGGTGGGTTGTATGAAACGTGGGATCATGCTGATAACTGGCAGTACAAACGAAATTTACCAATAACCCAATTTTACAAAGTAGCGGTAGATAATGACAAGCCATTTTATAATGTTTACGGCGGTGCGCAAGACAATAATTCACTAGGTGGCCCTTCGCGAACAAAAAACAATGCCGGTATTTTAAATGCCGATTGGTACATAACAAATGGGGGTGATGGGTTTGAGTCTCAAATAGATCCGAAAGATCCCAACATTGTTTATGCACAGGCACAGTACGGGTGGTTGGTGCGATATGACCGTAAAAGCGGAGAAAAAATAGGGATTCAACCCATGCCTGGAAAAGGAGAGGATGCGTATCGTTGGAATTGGGATGCCCCTTTGTTAATTTCTAATCACGATAATCGAACACTTTATTTTGCGGCTAATAAAGTGTTTAAAAGTACAGATAGAGGAAACACGTGGAAAACCATTTCACCCGATTTAACCCGACAACTCGACCGGAACAAAATGAAGGTGATGGGCGAAATACAGTCGCCGGATGTGGTGATGAAAAACAAATCGACAACTATTTTTGGCAATATTGTTGCCTTTGATGAATCACCAAAAAATGCAGCTATTTTGTATGCCGGAACGGATGATGGACTCATCCAAATTTCTACAAATAATGGTGGTACGTGGAATAAAAAAGACAACTTCCCCGGTATTCCAAACATGACGTATGTCAACATGCTTGTGGCTTCGCAGCATGATGAAAACCGAGTGTATGCTGTGTTTAATAATCATAAAAAAGGTGATTTTAAGCCCTATATTTTAAAAAGTACCGATAAAGGAAATTCATGGACGTCAATTGCTGGTAATTTACCTGAGCGCGGAACGGTTTACGCATTGGCAGAAGATCATATTAACCCTAGCTTATTATTTGCCGGAACAGAATTTGGTTTGTTTTTTACCATTAATGGCGGTGAAGATTGGGTGCAGTTAAAAGCAGGTTTACCTACAATTGCAGTGCGCGATATTGCTGTGCAACGCCGCGAAAATGATTTGGTGTTGGCTTCTTTTGGTAGAGGTTTTTACGTGTTGGATGATTATTCGCCCTTACGCACATTAACCGATAAATTGACAGAAGAAAAAGCACATATTTTTCCGATAAAAGATGCCCTGGCCTACATTCCGTCTAGCCCATTAGGTTACAGAGGAGTTGCTTCGCAGGGCGCATCTCATTATGCGGCAGAAAATCCTGAATTTGGAGCCACGTTTACTTATTTTTTAAAAGAAGCGCCAACCTCATTAAAAGCAGAACGCCAAAAAGCAGAAAAGAAAGCGAAAGAAGATGGGAAAGACATTGATTACCCTACTTATGACGCTTTTGTGGCAGAAGATAACTATGAAGATGCGTATTTGTTGTTTGTTATAAAAGATGATAAAGGCAATGAAGTAAATAAGTTAAAAACAGGAGCTGGTGAAGGCATTAACCGTACCACATGGAATTTGCGTTACCCGGCAACTACGCCCATTCAAAAAACTACAGGTGAGGTTGGTCGTTACAGCAGCCCCTCAGAAGGCCCATTAGTTGTTCCCGGAATGTATAACGTAACAATGTATATGAGTGAAAACGGTGAATTATCTAAGCTGGTAGATGCGCAACCGTTTAAAGTTGTTCCAATCGAAAATTCGTCATTGGAGCGTCAAACACAAGAAAGTTTGGTGTTTAAAGAAAAATTAGGGGAGCTGCGACGTAAATTTAGAGGTACAGCTAACCAATTGGGTGAAATCTCAGAGCAGTTAAGTTATATTAAATCTGCCGTGCAAAATTACCCTGCTGCTGATTTGGCTTGGATGACCGAAGTAAAAGCAATTGAAAAACTCATTCATCAAGTAGAAATTGAAATGTGGGGAGATAACCACAAGTCGAGCCGAGACGTAGAAACATTGCCCGGAGCGGGTGGACGAATTGAAACCATTGTATATCAAACGTGGTACAATACATCAAACATTACAACAACACAAAGCGATCAATTTGAAATAGCCAAAGTAGAGTATGCACAAATTCGCAAAAAGGTAGATGAAATAGTGAACCGCGTAACAGAGTTGGAGAAAAAGATGGATGTCAAAGGCATTCCATATACACCAAACAGACAAAATTGGAAAGAGGATTAAAATGATTTTTTTTGCCCAACAAAAGTACTTCAAGCGGATTCTAATAAAAGTACTTCGAGCGGAGTCTAATAAAGGTACTTCGAGGGGATTCTAATAAAAGTACTTCAAGGGGAGTCTAATAAAAGTACCTCGAGCGGAGTCTAATAAAAGTACTTTGAGGGGGAGTCTAATAAAAAATACTTCGATCGGATTCTAATAAAAGTACTTCAAGCGGAGGCTAATAAAAGTATTTCGATCGGATTCTAATAAAAGTGCTTCAAGCGGGGGGGCTAATAAAAGTACTTCGAGCGGAGTCTAATAAAAGCACTTCAAGCGGAGTCTAATAAAAATACTTCAAACGGAGTCTAATAAAAGTACTTCGAGCGGAGTCTAATAAAAGCACTTCAAGCGGAGTCTAATAAAAATACTTCAAACGGAGTCTAATAAAAGTACTTCAAGGGGAGTCTAATAAAAGTACCTCGAGCGGATTCTAATAAAAGTACTTCAAGCGGAGTCTAATAAAAGTACTTCGAGCGGAGTCTAATAAAAGTACTTCAAGCGGAGTCTAATAAAAGTACTTCGAGGGGAGTCTAATAAAAGTACTTCGAGCGGAGTCGAGAAGCACTTTTATTCACTTCAAAAAACCAATAGCATTAGGCCCCTGGTTAAAAAGCGCATCTAAAACAGATAAATTGGTTGCAAAGCCATCAGCCGCATCAAATGCTTGAATATAAGGCGAAACCTCATGTTTAGCTCTGTGTTTAGGCAATAACTCGTTCATTAAATTATGAGGTAGTTCAATAGGAGCAGTCGCTAATTTTACCGTAACGCTTAACCTTAATTTTTCTGTAAAGAATAGAGTTAATTCTAAGTTTAAGTCTACCAAACGTTTATGCGTTTTACCAATAATTTCAAATAAATCAGCAGCATAAAAATGATAAAATGGAGTTTTACGGTAGGCACTTTCAATTGCACGAATATGGTTCTTTTGCCAATCCTCCGCGTAACTAATCTCCACATCCGCCATAATGGTATTTTTTCCACTTGGGCGAACAACGGGTACAATTAAATTTTGAAGACCGTTTGCCGCTAGAATTACAGCCCTATTGCGGTACGATTGCTTTTGAAAAATAGAATGGACATCTAACTCCACCGTGCGCACCGCCAAAAAGTGACCGTAATATTGCAAATTACCCATATAGGTAAGGGGCAACTGCACTACTGTAGCTGGTTCTTCAGAAAATTGCTCGCCTACTTGTAAAGTAACATCAACATTAGCAGAAAGGGCATTTATTGTTGTTCGCACCCAATTAGAGGTGTTTATTTCTTGAATTATTGCGGGTGATGCAGCTTTCAGCGCGGCTAAAAAAGCCAATGCTGTTTGAACGGTAGTAAAAGAAACCTCAAAATATAGCCGAACAGGTAGCTTTTCCTTAGTTTTTTCATGCTTGCCTTCTTCATGGTAAGTCAAGCGTTTAGCTAAATCAGTAGTAGCACCAAAATGGTAGCTGCCGTCCGCACGTATTAAAATGTAGACAATTACCTTGCTGTGCATAACAGTTGGGTGTTAGTCAATACCGGTAAATACACGGTCCCATCTTGTACCGCTACCGTCTGCTGCGCGCGACATCCAAATAAAGGCAGCATGCCCAACAATATGATCTTCAGGCACAAAACCCCAAAAGCGTGAATCTGCAGATTTGTTGCGGTTATCACCCATCAACCAATAGTAATTCATTTCTATGGTATAGGTTGATGTTTTTTGTCCATCAATGTAAATACCATCCGCTTTTTGCACTAAGCTATGGCGTTCGTAAGCTGTTATGATTCGGCGGTAAAGTGGAAGCGTTTTTTCGTTTAATTCTACAACATCTCCAGCAGCCGGAATTTTTAATGGCCCAAAATTATCTTCTGTCCAGTTATATTTTGAATCATTCGGGAAAATAGGGTAGTGCCGTGCGTTACGATCTGTAGCCAATCGGTTTTGGTAGAATCCTTTCGGTTTAACGTCGTTTACTAAACGCTCTTTATAAAAAGCCCTTACCTCTTTGTATTTTTCTTTGTTTAGCGTAAAACCAATAAAGCCCGTTTGTTCACTTTTAGTCAAGTCGGCCTCCTCAACTCCATAAGCCTCATTCAATGCGTTTAAGCCTTGCTTATCTATAGTTGTTAGTCCATCAATATAATAAGCATATTGCATATTAGGTGCCTGGTAAGCCAGCTCATTATTTAAGTACAGTTCCTTATTTTTTATTTCGATAACATCACCCGCAATCGCAACACACCGCTTAATATAATTTTCACGTTTGTCTACCGGGCGTGGTAAAACTCCATTTATTCTCGTGTAGCCTTGTTCATAATCTTCTTGACTGGCAAACGTACCGTACACTTTTCCGTTCTCAAAATTTTGACGCGCTTTAGCTAAGTAAGATTGATAATTCTCTTCAAAATAAGCAATGCTTTGCCCTTCTTTATCTCGTGCTACCCAAAGTGCTTCATCTCTTAAAATTTGCTCGTATGTATGGCCAATCAAACCATAAGGCATCCGCGAATCGTTCAATGCTGTGTCACCTGCCGGAAAATTAAATACCGTTACATCATTGCGCTCCACATTACGAATACCCGGCAAGCGCGTATAAGGTATTTTTTGTACCTCTACATACGACTTTACATCTGCCACCGGAGAAAAACTGTTGTGCACAATTGGGTAAGAAAATGGTGTCATAGGCACACGCGGCCCAAAGGTTATTTTTTCTACAAACAAATAGTCACCTACCATTAATGTTTTTTCCATAGACCCTGTTGGAATAGTATATGGTTCAAAAACATAAGTACGAATGGCACTAGCAGCAATAATGGCAAATAAAATAGCATCTCCCCATTCTTTAACGACTGATTTTTTACCCGACTTGCGTTTAAAACCAAGTTGCGTAAAAAAAGCAGCTAATAGGTTTCCAACAACTGGCAATGCAAAAAATAAGGCAACGTGGTCACTTGCGGTGCGCTCATTTACTTGCTTTTCAATGTCCCAATTCGTCATTGGCTTTGCAGGGTATTCCTCTGGATTATTCGCGATTTTCCAAAAAACCGGAAACGGAAATAAAATAGCCAAAATTGTATCCTTTACACTAAAAAGATTAAAACGTCTAATTAATGAAACATTAATAACCGCCCACATAATAAACTGAATGCCCGGCATAAGTAAAAAAACAACCCAATACCATGGCTGCTTACTCGCCTTTAACCCGACAAAATAATTGTAAAACGGCACAAATGCAGCCGAGCCATTCTGTTCTAACCGGGGTAAAATTTTGTGCCATAAACCCAGAACTGGAGTTAGTACAATAATTAAATACCCAATAATTAACGGTAAATATCCCATATTAAAATTTTAAAATATCGTGCATAGTAAACACACCTTGGCGGTTAACCAACCACTCTGCAGCTACAACGCTACCTTTGGCAAAGCCTTTTCGGCTATGCGCCGTATGTTTAATTTCTAATGTATCAATGTCTGATGTATAAATAACTTCATGCGTTCCCGGTACCCCTTCCTTTCGGATTGATTCAATTGAAAGTTCGCCGGTTCCGGTTGACGTATCATTCACCCATTTGGTGTAGTCGTCGTGTTTTTGTATAACTTGCTCAGCCAAACTAATTGCTGTACCACTTGGGGCATCTAGCTTTTGGGTATGATGAATTTCACGCAGTTCAGCAGAATAATCAGATAAATCATTCATAATTTTTGCCAAATAACGGTTTACTGCAAAAAATGCATTAACCCCCAAGCTAAAATTAGTGGCATGTAAAAAAGCCCCTTTTTTTTGTGCGCAATAAGCCGTTAACTCATCCAATTCATCATACCACCCCGTTGTACCTACTACAATCGGTATATTTAAATCAATAGCATAACGAATGTTAGCAGCGGCAAACTCAGGTAAAGAAAATTCTATAATTACATCTGTGTCGCTCAAATCAAAATTTTCTTTGGGGTTTTCGCGGTTAACACGAGCGACAATCGAATGTCCTTTTGCTAACGCAAAAGCCTCAATTTCTTTCCCCATTTTACCATATCCGAATAAGGCAATTTTCATTTTTTCTTTTTTACTAAACGCCAAACCTAATTTTGAACCACGAAAATAAACATTTTTCACACAGCGCAACAGTCAAGCCAACGGTTTCGATTCTGAAATGATTGGTTTTTTTATCGTCTGCTGCTATTGGCATTATACAACCATCATTTTTCAACCGAAATAAGCACAATAAAATTAGTTTATGCAGCTTATTGGTAAGGATTTAGGTGAAATGTTACAAACTTTTAAGAAAAAAAACCGGAAACACTCTTTTTTATCTATTTTTGTGGGCAAGTAAACTATGAATATTAAATTGACAAGAATGAAAATTTTAAGACTAAGCGCAATCGCGTTGTTATCAATGGGGTTTTTTGCTTGTGGCGGTGGAGCTACGGGTGAGGATGCAGAAACAATGGCGGATGATGTTGAGCAGTCGCTTGACGGTACAGATATGTCAAGTAACTCAACTGAGTGGATGACAAACTCTGACAACGAGTATTTTACAGTAAAAGTACCAAAGCGAATGGAAGCAATGCGCGACCTTAATGCAGAAGCTAGCGTTCAATACGGTTATGTAAAAGAAGAAGGTAATCAGGTAAAAGAGCACTACCTAATTGTTTTGATGGAAACAAAAGAAGAAATTGCATCTTATGGGTTAGATATGGAGTTTGACGCTATGTCTTACCGTGATATTTCTGTTGAAGCGCTAGAAGGCGGTTTAGATACGTATGAAGTATTAACAAAAGAGCCGGAAATTGAAAAAGTAAACGGAATGCAATGTGTTAAAAATGAAATGCGTGGAGAGCTTGGAGACATTAACGTGTTTTACAAATTGGGTGTTTTTGAAGGAGAAAATGCATTTTACCAGGTGCTAACATGGTGTATTGAAGAGCAAAAAGGAGAATTTGGAAAAGACATGGATAAAATTATCGAGTCTTTCAAAGAAAAATAATTCCATTTTTCAATAAAAAATTGGGCTGTCTGACTAAGTTAGACAGCCTTTTTTGTTATTTTTAAGTTCAATAATTACAGCAGTAACTAATTGCCGTTAATGCCGAGGAAACGGACAGTGGCAATTCAAAAAAATAAACTATGTCTGACGATAAAAAAATTATATTCTCAATGGTTGGGGTTTCAAAATCCACCCCACAGGGAAAACCCATTATTAAAAACATTTACCTTTCTTTTTATTACGGTGCCAAAATTGGCATAATCGGGATGAACGGTTCGGGTAAATCTACCGTGCTAAAAATCATTGCAGGGTTAGACAAGGCTTACCAGGGAGAAGTGGTTTTCTCAAAAGAATATTCGGTGGGTTATTTGGCGCAAGAGCCAATAGTTGATGCGGATAAAACCGTAAAGGAAATCGTGCAAGAAGGTGTTCAACCCACAGTTGATTTACTGAAGGAATATGAAGAGATCAATGCGGGGTTTATGGATGAAGCCGTGATGAACGACCCCGACAAAATGAATAAACTCATTGAGCGACAAGGAGAGGTACAGGAAAAAATAGATCAGCTAGATGCTTGGGATTTAGACAGTAAGCTGGAACGTGCAATGGATGCGTTAAGATGTCCGCCGGAAGATCAAAAAATCGGAACCTTATCCGGAGGAGAAAAACGACGCGTAGCCCTTTGCCGTTTATTGTTACAAAAACCAGATATTTTGTTGTTGGATGAGCCAACTAACCACTTGGATGCTGAATCTGTAGATTGGTTAGAACAACATTTAAAGCAATATGAAGGTACGGTAATTGCAATTACGCACGACCGTTATTTCTTGGATAATGTAGCCGGTTGGATTTTAGAGTTAGATAGAGGCTCTGGTATTCCATGGAAAGGAAATTACTCGTCTTGGTTAGATCAAAAAACCAAGCGCATGGCGCAAGAAGAAAAACAAGCGAGTAAACGCCGCAAAGTGTTAGAACGCGAGCTTGATTGGGTACGCATGAACCCTAAAGGCAGACACGCGAAAAATAAAGCCCGCTTAAGCAATTATGATAAACTATTAAGCGAAGATGGAGGCGAGCGAGAAACAAAATTAGAGTTGCCAATTCCAAACGGACCACGACTAGGAACCAATGTAATTGAAGCAGAAGGTGTCGCTAAAAGTTTTGATCAGAAATTATTGTATGATGATTTGAACTTTAATTTACCACCTGCAGGAATTGTTGGTATTATTGGGCCAAACGGTGCTGGTAAAACCACCATTTTTAAAATGATAATGGACGAACTAAAGCCAGATTCAGGCGAGTTTAAGGTTGGTGATACCGTTAAGATTGGATATGTGGATCAAGACCATAAGGATATGGATCCGGAAAAAAGCATTTTTGAAGTTGTAACCGGCGGAACAGAACACATTGAAATTGGCAACCAAAAAATTAACTCGCGTGCTTATTTAAGCCGTTTTAACTTTAACGGAGCAGATCAAGGAAAAAAAGTGGGAGTATTGTCCGGTGGAGAACGTAACCGTTTGCACCTGGCAATGACGTTAAAAACAGAGGCCAATGTTTTATTATTAGATGAGCCAACAAATGATTTAGACGTAAACACCATTCGATCATTAGAAGAAGGGATTGAAAATTTTGCCGGATGCGCCGTAGTTATTTCGCATGATAGATGGTTCTTAGATCGTATTTGCACCCATATTTTAGCGTTTGAGAATGATTCTACGGTTTATTGGTTTGAAGGAACTTATTCAGAATACGAAGAAAACCGAAAGAAGAGATTAGGGGATGCTGAACCAAAACGCGTACGTTACCGAAAATTAATGGCAGATTAGTGCTGAGCATGCTTTGAAGGTGTTGAAAAACAGTTTTTTAGTTCAGTTTTTGAAAAAAAAATAACAAGAATAGGATTGTTTGATTATTTTTGCCAAAAATTAAGTATATGAAAAAGATAGTAGTATGTTTTGCGGTTTTAGGAGCTGCAATAGTATCATGTAAAAAGGCTGAGCCTGCAACACCAGCAGAACCAGGTACAAGTACAATCTCCGGATCTGTTAAAGCTCCTTTAGATTTAAGTAATGATACCACAGATGCAGGATTTTACATTGAAAACCTGAACCCTGAAAATGTAACAAGCGGTAAAATTACAGTAGTTGTAGATTCAAAAGACCTTGATAATACACCAGACCCTGATTATGATTACCAAAAACTAATTTATACGGTAAACGTTGAAAATGGTATGTATTCAATTGTAGTACCAGCTATTTCAACACCTTTATCTGTTGAGATTTATGGAGATGAATTCACTGCTGCACAGCGTCAGTATGTTCCGGGAGATCCTGATTCTTTTGTGTCACAAGACAAAAAGTTTTCATTTAACCCAATTACTGTAGACGGTGTAATTAATGGTGTAACAATCATCCAAAACATCAATTACAGTTTTGAATAAAATAAGCTAAGGTTTAATCATTTTTAATTTTACTATGAAAAAAATAATAGGAGTATCCTTAGTACTCGCTTTATCTGTCGTTTCATTTGCCCAAAGCAATGAGCAAATACAGAATAAAAAGGGAGTTGACATAATGCCCGTACAAGGCGAATTTGCAATAGGAATGAATGCCTTACCGGCATTAAACTATATCGGCGATTTATTTGGAGTTGACGATAATAACAACGCGTTAAGTGGTAACAAGTTTGTATCCTATTTCTCATCTAACACATTGTTTGGGAAATACATGCTAACAAATAACACTGCCGTTCGCGGACACTTGAGAATCGGTCAATTCAATAACAGCTTTCAAAATGATGTTTTTGACGATACAAAAAACAGTCCGGATTCAACGGTGAGAGATACGTATTCAAGCAATCAATCTATTGTTAACCTAGGTATTGGTTACGAATGGAGAAGAGGAAAAACACGTTTACGCGGAATTTACGGTGGTGAGTTAATGTACCAATTCAGAACCGGAACAACACGTAATTATTCTTACGGAAACGCATTCGGAGCAGGAAATGCTGCACCAACAGCCACAACATGGTCAACAGGTGGTGGAGTAATTAGCGAATCACCAGAAGGTGAGCGTATTGTTTCTGTAAACGGAGGTAACTTTAACGGAATAGGTGTTCGTGCTTTTGCTGGCGTAGAATACTTTATTGCACCTAAAATTTGTATAGGAACTGAGTTTGGTTGGGGAATTATGGGAGGCTTTACAAGTGCTTCTTCTTCTACAACAGAATTTTGGGATCCAACAGCAGAAACAACCGGAGCAGTAAGAACAGACGAAATTACCGGATCTAAAGGTCGTTCTTTCACGGCAGATACCGATAACTTTGGTGGTTCATTGTATTTTATGTTCTATTTCTAAACATTAATAAATCATTAATAAAAGCGGCTTATCCATTGGGTAGGCCGCTTTTTTTTATCTTTCAACTCCCCGTGTGAAAGAGAATAACTAACTTTGATATCGAATTAAAAAGTAAGAATGAAGTACTACAATAATATACTTGAAACCATTGGTAACACACCATTGGTAAAATTGAATAAAATTACAAAAGACTTAAAGGGGACGTTTTTAGCTAAAATTGAAACCACCAACCCGGGCAACTCTGTAAAAGACAGAATGGCACTAAAAATGGTGGAAGAAGCTGAAAAACAAGGCCTAATTAAGCCCGGTGGTACTGTAATTGAAGGTACTTCTGGAAATACAGGTATGGGCTTAGCCTTGGCATGTATTGCAAAAGGCTACAAGTTAGTTTGTGTACTTAGCGATAAGCAAAGTAAAGAAAAAATGGACATTTTACGTGCGGTAGGAGCAGAGGTTGTGGTATGTCCAACAGCCGTAGAACCAGAAGATCCACGTTCATACTATTCTGTATCCAAACGATTGGCAAAAGAAACGCCAAACTCATGGTATGTAAACCAATACGATAACCCGGCGAACACGGTAGCGCATTATGAGCAAACCGAACGGAGATTTGGAACCAGACAGATGGAAAAATTACACACTTTGTTGTGGGTGTTGGAACTGGAGGAACAATTTCTGGAACAGGGAAGTTTTTAAAAGAACAAAACCCCGCAATTAAAAATTTAGGAATTGATACTTACGGTTCAGTATTTAAAAAATACCACGAAACCGGAATTTTTGACGAAAACGAAATTTACCCGTACATCACAGAGGGAATTGGAGAAGATATTTTACCAAAAAATGTTGATTTTTCGGTGATCGATCATTTTGAAAAAGTGACCGATAAAGATGCTGCTGTTATGACAAGGCGTTTAGCGCGCGAAGAAGGGATTTTTGTTGGAAACTCTGCAGGTTCTGCCGTGGCAGGGTTGCTACAAATGAAAGATATGTTTACCGAGGATGACGTAATCGTCGTGTTGTTTCACGACCACGGAAGCCGTTATGTAGGTAAAATGTTTAATGATGATTGGATGCGTGAACGTGGCTTTTTAGATGAAGGATTTAAAAATGCGGCAGATTTAGTCGCACAGCATGGCGATAAAGGATTGGTAACATGTGGTTCTGAAGAATTGGTGTCACACGCGGTGGCAAAAATGAAAACGTATAATATTTCGCAAATTCCAGTAACAAAAGATGGCGCAGTAGTAGGTTATGTGGATGACGGGCAATTGTATCAACGAATTATTGAAAATGCAGAAATGATGGATGCGCCGCTTTCATCTGTTATGCAAGAGCCACTACCAATTTTACCTGCCAATGCAACGATAGAAGAAATTTCTAAAAAAGTGAACAAACAGGTGCCTGCAGTTTTGATTGATTTAGGCGAAGGGAAGCACCACATTGTAACACGGCACGATTTAATTAGCGCAATTGCTTAATGGCATGATTGAAATTAAAGACCAAATAGGACGTGAAATACGCTTGGAAAAAACACCCAAGCGTATTATTTCATTAGTTCCTTCACAAACAGAGCTATTGGCCGATTTGGGCTTAGATGAGCAAGTGGTGGGGATTACAAAGTTTTGTGTGCATCCTAAAAAATGGTTTAAGGCAAAAAAAAGAGTCGGAGGGACAAAAAATGTAGACCTTGATAAAGTGAAAGCTTTAAAACCAGATTTAATTATTGCCAATAAAGAAGAAAATGCACAGCCAGACATTGAGCAACTGCAAAAAGAATATCCAGTTTATGTCAGCGATATTTTTAATGTAAAAGATGCCTTAAAGATGATGGCTGACGTAGGTGTGCTTACCAATACAGGCGACCAAACAGATGAACTACGGAAAAAGATAAAAAAACGATTTAAAAAATTGCCCCAATACAAAGGCCGTGTACTTTATTTTATTTGGAATAAACCATACATGGTGGCGGGTAACAATACATTTATCGGACATTTATTAACCGAATTGGGTTTTGAAAATTGCCTGGCAGACAAAAAAGCGCGTTACGTTCAGCTTAGTGCTGATGATGTAAAAAAACTAAATCCAGATTATATTTTATTGAGTTCAGAGCCTTTTCCGTTCAAAGAAAAACACCAATTAGCATTAGAGAAAAAGTTCAACACCAAAACACTTATTGTAGATGGTGAAATGTTTTCTTGGTATGGTTCGCGTATGCTAAAAATGAAGGACTACTTTAAAAAATTAGACAAACAGCTTTAATGCTAACGATTTTTTAGATCGACCGAATAAAGTTAAGTGCTGTAGCTCCAAAAGAAATACTCTCTACGATAGACTTTCCGTTTTTTTCTTTCATATTAATTTTACCCGCAGCTTTAACAATATGGTTGTCTCCTTTTTTTAGCTGAAAATTAATGCCTTCTATATTGTTAAACCGGCGCATGTCAGCAATAATAGAAGATGCAAACCCCGTAAAAATACTTTGTTCAAGCGTAGACGGCGGATTCGATTCATCTATCATAATATTCGTATTAGCCAATAACGGGTCAATTTCTAGTTGCAAGTCAAAATACAAGCCGCTCTCCTCATTTGGAATCAACGCGAACGGAGACTGCATTAATTTAAAGTGTTGCCGCGTTAGTTCATACTGGAAGAATGCACGTTCTTTGGTGTAAAGCTGGTTGGTAATTGTATCCGGTATAATTTGACCACTAGCCGTTAATGAATCAAAAAAGTTAAACCATACGTTGCTGTTTTCAATGTCAAACTGCAAATTCATTTGCGGAAAACTGTTAAACGGCGGTGCAGATGATGACTTATCGCGTTTTGTCAAGTAAAAATTTACACCGTCATAGTCAAATGCCATTTGCTTATAATCGGGTACATTGTCAATTTTTTCTTCGTTAAACCAATAAATACTGTTGAATACATTTAAGCAGCTACGCATACTCATTCCTTTTTGAGCATCAATCGCATAAGCAATGGATTTATCCTCATCAAAATCTGGAATAGGCGTAAATTCGCCCGTAATTGCAATGTGGTCGGTTAAAAAATTAAAGTGCAATGCGCCTTCAATAATTTGGTTATCCTGCGTTACTTTTGGAATGACATAGCAGTTTATTTCTTGCGTGGGGTCAAAAATTTCGCGTAACTCAACACGCTCCGTAAATGGTTTAATGTCTCGGGTGCTAATTTTTTTCAAATGTTCATCTAGTTTGTCTTGATTTTCAGAGGCATTCATTTGTACAATGGCATATTTATCTCCAAAAACCACATGTGCTTCACTATTTCGGTTGGCTACGAATGTTTTAAAATCTGTCCGGTTTGTATAAGGTACAACAGCTACCCATACGTTTTCAGTTGCCCATTGCTCTCGAAATAAAACCATTTTTGAAAAAACATCAAACCCCATTTTTTCTGAAGCGTCACTTTCAGGCTCCTTCTTATCGTCCTCATCCGTAGAAGGATAAATTTTATCAATAAAATAGCCCTCTTCAAAAATGCGTTGGTAAGCAATTTCTGTTACAAAATTTTGCAAATTAATTTCAAGTACAATATCACTTTCTTGCGGAATATGGGCATAGATATCTGTACTAGGCTCTAAAATAAAATGTTTAGCCATGTATCCCATTAGCGGAAAAGCCAGCACAAAGGCTAAAATAGCACTATATTTTTTTAACAATTGCATCCTTAAAAATAGGTAAAATTTGCATCCACACTGTTTTTGATCATTTAAATTAACAGCAACTAATCCAAAAACTCCCAAGCCGTGCGGTAACTGCCATTCTTTTCTGCATAATCTAAAAAAGCACTATAAAACAAATCGTTGCCAATTGTTGCCGAATCGCCAACAACGATTAACTTTTTTTTGGCGCGCGTCAAGGCCACATTCATGCGCCTGTAATCTGTTAAAAAACCAATGGCACCACTTTCATTTGATCGAACAAGCGACACTACAATTACCTCTTCCTCCTGACCTTGAAAGCTGTCAACAGTTTGACAACTAACTGGGCTAGTAGCAAATATGTTTTTTAGTGTATTTACCTGTCTTCTGTAAGGCGACAGCACGCTAATTTTTAGCTCACTCTTAGGCAGTTGGTCAATTCGTTTGGCAATTAATTCAGCTTCCTGCTGGTTCGCAATACCTCCAAATTCATCTTTCTCTTCTTCATAACTGCACCCGGCAGTGTCAATAAATTCAATGGGCTCAAACTCTTCTCCAATAATGTGTAACTCTTTGACATGCCCCGCAGACATTAGCTTACCATCATAAAAATAGTGATTAGAGAACTGCATGATTTTGTCATTCATACGGTATTGCACATCCAACAGGGTAGTGGGTATACCTAAATCGATCCCTTTTTCAATAAGGGACGTAGCTAAACCTAATTTTACAGCCTCATTTGAAAATAATGTGGGTGGAAGCTGAAAAGGATCGCCTGCCAATACAAGCTGAGGCGCCATTTTTGCCACAGCCCAAATTGCCGGTTCAAGCGCTTGTCCTGCTTCATCCACCGCTACCAAATCAAAATCTATCGGGTTTAAGCGTTTATCTTGCAGCCCTATAAATGTGCCGGTAATTACCTTTGCTTTATCCAAACAGGCGCGTGTTAAGTCGCTTTCAATTCGCCGAATATCCTTTCGGATGGTATTTAATTCTTTCCGCAATTCTTTTCGCTCCTGATAAGCGGCTTTATCAAAATTACGCACATAGCGAAAAGCCTTTTTGCGAATAACGGCAGCCTCCTTCTTTAATCGTTTAGTTATTTCTTCTAACCCACTTTCCAGCAATTTTCCGCGCAAGGTAAGTGGCGTAAGTTCGGCATCTATTTTTAAGGAATTACCCAACCGTAAAACAGCTACATTTTGCCGGGCAAGTTGTTTTGTAATATGATCTACTGCTGCGTTTGTAGGCGCACAAACCAATACACGTTTGCCGTTAGATGCCCGTTCGGTTATAATTTTTACCAATGTTTGCGTTTTACCTGTTCCCGGTGGGCCATGAATAATTTGAAAAGGGTTGGCAGATAAAGCTGCATTGATAGCGTGATTTTGTGAGGGATTAAATCCGTCAAAATTTACCGTTTCAATACCGTAGGTTAGTTTAGCCGGTTGGTTGTAAAATAACGTTGCAATTGGAATTTCTCCTGCAATGATGGCATCTATCGTTTTTAGTTGAATTTCAGTTGTTCGGGTGTCCGGCAAAGCATTTAGCCCAAGTTTACCGTCTTTTATCCAATCGGGAGGGGCATCTTCATTAAACTTTACAAGCAAACCGTCATCATCTGTTTGGTCTACAATACCTTCAACGAATTCAGAATGGTTGCTACTGAACAATTGAACTTTGCCTCCGCTTGAAAACGCTTGCAACGAATGGTCGGGGTTAATGGAAAATGAAAGTTGCAACTGCTCAAAATGATTAAAACGTGTCTCAAGAAATTGAACAGGGTAAACGGTTACACCTGCTGCAATACGTTCATGCATGGGTTTGTCACCCATTAACGCACGGTAGCGGTCTAGTTCCGTTTCTTGCTCAATTAAAAGCGCTCTTTTGAGCCGTTCCATCCGTTCTTTCATTTATTTTTCGTCTAGTGCAGCCACAAGATAAGCATCAATTTGGCAACCGAGAAGATTGAAACCATACATTTTTTTAATCTTTTTTACGCTTTTTTTAAAACCATATCCATTTAACAATCGTTATGATTTTAGGTGTAATGGAAAAGCAAGCTCACCGTCAAAATTAAAAACAAGAACATGAAAAAATTAATAATAGGAATAATTGCTGGAGGAATAATCGCTGTAAGTTGTACACAACCTACAGATGACGCAACAACAAGCGCGACTGCAAATGAATACATAACAAACGACCAGGAGCCGGATCCGGATGATTCTACAACATGGCGTAATTTAACCAAAGAAGAAGCAGACGTAATTGTAAATAAAGGCACGGAGTATCCGGGAACGGGTAAGTATGTAGACTTTAAAAAAGATGGAATTTATCATTGCAAAAGGTGTAATACACCACTTTTTAAGTCAGAAATAAAGTTTAAATCTGGTACGGGGTGGCCTTCATTTGATGATTACATTCCCGGTTCGGTTGCTGAATTAACTGATGCCGACGGACGTAGAACAGAGATTGTATGCAACAATTGCAAGGGGCATTTAGGTCATGTTTTTTACGGTGAGGGTTTTACAGATAAAAATACAAGACACTGTGTAAATTCCATTTCATTGACGTTTGAACAGGAGTAAACAATTATCTTTGTCACAAGAAATTAAATAAAAATGGAAACAGCAATTTTTGCGTCGGGATGTTTTTGGGGAACAGAGTATTTTTTTGAAAAAGCACCCGGTGTAGTTGAAACGCAAGTTGGTTATATTGGCGGGCATAAACAGCAACCCACTTATCAGGAGGTGTGTGCTGGAATCACAGGGCATGCTGAAGCCGTAAAAGTGACCTATGACCCGGAAATTACAGATTTTGAAACCATGGCAATATTGTTTTTTGAAACGCATGACTCTACACACGTAAACCGCCAGGGGCCGGATATTGGAGAGCAATACCGCTCCGAAATTTTTTACTTGGATGAAACACAAAAGTCAACTGCAGAAAAGTTAATTCAACAATTAACCGAAAAAGGCTTGAAAGTAGCAACTAACGTAACAGCAGCCACAAAATTTTGGAACGCAGAGGCATATCATGAGCATTATTATGCCAATAAAAACGGGTCGCCGTATTGCCATGTGTACACCAAACGATTTTAATTGCTAAAAAATTTAGAATAACCAATGAAAATTATTTTATCACCTGCAAAATCATTAAACGAAACAGCTACGTTTGACACAATTGAACCCACTGAAATTGCCTTTCCAACCGAAACAGAAAAGTTGGCAAAAAAATTGGGTAAAATGTCGAAAGCTAAAATTGGTAAACTGATGCACATAAGTGATGACTTGGCACGTTTAAACTACGATCGGTATCAAAACTTTGCGCCTAATTTTACCCCAGAGAATAGTTTACCCGCTGGGTATATGTTTAGCGGTGCCGCTTATCAAGGATTAGATTTTCCAAGCCTCTCAAAAGCAGATCAGAAAGAAGGGCAAAAGCGTTTGCGGATCCTATCTGGATTATATGGTTTATTAAAACCATTTGACCTAATGCAGCCATACAGATTAGAAATGGGGACAAAAATGCAAGTGACACCAAAAGTAAAAAACCTTTACACCTTTTGGGGTGATAAGTTAAAGAACGAACTAATGCGCGAAATGGAGGCAGAAGGAACAGATGTGTTAGTTAATTTAGCATCTACCGAGTATTTTAAAGCCGCAAAATTGAATAAGATGGAGGGCATAACCGTTATTACGCCTGCGTTTAAAGATTTAAATAAAAATAACGAATACAAGGTAAACATGCAGTACGCTAAGCTTTCTCGCGGGCGGATGACACGGTTTATCATTGAAAATAAAATAGATAAAATTGAAGACTTAAAAGCGTTTGATGTGGAGGGGTATCGCTTTTCGCCAAACGACAGTACAACAACTGATTTTGTGTTTCTGCGCGATAAGCAATAAACATTCGTTTCTTGAAAAAGAATAAAGCCGTTACCTGCTAGGTGACGGTTTTTTTTGTTTTTTTACTTTTTTTGTTGAAAACTTGTTAATAAGGTGTAACCTCTACACCTGCATTGCGTAATATGAGAGCAACAACAATTACTAGAATTAAAAAATCAAACCAATGAAAAAGTTAACCATCTTTTCGGCCGTTTTATGTTTGTCAGCATCTGTTTTCGGTGCTGAGCGGCTATCCAGTCAAGAATACATAGAAATGTGGAAAGTAACCGCAGTAGAACAAATGAATTTTCATGGCGTGCCGGCCAGCATAACGCTTGCGCAAGGTATTTTAGAAAGTGGAAGCGGTAACAGCCCATTGGCACAAAATGCCAATAACCACTTTGGCATAAAGTGTCATAAAAACTGGAACGGCAAAACGTTTTATCAAGATGATGATAAAAAAGACGAATGTTTTAGAAGCTACGACAATGCTTCATTATCGTATAATGACCATTCTGAATTTTTAACCGGAAGAGACCGCTACGCAAGTTTGTTTACGCTAAAAGTAACAGATTATAAAGGGTGGTCAAAGGGATTAAAAAAAGCTGGATATGCCACCAACCCTAAATATGCTGATTTGTTAATTGATATTATTGAAAAATATGAATTGTACAGTTATGATATAATGCCGCAGCTGCCCATAGAAGTGCAAAAAGAAAAACAGCAGGATGAATTAACGTTAGAAACGGAAAAAGAGTCGCCTTTTACAAGTGCGCAACAACAAGATGAAGATGACGTGTTGGTTATTGGAGCAACCGGACATCAGGTTGAGCTGAATAAGTATAGAAGCCGTTATGTAAAAGTAAAACAAGGAGACACGTTTTATACCATTTCAAAAGAGTTTGACGTTACCATTCGCCAATTATACAAATACAATGAATTGGGTAAAAGAGATGTATTAAAAAAGGGAGAGGTAATTTATTTAGACCCTAAACGATCAAAATCCAGACGTGGAAACAATATTTATGTGTGCCCTAAAGCTATGACGCTACGGGACGTTTCACAATCAGAAGGGATAAAACTTAAAAAACTGCTTCAGTTTAATTTAAGCGAAAGCCCCGATAAAATATTGCCGGAAGGTACAAAAGTTATTCTCCGCTAGTTTCTGGTTTTAAGAAACACAGTTCAACGCATGTTGGATTGGAGAATTTTGGTTTGTTGTTAGAAAAAGAGCTGTGGTGGCTCTTTTTCGCTTTTTAAGGGGTTTATTAGTATTAAAAAGGGCTAAGGGTATCAAGATTAAAAGTTGGGGAGAAGACATTTTTTTAGTCAATCTGAAGAGCTTTCCACTTTTTCTAATTATGAGCTTCGACAAAATCAATTCTTCGACGAACGCCACCAACCATTTTAGCTTCGAATTAATAAAATCGTATTCTTGACATCTGAAAAGCTTTGAAAAAGGATTAAACAGCTCCGTTCTTATTTGTTAGCAAATTTCAGCTAAGTCTGATTCTTTTTCTTAGACTCATCTCCAACAATTGGGACTGATCCTTTATCCCATTATTGAATTTTCATTCTGTTTAAATCGAAACATGGCTTAAAAGCGAAATTCTAAAAAATCTATCAAATTGATAGATTAAAAGAATAACAAACCCAATAAACACGGTATTTAACAGTTTGCTCAATGTTTTAGCGTGTTTAAACAAACAGTTCAAAGATTTGAAAAAAAATACTATCTTTAGAACAGGTTATAATTGTAATCCCAAAAGAGAATAAGCCTGACCAAACTGTAACAAATGAAACCATCTACGGAGCTGCATAGTTTAATTAAGTCATTAACAAAGTCTGAAAAACGTTTTTTTAAGCTAAACTCTTCATTACAATCCGGAGAGAAAAACTACTTGAAAATTTTTGATTTTGTAGAAAAGCAAAAAAAGTATGACGAAGATGAGTTGAAAGAGGCGTTTAAAGAAGAAACGTTTGTGAAACATTTACCGTCTGAAAAAAATCATTTGTACCGACTTATTTTGAAGAGTTTACGATCGTATTATTCAGATCATTCAGTAAGCTCACAGCTTAAGCAAGAGATTAAAAATGTTGAAATTTTATACCGCAAGGCGCTTTATAAAGAGTGTAATAAATTTGTAAAACGCGCCAAACAATTGGCAGAGGAGTATGAGAAGTTTTATTACTGGTTTGAATTAATTAATTGGGAGAAGCGATTACTGGAAGAGGCCTACGAATCTGGCGTGTTTACAACTGATTTGGATGATTTAATTTTAGAGGAAACCGGAGTCGTGGAGAAGCTGCGCAATTTGGCAGAATATCACGTGTTGTATTCGCGAATTAATTACATTTTCAGAAGCGGCGGATTTACCCGAAATGAGGCGGAACGGGAAGTGGTGAATGAAATTGAAAATTACCACCTCATAAAAGGCAAAAATACCGCGTTATCTACCCGCGCCACAACAATATGTTATTACATTAAAGGTGTTTGTAGCGCTAGCAAACGCGATTACGAAAATGCGTTAATTTTCTTTCGGAAAACCAAGTCGGTAATGGAGCGCAAATCGAAAATTAGGGACGATTTGCAACAACGCTACATTGCTACGTTAAGTTTTTTAATGATTTGCTATATTGATACGTATGATTTTAAAAATGCGGCATCCATTGTTGATGAAATTACAGCACTCAACGGTAAAAAAGCATTCAATGCGTTGGACACCAAAGTACGGATCTTTACAGCTACGCTAATTGGTAAATTACAGCTTTTTAACCGAAAAGGAGAGTTTAGCACGTCTATTGAACTTATTCCTTCAATTGAATCTGGCTTGGAATTGTACGAAGAAAAAATCAACAAAGAAAAACAGTTGTTATTTACCTATAACATTGCTTATGCCTATTTTGGCATTGGCGATTACAGGTCGGCGTTAAAGTACATTAATGTGGTGCTGAACGATAACGAAAAGCAATTGCGACAAGATATTTATTCTTTTTCACGCATTTTCAACTTAATTATTCATTTTGAATTGCAAAATCTGGACTTTTTAGAGTATGATTTAAAATCGGCGGCACGCTACTTAAACAAACATGCTAAGGATTATCAGGTAGAAAAACTTTTTATCTCGCACATAAAATTGTTAGCACGTGAAGAGAATTTAGCCGATCAACGGGCTATTTTTGTGAAATTTGATGAAAAACTGCGTCAACTGCTTAAAATTGAACGCGAAGATGTGATTTTAGAGTACTTTGATATTTTGGCGTGGGTAAATTCTAAAATCAGCAATTTATCATTTGCGGAGGCAATTGTAAAACGAATTGAAAAACTTACTGAAGCTTAAACGGAACGATAGAGGCAACCTCTAACCCGTAAGCATTAATTACTGCTGTGTTTAACGCCGTATTATTGGTGATTAATTGTAGTTTTTCAATGGCTAAATCGCGTAAAATTTGCGCCCCAATGCCATAATCTTTTTTATCAGACCGCGGTTTTTCAACAATACCGTTATAGGTTTGCAGTTTTTCAATTAAGCCAATTTGTTTTTCCTCTTGCTGAATAAAAACAACCGCTCCTTTGCCGTTTTTTTCAATCATTTGCAGTGCCGCACTTAGGCTCGATTGCTTATCTGACCGTACGGCATCCAATAAATTATGTGTAAACGAAGACGATTCTACCCGAACCAATACTTCATCTCCTTTTTGCCAATCACCTTTGTAAATTGCAAGGTGTTCATCATCTGTGGTGGTTTGACCGTAACCCACCATTTTAAAATCACCCCAAACGGTTGTAAAATCCACTTCCACCTTCCGCTCAATCAATGATTCATGTTTTAAACGGTAAGCAATTAAATCTGCAATTGAAATTAATTTTAAATCAAACTTTTTGGCTACTTCCACCAATTGGGGTAAACGTGCCATGCTGCCGTCTTCATTCAAAATTTCAACTAAAATACCCGCTGGTTTTAATCCGGCTAATCGTGCTAAGTCAATGGCAGCCTCAGTATGTCCTGCGCGGCGTAAAACACCTCCATTTTTGGCTTTTAACGGAAAAATATGTCCCGGACGTCCTAATTCTGAAGGCTGTGTAGCATCATTTGTTAATGCTTTTATGGTTTTAGACCGATCATGCGTAGAAATACCTGTGGTGCAGCCTTGGCCAATTAAATCAACAGAAACAGTGAACTGTGTGTGGTGCAAAACAGTATTGTCATCCACCATCATGTTTAAATCTAATTTCTCACAACGGTCTTGCGTAAGTGGCGCACAAATTAATCCACGGCCATTTGTCGCCATAAAATTAATCATGTCAGGCGTTACCATTTCAGCAGCTGCAATAAAATCACCCTCATTTTCCCGATCTTCATCATCTACAACAATAATGATTTTACCATTTTTGATGTCTGCAATTGCGTCTTCAATATTATCCAGCTTAAAACCCATAATTCCTCAAAACTTTGATGGTGCAAAATTACGCTTAATATCGCTCAACACAAAATTAAACCAAGTGAAAAAATACCTTTGGTTATGAATAAGGGTAATTGGTTACAATGCCGATTTTGAGGCCATCAACTGGACTAATTTTTCAACAGACTGTTCCCAGTCGAAATGGGTGCCAATAAATTGTTTAGCAGCAGCGGCTAATTCTTCTATTTTTTCGGGATGCTCCAACAAATAGACAATGTTTTCTGCAAATGCCTCCGCCGTGTTGGCAATTAATATTGATTTTTGATCGGTAGCTTTTAACGCATTGTTAGCCAGTGAAGTGGTGATGCATGGTAGCCCCATTGCCATGGCTTCAAGCAATTTGTTTTGCAGTCCGGTGCCAATAAACAGCGGTGCTACAAAAATACGACCCTGGGCATAACTGTCGCGTATGTCATCCACCCAACCGCTAACAGTCACACCTGTAGTGTTGGCTAATTCTAAAATACGCGGATGCGGATTAGCACCTGAGAGCAAAAGTGTGGCCTCAGGTTTTTTTGCCTTAACAAGCGGTAAAACTTCATTGACAATAAAGCAGGCACATTCCACATTCGGCGGGTAATTCATGTTTCCTGTAAAAATTAAATCATACGCTTTTTCTGTTTTTTTAGAATAGTTGCTAAAATCTGCAGCAATACCATTTTCAATTACAGCAATTTTTTCATTTAACGGATGATTAATGTATTTACGGTCCTGTTCAGAAATAATGGTGTGATGATTAAAATAGTCAAATATCCTGTTTTCGTAAGTACTAAGCCGCTTACCTTCAATCAAAAAAAGGCGTTTGCGTAGCCCTTTAGAAATTTCAGCACGACGCAGCATTCCTTTGCCCAATGCATCCATATAATCTATCGTTTTTGGAATAGAGTGTATATTTTTAACGTACTCCGTTGTGCGGATTAGCTGGCAATAAATATGATCGGGCTGTTCGGCAAGTATAATGCGCTTTATTTTTTTTTGAATGCTACTTTGGTAAAAATAGCCAACTTGATAAGGCTTCTGCGTAAAAGATTGCTTGAGGGTGTTTAAGTAAATAAGGGGTTTATTAAGTCTAAAAACATATACTTTTTCGCAAAATGTTTCAATTTCCTTCTTCCACTCATCTTTCACCTCAACATCAGATAAAGCGCATAAAGTAATGGCATGTTGTTTACTCAATGCTTTTAGTTGGTGATACGCCCGCAATTTATCCCCTTTTTCAAGCGGGTACGGAAAACGCGATAAAAGCACAACTAATTTCATAGATGAATCAACAATCAAAGCGTTTGGTAGAAGGCAATTAAGTTCGTCATTATTTTGTCCGTATCATAGCGTTCTTCCACCAACTTGCGTGCGTTTAGCCCCATTCTTTGTGTAACCTCTGGGTTGGCGGTTAAATGATTAATGGCTGTAATAATTTCGTCACGCGTATCAGCAATGTAAATGTTTTTTTTATGCGTAGCGTCTATCCCCTCAGCACCAATGGTGGTGGTAATAACGGCTTTACCCATAGCCATAGCCTCTATAATTTTAACGCGCATACCACTGCCCGAAAGTAAAGGAGCAATTAAAATATCATGCGCCGCCATAAACTGAATGGCATTTTCTACTTCGCCATGTACGATTAAGCGATCGGTTGCTTGTTGGGCAATGTAGCCCGGCATTTTACGTCCTGCCAAGTGCAGTTCTACGGCGGTATTGCTTATTTCCGGCCAAATATCGTCTAATAGCCAGTTTACGGCTTCTTTATTGGGTTCCCAATCCATAGAGCCGATATGATACAGTTTGGTGCTGCTATGTGTCAATGTTTGATACGGATAATTAGCGAGTTTTATACCAAACGGAATAGTGATTAATGGAACCACACATTCCAATGTGTTAAAACGTGCGGTATCTTCATAACTAATGGCTGCAATACCGTCCACTTCATTAATGGTGCGGTGTTCGTATTTTTTTAGCTTAGACGCCAAGTGTTTAAGGTATAATTTTTTTGCTGTTTTGGTGGTAGAGTCCGCTAACCGTTCCCAAATTAAGTGTTCTAAGTTATGGCTTCGTAAAACTACCTTTGCGTTGGAAAATGAGCGGATGGTTTGAACATACGGCGTCATAAACAAACTTTCCAAATGCACAAAGTCATAATCCTCTGTTTGCAATAACTGGATGAGGCGTTGGTTAAAATCAGGTGAAAAAAATCGGCTAACGTTGTAAGAATCAGATGTTACAAGAGCAGAGAAGGCATCTATGACATTAATACGCGTGTCAACAAAAACACCTTCTATTTTTGTTTTTTCAATAAAATCTTTTGGAAAAGCAGTAAGGTCAAACGGATGCTTTTGTGTAGAAATGGTTAAAATCTTTAAATCAACTTCTTTCTCTAATAAACCTGTTGCAATGGTGTTAATGGCAATGCATCCGCCATCTTTAAGGGGGCGCGGTGGTTTATTGCACAGTTGTAGGATTTTCATGAAATGTTACGTTTACCCGAATAATGAATAGTTAATTAAAGACAGCTTACGTTTTTTTACCAATAAGTCTGCGAAAATACTTTTTATAAATGTCCCAATCAAATAATGCGGAATCATTTGCGGCTTTATAGGTTAAGAAAATACTAACGGGTGTTAAAATCAAGGAACTCATCCACATGCCTTTCCACACTTCCAGCAAGCCAGATTCTACCATGTTTTCGCCCGAAATCATTAAAATATAATACAATAAAAAGAAAAGAGTAGCAAATACCAGCGGTGCGCCAAGGCCTCCTTTTTTTATGATTGCACCTAAAGGTGCACCCACAAAAAATAAAATTACAATGGCAAAGGATAGTGTAAACTTTTTATGCCAGGCAGATTTGTAGTCTTGGAAAGATGAAAGGCGTCCGTTTCTGATAATGGTTTGGGTATAGGTAAAATCTTTCGTGGAGCGGATGTTGGATTGTGCGCCGGTTAATGCTGTAGTGTACTCCATTACTTTTAGGTCCGCTAGTTTTATCACGGTGTCTACAATCAACTCTGGTGTGGTGTTCAGTAAAATAGAATCTTGCATGCGCGGCGCAGCAAAGTCGGGGTTGGTTACCAGTAATTGGCGATTTAAGTTTTGCTCAAACTCAATTTTCATGGTGTCGTAGTCAGTTTCCAATGAGTCTAACGCATAACCAAGCTGTCTAAAATTCATCATTTCATACTCCCGCTTAAACAAATCTTCACTTTCCTCTTTCATGGCAAAGCCGCCTAAATCAAACTTAATAATGCCTTCTTCAAAAAATGTTTTTTGAAACGGGTTACCCGCTTTGCCCAGCATTTTTGCGCCCACTTCTTGATACATGGAGCCATTCATGAGCTTTAGTAATAAAAACCGGTCATTTTCAGACTTGAGCATTTGCCCGTATTCGGCTTTTATGATTTTTTCTTGTCGGCGCTTATCCATTTGGTAAATAAGTACATCTGTCAATTCGCCAGTATTGTCATTCTTTTCTTCAACCTTAATGCTATAACCGTCAATATCATTATAAAAAATACCTTCGTTAATGCCAAACGTGGGTTTTTTGGTTTGGATGTTGTAAATAATCGTTCGCCATTTTAAATTAGCAATGGGCAATATGTAGTTTGTAAAATAAAACGCAGCCGAACTTAAAAACAGAATAAAAATAAACATTGGGCGCATTATTCTAAACAAAGATAACCCGGAAGATTTGAGTGCTGTTAATTCATTTTTTTCGGCCAAATTGCCAAACGTCATAATAGATGAAAACAAAACTGCTAAAGGCAATGCAAGCGGAATAAGCGTTGCCGAAACGTAAAAAAGTAATTCTAAGATTACGGTAATTTCAAGCCCTTTACCCATTAAATCGTCTACATACTTCCATAAAAATTGCATGACCAAAAAAAACATGGCAATAAAAAAAGTAATGAGGAACGGGCCTACAAAAGATCTGATTATGAAATACGTTAGTCGCTTCATTCAATCGTTTTTCTGCAGGTTGTTTTTAGGAATAATTTCACTTTTGCTAATTGTATGCTAAAATGGTAGCGCGCAAAAAGAATGCTCACCTTACCAAATAATTATAAGCTGTTAACGCAAATTTAGTGTAAATCGTATAAGACGGTTTGTTATGAGCCGATTGTTTTTTTCAACGTGTCGATTTGATTGGCCCAAAGTAATTGAGCCTCTTCAAGTTCGTCCTCCTCTGCAAAATCGGTAACAATTACAGCGACATCATTTGTTAAATCATCTACCTTAATGGCTAATTCAAAATAGGTTTTAAGGCCATCTTCAAAATCATCCATCCATTGGAATTTGATTGATTCACCTTTACGTTTGGTTAATAATTTGGCTTCTTCTTCACTTCTTTCCCAAAAAAAGCTGTAGACATCATCTTTAATATTCACGTCATCCGCAAACCACTCGCTTAAACCACTTGGTGTACTCATCATATTGTACAAAACTGTTGTAGATGATTTTACTTCAAATTCCAACTGGTATTTTATTTTTTCTGACATTCTTTTTCTAAATTCTTATAGGTCGGGAAATATACTAAAAAAAACATGAATTTGACCGTTTTGATGCTTTTATATAAAGGCGATAAGGGAGTGGGGTTTAATTTGATGATAAATGGTTAAAAACAACGCTAACGTGTTGGCAATTAAATTTCAATCACAGTAGTCTGTTGTCATACACTCATCATTAATCTTAAAAATACTCTGCTTTTAAAAACATCAATACAAAAAATCAAGTTAAGCAAGATGCAAAACGCTTATTTTAGTTAAAAACGGTCAATTTAATACAAACCACCAACCTTTCGCGAATTTAGGTTTTCCTGCGCCGATTTTGGAAGTGCGCTTGGCCGACTGGTTAAACCAACTGTATCTGTTAAGGCCTCCATGAAAAAAATCAGGTTTTCCATTTCTAGTTCAGAAAGATTTAATGAATCTGCACCCAGCGTTGTGTTTTCCGGGGCAATCCCCCAACCATGTCCACCGCCAATGTTGTAATAATCGACAACCTCTTGTAAGGTATTAAAAACACCATTGTGCATATATGGTGCCGTTAGAGCAATGTTACGAAGGGTAGGCGTTTTAAAAGCATGTTTGTTATAATTTGCTGTTTCTTGCGGGCGTCCGTTGCTAAACCTGCCCAAATCATCATCCAACGCAGCCGTTAAGCGGTCGTTTACATTTGGAATTCCTAAAATTTCAGTTTCAGTGTCGGTGTAATTGGGCGGTACATTACCCGCAAAGGTTGGTACAAAATGGCATGTTGCACATTTGCCTTTTCCAGTAAATAAATTAAAGCCCTGTTGCATTTTTTCGTCGGCTGTTTTTTCATTGCGAATGGCAAGATCAAATGCACTGTCGTATGAGCGTAAGGATTGAATATAAGCGCTTAAACTGGCCACAATTGTGTAACGGTTAATTTTGTTAATTGTAGGATAAGCCCGTTCAAAACGGTCTAAATATTCCTCACAACTTTTAATTTTTGCCGTTACCTCATCATAATTGCTGTTAAACTCGTCCGGATTAAATAATACATGCTCCACTTGTTGCTCGGGTGTTTCGGCGCGGGCGTCCCAAAAAAAACGGGTATTGTAAACCGCATTAATAAGGCCTGGTGCATTGCGTTTTAATACCCCGTCATGGTTAAAGCGTTCGCTGGTTTTTAGCCCGTCAGAAAAAGCTTTGTCGGCGTGGTGGCATGATGCACACGCTCGCTCATTATTGTGCGATAATAAAGGGTCAAAGAACAAAAGTTTTCCAAGTCGGCGGCGTTCTTCCTCATTTCCTGAATTGCTGTAGCTAGAAAAATAGCGATAGTTTAAAAAATCGGTGTCAAACATAGAAGTGGCGGCGTAGTTTACACTAAATTCTGTTTTGTAAACCAAATCGCGCGTTTCAATGTTTAGCTGCTGTTGTGCATTTAAAATTAAACCGTACAATGGGTTGGTAACGTTTCTGATAAAATCAAAACGGTTAAATGAATTGTAATCTGCCGTGTTAAAATAGGTATACCCTTCTTTGAAAAGAGCGTTGAACCGATCAATTGATGCTTGATCTAAATAGCTGTAATAAAGGTTTGTGGTAGTTTCTAAACTTTTAAACACCGTTTCGCATTCAGCCATGGTATTTAGGGTAGAGGGGGTATCAAAACCAGTAATGCCCATTGCCGTTAGTCGAATAACAGCTTCTCGCATAGCTTCTACTACCATGCGTTCAGATAAAAAGGCGGGTGAAATGCCTTTTCCTAAAATGATAACGTGTTTATTTAATTCATCTGCCAAGTCAAAAAATGCAGCGGCGTCTTGCTCCATTAAAACTTCTTCCATAATTTGAAAACCGGATGGATCAAAAACAACCAAATTTGGTGCTTTACGCTCTATATGAGGTAAGGGTGCTCCATTAATATGATCTTTAACAAATTCACCATCTAAATAAGCCATAAAAAGTTCTACTTTTTTATAAGCTAACCGCGCATTAAAAAATTGGTGCTGAACAGTCTCCCAGTTCACCCCTTCAGATTCTCCCAAAAAGGTTAATTTTTCAACAGCCGTTTCAAATGCGGCATAATCACTAATAAGCTGTGTTTTGGCTATTGCTGCCGGTTTTTTGGCAGCCATGCCAATATTGACTACAAATAAAGAGATCGAAAGTAAAAATAAGCGCATAAAATAGAATTAACCAGTTACAATTTTTAACTACAAAACCCACCTTGTGCATAAAGCAGCAAGGTGGGCAATGATTGAGTGTTTGAACGTTTTATTGAACGATCAATTTTTTAGACTCTTTTTCAGCTGTTTGGATGTAATAGATACCAGGCGTTAAAGCTGAGATATTGATTTTGTCAACATTCGTTAACACGTTAATCAATTCTCCGGCAGCATTGTATACTGCTACGTCTGTCGTTTTGTTCATGTAAACCATTCCTGTTGCAGGGTTAGGGTACAAGTTTAATTCAGTCGCAGATTTATCAACTTCAGGAATTCCAGTAAAACCTCTGTCAAACCCCGTTAAAGCAATTGTACACGAGTTGTTGTACGGGTAAGGGTTAGATGCACTCGGGTGCTGAGAGTTGAAAAGAATTGTTTTTCCATCAGGTGTTCCTCTTACGCCTGTAATTTCAGCTCCGTAAGGTACTTCAGCTAAACGAATCAAATCGTTTATACCCGGCTCTTCAATTCGCATGTCTAACATGAATAGCTCACACGTTCTGTTCGCAACGCCCATTGGCATTCTTCCGTTAGATGTTCCATTTAAATCTTCACAAATCAACATATAAGAAACCTCTCCGATTGTAATAAATCCTAATCCATCAGGGTTTGTTAAGTGTGTTGACGGATAATCTTCTAAGGCAACATCTCCACCGTAGCTTGGTCTCACCTTCAATGTGCACAGAAACCTCGTTTGATTCAACATCAAATTTCAATACACGTCCATAATAATCAACATAAGCAGGATCATTCGGCTCCAGAACGAAATTGTTGGTTTGCTCTAACAATGTGGTGCTCAGCTAATGTACCACCATCTGCCAATTCATCATTCCATCTTGACGCAGGATTATCTCTTCCTGTTTCTGTAACATAAATATTACCATCACCTTCATTGTAAACCACCCACTCCAAACGGTTAAACATGGTTGCTCCACCGGCAATTGCAACATCTTTAAAGTTTAACATGTTGTCCATGTCAGAGTTGTCAATTTCAATCCATTTTGCATCTGAATCTTCCTTGTAAAAATAAGTTGTTCCTGTCGTGAAATCTCCAGCTTCGTCTGCAACGAATTTTGTAAAAATACCAGGCGTATCATCAGCACCTAAATAAACGGTTTTATTGTCTGGCATTACTGCACCACCTTCAAATGGTTGTCTACCCCAGTTGTATTGCTTTCTGATTGCTTTAGCCTCTCTTGGGTCAATTTCTACCATGTAGTTGAAGTTTTGGTATTTCTCTACCGTTACTCCGTCCGCCACTGCAATGTCAGATTCGATTGTGAAATCACTCGTGTCTCTTACACCAGAACCACCACCGTAAATAGAAGCGTTATTGCCTCTGAACCACTCTTCAGCTGTCCAAATTCTTCCATCTGCTGCTGATTGGATACCACCACAGTTCATTCCTGTTTCACCAACAGTGTTTGCAAAATCAACATTAAAAAACTCTCCTGTTCTTCCGTCTTCTAATGTTTGTGTTACAATAATTAATGAATCAGTAGCGGGGTCTCTTTTTACTTTAAAAACAGTCATACCTCCACCGTCACCAACGTTGTCGTTCGCTTGGATCATTTCATGGTTAATCGACAACCATCCCAAATCGTCAGAATCTTCATCAGCAGTAAAGCCAATAAAGTCATGCCATTGTTTTGCAGGAAAACTTCCCGCAGGGTTTCCATACGTATCTGTTGTTTGAACTTCGTCAACCCCTCCAATAAACAATACTTGTTTTTGAAGTAGGCCCGTAGGTACAACTACTGTTTCAGTTTCTACAGAGAAATCGAAATGTGGGTTGAATCCTAATTGTGCGTTTCCGGCAACTCCGGCTAAGAGTAGGGAAACCGAGAATAAAATTTTTTTCATTGGTTTTTTGTTTAATTACAATTTTGGGACAAAGTTACGGCAGTAACCTTGCTGTTGAATTAACTCTATTTTATGTAAATCTTATTCATGCAAGGCTCAGTGTTAAGAATGTTAAGGCAATATGGCTGAATGTTAAAATTTGATGGGTAAGGTTGTTCTTTAAGCATTGAAAAACAAACACATTATTAACTTTGCACTATGTTAACACCAAAAAGTACAGCCGAAATTTTGCAGAAACTAAAAATTGACGCGTTAAATGAAATGCAGGTAGCTGCACAAAAAGCAATTGAAAAGCACAATGAAGTTGTTTTACTGTCGCCAACAGGAACAGGTAAAACCTTAGCATTTTTATTACCGTTGATTAATGGGCTAGACCCAAAAGTGGATGGTGTGCAAGCATTAATTATAGTGCCGGGTAGAGAATTAGCCCTTCAGATAGAACAAGTTGTACGCGAAATGGGTACCGGTTATAAAGTAAATGCCATGTATGGTGGGCAGTCTAGCGCCAAGGACAAAGCAGAACTGGTGCATCCGCCCGCTATTTTAATTGGCACGCCCGGAAGGTTAGCATCACATTTCGATCGTGAAAAAATAAATGTAGACACCATTAAAACATTGGTGTTAGATGAATTTGATAAATCATTAGAAATTGGTTTTGATGAGGATATGATTTTGATTTTGGAAGCCCTAACAGCACTTGAAAAAAAGGTGTTAACGTCTGCAACTTTTGCAGTAGAAATTCCAGACTTTATTGAGCTAAAAGACCCTACGAAAGTTAATTTTTTAAGCGATAAAGAAACCGCGTTAGATTTGCAGTTGGTGTTGGCAGAAAACGATTCAAAAGCAGCTACACTCATTAAGGCGCTTTACACCATAGGCAATAAAAATGGTATTATTTTTTGCAATTATCGCGAAGATATTGAGCTGGTGAGCGAACTGCTAAAGCAAGAGGGGATGGAACATGGCTGTTTCCACGGTGGTATGGAACAACGTGACCGTGAAGAATCATTGATTCAATTTAGAAATGGAACATATCAACTGTTGGTAGCTACAGACTTAGCCGCACGCGGGATAGATATTCCAGATTTAGACTTTATTCTGCATTATCAACTGCCGCACCATGAAGAGGAGTTTATACACAGAAACGGGCGCACCGCTCGGATGAAAAAAGAGGGAACCGCCTTTGTGCTCGCCAACGCAGGCAAATCGTTACCCGATTTTATTAAAACGACAAAACAACTTAAACTAACCGCAGGCGGCGGATGGAAACAAACCGAATGGGAAACACTATTTATAACCGGCGGAAGAAAAGATAAAATATCTAAGGGAGACATTGCAGGGCTATTTTTTAAAGAAGTGGGGCTTGGCAAAACAGAGTTGGGTTTAATAGAACTGAAACAAAATTGTGCTTACGTGGCCGTGCATAAAACAAAAGCAGCTATTGCTATGAACAAAGCCAACAATACACGTTTAAAAAAGAAAAAAGTACGTGTACGAAATATTAACTCTTAATAGGTAGCTTGGAATGGATGGCAGCACCAAGGTCTTGTGCTCTGCTAATTACCTCATCCACGCGCTGGCAAGCATCCGTGTCTGAAAATTCTACGCGTTCCATTTCTTTGGTTAGGCCGGCAATTTCTCTGGGTATTGCTAATAACTGATCTTTAATATTATCTAATGATTGATAAACCTTGGGGCGTTTGCCAAAAAGGTAAAGCGTCCAAAATATGACAGACATTGGGATACATGTCGCAATAATAATAAAAGCTGCAAGCCAATACAAAATGCGGTAGCCTTCGCCACGATAACGTTCTCCCGGATCTTTATAATAGGCCTGCAAACAATGGTCTTCACCATCTAACGGATAAAAGGTAGTATTAATGATCCATTGAAAAGCGCTCCAATACCAAACATCTTGTGTTTTTTCGCTTACACTGGCAAAATAACCCACCCTTGCAGAGATAGTGCTGTCAGGGTCGCCTCCGGCTAAAGCATTGCCCAATTGATCGATAGAAACAAAAAGCCCTCTTAAATAACTCATAATTTTAGGTGTTGGATGGTTGGCTTTAATTTAACGAAATTTTGGAGTATAAGTTGTTCATTGTTTTTATGATGTGGCTGTATTAAACCGCATAAGTCAATCAAATTATTTAATTTACGACCTTCAACTAAAAGTGCATATATGTTTTACAGATTATATAAATACATGATTTTGGCGGTAGTTATACTAATGATAAGTTGTGGCAATACTGTGATAAAAAGGGGTGAAAATACACATCAAACCGAAAAAATTAGTATTTCAGATACGTTGTCTAATTATGCTGCCGATTGGCAAGCATTTAAAAAAGCAGCTGCCAGTAAAAACAAAACAGTATTAAAACCTTACGTAACAGATAACATAACCGATTTTGACGGGCTTTTTTTTATGCTGAATGATTTATTTGTTCGACGTAAATTAGATGAAACACCTTACATAGCGCTGGAAAATGACACCGACTTTCCATCCAAAAATTACAAACGTTTTTATGCAGAAGATGTTGGCGTAGATGAGTTTGGATATGAATATGCAACGGCTGTAACGCTTTATTTTTTAGAAACAACTAAAGGGTTAAAGTTAGATCGCTATGCTGCGGCTGGATAATTAAAAAGCCAGGAAAATAAACCTCAAAAAGCAGGAGAATCACCCCATCTTTTTTATCCGTTTAAATACTTAGAAGGAATTGTCAAAAATGTTGGTCGGTTAGAAAAAACTGTTTCGTCGATTAATTACCGCATTGGTCGAATTCCTCACCCCTATTAAAAAAATGGAACTATTTTTGGATAACGGTAAAAGTAATCGTAAATAATTAACACGCATGACTGAGCTTTATTACTCACCAACTGTAAGAACACCACTGGTTAACTTTAACAGCAATGGCATTTTTGAACTTGCTGGTATTTCTATGCCTGATAACCCGTATGAGTTTTTTACTGAAATTTTGGATTGGGTAAAAGAATATGCTCAAAACCCTAACCCCGAAACGTTTATCACAATAAAATTACGTTACCTCAACTCATCTAGCTCGAGTATGATGGTGCAGTTCTTCTTATTACTAGATGAAATTCAAAATATAGCAAACACAACCATTAATTGTAATTGGTATTACGAAGAGGAAGATACATCTATGCTAGACTTTGTTGATATAGTAAAAGAATACGCTCCTAGTATTGCCATTACCACTACAGAAATTGTTTCAGTTTTTGGTATCTCAGCTTAAAAACCTGAATTCGATTACTCCAAACGCCGCATAAGGTAATTGAAATCAACCCTTACGACATGCTCAGGGCGGCGCCTTAGGAAAGTCATGAAAAGAGCAATTTTTTAACAAAAAAAGCCTTGAATTAACCCGTTAGTACTTCATTTCGACTGCGCTCAATGTGGCACGTTTTTTCTGTCAAAACCTCACTATTTTCAAGCCTTCTGTGGAAATTTGGAATATTCGAACTCAGGTTAAAACGTATACCCCATTGTTACACCTGCCCATGTATGCCATTGGTTTGGATATTTACTAAACTCTTTTGAACGCGCTTTAACTAAATACGATAATTGAAAACGGTTAAAACGCAAATTCATACCTACTTCCATCATCCAAATATTCCGTTCCAATACATCTTCTGTTATCACATACGGACTATCTAACCAAGGTAAGCCTTGCAGTGCTGTACTTTGCACAATAAACTGATACTGCGGAATGAAATAAATAGTAAGCCGAACGCGTTTTTTAGGTTCATTTTTTTGATAAGGCGATAAACGATAAGTGTTCGTTGCGTTACCAATTGTTTTACCGTTAAAAACAGAAAAACGCCCGCCTAAACTGAGCGCGTTTAAATATAATCCGCTATTTACTTCAAAAAAGCTGGCTAACTGCATTTGCCGAATACTCAAAAAACGTAGCCCTTTTAAGGTGAAAATGTTTTTTTGATAATTGAATCGAACGTTCGCCACAACAGTTTCCTTCCCAGCAATGCGGTTATCCCAACCGTCTGCCGGAGGGCTGTCTCCAACCGTGTGTAGTGCAGATTGTACCTCGCCCGGTAATGGCGAACCGATAATACCCACGTATATTTCTGTACTTATTTTTTTTGTTCGTTTATGGTTGTAGGCGTTGTAACCAATGCTGCCATAAATTATAGAACTAAAAGGGCGATCATTTAAAATGATTAACGAATCAGAAACATTGTAAGGCGTATAAAGGGCAGAAGCCTATTGTTACTGTTGTGGAGCGTACCCCTTTTGGGTAAGGGTTAAAAGCAGTGCGTTGTGTGCCGGGTTTTTTGGCCGTGCCCACAAATTCAAATTCCAGTCCTCCGGTATACTGCTCATCTCTATTGCCTAAAAATAAAAAATCATCATCAAAATGATAACCGAGATAACGTCTGCTTTCGTTGGGGTCAAACTGTAAACGTTTTTGGGCTAGCCCGGTTAAAGCGTTGCACCCAATTGTAATACCAAAAAAGAATGTTAATAAACGTTTGCCCATTATGTGTGATAACAACAGGATAAAGATAGCTGTATTATCGGAAATAAAAATGTGGAGGAATTTGCGCTTTTTACAAAAAAAAGAATGCGTTTGTGCAAATCAATTATGCTTGAGTAAAAAAAAAGCCTTCTTTTATGAAAAAAATTAACGTATGAATTTAAAAAATATAGCATCCGTATTATTTCTGACATTTGCGTTAAATGCAAGTGCACAGTTTACATTTTCAGTGGCTCCGGGTCTTAGTTTTAATGGCGCCTCATTTGGTTATAAGCTAGGCAAATTTGTTCCTTTTATTGGGGTGCAACACTATGGTTTTTCAAGTACATCATCTGTTAACTATAAAGAATATGATTTTGAGCAAGGCGGTATAGTGAGTAAAGAAGAAAGCCTGTTTACGCGCATCAACTTGTTTTTACCAAACGTTGGTGTAAAGTACTTTTTTATTGAGCGAGAAGAATTAAAAGCGCACCTTTCATTGAATTTAACTACACCTATTATTCGGGGTAAAATTATTAATAACGACGGCAGTGGTATAAATGATGTCGTGTTTGATGATTTTGTTGAAGAAATAAACGCCTTTGGTGGTGAACTTAGTTTTGGGATGGAGTATTTTTTTACAGCGCACTTTAGCCTAGGTGGCGAGTTTGGTTTGCGCTACGCCCAAATTAACAGAGAATTTAAGTTTGACGATACGGTATTTGACCCCAATACCGGAATGGTACAAGAATACGAAGCAGTGCTTGAGTCTCGTTTGGCCATAAGCCCAACTTTTACACGGATTTCGTTGAACTATTATTTTTAAACCTGCAGCAATGGCAAGGTGCATCTGTCGTTTGCCCTTATTTGAAAAAAAGATCAGGTTGGTGCGTAGATTCATCTATTTGCGGCGGGCAAAAAATCAGAAATAATTTTTTTTCTGTTTTTCCACCGTTTTATCCCACCAGGATACTTACAGTAGTAGATTAAAAACGGCAAACAGATTAAATAAAGGGGTGAAAACATAGCTGCGTTAAATTAAAAATTAAAGTGTTGCAAAATGTTTACTTCGCATAAAATCTACACAATGGTGCGCCTTTTCCACAAACGTATAAATAGAGAATGATCTATTTGTTTGTTTATCAATGGTTTGTATTTTGGTACGGCTTTTTCATTTAGTTAAGTGAAATAAATTATTAACCATACAAACATTTAAAATTATGAGCGCAACAACAGATAAAATCAAAGGAAATTGGAATCAAGTAAAAGGAAAGTTAAAGCAAGAATATGGCGAACTGACTGATGATGACTTGAAATACCAAGAAGGAAAAGAAGATGAGCTTATCGGAAAAATTCAAGAAAAAACCGGAAAAGCAAAATCTGAAATTAAAGATTACATTGATCGCATTTAAAAAGTGAATCAATTAAAAGAATAAAAAGAAAACGGATGTAACAATCCGTTTTTTTTATGGACAAAAAATAAAATTAGCATTTCTATTCATTTGTTTTTTTTAAGCGTAAAAATGCAAGAGGTTGTAATGTAGTAAGTTGTATATTCTGGATAACTTGGGTACGAAAAAAATCGAATATACGATCGTGTAAATAACTTGTTTTTTCAGTTACTATTTTGTACCTTATAGGTTAAGTAATTGTAAAATTACCAAAATTGTAACCTTCACGAATTTTTATCTTATAAGTTTGTCTTGATTGCAGAAAAACCTAACACAAAACTAAAACCTAAAATCAAAATTGCCCAGCGTTAATATTGTTTTTAATTAAAGCATTTAAATTTAAGGCTTTATGCGGCACTAGAAACGACCAATGCCTATGATTAAAATCGCCCTACTCGATAAGCGCAAACTGCTGCGTGTTTCATTAGAAAGTTTAATCAGTTCATTTTCCAATTGCGAAACAATTGTTTCCACACATGCGGTAAATGTGTTGTGCTCCTCTAAAGCAGACATTGATTTGATTATTGTAGATCCGAACAGTCTGCAATCGGCATCAGAAAAGTGGTACGAAGATTTATTGTTGCATTATCCCAACAGTGCTATACTCATTTTGACAGACGCGTTAAGCCCAGATAAAATTTTGAAAGCCGCAGAGCGACAAATTTATGCCTATTTTTCCAAGTATGATTGTCCGTTAGAAATAGAGCGGGTCATAAAAGCCGTGCCCCTTAAAATTTTTCAAACAGAAACTTATTTTGGCGAAAAAGTAAAACAATACCTTGTTCAACAAAATCAAAACCAAAAAAAGCAACACAACCGCGGAATCCGAATGGCATTAAGCAAAAGAGAAGCTGAAATTTTAGCGCTAATTTGCAGAGAGAAAACAAATGCCGAGATTTCTGAAATTTTAAATCTTAGTGTACGTACTGTTGAGGCACACCGCAGGCGAATGATAGAAAAAACCGATTCGCGCAGTATTATAGGCGTAATTCTATCTGCCGTAAATAATAATGTGTTGACAGCCGAGTTTTCGGTGAGGTAATTTTTTTAAAAAAAGTGGACAAGTTGCGGAAATTACGTAACCAAATTTTACGAATAATGCCTACTTTTCCTTTTTCAAATATCCAAAAGTAACCAAAATCTACCCAGTGTTATGTTTAAAGCGTTATTAGTAAGTTTTTTATTGTTTAGCACCTTTGTGGGATTTACGCAAGCTCCCGTTGGGCTAAGGCATACCCGTTCTGTAACGTACAGCACGGACTTTTATGTGAACACCACACCTAAAAAAATAAAATATAAAGACACGCTAAGCTACTTTTGGTTTAAAGCACAAAAAATACACGTTACGCAAGGTTCTTCGAACGGTTATCCGCTGCATGGCAGTTACACCAAAAGTTACAACAGCGGGCAAATAGCTGAAAAAGGGACATTTCATAAAGGACTAAAAAACGGCGAGTGGCGCACGTGGTATGAGTCTGGCAAGCTGAAAAGCATTTATGTTTATAAAGACGGATTGTTGCACGGTAATTATAACTTGTTTGATGAAAACGGTACTCTATTAGAAGTAGGGAAGTTCAAAAACGGACAAAAAAAGATAAAACGTACAAAATCTCCGAAAGAAAAATCATCAAAAAAAGAAAAAAATAAAGACAACTCAGCTGAGGTTGATGAAAAATCAGCAGATGAAAAAGTTCCGTTTTTTAAACGAATTTTTGGTGAAAAGGATGCGGACAAAGCGGAAGCTAAAAATGAAAAAAAGAAGAGCGAAAACTAAAACGTGCACGTAAAAAAGACGAACGCAAAAAAGCAAAAGAGGCAAAAAATAAAACAGAAAGCGAAAAAGAGTAGCTAAAACCAAACCATCTAATTCCCCCAGACAAAAATGAAGAAACTTAAGGCATCAGCCATTTATTACGCACTTTTTTTAAGCATAATATTTGCGTTAATACTAGGTGGACTGATTCTTTTTGCTGGATTCAACAAAAATTTTGCTGCGCGAATGGAAGTGCAGCAACTGCTCATAAATAATGCACATTCGGGATTAGCTTACGCGCAAACAAACTTTAAAGAGTTAAAAAATAACGTTCCGCTTCAGCTGCGGTTGTTCAACACAGGGATTGATTCTGTAGTACTACGAAAACAACAGTGGGGCGCATTTACCGTTATTAAAAGCACGGCAAATCACCGAAAAACCCAGCATACAAAAATAGCTTTTTATGGTGCAGTGCAAAAAGCAAGTTATCCCAACCTTTACATGGCAGATAACGGACGCCCGCTATCACTTTGCGGAGAAACGCGAATTGAAGGCAACGCCTACCTGCCAAAAGCAGGTGTAAAAAGGGCATACATTAGCGGTAAAAACTATCAAGGAAGTCAGTTAATATATGGAAATAAAAAACAGGCAGAACGTAGCTTGCCGATATTAGAAAGTGATTTTTTAACAACAGTTTTAAGTTTTCAAGGGCCTATTTTACCATGGAATTCGGATGCTGACTCGGTAGTGGCTTCATTTGCTGACCAGCCCAGGCACTATGTTTCAGATGGCAGCTTAAGTTTACAAAACATAGTCATTAACGGTCAAATCATTATTGAGGCAAAAGATTCCATTTTTATTGGTAACACCGCCAAAATAGATCAGGCAATTATTAAGGCAAACTGTATATACATACAGAGCGGGTTTAGCGGACAAGTGCAGGTGTTTGCCGGCCAGCGTGTTGTTTTAGAAGAAGGCGTGCAATTAACCTATCCTAGTGTAGTGGGGGTGGTGGAAGAAAAAACTCCGATTGGCAGGAGCTCCGAAATAGAAATAGCCTCAAATGCGCAAGTGCTTGGCACAGTGTTTCTAATTAGCAAACAACCCGATTTTAGAAAATTACCCACCCTAAAAATAGCAACAGATGCTGAGGTAGACGGGCTGGTATATTGCCAAGGTAAAACAGAGTTAAAAGGAATAATTAAAGGGAGTTTATACACGAATAAATTTTACTTAAAAACAGCCTCATCTGCTTATGAAAATCATATTCTTGATGGGCAATTGTTAGATCAATTACCCGAAGGGTTTGTTGTGGCGTCGTTATTAGACCAAACAGAAGAATTAAAACAATTAGCATGGTTAAAATAGGGGCGAAAATAGCAACTAACTGCGGTAAAAGACTACCAGCTTATACCTTGTTTGAAACGGTTGTGGCAATAACGATTATCACTGTTTTAATCGGGCTTGGATCTTTAATTTATAGTGCTATTCTGGATGCAGAAAACCCCGTAATTTATTACCACGTAGAAGAGCAAATAAATGAACATTTTATAGGCTTACAAGAAAGTAAGGCCTATTTTAACCAGAACTTTGACCACGAGAGTTATAGTATTCAGCAAGATATAAAGCCGTATAACGGTAACACAAAATTAGTTGAAGTAACGTACACCGCATTTTTAGGTGCAGAAGAATTATTAATACGTAAACACCTTGTTGTTAATCCGCAAAATGAAAATTAAACGCAAAATACCGGCTTTTACAATGATTGATGTGCTGACCGGCATGGTGATAATGAGCATTATTATTGCCATGGTGTTTTATTTGTTTACGGCACTAAATAAGCAAGTTTATCATTACGGGCAGTTTCATAATCAGCTCAATAACTATCTTATGCTAAAAACAGACATAGATCGGCAAACGGACATGGCAAATGAAATTGTGGGTGTTCCTAACGGATTTCAAATTAACAATGAGCGCGAAAGCATAGTATACCAACGGGCTGAAAATAGATTACTGCGTTTAACAGATTATACCACCGACACATTGGCGCATGAACTAGAGAGCATGCAGCTTTTTTACGTAGCCGACAATAACGGAAAACCAACTGAGTTGGTCAATGAAATTGAATTAAAAATAAACCTTCAGAATCAAGTACTAACGTGCCATTTTTATAAAAATTATGGACTGATGAACCAAATGAATGTAGCCTTATTAAATGAGTTTTAAACTAGAACCATATCAATCTAAGTCTGAACCAAAGCCAACAAAAAAGGCTGCAGCTACCTCAAAAGAAAATTTCTTTAATAGAGATATTCAATTGTTTGGAGGTAAGTTTGGCAATAAAAAGAAAGAGCGGTTTTATATGGATTTACGCACCCTTTTAGTGGCGGGTGTTGATCTTAAATCTGCCCTGGAAATTATAATTGATGAGCAGGAAAAAACGAAAGACCGTGCTTTTTTTGACGAAATATATCAATCTGTTTTAAAAGGAAAATCACTTTCTGAAGGGTTAAAAAAATCGGGTAAATTTTCGGAGTACGAATATTTTAGTATTGAAATTGGTGAAGAATCTAACCGACTAAATGAGGTGCTGGAAGAGTTAATGAATTATTATGCCGATCAAGCCGCATTGCGCAAACAAATTATGTCGGTGTTGTCGTATCCGCTTTTCGTATTTGTAATTACAATTGGACTTGTTTATTTCATGATGTCTAGCGTAGTGCCCATGTTTGCAGATGTTTTTAAGCAATTTGGAAGTGAATTACCCCCTTTAACATTAAAAATTATTTATTTATCAGAGAATTTCCCCTTCTTCTTTTTAATGTTTGCCTTGGCGGTTGGCGCAATTGTATTATTTGTATACACCCAGCGCGAGCAAGAATGGTTCAGAAAAGGAACGTCCGGCTTTTTTCTGCGGGTGCCAAAAGTTGGTGAACTTATTCGGCTAATTTATTTGGCCCGGTTTACACAAGCCATGCACTTGTTATTAGCGTCTAAAACCCCACTGGTACGTTCATTAGACCTTACCCAACGGATGATTAAATTCTACCCCATTCAAAAAGCAATAGAACAAATTAAAATAGACATTCAAAAAGGAAAAAGTATGCACGAAGGCATGGCCAATTTTAAAATTTTTCCAAACCGCATGTTATCACTTGTTAAAGTAGGAGAACAAGTGAATCAACTGGAAGTAATGCTGGGTAAACTGGCAAAGCAATACAATGAGGAATTAAAGTACCAAACCACCATTATAGGTAAAATAATGGAGCCTTTTATTATATTAATAATTGGTACGGTTGTCGGGGTGATTTTGGTGGCAATGTACATGCCAATGTTTAACCTTAGCACCATTATGGGGCAATAGATAATAGCATTAAAAATGGAAGCAAAAAAACAACAAATTGAAATAAAAATGGCACATCAGTATAACGAAGCAGCAACCTGTGCTGCGCCAAAAAAAGGACATTTAAAGGCATTTTCATTAGCAGAATTAGTGTTTGTTCTGGGTATTATAGCCATACTTTATATGTTGGTTATGCCAAGCCAGGCCGGTGTAGTGGGGCAAGCAAAATCACTTGAGGCACGCTCTAACCTTAACCAGCTTTATGCCCTTGAAAAAAATTACTTTTTTATGTACTCAAAATATTCCACCAGTTTAGAAGAAATAGACTTTGAACAAAACCGGTTAGTAACCGAAGGTGGACAATCAAACTACCGCATTCAAATCATAGAGGCGTCTAACTCTGGGTTTACCGCCCAGGCAGAGTCGGTTACAGATTTTGACGCAGATGGCACCTACAACGTATGGACCATCAACCAAAATAAAGAATTGGTAGAAACAGTGAAAGATTAAATGCTAATAATGGTTTTAAATAGCGTCCTTGTCCTCACCTTGATAATTGCTTTTTATCAAGATTGGAAATACCGTGGCATAACGTGGGTACTTTTTCCTGTTTTAGCGGCTATAACAGCATTGTTATTTGCGCAACAAACGTTGCCAGTTAAGTGGTTATTGATGAATGCGCTTTTTGTGTTATTGGTTATCGGGGCATTGTTTATTTACGTTGGGCTTAAAAACCGAAAATTCGTGAATGTATTTAAAACCGGGTTCGGAATAGGAGATTTACTTTTTTTATTAGCAGTAGTACCACTTTTTGCAGTAGAAAACTATATACTGTTTTTTATAACGGGGATGTTTTTATCCGCAGTTTTCCATTTACTTATTTCTAAAGGAAATACCGCTGCGCGTATACCCCTTGCAGGTTATTTAGCCGTTTATTTGATTGTACTTAAAAGCATTGATTTTACAACCATAACAGATTTATTTTATACCTCAATTTTACAATGAGCAATATAGCAGACATAACCATTACCACAGAATTACAGCAGCTAATCAGCTCTGATATGGCATGGAATTATGGCATATTGCCGTATGAAAAAACAGAAAACCGCATTAGTTTTTTTGTAAGTGAAGATACTGACCATGATTTTATTAAAGATGATTTAGAAATTATTTTGGGGCATGAAATTCACCTTGTACCAGTGGCAAATGATGCACTGCGGCGCAGTTTAGGTAAATATTACCGCAGATCAGGCGGTAATGAACGCGAAGCTGTAACAACACATTCGGGTGATAAAGATGATTTTTTATTGCAAATTATTCACGAAGCACGTTCAATTGGGAGTAGTGATATCCACATAGAAATTTATGAAGAAGAAGCCCGCGTTCGGATTCGGATAGATGGGCATTTGGTTGAAAAATATAAGCTGGAGCGTGAAGAATACCCTGAAATCGTCAATAAAATCAAAATCAAATCAAACCTTGATATTACCGAAAAACGTTTGCCACAAGATGGGCGGTTAAGTTTTCCAGAATTTGATATTCGGGTGTCTATTCTACCCACATTACACGGCGAAAAAATTGTACTGCGTATTTTAGCACGAGACGCATCTGAGGTAGATTTAAATAAGTTGGGCTTTGAAGAGCAAGAAAAATTAGATTATTTAGAAGGTGTAAAACAACCCAACGGAATTGTACTCATAAGCGGGCCAACGGGTTCTGGAAAAACCACTACACTGTATGCCACGTTGAAAATTCTGAACGAAGAAAAGCGGAACATCATGACCGTTGAAGACCCAATAGAATATACACTAAAAGGGATTAACCAAGTACAATTAAAAGAAAATATCGGTTTAACATTTGCCAGTGCGTTGCGTTCCTTTTTGCGGCAAGATCCGGACATAATAATGCTGGGCGAGATAAGAGATGCAGAAACCGCGCAAATGGCTATCCGTGCCGCGTTAACAGGTCACCTAGTATTGTCTACCATTCACACCAACTCCGCGTGGGGAACAATTTCCCGATTAATAGACATGGGCGTACCTTCTTACCTGCTTGCCGGTACAATTAATACATCTGTAGCGCAACGTTTGGTTAGAGTATTGTGCAATAACTGCAAAAAAGAAGCACCGTTAAAAGCGTCAGAATTACCAAAAGATTATAGAAACAACGGATTAGAAAAACATGTGGTACCTGTTGGGTGTGATGAATGCCACTATACCGGATACAAAGGGCGGAAGGCCATTTATGAAGTCATAACAGTAGACCATGAATTATCCGACCGAATAAAAGAAGAACAATTAAAAGTAGACCCACTTTTGAAAGCGCGTGGAATTGAAAAAATTAGTGAAAAAGCATATCGACTACTCGTAGACGGCGTTACATCCCTAGAAGAAGTTTATGCACTGCTTACCAATATTTAAAAGACGTGAAAACGTTGTAAGAAAAAAACAAATGAAGAAAAAAATCGCAATACTATTCCTTTTGTTAGTCAATATAGCTTTCCTTTTTGGACAGCCGACTATTCAGCAAATGGAGCGTGACATTCAAGACTTGTCAAAAATACAAGTCGGGCTGAATGAGAAGGTACAAGTGAGTGTTACTGGAATTACCTTAGCAGATTTTATTTCGGCCATTGCTTATGAGCATAATTTAAATGTAAGTGTAGATGAAAATTTGCAAAATCAGGTCGTGAATAATTTTTATGACGCCACCGTAAAAGATGTGTTTGTATTTTTAATCAAAAAGTATGACTTAATTGCAGATATTTCGGGCAGTATTATTGCCTTTAAAAAACGACCAGAGTTTATCGAACCCTTAAAACCTTACGTTCCCCGAAAGGTAGATGTATCTTACAGAGATGACAATAAATTTTTATCCGTTAATTTAAAAAATGATTCATTGTATCGCGTGGCTGAGGCAATTACGCGTGTTTCTGAAAATAATGTCATTCTTTCACCAGCCATTAAAGACCGTACCGTATCTGTTTATATCGAAAATAGACCATTTGAACAAGTGTTAGAAATGTTGGCGCGCTCAAACGGGTTAAGGTTAACCAAAAATGACAACGGATTTTATTATTTAGATTTAAACGAGCCAGAACCTGTTGCCAGTACTCAGCGAGGGGGCAGCCGCTCTACCACAAGCCGAGGGCGCCCGAATGAACAAGGAGGAGGGCAGCAACTTTCCTTAACGCCCAACGCCACAAATCCCGATCGGGTGGATGTAAACGCCACTAATGCCTCTATTGTTGAGTTGATAGAACTTGCGGCAAATGAGTTAAATCAAAATTACTTTATGTATGACGAACCGGATGGCGTAAAAACGTTGAAAGTAGAAAATGTCACGTATCAGGATTTGTTATCACACTTGCTAAACGGAACGGACTTTACATTCAAACGCACCGATCAATATTATTTAATTGGAAACAGAAATACAGAAGGGTTACGGGCAACAGAGCTTATACGACTTGAAAACAGAACGGTGGAAACGGTGATTGATTTAATTCCGGCTGAGTTGGTTAGTGACATAGAGATAAAAGAATTTGTAGAACTCAACGGGATGGTTGTCTCGGGGTCCTACCTTAAAATAGAAGAATTGAAATCTTTTGTACGAGCGGTAGACCAAGTAGTGCCTATGGTGCAAATTGATGTGTTGATTGTGTTTTCGGGAAAAAACGCAACGTTAAACACCGGTATAAAAGCAGGAATAGGCGAGCCCGCCACTACAAATGGTGATGTTTTTCCAACGGTAGATGTTACCATGGGGTCTCAAACCGTAAATGGCCTCATTGAAGCGTTTAACGGGTTTGGTTTAATCAATTTAGGCTTCGTTACGCCAGAGTTTTACCTCTCGTTACAGGCGTTAGAAACAAATGGAATAATTGAAACACAGTCCACACCAAAAATCTCCACCTTAAACGGGCATGAGGCGACCATGGCTGTAGGCGAAACCGACTATTATCAAGAGGTGCAAACCACATTTACCAATACCATTAATGGTGGTAATTTAGGGTCTAACAGAATTTACCGCGAAACCCAGGCCGATTTATCCATTACGGTAAAGCCTTTTGTTTCTGCAGATGAGCACGTAACGTTAGAAATTACGGTGGAACAGACGGACTTTAAAGAACGGAGTGACCCCAACGCGCCGCCGGGCAAAACAACACAGACGTTTCAATCGTTAGTGCGGGTAAAAAACGGTGAAATGATTTTAATGGGAGGGCTGGAAAGAAGCCGGAATAGTAACAGTGGAGAAGGTACGCCATTTCTGTCACGGGTGCCGGTTTTAAAATGGTTTTTCAGTAGCCGATCTAAGGAAAAATCAAAATCAAAACTCCACGTATTTATTAAACCAACCGTAACGTACTAGGTGAAGTTTGATTTAGGACATATCAATAAAATTACGGTAGTTAATGTAAACTTAACGGGGAAAGAACCGTCGTATAGCTTTGTTACCCTCAAAAAGAAAAAAGAGGAAATAGACTTTGTAAAAACAGAAGAACGGCTTGGTTCTGTTCAAGATGTAATTAAAGCAGCGTCTAACCAGCAACCCTATTTACTCCACTTTTCGGGGAAAGGCATACTGAACCGAAAAGCTAAAAATAAAGACAATTACCGCCAGGGCATTTTGCTAAATGCCAATATGGGAGGCTTTTATTTTACCGACTTTTTAGCAGAAAAGTTAGTGTTTTCATCCGTCATTCGAAAAGATGTTGTTGATGATATTGTGACCGAATTTTCAAACCATAAAGTACAGGTTATTTCTTTTTCTTCCGGTCCGATTTGTAGCCGCATTTTTAGCGCCGGTTTTAGGTAAAGAAAAATTAGATTTAGACGGCCTGTCAATGCTTTTTGAAGGCGAAGGGCATACATTAACCGGGTTTGAAAAAGTAGTAAAAGAGTTAGAACAAAATAAGCGACCGGTAAAGTTAGGCGACCAGCAAGTGGCGCACGAACTGATTGCACCAGTAGCCATAGGGGCAACTTTCTTTAACCCTACGGAGCAAATTGTGTGGGCAGATAATGATACCGTTTTTCAGTTTAATAAAGAAGAGGCACGCCAAAAAAATATCTTTATGCGGTTTGGTATGGCCATGCTCATTTTCTTTCTGGTGTTGCTGTTTGGGAATTATGTTTATTTAGGGCAGCTGAACCAAACCATTGTAGATAATGCCACTTACTTGGATGATTATCAAGAACAATTGGGAGAAATAAGCACTTTAGAGGATGAAAAAAACAGAAAAGAACGCTTGCTGCAATCCTCAGGATTATTAAATCGCAATTTTTTATCTTATTATTTAATGGAGATAGGTAATTCGGTACCTGCTGCTATTTCATTAGACAACATTAACGTCAGGCCAATAAGTGGTGAAATTAAAAAACGGAAAAAAATTGATTTTCAAGAACATAAATTATTCGTCTCCGGACGGTCGTCTACGAGTCAAATTTTGAGCAATTGGATTGCCGAAATAGAGGATTACGAATGGTTAACAAAAGTAGAAATTTTGAATTATGCTTACACCAAAAATGAAGGTGTTTTTGAGCTGGAAATGATTGTATTATAAGATGTTTGATCGGTTTACATATAAACAGCGTAACTACGGTTTACTAGCCTTGTTCATTATTATGATGATGGTCAGTTATAAACGTTCATTCTCACTCACCTTGGCTGCTCAAGCAGAAATACAAAAACAAGAAGCTCAAAAAATAGCTGCAACCCATGCGCAGTCAGACCTTGAAGCGTTGCAAATTCAGCTTGTTCAATTAAACAAAAACATAGGTAAAGCAGACCTTGACCCCGAAAAAGTGCAACAAGAAATTTTAAGAACAATTGCCCTTTTTTCTGACGAACACGAAGTTTTGTTAGAACAACTTAAATCCACCCATAATTTTGAAACGGTAGACTTTAATATATTTACGAATATCGTTGCTGTTAAAGGCACATTTAACGGCATATTAGAACTGTCGTATTACATTGAAAATAAATTTGATTATGCACGATTGGTCAACATTTCTATTTATAAAAAAATGAACCCAATCACAAAAAAAACAAACTTATATGGAGAACTACTTTTCCAACATTATCGCCAAAAAAAGGGGTAGCCAACTAGTGCTAACCTTAGTTACAGTTGCCAGCTTATTGAGTATAGCAAGCTGTAATGCTGTTTTTGAGAAAGACATTACAGACAGTGAGGTAACATTAATCATTCCAACTCAAAACGATACCGTTGAGGCAAATCAAGTCCATTTTAAGTGGGTAACCGTGCAAGGCGCGGACTATTACAACCTGCAAATTGTCAAAACAGCGTTTGATGATATTGATGACTTTGTATTGGATTCAAACGTGGTAGGAGAGGAGTTTTACCAAGTTTTAGCCCCTGGAAATTATGAGTTTAAAATTCGTGCAGAAAATGGTGCATACCAGTCTGAATATACCGCGCCACGGAAAATTTTTGTAGATACAGTAAGCGATCTTTCAGGCCAATTCATTTCATTAATTTCACCATCCAATGCATTTTATTCAAACGGTTCATCCAATATAAACGTGGCATGGCAAAACCTGTTTGCGGCCGATAAATACGAGTACACCTTAAAGGTAGGCGAGACGTATGAAGGAGGAAGTATCATTGACCAAGATTTGGACGTCACAGCCTTGTCTTACGTAATAACAGCCACTAATTTTAGTGTAGAAGGCATTTATCATTGGGGCATCAGAGGAACAAACAATACAAGCGCGTCTTTGGTTTCGTCCAGAAGCATTTATATTGACAAAACTGCACCCAATTCGCCTACAGCCATTTCGCCCGCAACTATGACCACGATTGACGTTGGAGATGAAGCCACTATGAAGTGGACAACGGGAATAGACCCGGGGGCGGTTAACTCCACCGTTTTCAGCACGGTTGAAATTTCAGAAACAGAAGGGTTTGAGGATTTTGATGCTTTTCCTACCATTACAAGTGATTCTTTAAGTTATACGTTTGGTACCGAAGGCACTTACTATTGGCGTGTTCGGGCAGATGATGCAGTAGGCAACAGTAGCGAGTTTTACAGTACTGCGCGTCAAATAATTGTGGAGTAGGCATGACAAAAAAAGGGTGGACACGTATTTTAATTGTTGTAGTAGCCGGTTTGTGGGCGTATAATATTTACCGCACGGTAGAAAATTATCAAGTAGTGGCAGAAACGCAAGCCATTAACCAGGCAGTAACCAATAGTTTCGTACCAATTGTTTTCAATAAAGATTCGTTTGCCTTAGAATTGCCAGATATAGATCCTTTTCTAAAAAAACAAACCAGCTTTACGCGCTCTACAGTTTCACAAAATACGCCATCCACAACACAACGGGTTACACAAACAACAGTAGCAGCACCGCCCGTTGTTGAGTCATGGCCCGAAATTAATTATTACGGCTACGTTAAAAACCGCGATCAGGACAAAACGCTCTGCATGCTTTCCATCAATAAAAAAATGACCCGCCTCTCCAAAGGCGAAAAAAACCAAAATTTAGTTGTCGTAGAAACTTACGCCGATTCCGTTGTGTTAGAGATGGATGGAAAACGCAAGACGTTTGTTAAGGGGGGCGGAAGGTAAAACTTCATATTAACCAGTTAATTTTTGCAATCATGAATTGCAGAAAAAATTCAATTCTTTAGAGAAGCATGGCGGGAAGAGATGTAGATAGTCAAGATAAAAAAAAAGAAATAGAGTTATCAATTTTGAGAAAATCATCTTTTTAATTTGTCTCGTTGTTTTTCAGTTATCCGCTTTAGGGCAGCTTACACTTGATGATGACAATAAAATTTATCATAAATCAATATTCGATAATGATACAATAATTTACTTTGATAACGGTATGGTTAACATGGAGGTAAGGACAACTGAAGATTTTAGCGTAATTCAAACTTTTGACAGACTAGGGTATAAAATTACTGAAGAAATAACATTTGGAAATACAGTCATTATGAAATACTATTACAAGAGTGGTATTTTAAACTTTGAAGATGTTTATACAGGGAAAAATAGAAAATTTTCAATAAGAACTGAATATAATGAAAGTGGTGAAATGGTGAGTTGTGGGCTATATAAGCATAGAGGTTTAGTAAGCAATATCCTCTACTCTGGATATGTTGATTATAAAGTAGGGAATTGGTCTCGCCCCACTGACGAATAAAAAACCAAACGCCGACCCTCTCCTTGGGTATCTATACCATAAATCCTTAACTTTAGAGCGTGCCTACCAACAACTAAAATACGCAAACGTAAAATCAATTAGCGCCACCATGAGTACAACCATTTTCCAAAACACATATAATCATCCGCTCATTAAAAAAGACGAGATTGTCAAAATCATGGCCGCTCATCAAAAAATTAAATTTTCAAAAGGAGATGTTTTACTGGAGCGTGGAAAAATTGCTAATGCTTACTATTTAATTGAAAGTGGCTTGTTAAAAATGTGTCTTCATGATTACAACGGAAATGAGATTACTACAGCGTTTCATGGAAAAGAAGAAATTTCAATAGAGGTAGCCTCTTTATTTCAACGAATTCCAACGAAGGAGCGTATTGTTGCATTGAGTAATGGAACTGCTTGGAAAATAGAATTTGAGGCATTTCAAGAATTATACCAATGCATAGCCGGATTTAGCGAATGGGGAAGAGGTTGGATGTCAACCCAATTATTTATGTTGAAACAGCGTTCAATAGACATGCTAACAAAAACGGCAGGCGAAAGATATCTAATACTACTAAACGAGCGACCAGAAATTATCCAACATGCACCAATTAAGTGCATAGCCTCTTATTTAGGCGTTACAGATACATCATTGAGTCGGATTAGAAAAGAAATTTACCGTGTTTAACATTACCTGTCTTATGGCAAGTATAGTTTGTTGTAAGGTCATTACTTTTATGGCATAATCATTTAAAAGTAAAACTTAAACAGCAGATAAAATGAAAAACGCACTCACACTAGTACTCCTATTTGTTATTAAAATAGGCTATACACAAACACTAACCATTGTAGAACAGGATTTTGAAAAAGCAAAAAAAATAGCACTGGCACAAAATAAACTGCTTTTTATAGACTTTTACACCTCGTGGTGTATTCCATGTAAAGAACTGGACGAGTGGGCTTTAAAAAACGATACGGTTAGTCAAAAATTCGCAACTAACTTTGTAGTACTGCGCTATAATGCCGAAGATGATAAAGTATTTAATTTATCTGTAAAACATCATGTTAATTCCTATCCAACGGCAATAATTCTAACTACAGATGGTTATATTTTAAATCGAAAATATGGATTTTCTGGTGAAAATGCGAAAGATCTGACCCAATCTGTACTTGAATTTGCAAAGGAGTCCATAACCTTAAATGAACAGAACAAAACATTTAAAGGATACTCTAATACAATACATATAGACGGTTATCCACAGTTTTATATTGACTATGTTAATCGAGAGGATTTGAAAGTTGTCGGTCGTTCAGATTTTAAAAGCTACTGGCGAAATGCTGAAAACGTTTTATCAGAAGAATATTTTTCCACACTATTTTATTTTGCTATGGATGTACCTTCAAATGTGGCTGAACGTTTTTTGACCAATAAAAATGAATACATGGCGCTTTATGGTGAAGGTGATGTTAAAATTGCGCTTACTTTATTGACTTATGGAAGATTCAACGAAGCCATTAAGAGCAAAAGCGACGAAAAGTTTAATGAAGCTGTTGAATTTATGAAAAAAGCAGTAAGTGAAGAAAGTACAGAAAAAATGCTTCTAATGTTCACTAAACGATTTGAAGAAGCCAAAAACAACTAAAAATGTAGCCGTTAAAATCTATCTAACAGTAGTGATAGCTAAATTCGTTCAACTGAGGGCAAGGTAGTAGTAATACCTAATTATTAGGAAAAATAACTCTAACTGCGTAGAGTTATTGAAAAAGAAAATACTAAACAGTAGTGAGTGTAACAACAGTTATTATATACTCTCCTTTATGTTAGATTGCAATTGGTAACAGGCTAATTGTTACAAACAATGCAATTACCAACAAAATGCTAAACAAAAACAAGTCCAAATTTTAACCAAACAACTTTTTCGTGTTTAAAAGTCATCTCTAATCAATTTTTTTCAAGAAAAAATGAATTTAAAAAGCGTTGATTATTAATTGATTACAATCCCGTTAAGTGCTGCCACTTAACGGTGTTGCGGCTACCACTTAACGCTATTACAAATAAGTGTCCTACATTTACCTCCAACGAGACGCCACTACCCAAGTACTCAAAACCAAAAACTTGAACGGCGCCAAAACCTAACCTTAAAAAAAAGCAATGTTGAAACGCATCTTTTTCATTTGTCTAATAGCATTAGGCAGTAGCCTAACGTTTGGGCAAACAGACTCTACCGACCTAACGTTCTATTGGAATGAACCACTTATTGTCACTCCGTTAGATTCTATATTGTACGAAGATGAAGCCTTTCATCAGTTAAAGCTAGATTTTGATGTTTCAGATACGCTCATTTTTTCTAAAGTATGTGTGGAGCTAAAAGGAGGCGAAGCAAATAAACTACTTTTTATCCGTAGGTATGATGCCGCAGATTTGACAACAGAAGCGTTAATGAATGACGAATGGGAAGTAAGTATACCCTTTGGAAATTTAGAAGATACCTATTCCTACACCGTATGTATAACACTAGAAAATTATGCCGGTGCATTAGGCAGTAAAATCAGCAAGACACTCGCTCCATGATTCAACTAAAACAATCAATTTTATTGAGCGTTTTTTTACTCGCAGGTGTATACACAAGCGCTCAAACCACCGTTAACTTTACCTCCACAGGAACATTAGAAGATGCCATGGTTGGCAACGGCGGAATCGAACAAATGAACTTTGGTTCGCAAAACCAAATGCGGGTGTATTATGAGCTAAACCAACAAATGGCCAATGTTTTCCGCACATTCATCCAGTTTGATGTGAGCAGCATTCCAGAAGAAGCCATTGTAACTTCAGCCACCTTAAAACTGTATCCGCAGCAGGTAAATAATGCCGAAAACCATCCCATTTATATTGAACGGGTAGACAGCAATGCATGGACAGAAGGCAGTATAACCTGGAACAACCAACCCGGCGTAAAGACAGATCAACTCGCCTTCTCTCACGCCCAAACCACCAGCACCAGTGTGCACTCATTTGATGTCACCAACCATGTTGAAAAAATGGTGGATTACCCCAACCTAAACAACGGTTGGCGCATTCGCCTGCAAACTGAATCAGGTTCAGCACCCCACGGTATTGTTTACCATTCGTCAGAGGCAACAAATAGCGCTAACCATCCCGTGCTTACCGTGCAGTATATTATGCCGATAAATTTAAGCACAAGCGTAGTACACTGCACCGCAGGAAATACAGACGGTACTATGAGTGTTCAGGTAAGCGGAGGCTCAAGTGCTGATCCAACGGTACTTTTTAATGAAATCGTTCAAGATACAGCCAACCCAAATAATCCGTCGATAGTGAATGTAAAAGCAACCTATAATGTACAGTACAACTCAGTAACAAATACCATTACGGGTGATAACCTAAAGCCAGGCATTTACCTGCTTCGTCTGTTAGATAATGCATATCATACCATTGGAGCAGATGCTAAATTCTCATTTATTAAATACATTTTAGTGGGTAGAGAAGGTGAAATAACAGATGGTATACTCCATCCTAGCATTAATTACGAAAATGATGTTTTTATAGCAAGAGATGAACCGGGTAACAACAACCCAACAGATAGAGCAAACACCAACTTTTCTTCACAACAAGACCTGCGTATAACCGACTTGGTTAACAATAGAGAAGAAGCCGCACTAATTAAATACAATATAGATTTTGATGACCAGCTGGACTTTATAGAAGTTGAATCACGGTTTAGAGCTTGGGATAAGTTTTTCAAATTGTCTGGCTCCAGCAACGCCGTAAATTACAGCCTCATTACCTCAGATTGGGACAAGCGTAGTGTAACATGGAATACCCGACCAAGCATAGATTCTACCCTGCAAATCTATTTACCCACCACACCCACCAATGGATTCGAGCAAGGGATACTTACCGATAGTGTCTCATTACTTCCGCTCGTTGAGTTTTGGCAAAACAACCCTACCCAAAACTATGGGTTTGAAGTAGCACTCGATAGTTACGATAATCCACAGTATGTTAATCGGGATTATCGGTCTCCGGGGTATTTGTATGTGCGGTTTGAAGTAAAAGAACCCTTCGTTAAAACGTTTAATGACACGACTGATTTTGGAGCAATTTCATTAGAAATACCTGGGTATACGCTTCCTTACACGTACTTTATAAGTCGTGACACAATTCCTAGTTTGAACGATATTTGGGATAATATTAAAGACTCAACATCTATCGATAGTGCATATTTATTTCAAGGAAAAGTGAATTCGAGTGAATTTACATTTAACAATTTACAAAACGGTCATTATCACATTGCAGTTTTTGATAATTTAGGAAGTGAAATTTTTCAAAAGTCGACAACACTGAGTGAAAAACCACGATTATATAGTTCTGTTGAAATAGAAAATAGCGCGGATAGTTACCAAATTATGAGCGGAGCCTTATCTGACGGAATTGCCACGTTATATGGAAGTTTATCGCCAAATCAGCAAGGTGGAATAGAATTTCAAGTCAGCCAACTAGATACAATTTACATTGGGTTCAATTACCTATCAGATACAAAAATAAGTAGGTCTACGGGTATGGAGTTTGGTGTAGAAATTAACTCGAACCAGCTTAATATCATCTCAGGTGGTTTCGTTTCGGCTAGTTTTAGTATCTCTCAATTTGATAAAATTCAAATCTTAAAAGAATATAGAGCCTATACTATCCTACAAAATGGAATTCTGATTTACACACAGCCTATTTATGAGGAATTAACTGAAGATTTAGGTGTGGACATTTTCATCCCAATCGGTTCAATTGCAACAGTTGAAAAATTAGCCTATTTGCATCATTTCAAAAGCCCCTCTTTAAAAGTGACAACAACCCAGCCAGAGTGTCCCGGCATAAGCGGAAGCGTGCAACTAACACTACCTGGAACTTATTTTCTTTTTCGGACCAGCAACTATTCTGGTTAAGAATCAGTTAACTGGAGCTACAGAATTTTCAGGTTCAACGAATGACGTAACCCTGTCATTAGGAATTGGAGTTTATGACGTAACGTACTCCTATTCACTTATTCCTTCAGCGCTTTATCCTTACGGTGTCTCATTTTTAAAAGAAACAGAGTTTACTGTTGGGTATGATGTTGATTGGTTGTATGATTACGACGATAATATAACTGAACTAGCAGGATCCAATACAATTAATGCTACGGTTTTAGGAGAGGTTGGCGAAGCGGCTAGCGAAAATTTGACGCCAACCTCTGAAGATTGGTTTTATAATTTTTACGTAAATCGACCGTATTCATTAGGGTATGATTTGTCTCCTCACTTTGTCAATATAGATTTTGTTTCTATTGATGCCACCGCTATTTCTGTTCGAATAGAACCCTACATATATCCTGGGATGATCTCTAAATATGTCAAATTAAATGATGTTGAGTATACATTCGTTCATGACAACAAGTCGTTTACAATTCAACAAAAAGTCAATAAGTTGAGTATCGTTCACGATAGCGAAATTATTCTCCCATTATCTGGAGTTGGTTATACAAATCCAACCACAGCTACACTTAGAATTGAAGCAGACTTATTGAACAAACCTTTTTTAGCAGACAATCTGGTTTCTTACTGTGGTGCTACCGTTGCAAAAATAGAGGATGACGGCTACATGTCAGAAGAATATCTTCCATCTGGAGGTTATTATGACGCTAGTCATGATAAAGTTCAGTTTTACGTAAACGGAGAATATAAATTATCGGGAACCACTTATTTGGAATACGCAATATATGACGTAAATCGGACATTAGTAGCAGGGGTTTCTGAAAATGGAGCCACGGTAGTTGGTTCGGCACCTCTTCTTATAAAACAAAAAGACAGTAACGGCTATATCATAGACCTTTCGGGTATTTCATTATCCGCAGGAGCCTATGTGTTAGAGGTAAAAACTGAAAAAGAAGAAGTAATGATTATCCGATTTAATAAATAAAAAAATATGCTATTGTTTGATCATAAAAAAGTAACCTACCGACTGTTAAATGTCGTTTTAATTGGAGCATTCGTTTTTCAAATTGTTGCACCAACAGTTAGTTTTGCTCAATCTGGTCCGTCACAAACTGAAACTCAAGGAACGACTTTAAATTCAGGAGGAGAGTATATTGATAACTTCACCGGCGATTTTAGTTATGCCATTCCTGTAATTGATATTGAAGGTTTTCCCCTAATCTTAAGTTATAACGCCAATGTAAGCATGACCGACGAGGCATCATGGGTGGGGTTAGGTTGGAATTTGAATCCGGGTTCAATTGCACGCCAAATGAGAGGGCTGCCTGATGAGTTTGACGGACAGGACAAAATGCAAGAATTATTTACGCAAAAAAAACAATTAAAAGATGGGAGTAAAGGGGGATTTGATATAGATGCAAGCGTGCCTATGCCTAAAGTGCCAGGGTTGACTGTTGGAGCAAGTTTATCTATGATGATTGGTAGTTATTATAATAATTATTATGGTTTTGGTCGTACTTTTGATTTAAGTTTCGGGCCTTCAATCGGAATCGATTTAGGTAATTCTTTTATTGGTGGGGGAGTTGGAGTTGGAGGAAGCGTAGGTTTCTCAACAGACTCTCAAAACGGAATTGGACGAAACGGCAGTTATTCTATCAGCCCATACGGTAGATTATCTTATTTGTCTGTCAATGGTTCATTTAGTTCGAGTGGTTCGGTTAATACACGTTCGGGAAAAACCTCTAAGTTTAGATCAGTCGGTGTTTCAGGTAGTATAACTCTTGCAAGCCTCGGAACTTCGCGAGGAGGAATTAGAACATTCGGAACGCCCACTTATACTCCCAAAATTCAACGAAACTCTTTTGGAGGAAGTTTTAGTAAGCGTGACGCACTCGGTTTGTATGCTGGAATACCAATTCTAGGCAGTGCATCAATCAATGGAGCTTACGAAACATATGAAGACAGTACAGAAATGCTGATAGGTGTTATGAACGTTCCAGCTTACGGGTACATGAATTTAGGTGAAGGAGCTGATGATGAGTCTGGCTTAATGGATTTTAACCGTGAAAAAGAACGGATGTTTTCCGAGGATATGACAAGCTTACCTTTTGCTAATATAACTTATGACCTTTACATGATTAATTCACCGGGAATTAGCTCACAATTCAGAGCTTATAGAAATGATGTAGGTACATTAAGAGATCCTGAGTTAATGAATGTTATGACTAGCAATTCTATCTCTAAAGCAAACTCGATTGGTTTAGTGTATAAAGGTGCAAAAACCAAAAGTTCGGGACATAATTTAAGTTTATCTAAAGGTAATAAAGCTGTAGATGATTTATTGAAGTTTCGGAAAAAATCAGAATTTGGTTTAGGTGCAGAAGAGTTCTATTTTAAATCGGTGGGAGAAAAAACACCAACGAATGATCATTTGTATAACTTATATGGTAAAAACAGACTTTCTTATTTAAAGCAGGCTTATAATCCAAGTGATGGATACTTTTCTTATCTCATTAGTACATCAAGCACTCCCTACGCCTTCATAGGGGCTTATAATCAAACTTTGCCACCAAATAATTTCAAGAATGAAAGAGAAACTAGAGCACGCGCTATTAATTATTTGTATAATGCAGAATTGAGTGAATTCAGCCACGAAGCGATTCTGGATTATGCTGAATATGATGAGGGAGTCAATGATGGATCGGTGAGTAAAACGGCTGTAAATGATAGCTATCGTAAAGGGCATCATTTTGGTAAAATGGAAGTGACAACTGAGAATGGCTCCATTTATGGGTACGGTTTACCAACGTATAATATAAATGAAAGCCAAGTTACATTTAATATCGAGCCTAATGAAGCGGACATTGATTATGGCAAGGGTTTAACGACTTATCAAACAGGTGTAGACAATACTTTGGCCAATGATAAAGGAATTGATGAGTACTATCAAAAACAAACTACACCTGCTTATGCTCACTCCTATTTATTAACTGAGGTAAAATCCAGTGATTATAGTGATCGAACAGGCAATGGCTTTTCTGCTGATGACGTAGGGACTTATCTTAAATTTAATTACAGTCGCATTTATGGCGGCGAGAGTTCTTACAATTGGCGCTATCCGATTAGCGAGAAAGCTACAACGGAATCCGGTTACCCACAATGTGTTTTTAATACAGGACATAACTCTGATTTATTAGACGACAAAGGCTTCTACAGCTACGGTGAAAAAGAACTTTGGTATGCACACTCCATTGAGTCGAAAAATTATATACTTGAATTCTACTTGGAAGAGCCAAAGGATGGCTATCCTGTAATTGGTGAAGATGGTGAATTAGACTTAACAAAACCGTCAAAAGCATTAAAAAAAATAGTTTTATTTGCTCGAAAAGATCGGGAAACAAATGGAGCTGACGCCATACCACTGAGAAAAGTTGAATTCGAATATGATTACTCAAGGTGTAAAAACTACCCATCAAACAAACACACGAAATTAGGTGATAATTATGAAGAGAGCGGAAAGTTAACCTTAAAATCTGTAAGAATGTCTTCTGGAAATTCTTCAATTGGCGACCAATCACCTTATATTTTTGAATATGAAGATTTAAATCCAGACTTTGAATACAATGGTACTGATAGGTGGGGAAATTACAAACCAAATGTAGGAGTTCAAAAAAATGACCGTTTTCCATATTCCATTCAAGATGAAGTTCAAGCCAATACTAACATCAAAGCCTGGAAACTAAAACGTGTTATTAATCCAATGGGAAGTGCGTTAGAGGTAGAGTATGAAGCGGATCGTTATGCTAATATTCAAGACCGAGGGGTAATGCAGCATTTTACGATTGCTGGATGCTCTGACTTTAAAACACTTATCAGTTATAATGTAGTAAACATTGATAATTTCGCGGCGCACTCTACTTTGGGCTCAGGCGAATTTAGATCAGTTGATAAAAGAAAGCGCCCCTACAACGTTGTCTATTTTAAATTGCCTGAGCCAATAATAGGAGTGGATAAAGCGGATGCTGAGCAAAAGTATAGAGAGACGTATTTTAACCACTATGAAGATACTCCAGTTACAGACTCAATATACTTTAAAACCAATGTTAAAATACGACCAGATGAACCGCGTACTGAATACATTGAAGGATTTGCGGAAATTAAGGATTATGTGCGAGATGAAGATAAAGAATATGAAAATGATGCAGGGACGATTGATGCTTTATTAGGTACATCATTCCAGTATATGCCAGGTACGGGGCTTGTAGGGAGCGGGAGCGACCCTTATTATTTTGGTTATATTATTCTTGATAATGATGGTATTAAAGAAAAATTAGGCAAAGGAGGAGAATGGAAATCAAAGGGTTATCCCGTTCATCCCATGCAAAAAAATGCAATGAATTACATTCGCTTAAATATGCCGCGGTCTATTTATGCAGTTTGTGAGGATAATGATGGCAATCCAGATGTAGATGATTGCGAATATTCTGTCAGTTTTGATTGGAAAACAATTTTCAATGGAAACGTCAATAGAGCATTGAATAAAAAACAATTTTGTAGGACATTTATTCCCCAACTTTCTACGATTCGATTAAGGGCTCCTAAAAAATATAAGTTTGGCGGTAATGCGCGGGTAAAGTCAATAACATTTTCAGATAACTGGAATGAAATGTCTGGCGAACCGACAGCAACGTACAAGTTGAATTATACGTATGATTATATTGATGAAGATGGAAAACAAATGACTTATGGCGTGGCCGCTTATGAACCCATAATAGGAGGTGATGAAAATATTTTTTACCAGCCGCGCGCATTTAACATTGAAAATCTGCGCAAACCAGATGAGCGTCATTATCAAATTGATCCGGTGGCTGAATCGATTTACCCTGCACCTGTAGTGGGGTACAGTAAAGTTCAAATTGCTTTTGAAGAAATTGAAAACCTTACACGTAACTCCACAGGTTATTCTGAATTTACGTATAAAACAGCGAAAGACTATCCTTTATTGGCAACAAAAACACCACTCTTCATTGACAAACAAGATGATGTAGATGATGAACTAATACTTAATCGATTTAGTGTTTCACAAGGATACTTGGTTGAACTCAATGACATGCATGGAAAAATAGAGTCTCAAACCGTGTATGATGGGTATGCTGAACCTAGGCTTGTTTCAAAATCAGTTTATAATTATTGTGATATTTCTCATGTTTCTCCGGAAAAAGCTAAAGTGATTGACCGAAATGGTCAAGTGACGTCCGAATTTATAGGTAAGGATTATGACATTTACGTTGATAAAAAGCGGTACCTAGAAAGTATCTTTAATCTTTCGACTTCTCAGGTTTTAACCATCAAGTTAGGAATTCCGAATTACAGCCACAGTATCTCCAAGATAAATCAGTTACGTACGTTTGATGCCGCAACCTTTGTTAAGGTCATTAACCATTCTGCTGTAGTAAAAAGTGTAGAAACCTATTATACAGGTCAGCGTGATGAATCAACGTTATTAGCTTATGATGCCTACACAGGCAATCCTATTGTTTACTCTTCTCAAAATGAGTTTGAGAATGAAATTTTCTCTTACAGCCAGCCCGCACATTGGAAATATCCGGAGCTACGCTCTAAGTACAAAAACGAACGATTTAAAATCAACGATATTGATATTGTAGCTGGCTCTAAAATTAACGGTGCATTAGGTTATATTGAATTTGTTAAGCCCGGTGATTTACTTTTCTTTAGAACCGACATTGGGAGCAAATTTTTAGCTTATGTCACTTCTGTTGACGAAGTAGCTGGAGTGGTGTATTTGAAAGATATTGGTGGAGAAGATATTGACCCGCAATTAGATCTTTCTTTTGTCACACTCAAATCAGGCCTTAAAAATCGTATTAGTGAATCTATGTCTTCTTATGCGCTCACTAGTAATCCACTTCCTGCGGCAGATGGCGTTGTCGCGATAAACACTGCGAATATACTCCAAGCGAATGCCATGGCGTATACCTCTTATTCAAAAGCATTGTGCGAATTCTTGAATACATGTAGTGGTAGTGGTAATAAATTTTATGATTGTGGAGAAGACGGCTTTAATACGAATGAAATAGCAGCTGGTTTTGTAGGTAACATTAAACCCTACCAGAACTTTATGTATCAAAGTGAACGCATCAATAACAACCCTTTGAATAATACCAATTTAGAAAAGGATGGTAAGATAGATGACTTTATACCATTTTACGAGCTTAATGGCAGTGAATGGGTTTCGATTAATGAAGCAGGTCACTCAGCTTACACAGCGGCCGACAATTATGGTAAATGGCGTTTAATCAATGAAGTGACTGATTTTGATCGCTATGGGAATGCCGTTGAGAGTACTTCCCAAATTGGCGTTAGCAGCTCTGTTTTATATGGATACAATAATAATTTTAAGCTTTTCCCAATCGCGTCTGCCACCAATGCAACTGTAAATCAAATCGCCTATGATGGGTTTGAAGATTATGGTTATTTGGTAGATGAAATAGAATGTGAGAATACAGGACATTTTGACTTTAAGCAATCAATAGATGCTTCTGCACTTTCTAAAAAAGAAAGGCATACAGGTAATTATTCACTAAGAGCCTTCCCCGGTCAATCCTTTAGTGTCTCTCGCCGCACACAAGTATCGCTCCAAGGACAGGATTGTGAATCTCGTTTTGCTCCTTCATCTGGTAAATACATTATTGGGGCATGGATCAAGCAAGAGAACGCGGAGCGTTTGTTAGCATATTCTGACCTAAAGGTTAACATTGAATTCATACATTCAGCTACAAGTACAGTAATTTATGAGGAATCATTTACTCCGAGTGGTAAAATTGTGGACGGCTGGCAGCGCGTAGAGGGAGTTTTTGACCTTCCTCTACAAGCTAATAACTCAGGTTATTGTATTCAAATAACACTAACCAATCAAAGTCAAGACATTGCTTATTTTGATGATTTGCGCATTCATCCGTTTAAAGCAAGTATGACGACTTATGTCATGGATGACCGCTTATTGTTACCAATGGCTCAGCTCAACAGTTACAATTATGCAACGTTTGTGATGTATGATGAGAATTTGAATGCTGTGAGAGTCAGACAAGAGACGGAGGATGGGATTTATACTGTCTCAGAAACCAAAGGAGGCCTAAAAAAATAATAACGTGAAGATGAAATCAATTGTAATAATACTGTCATGCATACTTGTTACGGCGAAATCTTTTGCTGGTCAGGAGCAATACGTTAATTTTTTAAATGGAGCGGCCGTTTATGAGGGGGCAATACTTGAAGTAAACGACGCTAAATTTTATTTAATAGAAGGCATGCCGGGGTGGGAGTTTCTGTTCACCAATCATAAAGTTAAAAACACAGTGGTGTTGACGTTTGATCGTAATAACCCTGTTGAATATGGAAGTGACTTTACCACGGATGTCACGTTGCTGATTGAATACACAGATGAAAACTTAGTTGAACATAGCACCACTGAAACGCTAGATCTCGCCTATTTTATTGACCCTTCCGTTCCGGTCAATGATCGAACAGTATATACTTTTGAAGGAGGCCATGATGTAAAAATTACCATCCAATCCATTGACGGTTTTGAGCCGGCGAACTTACAGTTAAAGTCAATTATTGACATTGAACGCTATTACCAATTTAACCCTTATGAAAGTATGCCAATCATAGGCTACAATTATTCAACTTATGACCCTTATGTGGAAGTATATTGGGAACCATTAAACGGAGCTGAGGAATATGAGATAGAATGGGTGCATATTAATGACTACACCGCAGCAAGCGGTGTTTACAAACCTACGACTAATTTACCGTATGACTATTACCGCAACTCAACGCGAATTACGACCAACAACCTTAGCTATAAAATACCCGCAATATTTGATCATGGATACCTCATTTTTAGAGTTCGGGGAATTTCGCGTCAAGGTGAGGATTACGATTATCGTTTTGAAGGAGTTTGGTCGGCTAGTGAAAATGGAACCGTTGCCGGTCATCCTGTGGGTCAAATTGTACCAATTACTACCGAATATGAAGATGGAAAATTAAATTGGTCTTACTCCACTACTTATTCAGAACAAGGAAACAGGAAAGAACAAATTTCGTTTATGGATGGCATGGGTGCGGTGAGGCAAGCTCAGACATACAACCCGGTAACCAATCAAACCATAGTGCAAAACGTGTATTTGGATTATCATGGGAGGGTAGGGGTTTCGGACTTACCCACTCCGGTAGATGGTGATATGATGTTCTATCCAAACTTTAATCGCAACAATTCGGGAGATGTATATAATGCTTCTAATTTTGACCTTGATTATGAGGGCCCTATTTGTCCGGTTATTGTTGACCCCATGTCTCAATCTTACGGTACAGGGAAGTACTATTCAACGAATAATGCTGACCCAACTGGTTCAACGAATTATTTACCAGACGCAGATGGGTATCCCTTTAGTCGTGTAGAATATACGCCAGATCATACGGGGAGAATTAGAAGAATTGGAGGTTATGGACCAGACCATCAATTGGGAGGCGGCCATGTCTCTGATTTTAATTACACCACTCCAGATGCGACTGATTTGGAAAGTCTATTCGGAGACGAGGCCGGTATTTATTCGCAGTATACTAAACTAATCTCATCAGATGCCAATGGACAGAGGTTTGTTACGTATACCAATCCTGCAGGTCAAATTATAGCCAAAGGTTTAATAGGAGCAGCACCAGCGGGGATAGATGCATTGGATAATAATAACGGTGTAACCCCTGCAGTTACAACTATTATAGACGGTACGACAAATCAGGAAGTTAACGAAACACTTGGTGAAATCTCCATTCACAATACGCATTATTTAGAAGCTGACGGTGATTACAGTTTTAACTACACGCTTGAACCTGAAATATTTCAGAATGAATGTATGCCCGATATCTGTTTTGATTGTGTATATGATTTGCGAATGGTACTTAAAACAGTTGACTGTGATGAAATGATCGTTATTTTTGATGAATCTCATACCATAAACGGCTTGCCTGTCAATGGAATTTGTGATGAACCGGGTATGTTTAATTTACCGGATTTGACCCTTACGGCTACGCTTACCGCGGGAGAATATTACCTGGAAAAAACATTAACGGTGAATGAAGAGGCCAGAGAATCCTACCTATGCATGTACCTTGATCCGGATGAAAATACGTGTTTGACGACCTTTCAGGATTTTTTCAACTTCTATCTGTCTGGTATTGACACGGATTGTGGAGACCCGGTTGTAGAATTAGGAACATCTGGTTCATTCTGCGACGGGAATAATGAAATTTTGGCAATGGATATGAGTAAACTTGGACAGTATGGTCAATATGATGTTGATCCCGCTACTGGTGCGATTGATGCCTCGTCCTATCCACTCTCAATATTTAACAGTGCAAATCAATTACCAAATGGCGCAGCGAGTTGGGATAATCCCACTGGACTGGGATATTTCGAAGCAGATGGATCACCTTCTACCGTGAATGTTGCTGGATTAGAAGTTGATCCGGAAGATTTAACACTTGAGCAATTTATTTCAAATTGGAGACCATCATGGTCAAAGTCATTGGTTCAGTATCATCCAGAGTACGCGTACATTGATTTTTGCAATGCAAATAGCGCAAGTCATACGTTTAATGCTGATTTTTTAGCGGTGAATACCTTTGATGAAGCATGTAGTTTAGGTTATATTGACCTGTTAGGAGGAATGGACGATCTAGATTTTGATGCGGCCGCTAATCTCATTAGTTTATTTACAAGTTGTGATGAAGTAGCAACAACCAATTTAGATCCCTTCTTTCAGCTAGGAGGGTACGGTTATGGTGATTTAGGTGCAATGCGCACACAAATGGATGATTTTCATACAATAGGTGGTTACAGTTTAAGTATATGGCAATTGGCCGTTTTGTTTGTCGCTTGTCCTGATCTTGATCCCGAAACAGCAGCAGCAAATGATGTATCTAATTGTTTAAAGGAATATGTAGTAGACGATTGCGAAAAAGACCAGATTTGGAAACAATTTCAACGCCTTTATCTATCTGCAAAATGGGAATATTATCAATTAGCAGAATTAGACTATGTCATGGAATTTACCTCATATAATGGGTGTATTGGAGAAGCCTCGTTTGATGAAACCATAAATGATTTTGATTGTTATGATTTAGACATTGCCCCGAATTGCGGTGTAGATCACTACGCAGGTTACTCAGATGCTGACCAGGCTTGTAGTGCAGCAACTTACGCTCTTTATGCTGATAAAACGCGTCGTTTTCCTGTTTATGATCCGTTAAACTTTGATTTAGGTGCATTACCTGATTATACAGGTTTAGAGGCAGAGGCTGTAGCCGCGTTAGACGAATTGTGTACAGAAAATTGCAACGACAAGGCAACTGAATGGATGAATTTATTAGAGGGGTGCGGACTGACAGTTCCCGAAAAAGCAACGATTAAAGCGGCATTAATTGAACTATGCATTGCCGGATGCGATTGGGAAAATCCATTGGGTGTTTCTGCACTGGCTACGGGAGAGTTTACAGCTTCCGGGTATAATAGCTTTTATGACGTATTGGAAGATGTGCTGGGGCCTGATTTTGAATCAGAAGTTTGTTCTGATTTATTAATTGCTAATCCAAGACCGTATGGTCAAGGTCCAAAATCAGCTTATCTAGATCAGTTAGATGCGTGTGGTTGTGATATAATTTTAACAGCAGACCTAGAATATGTAACAAATGCTGGCTTGTACGATTCGTATGAAGAGGCAATGCTTGCCACTGCTGGGTTTTCTGCAGAAAATGCAGATAGTTATATATGTATTTGTAATGAAGCGTTTGAACTTAGTGGCAGTTCATGGTCTCCGGCAGCAGTTTGGACTACAACCAGTACCGACCATTTAGAAGGACTCGACATTTTAGTTGGAAATGATTTGACTTGTGAGGAATGCGTAACATGCGCTGAAATAAATGTATTATACACCGATTTATTAGATCGTTTTAGTGAAGTGACAGATTTTGAAGACCAACCCAATTACGATATCATCTTATCTACGTACATGAACAACGCGCTAGATTATCATTTAGGCGCAGGAGATTATGAAGAGTTTTTAAGCGCCTGTTTTATTTCAGCCGGTGGACAGTATTGTCAAGAGAGTGAAGAGCTTTTCAGTATTCGTATCGTATTGGATTTATTAATGAAGCAGGGCAAATTTTTAACATTAGCTCCGGCCCCCATTGATTTAATGACAGAAAGTTTACCGTACCCCTACACCCCTTTTGCAGATGCATCTGATGAACATGACTATTGGACGGATTATTCTGAAACCTCTTGCTCTGCTGGCACGCTTGAATTGTTCTTTGGAGGGGCTGTAGAAAATTGTTCAATCAACCTGACATTGCCCGAAGATGCTGATTTTTGTTTTGAAGATTTGGTTGGCATTACGAGCATGGAGCCACTATCAGATGAATGTGGAGATAATTTTGATTTTTCACTAACTGTATTATATACAACTTGTACGGGTATAGAGGTGGGAGAGGTTACTGGAACAAGTGATTGTTTTCCGGCTTACTCATGTGCTTGTGGAGCCACTCCAGATGTATTATGTGATGATACCTCAATTTACCCTGATTATGACGAGGATTGTTATGTGTATGCCATTCAGGTAGCCACAGATGGAGCAAAAGAGGCGTATGAAGCTCAGCTCGCTGGGCAACGCGAATTGTTTTATGCCGATTACACGGCAAAATGCATGGAGGCTTTTGATACAGAAAAACTAACCCGTAATGGTTTTAAATATGATTATCAATATACACTGTTTTATTACGACCAGGTAGGCAACTTGGTAAGAACAGTTCCACCCAAAGGTGTGGATGAAAATACCGGTGCAACGGTAACATTGGCAGATGGTAAAGAAGTGCCAGAGTACTTTTATGATACCGATTACCGTTATAACAGTTACAATCAGTTAGTGGCTTCTAACACGCCAGATGGAGGGCTATCCAATTATTGGTATGATCGATATGGCCGTTTGGCGGCAAGTCAAAATGCCGAACAAGCTCCCAATAAGTATAGTTATATGTTATATGATTTAGAAGGTAGGGTAAAAGAGGCAGGTGTGGTTGAACAATTACCAGCAGACCCTTTAACAGAAACCATTGTAAAAGATGAATTAAGTACAGACTTTATTGCCTGGGTAAATGGCGGTACAAAATCAGAAATAACCAAAACGTATTACGACGAGCCGATACGCCCGGGCGTAGTTGGGCTTTTTAAAGATGGTGAACAAAAAAACCTCCGCCTACGTATTGCCACTGTGGCTTATTATGAAACTGAAGTTGCTGATTATACAACCGACTATACTTCTGCCATTCACTATTCGTATGACGTGCATGGAAATGTAATTGAAAACTTGCAAGATGTTCCATTATTAGCACCGGTTGAGCAACACATTAAATCAACCCAATATGAATACAGTTTACAAAGCGGAAACGTAAAAAAAATCAAATACCAAGAAGAAAAACCCGATCAGTTTTATCATACCTATCAATATGATAAGTTAGATCGTTTAGTAGAAAGCTTTACTTCTGCAGACGATAAGTTTTATACAAAAGAGTCCAAACAATTTTATTATGACTACGGACCTTTAGCACGTCTTGAAATAGGAGAGGATAAAGTGCAGGGGATGGATTATGCTTACACAATTATGGGATGGTTAAAAGGCGTTAATGCCACCACCTTGGTGCGTGAAAATGATATGGGTAAAGACGGCCTGGCAGATGAGCTAGCAACCTACACCGGCTTGCATAAAGATGTAGCTAGGGACGTAATTGGGTTTACCCTGAATTATTTTGAAGGAGATTATTCAAGTGTTGGTTCTTCCACCTTTTTAGCTGCTACGGCAGGTAGTACAGTAGGTGCAGAATCTGCGAACCTGTACAATGGTAATATACGAATGATGACGACAGCCATAGCGGGGTATGATATTCAAGCCACGTCGTATACCTACGACCAATTACAGCGCTTAAAAAAGATGGAAGTTTACAGGGGAATAAATGTAACCGGCAATACGTGGTCCGGTGCCACTTATACGCCAGATTATCTAACCGAAATAAGCTACGATCCAAACGGGAATATAACTTCATTAAACCGAAATGGAATAGGCTCAGAGTTAGATATGGATCGCTTTACCTATAATTATTACAATGCAGATCCTGCTGTTCATAACAATCAGCTAAAAAATGTTTCTGATTTAGGAACAGATTATGTATCTTACACTGACGTAAAAACAGGAATGCCCACCACTAACTATACATACGACGCTATAGGCCGTTTAACCAGTGATGCAGATGAGAACATTGCATCCATTACATGGCGAACGGACAATAAGGTTAGCTCCATTAACCGTGCGGCCATTGATGGCACGTCGGTAGAGTTTGTGTACAACCCTATGGGTATGCGGGTAGCAAAAATAGCAAAACCAAACCCTGCAGATGCAAGCACGTGGGTATATACCTATTATAGTTATGATGCTGGCGGAAACCTAATGGCAGTTTACGAATCCGCTTTAAGTGCACCGGGCAAGGTAACCAAGCTTAAAGAGCAGTACGTGTACAGCGGCTCCCGCACCGGCGTTTACCACAGCAATAAACTATTATTTGATGGGACCCTTGTATATGAACTAGCCAACCCAACCATCCACTATTGGAAAGGCGATAAAACCTACGAGTTAACCAACCATTTAGGAAATGTATTAGCCACCGTTTCAGACAGAGTAACTTACCTTGGTGAACAAACAAGCCCTACAGATGATGACTACGGTTTTGTAGCGCACGTGCAATCAAAATCGGATTTTTATCCGTTTGGAATGCAAATGCCAGGGAGGAATGAGAGTTCTGGTAATTACAGATATGGCTTTCAAGGGCAGGAACTAGATCCAGAAATAAAAGGAGAAGGAAACAGCGTAAATTATAAGTACCGAATGCACGATCCACGGATTGGGAGGTTCTTTGCTGTTGATCCACTTGCACCAAAATATCCGCATAATTCACCTTATGCATTTTCTGAAAATAGTTTAATTGCTTTCATTGAGTTAGAGGGTTTAGAGAAATTCTTTGCAGTGGATGGCTCTTATCTAGGTCAAATAGGAAGTTCAACTGATATTATGGTAGTAAATGATGTTTCAGTTTGGAATAATTATAAATCAGTAGAAAGTGCTTATGCAGGAGGTGATGAAACGGTAAATGTTTTAGGGATGACCAATGTAGCTGTTGATGATCAATTATATCAATTAGCCGAGAAAAAACTACTTGAAAATAGTAGAAAGGTATCATCGAGTTATGATTATTTTATTTCCGGTTTCTTTCGCCAAAATTTACCTAAAAGTTCTAATATTGAATATGGAATAATGATTTATAAGCAAACCTTCACTGATGAAAACGGAGATACATTTATAGGTTATCTTCCTGGGAATACTGTTTGGGGTAAAGAAACATCAGGTCCAGGTAGAGATGCTACAGTTGACCCAGAAAAATCGGGTTTATATATAGGAGGTGATGAAATTACGAATTGGTCATACGCGGTAGTCGCGCATACACATCCTAATCGTAATAAAAAGAGCGACGAAGGTCTTTCCGATAACGATTTAGGTTGGGCAATGGAATGGGATACGCCCTCATACATGATGGCATTTAGTGATAATAGGTTGTTCTCATTCTTTCCTAACGAATATCACTCACGAACTGAAGGTAGTCGAGATATGTTTGATGGAATGAATTATTGGGGGGGCCCAAAAACACCTATAGTCTCTTATGGACGCAGGAGTTCAACTTCAAAAATTGAAATAGATTTGAATAAAACAGTTGTTTTACCCAGAAATTCAAGATGAGAATAAAAGATATTGATATGACAAAAGTTTATAAACTTGTAATTACAAGTTTGATTGTATTATTACTTATAAGCTGTCAAAAAAAGTCAAAAACTGAAATAGATCTATTTTTTACTGATTTCTCCAAAATAATAGCTTTAGATGATTTAGAAAGGTTTGAAACATCAAAGCTCGATTCAGCTGGTACGACGATAGAATTACTCTATGAGGAGATGGATACTATCATGAAAAACTTGGATTCAGACTCAAAATTATTCAAAGTTTTGCAAAGCACTGGTGTTCCAAGAAGCTCCTATTTTGATGCCAAGTATTTTCTAATAGCTTTTCATCTATATCTTCATGAAAGGAGAATAAACTACAGTAATATGAGATTCGAGCTTAATAAGCTCTACAGATATAAAGAAGAGCAAGAAAATAAAGCTATTCGTGCTGAAAACCTCAAGTTGGTAGAAATGAATGACACTTTATTTAAAGTAGGTGATACTATAAATGTCGATTTGCCTATAGATACCATTCTTGGTTTTATATCAACAATTTATTATACTGGAATTGTGCCTGATTCAGTTTTTTTGAACTTGCATGAAACACTGAACCTAACAGGAATAATAACTCAAAAAAAATACGGGGGCAAAACTTTAGATTATGGATTAACATTTGGGTTGAAAGTACTCAACATGACTAGGTACGATATTCCGATTAATAGCATTGAAACAAAGTTGGGAGATACGGTTATTTTAGATGTTTACTCTTACTACAGGTTAATTAGACCAGGTTGGGGTAAAAAAAATTAATTGAGACAAATATTTAAATGATTCAGTTTTGTTGGTCTAATTATAGATATGGTTATCAGGGTTCCGAAGGAGATGATGAAATAAAGGGAGATGGGAATTCTTATACCACTTTTTATAGAATGCTTGATCCTAGAGTAGGAAAGTGGTTTTCAATTGATCCAAAAGTAACTGCTTGGGAAAGCCCTTATGTAAGTATGGGAAATAATCCGATATGGAGAAATGACAAATTGGGAGATTCAGTAAAGATATCAAGTGAGACAAATGCAAATATAATTGCGGCAGATTTCAACGCAATTTATCGAGATAAATATGGTGTCTCAGATGCTTTTGAAGTAAGTGCTAGTCAAACAACAAGAGAAGATGAAGAAGGAAATATAACTTCTGTTACGGAATACGCCATTTTAACAAACCCCAAAGCTGGTGAAGGTGACTTTTGGGGTACTGATGAATATTCAAAAGCTATGTTTGATGTTTTGAATTCAAAAGACGTTATTCGTGTTTATTTTATGGAGGAAAACGGAAAAAACCCTCCATTAAAAGATATAAAAGGTCGAGCTTATCCTTATCCAAGGATCGATCTTTATATAAATCTTGAGCGGTACGCTTTAAACGGTACAAGAAAAGGATTCACTTTTGGAGGAGTGCTTATGCATGAGCTTCTTTATCATAAACATTCTCAAGGGGCTCGAGATAAGAAAAGATCTCCTAACAACGGAGCCAAGAGAATGCGTATTTATTACGATTTACATATTCCCCCTTACTATTCAACAGAAGGGTTTCACTATGGTGGTAACCTAGTAGATAAAAATCTTAGCGGAAAAATGGAAACAACGCGCCTTAATGGTAAAAGGAAGTCAGTAGCCATTAAAAACACTCGTGCTGCTAACGCAGGGAAAGTTTTACGTAAAATAAATAGATAATGAGAAAAAGCAAGTTCTACATAATCCTGACCATAATGTTTTTTAATTGTTCAAATAATTCTAGTAAAACGAACATCAATTTTTTAGACCCCGAGTACAAATTAACAATGAATAAGTTCATGGATGGCGAATTCGAGGAGTTTTATCCCGACGATTTTAAACTTTATAGAAACATAGACGATACCAATATTTTTATTGATGTGAGAAATGAAAGGGAAAATTTGAGAATAAACTCAATAACTTGGCTGGTTAAAATAATCTCAATTAAAAAGTGCGATATAGTTAAAACGATTGAAAATGAATCCAATGGAGAAATAGAGTTTCTTTCGAACTTTTCAGATACTTGGGATTATCAAAAAGCGGGGCAGTTTTTTTGTATCAAGAACGTACAGAACAATTTGCTCTTTTCTTGTATTTTAGGCAAGCATCTTGATGAAACACATTATACGGCGACAATCACATATTTTTACCCTATCAAAAGACAACTTGACTGAAAAATCATCACAGATACGGGTTCCAAGGGCAGGAAGATGATCCGGAGGTCAAAGGAGAAGGAAATAGCGTAAATTATAAGTACAGAATGCACGACCCGAGGATTGGGAGGTTCTTTGCTGTTGATCCGTTAGCACCGAAATATCCGCATAACTCGCCTTATGCGTTTAGTGAGAACAGACTGATTGACGGAGTTGAGCTGGAAGGGTTGGAAGTCTATTTGCTAAATGATGAAAATCCAAAAGTTGAATATGGTGGTTTCATAGAGGATGAATATGGGTGGTTAATGATTTTTGTAGGAAACGTTGGTGTATCTGGATCAAACATGCTTGCTTCGTCGTGGAATTATCCTCAAGAATTAGGAGTTAAGGCTAGACAAGAAGGATTTGGATCTGCTTATAATCAAGTTGTTAAAGATGCTGATAACGTTAAGGCAGGTATTGAAAATGCAGTGAATGATCCTAGAACTTTGTTAACAGTAGATGCCCTAGAAAATGTGGTTGCAGGTGCTGTTTTAGGTGGGATTGCTAAAGGGTTGGCTCCAAAGAAAAAGGTGATTCCCAAATCTATTGATGAGAAAGCAGGAAGTGTCAAAAATATTAATTCCCAAGGAGGAAAACAAAATTGTATAAACTGTGCATTGGCTACTGACAATATGCTTGCAGGAAGACCTACATCAGCCTTACCCGCTGAACCATGGAAAATAGGAAATAAATATATATATTTAGATAAACCACAGCCCCTATCTATTATAGAAAAGCATTATGGTGTGAAATTTACTGATTTGGATATCTCAAATATTGATAACGTAGTAAAGAATGGTGATCGCGGCATTATTTATGGAAGTCGTTCAGATGGAACTGCGCACGTTTTTAACTATACTAAAAAGAATGGAACAATTCAATATATTGATGCTCAATCTGGAGGAGGAGGTAGTTTGGAAGGGTATGATTCCTTTAAAATATTAAAAACAAATTAATGATTAATCAAATTGAAGCAGAGAAGATTGTAAAAAAGTATTTAAATTTTTTCGAAACTGATTACGAGGTTATTCTTTTAAATGAGAAAACTCTTAAAAAAAAGCATTTGATGATATTTTTCTACGATACAAAAGAGTTTTTAATAGATGGAAATTCGTCTAAAGCTTTGGCTGGTAACAATCCCATTTTAATAAACTTGATGACTGAGAAAATGTATTACGTTAATAGACGAGATATGGGTAAAGTTTTTAGTGAATTTGAGGAGGGCATGGAAGACCTGATTCTAATTGATAAATCTTTTTTATAAGGTAGGTGGTAAGGCGTTCTTCCTCGTCTGGGTGGTAATGTCTCAATCTGTCACCTAAATACAAATTGAGGATGTAAATAGTTGAAAATCAAATGATTTTTGAAATTTAAAGTAGAAATAACATTAGTAGGTTGGCTTGTTTGGAGAATAGTTAATTTCTTAGAAACCCTAAAAATGGCCTTTATTAACCTTAAGTGTCTCAAAATGTCACCTATGAATTTTTCATGTAAATATTGTTCGGGAATTTGTATCAAAAAGGGTCTTCGAAATGGCTGTCAAAGGCATTGGTAATGGTGCAATTTGCACTTTTGAAAAAAATTAAAAATAACACTCTGAAAAAGAGTTGATTATAAAACTTAATTCATTGAAATAGGTGAGGGTAATATATCACCAACTGTTAGAAAATGTCTTAAAACGCATTACAAAAGAATTATTAAGTTCATGGTGCAACTTGCACCCGAAACTTATGAAATGTAGAAATTGCTCAAGAACAGAACTTATCCGAAAAGGTAGAATAGGTATAAAACAACGCTATAAATGTAAAAACTGCGGTAAGTACCAACAGGATATTTATACTTATCAGCGTTATGATTCAAAAGATGATGACAATATAAAAATGTTGAATGCAGAAGGAGTTGGAATTCGATCAATGAGTAGGATATTAGGTTATTCGAAACGAATCAAAGCAATTTTATTATGATTACGGACCTTTAGCACGTCTTGAAATAGGAGAGGATAAAGTACAGGGGATGGATTATGCTTATACCATTATGGGATGGCTAAAAGGCATTAATGCAACTACCTTAGTGCGCGAAAATGATATGGGTAAAGATGGCCTGGCAGATGAGCTGGCGACCTACACCGGCTTGCATAAAGATGTGGCGAGAGATGTAATTGGGTTTACCCTAAACTATTTTGAAGGAGAATATTCAAGTGTTGGTTCATCCACCTTTTTGGCCGCTACGGCAGGTAGTACAGTAGGCACAGAATCTGCCAACCTTTACAATGGTAATATTCGAATGATGACGACAGCAATAGCGGGGTATGATATTCAGGCAACATCATATACGTATGACCAATTACAACGCCTAAAAAAGATGGAAGTTTACAGGGGAATAAATGTAACTGGAAATACATTGCCCGGTGCCACTTATACGCCAGATTATTTAACCGAAATAAGCTATGATCCAAACGGGAATATCACTTCATTAAACCGAAATGGAATAGGCTCAGAGTTAGATATGGATCGCTTTACCTATAATTATTACAATGCGGATCCAGCTGTTCATAACAATCAGCTAAAAAATGTTTCTGATTTAGGAACAGATTACGTATCTTACACAGACGTAAAAACAGGAATGCCCACAACGAACTATACATACGACGCTATTGGCCGTTTAACCAGTGATGCAGATGAGAACATTGCATCCATTACATGGCGAACGGACAATAAGGTTAGCTCCATTAACCGTGCGGCCATTGATGGAACGTCGGTAGAGTTTGTGTACAACCCTATGGGTATGCGGGTAGCTAAAATAGCAAAACCCGATCCTGCAGATGCAGGCACGTGGGTATATACCTATTATAGTTATGATGCTGGCGGAAACCTAATGGCAGTTTACGAATCCGCTTTAACCGCACCAGGCAAGGTAACCAAGCTAAAAGAGCAGTATTTGTATAGCGGCTCCCGCGCTGGCGTTTACCACAGCAATAAACTATTATTTGATGGGACCCTTGTATATGAACTAGCCAACCCAACCATCCACTATTGGAAAGGCGATAAAACCTATGAGTTAACCAATCATTTAGGAAATGTATTAGCTACCGTTTCAGACAGAGTAACTTACCTTGGCGAACAAACAGGCCCTACAGATGATGATTATGGTTTTATGGCGTATGTGCAATCAAAATCGGATTTTTATCCGTTTGGAATGCAAATGCCGGAGAGGAATGAGAGTTCTGGGGCGTATAGATACGGCTTCCAAGGTCATGAGATGGATGATGAGATTAAGGGTGAAGGGAATTCAGTCAATTATAAGTATCGTATGCACGATCCTAGGATTGGTAGGTTTTTTGCGGTTGACCCATTGGCTAGTTCTTTTCCCCACAATGCTCCTTATAATTTTAGCGAGAATATTGTAATTCATGGTATCGAATTAGAAGGTAGGGAGGTTACGTATACTGAAGAGCCAGGAAATAATGGATATACGATAATTACAATGCATACAAATATTAATGTAAGGAATTTTTCTAGTGCGAGTAATGAACAGATTATGCAATACTCAGAGGCAGTTGCTAATAATATAGAAAAGGACTTTTCAAAAAAAGATAGTGTCCAATAAGATTATTTATAAAACTAAAGTCACTATTAACTACTCGAAAGAAATCGATCCAGAAAACGGATATGAAGAAGGAACGGAAAACAATGGGTTACTTCTTAGCTTCGAAAGTCAAGCATATAGTTATCAAACCAAAGAAATTTTTGGAGGGAATGGAAGAACTGTAACAACAAGAAGAATGGTTGCAGGAGTTGCAGATAAAATGTTAGAGCCAGGTTCTACACAAAATAATGTTTTGCATCTTACTGTAGAAGATACTGATGAAGATTCAGGTTATATTAGTGTAAGAAAAGTAGGTTCAACAGGATCTCATGAGTATGGATATGCTTTAGGATTAATGCATGCGAAAGATAATCCAGTCGTCCCTCATAAACAAAATACACTAGAAGTACCACCAAATACTGTTATGACCTATGATAAAGATAGGAGTAAAGGGGCAACAACAGAACAATTGAACAGTGCCGTAAATAAAGTTAAAAGTGATAGAAGTGCAGCTAAATATAGAGCTGCCAATCTACAAGGAAGCGCAGCTAAGGCTGCTAGTAATGAGAATTAGAGTTATGAACAGGTTATTTTTAATTTTGCCATGTTGTTTTTTTCTTGGATGTTTGCATAATCACAAGGAAAAATCTATAGACGAAAAAATTATAGGCAATTGGACTAGTCGACCTATTTCTGATTCAAACGAATCAGAGGTTTTCTCTTCTTGGACTTACTCTTCTGATTCATCTTTCTATGCTTTTTACGGAGATTATGACACCGAAGGTTTTTATTGGATAGGAGAGGATTCCATTTTAACAACAGTTTCTGGTTATGTAGAATTTAGAGGAGGAGATACCAGTATAACGAAAATTCTTGAAGTCAATGATTCTATTTTGAAAATAAGAGTTTTATCAAACAATTATGAATATGAAGTGTATCGTTGGGAATAATAAGGTTCTGAGTTAAAAATTCGGTAAATATTACTTATCTTAGCAGTAAGAAAACGTTCATTACAAGATTGAAAATAGAGTAAGTTTGGCTAGCTCACAATATTCCCTCCTCAAGGTCGGGAATTCCAACGTGGTTTTGAAGGCGTTCTTCCTCGGACGCTAACGAATAAATTTGTTAATCCCCAAGCCCCGCTTACGCTCTAATGGCGGTAGTGTCTCAAAATGTCACTTTTGAATAAATTGTGTTTGTAACTAGTTGAAAATCAGAAATAAATTGAGTGATAAAGAGAATATAGGTAATGGTGCAATTTGCACTTTTGAAAAAAATTAAAAATAACACTTTGAAAAAGAGTTAAATATAAAATGAGTTCATTGAAATAGGTGAAGGTAATATATCACCAACTATTAGAAAATGTCTTAAAACGCATTACAAAAAGAATTATTAAGTTCATGGTGCAACTTGCACCCGAAACTTATGAAATGTAGAAATTGCTCAAAAACAGAACTTATCCGAAAAGGTAGAATAGGTATAAAACAGCGCTATAAATGTAAAAACTGCGGTAAGTACCAACTGGATATTAGCCGGAATCAAAAGCACCACAATTAATGAAGCCGAACTAACTACAGAAATTTGTCATTGTCAAATTAAGCAAACAGCTTTTGTTTATGATGAGGAAACAGAACTTTATGCGCACCAAACCGAAGAAGCTCCACTTTCACAGGAATATTATGGTAAAATAGAAAATGGACTGGCTGTAGGCGAAGACGTAAATAGCGAATTAGATTTTTATGCAGTGACGATTGATAAGTACTTAGGTACAACAGACCAATGCCTTGTTTTCAATATAGACAATGAACCCGTAAAAGGCACTGAAAAAATAAAAAACATTGATCCAGCCAGCAAACCTATTATTTCGCAGGTCACAGGCAATGAAAATTACTACAGATTGTTTATCTTAGATGAAAACGCCCATCCAACCAGCTATATTTTAAACGCGACAGCGCAAGGTTGGGGTGAAATAGGAGAGACAAAAGGTGAAATAGAAGGAGCAGGTACGCTTATAAATGATAGTTACACCTACGGAAAACACATGGCAGTAGTAGAAGACCATATTGGTGAAAATAGCGTAGTTTATATGACGCGCTACATTGCAGAGGCAGATGACGAAGACTGTCTGGGCAAAACTCAAATTGTTGCTTATACCTTTAATGGAGACCTTGCCGCAACACCTACAGAAACTGTGTTGAGCGAACTTGCAAGTGGAGATTTAAAAGGAGAAGGAGAACTCCAACTTTCTCAAGATGGTACCCACCTTATTTATTATAACCGTACAGATAATATTAGCGGTTTTAGTCATAAAACAATAGAGTTAAGGTTGTTACAGCTTGGCGGCGACCGTGTAACAGTAATTGGTAGCAAAACAGTCGCCAGACCGTATACAGAAGGAGAAATAGGTGAAGATTATACGCACTATGGTACGTATGGCAAATCAAGTGCAGACTTTCAAGAAGGGACCAACTTTTTATTTAGCCAGCGTGGTATATTTGAGGAAAATGCTTCAGATGAAATTGCCCAAAATGGAAACGAACGGCAAGTTTATTTTTATGATGTTACGACAGAAAGTGTCAATTATACAACCACAGCCGGAGAATACCACTACAATGAAATTCGTAGAGGCAAAAATAAATTACACTATGTTCCAACAGAAGCTGAGGCAAATGATTTAAGAGAATTAAGTACTACCGAAGCACTACCATTTCCATATACAGGGTTAGACGTATTTCCAATAGAGGGAGGGTTTAAGCTAATCAGTAGCCTTCCTACGCAACCATTTAAATTGATTGGTGATGAAGAGCCCAAACTGTACACTCGAATAATAGGTGCCAAACAGTATGAGTTCAACGATCATTTAGGAAATGTTCGCGCAGTGGTGTCAGATAGGCGTGGATTGCTTGATATTACTGAAACTAGCCCTGATGTTTTTGAAATTGAGAATGATCCTGAACTTGTGGCTTGGACGGATTATTATCCATTTGGGGCTAGGTTAAGAGGGGCAAATAGTTCAGAATATAGATTTTCATTTCAAGGGCAAGAGCATGATGATGAAGTAAGAGGGGAAGGGAATTCGATTAATTATAAGTACAGGATGCATGATCCTAGGGTAGGGAGGTTCTTTGCTGTTGATCCACTTGCGCCGAAATATCCGAATAACTCTGTTTATGCCTTTTCCGAGAATAGAGTTATTGATGGAGTTGAGATTGAAGGTTTGGAAGTGCAACCGCAAAATGAAAAAGAAACATGGGATTTAGGTGAATCGGGAGTTTCTGCCAGCGGTATTGATGAAGGTACACATGAAGGAGCAACTTATGATGCTGGCGGTACGTTTAAATTAGGAGATGTTGATGGCACAACTGTAAGAGCATTTGAAATAACAAGTGGCCCAAATGCAGGCAATTACATTGGAACGGCATATAATCAAGATGGTACATACGAATATAATAGATACTTGATAAGTGGAGCATCAATAAACAAGGATTCTCCCTTCTTTAGTGTTTCAACAACTGAATCTAGCCCAACATTAGATTTTGTTAAATATTATAACTCTTTATCACCTTATCTACTATACACAACAGACCCAGTAGGGTTTAGTCAGTCTGGAGCATTTGGACGTAATGATTGGTATGAGTTAACTACTAAAACTTATGCTAATTCCACTTGGGGTAGTGACGGAACTCCAGGGGTTTCTTTAAGCGAAGTTTACGAAACTGAGTATAAGGGACATTCAAATGGAGGTAATCCATTAATATTCTCCCTACTTTTACCAGGCCCAAAAATTACTAAGAGAGGGTCAACTCTAGTACTAGGAATTGATGTTGTCACAATGGGTAATTTTGCTAAGATGAGTGGTGGTAGCGGAGTATATCGGGTGTTGGTTCATGGAGCTCCAGAATATTTAATAATTGATGGTATAAAAACGAGTGTTGAGGATGTTTTTGGAGCTATGTTAAAAAATGGATATAAAAAGGGTATGCCTATTGAATTAGTATCATGTTGGACAGGGCTGAATAAAGGTGGTGTTGGTCAAAAATTAGCTGATTTATCTGGAGGTGTAGTTAAAGCACCAACCAACAAAATAAGAGTTGTTGGAGGAACAACTTATAGAATATCTAATGATGGAGTACTCAAAACATTTTATCCACAATAAATCATGAATAAAGATATACAATTAGAAATGTTCAAATACGCTTCCGGCAATATGAGTGAAGATGAATTAGTTATTTTCTTTCGAGAGAAAGACCAATCGGACTATCTTGAACTTTTTTTGAACAAGGAAAATTACGCAAAAATTAAACTTGAGGTGCTTGATGATGATGAGAATTCATCAATCTTAGTTCAACGATTATTTTTTTTATTAAGCAAGTATTTGGATATTAGAGAATTTGAGTTGTATTCTATGAGACAAGAGAGACAGATAGAACAGGTACAAAAGATTATTGATGTTGATAATTGGTTAGATGGAGGGATTTCAATTTTTTTTGCTTCAAAAGACAATTCACAAAATAAAATTGAGTTAAATTCATATATTGAACCTATAAATTTATTGCATTTGTCGTATTCACTGTATTATAATAACGTAATTGTACCGATTTCCTCTCAATTGGAAATTGATATTATTGATGAACTAATAAGATTTAATAAAAAAAAGAAGTACAAGAGTGTCTCAGAAATAATTCGTTTTGTTTCTTCAAGTGAGTTTAAAGATAATGCTAAAAAAATAGGGCGGATATAAGGCATTCTCAAAACCCCACTGATGAATAAATTTTTTAAAAAACAAGTATAAAATGTACGCCCAGTCCGCCTAAGGCGGATTGGGCGTACTTGTTTTTTAAAAATTTCTTCGCCCGCCCTTCTGTTTTGCTCATTCGTAGCTTACTTTATTTTTTCTTTCCCGCGCACTAGCACGTCAGCCTTAGAGAAAAATAAGGCTTCCTTCCTTGACCCAAAAAAATAAAACGCTACTTCGTGTTATGCTCGCCGCTTGGCTCGGCGGACTGGTGCACAGGCTGACGCCCAAATCCTACGCACTTTCCATCACAGAAAATCCCAAGCTGTAAACAGCACATTTGTTTTCATGGTTAGAAACCATTCCCAACAAATGGCCCTTCTCGCTATCACCGCGGGGATGATTAATCAGTTTTTTTCGATTTAGAAACCTGTAACGAAGAAAAAGACTATTTTAGATATGAAATTTAGAAAAGAGAATACGTTAGTTATGATAGAGGCTTTGAAGAAAGCAAAGAACTTGAAGGAAGAGCTTGACGCTTATCGACCGATTGATCCTCAGACAGAAAATCGGATTATGCAGAAGTTTCGACTGGATTGGAATTATCACTCAAATCATATTGAAGGTAACCAATTGACCTATGGAGAAACAAAAGCCCTTCTTTTACATGGAATTACTGCACAAGGAAAACCGTTAAAAGATCATTTTGAAATTACAGGTCATAATATGGCGGTTAATGCCATTATGGATATCATACAAAGTAAAAGAGAATTAAACGAAAATTTTATCAAGGAATTTCACCAGATTCTTTTGAAAGAGTCATACGAGGTAGATGCTATTACATCTGAAGGTCAACCAACAAAAAAGAAAATAAATGTTGGGATGTATAAAACATCTCCAAACCATGTAAAAACAAAGACTGGAGAAATTTTCTATTTCGCAACTCCAGAGGAAACTCCGGCAAAAATGTATGACCTGATTAATTGGTACAGAGAGAAGGAGAGTGAAATTGATCCAATAATTCTAGCAGCAGAATTTCATTATCGTTTTATCCGCATTCATCCATTTGATGACGGTAACGGCCGACTCGCTCGGTTGCTAATGAATTTTATTTTTATGAAAGCAGGTTATCCTCCCGTTGTGATTAAAACAGAAGATAAAGAAAATTACTTTTCGGTTCTGCAACAAGCGGATGGAGGTCATATAAATGCCTTTATTAAGTACATTACAGAAAATGTAGTTCATTCATTAAGGCTCATGATTTTAGGAGCCAAAGGCGAAGAAGTAGAAGAGCCTGATGACGTATTGAAACAGTTGAGATTAATGGAGCAGGAGATTGAGCATTTGTCAAAACAAGATCGCGAAACACTAAAATCAGCATCTTCTGTTTTTGAAATTTATCAGAAAAGCTGGTCACCCTTATTGAATGGAATACAGGAAGCTATTGAGCCAATTGCTAAAAACTTTTCAAATAACGAATATGTTGTAACTTACAATAAAGGGAGCAAAAAAGAAGATCTTTTGTGGATGAATCGACATGTCGATATTCAACAATTAAATGCATCCATAAAAAACTCAATTAATAGCTATTGGGCTATGAATAATATTTTAGTTGTTGTCAGATTCTCGGATCTTAAAAAGCTTCCAAATTGCAAAGAACCAATACAAACGTCTCTTCGAATAACGCTGAAAGAAGACAGGTACGTTATTGATTTGGAGAATAGTGATTTATTGATTGAACACAAATATCCCTTTACACTTTCACTTGAGGAGATAAAAGCTATTTATCATCAATTGTTAAAGTCCCTGACACGCGGCCTGAAACACTTAATTGAATCTTGTAAATAATCTAAGAAGATCATTAAGAAATCACCAAGATCACTAAGGAAAGGGGGGTAAAATAGTATCAGACGACTAAAGATGAATTTCCATATCTTGCCGATAGGGAATAAACGTCCGTGGATGGGGAGCTGAGTATAATTCAGAGAGTGAGAGTGGAGAATAAATAAGAGATGATGATAATACTGTAAAATGAGTAAAATTAAAATACGCATCTTAGTTTTTATTGCTTCAATTCTTATTACTGCCGTTGTGTCAGTGATGGTCTTTCGAAATTTTTCTTGTAATTCAAGTGATTATTTAATCTCTGTATCAGAAATTAAGGAAGAGTTAAATTTGCCTTCTTGTTATCAAATGGAGGTGCTTGATGAGCTTCGAGAGGAAAACGGAGCAGACTATTCCATTGAATATATTTTCAGAGTTAAAGAATGTGATTCAGAATTTCCGAGTGAATCTTACGACTATTGGAAATATGAAAATTCTGTTTGGAAGTACATTCCCACTGAAGATGAAAGAAGAAGCGGAAAGTTTTATGTGGCAAATTACATTAGATATGAAAAATTATTGATTGTCAGATTTGTGCATCTTTAAGGTATTCGGGAAATTCCTGTTATAGAACTTAAGAGACCCTGACAAGCATAGAAGACCGTAATTGAAAGATGAAACAAATTAAGAATATTTATGTATATCCTAAGCCATCCGAATTTGAAAGGGAACTAGGCTCAGACTTTTTATTTCACACAAATTTTGTAACTAATTTTGTGAGCAGACATATTAAAACTCATAAACTAAAAACGGATAATTTTGATAAAGTTTGTATTCTATTGTCTACAAACCCGAATAATAGCCCTTATATATCTTCAAATTCATCATTGATGATTGAATTATTATATCAAAAGAATGAGGAGAAGAATATTATTCTATCTAATCAACAGGAATCTGGCAAATATATCTGCTCTTTGCTTAAAAAAGGGATTGCTAAAGTAGAACACTCATATCCAGAATTGTTTATTTTAGTAACTAAATTAGTTGAGGATTTCTCAAATCAAAGTTATAAAAATTCGTGGGAACTATCGAAGAAATCATTAAAAGCAAAAGGGATAGAATTAATAACAGAATGTAGCATAGACATACACCATTTTAAACTTGTGATCAAATGCTTTGTTGATGGTGAAATGAGATTTGTTGAAACGATTGTTGAAACTAAACCAGACTCACTCCTATACGATAAATATTTGGGATCACTAAAACTTGTAAAGGATGAAATTTTTGTTCTAGACAAAAGAAAGAATATACTATTTAATAAAGACTTACTTCTTCTATACCAATAGATGCTAAGTTATTTTTTTTACTTTTCAATATTATCCTTAAAGAAATCACTAAACTTTTGTTTGGTGAGCATAGTATTAACCTGAGTTCGATTATTCCAAATTTCCACAGAAGTCTTGAAAACAGTGAGGTTTTGACAAGAAAAATGTGCCACATTGAGCGCAGTCGAAATGAAGTACTAACGGGTTAATTCAAGGCTTTTTTTGTTAAAAAATTGCTATTTTCACGACTTTCTGAAGGATTGATTTCAATTACCTTATGCGGCGTTATGAATTTTCGAAGTATAAATACTCCTTCAAACTCATGCCTTGCCTAAGAAAAATGAAATCAACTGTGAGCGTTTGGAATAACCGAACTCAGGTTATTAATTAAATCCATAATAGTAGCCTTATCCTTATCACGGATATCAAGTACGATAAAGAAATTAACATGATAGAATTGTCAACTGATAAAGCAAACGAGATGTTTACATCAAAAATGGAAGATATTAGTAGTGGAGCCTTTGAAACAAAAATAGGTGGAAATTAAACAATAAGATGAGGGATATAGATAAAGAATTTAGAGAAGCAGTGAATACATTTACTAATCTAGTTAGGGTTATAAATAGTTCTTTGATTGCTGCTTTTCAAATTAGTCGAAATGAGTTTTTATCGGATCCTTATTTGTAAAGTACTCCCCATCCTTAGGACAGGATTAATATAATCCTTCTATTTTAAGAAGCCATAGCTTTTTGATAAAATAACTCATCAGGTGGAATTTTTCCAATTGAAGTATGACGTCTTTTTTTGTTATAAAATTCAATGTATTTTCTTACATTTTGATACAGTTCTAATCCTCCATTTGCTGGGTTTAGGTATATTTTTTCCTGCTTTAATGTTCTCCAAAAGCGTTCAATGTAAATGTTATCCAGAGCTCTACCTCTTCCGTCCATTGAGATTTTAATTTTATGATTTTTTAAGGCATCAATGTAAAGGTCGCTTGTGTATTGGGATCCTTGATCCGAGTTGTGTATCTCCGGCGCACCATATTGCTCAACAGTATCATTCAGTAGCTCTACGCACCACTCTTTACTCATTGAGTTAGAGATGCTCCAATTGAGAATTTTACGACTGTAAACATCAATAATAGCAGCCATGTACATAAAACCTCTAAACATTGGAATATAGGTGATGTCCGTTTGCCAGACTTGGTTGGGGTGATCAATTTCTAGTCCTCTGAGTAAATAGGGATAAATATAATTGGTCTTGTCTCTGATTGTGGTTTTAGGTTTTGGGTAGATGGTCTGAACTCCCATCAATTTATATAATCGTCTAATTCTTTTTTTGTTGACTTTATAACCCAAATCTAAGTTTAAATGGTCAGTCATTCGCCCTACACCGTAATGAGGGTGATCAAATAACTGCAAATCAATCTTTTTCATCAATTCAAGATTCAATGAACTTTCTCCCTTAGGCTTATAATAAAGCCCACTTCTGTGAATTTCGAGGAGTTCACATTGCCGTTCCAGACTCAGTCTTGGATGAGATTTTACAACTTTTTGTCTTTTTTCGGTTGTACTCATTTGCCCAAGACTTTTCTTAAAAAATCATTCTCTACCTCTAATCTTCCGATTTTACCATAGAGCTTGTCTTTCTCTTTTTCAGAATCATCATTTTTTGATTCCTTTTCAAATGCCGCACTAGCATTGTTTAAAAACTCCTTCTTCCAAAGCGTTATCTGATTCGGTTGGAGTTCGAACTTGGAAGCCAACTCTTGCAGAGTTAGCCGTTCTTTCAACGCTTCCAAAACTACCTTCGTTTTGAAACCTGCTGTGAATTTTCTTCTTGATTTTTTCATAATTGACAGTGTTAAATTTACGATTTAAATTACTGTCCTAATTTTGGGGAGTACTTTATTGTGCATAAAAACAATTGGAAAAACGGGTTTGTTTAAACATGATGGCTCTTCAGTTGAATTTAAATTTCATGGAGCAGGGTGTGATTTTGTTATTGTAGATACTGGTTTAAATATCAAGTATGATTTTGCTCCTTTGGATAATCATTTTATTAAAATTTCAGTTTGGAAGTTTTTTAATTATACAAAATCCAGTAAGAATTTTTCGCATTTAACAGAAGAAGAACTGAAGACATTGTTTGAGAAGTCCATTCGTCAGCATCAATTTGGATATTATATGTTTGAGAAAGAATTTATATAAGGCATTCTTCCTCGTCCTCTAACGAATTAATTTGTTAATCCCCAAGCCCTGCTACGCCGGCATTGCGACTGCGCCGGGAATAAAGTATATAGGCTACAAATTTCATTTAAGTCTAAACAAAAAAAGGCCGCCTTTTCAGACAGCCTCTAGTGGCGAGAGGGAGATTTGAACTCCCGACCTCGGGGTTATGAATCCCGCGCTCTAACCAACTGAGCTACCTCGCCTCATAATCACTTGTTGGATTTGAGGGTGCAAATATAAATGATTTTTAAAAACTTGTAGCTATACGTGCCAATAAAATTCAACGAATTTTATTCAACTGTTTTAAACGCATTGATTCCCATGTTGTAAAGGGTAAAACTCATTTCATCCGCGTAGGCATCAATAATTTTCGAAACGGGTGTTCCCGCGCCGTGTCCTCCATTGGTTTCAATGCGAATTACAACGGGTGCGTCTCCTGCTTGTTTGGCTTGTAACTCTGCAATAAATTTAAATGAATGTGCAGGAACTACACGGTCGTCATGGTCTCCTGTTTTTACCATTGTTGCGGGGTAATGGGTTTCCGCTTTTACGTTGTGCACTGGTGAGTAGTTTTTCAAATAGTTGAACATTTCTTCAGACTCTTCTGCCGTTCCATAATCGTAAGCCCAACCTGCACCCGCAGTAAATGTATGATAACGCAACATATCCAACACGCCTACTGCCGGCAATGCTACTTGCATTAAATCGGGGCGTTGGGTCATTACGGCACCAACTAACAACCCTCCGTTAGATCCGCCCTTTATGGCTAAATAGTCTGAGGAAGTATAGTTGTTTTCAATTAAATATTCAGCCGCGGCAATAAAATCATCAAACACATTTTGTTTATTTAGCTTGGTGCCTGCATCATGCCACGCTTTACCGTACTCTCCGCCGCCACGTAAATTCGGCACGGCATAAATTCCACCTTGCTCCATCCACACAGCGTTACCCAAACTAAAAGAAGGAGTGAGGCTAACATTAAATCCACCATAACCATACAAAATAGTTGGGTTTTTACCATCCAACGTTACACCTTTTTTGTGGGTAATAATCATGGGGATTTTTGTACCGTCCTTAGAGGTGTAAAAAACTTGTTTTGACTCATATTGCGAGCCGTCAAAATCAATTTCTGGAGACCAGTATTTGGTTGATTTCTGCACTTTTGGTTCGTAAGCAAAAATACTGTTTGGTGTATGATAATTACTGAACGAATAATACAATGTATCCGCTTCTTTTTTTCCGCTAAATCCTCCTGCTGTCCCTATTCCCGGTAGTTCAATTGCTGTTATAAATTTACCATCATAATCATACTGCACAACTTTAGAGACGGCATCTTCCATATAGTTGGCAAAGAAATAACCACCACCGGTAGATGGTGTCAGTACGTTTTCAGTTTCTGGAATAAAATCCACCCAATTTTCTGGCGCCGGATCACTTACATCTACCGTCACCACACGCTTATTTGGTGCGTCCATATTCGTTACAATGTAAAGTTTTGTACCCTCATTTTCAATCACGTAAGAATCGGTTTCAAATCCGGGTACAATGGTTTTAATTGTCGGGTTTTCAATGGAACTTTCTTCTAAATCTACAATAAGCAATTCATTACCAGAGGTCGATTCAGATCCGGTAATCAGCAAGTAACGGTCATCTTCTGTCACGCTTCCGCCAACATAGCGCCGTTTTTCTATTTTTTTACCACCAAAAACCAATTTATCAGTGCGTTGTGCCGTCCCTAGTTTATGGTAATACAGTTTGTGTTGATCTGTTTTTGCAGACAACTCGCTACCCTCGGGCTTGTCGTAACTTGAGTAAAAGAAGCCTTCATTTCCTTTCCATGACAAACCGCTAAATTTTATATCGATCAACGTATCTTCCAGTATGTTGCCCGAAACAGCATCCATAACAATTACCTTTCGCCAATCGCTTCCACCTTCAGAAATGGAGTAGGCAAGTGTTTTACCATCCTTTGAAAAGCTAATGTTGCCTAATGAAACAGTTCCATCCTCAGAAAAACTATTGGGGTCTAAAAATACCGTCTCTGTACCGTCGTCATTTTTTTTGTAGATCACATATTGATCCTGTAAACCGTCGTTTTTATAAAAGTAGGTAACACCACCTTCCTTAAATGGCGACCCTACCTTCTCATAATCCCAAAGTGCAGAAAAACGATCTTTAATTTGACTTCTAAAATCAATTTTATCCAAATAATCAAATGTAAATTCGTTTTGGCGTTTTACCCAGTTTTCCGTTTCTTCGCTGCGGTCATCTTCTAACCATCTATACGGGTCTTCTACCGTCGTACCAAAATAAACGCTTGTATCTGTTCCTTTTTTTGTTTCTGGATAAGTTAATTTTTCCACAGTTTTTTCAGTTGAGTTTGATGTTGATGCTGAATCCGAACAAGCAACCATGCACAAAAGTGATGGCAATACGTAAACAAGTCTTTTCATAAATGATATTTTGATATTTCCTTAAAACTACTATTTTTTAAAGTCATTGAATTGAACTGAAACATTTTATTTAAAAAAACTGCAAAAATATGGTTCGTTAGGGTAGCTGTTTAATCTAACCCCAGTTTTGTTCTGTAAGTGCTGTCCTTTTCACTATTTTTATTCCAATAGTCTACCCGCATACTTTCATTTAGCGTACCTGTTGTGCTGAGTTCTTTTCGATTATCACCATACCCACTAGTGTAGGTTTCTTTCCAACTTAAAATTTTATGCGGAAAATCAGTTTCATACGTAATTGTCAAGGTTCTGTCCAATGCCGGATAAAAAAGAGAATAGGTCGTTTCCGGTCCTTTATCATCCAACAACAATTCACACTGCTGTGCTTTCATTTCTACATGAGCCAATCGTTGGTAAAAAAAACTTGGAATAACTTGGTGTTCTCCGGTAGGTAAGTTTTTTGGGTTGATACGAATAATCGTCCAAAAGTCATCCTCTAAATAATTTTTATCCGTTTTTAAATCTGTCGCCTCACCTTCAAAATAAGAATCAATACGGGTTTCAAACTTACTTTTATTGCGCATTTCCATATAGGTATGTCCGCACCACTCTTGCACTGAAGTGGAAATTTTTACCGAATGTTTTTCCTGCTCAAACGGAAAAAAAGTACTCGTCATCATGGAATAAGGATAAATACCCGTGTTAAACTTTTTTGTAAAGTTCAGTTTCATTACAGATATGTTTTCATCTGAGGGGGTGTCGGCTTTTGTCCAACTGTTTTTAGAAAAAGGTTCAGTAACAAAAATCATAACGGCCGTTCCTTCTCGCATTTCGCCATAACGCGCCTGTTTTAACACGTAGCTTGAAATTTCCGCCTTGCCGTCATACCAATAATCTTTCGCCTGGGCGGGTGTAGGTTGCCAATCGCCTTCGGTTGTGCTATCTGTCGCAGTGTTACAGGCAACAAGTAAAAATAATGAAGTAATGAGACTGTACATGATTGCTGTTTTTTTTGCCATTTTATGCTGTTTTTAAAATCTATTTTGTCCGGCAGTTGTTTTACTTAAAATTAGTAAATTAATCACCATGCGGTTAGACCTTTTAAATACATTAACAAAAAGAGTACTGTTTTCGTTCGGTATTTCGTGTTTAATTTTAATTGGGCTTTATTTTATATATGGTCAACAGTACTTAAATTTGTTTACAGTTGTAATTATTGCGCTCTTAACGTATGTTCCGGTTACCATTTTTTATGCAGTTGTTTCAACTTTTTTTGTAAAGGATGAAAAAAGACAAGATGACGAAGTATTGGATGATGTTTGAAATAATAGTGCTGGGATGAATAAAGCGTTGAAATTAGTTTTAGTAATAACAAGCTGTTTTTTTTGTCTTAATTGTGCTCAAGAAATTAGAGATAATACAGAGGTGAAGGAGATCGTATTTCGCTTTAAGCCATCTTTGTCGTATGAATCTGTTTTTAAGGTTGATTTTGAAAACGAGACGTTGAGCATGAAAACGTTTGGTAAAAAGCGAGTATATGTAGAAGAAGAAATAGACACCTTAAGCCCCTGTTATTTATATGGGTGCGATACCGTCAATTACAATAAAGTTTTTCAAATTGAAAAAAGCAATTTTGAAGCGTTTGCGCGTGCAGAAAAACTAGCTGGTTTCAATCAATCAGTAGGCCATGCAAGAAGACGTATGGACGGTATTTATTTGGAGATTATTAAATACGATTACGACGAGGATAGCGTGAAACTGCGTTCGGCAAACCCTATTCGTACCAAAAGGTTCGATATTGATTATGACTTGTTAGATCCTTTTTTTAACTTGACATATACGGTAGTAAATGATGATGAGGGAGTTGAAATATTAGAATGGCTGCAGTGGGACTTGAACTATTATTGCGTCAGGTTAACCCATAGAAAGCCGATTGAACACCGTGTTTATAATGAAGTTTATGGAGGTTGCAAGATTAGTCTAGACTATCTAAAATCGTTTATGAAAAAAATTCCGAAAACGCCATTGATTTTTGACTGTAGAGAAGGTTCTATTGCGCATTGTTTGTATTGGGTGTTAGAAGAGATAGCGAATGAAAGAGACGTTTACTTTTATGGTCAAAATAAAATGTCAAATTGTCATAGTGATGTGAGTGCTTGGTTAGATGCTCATAATTTGCAACAGGGGGATTATAAGATGACCGATAGTAGTTGGAAATCATTTGAATCAAATGCTAATTTACGGTATGAAAAATGGCTAAATAATACCAACGTTAAGTGGTTTAACACAAAAGAAGAGGTACTATCGGCAATTAATAAATTAGAGTGAACGATTTAATTTTTACGTCATTATAAAACCGCAGAAACATCAAATAAACAATGAAACTTTTTACAGAAGATGAATCCATTAACCACTTGCCGTATGACGGAGAAGTAAATTACTACGGTGTAATCTTAACACCTTCCGAATGCAGGCTTTATTACGATAAATTAATGGATGAGATTGAATGGCGAAATGATGAGGCGGTAATGTTTGGTAAACGAATTGTAACGGCGCGCAAAGTGGCGTGGTATGCTGATGAACGTTTTCCTTATCGCTATTCTGGCGCAACAAAATATGCGTTGGATTGGACTCCGAATTTACTAGCGATCAAACAAAAAGTAGAGGCCAAAACCAAAGAAAAATTTAATTCGTGTTTACTCAATTTATACCACAGTGGCGCAGAAGGAATGGCATGGCACAGTGATGCCGAACGTGAATTGGTTAAAAATGGTGCAATAGCTTCGCTAAGTTTAGGAGCGCAACGTAAATTCGCATTCAAACATAAATCAACCGCCGAAACAGTTGCTTTGCAGTTAGAGAATGGCAGTTTACTGGTGATGAAAGGCACTACACAAACGCACTGGTTGCACCGTTTACCACCTACAAAAAAGGTAAATACTCCGCGTATCAATCTAACATTCAGAAAAATTAGAACAACAACTAGTATTTAAACACCCAGGCACTGCTTGCATCTGCAGTTACACTACTTCGCCCGCTGTTTGCAGCAGAACGACTGTCGTACGATTTTAACGAAACCAAATAAAGTCCATCAAATCTGCCCAATACTTTGGCCGGATACCCCTTGTTTTTCATGGTTGAAACATAACGTTCAGCATTTGCTTTTTCACTAAATGAATTACCAATTAAATGATAATTACCGTTATTAGTTCCGCTTGTAGCGGGTGGAGGCGAGCTGGTAACAGGTTCATCTTCTTCCACCGCATCTGGTGTCGTTGAATTTTCATTTGTTTCCGTATCCATGGTCGTTTCAGTCATAGAAGAATCTCCTTGCGGGTCATCCATGCTAATCTCGCCATCCAGCATTTCACCCGACAACGAATCTGCAGTCAAAATACTTTCAATCGGTTCTTCGGTAGATCCGTCATCATCTGTAGTATTTAAAATTTCTGCACTACCTTCTCCTCCTAAATACGATTCAATCTTATCTCGGAAGAAAAACCCTGTAACAGCTAAGCCTACAATTAATAACAGCAAAATAATCCACGGTAAACGTGATTTTTTCTTCTTTTCCTCAACAATTACCACCTTTTCATTCGGTTCAATTGGTGCAGTAGCTTTATCTACAGCTGCGCCAGATGCTACAAGTGGTGGAATTTTATCATCCGGCCCTTTTTCTTGCGGATCCGGCTTTACCGGGGCAAATGCTTTTGTTTTTTCTTCCCCTTCGCTTTTGTCAGCCGGTACGTAAGTGTTTTTACGCTGCTTACTGGTTTCTTGTTCATCTTCACCTTTTCCGCTAATAATAGCCCCAATGGATTTTTTGGCTTTTTCGTTTGCCTTTAAAGCTTCTTCCTCAATTGCTTCAGCTTCTTTTTTGGCCTTCTCGTTCACTTTTAAGGCTCCTGCTTCAATCGCTTTTGCCTCTTTCTTGGCTTTTTCCTGCGCTTTCTTAGCTGCTTCGGCCGCTTCTTTTTCTGCGGCTTTTGCTTTCTCCTCAGCCGCTTTTTTAGCTTCTTCTAATTTTTTATCTACTGCAGCTTTTGTAATTTCACTTTCTTTTACAGCTTCAGCTTCAATTGCTGCCGCTTTTTCTTTGGCTTTTTCGGTAATGCTTTTTTCGTCAGATGAAGAAACAACTGGCGTTGGTGCTGAGGCTTCTTTATTTGCTTCAACAGGTGGTTTTTTATCTTCTTTCTTTTCCGTTTTTTTGCTTGACTCTGTTTTTTTCGGAGCTTCTGCTTTAGACGTGCTCGCATTCAACTCAGCTTTTAACGCTGCAGCGTCATCTGCCATATTAAAATCCGTCTCACCGTCTTTATTTTTATAGAAATGACCAAACTCGAACATATCGTAAGTATTGCCTTTCCCTAATTCCGCTTCTATTTCGCGCACAAACTTGGCTACTTTGTTTTGTGCCTCCTGGTTGTCAATACCCTCTTTTTCTGCTATGTATTTAGCCAAACTACCATCATTGAACTTTAGGTGCGGGTTAAAAACAATTTTTCCAGATTTTTGGCTAGGCACCATCAAAGCCCCCAAACCGGGCAATATAACTGATTTCTGTATCTTTAAAATCTCAATTAAATACTTGTTCATTGTAGCGGTTTTTCGGTAATTCTCTATTTCGAATACAAAATAATAAATTCTCTATTGATTCAATCTGAATTACTCAATTTCTTTTAAAGCAAATGTTTGGTCAAGGCGCACACCGCGGTCTGTTTGTTTAAGCGTGCAGCATTCATTAAGGTGATCGTGTTCCAAAAATAAAATATAATCTTCAGCAACCGCTTTGTTTAAAAAATGCTCTTTTTCATCTAGTGTAAGCAGGGGGCGGGTATCATATCCCATAACATAAGGCAGTGGAATGTGCCCCACACTTGGCAGTAAATCTGCCATAAACACAATTTTTTTACCGTTGTAATTTAAAATGGGTAACATTTGGCTGTCTGTATGGCCATCTGCAAAAAAGAAATCAATATTGGGAAAAACATTCGTGGATAAATTTCCACTACGTTCAATAAATTTAAGCTGCCCGCTTTCTTCAATGGGTAAAATATTTTCGCTTAAAAAAGAGGCTTTTTCTCTGTTGTTTGGCTCAGTAGCCCATTTCCAATGGCGTTCGTTACTCCAGTATGTTGCATTTTTAAATACAGGGCGAAACCCCTTATCACCCAATCTGGCTATTGCTCCACCGCAATGGTCAAAATGCAAATGGGTTAAAATAACATCTGTAATGTCATCTAACGAAAAGCCCAACGCCTCAATACTTTTTTGGAGGGTATGGTCGCCAAACATATAATAATAGCTAAAAAATTTCTCTGATTGTTTGTCTCCAATTCCGGTATCTACGAGCATTAAGCGTTCACCATCCTCTATTAGTAAACAACGCATACTCCACGAGCACATGTTGTTGGCATCTGCCGGGTTGGTACGTTGCCAGATAGATTTTGGTACAACGCCAAACATTGCACCGCCGTCTAGTTTAAAATTACCGGTTTCAATTGGATATAATTTCATAAGGTTGATTTTCGTGTTTGAATCTCAAAGATGCACATAAATACACGGATTTAAAAACGAATCAACGATTACCTCTAAAGGGCAAACGAAATTGATGTACACCAATGCATTGAATTATCGACGTTCAAAGCAGGTTGTTGAAAACTCTGCCGTGCTATGCTAAATACAACTCTTTATTTTAATGATTTTAGTAAAAAATTAAGATTATGAAGGTTCATTTTATAGCCATAGGTGGTAGTGCAATGCATAATTTGGCAATTGCTTTAAAACGCAAAGGAGATGAGGTAACGGGTTCTGATGATGAGATTTTTGAGCCTTCTAAAAGTCGGTTAAAAAACAATGGCATTTTGCCCGCAGCAATCGGGTGGAATGCTGCCAACATTCATGATGGTTTGGATGCCATTATTTTAGGAATGCATGCCCGAAAAGATAATCCGGAGTTGTTGCGTGCGCAAGAGTTGGGTTTAAAAATTTATTCTTATCCGGAGTTCGTTTACAGCCAAACAAAAAATAAAAAACGCATTGTAGTAGGAGGGAGCCATGGTAAAACAACCATAACCAGCATGCTTTTGCACGTGATGGACAAGTTAAATATAAAAACGGATTATTTAGTGGGAGCTTTGTTAGATGGGTTTGACTGTATGGTGCAACTTTCTGATGCACCACTAATTGTTATTGAAGGAGACGAGTATTTATCATCTCCCATTGACAGGCGACCAAAATTTCATTGGTACGCTCCACATGTTGCTTTAATTAGTGGCATTGCATGGGATCATATCAACGTTTTTCCAACGTTTGAAAATTACGTAGAACAGTTTCAAATTTTTACGGATAAAATAGAGCAGAAGGGGAGTTTAGTTTATTTTGAGCAGGATGAACACATCAAATCTATTTTACCCAAACTGCGCAGCGATATTAAGGCAATTGGCTACACCACGCCTAAATTTGAGGTGAGAGACGGTATTTCGTATTTAATGGACAACGGACTTGAAGTTCCGTTACAAATTTTTGGTAATCACAACTTACAAAACTTAGTCGGAGCAAAGTTAATGCTAAACGAAATAGGTGTTTCTGATGCTGATTTTTACAGCGCTATATCATCCTTTAAAGGCGCGGCAAAGCGCTTGGAGTTAATTGCACAAAATGAAACCTGCAATGCGTATAAAGACTTTGCCCATTCACCATCTAAACTCAAAGCAACTGTAAAAGCGGTGAAAGAGCAGTTTCCTAATCGAAAGCTAGTGGCATGTATGGAACTTCACACGTTCTCATCTCTCAAAAAAGATTTTTTACCGCAGTATGACCAATGTATGGCTGCTGCAGACGAAGCACTTGTTTATTTTAGCCCAGATGTAGTTGCCCATAAAAAATTAGAAGAAATTAGTGCTGAGATGGTGCAAAATGCGTTTGGAACCTCTAACGTAACCGTATTTACAGATGCCAGCAAATTAACAAGTCAACTTCGCAACACAACTTGGAAAAATAAAAATTTATTACTTATGAGTTCAGGTAACTTTCACGGGGTTGATTTGAATGTCTTTGCGAAAGCGCTTTTGAAGTGATGGTTTTAGAGTCTCAAGTCTTTAGACCGCTGCGCTTATAGATATTAGATGAAAGACGCTACGCTATTAGACTTTAGACGTTAGAGTTCGTGGTACAGTGTATAGCTATTCTTACAGGCATACTCTCTATGATCTTTTGTCTATCTTCTTTGTTCTATTGTCTTTACTCTATTCTCTACCATCTACGCGTTTCGTAAAATCACCTTTCGCAACACAATCATCACAAAAAACGAATAAAAGAGAGAGAACATAAAATGCACCATTAAATGCACCAATGTGGTAAAAAATGAACCAACAAACGTTGCAATTTGATCTTCTTGATTTTCAATAAAATCATCATAACTAAAGGTTTCCCATTTTGGGTCATTCGCTTGTAGTTCCAGGTATGTTTCTTTTGTAGGGTACTGCTCGTGTAGTTTAGCAATACGTTCTTGCGTAAACGTTTCTTTCACAGAAGGGTCTATATTATTGTGGTAGATATAAACAAAAGCGGTAATAATAATGGTGTAAATTAACCCCGATTGCATAGCCACTTTGAAATCTTCTAGCGCGTTTACTTTTTCATAACCATTTTCTTTTTTTGTAAGAAAAAGACCCGTGAAAATTGCCCCCAATAAGGTGAACAAGCTAAACAGTTCTAGTATGATAAATAAATCAACAGAATAGCCGGCTAAAAATGCGGTAAGAACGGCAATTATCCAAATAAGTGAAAATACAACTCCTGCTTTTACTGAAGTTCTCATGCAAAATAAATGTACAGTTAAAAATTAAGCGTGCGCCAGATTTACTTTACTAGGCGCCCCTAATTTACGAAGCATTTTGTTGTGACTGCGAATAGCACTAAAAAAGGTGGGCTCAGAGTAATAAGGTACTCCAAACTCCAATGCGGTTTCTTTTACAATTTTTGAGAGTTTTTTATAGTGTACGTGGCAAATGTTAGGAAATAAATGATGTTCTACCTGATAATTTAAACCACCAACTAACCAATACAATACATTGCTTTTAGGGGCAAAGTTCGACGTTGTTTCCAATTGGTGAATTGCCCAGTTATTTTCAATTGTCAAGTCACGATCTGGTACAGGGAAACTTGTTTCCGGTACTACATGTGCAGGTTGAAATACAATGGCCAATGTAAACCCTGCAATAAGGTGCATCATCAACATTAATAAAACCGTACCCCACCAAGCCATATCAACAAAAATTAATGGAATAACCAACACATAAGCATAGTAAAGCACTTTAGTTGCAATAAAGTTCCATTAATAAGGGGTTAAACTTAACATTTTCTGTTTTTGTTAAATTCATTTTTTTGTAACGAAATAACTGCTGAAAATCTTTGGTAGTAATCCACATAATTGTCATTAAGCTATAGAAAAACCAAGCATAAATAAACTGAAATCTGTGAATTGGAAGGTATTTATCTTTTGGTGAAAAACGTAAAATTGGCAATGCCGGAGAAACATCCTCATCATACCCGTGCACGTTGGTGTAGCTATGGTGCAAAATGTTGTGCTGAATTTTCCAGGTTGGTGCATAACCGCCTACTAAGTTTACAACACGCCCAACACCTTTGTTAACCCGTTCATTTTTTGAATAGGCGCCGTGGTTGGCATCATGCATGACAGATAACCCAATACCCGCAACACCGAATCCCATAACAAACCAGCAAAGGGTGATAAGCCATGGGTTAGTAATTACACCGGTTACCATTAATAAGTAAGGGGTAAAGTATAACCCAAGCATGAAAATTGTTTTAACTTTCATATTTGTGTTGGCATACTTTGAAATATTATTCTCCTTGAAATAAGCTCTGACACGCTTTTTGAGGGTCGTGTTAAAGTCTTGTCCAATCTTTCTTGAAAACTTTAGAGGTTTCAACTCTTGAGTGGGGATTTTCATGTATTATGGTTTTTTATGCTTACAAAGATAAGGCTTTTTTGCCGAGCACTTGTCTTGTAGGCGGTTAAAATAGTCCAAACGGTTGCAAATGTGACGTAATGGAAACAGGTGTGGCTTTTACTAAGACACCGTTTTAATTGGGCGGCCAAGCTGTTTTAGCATTTTTCCATGGCTTTTAATCGCACTGAAAAAAGTAGGCTCGCAATAGTATGGTAAACCAAATTCCATAGCTGTTTCGCGCACTATTTTTGATAATTTCTTGTAATGTACGTGACAGATGTTTGGAAAAAGGTGGTGTTCTACCTGAAAGTTTAACCCGCCGATAAACCACTGAAAAATGCGACTTTTTGGGCTAAAGTTTGTCGTGGTTTCTAGTTGATGTATCGCCCAGTTATTTTCAATTTTTAAATCTTCTGTTGGTTTAGGAAATGCCGCATCTGGTATAACGTGCGCCAGAATAAATACAATGGCCAACGTAAAGCCTGCAATTAAATGTTTTAATAAAAACAGTAAAGCAATGCCCCACCAAGGTACATCCATAAAAATTAACGGAATTACCAAAATATAGCTGTAATAAATTGTTTTAGAAATGAGTAACTCTACAAAAAGTGAGCTAAATTTTTCGTTCTCATTTTTAGTAAGCCCCATGCCTTTGTATCTAAAAAGCTGTTGAAAATCTTTAATTGTTACCCAGGAAACAGTCATTAAGCTGTAAAAAAACCAAGCATACAAAAACTGGAAACGGTGAATTTTATGGTATTTATCATGCGGTGTAAAGCGCACGATTGGCACCGGCGGATCTACATCTTCATCATAATGTTGGATATTAGTGTAGGTATGGTGTAGCACGTTGTGCTGAATTTTCCAAGTTGGTGCAAAAGCCCCTACAACGTTTACTAAACGACCCAATAGGTAATTTACTTTATTGTTTTTGGAGTAGGCGCCGTGGTTCGCGTCATGAATAATTGTCATGCCGATACCTGCCATGCCAAAACCAATTAATGCCCAACATAAAACAATTAGCCAAATGTTAGTAATTACACCTGTTACCATTAACAGGTAGGGCGCAAAGTAAAGCGTAAGCATAAAAATTGTTTTCAACTTCATGCTTGCGTTTGCATATTTAGAAATATTATTTTCTTTAAAATAGGCTCTTACGCGCTTTTTTAAGGTGCTATTAAACTCTCTACCAATGGTATTTGAGAATTTAAGCGGTTGAAATATTTTTCCTTCGGATGCCATTAATATTACATGTTTTTCGTGGTATTATCAAATATACGCCAATTTCACAACTTTAGATGTTAAATAAACCTTAAAACTTGTAAAGCTGTAAGCGCCGGTAAACGAATTAGTGCAAAATGAGTGCCACACTTAAACGAACGATAAATACAGGTTATTTACCTTTATTTTTTGCACGTTCTTGCTGTAAACGCTGCGCTTCTTCTAATCGTTGTTGGAATTTAGATTTTCCTTTTTTCTTTTTAGGCGCGGCTTTATTGGCTTCAATTTTTGCAATAATCTTGTCTTCATCCAGCATAAATTTCTTAATGGCAAACATAATTCCTATTGTCATTAATGTTGAAATAAAGTAGTAATAACTTAACCCCGAAGAGTATGAGTTAAAGAAGAAAATCATCATTACTGGAAAGAAGTACATGATGTACTTTAAGTTCGGCATGCCTTCCATAGTTGGCTGCTGCATATTTGAACTATTGTAATGCGTGTAAAGCAGTGTTGTACCTGCCATTAATAAGGTAAACAAGCTAATGTGGTCACCATAAAAAGGAATCTCAAACCCTAGGTTCAAAATAGAATCGTAAGTGGATAAATCTTCTGCCCAAAGGAAACCCCGTTGACGCAAAGAAATCTCTGCCGGGAACAAACGGAAAATAGCAAACAAAATAGGCATTTGTATTAGCATAGGTATACACCCCGCCATTGGGCTTACGCCGGTTTCCCTATATAAGCCCATGGTGGCCTGCTGTTTTTTCATAGCATCCTCCTTCTTCGGGAATTTTTTAGTGATTTTTTCAATTTCCGGACGCAGTACCTTCATCATTGCAGATGACTTGTACATTTTGTAGTTGACAGGACTCAATAATAATTTTACAATTACGGTTAATAATAAAATGGCTAACCCTGCAGAAATACCCCAACCAATAAATGAGGTAAACAATGGGCGAATAAAATAAACGTTAATCCATCTGAATAATCCCCAACCAAGGTTAATGATATCTTCTGATCCATTGTCGTAAGAGGCTAAAATTTCGTAGTCATTTGGTCCAAAATACCAGTGGAGGTCAACTGTATTGTTTACATTGGTCAACCCCAGATTTAGTGTGCTTTGGTATTGTTTTACATAATTGGTATCCGTACCTTCTTCAAATGTTTTAATTTCTATTTGAGAGTTCGTTGGATCAAAACCGGTTTCACTCATCAAAATGGCTGAAAAGTAACTTTGTTTATAAGCAACCCAATCTGTTGTCTCTTCTAAAGGTTCGTCATCATCAGACGCTTCTGAAAGATAATCGTAGGAGTCTTCTCTGTATTTATAAAAAACAGTACTTACACGTTGTTCTGACGGTAAATCTTTTTCAGTAGACAATAACTTAAAGTTAGAGGTGAAGGCAACATCTTGCGCATCACGGTCACTAAATCCTTTAAAATAAATGCTAAAGTCAATGTCATATTGTCCGGGCTTTAATTTATAAGAATACCCCACAATTTTGCCAGATGCATTTACCATTTCTACCTGTGCAGAGGTAGCGTCACTTTTTACAATTTTAAAATCAAAGTTGCCTGAATTCTTTTTGTTTTCTCCTTCAAAAAAGTCAACACCATAAGTGGACTGCGCATCAATTAACTGTAAAGGGTCAGTTTTTTCATTTAAATAGCTATCATAGCTGCGGTAATTCTTTAAATACACACCAACAATTCGTCCCCCTTTGGATGAAAGATCAATTTGTAGCAAGTCATTCTCTAACCGTACAATTTCTTCTTCCATTTTTGGCAGGTCTGCTTTAGGCTGCTGCTCGGGTAGTTTGGTTAAAAAAGTATCAATACCTAAAAGCGTATCCTCATATAAAATACGCCCTTCACTGTCTAACGACATTAAGCCCTCGTCATTTAAAACAGGTGTCCAGTTGTACGTAGGTTGTTCAGCTGCAACATTTTCAGTAATTAACGTGTCTGAGGTGGTAGCAATTGCTGTTGTATCGATTGGTTTAGATTCATTTGCAGTTCTTTCTTCTGCCGAATCACCAGCTTGAAAGATGCTGAAAATCAAGAGAATAGCTCCAATAATCAATAAACCTATGACTGATCTTTTATCCATTGTATAAAAAAATTAGCGCCCGCTTTTGGCTTGCGGGTGCAAAAGTAATATTTAATTCCGGTTCGCCTAGTATAGGTTTACCGTTTTTTGCCTTTCTACTAGAGGACGAATAGCGCGAGCGAATATTTTATATTAGGCGGTTGTTTTTTTAGCTTTCACGTCAACCTTCTTTTTATTTGCAATGGTTGCTTTTACAAATGCGATAAATAAAGGATGTGGTCGTTCAACCGTGCTTTTATATTCTGGGTGAAATTGAGCACCTACAAACCACGGATGACTAGGCACTTCTACAATTTCTACTAGCCCCGTTTCTGGGTTTTTACCTGTTGGAATCATGCCATTTGCTTCAAAGTCTGCCAAATAAGCATTGTTAAACTCATAACGGTGGCGGTGGCGCTCTTTTATAATTTCACGATTGTAAGCTGCGGCCACTTTACTGTCATCTGCAATTTTACATTTATATGACCCTAAACGCATGGTGCCGCCCTTATCGGTTAGGTCTTTCTGATCTGCCATAATGTTAATGACAGGGTATTCACAATCTTCTGCTATTTCTGTTGTGTGCGCATCTTTCCAACCCAATACATTGCGTGCATATTCAATTACAGCGCATTGCATACCCAGGCATATACCTAAAAACGGAATGTTGTTTTCACGCACATACTGAATGGCTAAAATTTTACCTTTTATACCGCGCGAGCCAAATCCCGGTGCAACCAATAACCCGTCTAGTCCAGAAATTGAGTCTGCAACAGTTTCGGGGGTTAAATTGTCAGAATGTATCCATTCCAGCTCCACTTCACATTCGTTGTAGGCCCCCGCGTGTACAAACGCCTCAACGATTGATTTGTACGAATCTTTTAATTCTATGTATTTACCTACTAATCCAATTTTTACTTTTTCTTTTGGATTTTCCAATCGCGTTAAAAATGCTCTCCACTCCTTTAGTTCCGGATCGCCTTTTGCAGGTAAATCTAGCTTTTGTAACACCACTTTATCCAATTCTTCGTTTTGCATCATCAGTGGCACTTCATAAATAGAAGCAGCATCAATAGACTCAATAACGGCAGTGGGGTTTACATTACAAAAACGCGCAATTTTTTTCCGAATGGTGTTGTCCAACGGATGTTCTGTTCTACACACTAAAATATCAGGCTGTACACCAACTTCTAGTAATGATTTTACAGAGTGTTGCGTTGGCTTTGTTTTTAATTCTCCGGCTGCGGCCAAGTAAGGTACAAGTGTTAAATGTACAACGATACAGTCATCTGGAAACTCCCACATCATTTGTCGAACAGATTCAATGTAAGGTAACGATTCAATGTCACCTACTGTTCCACCAATTTCTGTGATGATGATTTCATAATCACCCGATTTGCCAAGAATTTGGATACGTTCTTTAATTTCATTGGTAATATGTGGGATTACCTGTACGGTTTTACCTAAAAACTCGCCACGGCGTTCTTTATCCATTACAGATTGATAAACCCTACCTGTAGTTACATTGTTAGCTTGAGAGGTATTTACGTTCAAAAAACGCTCATAATGCCCCAAATCCAAATCGGTTTCAGCACCGTCGTCCGTTACAAAGCATTCGCCATGCTCATACGGATTAAGTGTACCTGGATCTATATTGATATAGGGGTCTAACTTTTGGATGGTTACGGTATACCCGCGTGCTTGTAAAAGTTTAGCTAATGATGCTGAAATGATTCCTTTTCCCAGAGAAGAAGTGACCCCGCCGGTTACGAAAATGTACTTAGTGGAATTCGACATATTCTTAATTTTGTAACTACGGGACGCAAAGTTAGTGTAAAATTACTGGTGAGCATAATGATTTTGGGATTAAAATTAATAAGTGAGCAACAAAAATTAATTCACCCTATTAATTCACTGATTATGAAAAAAATTAACGATTCTATTTTTAACTGTACGAAATGATAAAAACCAAAAAAAAGGCACATTGTAAAAATGTACCTTTTTTAAATTATAAATTAGTATTCTTTGTGTTCTTACTCTTCTGCTAATGTTACAGTGCGCTCAACAGGGTTAAATGGTGTTTCAATCAACTCACCATCATTATCCATCAATTCAACTTTAAAGGTATTCTCACCCATTGGAAGTCCAGAAATGGTGTAAGCCTGCCATTTAGCAATAGTAAAAGAGGTTTCTCCATTAATGGTTAATCGTACCTTATTTCCATTCTCACCAAGTTCTGTGTTTAACAGGTAAAAATCAAATAAAATGTCTTTTGTATCATTTCCTTTGTACGTTCCCTTTGGACGGCTGTAAAAAATATGAGCAGCATCTAAATCTGCTTCTTCAGCTTCATTATCGCCTACCGTAAACTGAATAATGTCGTACGCATCTTTACTTTTTACAGATTCATGATACGACCGCGAGAAAAAAGTTAATGCTACATAATGCCCGTCTTCTAATTCAACTTCTACTTCTGGGTCATAATGCGCCATGTAAGGCTCGTTGTTAAGGATTACGTGCATGTGTTGTCCTTTTTTACTATTGGCAAGCCCTTTGCCTTCGGCATCTGACGTTTGAACGCCCAGCTCATAATTTTCAACGTTCATTTTAATCGTTTTTTTACCAGCTTTAAGTTTATCACCAGAAGAAACGTTGGCAAACGTTAGTTTTGCATTTTCAAATTTAGGACTAGAAACCAACGGTGTAATTGTAATTCCATTTGTTTCAACCGCACTATTCATTACAATAGGTTCAGTCGGTTCGTCTTCCACCATAACCTCTTCGGTCTTCGTGCTGTCTTTTTCACTATCCATTTCGTTATTATTTGATTCACCACCGCAGGCTCCTAGTAAGAGTGCAGAAATGAAAAACGCAGATAGTTTTAATGATGTTGTATGTCGGCTCATTGCTTTAAAATTAATTAATCGTTTTTAAATTTATTTATTGCGGTTAGATTATGTTATTCGCATAAAACAATCCGTCCAGTTAGTTTATAGAACAAATTACATTCAATTAGGTTCTAAAAAAGTAAAAGTAATTCAGGTTTAACACCAAAATCTAGTGCGAAATTAAAGAAAAAAAATAAAATAACTGAAAAACAAGGAGTTAATCAATTAATCATCTAGTTGATTTTGCAAACCAATCATTTTAAGTAGCGATACCGCACACTCAATGCCTTTGTTGCCATGTTTACCGCCCGAACGATCAAGTGATTGTTGTTTTGTATTATCCGTTAACACGCAAAACGAAATAGGGGTGTTATATTCTAACATGGTGCGCATAATACCCTGTGTAGCCCCTTGGCACACAAAATCAAAATGTTTTGTTTCGCCTTGAATAACGCAGCCAATGGCTAGTACACCGTCCATTTCATCATCATGTTCCAACAAAAATTGGCACCCGATAGGCAGTTCAAATGTGCCTGGTACATGTTTTACCAAAATGTTTTTTTCTTTCACGCCATTATCCATAAAAGCGTCAATAGCTCCTTTTAGTAAACTATGGGTAATGTCATCATTCCATTCAGAAACAACAATGCCGATTTTAAAATCGGCACCATTAGGAATATTCCCTTTCTCGTAATGAGATAAATTTTTTGTTGCTGTTGCCATTAATTTTGTGCTCTTGCAATATATTTTTCAATACTCGTAGCCTCTTCACTCTTCGGCCAGTTCTTTTTAATTTTTTCGTAAGCCGTAACTGCACTTTGGTTATCGCCCAATTTTTCGTGCGTTAAGCCGGCTTTCATTAAATACATAGGTGTAGTGTAAACGTTTTCTTCGCGTTGTGCCGCTTTTTCAAATAAATCAACCGCCTTGTCAAGCTCGCCCATCTCTACATAACAATCTCCTTTAAGACCTATTGTCATTGAACCAAGCACCACGTCATCAAAATCACATTCATCAAAATAACCAATGGCTTCGTCATAAGAACCATTTTTCATAGCTGCAATGCCTAATGAGTAATTTGCAATGTCTCCGCCTGATGTACCACCGTACTCACTTGCTACAGCTTCCATCCCTTCATACTCGTTAGTTCCTGCTACAGCTGCGTTTAATGAATCATTTTGAAAATCGTAAAAAGCATTCCAATACGCATCTTGCGAAGCAATTTCGTTTGGTTCAACAACTAGTTTTTGATAACCAATAATGCCTAAAACGACAACAACAATTGCCGCACCTCCAATAATGAAGGCTTTTTTATATTTATCAATAAAGCTTTCGGTACCCGTTAATTGGTCTAACTCGTCTGCCTTTGTTTCTTTATTACTCTTTGCCATGTTTTCAGTTCCAAATATTGTGCAAAAATAAATTTTTTTTGGTTCAAATTGCCAGAAAATGTAGATTTTTACAAATTCATTTTCGAATATGACAAAATCCGTAATCAGAAATAATGTTTGGGCTTTTGTGTTGTTGGCGTGCATTGTTGCCTTAATATGGTCGATAGGTTACCAAACTCCACGCACAAATTTTGAGTTTTTTATAGGGCAATACTTGTTGCTGTTTGGGGTTTTTTACGGTTTTTGGCGCAATAAAATGCAGTGGAAGTTTCAGCATTTTTTACTTGTTGCCATTGGATTAAGGTTTATCTTATTTTGGGCATCTCCAGAATTATCGAACGATTTTTTTCGTTTTATTTGGGATGGTGAATTACTGACACGCGGAATTAATCCCTTTGCGCACACCCCGCAAGATTTAATTAGCCACAATGGTTTTATGGACGAACGTTATATGCGGGTTTTATACCACGGCATGGGCGAATTGTCACAATCTCATTACACGTGTTATCCAGTGGTAAATCAACTTTTATTTGTGCCCGCTGCATTAACCGACGATATTGGCGTAAATATCAAAATTTTAAAAAGCATTATCATCTTGGCAGATATTGGAGCCATTTTCATTGCCCGAAAAATTGCCTTGCACCTAAATGTGGCTATACATAATATATGGCTTTACTTTTTAAATCCGTTCATTATTTTAGAGTTCTCAGGTAATTTACATTTTGAGGGGGTAATGATTTTCTTTTTATTAGGCGCAATTTATTTTGTAATGAAGGCAAAATGGATAAACGGAGGTATTCTGTTTGGCATAGCCGTGCAGGTAAAACTTATTCCGTTAATGCTAATTCCTTTTGTGTATAAAAAACTAAAAATTCTTAATTCCATTGGCTTTACGGCATTGGTTGGGGTAGTAGTGTTAGCAGTTGGTGGCTTAATGCTCAATACCACTTTTTTTGGCAATATGATGGAAAGTGTGAATGAATATTTTGTGCGCTTTCAGTTTAATTCTAGCATTTACAACGTGCTTATTAATTATGTGTATGCCCCTACAGATTGGGACCGATTTGAAGTTGCAGGTAAACTGTTGTCTTATATTTCTACAGCCGGTATTTTAACCTTAGCACTGCTAAAAGCCTACCGGAATGATTTAGATATAATTAAAGGAATGCTCTTCGCCTTTATGATTTATTATGCCTTTGCTACAACCGTTCACCCATGGTACATTAGCTTGGTTTTAGTGCTTTCTGTTTTCACAAAATATCGGTTTGGCGTGGTGTGGTCATTGGTAATAATGTTCAGTTATTACGCCTATTCTAATGAGCAATTTGAGCAAAATCCAATACTATTAGTAGCGGAGTATGTGCTGGTGTACGGCGTAATGATTTATGAAATTATTCGGTATTGGCAAAAGGATACCGTAGGTTTGCAATTAAAATCATTTTTTAGCCGTTGATTAAAAAAATATGGAAGAAATTTTTGTACCTGTAAACCGTAAAAAAATGTTAACGCTTACTGTGGCGTATGGCATTATTGGCATTATTGTTTTTTTAGCTTTTTACTATTTTGGAGAAGGATTAAAAGATACGCTGGGTAAAGTAGGGCAAACCATTTTTAAAACATTAGCGGTTATTTTACTGATTGTATTTTTGGTCGTAGCCGGATCTTACGGTAAAAAGATTAAAGATAAAACCGCGGGCATAAGCGTAAATCGCAATGGAATAACAGACCAAACAACAGCCATTGCTATTGGAGAAATAAAGTGGAAAGAGGTTGTTGGAGTCGAATTTCAAAAATCGTTAACCTCTACTTCACTATTAATTTACGTAAAAAACCCAGATAAAATTTTGGAACAAGCTCCAAATAAAGCCGTTCGCCGATTATTAGATAGAAACCAAATGATTTATAAAACCCCGGTAGTTATAAACAGTGGTGTTTTAGTGGTGGATACAAACGAATTAAAAGCGCAAATTGCTGAATATGCACAGCGATTTGGAAAAAATATTGAGATTAAATGAAGGTAGATATACTAGCAATAGGCGCACATCCAGATGACGTAGAGCTATCTGCGGCGGGTACGCTTATGCAGCAAATAGCACTGGGTAAAAAAGTGGTTATTGTTGATTTAACAGAGGGTGAACTAGGGTCTAGAGGCACGGTAGAAACACGCTATGAAGAAGCCGCAGACGCAAGCAAAATAATGGGGTTGGCAGACCGCGTAAACCTTAATTTAGGCGACGGCTTTTTCGATTTTTCCAAAGAAAATAAGATTAAAATCATTGAGCAAATTCGGCATTTTAAACCAGAGACTGTTTTAGTAAATGCTTACTCAGATCGGCACCCCGATCACGGAAAAGGAGCTACCCTGGCAAAAGAAGCCTGCTTTTTGTCCGGCTTATTAAAAATAGAAACAACGCTAAATGGTAAAAAGCAAGAACATTGGCGGCCAAAAGCTGTTTACGGTTACATTCAAGACCATTATTTAAAACCCGACTTTGTGGTAGATATAACACCGTTTGTAGATCGTAAAATAGAAGCGATAATGGCGTATAAAACCCAATTTTTCAATCCCGATTCTAACGAACCAGAAACTCCCATATCTACCAAAGCATTCATGGACTTTTTAAAAGGACGCTGGGGGCAATTCGGCAGAAGCATTGGTGTGGATTATGCAGAAGGGTTTACAGCAGACCGGGCAATCGGAGTGAAAGATATCAGCAACTTACTTTAAAAAAACATGAAAAACTTAGTTGAACGCGACAAAGCAAGCGTTTGGCACCCGTTTACACAAGCGCAAACGGCTGCCGACCCTATACCAATGGTAAAAGCCAAAGGTGCCTGGTTATTTGATGAAAACGGAAAACGGTATTTGGATGCAAACTCATCTTGGTGGACGATCAACCACGGACATGCACATCCTTATATCGCAAAAAAAATTTACGATCAGTTTTTAACAATCGACCATATTATTTTTGCAGGTGCTACGCATCCAAAAGCGGTAGAAACTGCAGAACGCATCACCGAACTTTTACCGGCAGAATTTAAAAAAGTGTTTTTTTCTGACAATGGTTCTACGTCCGTTGAGGTAGCCATAAAAATGGTGTATCAATATTGGTTTAATAAAGGCGAAGAAAAACCGCGTTTTTTGGCATTGGAAGGAGCTTATCATGGTGATACATTCGGCGCTATGTCCGTTGGGCAACGCGGTTATTTTAATAAACCGTTCGAGCATTTGTTTTTTGAGGTGGATTTTATCCCGTTTCCAACCGCGGAAAATGAAAAAGAAATACTACAAAAAGTAGAACAGTTGTTTAGTACAGGCCAATTCGCCGGATTTATTTTTGAACCACTTGTGCAAGGCGCCGCAGGAATGCGCATTTACTCCAACGAAATTTTAGATGAATTACTGGACTTGGCAAAAAAGTACAATGTATTAACCATTGCAGATGAGGTAATGACAGGTTTTTACCGTACCGGAACGTTTTTTGCAATCGATCAATTAAACAATGTACCTGACCTTGTTTGTTTGTCAAAAGGGGTAACAGGTGGCGTTATGCCAGTGGGGTTAACCGTGGCAACCCAAACCATTTTTAATGCTTTTTTGGCAGAGGAAACTACAAAAGCCTTGCTCCATGGGCATTCATTTACAGGTAATCCCTTGTCGTGTGCAGCCATTTGTGCGTCGCTTGATTTGTTTGAAGAAAGTGAAACGCTCGACGGAATAGAACGCATTATAGACGGACACGCTTCTTTTGTAGAAAAATATAGCGATCATTCTAAATTAAAATCCGTAAAGTCATTGGGAACGATTCTTTCAATGGAGGTTGAGGTAGGAGAGGAGTCGTCTTATTTTTCGGATATTCGTACCAAGGCATACAACTTTTTTTTAGAGAACGAACTGTTAATACGTCCGTTGGGTAACGTAATTTTCATTAATCCGCCCTATTGCATCACCCAAAAAGAACTGGATTATACCTACGATAAAATAGGCGCTTTTTTAGCAACACTTTAAACTTGAGTTCGATTCTTCCAAACGCTCACAGTTGATTTCATTTTTTTTAGGCAAGGCATGGTTTTGAAGGAGTATTCACTTCGAAAAACCATAACGCAGTATAAGGAAATATGAAATCAATTCTTCGAAAAGTATGGAAAATAGCAATCTTTCAACGGAAAAAGCCTTGAATTAACCAGTTAGTACTTCATTTCGACTGCGCTCAATGTGGCACATTTTTTCTATCAAAATCTCACTATTTTCAATACTTCTGTGGAAATTTGGAAGAATCGAACTCAGGTTTTAAGGTTTAAACCAACCCTTTTTTTAAATCAGCCGTATTGGATTGTAATTACTACATCCGTTTACTGAATTTTAATGAAAGCTGGTTTACCCAAAAAAAGCCAGTTGGAAACACCTTGTGTATGGCCCGCTTTTTTTTGATGCTTGTTTTTTTTCCAAATGTGTTGATCGCCCAAGAATTAACAGAAATTTGTGCGTCAAAATCAGCTTTTTTTGAGCATCCGGTATACGGTGAATCTCCGTGGTTAGAACTGCATAACCCCACTGCAGAAGCCATTGATTTAACCAATTGGTATTTGACAGATCATAGACAAGTGCATAAAAAATGGGTGTTTCCAGATACGGTCATCCATCCCTTTGAAAGGTTGGTTATTCCAATTGTTGACAATACAAACAACGTAGGAAACATTACCAACTACTCCATTAATCAAGAAGGCCCTACGCTTTATTTAATGAATACCGCTGCCGAAGTTGTAGACTCTATACAATCTCCGGCGTTGCGCCACGGACATTCATACGGTAAAATAGAAAATCAATTTTATTATTTTCGAACGCCCACTCCCGGAGAGGAAAATTTAAGCATTGGTTTTAAAGGTTATGCTTCTGCTCCAGAAGTAAATCGTTCGTCGGGTAAACTAAAACCCGGAAGCCATGTTGTAGCAAGAAATTTAAATGAAAACGAAACAATTTATGTTTCTCAAAACGGTGGCGCAACGGTAAATATCTGTAATCAACCCATAATTTTTAAAAGTTCGGCTACTTATTGGTTCATTTCCAGAGGCGATTCATTGATTGATTCGGTTCCGGTTTCACGAACGTATTTTAAAAAAAACAATTACGGTTTGCCATTGGTTAGTCTTACGTTAGATAGCCTTAGTTTTTTTGACGCCGATAATGGTATTTATATGCTTGGACCTACGGCAGACTCTACGTACCCATTTAGCGGGGCTAATTATTTTGAAGATATTGCCATTCCCGTACACTACAATTTTTTTGATGCAAAGGGCATGTTACAAGAAGAACTTTTTTGCGAGTTAGAAATTCATGGAGGCTTGGGTTCGCGTATTCGTGCAATGAAATCACTTTGTTTGAAGGCAAAAAAAGAAGTAGGACAAAAAACGTTCAATTATCCCTATTTTAAAGGGAAAGAGTTAAGGCAATATAAGCGCTTAGTTTTAAGAAATGGCGGCAATGATTTTTGCCACACGGGTAGTTTAGATGCTGTACTGCACAGTCACTTTATGGATAATCATCTCAATGTAGATTTAAGCGGCTACCAGCCAGTTGTTGTTTACATTAATGAGGAATATTGGGGCGTTTATAATCTGCGCGAAAAAATGGACAGGCATTACATTGCTACAAATTATGGCATTTCTGCCGACAGTGTAAACATACTCGAAAACAGAGGCTTAAATGAAGTTGAAGGTAGTAATGAGGGCTTTTTAGCAGTAATAGATTATGTTGAAGCGAATGGAGCTGTGGACGAAATGCATTACAATTGGGTGAAAGATCGGTTAGATATCACTTCCATGATTGATTATTTTATTATTGAATTGTATTTGAACAATAAAGATTGGCCAAATAATAACTTAAAAGTTTGGAATGCACCGCATAGAAAGTGGCGGTATTTATGTTATGATTTAGATGTTGCCTTTGTACATACAGGAGCTGGACTTGAAGAACTCGAAAATTTTAGACGTATTATGACTCACTTTACAACTGAAAATCCGCATGTTTTTTTATTTTCAGAATTATTAAAAAATCAAGATTTTTTGTGTCGTTTTGTAAACCGTTATGCTGATTTATTGAATACGGCTTTCCGTCCTCAAAAATTGGTTGAAACGTTTGAGAAAAACAGAACATTGCTTAAACCCAATATGAAAAAACACTACGAGAAGTGGTGTGGTAGTTTTGATATATGGGCAGAACGTTTTAACGGACTGTATGGCTCTATTTTTCAGCGTAAAACAATTACGCAGCATGAGATTTCTAGCGTTTTAGGCATGGCAGATGCTGTTCCAATAACGTTGGATACCTATCCCGTTCACGGAATAAAATTGAAGGTTAACACCATACATGCGCCAGAAATACCCTTTGGTTGCCATTACTACCCGGATGTACCAATCCAAATAGAGCCAATTGCTGAAAATGGGTTAATGTTTAAACATTGGGAGAATCTTAAAACCGGGCGAAAATTAACAACGCGTATTTTACCCATTAATCCGCAAGAAAATGACCATTGGTTAGCTGTGTTTGAACCCCGTAGCATTTATGACATGCGCGCTTACCCAAACCCGTTTAACAATCAGCTAAAATTAACGTTTGCCAACCCCACTTCTGGCTATGTTACAATTCAGTTTGTTAAACCAGACGGTAGAATAGTTCAAACCATTTATGCCGGAGAATGCACCGCCGGAACGCATCAGATGAGCGCAACTACAAACGATTTAATAAATGGAGTTTATCTCCTCGTAATCCAAAGCAGTGCCGGAAACGAAGCCTTAAAAATCATTAAAAACAACAATTAATACAGTTGCATGTAAGAATTTACAAATTCTGACGTTAATTAACCGTAAATTTAGCGTCATGAAGTGGAATTTTTTCTTTTTTGCAGCCTTACTCTGTTCCGCTAGTTACAGTCAGCAGTTTAGTGAAATTTGCCCTTCTAACGTATCTGTTTACAGTATTGACGTAGATGAAGAAACGGAATTTCCTGATTGGTTAGAATTGTATAATCCATCTGCCGTGGCTATAAATTTAGCCGGTTTTTCATTGTCTGATGATGTTGAAAATCCTACAAAATGGGTATTTCCGGCATTAACCATGGAGGCGAATGGCTTTTTAACCATTTCACTGAGTGATGAGATTGATTTACCCGAAGGTGTCGATTTTAGTTTGGGCAGAAAAGGAGGCTTATTGTTAATGTATGATACAGATGGCACATTACTTGACTCCATTACGCGCCCTACGCTTGAACCAAACCATAGTTATGGCAGGATAGATGGAAAATGGTACTTTTTTGAAAATCCAACACCAACAGCGGCAAATACAACCTCAATAGGGTATAAAGGCTATTGTCCACAACCCGTTATTAACAGAAATTCAGGCAAGCAAAGTTTCGGAGCAACCGTTGTTATTCGCCCACAAAACCCAGAAGAAGAAGTTTACTATTCTAAAAATGGAACAAAGCCACTAACAGCAAAACTGTATACAGCCCCGTTAGTTTTAAATACCAATACAAGTTTGCGCGTAGCTGCGGTAAGGGACTCCATGCTGCCCTCACCAGACCTTTACCGCACCTATTTTGTAAATACGCAACACCAACTACCCATTGTTCATTTAAACATAGATAGTTTAGAACTATTGGATGAGGAAATTGGCATTTATGTCTTAGGGCCGGATGCGTCTGAAGAATACCCTTATTTTGGCGCTAACTTTTGGAAAGATATTGAAATTCATGCCTATTATGAGTTTTTCTTGCCCGATTTAGAACCCGGTGAAGCGTTAGATTGCGGGGTTAAAATTCACGGCGGTACAGTTTCAACCACCCGACCAATGAAATCGTTACGGTTAGTAGCACATGACAGGTATGAGCAAGAAGAATTTTCATACCCTTATTTTGCCAATAAGCAAAATTCTGAATTTAGACGATTATTACTGCGAAATTCGGGAAGTGATTTTGATTTTAGCCTTTTAAAAGATGGAACGTTGCATCAGTTTGTTATTGACAATAACCTGGATGTAGATGCACAAGGCTACCAACCCGTAATGGTTTACATTAATGGCATATTTTGGGGCATTCATAACCTGCGCGAAAAAATAGATAAATATTACGTTACCAGTAACTACAACATTCCGGCAGATAGTGTAAACCTGTTAGAAGAAGAAGAGCTCATTTTAATTTCTGGAGACTCTGCAACGTTCATAGAGTTACGTGATTTTGCCTTATCAAATAATTTGGAAGATGAAAGCAACTTCAATTGGGTAGATGATCGGTTAGATACCAAATCAATGGTGGATTATTTTATAATGGAATTGTTCATGAATAATAGAGACTGGCCTTACAATAATTTAAAATTATGGAATGCGCCTTCTCAACCCCGGTGGCGTTATTTTTATTCTGATTTGGATGCCGGTATTAAATATTACGGGAAAGAATTAATTGACTTTTATAGTTTAGCCTATATTTTAGGCCCTTACGGAGATGGCAACGTGCACGTTCAGCTTTTTAAGCGATTATTAGAAAATGCAACATTTAAACGGTATTTTATTAATCGCTATGCCGATTTGATGAACACCATTTTACAAGCAGATTATTTGATGGATTACATTTATCAGGCAAAAGAGAACATTGCTTCAGAAATTCAAACGCATTATTTTAGGTGGGGAGGTTCAGTTGAAGAATGGGATTCAAATTTTTTAAAGTTTGAAACATTTTTTGAAGACCGTGTGCAAATTGTACGAGAAGAACTAGCGGTGGTATTTGAAAAGCCAGAAGCATTAAATATGTATATGGGGATGTATCCCGCAACGAGCGGTACGGTACAATTAAACACATTAAATTTAGCTGATTTTCCGTTTGAAGGAAAGTATTATTCCACCAATAAAATAGATTTAACCGCCACTGCCGCTGCGGGCAAACAGTTTTTGTATTGGGAAAACTTAACAACCGGAATTCGTTATGAATCGCCTTCTATTCAAATAGACCCCGCGCTGAATGATAGCTTAGTGGCTGTTTTTGAATCAGAAAACTTGTTTAACCTAACACTTTACCCCGTTCCCGTAACAACAGCTGCAACCCTTCGGTTTTCTTTACCCAGCTCTGCAGGTGTTTCCATTAAAATTACAACAGTAAATGGTACTTCAATTGTTGAAAAACAAATCCCTTACTTAGCCAAGGGGAGTTATAAAGAAATGTTCGACAGCAAACAGTGGGCGGCAGGTATTTATGTTTTAACCCTCTCCACCAATTACGGTCAGGAGTCCATTCGATTTGTAAAGGCAAGGTAGTTTTTCAATGATAAATTTCGGCACGTGCAGTAGAATCCTTAACTTTGTACCAAACAACACAGTATGAAATTAGTATTAATATCAATCGGTTTATTAGCGTTGGGTTTCGCCGGAATCGCCATTAAAATTTGGGCAAAAAAAGACGGTAAATTTGAGGGGACATGTGCAAGCAATAACCCAATGTTTAAAAAAGAAGGTGAAAGCTGCAGTTTTTGTGGCGCGCGCCCAGAAGATCAGTGCTTAAAAGACGAAGTAGTAGCTTAACCACCAAAATGCAAAGTGCACTTCGACTACGGTCAGCGTACTTTACTATAAAGATGTTAATCACATTTAAGTAGTTAAAAAAGCTATATACCCCACCTATAGCACCCCAACAAAAAAATCTAAAATCTATAAGCGAAGCGTTCTAACATCTATGAGCGCAGCGATCTAAAATCTAACATCAATAAACTCAAGACTAAAAACTTGATACTAAAAACAAGAAAATCCAAAGTGCACTTAGAATACGCTCAGCGTACTTTGCTATAAGATGTTAATCACATTTAAGTAGTTAAAAAAGCTATATACCCCACCTATAGCACCCCAACAAAAAAAGTCTAAAATCTATAAGCGAAGCGTTCTACTATCTTTGAGCAAAGCGCTCTAACATCTATGAGCGCGCTCAGCGTACTTTGCTATAAAGATGTTAATCACATTTAAGTAGTAAAAAAAGCTATATACCAACCACCATCACACCCCAACAAAAAAATCTAAAAGCGAAGCGTTCTACTATCTTTGAGCGAAGCGTTCTAACATCTATGAGCGCAGCGATCTACCATCTTTCATCTAAGAACAATAAACTCAAGACTAGAAACTAAAAACTTGATACTGAAGCGAAGCTTTTTGACATCTTAAAGCAAAGCGATCTATCATCTTTCATCTAAAAAGCGCAGCGCTCTAAACCGCTACATTATATTCACGCAATGCTTCATTAAGTGAGGTTTTCTTATCCGTGCTTTCTTTTCGTTTTCCAATAATCAAAGCACATGGAACATTATACTCTCCTGCTGGAAACTTTTTAGTATAGCTTCCGGGAATGACAACAGAGCCTGTAGGAACTAAGCCTTTGGATTCTACCGGAGTGTCTCCAGTAACATCAATAATTTTGGTTGAGGCAGTTAAAACAACATTTGCACCAAGAACGGCTTCTCTCTCCACGCGAACACCTTCAACAACGATACAGCGAGAACCAATAAATGCATTGTCTTCAATGATTACGGGGGCAGCTTGTAATGGTTCCAGAACTCCGCCTATACCTACACCTCCACTTAAATGTACATTTTTACCAATTTGCGCACAACTTCCTACTGTGGCCCAGGTATCCACCATGGTACCTTCATCTACATAAGCACCAATATTTACATAACTTGGCATCAAGATAGTACCTGCAGAAATATAGGCTCCATGACGTGCAACCGCATTTGGGACTACACGGATTCCCTTGGCTTCATAACCACGTTTCAACGGAATTTTGTCGTGATATTCAAAAATTCCGGCTTCAAGCGTTTCCATTTTTTGAATAGGAAAATAAAGCACCACCGCTTTTTTAATCCACTCATTAACGTGCCAATCTCCATTGCCAAGCGGTTCTGCAACGCGTAAATTACCGGCATCTAAATCTGCAATAACTTGTCCAATGGCGGTAATGGTTTCTTCTTTTTTAAGCAATGATCGGTCTTCCCAGGCGGCTTCAATTATGGCTTTCATTTATGGTAATGGTTTTATTTTTAACGTAAATTTGCCTCAAAGATAGTACTTGATCGGCTTAACTTATTTATTTTTGCTGATAAATAACAAAATCGTAAGAAAATGTTTGGAAACGGAATGATGAAGAAATTGCAGGCCATGCAAGAAAAGGCAGAAGAGGCAAAAGAACGACTAAACCACATTAAATTAATTGGAGAGGCGAAAGAAGGTGCCGTGCGGGTTGAGGTTAATGGAAATGGAGTAATTACAGACATTGCATTGAAGGACGACTTGAGCAAGGACGAGCTGAAACAACTAATTATTACAGCCGCTAACCGCGCGTTAGAACAATCATACCGTACAAAAGAAATGGAAATGGCACAGTCTGCAAAAGGCATAATGCCTGGACTTTAAAAAAATAAATTCGCATGGCATCAACAGATTTATTTCTGTTAATAATTGTTTCATTTGGGGCAAGTTGGCTTACCTTTTTTTGTGGGTTTGGTTTAGGCACACTTTTAACACCTGTTTTTTACCTATTGTTTAAAGACCTTCCGTTGGCCATAGCCGCCACAGCTATCGTTCACTTTTTAAACAATGTGTTTAAGTTTTTGCTAATGAAACGCAGTGTAGATTGGAAAATAGCCGTTCCGTTTGGGTTGGCAGCTATCCCTGCTGCATTTTTAGGGGCATTTTTGTTAAGTTACTTAGAGGATTTTACTTTGTTTACGTATACATTAAGCGGTCAATCGTTTAATGTACAAATCATAAACTTAAGTTTTGGGCTTATTTTAATTGGTTTTGCCCTAATAGAGTTGATTCCGTCGTGGAGTTTAGCTTTTTCTAAAAAGCGCCTTTGGGTAGGGGGCGTTATTAGTGGTTTTTTTGGTGGATTATCGGGTCATCAAGGTGCGCTCAGAACGGCATTTTTAATTAAATATAACTTAACGAAAGAAGTGTTTATTGGTACAGGAATAGTCGTTGCATTGGTAATAGATGTGGTGCGATCGTCTGTATACTTTTATAGTTTTGAATTTAATTTATTTGCGGATAAATGGCAACTGATTACGCTTTCGTTAATTGCGGCACTAGTAGGTGCGATAACGGGAAAATTTGTATTGAAAAAAATAAAAATTCAAACCCTAAACATTACGGTTTCCATTGCAATGCTTGTTTTTGGCATAACCTTAGCACTTGGTTTATTAAACAGATAGCTAAACATGCAAAAAGCCCAATTACGCAAAAAATATAAAGACTTACGCGGAACGTTGCCGTTAGATCAACGTGTAAAGGCATCAGAATTAATTATTGAGCAGCTCAAAACTAATTTTGATTTAACCGGTAAAAGAGTCAGCATTTTTTTACCGATAGAACGCTTTAACGAAGTAAATACTTTAAAATTAATTGAAACAGTAAGGGCCAATTATTACGTGCCCGTTATTTCATCTGGCGGCGACCTTAAACATATTCATTACACCACACCTAGCCAACTAAAAACAAACGATTGGGGAATTATGGAACCAACCTATGGCGAAGCAATTAACCCGGCAGCGTTAGATTTTGTGATAGTACCGTTACTGTGTTATGATCGTAAAGGATACAGGGTTGGTTATGGCAAAGGTTTTTACGATCGGTTTTTAGCAAAATGTGCCGATAAATGTAAATTTATTGGCGTTAGCTATTTTGATGATTTTGAGGTGATAGACGATTTAAACCCCGCAGATGTTCGGCTTCATTATTGCGCAATTCCTAATCAATTAATTCAATTCTAAAAACAAGGATTTAGCAAAAAACGCAAATTTGAAAACCAAACCGCTTACTTTTGCGTAATTTAGTAAACAACGCAAGGGAAACATGAAAGAACACCAAGGTAAATATCATTTATTAGTGATTCTTTTTCTGCCCACAATTTTGGTAGCTGCGTGCGTTGTTAAAAGTTTAATATTAACCCTAACTTTGTTATTTTTATTAGTTGGTGTGGTAATTGCACTTTTCAGCACTAAAGAAAGTAAAACACACTTGTAAGGTAGGTTTAATTGTACCGTCACAAGTTGTATAAAAAGTAAAAGATGAAAAACATAGTAATTTTATTTGCCATTTTAATTTCGGGTGTCACATGGGCTTCCGAAAAACCCGATCACAGCATTTTAGATCGACTATTAAAGGAATATGTGAGCTCATCTGGAAAGGTGAATTACAAGGGAATGAAAACAAAAACAGACACCCTTGATAAGTACTTGCAAGAATTAAAAGCGCACGGTCCGGCAAGTGATTGGTCGCGAAATGAAAAAAAGGCGTATTACATGAATGCCTACAATGCTTATACTTTAAAGTTTGTTTTAAATAAATACCCGTTGGCCTCTATTAAAGATGCCTCTTTTAGTGGAAAAGATGTGTGGAGCGTAAAATTGGTGCGCTTAGGTGACAAAACCTATACGTTAAGCCAGGTTGAAAATGATATTCTGCGAAAAATGGGCGATCCCCGCATCCATTTTGGAATTAACTGCGCCTCTTATTCTTGTCCAAAACTATGGAACAGAGCGTTTACAGCAAAAAATGTAAATTCAAGTCTTGAAAAACTGACGAAAGGTTACATTAATGATGATAAACACAATGTTATCACTGCAAAAAAAATAAAAATTTCAAAAATATTTGATTGGTACAACGCAGATTTTGTTTCAAGTTCTCAAACCTTAATTGATTATTTAAACAAGTATGCAGATGTGACAATTAACGCAGATGCAAAAATTGAATATTTACCTTACAATTGGTCATTAAATGAGTAGTATAGTACAAAAAAGAATAGGCGTAAAAGAACAGATAGAACTGCTGAATGAATCGGCAGCAACAGGTACACCGTTTACTTCTAAAATGAAAGAAGCGGGGTTATTTCCTTTACAGCCAAAAGCATTAGAAATTCTTCAAATTAACGTGGGATACATGTGTAATATGGAGTGTTCGCACTGCCATGTTGATTCATCTCCCCGAAGAAAAGAAATTACGCCAAAAACCATTTTACAAAAATGCTTGGATGTAATTGACGCCACACCTTCTATCAATACGGTAGATTTAACAGGTGGAGCGCCGGAAATGAATCCCGATTTTAAATGGTTGATAGAAGAGTTGTCTAAACGTAATGTTGAAACAATAATTCGAAGTAACCTAACAATTTTGGTTGAAGGTAAGTTTAAAACATATCCGGAATTTTTGGCAAAACACAAGGTGACGATTATTTCTTCACTACCGTGTTATACAGAAGAAAATACAGATGCTCAGCGTGGTGACGGAACATTTAACCGCTCCATAAAAGCGTTACAAATTTTGAATGAATTGGGGTACGGTCGTCAGGACGATTTACCACTGCATTTGGTTTACAACCCAGGTGGGGCATTTATTTCACCAAGCCAGGCCAAGTTGCAGGACGATTACAAACGCGAATTAGGCGAACGATTCAATATTGATTTCCATAATTTATACACCATTACAAATTTACCGGTTAGTCGCTTTTTAGAGTATTTACAGGCAGACGGACGTTTGAATGAGTATATTGAGCTATTGGCAAATAGTTTTAATCCGCATGCTGCGGGTGATGTAATGTGTACAAACACGTTGTCGGTAGATTGGAACGGAAATTTATTTGATTGCGATTTTAATCAAATTTTAAAGATGCCGGTTGGTGTAAAAAATGCACGCAACATCATGGATTTTGATGCTGAAGAATTGTCCAAACGAAATATTGTATTAAATCAGCATTGCTTTGGCTGCACAGCCGGAGAGGGCTCTAGTTGTCAAGGATCATTAGTGTAAAAGAGGTATGTTAAATAAATTTTGGGTTTTAAGTTTAGTTTTATTCGTGTTTCACGGTTGGGCGCAGCATCAACAAAGTGATTACGATAAAATGCTTAAAGAAGAGTATGACGGCACGGTGCCGCTTATGCAACCCAAAACGTTATATGAAGCACTACAAGACGGAGAAACGATTCATATTCTGGATGCACGTGAGCAAAAAGAATATGAAGTTTCGTTTATTCAAGGTGCTGAGCAGGTTGGCTTTTTATTTTTTAGAAAGGGCAGGGTAGATGACATTGAGAAAACAGATAAAATTGTAATATATTGTACCATTGGAGCGCGTAGCGAAAGCATTGGAGAGCGCCTGTTAAAAGATGGTTATACGAACGTTTACAACTTATACGGTGGAATTATTCAGTGGAAAAATGAAGGGTACCCCTTAGTGGATACTTCAACAAATGAAACAGAAGACGTCCATGTCTACTCTAAAAAATGGGGAGTGTGGTTGAGAAATGGTAATCCAGTAGATTAAATGAGTAAGAATTTATTAATTGTATTTGCAAAAAATAAGCTGTACGGAAAGGTGAAAACGCGTTTGGCAAAGTCAGTTGGAGAACAATCTGCATTTGACGTATATGCCCGACTTTTTGAAATTACAGAAACAGAAAGTTGTGCGGTGAGCAATGCAGATGTTGAGGTACACTTTTCGCACGAAATAGATGAAGCGGCCTGGATAGGGCATAAACGGTTTGTACAAGTTGCAGGATCGCTCGGTGATCGTATGAGCCATGCTTTTAAACGCGGTTTTGAACGCGGATATGAAAACATTATTGGTATTGGAGCCGATTTACCCGAAATTTCAACAGCAATTATAGAAAAAGGATTTAATCAACTTGCCACGAATGATTTTGTTTTTGGCCCGGCAATAGATGGTGGATACTATTTGGTGGGTATGCGACAAGCCAAAGGAATGTATATTTTTGACAATAAACCGTGGAGTACACCAGAACTATACGAACGTACCAAAGCCGAAATACTGTTCAATACCGACCGCATAGCAGAGCTAAAACCCCTCAATGACATTGATACCATTGATGACCTTGAAAAATCATGCATTGCAGAAGAGTTTCGCGTGTTGTTTGAGGCTGATTAGGGTTAGTCTAATATTTCCATTGAATCACTGAATTCATTTTCATTAACAGTTTGTAAAATTGGTGGAAACTTATTGAGTTGTCGGTATAAAATATAGGAGAGAGTGACCGTAAGTGCCGAAGTACAAATCGGTATTATCCAATCTGGCAAAGAATTTTCCGAAAGAAAATTTAGTCTTACACGAACCAGTAGAGCAAAAAAACGCTGCGATACTAATGTTTCAAACATAAAACAAAACCCGACAATCGTTGCAAAATATTTAGGGTTGGCATATCTTGCTATAATGCAAATGTAGCTTATAAAAATAAAGGTCTCTCCAATATTCCTCAGAACTGCTCCTAATCCTACCCTCATCTTATCAATTGTGAAAATGCCAGCGCTTGAAGAGAAAGAAATGGTATAGCCCACCAATAAAAGTATAGATCCTGCCAAAAAGAGGTGTGCTGAATTCAACTTTCTACCTCTCCAAAATAAAAATAGACTGATGCAAGTGAATAACGAGACAACAGCTTCTAGCAAATAATACATTTTAACGCCAAAAATGCGATACTTGAAGTAATCAGTGAAATTAATGGATAGCCCATTATTGGAAAATGACAATATGGCCCAAGTTAGCCCAGCAATTGCCGCTGTAAAAACAGGTATTACCCAATTGTAGGTTTTGCTTTTGAATGGAGTATTAAATAATGTTTTTTTGGTTTGAACAAGTACTTTAGACAGGTGTAGAGGAATTATGGCTAAGATGTAGAGACCAATTAATACTAAAAAGGCGTGGGTGGGAGAGTAGACCTCATAAAGATAAGCAATTATTATTGCACCGAAAAATCCGCCAAGGTTAATTGCGAGAATATAAAATGAATAACCTTTTTCTAATAAGTGATTTGACGAATGAAAACTCCTTGTAAAAATGGTAAATATATTGACGCTAAAAAGGGAAGAACCAACGATAAAACAACCAATTCCTATCATAGTTTGAATGTAAGAATAGTTAAATAAAAGCAGAGAGAAACCAGCCGCACAAATCAATCCACCAGCAAATGCGGTAAGACGGTTATTGTTTATTAAATCACCAATGAGTCCTCCAAAAAATTGTCCTAAACCTAGTCCGAAAGCAATCCATCCATAATACTCAATAGCTAGTTCCCGGCTAAAATTATCACTTTCAAAAGTAAGATGCAAAACGACAATTGCTCTAAAACCAAAATAACCTATACGTTCAAACAAGCGAGCTATTGCAACAGCATAAGCCGAAAAAGGAATTTTAGAAGTAGAAAAATTATTCAACGTATTTTAATTTCCACGAATATACTCTAAAATTAAAAAAGGATGTAGGGCGCTAAAAACACAGAAAACTAAGATGATGACTACGCCATTAAAAAAACTGACCTAACCCAAACGTAAAGCCCCGCTCTTTTGGGCGAATTGGGTTTACAGCATAATCTAACCGAAAAATGGATTTATAAAAAAACTGGGAATGAATGCGTATACCCAACCCGGTAAATAAATTTACTTGTTTGGAATTAAAAAAGTTGACCATGCCCGGCGCGCGCAGTGTACCATAATCTGCCAACGCAACTAGCTGAGCGATAAAAAATTTTTTTCTCAACACGGTGTGCAAATACTCTGTATTGATAATAAATTCTCCCGTACCACGCGCTACACGATTGCCAATGCCGCGTACATTTATAAAACCATCTAATACAAAAGGGGCGAAGGGGCTAAAATTATTGGTGGATACACCAAATTTTTGCTGAATACCAAAATTTCCGTTTTTACCAATGCGTTGAAAATATTTCACCACGCTTGTAAACTTGAAAAAACTAGCCTCTGGCACGCCTGCCGTTTGGATGGTTTCTGAAAATAACGAAACGCCCAACCCTTTGCGCATTTCAAAATGTTGGTTAATGTTAAAAAAATTAGCTGTAAGACGCACCTGATACTTGTCAAAACTAAAATCAGACTGCCCTAACCCAATGTCGGCATTATCTAGCTGCTCGTACGTTTCGTAAATATACATTCCACCCAGTCCAAACCTAATTTTTCGATTCAACCAATAAAACGCCCCTGCAGAAACGGAGTAGTTGTCAAAATTAAAACTAGAGGTGGTGTCCTCAAAGTAAAGTGGCTCTACGGTAGAATATTTACCCAGTGCAAATTCATGCCCTGTTTTGGCGTTAGAATGAATGGGAGCCGTATAAAAAAAAGAAAACGAATGCCGATCATAATACTGATACAAAAAACCAATGGATTGCGCGCGACCCAAAAAATTAATTTGATTTGCACCCAATTGAATTTTTAGCTGATCGTCAAAGCCAGAAATAGAAGCAATAGGGTATAAATAAATGGCTTCTTCCACAACAAATGTAAGGGCGTAATTGTCATCTGCATCTTTCTGATACGTGTAGTGAACCGCAAAAAAAAGGTTGAGGTTTTGCAATTGTTGCACATCCGTTTGCACTTGCACCGAATCATACGGCATGTTTACTTTCGTTTCAATGTATTTTAATAAAAATACTGAATCTGTTTTTGTTAATCCCTCAAAATTAATGGCTACGACTTGGTTCTGCGCAAAAACAGCACAGGTACTTAAAAAAAGCGTGAGAAAAAGCAGCCGGAAATGCCTCACATTACAAATTATTTAGTCAGGTATTTTATACCAATGTTAAATGTTTCGCCAAGTCCAGAGTTTTTGCCCCTCCAAAAGTTGGTGTACAACACTTCAACGTTTAAGTTAGATAAAATTTGATACTTTACGCCAACTCCGGAGGCTGTATAATTCATTGGAATCACCCAATCCGTTACAATGGGGTCTTGCGGATTAATGTTATTGGTAAACCGGGCAACATGTTGCGTCATTCCGTAAACGGTAATTTTTGAAGTGGGGAAGTAACTGAAAAACACACTTGCAGGCAAGTCTAGCATGCCAATTTGGCTATCAAACCGTTTAAAACGAAACAATAAATCAAACTCAGTAAACAATTGGAATTTGCCAAAAGTTTTATCTAAAAAAAACTGATTCCACCACGTTACCCGGTCCCATGTAGACCAATAAAGGTTGTTTAGCCCTTCCGGATCATTAAACCCCTCGGGGTGTTTAATGGTGGGGAGCGAAAGTGTACTTTGGATCGAAAAATTACCAACATTGGCAAATGGCTGAATTTTAAGCCGTAACCCAACAGAAGACAACCCAACACGAGTAGAGTCATTGTTTTGATAATTAAATGCGCGACTTACTTCGCTAAAATCAGTAAAGCTTGATCGTCCGGAAGAGGTGAAATTAAGGTCAAGCCCAACATTTATGCGTTTTGACTTGGTGATGCCATACGTGATTTGTGCCAGATGTGTAACAAAAGTTGCGCGATAACCGGTGAACGTTTCGCCCAACCAATTGTTGCTTGTTTCTGTATATAGTGTATTAAATAAGGTAAAATCAAATTTACCTCTTCCCAGCAAACTGCCTGCTGTAAAGGTTTGCAGGTTTGGAATGTCGTTTTGCACGGTAATAATGTCATCCCACACCTCCTCAGTAGTCGCCGTATCTGCAATTGGCTGATTGTTTATGTCTGTTTGTGGTTTTTCTGTTGCTGTGTCAGTAACCTCATTTGCAGTGGTGTTCAATTCTTCTGCCGCCGCATCTGCCTTGGGCATTACTTTTTCAATTGTAAAATCACCTTTGTTGATGGACCAGTCATAAGCGTAATAGCGTGTTTTAAATTTGGTATTAAATGGCGTTTCACGATAACCGTTAATGTAGTTGATTACGGCTGCTTCAGAAGCACCAAAATCACTTTGGTACCATTCAAAAATTTTAGACAGTTGAATTGTTTTTTTATCGGCATTTTCAGATACAAAATCATCATTATTTAGTGCTATTTTAGTTTGCTTATCCAATTGCATTTCTAACGTATTCGGCATATAAGCATTGCCAGCAATTGGCGGACAGCCCAACCCACCACATACCAATACAAAGTGCACACGCGGGTCATTATACACGGGGCGAATCATTTCATTTTCTAGCTGATTCAATGAAACTTGTTGTCCATTTAATGTGGCATCTTTCGCATCAAAAAAATTGTTGATTTTAAGCGGATTATTCACTAATGTGGGGTGTTTCACCAGCTTGTTAATCACTAAAATATTGTAGGCATTTATTAAATATGCTTTTCGGGTTGCTTTTTTCACCGGTTGATTCGCCATATAATTCACTAACCAATTTAATTCTGCCGGGTCTTCACGTAATGCATTGTAATTTACCCTTCCATCTTTGGTGTAGGTTTGCATAAAAGCATCTGCCCGATAAAAAAAATCAGACTGCGCCGCTAAGGTGCCCGCAAAAAATAAGGCGATTAAAAAAGAGCTAAATTTCATTAGATTAAGTATTGGAGGTTAAGTTTCAGCGTGTTTGTTGAGTTGTTCAAGTCAAACAATAAATCAGTATAATCGGGCATGCTTAAAAATGGTTTCACGTTATTTGAAAAGCCGTAGCCCTCCGTAGGGATTCCTAAAAACAAGTCCAAATCTTTATTGTAATTTTCATCATCAATTACAGAAACAGCATATTTTCCGGGTGGTAAATCGGGTATGCTAAATAATAATTGCCCGCTTTTTAAGGTATTTTTTGTTACCTCAAAATGTAAATAGGGGTTGTCCGGGTACTGATTTTCATAGCTGTATAAAAAAACATGAATCACCCCATTGGCATTGCGAATATCGTTAAACTCAATGGTGAGTGTTGTGACAGCATTTTTGTCCTTATCATCAACCGTAAAGGACAACAGAAAAAAGGCACCAATAATCCAACTAAATAGCTTGCTCATACGAAACGGTTTTAGTTGATTTTGTCCAATGAAAAACAGAGTTAATAAATACAATGGCATACCCCACAATTAAAAAAAGTACCATAGGCATCATTCCATAATCATGGTAATTTATGCATTCATTTAACGCAAATAAAAAGTAAATAAGCAAAACAGCTTCTAGAAAAGTGAGTACGCCAATTTTTTTTACGGTATACTTATTTGTTGTCCAATTTTCGTTTTTAGAGTGGATATTAAATTTAGGGGTACGTACAAAAGGTGTTTTACGTCCCATCCACCCTTCAATAACGGCAAAACTATTGTGTAGGGCAAGCCCCATTGATATGGATAAAAATAGTGGGAATTGCCATAAAAATTGCAGAAACAGCTTTCCTTTTTTGGCTTTGCCGTGCGCATGAGAAATCCAATAAAAAGCGGCAAGTATAAACCAACTCAGCATAAAAAAGCCCGATAACCTGTAAAGGTAAATATAGTCGGTAAGCTCTGGTTTGATGACAATTACAGGAAGCGATAGAATCGATAAAATTAGAATAAACACAAATACAGAACTGTTCATTAAATGAAACGTAGCGTGTAGTTTTGTTGAAAATTTTAAATGTTTTGCTTTAAGAACGTTGCCCAAATTTTTACCCACACACTCTGCGGCACCTTTTGTCCACCGGTACTGTTGGGCTTTTAAGGCATTAATTTCAACGGGTAATTCAGAGGGTGATTCAATTGACTCAACAAATTTAAATTTCCATTCTTTTAACTGTGCGCGGTAGCTCAAGTCTAAATCTTCTGTCAAGGTGTCCGCCTGCCAGCCGCCAGCATCTGCAATGCATGTTTTGCGCCAAACGCCAGCTGTTCCGTTAAAGTTGATAAAGTGTTGATTTTCATTTCTGCCCACCTGCTCAACACTAAAATGAGCGTTTAACCCAAAGGCTTGTATGCGGGTTAAAAAAGAATAATCAGCATTCATATACGCCCATTTGGACTGAACCACGCCCACTTTTTTATCTTTAAAATAGGGGATGGTGCGTTTTAAAAAATCGTTATCCGGCAAAAAATCGGCATCAAAAATAGCTATGAATTCGCCCTTGCACCGTTTGGTGCCATAAGCCAATGCGCCTGCTTTGTATCCAATACGGTTGGGGCGTTGAATGTGTTGGATGTCAATGCCCTTTAATTGATAATACCTTACTTTTTGTGCAGCTATCTCAACACTTTCATCATCAGAATCGTCCAATACTTGAATTTCTAGTTTTTCTTTAGGGTAATCAACAGCACAAATACAGTCAATTAATCGCTCTACGACGTAAAGCTCATTGTAAAGGGGTAATTGTATGGTGACTGTCGGTAATTCTTCATCTGAAAGCGGCGCAGGCAATTCTTCCATTCTTTTTTTTGAGCGCAGGTAATTAAAAATTAAGCTCAACTGTATCAAGCTGTATATAAAAATAAAACAGATGGATAATGCAAAAAGAATAAGGATAGCAACCTTCATGTATTGTTTAAAACCCTTTCGACGCTTTTTTTTGGCATAACTTACAACTAATGGACAATGAAATGATTTATTGATTAAACGGTTAGTTTTGCCTACTAAAAAGCCCCATTGCTTGATTATGCAATGGGGCATGTTTTTCTTAATAATTCAAATGCGTTATTCTTGTGCTTTAACTGTTAATGCTGTTAACATATTGTCACTAATGCGTGTAGAAATGTCAATCATCTCCATGTTTCCATGAAAATTAGACTCAGCAGGCACGTTTATCGCACTGCCTGTTTTGTAAAGTAAGGTGTACAAATCAACCTCAAAATTTAAGTTGCTATCTCCCTTAATCGTTATCTCTTCATCTAACGTTAGTGTCCGGTAAGATACTTCATGCCCCGTATGGTAAGCAAATGTTCCTTCAAATTCGTCGTCTCCATCTGCATCAAAACGTCCTTCTGACGTAATAAAACGGTACAATCCGGCCCAACCCCAGTAGGTGTTTTGCGTAACGCTTAAAGGGTGGTCAGCATCTGCCGCATATTGATCGGGGTTCCCTTCGTTTAACGTTTGTTTTACGCCTATACCAAAACGAATGGAGGTAAATTTACCTTTTGGTGCTTTTAGCGTGGTTTCACTTGTACCGTCACCTGCAAACTTTAGTAGTTCAATCTCGCTCAACATGACTTCTCTGTCTTTTTTATCAATTAGTGTAATGTCTGATAAATAAAACTGAAATTTTTCAAATTTAATAACAGTGCCATCCGGTGCAGCATAGGTGTCTTCTAATTTGTAATCATTACCGTTGGCTGTTGTTTTAAATGACATAGTAAAATCATTCTCTCGTTTTTCATAATCTTTTTTACAGCTGGTCATTAAACCAAGTGTTAATGCGAATAAGCCTATGAATTTTAATTTATAGTGTGTTTTCATATTATTAATTATGTGCTTGTAAGGTAAGTGTAGCTTTATAATTACGGCAAACGTTACAAACTGGTTTTTTTCTTTAAAAATTGTAGATAACCCCAATATTTATGCGGTCTCTATTTAATAATTGGGTGTAACCATTTAGTTGGTTGTACACGTTTTTTTGGTATTCTCCGAAGAGTAAAAAATCGGCAACAAAATATTTTATGCCTCCGCTTGCAAAAAGTGCTTCGCCGCCAGTGTCAGTATGTGTTAAAACCGTGTTTCCACTTTCAAAAAAAGTTTCATCAAAGCCGGCTGCTTCGCCATACACTCCACTAAGTAAACGTAATGTAGTGCCTTTTAGTTGGATATCTGCAAATAAATTTACGGTTAAGTTGGCTGATTTTCCATAACGATAGCCTGTTGCATTTCGTCCGTTGCGCTTGTAACTTGCATACGACTCCAGTCCGGCAAAGCCTAACTTTGCGTTGTATGTAGCAAAAATAAATGTATCCCAGCTTCCAGAGCCTGGCTGCAGGTCTAAATTAGGGACATCATCTCCTTGTCTTAACTGTGTTTTGCCCACTGGAAATTTTAGTCCAGCGCCCACTGTTAAGCGGTGTTGAAACGTTTTTGCGACGGTATCTTTTTTAGTGCTAAACACCTGATAGCTTTGCATTATAATCGGGTCGCTTATTCCAGTTATGCCGTAACGTTTTGTTTTTTCTATGAACTGTATGTTGCGCACAACTGGTACAATTATGGTTGTTTTCCATTTTTCTCGGATGTAAAAACTACCGCGAATATCCATTGTTTGATACGTTTCGTAAACGTTTTTACCCCAAAAAGCGATATCGTTTCCGTGTCCGGCATGTTTTGTTGCAATCATTTCGCCATACGCATTATACTGTCCGTACATTTGGCGTTGGCGCATAAAAATACCAATGCTGTTACGGTAATCGTTAGGCGAGGTATTTAAATAAATGTTGCAGTTATCGCATGCCCATGAGGCGAACGAAAGCCCAAGCATAAGGCTGAGCAAACTATGTTTCATTAGTGATTGATTAATGTTAATAATTAAAAATAGCCCGGAATAGGGCGTAATGGTAAATTATTAACAGGCCTGTGGCGGCTGAAAAATAGTGCCGCAAAAACGGGCTGTTTTTTCTACAGATAAATTGGTGTTAACCGCAGTTGAAAAATAAGGTGAGGCGATTTTAATGGGTGCCGCTTCACTATAAAAGCTAAACGTTAATAATCCCGTGTGGTGCAGCAATTCTTCTGCCGGTATGGTTGTATTAGCCGCTACAGTTGGCTGTAATTGTTTTTTTAGGTGGCAACTTCCTTCACAGTTGGATTCGGTTACTTTTTTATTGACACAATGTTCGGCAGCAATTTCTGCCCTGTTGGCATAAAAATGCACAACAATGGCGCTTTGCCAAACTAATCCAATCATAAAAAAAAGGATTAAAACGGCGCTTGTATAGTTGCGTTGTGTAAACAAAACAGCACAAAATTAATGATAATTGGGACGGTTGTCGTTTTAAAATCTATAAATTGGCTTAAAAATTCAATGAACATGAAAAGTAGAGTGGTTTTGTTAGTTGTATTATTAAGCGTGGTTACGTTTAGTGGGTGTAAATTATTTGGCAGGGCGGCAGCTAAGTATTGGACAAAACAACAAATTAGTGAGTTTATAGCAAATTGCGAAAAAAATGCAAATCGTATTACAGATGCAGAAAGTGCCAAAAACTATTGCGACTGTGCAGTAGATGTAGTAGCGGAAAAGTATCAGAATTATGAGGACGTTAAAAAAGCCGCGCTTAAAGATGTGCTACGCGTTGCTAAAGATTGCAGAAATAACAATTAAAACGTTTCGCGCTTTATTACGGTTACGACACCATAAAGTGCTTTTATAGCAGAAATAGGTAATTCAATATCGTCATGGAAATCATCATTGGCGCAAAGTAGAATCGTTTTAGGTTTCTCACTTTTTTTTACATAACGTACCATTATTTGCTCTTGTGTTACAATTAAATGCAAACTGCCGTAATTAAAAATAGCCAAATCATTGAATTTACGCAGTGCTATCCAATCACCATTACTAATTTTAGGCTGCATACCGCTTCCGTAAAACGGGAAGATAAAATCTGCTTGCAATCCGGGTAAGTAAATGTGGTCTTTTGGTTCTACCGTGGTGTGGTCATTCCAAAAAAGCGATAAATTGGTGTGTGTTTCAATTTCATAAAACGGAACCACCTCTTCTTTCGGAATAAACGTGTTTTTACCGTAACGCATGCTGGGTTCAGAAATTTCTTCTGGGGCTAAAAGCGAGTCTACATCAACATTTAAAATAACCGCAACTTCTTTTAATTTTTCAAAATGAGGAAAAATTCCTCTAAACATCCAGTTGTTCCAGTCTTGTGGAGTAACACCAATTTTAACGGCAATCTCCTTTTGTTTGAACGAATTTTTTTTAACCAAATGCTTGATTCGCTGTTTGTTAACTTTCATTGTTGGGTTTTGGGTTAAGCCTAATGCCATTAATTTGCGCACTAAAATACAAATTTATTCACCTATTTGGGTAAAATAATACGTAATAATAGCTTTAAATTTTGTTTTATAGGTGTTTTATTAAACCGTTTTAAAGCACAATGCGTTTAATAACTGTAACAACAATAAACAGTGCCTCTATTGATTTAGTATTGATTTCAATCTCGTCATTAAAACTATTTTCTGCTGTTAATAACAAGGTGTTTTTCTTAGGCCCTTTACGAATGGAGCGAATAATGGCTTGTTCTTTCGTTATTATTAAGTGAATTTGACCAAAATTAAAAAACGAAAAATCAGTAATTCTTCTGAGTGCTACCCAATCACCGTTTTTTATAATTGGTTCCATACCCGATCCGTAAAACGGAAAAATAAAGTCAGCTTTTAACCCCGGTAAATGAATAAAGTCCTTCGGTTCTTCTATTGTTTCATTTTTCCAAAACTCAATTCGGTCGCTATTAATTTCATTTGTGTAAAATGGAATCGTATCAAACGCACCAGATTTTGCCGCACTAAAATAATCAGCTTTGGGGTCTTTTGCTTCGCGCGCATCTATCAATTCGTCAGCGTCTACTTTTAAGATTTTGGCCAGTTTCTTTAATTGTTCGTAGTCTGGAAAAACTTTCCTAAACATCCAATTATTAAAGGTTTGGGCAGTTACGCCTAATAATTCGGCTGCATCTTTTTGCTTTAAACTATTGATTCGAAGTAAATCTTTTATTCGCTTGTGTTTAATGTTCATGGGGTTGTGGGTTAATTAATAATTTAATCAACCCTAAAAATAGTAAAAATTTGAACCTTAAAACGAAAAAAATTACACTGTTATTTATAAAAATCAACTTTTAAAGGTAAATAAATCGTTTGTTTATTAAGTAGTTATTAAAAAAAACAATAAAAATTAATCGCAAAATACCCATAAGTAAAGGCTTTTAGAATAAAATTTATTTTAAATAGTTTGTATTGTTTTAATATTCTGAAATTTTATTTTAAATTTGTTGTGTAAATCTATTGATCTTAACCCAAAAAAAGAACCCGAATGAAAGACGCTTTAAAAGCCGCAAAAGAAGAATCTAATTATAAATACCTAATTCATTACCTGTTAAACCAATTACCGCACAACAAGTATAAGTTAGCATTGAAGCATTTGCCCAAAAAGTTGGGTGTTAGTCCGGAGACATTCCGAAAATGGAAATACATTAAAAAAAATGACCGGGCTACTATCCCGGCAGACCAACTGGCGCTAATTGCGAAATTTTTTAAAATTTCTATCGAAGATATGTTTAACTATGAACTAAAAGACCTTAGTTTTGATACCCTGCAAGAGGCGGAAAGAAAAAAGTAATAATACATTCATTAACCCAAAAAGAATGAAAAAATCAGTAAAAGAAACGCTAAAATTAGCGGTAGACCGTCTGTTCATTCGTATCCATGGTGATTTATTTGAAACCATTTACGGTGAATTTGGAGAACCCAATTTTGAAATTACGCGTATTGTTTACGATTCGTTAAACCCCGCGCACCGCTCACTCGTCAACTTATGTAAAGAAAAAATTGGGTACAACCCCGTAGCGACGGATCAAGATATTTTTTACTCAATTTTAAAAGTATATGTTGATGCTAAACGCGGAAATAACCGCACAAATGACAAGTTCAGAGGTACGCATTATTTATCGCCTTAAAAATAGCTTTGCAGCTTTTACCTTACTTACTGACGTGTAAATAAGCTATCAGTAAAGTAATTGTCTTTATCGGTGTAATGCTTTGTTAGCGTAAAATCGGCTTCTGCTAGCTTTGCTGTTAGATTCCTCAAGGTCGTATTTTTTAGAAAGTTCCGTCCAAATGGTTTCACCTGCAGTAAACTTCACTACTTTATCCGCTGCGCCAATTGTCACCTCTTGTTGAATTTGACTAACCAAATAACTGCGCACTTCACCGTTTTGAGGGTCGTAAGAAACATAAAAATCAAACTTATCCAAATCAAAATTAGCGTTTAACTCACGGTTAATCCGTTTCAGCAGGTTAAGGTTAAACCGTTTGGTAATTCCTTCAGAATCAAAATAGGCGTTGCGAATAATTGCTGGATTTTTTTTCAAATCAACACCTACCAACAGCTTGTCTCCTTGTTTTAACGATTGATGAAATAAACGAAATAAATTATTGACTTCATTTTCGCGGTAATTGCCAATATTACTGCCAATAAACAATAATAAAACGGGTTGGTCGCGCTTTTTAAAATCCTTTAGTACTTCAAAATAATCACCTGTTTGCGGGTCAATTTTAAGTTGCGGAAAATCGGCTGTTAATTTTTTAGACAACATTTCATTTGCCTCCGCAGAAATATCAATTGGCGTATAAGTAAACGCCGCATTTTTTTCTAATAAGTGACGAATAAGCTGCGCTGTTTTAATACCGTCTCCGGCACCTAGCTCTATGACATTAAAGGGCATTTTAAAATGTAATGAATCGTAAATGTCGCCTCCTTGTTCTGTAAAAATTTCCAATTCTTTATTGGTCAAATAATAATCATCCATTTTCATGATTTCTTGAAAAATGCGGCTGCCTTCATCATCATAAAAATATTTTGAACTAAGTTTTTTTTGGGACTGAGATAATCCGTCTATTACCTCATTTTTAAATTGGTTATTCATAGTTTATTTTGCAAGTCTTATTCCAGCGAAAAGCCAACGCATTTGCGGATGGAAGAAATTTCTGTATGTTTTTCTTGTGTGATTTTCAGGTGTGGCGATAGACCCGCCTCTTAAAACGTGTTGGCTTACCATAAATTTACCGTTGTATTCGCCCAGCGCCCCCTCTTTTTTAGTAAAATTAGGGTAGGGCAGGTAAGCACTGCCCGTCCATTCCCACACGGCTCCCCATTTAAATTTATCTGCAGCTACCTCCCATTCAAACTCAGTGGGTAAACGCATTCCTTTCCACTCAGCAAAGGCATACGCTTCATAATAGCTGATATGTGTCACAGGTAGTTCCGGATTTACGTTAACCAAACCTGTAAAATCATAGTACTGCCATTCTCCATCTACTAAATGCCAATACAGCGGGGCAGTTAAGTTGTTTTTTTGAATAAAATCCCAGCCCTCGGCGTGCCAAAAATTAAAATTTTTGTATCCACCATCAGCTATGAACTCCATATAATCAGCATTGGTAACCAATTGGCTTGAGATGGCGTATTTTTCTAAATGCACGGTGTGTACGCCCAATTCATTGTCAAATGCAAAACCGTCAGACGTATTTCCAATTGTATAGTTACCTGCCGCTACGTCAATAAAAGTATTCTCCTGATCGATTTTTGGAAGTTTCAAAGCAGGTTGATACGCCGGAAAAAAAGGCTGGTTTCCTAAAATATATTTAATATCATAACACACTAATTCTTGATGCTGTTCTTCATGGTTAATACCAAGTTCTATAATGTGATGCACTTCTTCAGAAATGGTTGTTTGCAAAAAAGCAACCATTTTTTCAGTTACATATTTTCTGTAAGCATACACTTGTTTAACTGTTGGGCGTGTCATTAACCCCCGGTTAGGTCTTAAAACACGCTCACCTACATTATTGTAATAACTGTTAAACAAGTAAGCAAAATCATCATCAAACACCTTATAGTTTTCAACATGGTGCGACAGTACAAATTGCTCAAAAAACCAAGTGGAGTGCGCCAGGTGCCACTTTGGAGGAGAAACATCCACCATGGGCTGCACCGAATAATCTTCGGTTTCCAATGGCGCACAAATTTTTTCTGTTTGGGCTCTTACTTTTTCAAATCGGTTCAATAAGTTGTTCACGCTTTTATCCTTGTATGGTTTTAATCAATACATCCCGTGTTAACGTTCGGTGCACGGGGCATTTTGATGCTATTTCTATTAACTTTTGGCGTTGTGCCTCATCTAAATTACCAATTAATACCACTTTTTTTGTGAATTCATCAATTTTCAAGGGTATCGGTTGTTCTGGAGTAGCTTCTCCGTCAATTTTTGTATGTGTTAGATACACAAATACCTCATTTAGTTCCCATTTTTTGCGTTCGGCGTATAGCTTAATGGTCATAGTGGTGCACGCACCCAGAGCGGCATTTAATAACTCGTAGGGTGCCATTCCCATATCATCTCCACCAATTTTGGGCGGCTCATCTGCAATTAAATGGTGTTTGGCGGAATAAATTTCTGTTGTGAAATTATTTTCCAAATCTAAATGTGCCACAATATCTGCATCTTCTGTAGACGGCTTTTGTTTTTCTTTGGGTTGTGTAATATAGCGTTTAGACCAATTTCCAATCATGCTTGCGGCATAAATGGCATCTTCTTTTTTCGTCAGTAAATGATCTGCCCCATCTAAAGAAATGAAACTTTTTGGGTGATGTGCGCTACTGTACAGTTTTGCGGCATTGCTAATCGCTACCACAGCGTCTTGTGGCGAGTGCATGATTAAATAAGGTTTGCGCAGTTCTCCAATTTTTTCAGTTAACTGTGCATTACTTAAATCATCAATAAACTGTTTTTTAATTTTAAACGGACGTCCGCCTATATTCACTTCAGCCTCACCACTTTCTTCAATCGTTGGTAAATCCTTTGAAAAAAGCTGACAAACATGTGCAGGATCTGCCGGAGAGCCTATTGTAACCAATGCTTTAATGTCTGGTAATTGGGTCGCGGCCATTAAAACAGCAGTTCCGCCCAATGAATGTCCAATTAATAGTTCGGGGGCTTCAAAGGCTTTTGCCATGTAATTGTACACGCAAATCAAATCAGAAACATTGCTTGAAAAGTTACTGTCCTCGAAGGTTCCTTCGCTCTTGCCTAATCCTGTAAAATCAAACCGTAAAACAGCAATGCCCTCTAGTGTTAATGCACGGCTAATGTGGCGCACCACACCCAAATCACTGTTGCACGTAAAACAATGGGCAAAAAGGGCATATTGCACAATTTTCCCGTCGGCGGGTAATTCCAATTTGGCATGTAGCCGTTGGTCGCCGTTTTCTATTTCAATTTTTTTTGAGTTCATTAAATGGTGGATTCGTGCATTACGCATCCCACAACGTTAAGCTAAAAATAAGTGTATTGAGCCAAGGTTGCATTAACGCAGTGTTAAAAAGTATAATTAATGGTTTTATCGTTAAAAAAAGTATTATTCAACTGTTACGCCTTTCCAAAACGCTACATACCCTTTAATGTTTTTTGCCAATTCAGATGTCTCCGGATAATACCATGCGGCATCCTTATTGGTTTTACCATCTACCTCTAATGTGTAGTAAGATGCTGTGCCTTTCCACGGGCAAACAGAATGTAAATCAGAAGATTTAAAAAAATCTTGATGAATTGAATTCGGCGGAAAGTAATGGTTTCCTTCAATCACAACTGTATTATCGCTTTCGGCAACTACTTGCCCGTTCCATATTGCTTTTTTCATTGGTTTAATTTTAATTGTTTGACGTTACGCACTAGCATACCTTTCAGTTAGTTGATTAATAGATGTGCATAATTTCCTTTTAGCTTGGCTATTTTCGGAGAAATAACGACTTGGCAGTACCCTTGTTCTGTGTTGCGGTTGTAGTAAGCGTGGTGTTCTGTCTCTGCTGTGTAATAATCACCCAAAGGGCTTATTTCTGTTACTATGGGCTGGTCAAAATGAGGTTTCAACTCTTCTAACACTTCTTCAGCAATTTCGCGCTGTGCTTTAGTATGATAAAAAATAACTGACCGGTATTGTGTTCCCTTGTCCGCACCTTGCTGGTTTAACGTAGTGGGGTCATGGGTGGTCATAAATACGGTAAGCAGTTCTTTGTAACTAATCACATCTGGGTCGAACTCAATTTGAATAACCTCTGCATGTCCGGTTAATCCAGAACAAATTTCGCGGTAAGTAGGTTTGCCGGGTACTGTGCCACCTGTATAACCAGGTTCAACAGATTTTACGCCTTTTAACCGTTGCATTACAGCCTCTGTACACCAAAAGCAGCCGCCACCTATTGTTGCTATTTCCATTTTATTAATTTTGGTTGATTAGTTGAAGCGATTCAGAATTTATACAATACCGCAGCCCGCTTGGAGCCGGCCCATCTGGAAAAACATGTCCTAAATGTGCATCACAAACATTACAAATGGCTTCCACACGCACCATACCGTGTGAAGTATCTTTGATATAGCCCACTACATTTTCTTTTAGGGGTTGGGTAAAGCTCGGCCATCCCGTTCCGGATTCAAACTTTATAGATGAATCAAAAAGGGGCGTGTCGCAACAAATGCAACTGTACTTGCCCGCTTCGTGAGATGTGCAGTATTCTCCGCTACCGGGACGCTCTGTATGTTTTTTGCGCGCAATTAAAAATTGATCTTCGGTTAAAATTTCGCGCCATTCATCCTCTGTTTTTTCAACGCGTTTATCCGGTTGTGGTGCTCCGTTATTCGCAAATCTGATGATATCATTCCAATTTAACATAAACTCATTTTTAATGATAACAACTAACACCGCATTTTGTGCTTAGTGCCGTGCAGTTATTATTCAGATGTATAATAAATACTGCATTTTATCAATTCATGGCTTATTTTGGGCATTCAGTTGGCCTATTTTGTTATTTTTGGTGTTCTCGTATAAAAAACGATCAAATTTTAATGCAAGCCAAAAACCGAACGCATCTTACTTGTTTTCATCATTTCTTTGTATGGGGATTGCTGTTGTTTGTACTGCACGTTTTTATGGTACAACCGGTTTTAACCACTTGTTTTGACGATTCTGATGGCAATACGGCTATTGCAGAATTAATGGATGAGGAAGATGTAGATGAAACGGCAGATGAAGACGAAACGGATGAAAATATGCGCATTTACGCTCGCCGTCATCATTTTATGATTGAAGGAGACCAAAATAATTTAACGTGTGCTTTGCTAGAAAATGGGTATGCCCAATTGGAGGAAGAAGCTCCTTTTTTACCTCCCGAACACGCTTAAAAAACTGTACGAATGGGTTTTCCTGCAACCTGATTTTGTCAGATCAATTGGCCTCAGCGCCATCAAATTCAATTTATATTAATCCTTTTCTGATTAACCTGTAATGTTTTAGGTTTATATAAGACGAAGAGGACTCAACGAAAAATCAATCAACAATAATGAAACATCAAAAATTAAATCCCTTTCAACATCTCGGTAAAGATATACCTGCCAGTATTGTTGTATTCTTAGTGGCGTTGCCACTTTGTTTAGGAATCGCATTGGCATCCGGAGCACCACTTTTTTCTGGAATTATAGCCGGAATTATTGGAGGTATCCTAGTTGGTGCAATTAGTGGTTCATCATTAGGTGTATCCGGTCCGGCAGCCGGGTTAGCAGTAATTGTGGCCGAGGCAATTAAAGAATTAGGCACAGATGCAAATGGAAATTTTGACATGATGGTGGGCTTTCAAGCCTTTTTAGTGGCAGGGCTTATTGCAGGTGTTATCCAAATCATTTTGGGCGTTTTGCGTGCAGGTGTCATAGGCTATTATTTTCCAACGGCAGTGATTAAAGGCATGTTGGCAGGTATTGGTGTTACCCTTATTTTAAAGCAAATTCCACACGCCTTAGGTTGGGATAAAAACCCGGGGGGCGATTGGGCCTATTTTCAGTCAGACGGGCACACTACTTTTTCTGAAATTGGGTATGCTTTTACTAACCCCACAATAGGTGCGGTAATTATTGCTGTTGTGTCTGTTTTAATATTAATTTTATTTCAGCAAAAATTCATGAAAAAAAACAAGGTATTAAGCCTTGTTCCAGGGCCTTTAGTGGCGGTAGTTGTTGCTGTTTTAATCAACCAATTGTTTTTAAGTTATGTACCAACATTGGGATTAATGAATGAAACAGCCACAGTAAATGATGCCGTTTACCAAAATAACCACCTGGTTAACATCAAATCGGCAGATACGAGTTTACCGTATTTAGGATTAGTCACTTTTCCAGATTGGGGTGTTTTGTCTAACCCTCGAATTTATGTGATTGGTGTTATTATGGCACTTGTAGCAAGTTTAGAAACCCTTTTATGCGTAGAGGCTACTGATAAGCTAGATCCAAGAAAGCGTTTCACACCAACTAACCGCGAATTGTTAGCCCAGGGTTCAGGTAACGTTGTTTCTTCTTTAATTGGTGGATTACCGGTAACGCAGGTTATTGTGCGTAGTTCTGCAAATATTGACAGTGGCGGACAGACAAAAATGTCAGCTATTTTTCACGGTATATTTTTAGCCATTTTTGTATTGGCGTTACCTTCATTGTTAAACACAATTCCACTTTCATGTCTGGCGGCTATTTTACTGCTCGTTGGTTATAAATTAGCCAGCGTTAAGGTGTTTAAAGAGGTTTACACTAATGGCTGGAGCCAATTTACTCCGTTTATCGTAACAATACTGTTTATTGTGTTTACAAACTTGTTAGTGGGAATTGCTATTGGTTTGGTGTTATCCGTGTTTTTCATTATCAGACGCAGTATGGAAAATGGGTTGTACTCTAAGTTTATAGAGGAATCTGAAGGAACGCGTGATAAGATTGTAATTGAATTTGGGCAAGTGGTATCCTTTTTTAATAAAGGGCACTTGAATAAAAAATTAGTGGAAATCAGTGACGGCACCCACGTTATTATTGATGGTCATAAAGCAAAATTTATTGATTATGATATTTTTGACATGTTACACGATTTTAGAGACAATGCCAAGTCCAGAGATATAGAATTAGAATTTATCGGCTTTGACGAAGCGCAAATGGCAAAACTTAACTTTAATTAATTACAACGAATAAAATGGAAACGTTAACGAAAGAACTACAAGATAATATTACCCCAAGTAAGGCATTGCAATTACTAAAAGACGGGAATGAGCGTTTTAGACATAAAAAAAATGGAAAACGTGATTTAAATGAACAAGTAGACATTACAAGTAAAGGACAATACCCTTTTTCAGTTATTCTAAGTTGTATTGATTCACGCGTGCCGGTTGAGCATGTTTTTGATTTGGGAATTGGCGATACATTTAGCGCGCGGTTAGCGGGTAATGTTGTTAATGAAGACGTTTTAGGTTCGATAGAATATGGCTGCAAGGTTGCGGGGTCTAAAATTGTGGTGGTAATGGGGCATACCAAGTGTGGAGCCGTAACAGCAGCTTGCAAAAGCGTGGAACTTGGCAATATAACCAGTTTATTAGCCAAAATTCAGCCAGCGGTAAGTGCTGTAGAAAAAGACGGCGAAGTGACGGATGCGTTTATTGAAAAAGTGAACGTTAAAAATATAGAATTATCTATAGAGCGATTGCGCAATGAAAGCCCAATTTTAAAAGAAATGGAAAGCAATGGAGAAATTAAAATTGTAGGTGCAGTTTATGATGTAAACTCCGGCAAAGTATCATTTTTATAGATTTTTTGAATTAAAATATTTCAATAACCTTGTTCCTTTTTTGGGACAAGGTTTTTTGTTTACCGACGTTATTTATCGTTTTCTCAAACTTATTGTAACCCGGCTCTAACATGCGGTTTAATAATTTGAAACCGATTGAAAATAAAAGTTTAGAATAAGACATTTATTATTAGGTTAACCCAAAGAGCTTAGGCTCTTAACAAATTAACTAGCGCTCCAAAACCCAGGCACTTTCTGCACCAGCAAGGTTAGTTTTAATCGCCTGTTTTTTTGTTTCAGCGTTTGTTTCAGTAAAAGCGCAATCAGCAGAAACATAGGTTAATTTACTGCCTTTTAATGTAACAGCATTGTATCCTTTTTCAAGTAATTCATTTTTTTTGTTTTCGGCATTTTCCGGAATTGAAAAAGCACCAACTATAATGTAATAATTACAAGTCGTTGTTGGTTTTGTATGCCGTTTAATAGCGGTGTTTTTGGTTTTGGGTGTAACGGTAGCAATATCGGTTTGATACTCTTCTGTTGTGGCAAGTGTGATTATATTATTCGGCGTATCCGTTTCGGCAGTTAGTAACTCAATTCGACTGGTGTCTAACGTATTTGCTTTTTTGGTGACCTTAGCCGAATTAGTGCCGATCGTAGTGCTGACGAAAGCATCAAAATTAAAAAGAGCCAAATCAATTCCGAACCAATCTTCTGGATACAGGTGCTGATCTAAATCAAAATCTTTAAACACCTCAATTGTGCCAGAATAGCACGCTACCCAAATCTCGGCTGTTTTCCAATTTGCGCATATTCCAATGGGCTTAGCATTTGTTGTAACCGTTGTTTTCAACAGCATTGAATCTGTATTTATTTTCGAAAAAGTGTTGTCAAAATAATTTACCACATACAAGTAATTTTCAGAAGGGTCTAACGTCATGCTGCGAGGACCAGAAGGGGTTTTGCAACTTATTTTTTCGGTAGTATAGCAGTTGTATTTTAGAATAGAATTACTGGCATTAAGCGAAACGTACAACGTAGAATCATTGTCTGCTAAAATGAGCGAACGGGGTGCTTTGCCCACATTTGTGATGTAATTTACCGTGTAATTCGTTAAGTCTACCACTGCAATCTTAGTTGACCCCATAATGGTGACATACGCTTTTTTTGTGTCTTGAGTAATGGCAACACCACGCGGATGTGCGCCAACAGTTACATTTTTTAATACCGTTTCTGTGGTTAGGTCAATGATAGAAATATCAGAGCTGACCCAGTTAGAAACGATTAAACGTGTTTCATCTGCACTAACAGCCATAAATTTTGGCACAGCACCAACCTCTATCACATTTTCAATGTTAAAGGTAGACGTATTAATTTTGTATAAAAAACTATTGTCGTATGCTTTACCAATACACTGGTCACAACCGTGATTGTTAAACCCCTTGCCCGACATGTGATAGTTAGAAACCCATAAAAAAGCACCGTTATTTGTAAACACACCTTCCACGGGGGCACCTTTAAATTTGGTGTTGCCGTATTTGGTAATTCCAAAATCGTTTAGGCGCACGGCATCTGGAATTTTAGCTAATTGCCTGCCCTTTTGATTGTATAGTGTAACGGTGTGACGGTACATCATATTTTGAGCGGCAAAAAGACCATTGTTACTTGCCACTACAGATTTTGGTGAAATGCTCCCTTTTATTTCAAACTTTTTTCGAATATGATTTTCCTCCTGAGCGTAACACTTTTTATGGAAACAAACATTTAATAAGCAGGTAAAAAAGGTTAAACCTACCCATTTACGCCATTGGATGTTATGAGAAAAATAACGCATAAGTTGGTGCACAAGTCACAAAAGTAAATCGTTCAATCAATTAATAACTATTTTTTTTAGTTTTCTAATTCTGAAAGTGTCGTTTTTACAATAAAATTACCAAGTTGAACGGTTAGTTTTTTTCCCTCCATTTCTAACAACGTTCCTGCTTTACTTTGGTTTTTAAGTTTCACTTTATCCCCAATTTTAAGCGATTTTTGCAATTTTTCCAGTTCTGCTTTTTTTGCTGCCGCTATTTCAGCCGGGCTAGGCTCGGGCAATTTATCTTTTTCTTTTGGTAGTTCGGGTGATTTTAAGTTTTTTTGAAGCACCACCGGTTTGGTTTGTTCCAGCAATTTATTTTTTTCTATAGACGCCAGCTTTTTCAATGCTTCTACTGTTGCTTTATTGGTTTTATGATGCTTGAATTTACCCAAAATATCAAAAAACTTTTTGCCAACGGTTACAAACTTATTTTGCTGTTCTATGTACAAATTAATACGGTCTGATTTGTCTTGTAGTTTATCCAACTTATCGTTGTATTCTCTGGCAGCGCGCTGCGCTTTGTGTTGCGATTTATACTGCTCTGTATTTATTTTTTTGAATTTAGATTTCTCTTTTTGAAGCGCGACTGTAAGGGCATCTACCTTTAATTTCTGTTCGGACACTTTCATTTTGGCTTTCTCAATGATTTCCAACGATATGCCATTGTGCTGTGCCACTTCAAACGTGAAAGACGAACCCGGTTGCCCAACCGACAAGATGTACAACGGGGCTAACTTTTTAGTGTCAAACAACATACAGGCATTAGTGGCCTCATCCAACGCTGCAGTTAAAATTTTAATATTGGTGTAATGGGTGGTAATCACCGCGTAGGTAGACCGCGCATACAATTCTTCATAAAAAACTTCTGCCAATGCCCCGCCTAACTCGGGGTCATAACCACTGCCAAATTCATCTAACAACAATAACGTATTGTTATCTGCGTGCTGCAAAAAATAATTCATTCGGTTTAGCCGGTAACTGTATGTACTCAATTGGTTTTCTATGGATTGATTGTCGCCAATGTCAGACAAAACTTGATTAAACCAACAGCAACTGCTATCCGCATCAACCGATAAAAATAAGCCGCATTGAAACATCATTTGTAATAAACCAACTGTTTTTAACGTAATGGATTTTCCTCCCGCATTTGGTCCTGAAATAACTAAAAAACGGTTGGTTGCACTCAATTCTATTTCCTGGCCTATTGTGGGTAAGTTAGCCGTGCTATTTTTAATGTACAGTAACGGATGTTTTGCCGCCTTCCAATGCATTTTTTTGGTTTTGTACAACGCAGGTCGCACCCCGTCATAACTGGCGGCAAACAGCACCTTGGCATTTAGCAAATCAAACCGAACCAATAAACGCTGAAATGCTTTTAGGTGATTTTTTTCAGCACGTAGCTGATAGCTAACTTGCTCTAAAATCGAAAAAATTTCGTTGCTTTCATCCATGCGCAATTGTTCTTGCGCTTTGTTTAACTGTACATTCTCTTCCGGTTCGATATAGGTGAAAGTGCCTTTTGCGCTAACGCCATACATTTTGCCAGGAACGCGCTTTTTATATTGTGAAAGCACCGCGAGTAATCGCCTGTTTTCTATAAATGTTTCTTCAGATTCACCCAAAAGTTCGTCTTGCTTGCAGCGGCGTAATACTTTATCAAAGTTTTTATTAATTTCTACCCGGTTTACTTTTTGGCGTTTGCGAATGTCAAATAAACGTTTGGTCGCATCATCTTTAATGTCCAACTGCTTAATGTCGAGTACGGCGGTAATAATATTCAACACCTCTGTAATACCTGTAATATGGCTACACGCTTCAAAAATTAACGGGGCATCATTTTTATATGATTTGGCAAAGTCGATTAGTTGTTTGGTGCCTTTGCACAGGGCATAAACCTTTAGTAATTCCTGTAAAATAAGTACGCCATTTTCAATCCTTAAAATTTTAAGGGCATTGTCTATATCTTCTGCATTGGGGTGCGGAAAACTCACCCGCGGATCATTGTGAATCGCTTGAATTTCCTGCAATAAATCCAGTTCATGGTTCAGCAATTCTGGCGTGGCAAAAAACTGGATATTAAGCGCATTATTTTTTGCTTTTTGAGATTTACAAAAAGTGGACAATAGTTCACAAACTACGTCAAATTCCAGGTCTTTACTACTTTGTTGGTCAAACTTCATGGTCCGTTATTGGCGCATTTTCAAAATTAACACTAATCTACAAACAGGCGAGGGGATGAGTTGTTTTGATTTATCGCGTGAATTTTAAGTTGAGGGCAAAAAAAACGCATCCGGATGTTGGATGCGTTTTTTGTCAAATCTATGTGAATAACTGTTTTTTATAACAATTCGTCAATTATCGTATCGGTATCTTCTCCGCGAACTAATAATGCTAAAATGCTTTCAACATCTACGTCATCTAAACTCTTATAACCAATGCCTACAGCCACTTTTTCTAATACGTTCATTTCTGTAACATCAATACGTCCATCAATGTTTACCATATTAATAAGCTCAATCATTTGTTCAAAACGCTCTGCACGGTCAGAAGGTGGGTTAATAGAAAGTTTTTCTGGATTTTCGATAATTTCATCAACTTGCGCACTGCTTAAGCTAATTTTTTGACCCATTTTGTGCAAAAGAGCTACTTCTTCATCAGAAATAACGCCGTCTGCTTTGGCAATCAACACCATGTTTCTAAAATGACTTCTGTCTTGCTTGCGTTCTCCGGTTTCAAATAATTGTTCGATAGACATGCTTCTTAATTTTTTTGGCAAAAATAAGATTAAAATCTGCAATTTTTCATTATTTCAAACGATTAATTTTTAACAAGGGGCTTTAAAGTTTAATACCAACACCAAGTTGAACCAACTCCAGTAAGCCTAATCCTGCTTTAAAGAAAAAACGTCCGTCATAATTTTGATACCGATAACCTAAAAATAAATAAGGTAATGTAACAACAAGAACAGGCGTTGGTTGGTCTAAACTTTCGTCAAAATGAAGGGTTAATCCGCCTTGAAATTCAAAATGATTATTACCCGCTCCGCTTAAGTACATTAGCCCCGCCTTTGTTTGAAAACCACTATTACTTCCAAAAAGTATAGCATTCCACAAACCCACACTGCCAACAGCAGTAAAATAATGGTTGTCTCGCTTTAAAAAATTGGGTGCTTCATAACCTACAGAAGCTGTTGAATACAACGCAACTGAGCCGCCGTGCAAAAATAAGTTGCCGCGGTTGGCGTTTTGTGATTTTACGGTGAAGGTAAAAACAACGGTTATAAGCAACGAAAATAAAAAGCGTTTTTTCATTATTTACCCGTTATTTTTTTGCCCATTTCTTTATGCAGGTTCAGTACACCTTCTGGAAAATGGCGCGCACCCGTTGCTGATTTAAACTCAAAACCGCTCGGCCAATGGTAACCAATCATTCCAATAATTTGATTGTCGCTGTTGGCTAAATCATAATAACTTTTAGCCACAACATCCATTTCTTTCAATGAAATACCGGAGCTACCGTGTGCAAAAGAAATATAGTGCGCATCCAACACCAATAGTATGTTTTGCGTCGGGGTAAGTTTGCTTTTTAGTGTTTTTAATTCTGAAAGGTAGGTCTCATTTTCAGAAGGTTTTCCTATAAAATAATGGTCAAACCCCACCCAGTCGGCAGAGACGGGTACAACAAGTTCATCAATAGACGGGTAGGCTTCTACAATTAAAATAGGTACTGCTGGAACAGTCGCTTTAATGTAATCGCTAGCCAAGGTTAACTCATCTGCAGAAATTGAATTCCAAAAGGGTTCTTCACCCAAATAAAAACCGGCTAACTGCGCATAATCTGTTGTAAAATTATTGGTAGCAATAAACGTGTCCCAACGCAGCATATAATCACTACGCAAACCATAGTCTACACCACTTTTTGTATCAGTTTCTCCCGTAATTTCAAAAAATAGTTCATTGATGTGGATAAGTGCCTTTAATTCCAGCTCATTCATGTAGCTCAGCCTGTCGCGTATATCGTCACTAGGTGTTAGCACCAGAATATCGGCTAAATTAGCGAACGGCGCAATTTCATCTGCATAATTTACTTTGTCCGTTTTGTCCGTCGGGTTATCCCAACCAACATCAATTAATGTATAACCAAAATACGTTAAATTCGGATTGCTTGGTGCAGCAAGGGTTAATGGCTGTTCGTCGGTTTTTTTACAGCTGAACAGCACTAAAAATCCAAAAATTGTTAAACAATAACGCTTAAAATTTATCATCCGTCGTCTTTTTGTTTAGTCGACTTAAATGTAGTGAACCCCTACTTGTGGTTAATCAACATTTTTTAAACGTACAACTTCGGTCTTGTTTTCATCCATTAAGGTTAAAAAACCTTCAGAAATACGGTAATAACGAGTGGCACTTAATCCGCTTAAAAATGCTTTTTCTAATGTCAGTTGGTCACACATTTTTTTAGTTGACCCCATTGGACCAAAAACCAATTCGGCTGCGGTGTACATTTCTACTTTACCAAAAAGCTGATTGCATGTTCCACTGCCAGAAACCTTCATACTTGTTAAGTTAATTTCTAAGTTTGGGCGTTTATCCACCACCTCTATTTCTTTTCCGTCTAAATGTGTTAATGCCCATATATTGTGTAGTCGAAAGTAATTTTTATCAATTTCTTTACTGTATTGCTCCACCAGTTTTGGCTGCGGCATTCCCTGATCCATTACTGAAACAACGCGTATTTTGTAAACGTAGCCGGGTTCGTAATCAAACCCCTCAATAGCCGTGTAATTGTATTCCCATTGGCCATTGCTTTTATTGCCCTCTTGTGTAAGTAAATACAGTTTTCGTTCAGGGTCACCTTGTCGCTCGCCCTGGTAACTGTTTACAATCAGCACAGTGCCTTCTGGTTCTTTTTCTTCTTCTCCTTTGTCCGTTGCGGTTTCTATTGCAGGTTCAACTTCTGTTGTCTGTTCATTTTTGCGTGTTCCGCATGAAAAAAGTAAAAACGATAAAAACGATAAAGTGGTAATTCGGCTTAGCATAATGTATTTTATTTTATGCGAAGATAGAAAAAATCATGCCTGGAAGTGGTGCAATTTGTTTTTGGTAACGACAGCTCGCATTTTTAGCAAAGAAAAATGAGTCCGGCAGTGCGTTGGTTTCATAATTCAAAACAAAAAAGGTGGCTGACGAATAGCGCCAACCACCTTGTTTAATCTAAAAAAACAAGTTTTAATGCTTTACCAACTTACCATGATGCGCAGGTGCGCCGTCAATCATCAACGTGTAGAGATAGGTTCCGCATTGTGCAAAAGTAAGGTCAATGATATGGGTGTTTTGACCCGAAGAAAGGGGCATACTCAGTATTCGTTTTCCATCAAGACTATGCACGATTAACTCACCGTTTGAAGCACCGGGCAGGGTAAATTCAATACGTGCCATACCCTGTGTTGGATTCGGATAAACACGCAATGATGCAAGGGCTCGTTCAATCAACGTTTCCGGTTGATTGTTATTCTCTGTGGTATGACTCTGAGAACTTGGCGCGCACCCGCGGTATTGTACTGAGGTCATACTCGTAATGGTTGACCCAAACGAAATTGTATCAATGATACGGTCGAGGGGTTTTTCAAATAAAGAAGAATCAGTGTACACGGTGTCACGCAGATATGCATCCATGCCTATTAATTGTTTTGTATGTGCTTCTTGATAGGCAAAACGCCATTCATTCAGGCTTTGCTGTTCGGGTGCATCAAGATCACACCAATCAATGTTATCAAGTATGGCCAAAGCGGTGGCTGTGTGACCAAAACTTCTAAAAAGTTGGGCTTTATCAAGCTCATAAGCAAAACGGCGTTGGTAAGCGGTATGGCTCACCGCTAATGAATCTTTGGTTAATTCATTGAGTACATCAACATAATAATCAACCTCTGTACTAAACTGCCCATTGTTATGTTCGTGTCGAATGGTGCTATCTCCCAATGCGTTGTACAGTGTGCTTTTCATAATTTGATAGGCGTAATCGCGGTACCATAGGGTGGTGTCATTGCTTAAGTCTTGTGCAGAATAGGGATAAGTTAAAATGTCATGAAATCGTTCCAAAGCAACTAAATCGCTCCCTGTTTCATCCCATAATTTTGTTTTTTCTTGTGCAAAGGAGATAGCAGAGTCCAGGCGCAGTACTTCGGTTGTTCCGCTAAATGAAATAACAGGAAGGAATGTTCCCGCTCCTCCACCATCTACAACAGGTTCTGAAGGGTCTTTTACACCACAGTTTGCATTCTCTGGATTGGCGGCATACATAATAATAGTGTTTCCGGTTTCAACATTTTCAAGATCAAACTTAGTTGCATCTGGTTCTAAATTAGAAACGTTCCAACGGTTTTTCTGTCCTAAAAGATAGGTGGTTACATAGGCGCCAATTTGGAGTGTTCCATGTATGGTTGGAGCCCCGCTTACCTCATCAAAATAGTTATAACCGTTTCTGAAAAGCATAGACTGCGCGTTGATTGCGTCTACATTGTATTCATCCATATTATTAAACACGTTGTAGCCCGCATTACTGGTAGAAGCCATATCCAAATAGGCTCCGCTTCCGACAAACACACCTGAGCGCCCCATATTGTTGAAAATGTTACATTTTAAGGTTAGTTTCCCCGTTCGTTTGGCAACTCCACCACGTGAATTACTGAATGTAGAATAACGAACAGTCGTTTCTGTTGAAGATCGGTCTGCGATACAAAGCGAATAGTCTCCATTGTCCGGCTCAAATGTGGTGTATTCAATTACTGAACTACGCGTAGCATCATCCATGGAAAGTGCAGCTCCTTCAAAGTCATGGAAATTACAAAATCTCATATTCACGTTTCCACCTAAAATTTTACACATGACGAGACTTTTTTCGTAGTCGGCTGTAAAATCTGTACTATGAATACGCAAGAATACGCCATCAGTAGGTGTTACTTCTTCAGCATGAAGAATAATATTGTCAAATGAACTATTTGAAATGTGCGAATTATTATGAAGCCTAATCTGTGCCTTAAAATTAAGTTCCGTTAGGTTTGATTGGAGTGAATAAGTTGTACCGAATGAATGAAAAGGCGCAAATGATTGGATCGGATAATAATCCAAGGTGCGAATGGCAACAGCACAGTGTGAAATACTTAGTAATTCTAAGTCCGCTGGTGCAAGTAACCGTGCTCCTTCATAAATCGTCAGCAGTGGGTCAAGCGCGTTATCGCCAATTAGGGTAAAACGACTTCCTGGTTCTGCATCTATTAACCCATCAGGGTTGCGCACAACTATATTACCGCTTGATACCCCAACATGCGTAGGATGAAAGTCTGCATTTTCATTTAAATGAAGTATTCCTCCTAAACTCATATTAGCACTGTGCCCGTTTAATTGCGTTTCAGCTCCTTCAAAATACTCTATGGTAGAGCCTATTTCGGTAATGAGATTTCCTTCGTCTTCAATAATAAGGGTTGCTCCGTCGTCAACGATAAGGGTTGCGCCATTCATTAACTTTAACGTGCTTCCCTTGCGTACACGAAGCACACCACCATCCTGAATATGGATGGTATGTCCGTCTTGAATGATGACTGAGGCATTGCGCGTTGCACCATCCCCTAATACCATATCTCCATCATTATTAAGGGTCAGCACTACCGGGTCATCTGCATCACATTGCTCGCCAATATGCAGCAGAAAATGACTTAACCCTTGTGCATTGCCTAAAATTTCTGGAAAATAGGGAGAGGGTGTTTTACCAATTACAGTATTGGTATTAACGCCTAATAAAGCGTCCGTAACATCCAACGAATGATTGAGTACAGAGCTTGTACGAACCGGTAGCGAACTTTCAAAATCGGTGTCATCATCTATATCAGAAGCACCATAATTAAATACTTCACCTGTTGTGAGGTTTGTTTCGCCATTTATAATGTCGGTTCCTACAAGGTGATATAAAACATAGCGCGTATTTTGATTTGTAAACCACGTATGGGCGGTATTATTGTATTCCGTTTCTGTGCCGAAGTCGGGTGTTTCTGAATTACTCAAATAACTTTTAACCCCTCTTAAATAACCGTCATCAAGGTTATCCTCCACATCAGCATACGAACGCATAGGGTCATCCATCCATGTTTCACCATACGGACCATGGTCGTTAAGCACACTCCCCGTTGGTGTAAAACACCACGTTTGCATTTTAAATACCTGAGGCATTAGGGGGCCTAGTGTTGCTTCGTCTAAAATAATTCCTTGATTCTCAATTCCAAAAAAGCCACCGGGTGCATGATCTATTTCAATTCCCCCTGTTGTTTTAGCTTGATTTGTATGAAAAATAATGGGTATATCAAGTATGTCCCATGAAACGAAGATTGAGTTTTTATAATAGGTAAAGTCTGGCTCATTTTTCATAGCGTACAGTCGCGTATTGGTTTCTACGTAAAATCCAGATTGCCACAGAAGCATCCCTTGACCCCCGTAGACTTCATCCGCCTCAAAAAGACTTAAATCTGTACCAAGTACCGCATTTGAAAGCCATCCGCTAATGAGCGAGGCAACAACAAAATTATCAATCTGTGATTGGACGACAAGTTCTCCTGCTTCGTAAGGCTGCTTGCCCAGTGCGCCAAAGCGTGACCCGTTGGTAATTGTTAAAATGTCGCAATTGTTAGGCATGCCGCCAAGCGTTGTATGGAGGTTGGTATAAAAGGTGTTGTACCGACTATTGGTACTTTTGCCAAATAAGTTTTGAAATACAAAAGGAGCTGGAAAACCTCCAATATAAATATCATCACATTGAAACGCTATCATAGTGCGTGTTGCAGGTAGATAGAGAATGTCAACAATATCTTCAATAATAGATACATATTGAAATAAAAATGCGGGCGGTTTAAGAGGAGAGGGATGGTTAACCCATAGCGTTGCCATATCTAGCAAACATGCTTGGGCTGAAAGTGGAATATTGGCACCCATGATAGGGCTGTCAAAAACAATAAACTGACCTACTTCATGATCTTCATCCGCTATTTCCATTTCTTTAAGCGCAAGTGATGTACATACACCACCCATACTTTGCCCAATAACAACATTCTCAGCATTACTCCCCGCTGAGTGTTTTTGAGTATTAATCCAGCGAAGGGCTTCTTTTATAAATTCAGATGTGCGCGGGAGATAGTCTCCTCCTTTATCATAGTCAAGAATAATAATGTCGTAGCCGTTGTCACGGAGGTACTGCAAAAGATTGCGCTCATCTCCAAAAAGAATAGTTTGTTCATTGCTCAATCGCTCTATGATATCAGATGGACTTAAGCCTGCAGGAATAGCACCCACCTCTGGGTTATAGGCTTCCGCCCAAATAAAGGGCTTTTCAATGCGGTCATGGCCACAGGCAAGGTAAACGTTAATGTCACCTCCATTCACCCCATCCCACGGATTAGCTGAATATAAGGCGTCGATATGGTGCGTAAAGTCTGGAATGGTATCAAGTTCTCCTGTAAAGCTGCTTGCTTTCATGCGGATGTCAAAACTTGAATAGTAGACTGAGGCATCTGTGTACGTCATGCGAATTGTCACGGTGGTTGTGCCACCACTAAGAGAACCAATGGTAATATCGCCCCCCAATGTCATATTTTGGTAACTTGAACCACCTGTGGTCGAAAGTTCAATACTTGCAATGGTTTTACCTGTGTTGGAAAAGAAAAGACTACTGTCCAGTCTTAATTTGCAATTATTGCTATTTACATAATCAACGGCAGGAGCAATCATAAACACCTCATGCTTAACATAAGCGCTTTCGGTTCGCCCGGGTACATCTGCTAAATTTTGCCCACTCACGGTGAATAAGCTATCGTCAATGGCGGTTTCTGATACTGTATGATATTCACGGTGTAGCGCTGCGAGCAGAATAACAGCTGACTCGCTGGTAATTGTATCAAGTGCGCTGCGATAGGTGATAGGGTCGGGCAGAACAATAGAGCTATCCACCGTCATGGTGGTTAAACTGGCATACGCTAACGAGAATGAAAATATATGACTTCTCACACTATCTGAACTTCCGGTAAAGGATGAAAAATCAATGTAGCTTATTCCGCGCTCATATAACGTGCCGGAAGGAACCAAAGAGAGGTCAACATTTTCGAAGACATCTTCCATAGTTTGAACATAATTAGTATTTGTTGTGTCGCTTGCTGCGACTGTTTCTATTGTGATTTGCCCATAGGCGGTGGTACATAGGAATCCTAATCCTATGCACAAATGTGTCATACGTTTCATAATAAGTTTTAGGTTAAAAAATTTGTTGTTAGTACCTTACATCAAAGCGTCCGTCTGTAACGCTCATAGTTTGTTTTTCTTCGCAATCGGGGTTAATGAGCTCCATGGCAAAAGTGCCGGATACTGTGTTTTTAATGGTGTCAAGATGCGTGATTGTCACGCTTCCTTTATTGTCAAGGTCATGGTAAAATCCGCAGCCAATGACGTCTCCCACTCCTCCATAGCCTGTAAATTCATCTGTTTCAAAGTACATCTCATAGGTATTTATACCATCAGGAATTAAGACCCGAATAGTAACACGTTCAATAGCTCCATTACTTCGCTCACGTTTACCTTGAACTATTAAATAATCATTTGGTGCGTCATAATTAACGCCTAGTGGTATTGTTCCTAAAGGATTTGCATTGTCGAGCCCTGCAACAAATACCTCGCCATCAAGAAGACAGCCAAAGGTGTGTTTACCTTCTTGCGTTTTTGGTGGTAATTCAAGCGTATCACTTTCGGGTTCAACCGGTGGTTTTTTACAAGCGGTTATTGAGAATGCGATTATGGCTAGCCAGCCCAGCATTCGGATAGATGGTGTTTTCATATTTTGGGTTATGTTAAACAATGTCATACGTAAAGATAGATGTTTCATACGACTTTTTTTAATAGCGCACATCAAAGCGCCCGTCTGTGATGCTCAAGGTTTGTTTTTCTGAGCAATCGGGGTTAATGAGTTCCATGGCAAAAGTGCCGGATACTGTATTTTTAATGGTGTCAAGATGTGTGATTGTGACATTTCCTTTATTGTCTAAGTCGTGGTAAAATCCACAGCCAATAACGTCTCCTACTCCTCCGTATCCTACGTATTCGTCAGTGGTAAAAAACATATTATAGGTGCCAACACCTTCGGGCGCATATATTTTAATACTTACTCGTTCAATAGCGTCATTCTCAGACCTACGTTTACCTTGTATGGCTAAATAGGTACTACTCTCATTATATTTAACAATTAATGGAATACTTCCCAATGGATTTACATTTTCGTACCCTGCCACAAATACCTCACCATCAAGAAGACAGCCAAAGGTGTGTTTACCTTCTTGCGTTTTTGGAGGCAATTCAATACTATCATTTTCGGGCTCAACCTGCGGTTTTTTACAAGCGGTTACTGAGAATGCAAATATCGCTAGCCAGCCCAGCATTCGGATAGATGGTGTTTTCATATTTTGGGTTATGTTAAACAATGTCATACGTAAAGATAGATGTTTCATACGACTTTTTTTTAATAGCGCACATCAAAGCGCCCGTCTGTGATGCTCATGGTTTGTTTTTCTGAGCAATCTGGGTTAATGAGTTCCATGGCAAAAGTGCCGGATACTGTATTTTTAATGGTGTCAAGGTGTGTGATTGTGACATTTCCTTTATTGTCTAAGTCGTGATAATAATCGCAAGCATAAGTTTCACCCACCACTTGATAACCGATAAACTCATCAGAAGTAAAATACATGTCATATGTTCCATTACCTTTTGGAATATAAGTTCTTAAAGTTACTTTTTCATAATCTCCATTAGATAGTTGATAGGTTCCTCCAAGAACGAAATAACCGTTACTTTTCTTGTAGGTTACACTTATTGCAACAGTTCCAAGCGGATTGGCATTCACTTGTGCTACAAATACCTCACCGTCAAGACGGCAGCCAAAGGTGTGTTTACCTTCTTGTGTTTTTGGTGGTAATTCAAGCGTATCATTTTCGGGTTCAGTCGGTGGTTTTTTACAAGCGGTTACTGAGAATGCGATTATGGCTAGCCAGCCCAGCATTCGGATAGATGGTGTTTTCATATTTTGGGTTATGTTAAACAATGTCATACGTAAAGATAGATGTTTCATACGACTTTTTTTTAATAGCGCACATCAAAGCGCCCGTCTGTGATGCTCATGGTTTGTTTTTCTGAGCAATCGGGGTTAATGAGTTCCATGGCAAAAGTGCCAGATACTGTATTTTTAATGGTGTCAAGATGCGTAACTGTCACGCTCCCTTTATTCTCTAAATCATGGTAATAATCGCAAGGAATAGAACTGCCAATACCGTTATAGCCAATATATCCTTCTGAAGTAAAATACATCTCGTATAGACCAACTCCTTCGGATGCATATATTTTAACACTGACCCTCTCAATTGAACCATTATCAAGTTTTCTTTTACCACCAACAGCCAAATATTTGGAATCAGGATTATAAACCACAGCAATCGGTATTGCTCCTAAAGGGTTTGCATTATCGAGCCCCGCCACAAAAACCTCACCGTCAATACGACAGCCAAAGGTGTGTTTACCTTCCTGTGTTTTTGGAGGCAATTCAATACTATCATTTTCGGGCTCAACCTGCGGTTTTTTACAAGCGGTTACTGAGAATGCGAGTATCACTAGCCAGCCCAGCATTCGGATAGATGGTGTTTTCATATTTTGGGTTATGTTAAACAATGTCATACAAAAAGATAGATGTTTCATACGTCTTTTTTAATAGCGCACATCAAAGCGCCCGTCTGTGATGCTCATGGTTTGTTTTTCTGAGCAATCTGGGTTAATGAGTTCCATGGCAAAAGTGCCGGATACTGTATTTTTAATGGTGTCAAGGTGTGTGATTGTTACGCTTCCTTTATTCTCTAAGTCGTGGTAAAATCCACAGCCAATAATGTCTCCCACGCCTCCGTAGCCCGTAAATTCATCAGTTTCAAAGTACATCTTATACGTGCCTACACCATCAGGAATTAAAACACGAATAGTAACACGTTCAGTAGCGCCATTATCACGCTCACGTTGACCTTGAACGAGAAGATAATCATTAGGAATGTCATAGTTTACAATTAACGGAATATTACCCAAAGGATTTACATTATCGAGTCCCGCCACAAATACCTCACCGTCAAGACGGCAGCCAAAGGTGTGTTTACCTTCTTGTGTTTTTGGTGGTAATTCAAGCGTATCATTTTCGGTTTCAACCGGTGGCTTTTTACAAGCGGTTACTGAGAATGCAAATATCACTAGCCAGCCCAGCATTCGGATAGATAGTATTTTCATATTTTGAGTTATGTTAAACGTTGTCATGTATAAAAATAAATTCTGTTTCATACGGCTTATTTAGTAGCGCACATCAAAGCGCCCGTCTGTAACGCTCATGGTTTGCTTTTCTGAGCAATCGGGGTTAATGAGTTCCATGGCAAAAGTGCCGGATACCGTATTTTTAATGGTGTCAAGATGTGTGATTGTTACGCTCCCTTTATTCTCTAAGTCGTGGTAAAATCCACAGCCAATAATGTCTCCTACGCCTCCATAACCAATGTACTCGTCAGTGGAAAAAGACATAGGGTATGTCCCCGGACCATTTTCTATAATTGTTCTGATGCTAACCCTTTCGGTAGCACCGTTATCTCTTTCTCTTTTCCCTCCTAAAATCAACGACTTGGAACTTTCTGTATACACAACGGCAATTGGTATAGTTCCTAAAGGGTTTGCATTATCGAGCCCCGCCACAAACACCTCACCGTCAAGACGGCAGCCAAAGGTGTGTTTACCTTCTTGTGTTTTTGGTGGTAATTCAAGCGCATCATTTTCGGTTTCAACCGGTGGTTTTTTACATGCCGTTATTGAGAAGGTAAATATGACTAGCCAGCCGAGCATTCGGATAGATGGTGTTTTCATATTTTGGGTTATGTTAAACGTTGTCATGCTCAAAAATAGATTAAAAAAAACAATAATACCTCAGTGTATACCCCCATACGCTTTAGGCGTTTAAACTTACAAAGCTATGCTCTGCTTCGTTTTCAGGGTAAAATTTCAATGGTCTTTGGGTGGATCATTGAACGTTCAGATTTATTATGTTCATCATACTGTTGTTATTCTACAATGCAAAGTTGAATATTAAAAAGTTTACGATCAAGCGTATTTATACCCTGTTTTATATCAATCAGTTAAGGGTTTCACTTTTGCGTTCGTTCATAAACTTAAGTAGATTTTGATGTCTACAAAAAAAATATCTCCGAAATAGACATTCCCATATCCGAACGGATGGTTTTTGCGTCCTAACTATTTTTTAACACGGCAAACATAAGTACAAAAAGTACAGTTTAAGTTGGTAGCAATATCCGCAATTCTTACATTTATAAAAAAATGAATTATGATAAAGGCTTTGTTTCATTTGGCTATTCCGGTTAATGATTTGGCGAAAAACCGCCAATTTTATACAGAAGTACTTGGGCTGGAAGAGGGGCGAAGTTCAACTAAATGGGTCGATTACAATTTTTTTGGTCATCAGTTTGTGATTCATGAGTTGCCTGGACACATTGGAGCAACTGAGACAAACCCCGTAGACGGAAAAGCTGTTCCTGTTCCACATTTTGGAGCTATTATTCCGTGGGATGATTTTGATGTGTTTGCTAAGCGATTGGCAGCCAAAGGGGTGCAATTTATAATTGAACCTTACACGCGTTTTAAAGGTGAACCCGGCGAACAACGGACGTTGTTTTTTAAAGACCCTGCGGGCAATGCACTAGAGTTTAAAACGTTTAAAGATATGAACCAAGTTTTTGCCACAGACTAACGTTGGTTTTAAACTGAATTCACCAAAACAAAAAACAGCATTAAGCGTATAGACTGTTAACGAGGTATGCAAAAAAAATTTCTTTCCAACTTAATTCTAATTGTGGTGCTTAACCTTTTGGTAAAGCCGTTTTACATTTTAGGAATTGATGCTGAGGTGCAAAACAGAGTAGGGGAAGAGGTGTATGGTAATTATTTTTCATTGCTTAATTTTTCATTTTTGCTCAACATTTTGCTTGATTTTGGTTTAACCAATTACAATACCAAAAACATAGCGCAATACCCCAAACAAGTGGCCAACCATTTTGGCAAAATTTTAGGGCTGCGTTTCACACTTTTTTTCCTGTACGTTGCGGTAACACTTGCCGCCGGTTTTGTAGTAGGGTATAACAAAGGCGAATATGAATTGCTGTTGTGGTTAATGTTTAACCAGTTTTTAGTGGCTATTGTGCAGTTTGCCCGTTCAAATTTTGCCGGGCTTCATTTGTTTAAGACAGATGCTTTTATTTCTGTATTAGACCGTAGTTTGCTGATTTTAATTTGTAGCAGCTTATTATGGACAAATTGGTACGGCGGAGAGTTAAAAATAGAATGGTTTATTTATGCGCAAACAGTGGCTTATGGTATTTCTGCCTTGATTAGCACCGCGTTACTTTTCATAAAAATTGGCACGGTTAATTTGCGGGTTAAAAAAGCCTTTTCCATTTCCATTTTACGGCGGAGTTTCCCGTATGCTTTGCTCATTTTATTAATGATGATGTACAGCCGAATAGATGCCGTAATGCTAGAACGTATGTTGCCGGATGGTAACGTACAAGCAGGGCTTTACGCACAAGGGTTTCGTTTATTGGATGCGGTGAACATGTTCGCGTTACTTTTTGCGGGTTTATTACTGCCTATTTTTGCGCGGTTAATTAAAGAAAAACAGCAAATAAAGTCGATTGTACAGTTAGCTTTTCGGCTATTATTAGGCATAAGTTTGATTGTGGGGGTGATATGTTTTGTAAATCAGCAAGCGCTAATTAATTTGCGTTATCCGGGCAGTCCGGTGGAGGCAAGTGTTACTTTTGGGTGGTTGATTTTGAGTTTTATTCCTGTTTCTGCCACGTATGTTTTTGGAACACTGTTAACTGCGAATGGCAGTTTAAAATACCTCAATTGGATGGCGTTTGGGGGAGTTGTATTAAACGTAGTATTGAACTATGTGTTAATTTTAAATCATCAAGCCGTAGGCGCTGCATTTGCAACTTTAATTACGCAAGGTGTTACAGCCTTAGTACAGGTTTTTGTCGCATACCGTTTGTTCAACTTTTCGTTTGGGGTGCGTTATTATCTAAAGTTTTTGGTACTAATTGGTGTGGTATTACTATTCCACTTTGGGTTAAACGAATTGATAGAAACAAGCGCACTAAATTTAATTGTGCCCGTGTTTGTGTTTAGCGTATTGATTGGTTTTGCGCTAAATATTTTTGCGTTCCGCGATTTTAAACAATTGCTCGGTAAAACTTCGCCAATTGATTTAGAAGGAGAGAATCACCAGGAGTAGGCCTAATAACAACGTAATAGCTACCAATCCCTTGGTAAATTCGCCTAAATTCCAACGGAAGTTGACAAAATAGAACAAAAACATATTTGGCAATAAGCTAAAAATTAATATTTGCTGACGATCCGGACCATTAACCGTATAATAAAAGTAGCGTTCTAATGTATAATCAGCATACGTACGCGTTAAAATAGGGTAAGACAAAAAGTAACCCAGAATAGTGAATACCAACCCTACTGTTACGCCAATTACGGCTTTGTCGTACTTTTTTAATTTATCTCTAAAACTCATATTAATCGTTTAAATCCCATTCGGTTAATTCTGCAATAGACAAATGTGCCGTCATGTCAAAATGGGTGGGTACAACGGTGACGTAATTGTGTTCCAATGCCCATAAGTCTGTATCTTCCCCTTTGTCTGACTTTTTAAATGAACCAGTCAACCAGTAATAGTCTCCACCAAAGGGATCTTTGCGTTTATCAAAAGCATCTTCCCAAAAAGCGCGTCCCTGGCGGCATACTTTAATGCCTTTTAATGCACTTTTTTTTCCTTTTGGAATGTTTACATTTAAGCAAACCCCTTTTTGCATACCATTTTTTAAAACACTTTTGGCAATAATTTGCGCGTAATGTGCTGACGCTTTAAAGTCGGCATCAGCATCAAAGTCCAATAACGAAAAACCAACAGAAGGTAACCCTTCAATAGCACCTTCTACTGCTGCAGACATTGTGCCTGAATATAAAACATTTGTAGCCGCATTAGAACCGTGATTAATACCAGAAACCAAAAGGTGCCGGTCTGCGATCTAAAACGTCAAACATAGCTAGTTTAACACAGTCCACCGGAGTGCCTGAACAGGTGTATGCCTCTATTCCTTCAAACTGATGTGAGATTTTTAAGCGCAATGGCTGATGAATGGTAATGGCATGCCCCATTCCGCTTTGCGGTTTATCGGGCGCCACTACCACAATGTCGCCTAAGGGTTTCATTGCCTCTACAAGGCTTAAAATTCCTTTTGCAGATATGCTGTCATCATTTGTAACTAAAATTAAAGGTCGTTTTGCCATAACTGAAATTGCTTTGACAAATTTGGCGATTAATTTTAGGATTACCAATAAGAAAAAGGATGTTTCCTAAAATTTACAATTTGGTGAGGTAAAGCAGGGTACCGTAATAGGGTAAGATAATGGTTCCGTCTGTTAATTTACCAATACCATAAATGGTGTATGAGTTTTTAAAATTTGGAGTGACTTTGCGTACAAAAATTTGCGTCGGTAAATCCGCCGGTATTTTTTCGGGCATTTGTCCAAGTGTTCTAAATAAAAAATCCGTGGACTCTAAATATTCCTGATCTAAAATAACAAAGGCCATGCTGTCAATTAGCGCACCCGAAATCATATCCTCAGAAATAGTAATTACAGAGCCCACACCGCTATCTGTTAGCGCTTTGCTGGCTTTTTGTTTCAACGTAACTTCTACACGGTCAATTTTAAACTCTCCGGTAATTCCCTCTGCCACATCTTTTTTTTCTTGCTTTAATTCATAAAATTGAATACCCGTTTTGGATGGAAATACCGGTTTGCTAACCGTTTTCACAGGTTCATTTTTCTCTGATTTCACTTGTCCAAATAGTACTCCACAACTAAAAAGTATCATTGTGGTCATTACGCCTCTTATCATCTTCATTTTATTTTTTAATTACTATATGTCAATTCTTGTGCCAGATTTTTTTGGTTTGAGATAAAAGAGAATAGATAAAAGATTCATAGATTCAAGATGGCGCTAAAATAAGTTATATGGATATTTTTTCTTGAGATTTTAACGTTTAAAATTGATTCAATCGAGATTATCAATGAGATACAAGAAAATTAGCCCTGTACATTTTAAGATACGCTACCGTCAACGATAATTTAAGTCTAAAAATTAATCTTAAGTCTTTCATCAAAAATTCTATATTCTAAAATCTTTTGTCTAAAAATCCATGCTCTAAGATCCATCATCTAAACTCTACACGCTAAATCCTTTCATCCAAAAGTCTAAAATCTAACGTCTATAATCTAAAAATCTAAAACCCCATCACCAACTACTACCAGCACCTCCGGCTCCTGAACTTCCGCCACCAAAGGAACCACCGCTAAATCCGCCGCCTCCGCCGCCAAATGAACCGCCACCACTAGATGAACCTCCACTAGAGTAATAACCGCCTCCGCTAGACGAGCGCTGTTTTCTTGGAATGGTGTAACGCTTTACCGTTTGATGCCCGCAATTTTTGCACTGGTGTTTTCTTTCGCCTTTTCCAGCGCGAGAATAGGTTGCTGCGTAAACAATTTTGTCATACACTTTTATCCAGGTACGGTAGCCGCACTTTGAACATTTGCGGTAAGGAGAAAACCATTTTTTATACGCTAAAATTTGTACCTCAGTTCCGGCTTCATTTACCCACACATCATAATCTATTGATTTAATCACCTCTTCGGCAATTTGTCCTTTGGTGAGGTATTCGTCGTCTTCGTCCTCGTTCATTTTGTGCAACAAATCACCAGATTGTATGCCCACGCGTTCCATATTTCGCCAACGGTTAAGCGCTTTTCGCGTATAAATTACCAGGGCTATGAACGGAATTGGTGCAATAAAGGCAAATACTAACAAACTCCACACCCGCATAATTTTGTAGCGGCGGTAGAGGTTCTTTGTACTATAAGCAAAAATCAGAAAAATGAAAAACAACACGGTCAGAAAACCAGAAATTACGGCAAAGGCTATAAATATGGGATGCTGATAAAACGGATCCGGTGGAGGGTTATAATCATAATAAATTGTGGTGGCATCTGTATCATATCCTGTATCTGCGGTGTTTGAATCATACAGCACCTCTTTTCCCATTAATAAGTTAGAAACGGCTTGTACACCTCTCACCATTCCGGTTACGTAATCTGACTTTTTAAAGAAAGGCACCATATATTCTTGTTGAATATCGTAACCTTCTGCATCTGTTAACACAGCCTCTAAACCGCGTCCGCTAATAAATTCAACCCGGCGGGCATCCATTACCAATAAAATTAACAACCCGTTTTCTGTTTCACGATCACCAATTTGCCACAGGTTAAAAAGATCTGTTCCCCAAAACCGAGGGTCTTGCCCGTCAATGGAATTTAAGCAAACCACCATCACCTCATAATCTTTTTCAGCCTGGAGGTTATCCAGCGTTTTTTCAATTATGTTTTTTGCATTTTGTGTTAATATTGAATGCGGATCACTTACACTTAAATTGGCAGATACCCGCGTATTTGGAACTTCACTGATTTCACTAATTACACCATTTTTATTAATGGCTGCATTGTTTTTGTCAATTTGCCGTTGCGAAAGTGGTTTAAAATAATCGTCTTGCGCAAAAAGCTGCTGGTTTTGCCCAAGCAGAAGTATGACTAGTAATAAAAGCTGCTTCATTTTAATTGGCATTATAGTAGGGTTCAATTTCAAAACCTTCGCTAGTCCCATCATTTTGTTTTACCAAAATATTGTACCGCTTCACAGCTTCATTGTAAGCCTTTTTTTCAAATGTAATGCGGTTTTCGGCACCTTCAATTTGCACCAATAGCGTCTCCACATTTTGAGGGTCTCCGTAGCGTTTTGCCAATTGTTTGGCTTCCGCAATTTTTTTATCTAATTTACCTTCTAACTCAAACCTAGTCTCACCTTCTGCGTCGTTAATTCGTTTTTTTAGTTGGTCAATATCGGTATTTACGTTCGTCAATTCATCTGTATTAGACACTGCACTAAACAAATCGGGTAGCATATTATTCCGTTTATTAATGGCCGTTTGCACCATATCATAAGCGGCATAAACCTCCTCTTGTGCAACAATCAGTTCATTTTTTATGTTTGATTGATTACTAGAGGGAACCAATGTGGGATCACCTGCAGAAAAACTACAATAACCAACTATAAAAACCAATAAAATTGCTCCGCCGATAATTAAAAATAATTTTTTAGCCTTACCTTCTTTAGAAGCATTTTTTTGCGTCTTGTTGATGGCGCTTAGCACGTTTATAGCCGTCTTGTCTTTGGGGTCAACTAATAGTTCTTTTCGAGCATAGTACTCTGCTTTTTGGCGTGCTTCTTCATTACCATCTTCCAACCATAATAGTTGATAAGCCTTTGCTAAAATGGCATTTCCATTTTGCAAGTAAGGGTTAATTGCTGTTGCTTTTTCAGCTTCAGCAATGGCCTCATTAAAATTACGTGCTTTTAAATGATCTTCTGCTGCTGAAAGATTTACAACGGCTTTTCGTTGTAGTTCGTCCCACTCCGTGTCAGACATGCCCATGCTTATGGCTAACTCCCTAAGTTCATCAAGTGTTAACGGGCGTTCTTCTAGCGAATCGCCGCCCTCTGCAGCCTGAACAACAGCTTTTATATGGGCTTTAAATTTTTCTTCGTTGTATGCTTCCATTGAATGATACTATTTTCAAGTAATCGTTATGTTCTTTCTAGTTGACGCACGAATCTAATTAAAGTATTTCTATTTGTAGGGTCTCTATCTCCACAATATCTGCCTTGCGCAACTTTTTTCGCCGTCGTAATTCCACCTCACCATTTACTTTTACAGCACCGTCATCAATTATCATTTTAGCGTGCCCACCCGTTTGTGCAATTTGTTTGATTTTTAGAAGTTTCATCAATTCAATAAATTCTTCATCTGGTTTTAGTTCAAATACTATTCTCTCCATCTTTGTAGTACGTTATAATTTTAGTTGCCGCTTGGTGCGACGTTATTTTTTCTGCCTTTAAGTCTGCTGTGAGTTGTGCGATTTGAGTTTCTATATTGGGTGTCTTGTAAAAGTCATTCAACAGCAGTTGTTTGATGGTTTCATTCATCCAATAGAGTTGCTGGCTTTGCCGTTTTTTCTTTTTCCAACCGTTTGTGTTGACTAAGTTATCGAATGATTGTATAATTTCCCAAACCTTTTCGATACCCTTTCCGGTAGTGGCACTCACCGTTTCTACTTTTGGAATCCACTCATTCGGGTTGGGCGGAAAAAGGTGCAGTGCATTTTTGTATTCGGCGCGTGCAAGGTTGGCCATTTTAACATTCTCACCGTCTGTTTTGGTAATTAAAATTGTGTCCGCCATCTCCATAATGCCCCGCTTAATGCCTTGTAATTCATCTCCCGCGCCGGCAAGCATCAACAATAAAAAGAAATCAGTCATGGAATGCACTGCCGTTTCAGACTGACCTACGCCTACAGTCTCCACCAAAATAATTTCAAAGCCTGCAGCCTCACACAGCAAAATAGTCTCTCGCGTTTTGCGTGAAACACCGCCCAGAGATCCACTTGTAGCCGTAGGACGTATAAATGCGTTAGGATGAACAGCTAATTGCGCCATTCGGGTTTTATCGCCTAAAATACTGCCTTTAGAAACCTCACTACTTGGGTCAATTGCCATTACGGCTACTTTTTTGCCCTGTTCAGCCAAATACATCCCAAAAGCCTCTATAAATGTACTTTTTCCAACTCCCGGAACGCCCGTTATACCAATTCGGATAGCATTGCCTGTTTTGGGTAAACAATGCGTTAAAACGGTTTGTCCCATTTGTTGCTGTGCCTCATTTGTGCTTTCAATCAACGTAATGGTTTCGCTCAAAGCAATTTTATCTCCACCAAGTAAACGGTCTGTTAATTTATTGGGGTTAAGGGTGGCTAAGTGTTTTTTACGGTTAGCCAGTAAACGATCGATTTGTGCTTTTTTTGGCGATTTTTGATTTGCCATAGTTAAGGTGCGGTAATGCTTTTATAATTCTGTACCCAGCTATTATTTTGTATATCTCGTAATAATTTGTACAAATGCTCGCCATAAATATAATCAGTTAAAAGATTATGAATCCCATATTGTTGGCTCAAATAAGCCAGTTGTGCTTCAGAAGGTTTAAATTCTCCTTGTCCCCATCCATACAATCCTTGATCGAACGGGTGGGCTTTAAAGCGTATCCGCCATAGTTGGTCAAATACCGGGCAGTAAAAATCCACTATTTTGTCAAATTCGTCTTTCAATAAAAAACAACTGTCTACACCATTTTTGTACAATAAATTTTCACGTGTCGGGTTCACCAAACTTGGCCAATACCCCAAGGCAGAATACATAAAACGCTGTTTGCGTACAACTTGCGCACCAGTAATTTCACCATTACGTGTAGACACAAATGCGTAGGTTACCAAATTTGAATGTGCTCCGGTAAACAAGCCAATGGCTAAGTGCGTTTGTTTGCCACTTGTGCTACCGTCATGGCAACTGGCAGTGTAACCTGTAAGCAGTAGTAACGTTATGTAAATTAACTTTTTGATGTTGATCTCTTTTCAAACTAAACTTACACATTCGGGCTATTTTATCCAAATTTGTAGGCTTACAAATAATTGAAATAGAACCATATTACCTATGTACCGCTTATTAATCGGAATATTATTTAGTGTTGTTGGATTTAGCAGTATTGCACAAGCGCCTCAATCGCATAATGTAGATGAAACTGCACGTGCAAGTGTGCTGAACGTTTATTTGGATTGCAATTATTGTGATAATGGTTTTTTTAGACAAACGGTAAAGGATGTTAATTTTGTACGCGACCGAAAGTTGGCAGATGTGCATTTACTTTTTATCTCTCAGCGCAGTGGCAGTGGTGGTAGTTCAGAACGTATTCAGTTTAGTGGTTTAGGCGAATTTCAGCATTTGGCCGATATTTTATCGTTTACGATTGATGTGAATATGACGGCAGATGAGCGGCGTAAAACACGCTTAAAATATATAGAATTGGGTTTAATGCGCTACCGTATAGAAATGGGGCAAGCAGACCAAATACAGCTTACAATCATCCAACGTGAAAACCGGATAGAGAAAAAAGAAGAGGACCCCTGGAATGCCTGGGTTTTTGGCTTAAACGGATATGCTTCATTTAGCGGACAGGAAACCTCCAACAATAAAAACTTTAGTGCAAGTGCTTCTGCAAAACGCGTTACAGAGCGCAATAAATTTGTCGTGCAGGGTGGGTTTAATCAAAACATAGCTACTTATAATTATGATGGGGTTAAAACTGTAGGCAGGCAGCAAAGCACGTGGAGCAATGCACGGGATGTAATAAGCCTTAGCGATCATTGGTCGTGTGGTTTTTTTGGAAACGCCGGTAACTCGCTTTTTAGCAATTATAAGTTATACGCAGTGGGTAAAACGGGTGTTGAATATGATTTTTTTAAATATTCTGAATCGTTTGACAAACAGGCCATTGTTGCTTATAATTTAGGTGCGAGGTATAACGATTATTACGATACAACAGTTTTTAACCGAGATGAAGATAAGGTGGCTTTTCATGAACTTACTGTTGGTGGTTCAGTTAAACAAAATTGGGGTAATTTGTGGTCTACTGTTACGTACCAAAACTACCTGCACGATTTTTCGCTGAACTCTCTGTCGTGGGGGTTGTCTTTAAATGTCCGTTTGTTTAAAGGTTTTTCATGGCGCGTAAACGGGCGGTTTAACTTATTGCACAATCAAATAAATATTGCCAAACAAAATGCAAGTATTGAAGATGTGCTGTTACAGCAGCAGGAGCTCGGGTCGGGTTATTCGTATTGGATGAATACCGGAATTAACTATTCATTTGGTTCTATTTACAATACGGTTGTTAATCCACGGTTTGACATCTAGTAAAAATCGGTTAGCTGTCTTTTTTACGGTGTAAAAAGCCCCGTATCACCATATTTGACACAAAATTTCGGCTATTCAGTCAATCTGTCAGCATCTGTTGGCATGGCATATTCATTGCTCTTTAGCACATCAGAACTTATAAAAAAAACTAAAAAAGTATGGCAACTAAAGGAACAGTTAATGTACAAACTGAAAATATATTTCCGCTCATCAAAAAATTCTTGTATAGCGATCATGAAATATTTTTACGCGAGTTGGTATCTAACGCAATTGACGCGACAAGCAAACTAAAAGTACTGAGCCTAAATGGTGAAGTAAAAGGCGATTTAGGTGATGTAAAGGTTGAGGTGATTTTGGATAAAGATGCCGGTACGCTAACCGTTAAAGATCGCGGAATAGGGATGACAGAAGCTGAGATTGAAAAATACATCAATCAAATTGCATTTTCTGGCGCAGAGGAGTTTGTTCAAAAATATGAAGGGAAAGAAGGAGCGGAGCAAATTATTGGACATTTTGGCTTAGGTTTTTATTCTGCCTTTATGGTAGCTAGCCGTGTACAAATTAAAACATTAAGTTTTACAGAAGGTGCGCAGGCAGTTCAGTGGGAAAGTGATGGAACACCAGAATATGAAATTAGCGATATTGAAAAAACGGAAAGAGGTACCGAAATTATATTGCACATTGCTGAAGATTCAAAGGAGTTTTTAGAAGAAGGACGCATTAGTGGTATTTTAAATAAATACTGCAAATTTTTACCTGTTGAAATTAAATTTGGTACAAAAACCATTAAAGAGGATGATCCGTCGGGAGAGAAGGATGAAGACGATAATGTTAAGAAAATTGATGTTGAGGTAGACAATATCATCAATAACCCAAACCCTTTATGGGCAAAAGCACCGGCAGATTTAACAGATGAAGAATACAAAGCTTTTTACAGAGAGCTTTACCCTGCAACGTTTGAAGATCCGTTGTTTCACATTCATTTAAATGTAGACTATCCGTTTAACTTAACAGGGGTACTTTACTTTCCACGATTAAAAGAAAATATAGAAGTTCAAAAGAATAAAATTCAATTGTACTCTAACCAGGTGTTTATTACAGATTCTGTAGAGGAAATTGTACCCGAATTTTTAACACTATTACACGGTGTAATTGATTCTCCGGATATTCCGTTAAACGTGTCACGTTCTTACCTGCAAGCAGACGGAAACGTGAAGAAAATATCGAGCCACATTACTAAAAAAGTGGCAGACAAGCTAAACGGAATGTTTAAGAATGATCGTAAAGATTTTGAGGACAAATGGGATAATCTAAAGATTTTTGTGGAATATGGAATGCTAACGGATGACAAATTCTACCAAAAAGCAGAGAAGTTTACACTACTTAAAAATACAGAAGGCGAGTGCTTTACAATTGATGAATATCAAGAAAAAATAAAAGACATGCAAACCGATAAAGACGGAAAGCTTGTGATTTTATATGCCAATAATGAAGAGGAGCACCACGCGTTTATACACGGAGCTAAAGAAAGAGGGTATGATGTACTGTTAATGGATAGTCCATTAACGCCACACTATATTTCTCAGCTGGAAAGTAAGTTAGAAAATGTAACGTTTGCGCGTGTAGATGCAGATACGCTTGATAAACTTATTAAGAAAGATGTTGAAGTTCCGTCTAAATTATCTGACGAAGAAAAAGAAAAATTGAAGCCTGTTTTTGAAGCGGTAGTGAATAAAGAAAAATTCACAGTAAACTTTGAAAACATGAGCGAAACAGAACCACCAATTGTAATTACGCAACCCGAATTTATGCGCCGTATGCAAGAGCAGCAACGCATGGGTGGCGGTGGAATGAATATGTTTGGTTCGTTTCCAGAAATGTATAACCTTGCCGTAAATACAAACCACCCAACAGTGGGCGGAATTTTACGCAAAAAAGGAGAGAATAAAGAAAAGGTAGCAAAGCAGTTAACTGATCTGGCAATGCTTTCGCAAGGCATGCTAAAAGGTAAGGACTTAACGACCTTCATCAACCGAAGTATAGAGTTGATTTAGTAACAAAACTTGTTTTTGTTTTAGTTAGATTTATGGGAAAATGCCCCGTTCATTTTTTTGAACGGGGCATTTTTATGGTTTAATTTGAGTTTTGGTGTTCTAAATTTCAAAAAAAAGGCTTGAAAATCATAAGTTTTTGGTAGGAAAACGCCTTCAAACCTGAGTTCGATTCTTCCAAACGCTCACAGTTGATTTCAGTTTTTTTAGGCAAGGCATGGTTTTGAAGGAGTATTCACTTCGAAAAACCATAACGAAGTATAAAGAAATATTAAATCAATTCTTCGAAAAGTATGGAAAACAGCAATCTTTCAACGGAAAAAGCCTTGAATTAACCAGTTAAGACTACATTTCGACTGCGCTCAATGTGGCACATTTTTCTATCAAAATCTCACTATTTTCAATACTTCTGTGGAAATTTGGAAGAATCGAACTCAGGTTTCAAAGTAACCGTCTTGTCAGTAAATTGATGACGAACTGCGTACGTTGAATAATTGCATTTAGTTTACAAAGTATAAGCCAAATGCAACCCAGCGTTAAAACTGTCATAAACCACAGTTTCATCACCGAATACCGTTGCTATTTTACCAAGATCATACCCAAGTGCAATGTGTAATTGAAATTTTTCTGTCAGTTTCAACTGTGCGCCTACATTAGCACGTGCGCTAAAGTTTACGCGTTGGCTTAACTCATTACCGAACGAGTTGGTACCTTCAGATTTTAACCCAGAGCTGTTGTAATGAATTAAATAATGAGAACGCGTAGCATAACCTATATATGGTCCGGCGCTTGCATATAAAAACTTCCATTCATAGCGCAAGGCTAGTGGAATTTGAATATAATCAGTCCGGTCGAAATAAAATAAAAGCGGGTCTTTTGAATTTTGCACAAAACCTCTAAAAACAGTTGCTCGTTGAACAAAAGAAAGGCCCAATTGTAAAAAAAATGAACTTGAATCAGAGGATCCGTAAATAAATTTCCCGTAGAAAGAAAAGTTTAGTGGCTTTTGAACATTTTATGGAATATCAAAATCGTCATCAAAAGGGATATTCGAATAGGTGTTGAAGGTGGCGCCTGACGAAATACGCCAACTTTGGCTAAAGCTAAGCAATGAGCAAAAAGCAATGCTCAGCACTAAATAAAATTTCATAATGGTTATGGTTAGTTAAACAATTATTTCAACATTAATTTTGTTTAATTTGAAATAGATATGTCTTTATAACGCATTTGGGTGGGCAATTATTATACCGTACCCATCTGGGTCAAGTGTCATAATACCATTTCTGTTCCAATAAGGGTTAGGTGGTTGCACCAAAGCATCATTTGCGGTTAAGCGTGCCTCTATTTGATTAAATTTACTTTTAGACGTTGGATAAAACACCAATAAATCATCCTGATCGGGTTTATGTTCAGGCTTTTGGGCGGAGCAGGTAAACTCCAGGTGCCAATTTTCGTTGGGCAGTCCTAAAAAAACACCATCATACCCCTCGTGGTCTTTAAACTCGCCTAAAACAGCAAAACCAAGCATGGACGTATAAAATTCAACCATAGGTTCTAAAGAAACGGTATGGCGTGCAGCTCTAAATTTCATAGTGATTCATTTAAGTTTTCTACCATAGCTTTAAATTCCTTACGCCGGTCAACGGATAATACGAAGTGTTGTGCTTTTTTTTGTTTTCCAAAAAAGCCACAAATAAAAGTAGGTTCGGTCAAATGTAAAATGGCATTGTGGTCAAACAACGCTAGCTTTTGATATGATTTATCGCTTTTATCGTAATCTGCAGTGGTAAGCTCCACTTGTTCAATAATGGCTCGGTTAATTTTTGCAGATTTGAAAATGCCCATGCGTACTGTTAAGTATTCCTTTGTTAGTACAAATGGGGTACGTGGAATGGATTTTATTAGTCCCATAATTTGCATGAAACCGTAAGCACTTATTCCGGTTAGAATCCATGCAGCAATAGGGTAGTTAATTAACAACAGGTGAACACCAACAAGCTCTATCAATGCTACGGCAAGCAAGGTTCCCAGCAGTACTCGCGCGCCAGATTCTTTGTGATACGTAAACTCATTCGGCGCATACGTGGGTTTTTTCCACGTAAAAAAAGCGTAATAAATCAGTGCAATTTCGGTACGCACAGCACCTGCTAATTTGCGTGGAAAAAGCGCGTTGGTAGTTGTTTCTAATGCATCTAAAAAGTGTAAGTCTCCGGTATTTTCAGCCTTAAACCGTTTAACGGCTTGCCGTATTTTCCAAAAAACAAGGGTAAACACAGTTAACTCAACTACCGGAAGCAAATAGGTCTTTAATAAAGACAACATATTCTGCTGGTGCTGTGGAATAATGAACGAGGCGACAACCAAACCAATAATGAAAAGTGGAACTACCGTAAATTTCGATATTTTTTGGTTAAAAATTAAAGCCAAATAAACCAATGGAGCAAGCACTACTATATCGAGCGTAATAGCGCTGGAAAGTGCAGAATGATGAGCATTTAGCCCCTCAAGGTTTAAAGCAAAAAAAACAGACAACCCAATAATAATAAAGGGAACGCCAAAAGTAATTAAAGGTGATATATGTGTTTTTTTGATCGCATTCATAACGCAGTGTATTGGTTTAGTTTAACAAGCATTTAACCCCTGTCATTGTCAACTAAAAATACAAATTTTAAACGAAAAAAACACATAAAAAGTTAAGATAATTTAAGTAGAAAATAAATCAATGGGGCCGCCGTGTTTTCGTTCTAAATTTAGTAAAAATCGCTTGCGTTCCAGCCCGCCGGCGTAGCCCGTTAAACTTCCATCACTACCAATAATACGGTGGCAAGGTACAACAATGGCTAGTTTATTTTTTCCGTTTGCCGTGGCAACTGCGCGTATCGCTTTGGGGTCGCCTAAAACAGCAGTTTGTTGTTTGTAAGAGCGTGTAACACCATACGGTACGTTTTGCAACTCTTTCCAAACGGATTGTTGAAAAGGCGTTCCGTCCAACACGAGCGGCACCGTAAACTCGGTGAGCGTACCATTAAAATATTCTGCCAGTTCCTGGGTTAATTTAAGGATATGCCCATTTGTTTTTTTTGAGATCGCTAACCCTAATTCATCCGCTATTTTTTGAATGCTTTCTTCAATACGCGTTTGGTCATTAAACGAAAGTAGATATACCCCTTCTGCGGTGGCACACGTCACCATTTTGCCAAGTGGCGTTTCAAATGTATGTTGATGTAGATAAGAAACCATTAATCCGTAAGATAGCTAATTTGCTCCATTGGAACTAAAAAAAACTCTGTTCGGATAATTCTTTTTGCATTTCGTCCTTTTTGGCGATTTTTCATTTTTTAATGCGTTTAATAAGCTGTATTTTTTTAGCAAAATTCATTAAACAAAACCAAAACATGAGTGTAGCTAAACCATCACGTACCGATCGCGAAATAAGACATGATAAACTTAAAAAAATTGAAGAAACAGAACAGCGTTTACTCGAATATAAGTTTGTGCAGTCAGAAATTGAAGAAAATACAACCTCAAGGTTTTTCAAAAACTCTACGGTTTTTGTACTTCGAACAATTATTTGGGTGCTATTTGCAATTTGTTTGATGAATGCCTTCTTCGGTTTTTTTCCAGAGGTGTACATTGACTTTATGGAAAGCGGAGGAGATCTTTTAAGCAATTTAGAAAAACAAGAGGCAAGAAACAATGTTATGCTTAAAGGTGTATTCGCATTAATCATAGCTCTAATACTACTTTTAGCCAATGTACTCTTAAAACGAAACAAGCAAAAAAGCCAAACAGTCGCGGAGTTATCAAAATTAGTGGCAGATGTGGTGAATTACATGGAGTCATCCTTAAAAGAAGAAAAAAAGCGCTATGAACATTTTGTAGATGAAATGAGAACAACTACCATCAAGCACAACAGTAACACACCAAATGCAGACGAATAATCGAACTTGAGGCTTAAGGAGAGGTAAGTAAGTGGACAGGTATAAAATTGAATATTTTTTTTTCATTTACCTTTTGATCCTCAATAGAATTGCATAATTTGAAGCATCAAAACCGTTCACAATGTTTAAATCATACACTTTAACAGTACTATTCATTACTTTATTTTGCGTACCCGAAGCTGCTTACACACAACTAAATGTGTCGGGCACAATAATCGATCAGCAAACCAAAGCGCCTGTGCCTTACGCTTACGTAAGAAAAAAGAATACCAATAGAGGCGCCATTACGAATGAAGACGGTTTTTTCAATTTATCGTGCAAACAAACAGATACCTTACTTATTTCATTCATTTCTTATGACAAGATAGAAGTGGCAGCCACTTACTTTACAGTAAATGATGTGGTGTATTTAACCCCAAGCAAAAACGAGTTAGCTACGGTTGAAGTGTTTGCCGATTTTGAGTTTTTATATGATGTTTTTGACCGCGCCCGAAAAAACCTAAAACAAGCGCAAAATTATGATAGCAAAACCTACTTTACGTTAGAAACCAATACACAAGGCTTTCCGGTAGAACTGTTGGAGTGTTATTATAATGCAAGTATTGGAGCATCCGGAATTAATGAATTAAGCCTAAAAAATGGACGGATTGGGATGAGCAAAGCGGACAATACATATTATACGAGCTTAAGCACAACGCAAGTCATATCAGACTATCGGTTAATGAATAAAAAAACGAACGAGTTTCCGGATAACCCACTGCAGTTGAATAAATCAAAACTTGGTAAATCGTATGACCTAAAGCTATTGGCAGTAGAAAATCAAGTCTATAAAATTGATTTTCAACCTAAAAAAAGGCAAAACGAGTATTTCAATGCCGTTGTTTGGGTGGATAAAATGACAGAAGAAATTTTAAAAGTAGAATTAACAAAAAAAAACTTAAAGCGGCATCCCTTCGTCCAGATTGACCCAAAGCATGAAATTGATTCCTTGAACTTTGGATTAGCTTATACCTTTAGCGGAGGTGACAATAATGCTTTGGAAAAAATTGAGTTTAATTATGATTTACAATACAAGGGAGATTTGACAACCCGTACAATGGAATCTGCCGGTGTGTTTTTGTTTTTTGAGAAGGGCGCGACATTTGACTTGCCTTTTTATTCACAAACCAGCCATAAATTAACAGATTACGATAAAATTGTGTCACAACCTTATAACGCGCGGTTTTGGGAGTTAAACGAAGTGTTATCTCCCAGCAGAAAAGCGGTACTTTACCGTAGCTATTTTCAAAAAACCGGAGTGTTACTTAACTTTGATGAACTCTCAAAACGCAACACTGTTTTTCAAAACCGGGTAGTGGCTTGGAGTCAAAATCGTATTTTACCCGATCAAATAAACCAACACGGAGCGCAAAAATTCCCAACAAAATATAGCAGTGCAGGTACACTGAATTACAAAAGAGCGGTCACCCCTGCGGTGCGTTTATACAATTTGTCCGCCCAAATATATCTGGACCGAAACGTTCACCAGGACAGTGTTTATTACAAATCAGAAACACTAATTAATTTGGCAGATTCTTATTATTTTTTAGAGTACAATAAAAATACCACTTGTTTCATCAACCTTTATTACGACATGGTAGAAATTAAACGCCGTGAGATGATGGAAATAATTGAGCATAAAAAGTGGAGCGCAAATCAAGTAGATTCAATTTACTACACCGTAAACTATCAATTAGAGAAAGAGTTGGAATTATTTATAGACGTGGTGGAAAGAGGTGAAAACGACCGGCGCATTAAACAATACGTAAAATACATCCAAAACGACCTTGAAATAGACAATAGCGTACTGATTTGGAGTGATTATATGGCAGAGCAAAAAAAATTGGAGTATGAAAATACCTCCCCCTGGATAAAACTATACAATCACGGCACAGCCTTAATGCGCATAGGAAAATACGAGGAGTCGTTACCGTTTTATTTAGAGGCGTATAACCTAACGTTTGATAACCCCGACCCCTGGTTGCTTTACAACATTGGCATTAATTACATTAAACTGAATGAAATTGAAAAAGGCTGTTTTTATTTAGCAACCGCAAAAGCAAAGGGAGAAGAGGTCCTGCAGAAGCTAGTCTCTGCTTGTAAGAATGATGAATAAAACTGGTTAGCTATCGCGGTGAATAACATAACTGTTGGCTTGCGCTAATGAAGTTACCACCAAATCGTTAATGCATAAATGTTTAGGAAGCGTTGCAGCATAATAAATGAGGGCGGCAATATCTTCTGCTAACATGGGTTGGTACCCCACATAAGCATTATCTGCACGCTCTTTGTCACCATGAAATCGAACAGTAGAAAATTCAGTGTCTGCCGCGCCTGGTGCTATTTGTGTTACTTTAATTTGATACGGCAGCAAGTCAATTCGCATGCCTTTAGTAATGGCATCCACCGCATGTTTTGATGCACAATAAACGTTTCCGTTAGGATAAACCTCTTTCCCCGCAGTGGAGCCTATATTAATAATGTGACCCTCTTTACGCGCCGTCATTAGCGGAATTACGGCGTGAGATACGTAGAGCAGTCCTTTAACATTTGTATCAATCATTTTATCCCAATCAGCCAATTTACCGTTTTGAATAGGGTCAAGACCACTCGCAAGACCAGCGTTATTGACTAAAACATCAATTTTTTTCCATTCATTGCTCAATCCATCAACGGCACGTTTTACGGCTGCCTCATCCCGCACATCAAAATTTAACGTAAGTACTGCAATGGCGTATTTTTCCTCTAACTTTTCTTTAATCGTTTGCAGGCGTTCTTTTCTGCGTCCGGTTAAAATTAAATTGTATCCGTTTTCGGCAAATAACTCAGCGGTGGCTTTTCCAAAACCTGCCGTAGCACCGGTAATAAAAATTGTTTTTTTCATTTTGACGTTTTCAACTGTTCCGTTTTTCAAAAATAGAAAATAACCACAAGAACTACCCGAAGGTTTCGCTAAGGATTCATTATTTTTAGGAAAAAAATTACACTATGAGTTCAATTCAATTTGAAATAAAGGAAAATGTAGGCATTATTCGGTTAAACAGGCCGAAGGTGTTTAATAGTTTCAACCGTGAAATGGCGTTAGCATTGCACGCTTGTTTAGATGATTTTGAAGACAATGAAAGCGTACGCGCGATTTACATAACGGGCGAAGGAAAAGCCTTTTGCGCCGGACAGGATTTACAAGAAGTAACAGATCCGGAGGGGCCAGCGTTAACGTCCATTGTAGCTGAGCATTATAACCCTATCATTGAGCGTATCCGAAACATAGAAAAGCCAATTGTTGGAGCAGTAAATGGTGTAGCTGCGGGTGCCGGGGCAAACATAGCGTTAGCGTGTGATATTTGTGTAGCGACGGAATCGGCTAATTTCATACAGGCATTTAGTAAAATTGGATTAATTCCAGATTCGGGCGAACCTTCTTTTTGCCCCGTTTGGTCGGCTTTCAACGCGCTACTGCTTTAATGATGCTTGGTGATAAAGTAACGGCCAAAGAAGCCAAAGAAATGGGAATGATCTACACGTATTTTACTGCAGATGAGTTTGAAGAAGAATCATTTAAAATTGCGGCGAAATTAGCCAAAATGCCTACAAAAGGGCTCGGGTTAACAAAGCGGGCATTAAATGTTTCTATGATTAGTGATTTGACAACACAATTAAAAACAGAAGAAGAGTTGCAAACCACTGCTGGCAAGACAGACGATTATAAGGAAGGTGTAGCCGCTTTTTTAGAAAAAAGAAAACCTGTCTTTAAGGGTAAATAGCATAAATTTAAAACCGAAATTACATGAAAATAGGAATAATAGGAGCAGGGTCTATGGGGTCGGGGATTGCCCAGGTAGCCTCACAAGCAGGGCATGAGGTTGTGTTATGTGACACTAAAACGCAGCCACTTGTTAAAGCGAAAGAAAAATTGGCAAAAATTATGGCACGTTTAGTTGAAAAAGAGCGTGTAACTGCAACCGAAGCTGAAGCGATTCAAGACCGAATTAGTTATGCCCAAAACATGTCCGCATTAAAAGGTTGCGGGTTGGTGATAGAGGCGATTATTGAAAATTTAGAAATTAAACAAACTGTTTTTAAGACATTAGAAGAGAACGTGGAGGCGGATTGTATTTTGGCTTCCAATACAAGTTCACTTTCAATAGCTTCTATTGCCGCGGCTTGCAACCATCCGGAGCGCGTAATTGGGATTCACTTTTTTAATCCGGCGCCGCTTATGCCGTTGGTAGAAATTATTCCTGCGGTTCAAACAGCAGCAACAACAACAGAAAAAGCACGTAACCTTATTGACAGTTGGAAAAAAATTACGGTATTAGCTAAAGATACACCAGGCTTTATTGTAAACCGTGTGGCACGTCCATTTTATGGAGAGGCGTTAAAAATTTATGAAGAAGGCGTTGCTGATTTTGCTACAATTGATTGGGCAATGACGGATTTAGGAGGCTTTAGAATGGGGCCTTTTACGTTAATGGATTATATAGGGAACGATATTAATTATACGGTAACAGAAACTGTTTTTAAGGCATTTTATTACGATCCAAGATACAGACCTTCGTTTACGCAAAAGCGGCATTCAGAAGCTGGTTGGTATGGACGAAAATCGGGTAGGGGATATTATGATTATGCAGAAGGAGCAGATGCACCTGCACCAAAAAAAGATGAAGCATTAGGGAAAGAAATTTTAAACCGCATTTTAGTTTTGTTGATTAATGATGCGGTAGATGCTGTTTTCCTAAATATAGCCTCTGCTAAAGATGTAGATTTAGCCATGACGAAAGGTGTAAATTATCCGAAAGGATTATTACAATGGGGGAATGAAATTGGGTTGAAGAATGTATTGGATCAATTGGATCATTTATACAATGAATACAGAGACGATAAATACCGCGCAAGCGTTTTATTGCGAAGAATGGTGAGAGAAGGAAAAACGTTTGACGTATAAACCTGAGTTCGATTCTTCCAAATTTCCACAGAAGGCTTGAAAATACCTTAAGTGAAACTCCGTTGGTGCTGAACTAACGGAGTTTTTTTGTGCGGATTATGTTGATAAGGTAGCGGCGAGAGGCTGACGGAAGTAGTTTTTTGTAAGCCGAGTTTATTGTATTGGCCTCTATCGGGTTGATAAGTAAACCCGAACTTTAGGATCAGTCCCAATTGTTGGGGAGGAGTCTAAGAAAAAGAATCAAACTTAGCTGAAATTTGCTAATGAATAAGAACTGAGTTATTTAATCATCTTTCGAACTTTTTCAGATGTCAAGAATGCGAGTTTATTAATTCGAAGCTGGAATGGTTGGTGGCGTTCGTCGGAGAATTGATTTTATCGAAGCTCCATAATTAGAAAGAGCGGGAAGCTCCGCAGGAGATCACCCGCCCGCACTTATTATGAGGGAAGTTAAAATTGATTTGAGAATGCGCCTTCGAGATGCAAGCCCTGCTAGGGAGACTTTTTTGGTACTTTTTGGTCGAGCAAAAAGTACATCAGTATGGCTATATTTTATCCGAATTTAGTAGTTCTTGAATTTAATTAATAAGCAAGCTCTCTAGATTGACTAAAAAAATGTCTTCTCCCCAACTTTTAATCTTGACCCGAACTTTACGTTATGTTGAACTGTAGATAACAGAATAAAAAAAGCCCCGTTAACCAAATGGCTAACGGGGCTTCAAGCTTAGATGAATAAAGCTTAGTGCTTAATGAACTTCGTCGTTTCTGACATTGAGTTCGAGTTCAATCGTAAGATGTAAGTACCTCTTGGTAAATCATCTGCATTGAATGAAATTTGATTTTTACCTTTTTGTAGGTTTGTTTCAGTTACTTGTCTTACTACTTGACCATTCAAGTTAAAGATTTGCAATGTTACATCTTCATTTGCTGCAAGGTCAAACTCTACTGTGCCACCTTCTTTTAGTGGGTTAGGGTAAAGGTTGATATTTGGTATAAATTTATCTTTTGCAAGATTATCGTTATGTGTTGGTAAGTTTAAGAAAGCGTCAGTTGACCAAATTCCTCTACCATGTGAACCAATGTAAATTTCTCCCGGACGTTTAGAACCTTCATCCCATGTTCTCCAGTTTTGACCCATATCGAAGATTGGTGAATCACCGAAGTCGCCAGAAACATTTACCCAATCCGTAGCACCACCAGAAGCATTTTCTGTAGCGTACACACCAAATTCAGTTCCAACTAAAATGATATCCGGATCATCTCTATCAATTACAGCAGAATAACAAGGTATTCCTAAAGATTCGTCTCCATCACCCGTAGTTGGGAAAGCTAAACTTGTAAATGTAGGTGAAGCGCCTGTTGCGTTCATTGATTCTCTTACTTTTTGAGACCCTGTGAATCCTCCGGCAGTTACAACAACGTGATCTGGATTATCAAATGCACCAGTTGCAATATCTGTAATTGGACCTAAACCAGATTCAATTAATTCAAATCGGGTATCAACCGTATCACCTCTTTCGTTAAAGATTCTACCGAGTACTACGCCACCGGTTTCACTTACGACTTCACTTCCTGTAATTGAATAACCTTGGTTAAATCCAGTATAACGGTAAAGGTTACCATTTTGCGTTCCTACAAACAGGTAGTCTCCATCTTTTGTGAATTCCATGCTCAATACACGTCCTGCTAATCCGTCAAAGGCTAAGAACCAGTTTTGAGGAGATGAGAAACGCAAGGCATTTCGCGTCATCCAAATACCGTTACTTGTTCCCATGTCAACTGCAAACCAAGATTGTTTATTGTCTTGAACAATTAACGTATCAAATGAAACATCCGTCTTAAATGTTTGATTACCTAAATCAACTATAAGCCCCGGACGTAAAGGTGTTGAACCAAAGTAACGATCAATTGTAGAAATAGATTCAACAACAATCGTATCATCCGGTAATGGATCTACGCCTAAAATTAAAATTGAATCGCCAGCAGAAATTGTTGGTGCTCCGAAAATGAACTCCCAATCCTCTTCTCCTAAATTATATTCTAAGCCTGTTGTAGCGTCAACTGCAATTGTATCATCAATTGTTAAAGCCGGGTTAAAATAAAGCGTATCAAAGAAAGCAATATCAAACGGACTTTCGATTTCAATAGACACCTGTGATGTAGGTGTAGGAATTTCAATAATATCTCCTTCTAAAAAGGCTGCCTGCGGTACAAAACGAATCGAATCAGTAGACTCCGTATCATTTGGATTTTCCCACAACTGGAAGCGTGTAAAAAATTGACCACATCCGTCTCCACTTACTGAACCTGGTGTACATGAGAATCCGGTCGGGTTAAAAATTTGCCCTTCTTGTCCTCTGTTAGATGATCGTCGTACACTTGAAAAATAGACTGATCCAAACAGAATGTCTCTGTTAATGAAAGACATTGCGGTTGAAAAACCATCACCACCAAAAAAGTTTCTACTTAAACGGTCATGTTCCTGAAACGTTCCGTTATCATGGTAATTTGCCTTTGTACCGTTATCCTGTGATCCACCTGCAACGTCTCCGTGAGCTGAGAATCCAATATCATAAAATTGGGTAACGTTGTAGCCTCTGTTTGCGTGTCTAAAAGCAGGGTCTCTCGAAATATTGGCATTGTCAGAGAAAGCAACTCCTCCATCAGTTCCAACGTAGAAACGTCCATTTTTATCCCATCTAAATTCGTGGATATCGGCATGTACGTAAGTTGGGTTTATTGGGTTGATAAACCACTGCGAAATTTGCTCCCAGTTGCCATCTGTATCCCACTGGTAACAATCGATACCTCCTAAAATAATACGATCTGGAGCACCTGGAACTACTGTAATTACGTTATCGTAAGTACCTTGTCCAGAACCACCAGAAGAAAAAGGAGAGAATGAACCTGGTGTTACACCATCATAAGCAGGTGCAATACGTTGCCAGTTTAAACCATTATCGGCTGAGCGCCAAATACCTGTTAAAAAGCTATTGGCAGCAGAAGCATAAACGCGATATTGCCCATCTACCTTTTCGTGAGAAATTGCATACTCAATTCGTCCAGAACCTAAATCAATTGGGTTTGGAGTCACATCATCATCCGTTACATCAATAAATGAAACACCACCATCTGTCGAAATTTGCGTACGTGATGGCGTAGTTGCAGCAACAATAAGTGATCCGTCAACTGAAATCTCTACTGAAGTACAGCTTCCCGGTGAAATACCACCACCAACTGTTTCAAGCGCTCCTGTTGATGCCGTGTATTTTTTTAATCCTTGGTTACACGCAATCCAAACCACGTTATTAATGGTATCAGAAACCACTTCGTTAACAAACGAGTACGTTTCTGTAGTTGGAATTAATGTCCAACCGTCACCATCTTGGCGGTAAACACCATATCCTCTGGCACCAGAACCGTCGATACCGGCAGTACCTTCAGAGCTGTGTCCTGTACCAACGTAAACTGTACCGTCTGGTGTTTGTGTCATTGACGACACAGCTAAATTTTCAGTAAACGTTGAAACTTTGCTCCAATTGTTCGCTTTATTAAATGATTCAAACAATCCACCAGAAACAGATCCTGCGTAAAGGTGGTTGACATCATTCTTGTCAATTAAGATAGCACGTGTACGTCCACCAATGTTGTCCGGTCGTGATCTGTCCAATTGTAAGTGGCTCTGTCTTGATTAATTCCATTCGCAAACGCTCGTACACGATCAAAGTCTTCTTTGCTGTACTCACCGCGAATCATTTCGTAATATTCAAAAGCTCCTTCAGCAAATTGTGATTGAGATTCAACCCCGTTTCTTGGCTGATAAGTTCCTTCAGCATCATTTGAATTTGCAATAAACAAACCCGTAGCTACTGCAATGGCAGGAAGCGTTCCAAATAGTAGTGCTTTTTTCTTCATATTAATTTTTTTCATCTAAGCGCGTTTATGCGCACAATATACGACTTAATTCTTAATTAATTCTTATTTGAATAACGATTTTTATTCAGACTTTACCACTGTTTTTAGCAATTATTGTAATCGTAAAAGTGCTAGTTTGAATTCGTTATAACGGTTTAATTTTAAATGAATCAACCTAAGGTTTAGGTAGTAGAAAAAACAATTCCGCAAAACAAGACCCAATTATACCTGTAAAGTTCTGCATAAACAATTGGGTTTACAATGGTTAATCAACACATCTCCAGCTTTTTTATACATATCTAAAAAAGCAGAAATTGAAATTTAAAGTGATGCAGCTGATTAAAACAGGTGCTTTTCTGCATGATAAGATGACCGCACTAATGGACCAGACTCTACAAAACGGAATCCTTTTTTTAGGGCATATTCGCGGTATTCATCAAATTTTTGCGGGGTAACAAATTCAGCAATGGGTAAATGATTTGGTGTGGGTTGTAGGTATTGCCCCATTGTTAAAATATCACATCCTACATTACTTAAATCATCAATCGTTTCGTAAATTTCTGTTTCTGTTTCACCAAGTCCAAGCATAATACCCGACTTTGTTTTCATACCGCCGCGCTTAAGGCGCATTAATACTTCTAAACTGCGGTCATATTTGGCTTGTATGCGCACTTGTTTGGTTAATCGCCTTACAGTTTCAAGATTGTGTGAAACCACTTCTGGGGCAACATCAATAATGCGTTGCAAATTATCCCATTTCCCACCAAAATCGGGAATCAATGTTTCCATTGTTGTACCGGGGCTTTTTCGGCGAATGGATTTTACCGTAGCCACCCAAATTTTAGAGCCACCATCTGGTAAGTCATCTCGATCTACAGATGTAATAACGGCATGTTTAACTTCCATTAATTTAACGGATTGTGCCACTTTTGCAGGTTCAAATATATCTGCCTCTAACGGCTTACCCGTGGTAACGGCACAAAATCCGCAAGATCGGGTACAGATATTGCCCAAAATCATAAATGTGGCTGTTCCCTCTCCCCAGCATTCGCCCATATTAGGGCAGTTACCGCTTTCGCAAATGGTGTGCAATTTGTGTTCGTCCACAAGACCGCGCACTTTTTTATAATTTTCACCTGTTGGCAGTTTTACACGCAACCAATTTGGTTTTTTAATTCTCACTTTCTCTTTCACTACTGTTTCCATCTGATCAATATAGTTTTTGACCTAAATTAAATTGTAAATAAAGGGATGCAAATAGGCGTTCTCCCTCGTTTTTATGCAGCAACGCAACGGGCGATCCCACGAAATAATCAATCATAAATCCGATCTCTCCACCGCTAATTTTGTTTTGCTCATTTGAAAAGTTAAAGTCAATACCCATTTTAGTAAATACACCCAATGCAAGGCTTGATTCGTTTAAACCTTTTACCCAATTGGAACGGGAAGCTATGTTTTCAAAATTGTGGACGGAAGGATCGTACCGTTCATCTTTCGGGGTAGTATTTAACTTATTAATACGTAAATAAACAGGTTTTAATAACCCAATTGAAGGTCCCAAATTCCACTTAAATGCAATTTCAATTCCATTTTCGCGCTTTGCTCTAAATAAATAACGTTTTCCACCAAAAGTTGGTCTAAAACTCACCAGCGAAAAAAGTTTACCAAAATAGTAACCACGTGAGTTGCTAAACACACTAAATACTTTATATTCTTTAGGGTGTCGGATATTTGTTACAGTAAAACCAACAATATGTTTGTATTTGTATGTTTTTTGAAAACCATATTCAAACCCCAAACCCCAGCCAGTGGCGCCTGCATTGGCATTAAAGTTAATGCCGCCCAATACGTGGCGCCGCATAACGGTTTTACCATCTTCTTTATCCGGCACTTGTGCAACGCCCGAAAAGGATACCAAAACCAATACGATATATATGTATCTTTGAATCACGTTGTACAAAGTTAATGAAATCTAATGTAGAAAGATAACGATTCTAATCATATTAATTAAACGAAACATGAAAGACAAAAATTATACAATTACTTACGAGGGAAATTTAAGGGTTAAAATGACACACCTAAAGTCAGCTACCACTATTTACTCGGACGCCCCGCTAGATAATAATGGAAAAGGGGAGGCATTTTCACCAACAGATTTGTTGGCTTCAGCTTTAACTTCTTGTATTTTAACGATTATGGGTATTCATTTTCAAAAGAAGGGGCGCGAGCTTTCACCAATTGATTGTTCAGTAAAGAAAACTATGCAAAATGACCCACGCCGCGTCGCTAAAGTAGAAATTGAGTTTGATTTTAAAGAAAATAAGTTTGACGAACGCGACAGAGCTGCCATTAAACGAATTGCGGATACGTGCCCGGTTTCACTAAGTTTACACCCCGATTTGGAAGTTGTAACGAACCTTTAATAAAAAGTAGATTCGAACAAATCACTGTATTTTAGTGCGGGTATGGCGTTTAATGCTGTTTTTTTAACAGGATTATATAAAAATGAATTTGTTTTCAATTCAGCTGGAATGAACTGATTTTTTTCGTCGTAAGATTCTAAAATTACAATGGCAGAGCTAAGGATAAACACCATTTTTACTGTGCCAAAAAACAGTCCGGCAAATTTGTTTAATGTACCTAAGGCAACTAATTTTAGTGCTTTTTCCACCACTTTACCGGCAAAATAAACCATTGCGCCAACAAGTAAAAATGTAACCGTAAATGAGATAGCCGGAAGGTAGGCAGTATCAATGCCAACGTGCTGGGTTAAAATATCAGCCATATAGTCTGAAAAATGAATGCCGGCATAAATGCCAACAAGCAAGGCTAAGAGGGTGAAAATTTCAATTACAAAACCTTTTTTGAACCCACGCCACGCACCAATTACAATTGGAATAATCAGCAATATGTCCAAATAATTCATAACAAAAACAAAAATAATTCGGAAGTTTGTGTTTTGGTAAGAGGCATGAATATGTTTCAAACATAAAACTGTTTATAGAGATGGATTACGCAGTAGAAGTACGGTTTCAAAAATTGGTAAAACAATTAGAAGAAAAATTTGGAGACGGACTAGAATTAGATACGGTATTATTATTAGTGGGTATACAAGAGTTAGGCAAAGGGTATAAGGAGTTTTCTAAAGATGAAAAAATGAACCTTATGCACATTGCTATATGCACTATTTTAGAGCCTTACGGTGTGTATAAGTATGTTGCAAATGATGATGACGGCTGGCCACATTTTGAAAAAATAAAAAACATGCCTCACTTGCAGGGCAAGGATCAGGAGCATTTGCTAAAAGAGGCTGTGATTGGTTATTTTGAGACCAATAAATACGTGGAAACCTTATAAAATCTTAATTTTCACGCTTTCACTTTCATTTAGTTAAAACATGCACTATCTTTGGGGGCTAAAATCGTATTAAATGGAGTTTTTAATAAAAGCTGGTCAGCTTATTTTAAGTTTATCAATCCTTATCGTATTGCACGAGTTTGGACATTATTTGCCAGCGAGGTGGTTTAAAACCCGTGTTGAAAAATTCTATTTATTCTTTGATTATAAATTTTCACTCTTTAAAAAGAAAATTGGAGAAACAACATGGGGAATCGGTTGGATTCCGCTAGGTGGTTACGTTAAAATTTCAGGGATGATTGATGAGTCCATGGATACCGAACAGATGAAAGAAGAGCCCAAAGAGTGGGAGTTTCGATCAAAACCGGCATGGCAACGTTTAATTATTATGATTGGTGGGGTTGTGGTAAATATGATTGTGGGGATTGTTATTTACATTATGGTGCTTTTTGTTTGGGGAAAGGATTATTTAGCACCAGAAGATGTGCCCAACGGATTTGCATTTCATGAGTATTATCAAGGTTTAGGTTTTCAAGACGGTGATGACATTGTATCAATAGACGGTGAAGTACCAATGAATGTGCTGGATGTGAATAAGATGATTTTGATTCGTGGTGCACAGAGCGTAACGATTGAGCGAAACGGGGTTGAAAAAACCATTCAACTGCCAGAGGATGTAGACATGGAAGCATTTAAAGCAAACGCCATGTCGGGGATGACTCCGCGTATTTTGACGGTTGTGGATAGTGTTCTGGTGGATAATGGAGCGGCCAAAGCAGGAATACAAAAAGGGGATCGAATTTTAGCCGTTAACGGTGATTCTACGGTATACTGGAATGAATTTGCAGAATATGTAGAAGGACACAAGGCAGAGGTGCTTACATTTGATGTTTTAAGAGGAGACGAAGTGGTGCAATTACAGGTAGAGACCGATACAAACGGTTTAGTAGGTGTAACTCATGAGCGTGAAATGAAAGAACTGTTTGACATCAAACATAAATCCTATTCGTTTGGTGAATCTATTCCTTCGGGTTTTCAAACGGGTTTAATGTCGTTGAGTGATTATGTTTCGCAGCTTAAATTTTTATTTACGAAAAAAGGAGCTGGTAGTATTGGTGGTTTCGGAGCCTTTGGTTCACTTTTCTCTCCAACGTGGGATTGGGAAGTGTTTTGGAGTATGACTGCTTTAATTTCAATCATGCTGGCCTTTATGAACTTTTTACCTATTCCAGCGTTGGATGGTGGGCACATTATGTTCTTATTGTACGAAATGATTTCTGGACGTAAGCCCAATGAAAAATTCATGGAGTATGCGCAATTATTCGGAATTGTACTTTTACTGAGTTTACTGCTTTACGCCAATGGTAATGACATTTATAAATTAGTTACCGGAAGCTAACCCATAGAGTTTAACCGTTGTTTGTTTTTTATATCCCTACTACCGGAAGTAGTAGGGGTTTAATAGAGATTTATAACCGAACTCAGGTTTATAGTTATTATTGACTGACTTGACTACTTGACGAGAACATTCCGCTTACTGCTTCTACACGTCAATCACTGTTGACATATTGTATTGCCTGAAATGTAAGATAACTAAAAAAAGAGTAGTTATAATTATGATGAAAGCATTAACTCATTGGGCGGTTTTTGACGCTTCCAGTTACAAGCGAATAATAATGAACTCCGTTCGCCTGTTTTCCTGATGCTGTTCTTTTGTACACGTCACACCATCCGCACATTTGTTAACCAAACGCGATTCGCCATACCCCTTGGCACTAATTCTATCGGGGTTTGTAATTCGTTCCTTAATATAGTCTGCAGATGCCAATGCGCGCCTTTCTGACAACGATAGGTTCGAAGATGCACTTCCGCGTGAATCTGTATGCGAACCTAATTCAATCATCATGTTAGGGTTTTCGTTGAGTACTTTTACAATTTTGTCAAGCTCCAGCGCAGCTTCGGGCTTTATAAGGGCTTTGTTTACATCAAAATAAATTGGTCGAATGTCAATAATATCTGATAAATTTTCTCCAACTGAAATTTTTTCGAGTGTTAAATCCAAGTCCGTATGTACGTTATAAACACCTTCCTCGTCAAAAAGGGCATTGTACGTTATGGTTTTGGATAGGTACCCTTCTTTTTCAAACGTAAAATTGAAACTACCACGGTCGTTCAGTTTTTTACCCGCAAGTGGTTTTCTATAATCGCCCGTTTTTGTGGTGAGGTAAGTTTCCGTTGCTCCGGTCATGTTATCGGTAATGGTCATGGCAACACTATCTAATGGTTCGTTCGTTTTTTTATCCGTTACCAATGTTAAGATGGAAATTCCGGGGTCTTTTTCTAACATTAGTTCAACGTTAACCTCTTTTTCAGCAAGTAATGTATTGGTTTTACTGCCTCCGTCAAAATAATCTTCTTTTTCGCCCAATAGGGTAAATTCTTTATCGGCGTCTACATCAAATTCAAAAGCGCCCGTTTCGTCAGATGTGGTGTACAGCTCTGTACCATCCGTTACATTAAATAATGTTACATCAACACCAGCTAGTGGTTGCCCTGCTTTATCGTGTGCAGTTCCTAAAATTGTTTTTTTATCAATGTCGAACCTATAAATGTCCATTCCGCCAAAACCACCAGTGCGGTTAGATGAAAAGAAGCCCGCTTTTCCATCTTTGGTAAACGTCAAATAAATGTCATCACCAGCAGAGTTCATAGGGTATCCTAAATTTTCTGGATACGTCCACTGGCCATTTACCATTTCAGACTTGAAAAAATCGTATCCACCCGAACTGTTGTGCCCTTTAGACGAAAAATAAAGTGTTTTACCATCTTCTGACAAAAAAGGGCTATCGTCATCCGCCTCTGAATTAATAAGCGGACTAATTAATTTAGGTGCTTCCCATTCGCCATTTACTTTATTGCTAATGTAAATATCGCGGTGACCACCCTCCATTTCAGGTTTTGTCATTGCGCTAAAAATAAAGGTATTGCCATTGTTGGAAAAAATACCATGCGGTTGAAACCAAAACTTTCTAAGCGCCTCTGGCAACGGTTTTATATCGTTTAAACGATCATCTTTAATGGCAGAAACCCAAATGTTATTTTGAAAAAAAATTAAAATCGTGTCGCTTTGCCCAGCGCGTCCAATTACGGCATGGTGGTTTGCCTGCTCAATTCCCGGATTGTAACTAGATGCTACGGATTCTTCTAAATCAAAATAATAAATATTCTCGTAATATTTGTTATCCACCGTTACTTCCTCTGTTTCAAAGTCTTTGTAACGGGCATTGTATAATAATAAATTTTCTTCTTCAATGTAAACCGGAGTATATTCAGAATCTACCGAATTAATGAAAAAGTCCATGTTTTCAACACTATATGTATTGTTATCCACCTGTTCTTCTCGGTTTTTAATGGCAAATCGGCATGTTGCTAAATGTTGGCTCACTTCTTTCGATAGGTACTCGTATTTACTTTCTGATAAACCATTTGCTTTAAAATAAAGGTATTGTTCAATAGCCTCATACGGTTTTTCCTGAAGGCGTAAACAATTGGCATTTTCAAAATAAATCAATGGATTTTCATTTTCTTCCATGCTGCTTATTCGTTTATCAATATAAACTTTAGCAGAATCGTAAATTTCATAGCGGTTTAAATAAATTTCAATCAACCCTTCCAGCGCTTTGGCATTTGCCGGTTCTAAAGCCAGTGCACCTTTATAAGCCTTAATAGCGACAGGGTAATTTAATTTTGCCGTATTTTTTTTACCAGTATTTAATAAACTATTAAGGCTTTGTTGTCCAAAAGCGGGTAATACCAAAAGTGTTAACAGCACAAATAAGGTACGGTATATCGTTGTTTTTATATTAAAATTTAACGTGTTCAATTACAGAAGTTTTAACAGTTCAATATGGGCTTGGTAAGCAAGCTGTATAGGTACCAAAAATAAAACAATTTAATTTAGAATCAAACTTCCATTCAAGTGAATATCAGATTTTAAACCAATGCGAATGCAATGCGTTATGCGTGCACAAAATTATTAAGTTTTGCGTTTTTTCTTTTTCGCCGCAGGAAACAGAATATTGTTCAAAATTAAGCGATAACCCGGAGAGTTTGGGTGTAAACTCAAATCCGTAGGAGGGTCACCTACCATGTGTTTGTAATCCTCAGGGTCATGCCCTCCATAAAAAGTCCAGGTACCTTGTCCATATTCACCGTGAATGTAGCGCGCGGTTCCCAATGCTTTGTTTTCGCCCATAATCAGAACATCTGGTTTGATAAATTCTTTTCTAAAGTCAGTTGTTTGGCCCATAAAACCATCAATTTCTTGCGTGTGGTTTTGGCAAAGCATGGTGGGGACAACATCCCATTTTGCCGAAAAGTCAAATAAAAAGAATTTATCCTGATTTTCGGGTATGCGGTGGTCACGCGTGCCATCAATGTCAGAGTATTCATATTCAAATGGATCTTTAGACAGTGTATAGTCCTTAAATGCTAAGGTTTGTGAGTAATCAATATTACTTTGGAAATTGGGGCTTGCGGGGTCGTGATCGTACATTTGTTCGCAAATATCAGTATTGTGCGCGCTTAATGCTATATCATAACTATCGGTTCCAGAACACATGGTAAATAAGAAACCACCACCGGCCACAAATTCTCTAATTCGCTGTGCTACGGCTAGTTTTAATTTAGAAACCTTGGCAAAACCTAGCATGCGCGCGGTTCCTTCATTATCACTTACCTGTTTCTGATACCACGATTGGTTGTGGTAATTTTTATAAAACTTACCATATTGTCCCGTAAAATCTTCGTGGTGCAGGTGCAACCAGTCAAATTCGGGCAACCCGCCGGAAACGACGAGTGAATCATAAATTTCTTCGTAAGGAATCTCCGCATAGGTTAAAACCAACGTTACGGCGTCATCCCACGGTTGTTTTCCTTGTGGGGTATACACGGCAATTTTAGGAGCAGTTTCTAATTGAATCACCTCCATATTCACTTCCGGATTAGCAATTTGAGATTTAATTTGTTTTACCTTAACATCTGGCAGCACATTATAAGAAACCCCCTTAATGGTTAATGATTCTTCAATGTATTTGCTTTGCGGGAATAAGAAGCTGCCCCCGCGATAATTCAGCAACCACTCCATTACTATTTCGTTTTCTAATACTTCATAAGCAACGCCATACGCTTTTAAATGGTCTTTCTGTGTGTCATCCATTGGCACTAAAATAGCGCCGCCAAACACTTTGCAGGGCAGTATTAGTGCAATTAAAATTAAGCTATTAAAAAGGTACCTCTTCACTTGTATTGTTTAAAAAGTCATCATCATCATTATTCATTTTGCTGCCGCGGGTAATGGTTTCTGAAGCGGCTTCAAAATCTTTACTTGGCGTAATGCCTGAACCGTAATCCATATCATCAAACGCATCCAAGTTATCAAACTTGGTTAATTGCTTAATAAAGCGTAATCTAACCGTATCTAACGATCCATTTCTATGTTTAGCTACAATAATCTCGCCAACTCCTTCAGTCGGCATTCCGTTTTCATCTTCAATTAAGCCATAGTACTCTGGTCGGTAAATAAAAATAACCATATCGGCATCTTGCTCAATCGCTCCAGATTCACGTAAATCCGATAACATAGGGCGTTTATCCCCTCCGCGTGTTTCAACTGAACGGCTTAATTGAGATAACGCAATAATAGGCACACTTATTTCCTTTGCTATTTCTTTTATAGATCGTGATATTGTACTAATTTCTTGCTCACGGTTGCCACCCTTGGTGCCTGCGGTCATTAACTGCAAATAATCAATAATTACAAGCTGAATGTCATGCTGCATTTTTAAACGACGACATTTCGCGCGGAGTTCAAAAATAGATAGGGCAGGGGTATCATCAATATAAATTGGTGCTTCTGATAAGGCGTTGATACGTCCGTGTAATTGATCCCAATCGTCCTGGCTTGTAAACCCCTTTCTCAATTTTTCAGAAGAAATGCCTGTTTCCATAGCCATCAAACGTTTGGTAAGCTGCACGCTTGACATCTCTAGTGAAAAAATAGCAACACCTTGCCCAAACTGAACAGCCGAATTTTTAGCCATAGAAAGTACAAAGGCCGTTTTTCCCATTCCGGGACGGGCTGCAAGTACAATCATATCTGACTTTTGCCATCCGGAGGTTAAACGATCCAAATCTGTAAAACCAGTAGGTACACCACTTACGCCATCACTATTTTGGCTGGCTTTCTCAATTTCTTCCATGGCCTCTTGCACTAAATCGCCTACTTTACCGTAACTTTTTTTCAAGTTTCCTTCAGCAATTTTAAACAAGCCTTCTTCCGCCTCGTTTAGTACGTTAAAAACATCTTGTGTTTCGTCGTACGCATTTTTGATGACATCAGAAGAAACCTCAATCAGTGAACGTAAAATAAATTTTTCAGATATAATACGAGCGTGGTATTCAATGTGCGCGGCAGAGGCTATTCGGTTGGTTAATTGTGCAACATAACCGTGCCACCAACCAATTGTAACTCGCCTTTTTTTCGCAATCGTTCAGTAACACTTAAAATATCAATGCTTTCTGAATTGGCGAATAGTTCCAATATGGTAGCAAAAATCTTTTGGTGCTCTGGTTTATAAAAACTTTCAGGTTGCAAAATGTCTATGGCGTCGTTTACCGCATTTTTTTCAAGCAACATAGCACCTAGTACGGCTTCTTCAATATCCGGAGCCTGTGGAGGTAGTTTTCCCGCTTCACTAATGGCGTTTAGCGAGGTGGGTACGAGTCCTCTTTTTAATTTGGGCTTTATTTGCTTGTTGTCTTCCATTGGCTAACAAAGATATGAAATGCACAGGTGCAATGTGTGCATCTTATTGAATTAATTTTTTAACAGTGGCTTAATTTAGCGGGCGCTAAAATGTTGCAATTTTTTGCGTAAAGTTGATTGCCGGAATTTCCATGATAAAGAAACCGGTATGCGTCCACGGAATAGAGGTATTTTCGCTAATATCTAACTGTTCCACAATTTTTCCGCTTAGGTCGTAAATAATGAGCGGCACTTTTTCGTTTCCGCTATCTTGATTAAAGGTAACGTGTAACACTCCGTTGCTATACCAAATGTTAGCAGGGAGTTGGCGTTTAAAAGTAATCGCGTCAGAATAAGTGAAACTTCCGTTAAAATTAACTTGCTTTAGGCGATAATATAAAAGTTGTCCGGTTGGGTTTGAAAAATCGTCAAACTGATAGGCGATTTCGTCAGAAGAATTTCCTGCGCCATCCATGTAACCGATTGTTTGAAAATAATGACCGTCGGTAGATCGTTGTATTTCAAAATAGTCGTTGTCACGCTCAGAATTTGTCAACCAACTAATACGCGTACCACTATTGCCAATTTGCGCGGTTTCTAAATTAGCGAGTTCTACAGGTAAAACGCAATCCAGACATTCTACTGAAACATTATCTACCTCCCAAAATTCGCTAGCCGCCCAGCACTGAACGGTAATTCGTAAACGTAGCGTTGAACCAAAGTCGATACACGGAGAATTGTAAGAAACCGTCGCGCCGCCTAAAACGTCACCAATTTGTATCATTTCTCCTGGCGCAAAAATCACCGTAGCGGGACATGTTGCCCCTGCAACTTCTACCCAACCTAAGCCATCCACATTATATTCTAACTTTAGCCAATCAATACATCCAAGACCGTCTCCCGGGCAATCCGCACAGTCTTCCATTGTGCCACGTTCAGTATAATCAAATGTTATGAGGGTACCAACACAAGTGGATACGTCAATGTCATCCGTTTCCCAATAAGCCCCCGGTTCGTTAGTGTCTTTTGCTTCTAGTTTATTGCCGAGTACTTTAAAATAATCATCCGCATCTACAGCTCCGGGTGTGGTTGTGTTCCAAACAACACCACCAATAGCGTCCACACCAGTTGTGGCATCATCCAATTCATCAAACGTTTCAGAAAATACAATTTGCCCATGGGAAGTTAATCCCAATGCACTAAAAAATATAATCAAAAGATTCTTCATTACGCGTCTAGTAGGTTGTCAAAGCTAATCTTTTTTTTGGTGAAATCAATAAATCAGCACTAAATCATTGTTCCCAACGCATTGTTTACATGCTTAAGATCAATTTTTTTGCTTTCTTATAATTGCCACTAAATGCTTTTGATTTTGCTTTTTTACCAACTTTCACCATTTTATTGTGCAAGGTAATCACTTGTCCCTGCGTGTTAATTTCAGTAATCATAGGTATCATCATTTCTGACTTCTCCTTATAATCGCTCAACTTAATAATGGTAGTAGAGGTGTTTTCTTCATCATCCGTGATGACAATTTCACGCATCATTAGCAATCCGGTAGCTACATCATAATATTCAAGTGTTAAGTCTTCATCTCCGGTTGGATCAACTATTTTAATTTTGTAATAATCTTTATCATCTATTTCGGCAATTCCAAGCAAAGTGATGGTTTTATTAGGGTCTGAAGCAAATCCCATTTGAGAAATAGGAAAAGTTGTATTTTTTTTAGTTTCAATTTCTTCCGCTGTATAGGCTTCGGTTTTCCCCATTGCTGTTTGCTCTCCTTTTTCTCCGTCAAACCATTCTGATTGTTGCACTTGATTTCCCATTGGACTTTTTACATACGTGTATGAAGCTGTTTGACCATCTTTCCCTTCAGCATTGTATGAAATGATAGTTACATTATATTCTTCAATTTCAGCTTGAGAAACCTGTTCAACTTGTCCTATTCCTGCAAGTTTAGCATCCATTTCTTCTTTTGATTCAACCATCATCACATTCATGGCGTATTGATTAAAGATCGATTCTGCGGTAACACCGTCAGCCACTTCTTTCAAGTTTTCTATATCTTTACCGAAGTAATTTTTATAACCAATTTTGCCATCACTGTCAAATTTTTCAAGTTTTTTAGCAATGTCTTCATTACCAACAACAACTATGTTTAAGTTATTCGGTTTTAGATATTGCTCCGCTACCATTAAAATATCAGCTTTCGTAATGCGTTCTAAGCGCAAAAGGTAGGTCGCATAATAATCATTCGGAAGGTTGTAACGCACCGTGTTTAGTGCAAAGCGTGCAATGGTCTGTGGGCTTTCTAACGATCGTGCAAAAGCACCCGTCATTGATTTTTTTACCAAGTCAATTTCTTTGTCTGTCACTTCAGACTCTGTCATTACTTCAATTTCAGCTAACAATTGTACAATTGCGCTATCCGTTACTTCGTTTCTAAAACTACCTCCGGCAGAAAAATAACCCATTAAAGGATCACTATTCATTTGCGAGTATGCGCCATAAGTGTACGCCTTATCTTCTCTTAGGTTGGACATTAGTCGTGCAGAAAAACTACCTCCTCCTAAAATTGCGTTCATTAATCGTAGTTTAATTTCGTCGGGGTGCCCAGGTGTAAGTGCAACATTGTGTGTAATGTTAATAACACTTTGTACAGCTCCCGGTTTGTCTACAAAATAAACTTGATTTCCGTCATTGGTTGGCACTTCATAATTTTTCTTTTTTGCCGGTGTACCTTTTTGCCATGGCTCAAAGTATTTTTTAACATAATTTTTTACGTCATCAGATGTAACATCACCAACTACAACCAAATAAGCCTGGTTTGGAATAAAGTTTTTGTCGTAAAATTCTTTCATGTCAGCTAATGTTATGTTAGCCAGCGTTTTTTCGGTCATTACCTCTCCATAAGGGTGATCCATTCCAAAGTTCACAACACCTTCAATATTAGATGAAATGGCGTTTGCATCTGAAGCAATAGAGGCAAGGTTTGATTTGTTTTGCGAAACGATTCGATCAAAATCTTCTTGCGCAAATGCAGGTTCAGTTAACACCTCTTGGATTAACTTTAACATTGAAGGCGTGTGCTTTTTTAATGAAGACGCATAAAAACCTCTGCTGTTTGAGAAAAAATCGGCCCCGATGTAATCAATTTGTTGGTCAAAATCATCTTTTGGGGTAGATTTTGTACCCGACCCAATCATTTCGCCAAACAAGCTACTCAAGCCCGCCTTATCGCCCTCTAAAGGTGCAGGATAATCCACATAAAGTTGAAAAGACACTTTCGGTAATTTATGGTTTTCTACCATAATTACTTTTAACCCGTTGTCAAAGGTCATGGCATCCGGAATATTAATTTTAATTTCCGGGTTTGGTTTCGCAGTTGGCACCTTTGAGCGGTCCAATTGAGCAAAAGATGGTGCGCTTAAAACACCAATTGATAATACAGCTATAATTAATTTTTTCATTTTGAATTCTTTTTTAGGCTACTGATATAAAGGCGTGTTTTATTTTTTTGGTAAATAATAAAGTACTACACGGTTCTCTTGTGTAAAGTACGTTTTGGCAACGCGCTGAATATCTTCCTTTGTAACGGCCAAATATTTATTAAGTTCAGTGTTAATCAATTCCGTATTGTTTTGGTAAGTGTAATAATCGGCTAACGATTCTGCAATACCCGCCATGGTGGAGTTAGAAGTAACAAAATCACTTTCCATCATGTTGCGTAATTTTTCAAACTCCTGGTCAGAAATTAAGTTTTTCTGCAAATCTGCAACTTCCTTATCAATGGATTTTTCCAAATCAGGTAATTCTGTACCAATGTTTGCAATGGCAAGCGTTATAGCAATACCCGGATCTTCTAACGGAAAGGGAAATGAGAATGCCACAACGGCTTTTTGCTGTTTTTCTACCACGTTTTTTGTTAAACGTGAGCTATTTCCCTGTGATAACAACATAGTTAACATATCAACTGCATAATGGTCTTTATGATTAAGTTCTGGCGTGCGATAAGCCATTACTACGGCAGGTAGCTGAATATTATCATAAACCGTATCTCTTATTTCTTTCGTCAACAACCCTTCTTTAATTAACGGTCTTGGAATATCGTTCTTACGCTCTTTAGCATTCGGAAAATATTTTTTCACAAACTTATCCGTTGATATTGCTCCTTTGAAATCTTTAGCAAATTGGCTGGATGCATCAAATTTACCCACTTCATTTGTATATTTCTTTTGGAAAGCATCCATTGCTAAAAATTCCTTATCGCGGTAAATATTTAGTTTTTCACCATTCGGAATAGAAGCAAAGTACAAATCAATCCATTTTTTTGTTTGTTCGATATCAATATCTCCAGCAATGGAAAGGGTTACGTTATGCGGAACGTAAAACGTGCGGTAAAATTCAACGTAATCTGCTTCTTCAGCAGCATCTAAATCTTCCATACTACCAATTGGTGTCCACATATACGGGTGTTCTTTAAACGCTCTTCTAAACACCTCATACATAAATGATCCATACGGTTGGTTGTCTACGCGTTGTCTTTTTTCTTCTTTCACCACTTCGCGCTGTGTTTCAATACCAATGTTTTCTACCTTGGCATGTAATAACCGTTCAGACTCTAACCACAACCCTAATTCAAGCTGGTTAGAAGGTAAAAGCTCATAATAAAATGTGCGATCTTGAGATGTATTTGCGTTTAGTGTTCCTCCGCTCCTTCAACGTACTTATCGTATTGGTGGCGATCAATATTTTCGGTACCCTCAAACATTAAATGTTCAAAAAAGTGTGCAAAACCTGTTCGACCTACTTTTTCGTTTTTAGAGCCCACTTTGTACATCATGGTTACAGCCACAATTGGGGTAGAGTGGTCTTCATGTAAAATTACATGTATCCCGTTGTTTAAGTCATATTCCGAATATTCAATTTTCTTGCGTTCTTGCGCGTTTAATAGCATTGAACTGAAAAGCGCACCGCAAAGTAACCATGATTTTATTTTCATCTTTTAAATTTTAAATCATTACAAAAATAGGGATGTTTTAGAATAATGATAGTTTTGTTTGATAATTGGTTGTTAATTAAGTTAAATGGTATGCGATTTACAGTGTTTTTAGCAGGAATATTAATGCTTCAGTTTGCAACTGCGCAAACAACGTTAAAGCAACAAACTGTTGCATTTTACGCCGCCTTAAATAAAGGCGATTCAACAGCAATAAAAAGTTTTGTTCATCCGAATTGTCGTGTAAAACATGTTAGCGAGAAAGGAATTTGGGATTTATCATTAACAGAATTTTTACAAGTTGCCCCAAAGTTTAAGAGTGACTATTATTCTGAAGAGGTGATGGAGATTACTGTGCATGAAACAGCTACGGGTTTCAGTTATGTAGATGTAGAATTTGAATTTTATGTCGAAGGTAACTTTACAAATCGCGGAATAGACCATTTTTGCTGGGTGTACGACAAAGAGGGCAATCAAAAAATTGAGAGTGTTTATAGTTCTAATTATCCAAAAGGTTATGAAAACAGTCCGAAAGTTGAAAACCCAGAAAAAACCGTAGATGAACAAATGAACAAGTGGCACAATAGTGCTGCCGTTTCGGACTTAAATGGTTACTTTAATTTTATGACAGAAGGGTTTATTTATTTGGGGACAGACCCTGGTGAACGCTGGACTAAGGCAGATTTTTTAACTTTTTGCAAACCGTATTTTGAGCGTGAGTCCACTTGGGATTTTAAAACGAACTGGCGCAATTGGTATTTTTCTGACAACGGAGGGGTAGCTTGGTTTGAAGAATCTTTAGCCACGCAGATGGAAGAGTGCAGAGGAAGCGGAGTGCTTAAAAAAGTAAATGGCGAATGGAAAATAGCGCATTACAACTTGGCAGTGGTAATCGAAAACGAGAAGATGAAGAAATTCATCAAACTGCGGAAAAAATAAACTCACCACAGCGCAAAAGCCGACAAAATAATTTTTATTTTCGTGGAAAAACAACGTTCTATGCTCAAAATTGACATGCACACACATATTTTACCGCCCGAAATGCCTAATTGGACTCAAAAGTTTGGCTATGGAGATTTTATTTGGCTAAAAGCCGGTAAAGATGGTTTTGCAGACATGATGAAAGGGAATGAGTATTTTAGAACGATTGCAGAAAATTGCTGGGACCCAACCATCCGCATGAAAGATTATGAGCAGTTTAACACCCAAGTGCAAGTTGTATGCACCGTACCAGTGATGTTCTCATATTGGGCGAAGGCAAAAGATACGGCAGAGTTGAGCCGCTTTTTAAACGACCATATTGCAGATTTGCAAGCGCGTTATCCCAAAAACTATGTAGGCCTTGGTACATTGCCTATGCAAGATGCTGATTTGGCAATTCAAGAACTACACCGCTTAAAAAATGAATTGAATATAAAAGGCATCCAAATTGGGTCTAATATCAATGATTTAAATTTGAGCGAACCACAGTTTTTTCCAATTTTTGAAGCATGTGAGCAATTAGGTATTGCAATAATGATTCACCCTTGGGAAATGATGGGGTTTGACAGTATGCGAAAATACTGGCTACCCTGGCTTGTGGGTATGCCCGCAGAAACCTCTCGTGCAATGGCGTCGTTAATTTTTGGAGGCGTACTTGAGCGTCTGCCTAATTTACGTGTTTTATTGTCGCATGCAGGCGGTTCGTTTATTCCAACAATAGGTAGAATTGAGCATGGGTTTAATTGCCGACCAGATTTAGTAGCAATTGATAATGAACGTAACCCTCGTGAATATTTAGGTAAATTCTGGACCGACTGTATCACGCATGACATTGATTTGCTCAAGTACATTTTAAAAGTACAAGGCTCAGAAAAAGTATGCCTTGGGACAGATTATCCGTTTCCGCTTGGCGATTTGGAAATTGGTAAATTCATTGAAGAAAGTGATTTGCCAAAACAAGATGTCGAAAATATTTTCTGCAATTCTATTTTATCGTGGTTAGACATGAAAAAAGAACATTTTTTATAATCTTTTTTGCCGTTTAAATTCCCTAAGTCACCGCTTAATCAATAAGCAGAGTTTGCTGAATGGTTTCGTTCAAAATTTGGTACCTTACCAAAGAACTATTCCATGAAATTGAAATTTACGTTAGCAAGTATTATTGGCCTCATTACCCTTAATTTTGCGTGGGCGCAACCTGAGTATCATTGCTCGCGGGTTAAGGGGCACAGTCACGCAGATAATCGTTCGGCACGTCTTAGCGATCATTACATAGCTTTAACAGAAGAATATGATGTTCATTTTTATAAACTGGATATTGAACTAGAGCGCACTGCTACTGATATTTCCGGGTCTACTGAAATTCACGTTAAAGTGTTGGCGCCCATTTTAGATACATTTTTGTTTGAATTGTACGACGATTTTTTTATAGATGATATTTTTATGAATGGTGTTACACCAATTCCATATACGCGGGAGGAATCTGCTGTAATAGTGCCGGTTGCGTTTGAGGCCGGAGATGAATTTTTTGTACGGGTGGAGTATGAAGGTACACCGCCAGATGGAGATGGCCCTTTAGGCGGTGGTGGAATGACCAATGGTTTTTCACCAAGCTGGGGAAATCAGGTAACATGGAGTTTAAGCGAACCGTTTGCTGCTTATGAATGGTTTGCGTGTAAACAATCATTGACAGATAAAGCAGACTCAAGTAAAGTTTGGGTAACTACAGATGCCTCAAACATGGCGGGTTCAAATGGAATTTTACAAAACGTAACAGAATTACCTGGCGGTAAAGAACGGTACGAATGGGCGTCAAATTACCCGATAGATTATTATTTAATTTCGGTAGCTGTTGCAGATTATCAAGAGTATAATGTCTACGCTAATCCGCCGGGTGTCGACCCGATTTTAATACAAAATTTCGTTTATGATAGTCCGGGGTTAATTGGTTTTTTCGGAGACGATATTGATGAAACAGCCGATTTCTTAGAGTTGTATTCAGAATTATACGGTTTATATCCGTTTGCGGGTGAAAAATATGGACATAGTATGGCGCCTATTGGTGGCGGTATGGAGCACCAAACCATGACGACTCAAGGTTATTTTGTGAATTGGTTAACGGCGCACGAGTTGGGACACCAATGGTTTGGCAATAATGTAACCTGCGCTAGTTGGGCAGATATTTGGGTAAATGAGGGCTTTGCGTCTTATTCTGAAGAGTTGATGATGGAGGCATTTTATCCGGGTGATGAAGTAGGTAGTATGGCATCTCGTCACGAAAATATTATGGACGTTCCAGGCGGAAGCGTTTGGGTAGAAGATTCAACAAATTCGGGACGTATTTTTAATGGAAGGTTAACCTATGATAAAGGAGCCGCAATTGTTCATACCCTACGTTTTTTAATTGATGATGACGATTTGTTTTTTCAAACACTGCAAGATTTTCAAACCATGTATAGTGGTGGCACGGCAACCGGATTAGATTTTAAAGCAGTAGCGGAGAGCGTTACGGGGATGGATTTTACCAATTTTTTTAACGAATGGTATTTTGGTGAAGGTTTTCCAGAGTATACCATTGAGTATGTTAGGGTGGGTGATGAACTTATTGTAAGTTTACAACAGGAAACCTCCATGCCGGGTGTAACACCGTATTTCACGAATGATGTTGAAATTAGAATTAACAGATCCGGAGCATTACCAGAAATTGTTCGACTCACAGCGATTGACGGAGCATCAACGATACACGTCATTCCATTGGACGGAGATGGTGATGTTTCTGCGATTTTTGTTGATCCTTCAAACTGGATAATTAACCGTTTTGGAGGAGCGACAGAAAATAATAATTTGGCAGCTTTAGCACAAGTAGAAATTGATATTGAAATTTACCCTAATCCGGCAATGAATTTGCTCATCATTGAACAGTATTCTGATGTTCCAAACTATATTATTACCACCGCTGATGGTAAATTAGTGCAGCAGGGAACAGTGCAAAGAGGGAAGACGACGATTGACGTATCTACGCTCGCTTTAGGAAACTATTTTGTACAAATGGGACAAACAAAAAAAGCATTTGTAAAACAGTAATAAACGTATAATGTATACCAAAAAGCCCGTTTTTACGGGCTTTTTTTAATTACTACTGTTTCCTTAAGTTCAAATTTTTAAGGTATCCGTGTAGTGTTTTAATAAAAGTTTAAAATGTGCCACTTCGTTCTTTAGTCGTTCTATTTCTTGAAGCGTGTGGTAATCTTTAATTGTCTTTTTTACGTTGAATTGCGTCAGTTCCAATGTCAGATAATAAAGCGCCTTATCAATGTCTGAAGAGGCAATTATTCGTCTCAACTCGGTTTTGATGTTCTCATTTTTCATATTATTTATTTTTTTAATCATGAGGCATTTTTACCGCTTATGAGAGTAGAAACAAGACATTTCTAAAAAATACGATTTCGAAATCCTAGAGATGCAATCGGAAGGAATGAGAAACTGGAGATTTTTTAGGAATTGCATTTTAGTCTTTTTTCAAAACGAATCAGCGGTACTTTCGTTGATTGATTAGAAAATAAGTATGAACCTGAGTTCGGTTATTCCAAATTTCCACAGAAGTCTTGAAAATAGTGAGGTTTTGACAGAAAAAACGTGCCACATTGAGCGCAGTCGAAATGAAGTACTAACGGGTTAATTCAAGGCTTTTTTTGTTGAAAGATTGCTGTTTATCATGACTTTCCGAAGGCGCCGCCCTGAGCTTGTCGTAAGGGTTGATTTCAATTACCTTATGCGGCGTTATGAATTTTCGAAGTATAAATACTCCTTCAAACTCATGCCTTGCCTAAGAAAAATGAAATCAACTGTGAGCGTTTGGAATAACCGAACTCAGGTTATGAGAAATGAAATAGATTAAAATGATGATGGGAGCATTGCTATTTAGCATTTACAATAGCATGAATGCACTAGAATTAGGGATAAAAAAACACCCAATCCATTTTATGAACTGGGTGCCGTATTTTAAAATTTAATAGAATCTATTTTACACCGTGCATTAGTTTCTTAATTGCAGGGCTTAATATAATTGCAATACCGCCCAATACAACCGGAACGATAGTGAAAATCAAAAAGAATATCGTCATATCGTAATTCTCTGTAATCGTATCAATTTGGGCACCTAAAATACCCGCAAGTTTATTACCAATTGCTACGGCAATGTACCAAACACCAAACATAAGTGCAATCATACGTCCTGGTACCAGTTTACTAACGTAAGAAAGCGCTACCGGAGATAAACAAAGTTCTCCCAACGTATGGAATAAATACGCCAATACAAGCCAAATTAAGCTGACAGATGCCGTTTTTGCACCAGCTTCAATTCCCGTTGAACCAAATGCCAACGCTCCAAATCCAATCCCTAATAAAATAAGACCTATTCCATACTTGCCACTGGCACTTGGGTTGTATTTACTTTCCCACCATTTAGAAAATAATGGCGCAAACATAATGATGAATAATGAATTCAAAATTAAAAACCACGTTGCCGGAATTTCAACTTCTCTATTCTTAATTTCAGCCACAGTTGCTTTTACTAAACCAGTGTCTGTACCTTTTTCGGCTGCTGTATTTTTAATATTAGCAACCTTTTCAGGGCTTAAATAGCGGAACTTGCCGTCCAACCCAATTAATGCAAACTCTTCGTTAACTTGCATTTCAACAGGTTCAATTATCGTTACCTCTTCTACAACTACGCGTTCTTCCGGTGTTACTTCAGTTTCGGCAGTAATCACGGTTTGGAAACTTAATTCAGCTAAACTAACGGTTTTAACGTCTAGCTTTTCATGGTAGTAAACAGTGGCTTCTGCTTTGTTCGGAATGCTTTCAATTGCTTTGTAATATTCCGTATCAAATGCTTCTTGCTCTGCTTTTTTAACCGAAATCAAGTCAGATTTTGAATGTTTGTGTTTAATAATAACACCGTTATAACCAATACTGTCCACCTTCACCACTTCGTCACCATGCATAAAGTTGCTATCTTCTTTTAGCATGTCTTTGAATGTTTCTTCACGGTCGGGGTGTAGTTTATACTCCTCACCACCAATTCGCGTGTCGATAACTTCATAATTCGCCAAGTAAGACACAGAATTTAAGTCACGGTAAAACTTCCAAAAAATAATTCCCCAAATAATTAAAAAACTGCTGGCTAAAATTAAACTTGCTGTTCTGTACTTTGCATAGGTCTCTTTAAATAAGCGCAGTAATACCCATGTGATAATTCCAACTGGAACAACAGTAATAATAACATCCACGGCTAGAAAAGCGTAGTAATAGCCATCCGTCATTACACGATTGGTGTAGTCACTTGCAAAAATGGTCATAGATCCGCCCGCTTGCTCAAAACACATCCAAAATATAACCGTCATCAATGCAAAAAACACAATGGCAATCATTCTGTCTCTGGTAATAACAGGATAACGTATAATCCTAGAAACCATGAGAATTGTAAATATAATGAGCCCCAAAATGATAAAATGATTTGAAAAATCACGATCGGCAAATTGAAGTACGTTTATACCCGCAATTTTTGACATAGGGTCGTTTATGACCCAAATAATACCAATCGATCCACTTAACGCAATCAAAATACGATCCAGTAGTGTAAACGGGTTTAAACGATCTCCTTTAAACTCTAATTGTTTCTCATCATTCTCTGGTGTAGATTCTTCTTTTACTGGTTTAATACCAATGTTTCCAAAAATATTTTGAGAGAAATAGAACTGCAACATACCCAATAGCATAAAAATACCTGCTAGTCCAAAGCCATAACTCCAGCCTACTTTTTCGCCCAAGTATCCACACAATAAAATTCCTAAAAACGCACCTGCGTTTACACCCATGTAAAAAATCGTATAGGCGCCATCTTTTTTCTCTGGTACATCTTTATACATGTGAGAGATGATAGAAGTCATGTTCGGTTTAAAGAAACCATTACCTACAATTAATAGCCCAATACCAATGTAAAGGAAAATGTGGTGGGTTTCAATCGCCATTGAGGCGTGCCCGAGTGTCATAATTAAAGCCCCAATAATCACAGCTTTTCGGTAACCGATCAGTTTGTCGGCAACATACCCGCCTATAATTGGGGTAATGTAAACAAGTGCCGTATAGGTGCCGTAGAGGGCTAAGGCATGTCCGCGTGGCCATTCCCAACCGCCTAGTCCGAACGCACTAATTAAGAAAAGTACAAGTAACGCCCGCATACCGTAGTATGAAAAACGTTCCCACATTTCAGTAAAAAAGAGCACAAATAGTCCTGACGGATGCCCTAATACTTTCGATTTAAAAAAATCCGGGTTTTGATTATCTGATCCTTGTTGCATAGTGTTATAGATTCTATAATTATGATTTCGAAATTAAATTTTAAACGTCCGTTATTTCTTCATCTCCCAATTCAAAAGGCTCTGCTTCTGGAACAACAACACCTTCGTTGTCCTCAGCACCGTGTGTTAAGCGTTTGAGCGGTTTGAGTAGAAGAATAACGAGTAATCCGAATGCTAACGTCAATAAAAAGATGAATAAGAAAATAGTATATTCTTTTTCATTTTGAACTTCTTCAATTCTAAACTGGCCTTCGTAATTTTTGCCATCTCCCTTATTTTCTTTGATTTTTGAGGCCTCATATTCTTTTTCAAACTTCAGGGTGGCGTGGAAAGGTTCTGTTTTCGTTACGTCATTTTCGCTCAAAATAGTTTTAACCTCTTCGAGTTTTTCAGCTTTCGCTTCTGCAATTTCAGTTTCTGATAAGGGTTCACCTTCTTCATTTTTTTCTTTTACCTGAAATTCAAAAAATTGATTTAAAGGTTCATTTGTATCGTAGCTTGTAGCTATAAATTCACCATTTTCAAGGTAAATGTTTGAGCGAATATCAAAACCTTTGTCTTTCGCTATGAGCGTATCTGCACGGTCATACTGCACCAACTGCTCCGGCATGGCCGAGAGTTCAATATTAATAGGTTCAGACTGTGATGCCTCTCCAATGGTACCTGCCAGTTTATTACCTAGCCCTGTTGCCGCAAAATAAACCCCCATCATTATAGAAGCATATTTAATCGGTGCTAATTTGGTGATGAATGAAAGCGCTGTTGGTGAAGCACAAAGCTCACCAATTGTATGCAGCAAATAAGCAGCTGTTAACCACCAAAAGCTGGCAGTTCCAAAATCCATTGCACCGGCCTCTTTAGAGGCACCAACCATCAATAAGAAGCCAAATCCCATTATAATGGTACCCACGCCCATTTTCAATAGTGTAGAAGTTTCTTTTCCTTTTCGTTTTCTAAATGCCCAAAAGGCTGCAATTGGTGTTCCTAATAAAATAATAAACCCCGCGTTAAATGATTGAAACCAAGAGGCTGGCATCTCCCATCCTAAAATAACCCGGTTTATTTTTTCATCTGCATAAATGTTTAATAATCCGCCGGCTTGCTCAAACGCGCCCCAAAACACAATAATAATCAAGAATGAAATACCCAATACCAGCATACGGTCTTTCTCAATTTTATTGAGCGGACGCTTCATGGTTTCCTGGTCGGCTAAATTTTCAGAATTACCTAAAAAGTTACCGACTTCTGTTAAATATTTTTGTCCCCAAACATACACCAATAGACCTAGTAACATACCTATTCCTGCCAAACCAAAGCCGTAGTGCCATCCAATGACTTCTCACCAACATAACCTACAACAAGCGCTGCTATAAACGCACCAATGTTAATGCCGATATAAAATATAGTAAAGCCCTTATCTCGTCGAATATCTCCTTGCTTATAAAGCCCGCCAACCATAGTAGAAATATTAGGTTTTAGCATACCAACCCCTAATACAATTAAAATCAGCCCGGTGTAAAATGCCCAGTCTTGCTCAACAGCTAAGATACCGTGCCCTGCAACAAGTATAATGGCACCGTATAAAACCGATTTTTTTTGGCCTAGTACTTTATCTGCAATAATACCGCCGGGAATTGACATTACATACACCAGCATAGTATACCAGCCGTAAAGTTCTATAGCACTCGCTTGTGTCCATCCAAGACCGCCGTCTCCAATAGATTTTGACATGTATAACACCAAAATCGCCCGCATTCCGTAGTAGCTGAAACGCTCCCACATTTCTGTGAAGAATAGCACGAATAATCCTACCGGATGTCCTAAGAACGTTTTTTCTGACGCTGGGGTGATTGCACTCATAGTTTTTGGAATGTTTAAGCCTGTGAAATTAATGAAATAAACCAAAAAGGGTATATCATTGAGCAATTAAATTAAGTCAAAATCATTTAACTGTTAATTTTCAATCTTTAACCGGTAGATGAACATGTTTGTATAATTTTTAGTGCGCTAAGCGAATTATCAATTACCTTTGTGGTCTCAATTAATTTATGTAATCAACTATGTTAAAAAAACAGCTATTCCTCTCTTTTACCCTCATAAGTTTAATGATCAGTTGCGGAGAAAATCCACCTAATGAAAACGAGAGCGATAAAGTGAATGAAAAACCAACCGAAGTAGTAGCGGAATTGGTAGACCAACACTCGTACGCGAACATTTTAGCTGTAAAAACAACACACCTGCATTTAAACCTTACCGTAGATTTTGAAAGTAAAAAGCTGAAAGGTAATGTTGTACATACCATTGAGAATTCAACGGGTGCAACAACTATGGTTTTTGACGCACGTGATTTACAAATTTCTAAAATTTTATTAGACGATAGTATTGAGACGGATTATGAAATGGGAGAACCTGAAGAATACAAAGGGCAAGCATTAACCGTTTCTATTTTGCCAGAAACAAAACGCGTTACTATTTTTTATGAAACTGTGCCGTCTGCAAGTGCATTGCAATGGTTAAACCCGCAACAAACGGCGGGCAAAGAAAACCCGTATTTGTTTACCCAAGGCGAAGCTGTTTTAACCCGTTCGTGGATTCCCTGCCAGGATACTCCTGCAAATCGCATTACCTATTCTGCCGATATTCAGGTTCCGGCTGATTTAATGGCCGTGATGAGTGCTGAAAATCCAACCAAAAAAAATGAAAATGGTACCTATCATTTTGAAATGGAAAAACCCATTCCCACTTACTTAATAGCCTTAGCAGTTGGAGATTTACAGTTTGCTTCTTTGGGTGATCGTACTGGAGTGTATGCAGAACCTTCTATGATTGATAAAAGCGTTTACGAATTTGCAGACGTTGAAAAAATGATTGTCGCCGCAGAAGAGTTGTATGGTGCATACCAATGGGAACGTTATGACATTATTGTATTGCCTCCTTCGTTTCCGTTTGGAGGGATGGAAAATCCGAAACTTACTTTTGCTACGCCAACCATTTTGGCCGGAGACCGTTCGTTAGTTTCATTAATTGCCCATGAATTGGCGCATTCGTGGTCGGGTAATTTGGTTACAAATGCCACTTGGGATGATTTTTGGCTGAATGAAGGGTTTACCGTTTATTTTGAAAATAGAATTATGGAAAAGGTATATGGGCAAGATTATGCAGATATGCTTTTCTCAATCGAATACGCGGAGCTGAAACATGAAAATGAAGAAATTTTATCGGGAGATTATCCCGAAGATACGCAACTTAAGCTAGACCTGGAAGGGCGAGATCCGGATGATGGAATGACAGCAATAGCGTATGTTAAAGGAGCATTGTTTTTAAAAACGCTTGAAGAAGCGGTGGGTAGAGACACGTTTGATGTTTTCGTCAACCAATATTTTGAGGATAATCAGTTCAACACTATGACAACAGAAGCGTTTGTTGATTATTTACAGGATAATTTGTTAACGCCAAATGACATTACCTTTAATACCAACCAATGGATTTATGAGGAGGGGATTCCCGAAAATGCAATTAAAGTAACGTCAGACCGGTTTGCAAGGGTTGAAGAAAAATCGGCGAAGGTACCAACAATTGAAAGCGTAAAAGAACTTGACATTAATGAGGATAAATGGTCAACACAAGAGTGGATGCATTTTATTCGTGAAATTCCAGAAGAGACCAATACTGATAAATTTGCATTATTGGACGACGCATATAATTTTTCAACGTGTGGAAATTCTGAAATTATGGCAGAATGGTATGTCAAATCTATTCAAAACGGATACGAAAAAATAAACCCGGCAATGGAAACATTTTTAATAGAGGTGGGTAGGCGTAAATTTTTAGAACCAATTTACACAGCGTTGGCAAAAACAGAAAAAGGGATGGAACTCGCCCAAACAATTTATAAGAAAGCGCGACCAAATTATCATTCAATTTCTTACAACACCATTGACGAAATTTTGAATTGGCAAGGCTAACCTTGCTTCAACCTTTTGTTATTCAATAAAAAAAACTTAAATTTGAGTTAAACTTTTTATTTGGTTGTTTGAAAAGCGGTTGATATTATTTGAGCTTTTCAAACGTTGAAACTGCAACAAAGTCCTCCTTGCCTTTGTTGCAGTTTTTTTTATCAATTAAAATTGCGACGAAAAGTAACTTTTTAACCAATGGCACGTCTCAACCAACAAATGGACATCAAAAGAATAATTGGTTTACTCCTTTTTTTTGCAACACAGCTTACGTATGGACAATACGTGTTAAAAGGAAAAGTAGTAGATGAAAATGATAGCCCCTTGCCTGGTGCTCGTATATCCGTCCAAAACACCACATACGGTGTTCCAACAAACAGAAATGGCGAGTATTATTTGGAGTTCAATACGCCGGACACTATAATTATCACCACATCCATGCTTGGCTTTCAACCCACGCTCGATACCATCACCTTTACTGAAAAAGTGATGGAAATGGATGTGAAACTATATGAGCAAGCCACCGCATTAAACACAGTTGAAATTTATGCTGATAAGCGGGATATTGCAAAGGAGGTGATGAAAAATGTTATTGATAACAAAAAAAAACTCGCCCGGCAGTATGAAACGTATCAGTGCGAAACATATATTAAAACAAGTTTGGAACGTGAGGAGCGTTTTGAATTTCTAAAAAAAAATAAAGAACCAGAGGTGGATCCCGATACCGGAGAGGTAATTGAAAAAGAACCTGTTGAAGGACCACAACGGATGAATTTTATTGAAAGTTATTCAACCACACAGTTTAAACAAGCTAATTTTTATAAGGAAATTGTCACTGCTCATAATGATTACGCCGAAAAGAATAATTCGAATGTGAGTGCAAGTGCAGATTTTTCTGATCCAAATAGTATTTTACCAAACCAGTTTGTAGCCAACAACCCCTACATCTTTTTTGAAAAAACACAAGACGGCGATTTTGATTTATACCAAAACCTAATCGAGTTGCCGAAGGTTTCTATGAACCCACTGGTATCGCCGCTTTCTATTAATGCTTTTGTGAATTATAAATTTTCGCTAAATACAATTATCGTTGAAAATGGACAAAAAATTTACAATATAAATATAGAGCCACGGTTTGGAGAAGCACCTTTGTTTGCAGGTAATTTATATGTAATAGACAGTCTTTGGATTATTAAATCAATGGATTTAACCATTAACCCAAGTGCCATGAATTACTTTAAAGATTTTAGAATAATTCAAGACTATGAACAAGTAGACGGCAAATGGGTGCCGGTGCGCAGAGAATTCATTTATACGATTAATGACGGAACATCTGTTGTATTGGCGAATACACGTGTTAACCATACCGATTATGTGTTTAATTTAGAATTTAATGACCGTTCGTTTAAAAGCCTTCAAATGATTTATGAAGATGAAGCCTTTGATCGGGATTCAGCTTATTGGGCAAATGTAAGGCCCATAAAATTAAAAGATGAAGAGCTCGAGTATATTCACGAGCAGGACAGTATTAATGATGTGCTCACAAGTGATTTTTACATTGATAGTGTAAATACGGCTTACAATAAAATTCGCTTTTGGGATGTCGTGTTAAGCGGAGTAGGGTTTAGAAGCCGCGAAAAAAAGCAAGAAATTTATATCAACTCATTATTACAGCAAGTGCAGTTTATAACCGTAGGAGGTTATCGACACAGGTTTGGAGGGTTTTACCAAAAAGAATTTGAAAATGCACATAAAATGCGTTTGACAGGTGAGATTAATTATGGATTTAGGAATGAAGATTTAAAGGGCGAGTTGGGGGTTGACTACGTTTATTGGCCAAAACACTTTGGTAGTTTTATGGTTAAAGGAGGAGATAATTATGATTTTGTCACCGTAGAGCAATCCATTGTTGATTTTTTTGGAGTAAGTAATCAAGTGCGAAAAACATTTATAGAATTAAGCACGCGTTATGAAATTATAAATGGGCTTTACGGGCAAATTGGTTTTGATCATTCTGTCCGGAGAGACATTACTGACCTTGAATACGCCCCTTGGGTAGATACGTTAGTACAAAGAGGCGTTTGGAATGCACCTGAACCTTATGAAACCTACACCGTTTCTATTTTTAAGTTAGACTTGGTGTACCGCTTTAGGCAACAATACATTATAAAGGGAAATAAAAAGTTAATTATAGGAACAGAGTTTCCAGAGCTACAACTCTCTTATCGTAAAGGTGTTCCGGGTTTATTTAGAAGTGATGTTAATTTTGACCATTTAGAAATGCGTTTGTCGGATGAAGTGCAACTTGCAACGTTTGGTACTTTAAAGTGGAATGTAGAGGCAGGTACATTCTTTGGCAAAGGGCTTGATGAGATTCAATATGTCGAACGTAAATTTATACGCGGGTCTGATGGGCTATTTTTTTCAAATCCTTTACAAACGTCACAATTACTTGATGGAACTTTTAATACCACCCGGCCTTATTTGCAAGCGTATGGCATCCATCATTTCAACGGAGCAATTATGAATAAAATTCCACTTATCAATAAATTAAAATTACAGTTGGTGGGCGGTGCTTCAGTTATTCTAATTCAAGATCAAAATTACTCACACGCTGAGGTCTATGCGGGAGTAGAGCGTATTTTTAAAATTAAGCAGCAGCTATTTAAAATTAATACATTTTATGTGGCTCGTTTAAATAATACAAGCGCTTTAACATTCAAGCTAAAAATAGGGCTTGATTTTTTCAATTCATTCTCAAATTCGTGGAGTTATTAGCACGGCTCATAAATTAAAAAGAGACTGCTGAAAATTCAACAATCTCTTTTATATCATTCAGGGCCGTTTCAATTAATTGATTTACAAACTCTTTATCCTTTTCTAATTGAAACTACAAATTGGTTAAGGATATAAAGCAGACGGAGAAACAATGTAAGGGTTGCTTTTTGCGTTTTTTGGCCCAAAAAATTCAATATTACGTAGTTCTACGTAATCATTAATTGGAAAATTCGATTACATTTGCGCGGTAAACTAAAAAAAACAATTATGAGAAAAATTTTAGCTGCAGGAGCGATCGGTTTAATGATGGCGTCTTGTACATTGGCTCATCAGGTTACGTTGACTAACAACCCCGTTGGTTCAAAAACAGGTGAAGCAAAAGGATGGAGTTTTAGCAAAGATTTAGATATCACTGCTGAAAAAGCATGCCAAAATGGAGGCATAACAAAAATTGGAACAATGGAGTTTAAAGCTACATCATTCATTTTTGTTATGAAATATTCAACTACAATCACTGGAGAGTAAAAATAATATTATGAAAAGAATTATAGCAAGTTTAGTAGTATGTGCAGCATTCGCATCATGCTCTTACGTAAGACCATATACAGCTACCAATAACACAATTGGAGATAAAGTTGGTAAATCAGAGACGATTTGTTTGTTCAATGGCGATCCTTCTCAACTTTCATTTGGTATTGTATTAAACAAAAACTATGGAGTAGTTGAAGCAGCACAAAATGGTGGAATTTCAAGCGTTGCAACTATGGATTTAGAAGTGCAAAACTTCTTCATCTTTACTAAGAACACAATTATTGTAACCGGAGAATAAAATAAAGATTATGAAAAAAATTAGAAATATAGTAGCATTATGTGCAGTAGCACTAATGACTTCATGTTCAATTTCAGGACCTTTATTGGTTACTGATAATAAAGCATTAGAAAAAAGAGGCGAAGCTTCTTACAACGTATATTTAGGGTTTATTCGCCCAATGCGTGCAGATGCTAGCATTATGACTGCAGCAAAAAATGGTGGAATTACAAAAGTAGCTACTGTTGATGTTAAAGTTTATGCTGGTTTATTCAAAGCAACGTATACAACTATCGTTACTGGAGAGTAATCTCACTACAGACATAAATTAATTATTAAACCCTGTATTCTTTTTAATACGGGGTTTTTTATGCCTTTGTAGCTGCATAGTGAAGACTGTGTAGCTTATTTTAACAAAATAATAAGCCGTAAAAAAACACCAATCTGAATCCAAGTATTAGTAAACAAAAAAGAAACCCTGTGCTACTTAAAACACAGGGCTAATTTGCATTGCAAAGTGGTTATTTAATTTTAGAAAGGGTAAATTTTCAATACTTGGTATGGCGTACTGTTAATTGGATACCAATACCCGTTCATTGGGTCTGGTCCACCGTTAACAGATGGTAACCAGCACCCCTGGAAATAAGGGTGAATTGTGCGTAAATAAGAAGCGGCTGATAAATCACTAACTTTTGCTCCTGCCCAATCAACACTGGCATTTCCAGGTTGAAGTGGGTTTACGGTATAAATTGTATTTGGTGCAATAGTAACACCAACTGAAACTGTTGCTCCTGGTCCACACGTAGACAAATCACGAACAGCAACACTGTTTAATGTTATTGGAAATGGCATTCCGTTATAAATTTGTAACGGAACTAGCTGTGCATCTGCACTAAATATTAGTGCCATCAATGCGAATGATAATAAAAATTTTTTCATCTGATTTTCTTTAGGGTTAATGTCGAGCAAGAAGCCCAACATACATTAGTTAAATGCTGCAATGCTTTTTTAATGTAGTAAAATAAATGAAAAAGAATAGGGTTTGAATGGTGTTATTTGTCAGAAAAACAGCGTTTTAAGTTTTTTATACTAGGTTTTTAAACTGAATTATTTACAAACCGCAGTTAAAAATTGAAGCACAGCGGTCCAGTATTCTTCATTATTTTTATGGCTCTTCCACAAGGCTTTTGATCCGTGTTTACCATCATTTTTTGGCATAAAATGCTTATGTCTTTCATCACTGTGCACATTTTTTAAGATTTTGGCCAATTTTTCAGCCTCTTTTTTTGAAGACGTAATAAAAAATGGTTTTTCATAATTGGGCATTACTTCTATTAATTCGGGTCTCTCACCATTAAAATAATCGCCAGGGCTAAAGGCAATAACAGCTTGTACATCTTCATTCTGCTGCCCCAAGTGTAAGGCTAAACCAGCTGAATATGAACTGCCCCAAAGAATTACAGGCTTTTTATACCGCTTTACTAAAAACTCAATACCGGTAATAATATCTTGTTCCGCCTCAACATAAGTTGTGGGTAAACCTTGGTCTACCGCGCGCAAATAAGTGGTGTTTTCATACCCGTCTAATGGCCCACCCGAACGTTGATCTATAGCCAGACAATTATACCCGTTCTCATTTAGTCGCACGGCTATTTCATCATATTCATGTTTATTAAAGTTTGCTTGATGGCACAGCAAAACCACCGGCGCATCAGCTGTAACTTGATACAAATACCCCTCCATTTCAAGCCCATCTTGCGAATACAGCGCAACAGTATCCATAAAGGTTTCACTTGGCGCTACTTTGGACAGTTTTGTATCCTCTTTTTGATTGGTAGAGGCAGTACTTTCATTGCTCCCCGCTTCGCAGGCAGAAAGTATAATCACTATAAAACAGATATATAAATAACGCATATTATAATTTTTAGAGGCTAATAAGACCTATGGCAATAATGCAAAGCAACAAACCAGCCCAATTTAGTGATGTTAACTTTTCTTTAAAAATAAGCAATCCCGCCAAGGCAGAGACGACAATAACGCCCATATTTAAAATGGGATATACTTGCGAACTTTCCATAAAATCACTTTCTAATGATCTGAAAAAGAAAAAAACAGTCAAATAATTAGGAATCCCCACAGCAATGCCCCAAAAAATACTTTTAAGCTGGAATGTTTTAGACTTTTGGAACAGTTGTCCGGCTAATATAAAACTGCCCGCAATGAAAGCTGCAATAAAAATTACTGCAATAAAAAGAGGCGCGTGACTTTGCGCTACATAGTTTTTTTGCGCATAATTAAATAAAATATCTGCCACGCCTTGCCCTAAAAATATAATCAGGATTAACCCCAAATACCGTTGGTCAAAATTTAATTTGCCTTTGGATAAAGTACTAAATATAACCCCAATAACTGCAATGGTAATGCCGATAATTTTGGTGCTTGAAACCGTATCACCATACAAAAAAAAACTAGCCACAACAGGCAGTAAAACAGAAATTTTATTGGCTAATGTGGCTAAGGCAAGCCCCACTTTTTGTGATGCTTTCGCCAATAAATTAAACACCACTACAAAAAATAACCCAATAATTAAGGCGTAATAAATCCAATCCAGCTGTAAAATTCCGGCGGGTGTAATGTTTTCTTTTGAAAGTGAAAGGCCCAATGAACCTGCTACTAAATAATTGATAACAATGGCTTGCAAATTATCAACCTTGTAGCGGTGAAATAACTTGAAAAAGACAAGTATGATTGCGAAAAAAATAATTCCTAAAAATAAATCAACCATTGTAAATTATTTTTAGTGTGTCACTCCCAATCGTACCCGTTTCGGCTATTTTGCCATTAATTACAGGCGCTTTTTGCCCATTACCTATGGTTCCGTTTCCGGTTAAAATACGGGCTTCATCCCAATTATTTTCAGCAATAAAATGGTTAATAGTAGTGCTGCCCCCTTCTATAATTACAGATTGTATATTTAATGCATGTAAGGCAGATAAAATGCCTGTTGTAGAAAAATCAGCAGGGGTTATAAATTGTAAATTACCGGTTGATTTTACCGCTTTTTCAGTGAAGATAAAAGTTGGAACTGTTCTATCACCAACCGTAAATGCGCCATAATCCAGCTTCATTTTTTGGTCAATTACAAACCGGGTAGGAGAGATGCCCTTAAAGTCTCTACAGGTCAATGATGGGTTATCGTTCGCAACCGTATTGCGCCCAACTAAAATACCTGCTTCTTCATGCCGCCATTTGTGAACCAGTGTTTTGGTTGCAGCTCCGGTAATCCAAAATACACCTTTTTTATTAGTAGCGCTGCGGTCAATATCCGTAAAACCATCTGCGCTTGCCGCCCATTTTAAAACAACATACGGGCGTTTATGGGTATGAAATGTAAAAAAACGCCGGTTTAAAGCTAAACTTGCTTGCTCTCGTATCCCCGCCTTGACCTCAATACCCGCAGCTTCCATTTTTTCAATACCTTTTCCCGCCACTTCAGAATAGCTGTCTATACAGCCTATTACAACATTCGGAATTTCTGAATCAATAATTAAATTAGCACAGGGCGGTGTTTTTCCAAAATGGGCGCAAGGCTCCAGGTTAACATAAAGTGTAGCCAATTTTAATAATGATTTATCTTTTACAGCATTAATGGCGTTTACTTCAGCGTGCGCTTCACCATATTGCTGGTGGTAACCTTCACCTATTATTTTATCATCATAAACCACCACACAACCCACCATTGGGTTAGGCGAAACATAGCCTTGTCCCATCTTAGCCAATTGCAGGCACCTATCCATGTAAAATTCGGCTTTTGTCATGCTATAAATTTAGGCAAATTAACGGTTTGGTGCTTTATTTCTTGGGTGATAAGTTGCAATGGCTTTTTGCAATAAATCGTTGCTTAAGTGGGTGTAAATTTCTGTTGTGCTGATCGATTCATGCCCCAGCATTTCTTGAATTGCGCGTAAATTAGCACCATTTTCAACCAGATGGGTAGCAAAGGAGTGCCTAAACGTGTGGGGAGATATATTTTTCTTAAGGTCAATAGCCTCTGCCAACCGTTTAATAATGGTAAAAATCATCACACGGGTGAGCTGTTTACCACGCCTGTTCAAAAATAAAATATCTTCATGTCCATTTACAATATCCTGATGAATGCGAATATGCTGGCGGTAAAGGTTAACCTCTTTCACAACAGATGGGCTAACAGGTACTAGCCGTTCTTTATTTCCTTTACCAATCACCCGCATAAAGCCTTCTTCAAAATACAAATTTGTAATTTTTAAGTTAATTAACTCACTTACACGTAAGCCACAACTATAAAGTGTTTCAACTATTGCACGGTTACGGTGACCTTCATTTTTTGAAAGATCAATGGCACCAATTAATGCATCAATTTCATCTTGATCCAACACCTCAGGTAATTTTTTGCCGATTTTCGGCAATTCCAGTAATTCTGTCGGGTCTATTTCAATTTCATCTTCCAACACTAAAAAAAAGAAAAAATTACGCAAACCGGATATAATTCGTGCCTGAGAACGGGCTGAAATGCCCATTTCACTAATCCACCGTACCAATTCTTGTAAATCAGTTAAGGTAATATCTTGCGGTTTTTTATCGGATTGGTGTACATCTAAAAAATCTGTTAACTTGTCATAGTCCCGCAAATAGGCCTCAATACTGTTGGCAGATAAAGATTTTTCAATTTTTAAATAACTTTGATAATCCTTCCTATATTTGATCCAAGATGAGTGCAAAACAAATTTTAATATTAAACGGTCCGAATTTGAATTTACTTGGAAAACGCGAGCCGGAAACCTATGGTTCAAAAAGTTTTGAAGAGTATTTTGTGGAACTAAAAGCTAGCTTCAGCGAACTACATTTGACGCATTTTCAATCCAATTTAGAAGGCGCGTTGGTGGATAAAATTCAAGAAGAAACATGGGACGGGATTGTATTAAACGCTGCGGGCTATTCGCATACCTCTGTCGTAATACGCGACGCGGTTGCGGCGGTAAAAACACCTGTGGTAGAGGTGCATATCTCTAATATTACAGCACGTGAGGCGTTTCGGCACACGTCGTTAATCTCTCCTGTTTGTGTGGGATGCATTTTTGGTTTTGGCTTGCAGTCTTATGCCTTAGGGCTACAGTATTTTGTATAGCCGTTGGGTTGACATATGAAATTGATAGAACTGCCGTTAATGCTGAAATCTAAAAAATGTACCAATTAATTTTCTAATGTTGATAAAAACCGAACAATAATCATTTCAACTATGCGCTTATTTGTTGCTTTTCGATCTTCTAAATAAGTGGCTAATTCATCATTGGTTAAACACCCCACAATCACGCCAATTAAAGTATTACGGAGTGTTGCATTTTTTTGTAAAAATGTTCCCATGTAATTGTGCCGTTCCATGGCTTCGCGTTTGCTAATTTCATTTACCTTCAAATGGCGCTCAGTAGCAATAAGTTTACAAATAATATGGTGTTGGAGTTTAAGAATGGGACGCAAGGCTTGATGCATGAAGTATTCATCTTCATTTTTTTGCCCGTTGATAACAATGTCAATTTTTGGGCGCAAGTCTTGTATTGCTGTTTCTCTTTCCATAGGTCAATTTGTATCGGTGTATTTTACCAACAGCTAAAACGAAAAATGGTTGAACGAAAAACAACTCTTTTTTACGCTTGTCTGAATAATTTTTGATCTGCCACAAAAGTTCCAAACGGTACGACAGATGCCAACAAAGCAAGGCCACATTTTTTTAGTGACCATTTTTGCTGATAACTTACAAAAAGTACAAAAAATACATAAAGTGTAAACAATAATCCGTGTGCCATGCCCGTGGAATAAATAAATTGGGGCATATCCCAAAAATACTTTAACGGCATTGCGATTCCAAGCAAAAGTAAATACGAAATTCCCTCCATCAATCCAATCATTCGGAGGATTCCTAAATTCGTCGTCATTTTAGTGTGTTAGTGAAATAAATATAAGATTAAAACTGGAAATAGACTGAAAATCAATATGAAAAAAAAATAGGGTTGCTTAATTTTCTTCGGGTTTAGAGCGAATTTTATCAAGTAAATCATTCATTTGTTGTACTTCACCTAAGGATAAATGTGCAAGCGGAGATGTTGATTTTTTTTCTTGTGCATCAATTTTCATCAATAAATCCAGCCCCTTTTTATTAATTATAATGTCTTTTTGTCTGCGGTCTGCTTTATTGGATTTTCGTTCAATTAAATCTTTCTTTAGTAAACGGTCAATAATGCGGCTAACATCAGAATTGCGCTCAATCATACGTTCTTTTATCAAACCAATACTGGCGGGCACTTGCTTTTGCCCGCGTAAAATGCGCAAAATATTATATTGCGTAACTGTAAGGTTAAATACCTTTAAGGTAGATTGGAATGATTCTGAAATACGCGAATAAGTAAGATGAAGGTTGACGATTAATTTATGGTAATCATCATTAAATTTCGATTTTAACTCATCTTCAATTTTCATTCGTAACGCTTTTTTGCAAATTTAATGGAAATCTCCTTAAAACACTTCATTTCGTCATCAAATGGATTCAAAACGGCGGTTTTTCAATTAAAATTCCATTTATGGTGAACAAATTAATACCCATAAACGTTTTTAATTTAGAATATCGTTTTCACTTTTTAAAGCAAAACTCCGAATGACACTATTGTTCGGGGTTTTGTTTTTATACATTATCGGCTTCCATTTCCTCCGCCGTTTTTAATACTTTATCTTTCAATTCTTTTTTGTAATCCATCACCTTGTCCAGCACGGCTTTGTTTGATGATCCAATAATGCTGGCGGCTAAAATACCGGCATTTTTTGCACCATTCAGCGCAACAGTAGCTACTGGTATACCACCCGGCATTTGTAAAATTGATAAGATAGAGTCCCAACCGTCAATAGAATTGCTTGATTTTATAGGGACACCGATAACAGGTAAAGGCGTAATAGAGGCCATCATGCCCGGTAAATGGGCTGCACCACCTGCACCTGCAATAATCACTTTTATTCCACGATTGTGTGCCTCTTGCCCATAATCAAACATGCGCTCAGGCGTGCGGTGTGCAGAAACAACTGTCATTTCATAATCAATACCAAATGCTTTTAGCATAGTGGCAGCCTCTTGCATAACAGTTAAATCTGACTTGCTTCCCATTATAATTCCAACTTGCGGCATATTATTGTTTTTTATGCTTGTATTTAATCCGTTTAGATAATACAAGGCTCGGTTTCTCAATGCAAAAATAAATTAAAAAAGCAGCTATCCAACTTACAAGTAATGCTAAAATGATTAGAATAACCGGATGGTTTTCTGCCAATGTCGTTTCGCGCATAAAATAAATGAGCTGTCCACCCGCTAAGCCGTGAATTAAATAGTAAGAATACGATATTTTTCCAGTGAAGTTTAAGAAAGAAAAGGATGTAGGTAAATAAAGCACCAGGGCAACGGCAATTAATGCCGCTAAGGCATCATACCATTGGTAAAAATTAAGAAGTGTGCCAAAACAAACCGCTACAAGAACAACGGTATCAAAGCTCCACCCTTTTTCAAACACGTAAAAGGTTGCAATGCCCAATACAAAATAGGGGGAGTTAACCAATACGGTATTCATATTGCGGGTGGCTATGCCAAGCGTTAATAACGCCAGGCAGAAAATAACTAAAACAACTTTGCGTTTGTTGATAAACGGAAATACGAGTCCAATCAGTAAATAAAACTGTAACTCCACCTTTAAGGTTTCAAAAATGGGGTTAATCCATGCGTTATCTGGAAAATACGTAGATAGCCATTCAAAAGCGGCAATAAAATCAACCGCAAAAAAAGCATTAGCAATAAGGTTTCTTATTTGTAGATCAAACGGAATGCCCCACAACACCTTACATAAAACAAAATTTAATGCTAAAATTAATCCGATTGTTACATAATAAGGCGGCAATAGGCGGGTTAAGCGTTTACCCAGGTAATGGAAATAATGTTGGAGTTGGTAGCGTCTTTTATAAAGTGAGTAGGGGATGATAAAGCCAGAGATAACATAAAAAATTTCAACACCCTGTGCTCCATAAACAAATGCATTTCTAACCGTTTGGCTGTTAACCAAAAACCAATCATGTGCATAAAAGTTGGTAAAATGAAAAAGAGCCACTGAAATTGCAGCCAAAGCCCGGATAGACTCAATGTGGTTAAGTCGCTTTCTACCCTCCAATTACGCGCAGTGTTTCTTTCACTTTAAACGCCATTTTACGAGCATCATCTAATGAGGAGTTAATAATGGTAACGTGACCCATTTTTCTAAACGGTTTGGTATCCGTTTTACCATATAAATGAGGGTAAACCCCTTCTAACCGAATAATTTCTTCTAAATTTTCATACACCGCTTTGCCATAATGTCCTTTTTCGCCTAAAACATTTAACATAACAGAGGCTTGCAACGCGCTGGTAGATCCCAACGGTAAATTAACAATGGATCTGAAATGCTGTTCAAACTGTGAGGTGTAATTGGCCTCAATGGTTTGGTGTCCGCTGTTGTGCGGGCGGGGCGCTACTTCGTTTACTAAAATGTCCCCCTCTTTTGTTAAAAATAATTCAACGGCTAATAAACCAACCATATCTAACTTTTCAATTACCGTAGTGGCAATTTCACGCGCTTTCTTTTCCACTTCGGCAGAAACGTTTGCAGGCGCAAATAAAAACTCTACCAAATTGGCTTCAGGATTAAACTCAAGCTCTACGATAGGGTAAGAGACCATTTCGCCTGCACTATTACGCGCTACAATAACAGACAGTTCTTTTTCAAAATCTACAAATGCTTCCAATACGCTAGGCACAGTAAAAGCATTGGCATAATCTGCTTCAGATTTTACAGCATGTACGCCTTTACCATCATAACCACCTCTGCGCATTTTTTGCATATACGGCAAAAAGTCCGCGTAATTTGCTAAGTCGGCATTTTGCTCTGTTAGCTTATAAGGTGCTGTTGGAATATTGTGTTTTGTATAAAATTCTTTCTGTAACCCTTTATCTTGAATTAACTGAATAACGCTAGGTTGAGGAAAAACGCGTACACCCTCTTTTTCAAGTTGAAGAAGTGCCGCGGTGTTTACGTTTTCAATTTCTATGGTAACAATGTCCTTGTTTTTTCCAAAATTATAAACGGTGTCAAAATCAAGTATGTCTCCGCACTGAAAATCATGTGCTATTTTAGCACACGGTGCGTCTGCATCCGGGTCTAAAATTGCTACGCGAACATCAAAATTTAGGGCTTCTTGAATAAACATTCGCCCAAGTTGACCACCGCCTAAAATACCGATCGTCATGCCTGCTTCGTAAAATTGATTCATGCCTGCAAAAATAATATTTTTTCTATTGTGAAATTAAACCGGCTGCTTGAATACTAATGTTAACGCAACCGTGTAAGAATAAATTGTACAGCGTTTGGAATAATCGAACGGAGGTTAATACGTTGCATTACCTCAAACAAAAAAAGCCTCCCGAAAAATTCGGGAAGCTTTTAAGCTTTTTTGTAAAATTGCAGATTAACGCTTAGCCAATCGCTCAGAAGAAACGGATAATTTCTTTCTCCCTTTTTTTCTTCGTTTGTTGATCACTGCTCTACCATTCTTAGTAGCCATTCTGCTTCTGAAACCGTGCTTGTTTCTTCTTTTTCTTAATGATGGTTGAAACGTTCTTTTACTCATTTCTGCAAATATTATATAATCGAATAATTTTTATCTCTATACCCAAACGGGAGGGCAAAGATATAACTAATAAATAAAACACAAAGTATTAATCCGTAATTTTCTTAAAATATGTGGCTTTTATGACACATCATCAACAGAATCAGCTTAATTTTGCGGCTTCAAAGTTATACGAATGTTTGGAAATCGAAACAAAAAAGAAAAAATTGAGCTTTCAAAAGACGCGTATAAAAAAGCACGTCGTTTTTTTAACTTTATAAAACCTTACCGTTCTGCTTATGCCGCGGGGTGGCTTTTTTTAGTGCTTTCAAGCATTACCGCCATGCTGTTCCCGGCGTTAATGGGGCAGTTACTTGGGGCAAACCAATCAGATGAACCCATTTTTGAAATTGCGAATTTAAATTTGAACAATATCAACGTAATTTTGGTGGTCATGTTAATTGTGTTTGGTGCACAGGCGGTTTTCTCTTTTTTCAGAATTTGGATTTTTAATAATGTAACCGAGCGTGCCTTGCGTGATTTAAAAAAGAATGCATTTAGCAAACTCGTTAATTTTCCACTTGATTTTTATAACCGTAATAAAGTAGGTGAGCTTACGTCGCGCATTGCAACCGATATTAATTTATTGCAAGAAACATTAAACACCACCATTGCCGAGTTTTTTCGCCAATTTGTAACCATCATTATTGCACTTAGCTTTATTCTTTACGTCTCGTGGGAGTTAGCGCTGTGGATGCTTGCTGTAGTTCCGGTTTTAGCCATTGTAGCCATTGTTTTTGGTCGTTACATTCGCAGGCTTTCAAAAGCTGCACAAGACGAGTCTGCCAAATCAAACTCTATTTTAGAAGAGGTATTAACCGGAATTATAAATGTAAAAGCTTTTACCAATGAAAGGTATGAAAATGACCGTTATACGCTGAAAATAGGAAACATAATGCGTTTAAACATTAAAAGCGGTTTAATGCGTGGCGCGTTTGTCTCCTTCATTATTTTTGGAATGTTTGGCGGAATAGCATTCGTAATATGGAAAGCCAAAGGTATGGAAACAGCTGGCCTTATTACAATGCCTGAATTCACCGCCTTTATTTTATACACTATTTTCTTAGGAACTTCATTTGGTTCAATTCCAGATTTGTACGCCAAAATTCAAAAAGCCATTGGCGCCACAGAACATTTAATGGATATTTTAGAAGAAGATGAGGAAAAGAAAAAAGGGCAGGAGCTAATTAATTTTAAAGGAGATGTGTCGTTTAACAATGTTTCGTTTGCTTATCCACAACGAAAAGAGATTGAGGTACTAAAAGATATTTCATTTACCTGCAATGCAGGTGAACTTACTGCGTTGGTAGGTAGTTCTGGTGCTGGTAAATCAACGATCTCTTCCTTGTTGTTGCGTTTTTATGATGTCAATGAAGGCACAATTTTATTTGATGGTATACCCGCAGATAAAATAGGCGTGGAGGCTTTACGTAAACAAATAGCAATCGTACCGCAAGAGGTAATATTGTTTGGTGGCACGATAATAGAAAATATCAGATACGGAAATACAGATGCGACAGATGATGAGATTATAGAAGCCGCAAAAAAAGCCAATGCATACGACTTTATTATGTCATTTCCCGATAAAATGCAAACCAAAGTGGGGGATAGAGGGATTCAACTTTCTGGCGGACAAAAACAACGCATTGCCATAGCACGTGCCGTATTAAAAAATCCTAAAATTTTAATTTTAGATGAAGCCACCTCCGCGTTAGATTCAGAGTCTGAACGATTGGTGCAAGATGCGCTTGAAAAATTAATGAAAGGTAGAACATCATTCGTTATCGCGCACCGCTTATCAACCATAAAAAATGCACATACCATTTTAGTATTAGAAAAAGGTAAGATTGTAGAAAAAGGAACGCATGATGAGCTAATCCGAAAGGAAGAAGGCACTTATTATAAGCTAAACAACATTCAATTAAATTAGCCTAGATAAGCGCGTAGCATTTTACTGCGTGAGGTGTTTTTAAGTTTGCGTATCGCCTTTTCTTTAATTTGGCGCACACGTTCGCGTGTCAGTTCAAAACGCAACCCAATTTCGGCCAGTGTCATTGGTGGTTTATTGTCCAATCCAAAATAAAGGCGAATTACATCTGCCTCTCTGTGCTTAAGCGTGCTTAATGAACGTTCAATCTCACCCCTCAACGATTCCAAAATCAAGTCTTTCTCTGGGTTATTGTGTTCTGAGTTTTGAAGTACGTCGTACATGCTAGAACTACTTTCGTCACCCTCCTTTAGCGGAGCATCCATAGACACATGGCGCCCGTTATTTTCTAACGAATTACGAATATCTTTGCGCGAAAACTCTAAGGCATCCGCAAGTTCATCAATAGAAGGTGCGCGGCCCAAGTCTTGCTCCAACCGAGAAAAACTTTTGTTCACCTTGTTAATAATGCCAATTTTGTTTAACGGCAACCGTACAATACGTGCTTGCTCCGCTAATGCCTGTAAAATAGATTGTCTAATCCACCACACGGCATAAGAAATAAACTTAAAACCACGTGTTTCATCAAAACGTTGCGCAGCTTTTATTAAGCCTAAATTACCTTCATTAATTAAATCGGGTAACGACAAACCTTGGTTTTGATATTGCTTGGATACAGAAACTACAAAACGTAAATTTGCTTTGGTCAACCGGTTTAAAGCATTTTGGTCGCCTTCTCTAATTCGGCGTGCTAGTTCTGCTTCCTCCTCTGCGCTAATAAGTTCAACTCTACCAATTTCTTGTAAATATTTATCTAAAGAAGCAGTTTCTCTGTTGGTGACCTGTTTTGTAATTTTAAGTTGTCTCATGCAATAGTGTTTGAAAGTTTGTAAATAACTTGTAAACGCAACAACTAAATTTTGTGTTGGGCTTTCAATTGTAGTCTGTTTTATAAACGCATTATTTAATATAACGAAAAAAAACGAGTTCGGGTAGGCTGAATTTTGTTTTTTATACGAACATGCCAATTTGTAAGGTTAAGAAATCTTTTTGATAGACAAGACTTGACCACCTTTTTAAATTTCTCTTGTTTTCAATTGATTAAACATTCGTTTAGGATTATGATTGTATGCGTTATAAACACTAATTTTGATGTGAATAACCGGTAACAAAAGAAACAATTACCAATGCACAACCCACACTGCATGAGTCCTTTTTTGAGAAGTATTATTCAAAATACAACCATCAAAATCGATTTAGGAATACACGATATACCATTTTAAAATGCGGAGAATGCACAAATAAAGTGGAGTTCACTTTGTTAAATTCTTAAACAAACCTTAATATTGTCATAAGAATCCTACACAATAATGCTTTCCAAAAAAACAAAATATGCTTTTCATGCACTTACTTACCTCGGTAAGCAAGAGGAACGTACACCCGTTTTAATAAGTGAAGTGGCAGAAAAAACGGGCGTCCCAAAAAAGTTTCTTGAAAGTATTTTATTGGATTTACGTAAAGCAGGTGTTCTTAATTCTAAAATGGGGAAGGGCGGCGGCTACTATCTGTTAAAAAAGGCAGAAGATGTACTGTTGGCAGATATAATTCGAATGTTTAATGGCCCCATTGCATTATTACCCTGTGCCAGTTTAAATTATTACGAACCGTGTGACGAATGCACGAGTGAAAAGGCATGTGGCTTAAACAAAATGTTGGTTGAGGTAAGGGATGAAACGTTGAAAATTTTAGAAAACAAAAGCCTTCTGGATATAATTCAGGCAGAGGTGTAAAAAAATTTGGTATAATAATCTATTAAAACGATAGATTATATATATTTGCAACAAAAAACGAAAATGATATTTGATTTTTTGTTGCATAAAAGAGGGGTTAGACGCGGCGATACAGCCACTAAATCCATTTTTAAAACCATTAGTTGGCGCGTAATAGGTACAATTGACACCATGCTCATTGCCTATTTTTTGACAGGTGAAATCACTGTTGCTGCTTCTATTGGATCTATTGAGGTATTTACAAAAATGATCCTGTATTATTTTCATGAACGCCTTTGGAATAAATTTATTTAGCAGATGCAACTAACCAAAGAAACAGACAAGCGATTGGCATTTGAAAGTGCCACGGAGGCATTACTAAACGCAACGAGTTTGACCAAAAAAGTAGTTTTTTCAACCTCTTTTGGTAAAGAAGATCAAATAATTACCCACCTCATAGCAAAAATGAATCTGCCTATTGGCTTATTTACGTTAGATACCGGGCGGTTGTTTGAAGAGACGTACGCCACTTTTAACAGTACGCTAAAAAAATACAACCTAAAAATTCAAACATTTTACCCTAACCACCGGCATGTGCAAGAACTGGTGAGCCAAAAAGGGCCTTATTCATTTTATGATTCCATTGAAAACCGAAAAGAATGTTGTGGAATTAGAAAAATAGAACCGCTAAAGCGAGCCATAAGCGGTGCCACGATTTGGGTAACAGGGTTGCGTAAAGAACAGTCTGCCAACCGTAATGACATGAAACCCGTAGAGTGGGATGCACAAAATAATATTATTAAAATACATCCGCTTTTTTATTGGACAAGCCAACAAGTGGATGCCTATATCAGTAAAAACGGCATTCCGATAAATGCTTTACACGCCAAAGGTTTTCCCAGCATTGGGTGTAGTTCATGTACCCGCGCAGTAATGGACGGAGAGGACGATCGTGCCGGGCGTTGGTGGTGGGAACAATCTAAAAAAGAATGCGGGCTGCATCAAATTAAATAAAATTAATACAACTAAAATGAAACTCGATTATTTAGACGAATTAGAGCATGAGTCAATTTACATTATGCGCGAAGTAGCCGCGCAATTTCAAAACCCTGTTCTGCTTTTTTCTGGTGGAAAAGATTCGATAACACTGGTGCACTTAGCCATAAAAGCGTTCTACCCGGCAAGCATTCCGTTTCGTTTAATGCACATTGATACCGGACACAATTTTCCAGAAACCATCAAATTCAGAGATGAATTGGTTGAAAAGTTTGGTTTAAACTTAATTGTCCGTTATGTGGGTGACTCAATTGCTCAAAAAAACATAACAGAGGAAACCGGAAAATACGCTAGCAGAAACCAGTTGCAAACCGTAACGTTGTTAGATGGAATAGAAGAGTTTGGTTTTGATGCCTGTATTGGAGGCGCGCGCAGAGATGAGGAAAAGGCACGCGCAAAAGAGCGCATATTTTCCGTTCGAGATGATTTTGGGCAATGGGATGCCAGAAACCAACGCCCCGAACTATTTGACATTTTAAACGGACGCATTAATCCGGGTGAAAATGTTCGGGTTTTCCCCATATCAAACTGGACAGAATTAGACGTTTGGAATTATATAAAAAGAGAAAAAATAGCCTTACCGTCCGTTTATTTTGCACACAAGCGGAATGTTTTTATGCGCGACGGAATGATTTGGTCAGACGCGGAATTTGTGCACAGAGATGAAGCCGAAAAAGTGATTGAAAAAGTGGTGCGTTTCCGAACTGTAGGAGATATGACCTGCACTGCCGCGGTAGACTCACAGGCGAGTAATTTAGAAATGGTAATTGCAGAAATAGAAGCCGCAGAAATTTCAGAAAGGGGTGCTAGAATAGATGATAAACGATCTGAAGCAGCCATGGAAAAACGCAAAGAAGTAGGATATTTTTAAGATATAAAAGCATTAAAATGAATATAATAAGGTTAACTACCGCAGGTAGCGTAGATGATGGAAAAAGTACATTTATCGGCAGATTATTGTACGATACAAAATCACTTGCGAAAGATAAAGTTGAGAATATTCGGCATATTTCTGAGCAAAAAGGGCTGAAAGAAATAGATCTTTCATTAATAACAGATGGTTTAACTGCCGAGCGCCAACAAGGCATAACCATTGACGTGGCGCACATTTATTTTGCTACACAAAAGAAAAAATACATTATCGCAGATACACCGGGACATGTTGAGTATACACGAAATATGATAACCGGCGCTTCCAATTCACGTGTTTTTATGATACTCATAGATGCGCGAAATGGAATAGTGGAACAAACCAAACGCCACCTTTTTATTGCGGCATTAATGGACATTCAAGAAATTATTTTTGTGATAAATAAAATGGATCTGGTAAAATACAGTCAGCATACCTATCAAACCATTTTGGATGAATTAGCCGAACTAAGCGTAAAGTTTGAGTTAACCAGCCGCAAATTATCTTACTTTCCAATTTCGGCAAAATACGGAGATAATGTTGTACATAAATCGGTAAAAATGCCTTGGTTCAAAGGTACTACCGTATTGGATTATCTGGAAAACTTAGAAGATGAACAGGACGCTAATCAACCGTTTAGGTTTAATATACAATATGTTATACGCCCGCATGCTGATGAATTTCATGATTTTAGGGGGTACGCCGGCAAGGTGATAAGCGGAAAAATTAGTGTAGGAGATGAAATTGAGGTGACGCCAAGTGCCCAACGGCGAAAGTTGTGCGCATTAATCGCCATAAACAAGTGTTGCTTGCTGCAACCAAAGGTGATTCCGTTGTAATAGAGCTTGAAAAAGACATTGATGCCTCTCGTGGCAACCAATTTGCATTGTCAAATCAAGCATTACCGGCAGAAAAATCAATTGAGTCTAAAATCTGTTGGTTAAATACTACGCCTTTAAATTTGCATCAAAAATACATGCTGCAACACGGCGCATTTACCACACAAGCTAAAATTACCGCAGTAAATAGTCAGTTGGATTTTAATTCATTAAACTTTGAACCAATGCCCAAAGCAGTAGGTGTTAATTCTATCAATGAAATAACGTTAAAAACTGCTGCACCACTGCACTTAGATAGTTTTAAGCAAAATGCCAACAATGGTAGTTTTATATTGATTGATCCCTCTACAAACGCCACCGTGGCGGTAGGTTTTAAATCATAGGGTAGTCGTTTTTAAATTTCTGCTAATGTTAAGCGATTGTTAACTATTTGATAAAGTAGCCCAAGGCCTATTTTTGTACCTTTGCCTTTAAAAAGGCGGTGAAAATGAACAAAATCAAGTGAAAAACCGTTGTTTTTAATAGAGAAATAAACGAAATACAATATGAAAAAACTAAGACTCCTAGTGCTCTCACTTTTAATGTCGCCCTTTGCAATGGCACAAGCAGAAGTAGAGTTAACTCCTGAAAAAGACAATTCGATTTATTCAGAGTCGGGGGACCGTTTCAAATGGTACCGGGCGCTTATACGTCGGCAGAACATGTACAAGTGACTTGCGCCGCGGACTTTTACAATTTGACATTGACGGATTAATTCCGGACGGTGTTACAATTACAGACGTATCGCTTGAACTAAACGTTGACAATGTAAGTGCAGGTGCAGATGCTGATGATTATAGCCTAAGTAAAATAACGACCGATTGGGGTGAGGGAACTTCATCTGGCGGAGGAACTGGCGCAGATGCTATCGCCCCGGATGCCACGTGGACAGATGCCATGTTTGGAACAGATACATGGACAACCGCTGGTGGAGATTTCACCGGAACACCTTCTGCAACCATTTCACTACCAGCCGCAACAGGAACGTATACATTTAGCACAGCCGAAATGGTAACAGATGTGCAGGAGTGGTTAGATGATCCTGCAACAAATTTTGGTTGGATACTTACTGGAAATGAGGCAGATGATTGTACAGCACGTCGTTTTGGTTCTAAAGATGTAGCTACCGCGCCGGTTTTAACAATTACTTATGAGTGTGCAGCAGGCGTTACAGCCATTTGTCAGCCATTAACGGTTTATTTAGATGAAGCTGGTTTAGCAGAAATTTTAGCGGAAGATTTGGACGGAGGTTCAATTGTATGCGAAGGTTCACCAACGTTTGAAGCAAGTATTACTTCATTTTCATGCGAAGATATTTTTGACGGTCATGTACCACCTAGTCTAATAATTAGTGGTGTTTTTGATGCTGATTTACCTGGCGGAGAACCAAAAGGTGTAGAGCTTTTTGTTGTAAACGATATTGAAGATTTAAGCATTTACGGATTAGGTTCTGCCAACAACGGTGGCGGAACAGACGGCGAAGAATTTACATTCCCTGCAGAATCTGCAACGGCGGGTTCTTACATTTACGTAGCAAGCGAGGCCGAAAATTTTGAATCATGGTTTGGTTTTGCACCAAATTACACAGCCGGAGCAATGGCTATTAATGGAGATGATGCTGTTGAACTGTTTATGATGGGAGAAGTATCAGACGTGTTTGGAGAAATAGATGTAGACGGTACAGATGAAGTATGGGAATATGAAGATGGATGGGCATATCGCGTAAGTAACACGGGCCCTGATGGCGCATTTTTTGATCTTGATAACTGGGTGTTTAGTGGTGTAGGCGCCTTTGATGGTGCTACAACAAACGACGAAGCAGACCCTTCAATGCCAATTGGCACATTTACAACCATCCCTAGCATTGGTGTACCAGTAACACTAACCGTAACAGATGAAGCTGGAGGTATAGGCGAATGTGCAACCGCCGTAACCGTTATTGATACACTTGCGCCAACTGTGGCTTGTGTAGGAGAATTTGAATTGCTGTTAGATGAAACCGGAAACGGTACGCTTACAGCAGAAGATTTAGATGCAGGTACAACAGACGGGTGTGGGATTGATTTTACAAGTATTTCAATGACTTCATTCAGCTGTTTTTCTGAGGATGAAACCGAAGTTATGTTTTACGCGCAGGATATTTATGGAAACATAGATTCGTGTATGGTTGTAGTAACCGTTAATCGTTCAGAGGTGATTACGGTTTCAGATGTTTTATTAACAAATCCATCATGTAATGGATTGGCAGATGGTAGCATTGGAATTACAGTTTCAGGTGGTACACCAGACTATACGTACGACTGGGACAATGACGGAACCGGAGACGCGGACGATATGGAAGACCTAAGTGACCTAGGCGCTGGAACGTATGAAGTGATTGTAGCAGATATGGCAGGTTGTTCCACTACAGTTAGCTATACGCTAGAAGAAGCAGATGCAATTTCAGCAACGGCTTTATTAACCGGGCAATCGTGTATTAATGTTGCAGATGGTGAAATTGACATTACAGTTTCTGGAGGAGAACCGGGCTATACGTATGAATGGGATAAAGAAGACGCACCGGGGTTTGACGCAGAAACGGAGGATATTTCAGACTTAACTGCCGGAGATTATTTTGTAACGATTACTGATGCTGCAGGGTGTGTTGTAACAGAAGAATTTGGTATTGCCTTGTTAAATGAAGTAGATGTGACGGTTATAGAAGATGCCGTTTCATTAACATCAAATGAAGAAGACGCGGAATATCAATGGTTAGTTTGTCCTGGATTTATTCCAATAGATGGTGAAACAAACCAAATCTATTTCCCTGAGGAAAGCGGAGGGTATGCAGTTAGTGTAACCAGCACCGACGGATGCACTGACACATCTGAATGTGTCATATTTGAATTCTCAAATGTTGAGGATTTTGAGAATAGCCAATTGAGTATTTATCCGAACCCAACAAACGGAAATGTAACGGTACAAACAGCAAATATTGAACCGAATGCAACACTAAACATTGTAGACATGAATGGAAGAATGGTTTACACCACTGCATTAATTAATAAGTTGCAGGTAATTAACCTTTCTACATTAGAAAATGGCGTTTACTTTGTTCGCATTCAGTCAAACAATGCTTACATCACCAAAAAATTGACATTAGCGAAGTAATAAACAACGCACAAATACGAAAGCCTCTTCCGATTGTTGGAAGGGGCTTTTTTTATTTTCAGCAATAACTATCTGTATGAATAGTCCAATTTGCAGCAACCAAAATCAAATCAAATTCGTATTATTACTGTGTATAAGCTAAATAGTCTGTTTATAATGTACTTTAAGCACCATCTTTTATGAAAAAAAATAATCTTTTATTGGCCGTGATTTTTTTAATTACCTCACTATCACTTTCAGCACAGGTGCCAGATGCAACAACACCAGCATTAAAAATTGACGGTAACTATTGCCTTACCTTTACAAATGATGCTCCGTTACAACAGTATTATACGGTAGATGTAGGTGATTTTTATTTTGAAGATGAAGCGGAAGCAATTGAAACGTTTCGTGCCAAATCCACTAATTTAATTACCTTTTCGCTAGATTATGTTCACATGAAAGTGCAAGTGGAACTGCACAACGACCGCTTGTCTGCACCAAAAGATAAAGTTGGGTGGAGTGACTACATGAAACAAACGTGCGCAGCTTACTAACAGTTCATATTTTCTTCTAGCGGCTGATTAGTGGTTTTTTATCTCTAATTTTTAACCTATCTTGTACTAAAAATTTGCTGATTATGAAACCCATACTTCTTTTACTTGCGCTTTTTGGTTCAATTCATTTAATGGCACAAACCCGCAGCATTGGTTTTGTTGTTGAGTTTAATGCGGATGTTGAACTAAACGAACAAATGCGTTTGATGTCTACAATCAAAAATGTACAGGCTGTTAATGAAGCTCATTGTTTAAAAGGCTTTGGGGTTACACTTTTATTGGCAGAAAATGGACTTGACGAACCAACGTTTGACGCAGTGCAACGTGAAATTGAAGTGCTGGAAGAGGTGAAGTTTGTATCCCTGCTTAAAAAAACAGAATCGGGGGCTATTGGTGCGGATTTACCGTTACTTTATTTAAAACCCACAAACAACGAGCTGGATACAAAAACACTTGAAGAATTTGGTGTTTATAATGTAAAGAAGCATGAAACAGTTAATAATGTATGGAAGGCTGAATTATCTAAAGAAACGATTTCACCCAGAAAATTGCAAGCAATATTAATGCAAACAGGCCAATTTGAATTTGTAGCTGTCAACACATTACATACCGTATTGGCAACGGCTGATGACACGTATGCCGATTACCAGTGGGCGTTAGAAAATAACGGAACTCCCATTCAATACAGCGGTACGGTTGGTGCCGATATGGGAGTGACAGATGCCTGGACATTTACCACGGGTGATCCATCCATTAAAATAGCTGTGCTTGATTCTGGAGTAGACACAAACCATGTGGATTTAATGGACAATTTGCTCCCCGGGTTTGATGCGACAGGAGAGGGCAGTAAGGGGTACCCAAATACAACTTACCCTAACGACGGGCATGGAACGTCAGCAGCAGGTATAATAGGGGCTAAAGGCGATAATGATGAGGGAATTGCCGGGGTAGCTTACGACTGTAGCATAATTCCGGTTAAAATTTTCTTTTACATTAATTTGGGCGCAGGCCCTCAACCGTTTACTACGTCTGAGGCGGGAACAGATGGTATTATTTGGGCGGTTAATTCTGCAGGGGCAGATATTTTAAGTAATTCATGGGGATTATTGGAGAGTGACATTCTTGCATTAGGGATTGACACGAGTTTTTCTAACATGGTTATCCGAGAAAACTACCAAAATGGACGCGGTGGAAAAGGCGTACCCATGCTTTTTTCGTCGGGTAATGAATATGATCCTTATTCTGTTTGGCCCGCTTCTGTAAAAGAAACTATTTCTGTCGGTGCTACATCTATGTGTGATGAATTAAAGTCTCCAACCGATTGTTCGCCCGAAAGCTGGGGGAGTAATTATGGTGAAAATTTAGACGTTACCGCACCGGGAACTAAAATTTTAACGACCGACATGAGTGGCGCTTTAGGGTACAATGGTTTTGAGCCAAGTATGAATTATACGTTTTTTAATGGTACATCTGCAGCCTGCCCAAATGCGGCTGGGGTTGTAGGGTTGATATTATCTATGAATCCAGAACTTTCTGCATTTGACGCAAGGGGCATATTGGCAACCAATGCAACCAAAACAGGGGGGTATGATTATGACGAACCAGACGATTTCGGCCTGCGGTCGGTAGAAATGGGATACGGAAGAGTAAATGCATTTGATGCCGTTTTTTATACAAATTTTTTCTCGAGTACAACAGCTTCTAAATTCATTCAAGCCACTGTTTTTTACACGAATGATGAAACATGGTTATCTATTGCTGCGGGTACAACATTAACAACCATAACGTTGATTGATGTTACAGGCAGAGTAATTAACCGAATTAGCGGAAATTTTGTTTCAACCCTTAACTTGTCTGACTATTTTTATGCCTCAGGTGTTTACCTTCTTGAATTAACGGGTAGCACGGGGAATAAAAGTGTACACCGGATAGCCATCCATTAAAAAAAAACGCAAGTCCATTTAGAACTTGCGCTTAATTTATCCCGAACTACACCTATCTTGTTGGGATTACTCTAATAAAACAGATACCAATTCTTCTCGGTCTCCGCGTAAAATGCCTAATGTAACACGGTCGCCAGGTTTGCGCACCACAAGTTCTGCCTGCAATTCAGAAACTGACGTAATTCTTTTACTGCCAACGGCTAAAATCACATCTTTAATTCGCAGATTAGCTTTGGAAGCATTGCCGCCATTTACAATTCCTGTAATCACAACACCTTCATCCGTTGCCAATGCATTTGTTTGCTTTACTTCATCATTGTTTTCCATTATGTTTATGCCTAGTTGCACACGCTTCACTTCACCATATTTAATTAAATCATACGTTACTTTACGCACAATATTAGATGGGATAGCAAAAGAATAACCGGTGTAAAATCCGTTTCCAGATGCAATGGCCGTGTTTATTCCCACTAAGTCTCCTTTTTGATTCACCAATGCGCCACCGCTATTTCCAGAATTTACAGCCGCATCTGTTTGAATGAATGACTCTACCGGAAATACATTTTCGTCCGGATTGTAGTTTGCTGTTAATAAGTCAATATTTCTATTTTTTGCACTTACAATACCGGCCGTAATAGTGGTTTGTAAGTTTAAAGGGTTACCAATTGCCAATACCCATTCGCCTAAGCGCAACTCATCTGAATCTGCAAATTCAAGAAAAGGCATTTGTTTTTTATTGATTTTAATCACCGCCAGGTCCGTTGATGGATCTGTACCAATTAATTCTGCTTTGTAATTACGTTCATTAATCTTAACGTCAATTTTTTCAGCATCTTTTACAACATGGTTGTTGGTGACAATGTAACCTTCTGGCGAAACAATTACGCCCGAGCCAGATGCCATGCCGCGTCTTTTTTGTGTACGGTAAGCCTCTTCTCCGTAAAATAGTTTCATAAACGGGTCGTAAGTTACCTCTTCACTCACAAACTCTGTTGTAATGTGCACAACAGTTTCCACTCCTTTTTCTGATGCTGGAGTAAGGTTAGCGAATCCAGCCGTTTCCTCATGTTTGGTGTCAAGGGTTGTATTTACCACTGGTTTAATATAGGTGTTGGCAACGGGTTGCGTGTTTGCCGCAATGGGCTTACTTTCGGGTGAATTATTTCCTAATGTCATTACGGTGAATGCCCCGATAACACCACCGAGAACTGTTGTTCCCAAAATTTTTAAAAATGAATTTTTCATATCTCTCTCTCAATTATTAATTAATTATACTAGCACGTTTCTTATATTAGAACGATTAAGGTCTAAAAAATTTCACTTTCTAGTTTTAAAAAATGTTAAAAGAGGAGAATTGTAGGCACAATCAAGCGTAACCAAGCGGTTTAGCTTTGTGTATGAGTAGAGTAGGATAGGTTGCTTAGTTCTGGTTATTTACACGTTTTGCCTGCTCAATACGCGCAATTCTGTCGCGTAAAATATCGGCGTAAACCAATCCTTCTTTAATACGGTAATCACCATAAGCTGTTTGGGCTAACTCAAGTGCGCCATAAGGGTCTCCAATAATTTCTTTATAAATAGCCATATTGTAATGCGCACGTCCGGCAACTTTCCGTTTGTTGTTCGTCAATTCTTTTTCCCAAAGTTCTGCTGCGCCATCCCAATCGCCAGCTTCTGCTCTGCGGTTTGCCATTTTTAAGTTTCGGCTGCCTTTATTGTAATAATTGCGCCATACTCTAAATCGTTGTGATTCAATTCGACCGGCATAAAAATCGCCTACTTGTGTACTGATTTGGGTTACGGCCTGCTCTCTGTTTAGCAAAGCAGCAGCAGCAACTACAGGGTTAATTCCGCTTCCGTTAGAAAAAAGCCGATCCTCCAGAAAAAATTCATCTAAAATTATTTTTTGATAAGGGTCGTAAATCCGCCATCCGGTTTTTATTCGCGTGGTCATTCGAGCATTGTGGGTGGGCACTTGTACGGTTCCTAAAGGTGTTGTTTTGGTGGTTGTACCGGTAGAATAATCTATTTTAGTATCCGTATTATACACTTCTAACACCACTAAAAAATCACCGTTATTCGCATTACAAATCGCTTCTACTTCATCCCAGCTAAGTTGTGCAGGAAAAGCTGAACTTACACGGTTTTCTACTGCCATGCTGTCTATCAATGTAATTTTATCAAAACGTTGGTTGGTTGTAAAACGATCAAAAACACCTCTAACAGCTGCTGCCGAACCTTTTTCATCTAACTTTCCTTCAAGTGATAATCCATTATCAATTCTTTCTAGCACGCGAGATTTACCCGCGGCAAATGTACGGTTGATTAAAATGGGGTTTTTATAATTGGGTGAAAGCTGTACGGCAGCAGGTTCAGTTACGGTTAAATAAACCCGTTGTTTGCAAGCGGTTGTAATAAAAAGTAATAAGGCGGAAAGGAACAAGTAAGACTGTTTCATATTTGTTGGTTTTGATAAATTTAACAAAATTCATGCCTTGAGGATGAGTAACTGGGCATAAGTAGTAAATAAAAAGAAAAACAAGGCAAATTATAGGGCGAGATTCAATTAATAATCTTACTTTTGACCAAACGTTCAGTCAAAAAAATATATGGCACCAAAATCGGCACAACAATTCAATGCAATTAGAACCACTCGACGGAAAATAATTATTGAAACAGCATTAAAGATGTTTGCAAAACATGGTTACCACAGTACGTCGATTAGTCAAATTAGTAAAGAGGCAGGAATATCCAAAGGTTTAATGTACAACTACTTTGAGAGCAAAGAGGAGTTATTACGCTTATTAATTGGTTCATTAATGGATCAAGAAATGGCGGCAATGGGCGAGCTTTTTAAAGGGCATTTTACAGAAGAAAAATTTATTGACCTCATTAAATCGACCACAACCATCTTAAAAAATAGCCCTGAGCAATGGAAACTTTATTATACAATGGCAACACAACCCGAGGTGCTACAAGTAGTTCAAGAAAAATTTACGCCGGAGCGACTGTTATTTGCAGAAAAACTGCAACAGTTCTTTAAAGATCAAGGTGTGAAAGACCCGTTAGAAATGGTTCACTACTTCACAATGGTGCTTACGGGTTTTAAGGTATCTTATATCCACAGCCCGAATAACTTTCCTATTGATGAGATGGAAAAACGACTAATTAACCAATTTATAAACCCTAAATTATGAAGGCTATAAACGTAACTAATTTGCATAAGCACTATGGTGACTTTCATGCGCTAAAAGCTGTTAATTTTACAATAAATAAAGGAGAGGTTTTCGGCTTTATTGGGCCCAATGGCGCAGGTAAGTCTACTACAATTAGGGCTTTATTAGGGTTGATTCATTTTTCATCAGGATCAGCAGAAATTTTAGGCCATGATGTAAAGAAACATGGAAAATTAATCCGATCAAAAATTGGTTACCTCCCTTCTGAGGTGCATTATTATGATGAAATGAATTCAAGAGAATTGTTGGAGTATTCAGCAGCTTTTTATGAAAAATCTGACCACTCTAAAATAGCCGAATTAGCTGATTATTTTGAGCTTGATTTGAACAAAAAAATCAGTGATTTATCATTTGGAAATAAAAAGAAATGTGCGATTATTCAATCGCTAATTCACCAACCCGAATTACTTATTTTAGACGAACCCACCTCTGGCTTAGACCCTTTAATGCAAAACAGGTTTTTTGATTTATTGCGAGCCGAAAATAAAAAAGGAACAACGATCTTTTTCAGCTCCCATATTCTTTCAGAAATTCAGCGGATGTGTGACAGAGCAGCGATTATAAAGGGTGGTGAAATTAAAGCGATTGAGGAAATTCAATCCTTACTTAAAAAACAAATGAAAACCGTTCATGTGGTTTTTGAAGAACTACCGGCAGACAAAACGTTGTTGGCAGGCGCTCAAAATGATAAATGGAACGGAAATAAGTTGCAGTTTGAGTATGTCGGCCCCATTGGTGATCTTATTAGCTGGTTAGGGAAAAACAAATTACACGACGCGGTGTTGGAAGAACCAGATTTAGAGTCTGTTTTTATGAATTATTACGAAAGATAAGTATGGCTATGAACACGAATTTATATTTTAAAGAGTTAAAGCGAAACCGTAAAAACTTATTTATTTGGTCGGGTATTGTGGTTGGATTAACGCTAATGGTTTTAGCCATTTTTCCTTTCATGGCAGAAATGGGAGATAGTATGGGGGCTTTAATGGAAAGTATTCCGCCCGAATTAAGCAAAGCCCTCGGAATGAATGCGGATAGCTGGTCGAGTATTTTAGGTTTTTACAGCACATATTATGGTGTTTATATTGTTGTTTTAATAAGCATATTCACAACTTCTGTGGGCGCTACCATAATTTCTAAAGAAGAAAAAGATCAGACCTCTGAATTTTTACTGACACGACCTATTTCAAGAAAAGAAATTGTATGGACAAAGCTGATGACTTTATTTACGCTGTGCTTGATTATATATTTTCTGCAAACTTTTACGGCATTAATTGGCATTTATTCATTCACTACGACTGAGGTTGATTGGTCTACATTTACTAATATGCATGGTTCGGGATTGGTATTAATTCTATTCTTTACAACACTTGGGATTATTATCTCTATGTTAGTGAAACCCAAAAAAAACTTTATGGGTATTGTTGTTGGGCTTACGTTTGGCTCATATTTTTTAAATGCCATAGGTAAATCAGCTGATGCGGTATCTTGGATCGCATACGGGTCGCCGTTTAATTATCTTGAAATTACGTCAGATTCGGCTACCACATTTGCGTTTTTACCAGCCTGCGTTTTACTTGTTATGGGGTGCATACTATTGGTTGTTTCTAATTTTTTATACGCAAAAAAAGATATTGTCGGCTAGGGTACTTTGAATTCATGTTCAAAATAGGCTATAACCATTGTTGCTTTTCTTTGACTTCATCTAATATCTCATAAATTACGGCAATCGGAATATCTTTTAGTGGGTCTATCCTCAATGTTTTGGAATGCGTTCGGTTGCCTTGTGTTAGCAATGGGTGCATTAATTTTTTTTCGGGATAAAATGCTATGTATGGATTGTTCGTCGCACGATCTACCCATACATAGCACATTAATTTATTGGCGTACATAAAACAAGGCAAGCGATAATACCACTTTTCAGTTACGTTGCGGTCATAGTTCAATATGAGTTGACGTAAAGCCATCAAACACCCGGCTAAGGGCTCTTTTTGGCTGTGGTAGTATTCGTCTAGCTTTGTCATGCTTTAATTAAGCGTTAATGCCAATAAAAATATCAATTTTTCCGTCTTGTAAGTTGGCGGCTTCTTTGCCATACACTTCAAAATCTGCCACATAATCACGTTTTAAGGGCGCTTGCCAAATTTTTTGCCACGTTTCTATTGTTTTACCACCAATTAAATCCCCTTCAGCAACAAAAACAGCATAATCATTGGCTGGAATGGTTACGCTAACTAAATTATCTGGTACATCCATATCCAACGGTACAGAAAAACCAATCAACGTAGTGTACGGCTCTGTATGGTCTCCTTCGTAGTTGCAATAAACGCAATACACTTCGCTCGATTTTTTTTCGGCTAATTGGTTGGCTAAATCCAAGCTGCCAAACTTTTGCCAAAGTGCCGGAATGTCTACCTCTGCTTTTTTCGGTGCATTGATGGTTTTGGTACTTATACCCACTATTTTTAGCGCATCTTTTTTTGTTGTCTTCATATTTAATTTTTTTGATTTAGCCAAATGTATGCGTGCAGGGTGACAAGGGTTTGTCAGTAGATGGTAAAAAAAAAATCCCTTAACCGAAGGGCTAAAGGATTTTTAAAATTACGAATTGCTTGGCTTGATTACTCTGCCGGCTTATTTTCTGGTTTAGGAAGTAATACCTTACGCGATAATTTAAACTTCTTTGTTTTTGGATCTTGTCCAATTACTTTGAACTTTAATACATCACCTTCTTTGCACACTTCTTCTACTTTTTCTAGTCTGCGGTGTTCTAATTCAGAAATGTGAATTAAACCATCTGTCCCCGGTAAAATTTCAACGAAACAGCCATACGACTGAATGGATTTTACTTTTCCTTCATATTCCTGTCCAACTTCAACCGTTGGAGGGAAAGCGATTAGCTTAATGCGCTTTAACGCAGCCGCCATGTCATCTCCATTTAATGCAACAATTTGAACACTTCCTTCACCATTTTCATTTTCTTCAATGGTAATGGTTGTATTCGTTTCTTTTTGCATCTCCTGGATGATTTTTCCACCAGGTCCAATGATTGCTCCAATTGAATCATTCGGTACGATTAAACCTTCGATACGCGGTGCATTTGGTTTTAATTCCTTACGCGGTGTATCAATGGTTTTTAAAATTTCATTTAAAATATGTAATCTACCTTCTCGTGCTTGCTCTAATGCTTCTATTAACACCTCGTAAGATAAACCATCTACTTTAATATCCATTTGGCAAGCAGTAATACCATCTGCCGTTCCGGTTACTTTAAAGTCCATATCTCCAAGGTGATCTTCATCTCCTAAAATATCTGACAATACAGCATATTTACCGTCCTTGTCTGAAATGAGTCCCATTGCGATACCCGAAACTGGTTTTTTCATCTGAATACCACCGTCCATTAGTGCAAGTGTTCCTGCACAAACTGTAGCCATTGATGATGAACCGTTTGATTCTAGAATATCTGAAACTAATCGGATGGTGTATGGATTATCCTCACCTTCTGGTAGCATATTTTTCAAAGCACGTAGCGCCAAGTTTCCATGTCCGATCTCTCTTCGTGATACGCCTCTAATCGGTCGTGCTTCACCAGTAGAAAACGGGGGGAAATTATAATGCAACATAAACTTTTCAAAACGTTTGTCACTCATAGTGTCAATCATTTGCTCATCCAGCTTACCACCTAACGTTAACGTTGTCAACGATTGCGTCTCGCCTCTTGTAAACACGGCAGAACCGTGTGCAGAAGGAACGTAATCAATTTCAGACCAAATTGGACGAATCTCATTCATCTCTCTGCCATCTAATCGAATGCGCTCATCTAACATAACACGGCGCACTGCTTTTTTCATAGCTTCTTTAAAGTAAATTCCTATAAAAGGGCTTTCAGCTTCCAATTCCTCTTCAGAAAGTGAAGCAACGTATTCTTCTTTTACCTCTCCAAAAAGTTGTCCGCGTTTTGCTTTGTCTGCTAACCCCTGGCGGGCAACAGCCATACATTTTTCGTATGTTGCCGCGTGCACTTTTTCGCGAATTGCTTCGTCGTGCGTTTCGTGGCTATATTCTCGTTTAGTATCCGATACAGATGCTGCTTTTGCTAAATCTAACTGGAATGCACATTGCTTTTGAATAGCTACGTGTGCTATTTTGATAATTTCCACTAATTCAGCTTCAGAAATCTCATGCATTTCACCTTCAACCATTACAATGTTCTCTGCAGTACCTGCAATAATAACATCTACGTCCGATTGGTCAAACTCTTCAAAAGTTGGGTTAATAATCCACTCTCCATTTACACGACCAACGCGTACTTCTGACATTGGGCCATTAAATGGAAGATCTGAAACAGCAATTGCGGCAGATGCGGCAAACCCTGCTAAAGAATCTGGCATGTTTACACCATCAAAAGAGATGAGTTGCATCATCAATTGTGTGTCGGCATGGTAATCATCCGGAAAAAGTGGGCGCAATGCTCTATCAACTAGTCGCATTACTAAAATTTCGTCGTCAGAAGGGCGTCCTTCTCTTTTTAAATATCCTCCGGGAATTTTACCTCCGGCAGAGAATTTTTCACGGTAATCTACCGTTAACGGTAAAAAATCGACACCGTCTTTTGCATCTTTGTTAGACACTACGGTAGACAATATCATTGTTCCACCGCATTTTACCACAACTGATCCATCAGCTTGTTTTGCTAATTTTCCGGTTTCAACTGAGATTTCTCTGCCGTTACCTGCATCAACTGTTTTTGTAATTACATTCATACTTGTTTGTTTAATGAGGTGGGGGCTTCTTTTTTGTCCTATCAAATCGGACTCCACCTCGGTTGTTTATTTATTTATATCCTTCTGTTAGCCACCTTTATTGTTGTGCTTAGCACGCCATAAAGGTTTTCTTACTTTTGTTTAACGTTAAGTTGAACTTAATGCTTTCAACAAAAAAGGCAACTGAAACGTTTGTTTCAATTGCCCCTCTTAAATTTAATTGTTGAATGCGATTATCATTTATCGTCTCAACTTTAATTCTTTAACGATCGCTCTGTATCGCTCAATGTCTTTTGATTTTAAGTAATCCAACAAACTTCTTCTTTTACCTACTAAAAGTTGCAGTGCGCGTTGGGTACCGTAATCTTTACGGTTTACTTTTAAGTGTTCAGTTAAATGTGCAATTCTGTAAGTGAATAATGCAATCTGTCCTTCTGCACTTCCGGTATCGTTAGCTCCTTTACCGTGCTTTTTAAAAATTTCTTGTTTCTTTTCTGTTGATAAATACATGCCAATATTATTTAAATGATTCTTATGTAATTTGAGGGCAAAGATACGACTAAATTTGTAACCCGCTCTTTTTTATGCATTATTTTCAACATTTTCCGCCTCAGCCGTGGCAAACATGCCTAGCAATTGCGAAAGTTTATCTTTTAAGTCTTTTCTTTCAACGATAAAATCTAAAAAACCGTGTTCTAAAACAAATTCAGAACGTTGGAAACCTTCGGGCAAATCGCGCCCTATCGTTTCTTTTACTACACGCGGTCCGGCAAAGGCAATTAATGCGTTCGGCTCGGCAATATTAATGTCTCCTAACATAGCAAAAGAAGCGGTAACACCTCCGGTTGTTGGGTCTGTTAGTAATGAAACGTAAGGTAAACCTGCCTCTGACAATTGATTCAGCTTAGCAGATGTTTTTGCCATTTGCATTAATGATAAACCGGCTTCCATCATTCGGGCGCCACCAGATTTTGAAATAATCATAAACGGCGCCTTTAGCTCAATTGCTTTATCAATAGCGCGGGCTATTTTTTCACCGACAACAGATCCCATTGACCCGCCAATAAAGTTAAAATCCATAGCGGCTACAACTAATTGTATGCCGTTCATTTTACCGTAAGCCACTTTTATCGCATCTTTATTCCCCGTTTTTTCTTGAACGGCTTTAATGCGGTCTGTATATTTTTTAGTGTCCTCAAATTTAAGTGGATCACCAGAGCTTAGGCCACGTGCAAATTCAGTTCCTTTTTTACTGTCAAACAAAAGTTCAAAGTAATCTGTTGCTCCAATTCGTTCGTGGTGTCCGCAATTTTTACAAACATTAAACACCTCTTTATGGTCTTCTGTAGTAATTACCGCCTTACATTTGGGGCATTTGTACCATAAACCTTCCGGTGTTTCTTTTTTATCTGCTGTTGAGGTAGAAATCCCCTCTTTTTTTCTAGTAAACCATCCCATAGTCCAAACTTGTTTTGTTTAACTTTTGTTTAATTACGCAATTGTAATTGAACTATCCAAATAAACATCCTGAATTGCATTTAGCAATTCTACACCCACTTTCATGTCTTTTTGAAATGCTTTTCTTCCAGATATTAATCCGTGACCCGCAGCTCTTTTATTAATTACTGCTGTACGAATGGCTTCTTGCATATCGCTTGCACCATCTCCTAAAGAAGCACCTCCAGAATTGATTAATCCATTTTTACCCATGTAGCAGTTCGCCACCATGTAACGGCATAAATCAATTGGATTTTCAGATGTCAATTCACTGTAAACGTTTTTATGTGTTTTACCAAAGTTTATGGCGTTGTATCCGCCGTTTAGTGTTGGTAATTTTTGTTTAATAATATCGGCCTGTATTGTTACACCAATGTGTGTTGCTTGTGAAGCTATATCTGTTGCTGTGTGGTAATCTGTTCCGTCTTTTTTGAACCCTGGGTTACGCAAGTAGCACCACAAAATAGTAGGCATGCCTAATTGGTGTGCCCGTTCAAAGGCTTGTGCAATTTCCACAATTTGACGTTCTGATTCTTCTGACCCAAAATAAATAGTTGCGCCAACGGCTGTTGCACCTAAGTTCCATGCTTCATCTACCGAACCAAATTCAATTTGATTAAACGTGTTTGGGTATGATAAAAATTCATTGTGATTTAACTTTACAATGAACGGAATTTTGTGTGCATATTTTCGTGAGCAAGATGCAAGTACACCAAATGTAGAGGCAACACCATTGCATCCACCCTCAATAGCGAGTTTCACAATGTTTTCAGGATCAAAATACAAAGGGTTAGGGGCAAAAGATGCACCCGCCGAATGTTCAATCCCCTGGTCAACCGGTAAAATAGAAACATAGCCCGTACCACCTAAACGTCCGTGGTTGTAAAGTGCTTCAAGGTTTCTTAAAACTTGTGGGCTTCTGTTTGTTGGGCCAAAACAACGTTCAACAAAATCATTTCCAGGGAGCTCTAACAAATTTTTAGAAATTGTTTTACATTCGTGATTTAGTAAAGCTTCTCCTTCATTACCCAATAGTTCAATAACCTTATTCGCAGCCATTCGTTTTCTTTTAATTCATTTATGAACGGCAAAATTAAAAAAACTTTCGAGTTATTAATTCAATTGCTCCGCGCAATTTTGTTAAGTAGTTGCTAATGCAGATGCATTATTCTGAAATGGATTTGTTTGCTGCTTGTTGTTGGTGTTTTTTCTGTTCGATAATTTCTAACGCTAATTTCAACTGTTCTTCACGTTTTAAGTCCGAATTATCAATTTCTATTGCGTCGTCAGCTTTTTGTAATGGACTAATTTCGCGGGTCATGTCATAATGGTCACGTCGTTGTAAACTTTGTGCCACATCTTCTAAACTTACGCTTTCTCCTTTATCAATTAGTTCTTTATAACGTCGCTCAGCTCTTATTTGGTTAGATGCCGTCATAAACAATTTAACGTCAGCAGATGGAAAAACCACTGTTCCAATGTCTCTTCCGTCCATTACAACGCCGCCATCATCACCCATTTTTTGTTGAATAGCCACCAATTTTTCTCGCACCTCTTTTACAGCACTAATGGGGCTTACTTGCCTTGAAATAGTTGAGCTGCGAATGTCTTTTTCAACATTTTCTCCATTTAGGTAAGTTTCTGATTTTCCAGAGGCGGGGTCAAATTTAAAACCAATTGTAATTGTGTCTAACTCTTTAATTACCTGATCGACAATAAAAGCACCATCTTTTAAAATACCTTTATTAATCATGTGCAGCGTTACGGCCCTGTACATAGCCCCACTGTCTGCATAAACGTAATTTAGCTGTTGCGCAATTTCTTTTGCCAACGTGCTTTTGCCGCAGGATGAGTACCCGTCTATTGCAATGGTTAATTTATTCACACTGCGAAATTACAAAATTGACTTCATAAAAGAAAGGTTACTCACGCGCTATTATTTGAATGGCGTAACGCGTATTTTTTTCTGTTGAGCGGGTTACTGTGCCGTTTAATTGTTCTACCAATGTTGTAATTAACTCCAAACCAAACGAATCTTCTCTAGCCGGTTGTTGCCACTCTCCGTCATCTTCGTACTCAAATAAAATCAAGTCATTTTCAGCTTCCGTCACTTTTACGTTAATATTACCCTTAATTTTATGCTTAAACCCATGTTTAATTGAGTTTGAAATAAGCTCGTTAAAAATTAAGGCAATGGGTACAATGGTGTTAGATGGAATACGATTTACAGAAATATTAAATGTGGTGTTGATGCTTTTTCCGTTGGAGTAAGAAGCAATAATGTTCCGCGCTAAACTTTCAAGATAAGCCTCAAGGTCGATCTGGTTTAAATTATCTGCTTGATACATTTTGTTATGTATCAGTGCCATGGCGGCTACACGGTCAATCGCTTCTTTAAAATGGCTGAGCACGGTTTCGTCTTCAATTTCATTTGACTGCAGCCGCAGTAGGCTGGTTACTACCTGTAAATTGTTTTTTACGCGGTGGTGAATTTCTTTCAGCATGGCCGTTTTTTCTTCATTCTGTTGCTCCACCAATAGGTTTTTTTTGTGCAACTCTTGTGTAAGGTGTTCATATTGCTCAAAAACGAGTTTATTCCGTTTCAGAAATTGATTAATAAGATAAGAAATAACAAGCGCACAAAAACCGGCATTAATGGCTAATGAATACATCCGTCCGCCACTAATTCCATCCCATACAGAAAGGGTGTTATCAAGCATAAACAAAATGTAGTATACAATAGCACAAAACTGAACAAAAACGGTGATGTTACCATAAAGTTTACCCAACGTAAAATAGGTGAATAGGCTAATAATTATCATCCAAAGTGAATCGACAAAATGGTAGGCTTCCTTTAAAAATAACAACGTAGTGATGGTTACAATTACACCAGAAATAGAAAAAATAGCCGCGCCAACTTCATGCTTTTTTGTGGTTTTCAGTAAAATTAAGATAACGATACAGATGACATGACCGAGAAAAGTAGGGTAAAAACCCGTTGCGTTCAAAAAGTAAAACGATATGCTCAAAAACGAGAGCATAATAGCTAGAAATACGTTTAACTTAAAGGTTAATTCAAATCGCGATTTTTTGTAGAAATCTTGATATTCAGTGGTTTGTGGTTTTTCCATTGATGCTAATTCCTTGCAGCTCTACAAAATACATCATTTTTTTTTGAAAACAACAGAATTGTTATAAATCATACATCTTGTTACAATTATTGAGTATTTTCGTTTTTAAATGGAAAATTATTTCAAAAATAAAGTGGTTTGGATTACCGGAGCTTCGTCTGGAATAGGAGAGGAACTAGCTTTGCAGGTAAATAATGCAGGTGGTATAGTCATTTTGTCCGCCAGAAATGAAAACCGTTTAACGGAGGTGAAAAATAAATTGAAATTCTCTGACAATGGATTTGTTTTGCCGTTGGATTTAGAACAAACTGAAACATTTGACCAAAAGGTACAGCAGCTACTAAAAAAGTATGACAAAATTGATGTTTTGTTCAATAATGGAGGCTTAAGCCAACGCGGAGAGGCCAGCGCAACGAGTTTAGATGTAGATCGGCGGATAATGGAAATTAATTATTTTGGAAACATTGCGCTAACGAAGGCTATTTTACCCGTTTTTCAGCGACAAAAGAGTGGACACATTGTTGTCGTTTCAAGCATTGCGGGTAAGTTTGGGTTTTATTTGCGGTCTGCCTATGCGGCGTCCAAACATGCGCTTCAAGGTTTTTATGAAAGTGTTTTATTAGAAGAGGCAAAAAACAATATTTACGTAACAATAGCGTATCCTGGAAAAATAAATACGGATATTTCAAAGTCTGCATTAACGGCTGATGGCAAATCACACGGAGTGATGGATCACAACCAAGAAACCGGTATGCCGGTTCAGCAATGTGTAACCAAATTACTAAAAGCCACCGCCAAAAAGAAAAAATCTATTCTGATTGGAAACCGCGAAATTTGGGCGGTATATATTAAACGATTTTCTCCGCGTTTATTTTGGAAAATTATTCGAAAACAAAGTCCAACGTAATTGTTTTTTTAGATTGAAAGACTAAAGACTAAAGACTAAAGACTAAAGACTAAAGACTGAAGACAAAAGACTGAAGACTGAAGACTGAAGACAAAAGATTGAAGACTCAAGACTAAGAACCAAAGAACTACCAACCAAAAAAATCTAAAAATCTAAAAATCTAATCTCTAAAAAAAACTAAAAACCAAGAACCAAAGAACTACCAACCAAAAAAATCTATTCTCTTTAATCTAAAAATCTATAATCTAAAAAAAAAACTATCAACTCAAGACTAAAAAAATGACAAAGCCTCAAGAGTTTTACAATAATCAATTAAAACAATACAAATCCAACTTAAAACACATCAAAAAGCGTCTTTTTGCATGTGGTATGTTGCGCCTAACCGTATTTTTAGCAACCGGTTTTGGCATCTACCTATTGCATGAACAATTAAATATTGCTATAACCATTGGAATTGCCGGTTTTGCCTTGTTTCTTTTTTTAGTTTCAAAAAACACGGATTTACGCCAGCAGAAAAAATATTTAGAAACCCTCATTTTATTGAATGAAACTGAACTGTTGGCATTAAACGGAGATGTAAGCTCTATTGCTGCTGGTTACGACTACATTTCTGCCGATCATTATTACAATCAAGACATTGATTTATTCGGAGCGGGCTCTATTTTTCAATTCATAAACCGCACGGCAACGCAAGGAGGTGAACGCCAACTCGCCAATTTTTTAAATTCAAACGATACAACATCCATAAAAGAAAAACAAGCGGCCATTGAGGAACTTGCAAAACAACCAGAATGGCGACAAACGTTTGGAACCACTGCCCGTTTAATTGAAAAGGAGCAACAACAGCAACGCGTTATTGAAGCCATGAAGAGGTATGAGGCTAAAATTCCGGCACTATTTAAATTATTGCCACTTATTTTTTCTGTTCTTTCTGTCGGTGTAATTACACTGTATGCCTTTGGTCAAGTTGGGTCAACCCTACTGTTATTGTGGTTTGTTTTGGGCTTAGTTATTTCAGGAGCCTTTCTTAAAAAAGTGAATGATTTATATCAATCTGCGGGCAAAATGGCGGCTACATTTGCGCAATTCTCTAAGTTGTTAAATCAAATCGAACAAACACAATTTTCGTCCAGTTTATTGGTGCAGTATCAAACTAAAATTAAAACTGACGGTAAAAAAGCCTCACTCGTTTTAAAACAACTTTCAGGTGATTTAAATAGCTTAGACCAGCGCAATAATATTTTATTTGCGTTGGTGGGTAATGGCTTTTTATTATGGGATGTGCGTTACGCCTATCGTATTGAACAATGGATTAAAAATTACAGTGACACAGTTGGCAATTGGTTTGAGACGATTGAGTTTTTTGATGCTTTTAACTCATTTGGAAACTACGCCTTTAACTACCCAACTCATATTTTTCCAGAAATTAAAAACGGGAATACGATTTTAGAAGCAAAAGCATTGGGGCATCCTTTATTGGCTGCTGAAAAACGCGTTACAAATGATGTGCAAATTAAACGAGAAGCATTTTTAATTATTACCGGAGCCAATATGGCGGGTAAAAGTACTTTTTTGCGTACTGTCGCGTTAAACATAGTATTGTCAAACGTGGGGTTACCTGTTTGTGCGGCTTCTTTTTCTTATTCGCCTATTCGGTTAATTTCTAGCATGCGCACAAGTGATTCACTACAAAACGACGAGTCATATTTTTTCTCAGAATTAAAGCGATTAAAGTTTATTGTTGATACAATTAAAACGGGAGAATACTTTATTATTCTTGATGAAATATTAAAGGGAACAAATAGTAAAGACAAGGAAGAGGGTTCTAAAAAGTTTGTACAAAAGTTAGTCGCCACAAATTCTACAGGTATTATTGCTACGCATGATTTGAGCTTATGTGAACTATCTACTGAACTGCCTACCATAGAAAATCATTATTTTGACGCTGAAATTGTAAATGATGAGCTTTATTTTGATTACCGCTTTAAAGGTGGGGTATGTCAAAATATGAACGCATCTTTCTTATTGCGAAAGATGGAGATTGTTTAAAAGAGATGTGTCTAGTTTGGTAAAATGGCGCTTCGCATTGCCTTTGGTAACAATTCAAATAACTTTTCATGTAGACTTTTTGGTATAGGTTATGGGAAGAGGCTCCTAATCAGAGTTGCTTTATTTCTTCAAGTACTTAACTGCGGTTGACTTGCCTTGGATTTTATACTTGCCCTTTGCTTAGTTTACTGACTGTGATCTGTTTTATACTTCTGCTATAACTCCTATTTTAACTACTTATCTCCGACGAACGCCACCAACCATTCCAGCTTCGAATTAATAAACTCGTATTCTTGACATCTGAAAAAGTTCGAAAGGATTAAGCGACTCGGTTCTTATTGGTAGCAGGTTTAGGTTTAATCCAAGTTTGATTATTTTTCTTAGATTCGTCCCCAATAATTGAGACTGATCTCTCTTTAACCTCTGTGGTGTATAAAGTTATTTCAAAATTAGACATAGGCTAAAAATAAGAAGGGCCGCCAAATTTGGCAGCCCTTCTTTCAATATAGTTATTATTCAAACTAGTTCTTCGCGATACGTACAGTTTTCTCTACGTTTTCGTTAAAGATACGGATCATGTAGATTCCGTTTTCCTCGTTTGATAAATCAATCTCAACATTATTTGTTCCGTTAATTGCGTTAGCAGATGCTACAACAACTCGCCCGGTTACATCTAAAACTTCGAAACTGAATGTTTCAGTTGCCCCGTTAGCAGAAACAAATACAACATCATTTGTTGGATTAGGATATACATTCAATGTTTGAAGTTCGTTTCCTTCAATTGATAAGTAATCACAGTTGTCAACAATAATTGTTACTTCACTTTCTACGTCTGGACAAACACCATTAGATGCAGCATACGTGTAAACATAAGTTCCAGGCTCACTGTTTGTAACGATTGATCCAGTTCCAATTGATTCTCCAGCTTCATTCGTCCATTCTCCACCTAACTCAACTGTTCCAGATAATCCAGACAATAAATTGATCGGTTGGTTAGCACAAGTAGTAATCGTACTTCCTTCACCAGCAGCAGGTGCATCAAACAAGTTTAGAGTAGCTGTAGTTGTGTCATTTGAACAAGCACCAACCACTACGTAAGTTACGTCATACGTTCCGGCAGCTAATCCATCAAAGCTAAACGTGTTACCATCAATCAAAGCAGGGTTAGTTGGGAACTCCCAGTTACCAAATGTTTCTTCTCCAGTAATAATTTCAGACAAATCTGTAGTTCCGTCAGCAATACATACATCAAGTTCTCCGTCTTCTCCATCTGCAGGATCACAAATATTGAAGCAAATGTCGTCGAAATATAATCTCCAGCCATCAAGCCCATCACTTGGCACGTGAAATGCAATAAATACATTACCCGTGTAATCGCTCAAATCAATAGAGATTAGTTCGTAAGTCGTGTTACTGTAAACGGCAAGTGGAAGTAATTCTGTTGTAAAATCTTCAGGAGAGTTTCCTGTAGTTGATAGTAGCACTTCAAAATCATTTGGTTCACCTGCACTTTGTACACGTTGCCAGAATGAAATAACTTCATTTCCAGTTAACGTTACGTTTGGAGAAATTAACCAATCGTCATTGTTTCCTCCGTTAAAGTCCGTTGTAAGCGTTGCACTTTGTGAACCTGTGTGAGGATTGAAAGCATAATCTAAGTTAAATGCATCAAAATCATCATTTAAGTTTAGTACCGTCCAACAAGACTCTGTTTCTGAATCATCTTCAAATGTCTCACAGAATACAGCAGGATCAATAGGTAAACAATTTGTTTGGAATGATAAAAGGCCAACCCATAATGTTGAATCTCCACCAGAACATACTGTTCTTACATATACATCATAATCCGTGTTTGGTGTTAAACTTGTAAACTCGTAAGATAACATATCCGCAGAGAAAATGTCTCCAGTTCCAGCTTCGTGACCAGGTGCGCCAATATCAGCAACCCATGCCGTTTCATCTAAACCAATTGTCCAGGAAACATCAGCAGTTGTAGCTGTAACACCGTCTAATGTAAGATCAGAAAGAGGCGGACAGTTTGTGATACAAATATCATCAAAATAAAGTCTCCATCCGTCTAGACCTGCTGGTGGAACGCGCATAGCAATGTATACATCCATGTCAGCATAATCGGCTAAATCAATTAATGTATCTGCATACGTTGTGTTGCTGTAAGAAGATAACGCCATTAGTGTTTCTGTAAAATCTGCGGGCTCGCTACCTGTTGTTGAAAGTAATACTTCAAAATCATTCGGCTCCCCGGCGGATTGTACCCTGTACCAAAAGCTTAGGTATTTAAACCCGTCTAAGTTTAAACGCGGAGAAATTAACCAATCGTCATTATCACCTCCGTTAAAATCAGTTGTAATTGTTGCACTTTGAGCACCTGTGTGTGGGTTGAATGCATAGTCTAGGTTAAATGCATCAGCATCTCCATTTAAGTTAAGCACTTGCCAACACGACTCTGTTTCAGAATCTGTTTCAAACGTTTCGCAAAAATCATCTCCAGATACTGTTTCACAAGGTGTTTTGAATGAAAACGGCCCAGCAAAACTAGATGTATCTCCAGGTCCGCAAATTTGACGAACATAAAAATCGTAGTTTGTATTTTCTGTTAAACCTGTAACGATTCCCGTAGTTGGGAAAGGAGAAACTAATGTTAAATCAGCAATAACGGGTAAGTCACCATCTGCAACAATATCCCATTGCCATTCGCCAGTTCCTGCAGCATCCCATTCAAAGTTTGCCGTAGTTGTTGTAAGGTCTGTAAGTTCAATTCCCTCTGGTGGCGCGCAATCAACGCCTCCAGAAATTTCAATTGTAAAATCTACCGAAGTACCCCATGTCCAATCTGCACACGGATCAAGTGGTAATGTTACACCAAAACCTTCTTGTTGGTTAATACGCATACGGTGTGTACCGTTTAATGCCGCAACAGGAACGGTAAATGTATAGGTCTCAAGCATTGAACCACCACCATAACTGATGTCTCCAATTACTTCAGACTCGTCAAAACTGTTACTTCCGTCAAAATCAATCCATACCGATCCTGAGTTAGTAAAGGAACCGCCACATGTTCCCCATGTTACGTCAATTGTATAGGTACTTCCCGCAACTAAATCAGCTACTTGCGCAGTTTGATCTTCAACTCCCGTAATTCCAGGGCATGTTCCTGCAAAAGTAATTGTTGTTGTTTCTCCCGCTAAATTTGCTGCCTCTAAGTTAGTATCGGTAGAACTACGACGGTCACCTTCCCTCGCAATATTGCGCACTCGCGGCAGTGGCCAAAGCGGTAAGTCCTAAAAATGTAAATAGATGTTTTTTCATTTTGTAAATGATTAAAATTTAAAATTAAAATTGCACATATTAACTAACCTTAAAACGTTTTAGTTAGTACGTGCGCTTCCATAAGATCACGAAAGATAAGGTAAATTGGTTGGGTTATTGCAATACATTCTGTTAAAAAGAAATTAACAAAAGCAAAAAGTTCTGTTAATAATTAGGTAAAAGTACGGTGTATCATTCACTTAGGATTGACCCTAGAACTGTACCTTTTATTTGTAAATATGTTTGTTCTGGTGACGTATTTGCCGTAACGGTCACTTTTTTTGTAACAAGTTGCCCCATTTGCCCTTCTTTTGGTCTAAAAATAACGTCTAACTCTCCAAACTCTCCCGGCATAATTGGTTCTTCGGGTTTGTTGGGTATAGTACACCCGCAAGATGCCGTTGCACTTTCAATTACCAATGGTACATTCCCTGTATTTTTAAATTTAAACGTGTGCATATTTTCACTCGGGTACATTACTTTTCCAAAGTCATGGTCGGTTTCCATATACTCAATGGTTGTCGTTTTTTTAGTTGTAGTAGGGTTGCTCGTATTCTCTACATTTCCATTTTCTGGATTTGTGTTGGCTACCAATGAACTTTGCTCGCCTGTGTTAACTGTTGCTTCTGTTGTTTCAGCGTCTCCACCGCAAGAAAAAAGAGCCAAAAAGGCTGCTCCACCTATAAATTTTGTTAGTTTCATTTAATTATAATTTGACTGTTGTTTTGTTTGAACAAAATTAATAATCTAATCCTAAATCTGAGAAGGTTTTGCTTTCAATTAACTCTAATCCACGCATAAAAATTTCATTTTCGGTTTCATTGTAAATTGGATAAAACTTTGATGAATCCCATAAATTAGAAGCAATGCGTGCTTTTATTAGCGTGTTAATTAATTTTTCGGACGTTGTGTATTCCTCTTCGTTGAATTCAATCTCATCTTCTGCGGCTAGTTTCCAAAACTCATCCATTACTTCACCTTCTACATTAAAGTTTTTGTGGAAATCGTCAAACTCCGGGTATTGTTGCTTTAATTTTTCACGGTTTGCATCTACGTAAGCAAATGTAAACGTATTGATGGTGCCTTTGCGGCTAATTTTTCTGTAAAGGGGTGAAATTTCAGACGTATCCAACGGTACAAAATAATCGGGCATAATACCGCCACCACCGTAAACAGTTCGTTGCAACTTCATGGTTTTAAACTTTAGCGAATCTGCTAATTTGATGCTGTCACGGTGCATTAACTCACCATTGTTGTACCTGTTTAAATAATCATCTCTGTACGCGTCTACGCCTTCGTCATAGGGCTTTTGAATAAATCGACCGGCAGGCGTAAAGTAGCGAGCAATCGTAATTCTAATTTCTGATCCGTCAGACAATTTATATGGACGTTGAACCAAACCTTTACCAAAGCTTCTGCGCCCTACAACCAATGCCCGGTCCCCAATCTTGCAATGCACCCGATACAATTTCTGAGGCAGATGCTGAGCTTTCATCAATTAAAACCACCAATTTACCTTTTTCAAAAGTACCTTTACCTTTCTGGTGATAAGGCCTTCCGCGGCTATCTTTATCATTGGCAATTAAATCGCTTCTTGGTTGCGAACGCCCTTCAGAATATACAATTAGTTTATCGTCAGATAAAAATTCGTCTGCCATAAATTTAGCCACATGCAATAATCCTCCACCGTTTCCTTGCAGATCGAGAATTAAGTTTTTCATCCCTTGATCTTTTAAGTCATTTAACGCCGCCATCAACTCCGTTGGTGTAGTGCGTGCAAAACTTGTTACCTTAATGTATCCTGTTTTGTCAGACGCCATGTAAGAACTCGCAACGCTGTAAAGCGGAATATTATCTCGTCGTACGTCAAAATCCAAAATTTCATTTTCTCCACGGCGTTTAATACCAAGTACTACTAAAGAACCTTTGTCCCCCAGTAAACGCTCACGCACACCGCTGTTTTGTAGCCCCATGCCGGCTACATTTTCTTTATCAATCACCACAATTTTATCGCCGGCTTGTACACCTACTTTTTCGCTTGGGCCACCCTCAATCGTATTAACCACGGTTAATGTGTCTTCTACAATTCTAAACTGAATACCCACGCCAACAAAACTGCCGTCTATTCGTTCGTTGGATTGTTGTACCTCTTCTTTCGGTATAAGATAAGTGTGGGGGTCAAGCTCTTTTAACATGGCTACAATTGCCGCGTCCGTGATTTTTGAACCGTTGAATTCATCAACATAGTTTGACTCTAAATAACCGAATACCTCTTCGAACTTGATGGTTGTTTCCGCTTTAGTTTGTTGTGCGAAATTTGTAAACGAGGCACAAACGGAAAGAATTAAAATGACTTTTTTCATATTATATTTAACACTGTTAAACGTGAACCGCTCGGTAATGTTGAACAAAGCAGTTTTGCTAATTTACTAAAAATATGCACGTTTGAATTCTTATTTTTTGTTAAAAACATTCGCAATAACTGTGCCTAATGCTAGTTTAGCAAACCACCTTTTTGACAAATGGCTGTTTACTTATTTGGTTGGTAAAATAATAGCTACTCGCGCAAGCCTGCAAAAAAGATTTAGGACAGATGAATGAAAACGTGTCATGCTTTTGTATTTTTGAAAGAAAAAGAATAGTGATTATGAAGGCAGAATGGAAAACCGCAATTGAGTTTGAAGATATTACGTATAAAAAGAGTAATGGTGTGGCACGGATAGCCTTTAACCGCCCAAATGTAAGAAATGCTTTTCGTCCAAAAACTACGGGTGAGCTTTACCGTGCGTTTTATGACGCGCAAGAAGATCCAACAATTGGGGTTGTTTTACTTTCTGCCGAAGGCCCCTCTACCAAAGATGGAGTCTACTCATTTTGCAGTGGTGGTGACCAAAAAACAAGGGGGCATAAAGGATATGTTGGAGAAGATGGCGCACACCGTTTAAATATTTTAGAAGTACAACGCCTCATCCGGTTTATGCCTAAAGTGGTAATTGCTGTGGTGCCAGGTTGGGCTGTTGGTGGTGGGCATAGCCTGCATGTAGTGTGCGATTTAACCTTAGCCAGTAAAGAACATGCTATTTTTAAGCAAACGGATGCAGATGTGACAAGTTTTGACGGAGGTTATGGTTCGGCTTATTTAGCAAAAATGGTGGGACAAAAAAAAGCGCGTGAGATTTTCTTTTTGGGACGAAACTATTCGGCACAAGAGGCATGTGATATGGGAATGGTAAATGCTGTTATTCCACATGCGGAACTAGAGGAAACAGCTTACGACTGGGCGCAAGAGATACTTGAAAAATCGCCTACATCAATAAAAATGCTAAAATTTGCCATGAACTTAACGGATGATGGAATGGTTGGACAACAAGTTTTTGCCGGAGAAGCTACGCGTTTGGCTTATATGACAGATGAAGCAAAAGAGGGGAGAGATGCTTTTCTTGAAAAACGTAAACCTGATTTTAAAGATACTAAATGGATTTCGTAATATTAAACTGAAATAAATTTCAAACACGGTAAAAATGGAGATTAAAAATATTTTTGATAAATCAGTGACGGATGCGCTTATTGCGCGTATTGATAAACTATCGGCAGAGACCCAGCCACAATGGGGTAAGATGAGTGTGGGGCAAATGTTAGCACATTGTTCGGTAACATACGAAATGGTTTTTGAAGACAAACACAAACCGGCGAAGGGCTTTCAAAAATTTTTGCTAAAAGCGTTTGTTAAAGGAATTGTTACAGGTGAAAAAGGATATAAAAAAAACTCCAGAACCGCACCTGCTTTCTTAATTACTACAGAAAAAGAGTTTGAGACAGAAAAAAAACGATTGATTGCCTACATGGAAAAAACGCAGGCACTTGGCGGAAGCCATTTTGAAGGGAAAGCCTCAAATTCATTCGGCAACTTATCTGAAAAGCAGTGGAATAATATGTTTTATAAACATTTAGACCATCATTTATCGCAATTCGCCGTTTAACCAAAAAAATACTCGTCTAAAAATTATCTTTTTAGATGAATTAATTATTAAATTTTGTGATGATTATGTTAACTAAAACGTAAAGTACGACACGTTTTAGGTTTAAAATTTCATGCGTAAAATTGTCTTTCTTTAGACAACCAGAACATGAGACTGATACACGAAGCTACTGACAGAAATGCTGCATTAAGAAGTGCACGTATTATTCAACAGGGGCTTTTACCAAAAAAAAGACACTTTGATCGTTTATTTTCAGATCACTTTGTGTTGTATTTACCACAAAATATAATTTCAGGAGACTTTTATTGGGTAGGCAAAAAAAACGGACTGCGCTATTTGGTGGTGGGTGATTGTACCGGACATGGTGTAGGTGCGGCTTTGCTTTCTGTTTTGGCCATTAATTTGTTTGAGTATGTTATTATGAACAAAGGAATTAAAAGGGTTGATAAAATTTTACGGGAGGTTGATAAACGTTTTATTGAAAGTTTTAAAGATACCGAAGCTCTCAATTTTGACAACCCGTGGATTGACCTTTCAGTAATTTGTATTGACGATAAAAATCAAAAAATACACTACGCGGGCGCCAATCGAAAAATGCTTTATTTGAGTAAAAATACAGAACCAGTTGTGGTTAAAGGAAAACGATATCCGATTGGTGGTTGGCAGTTAGAAACTTACCGTGATTTTGCGCCATCCAGCTTTAATTATCAGCAAGGTGATATGTTGTACATTGGGTCAGACGGTTTTCAAGATCAAATAGGCGGTTGCTCCAATAAAAAATACAAATCAAATCGGTTGCATCAGTTCTTAAAACAACACAGTCATTTATCCTTTGAAGAACAACAGCGGCTTTTAGAAAATGAACATTTTTTATGGAAAGGTAAAAACGAACAGACGGATGATATTTGCTTAGTAGGTATCTGTTTGTAGTTAAAATCGTTTAGGCAAAATAGCCCTCCAATTGTTTAAACGGCCTTGTTTCAGCGCTATTATTTTAGTAAGCCGTACACGTTACGCCGAATATATTTATATTTGGTTGAACGGTTACGCTATTTAATGATTTCAAAATCAAGGAAAAACTTTAGTTTATTATTGATTCTATTGCTTATTGCAATTGGGTTTACTTGCTCTAGTATTTGGCTTGTAACCACAGTGAATAATAAGCGGGTTCAATTAGAACGCCTTGTCGATCAAATCTCGTTGATCTCAAACCTAGAACTTAAGATACAAAATTGCCAAACACTTTCAGAAAATGAGCAAACAGCAACATTTAAAGCTGCTTTTAAAGAGCTTACTCAGGCAGACTTGAGGCTAGAGACTTTTCCTGAATTAGCACCGCTCGCTAAAAAAGTATCACAATTAACTATTTTTTCTTCTAAATCAGCAGTTGTGCCCAACTTTAAACCGCTTGAGGATAGCTTACAAACATTGTATTTAGCCTGCATAAGTTCAAAAAATGAAAAAAGGGCTTCTCTTGGAATGATTTCGGGTGATTTAGGTGGTTATTGGCAGCTTAGCCATGTGTTGATTTTAGGTGCTTGTCTTTTGTCCATCTTACTGGTTATTATTGGTCTTGTGACGGTTCGTTCACGCCAAAAATTAAACCAGTTGCAACTAAAAACAAGTTCTTTTATGAATAACGTAATTGACTGCATTATGGTGGCAGACCAAGATGGTAAAATTACGGAATACAACAACGTTGCCCAAAGCACTTTTGGTTACAATAGAGATGAGATATTAGGCCGAGACTTGGATGTTTTATACGCACAAGATGAAAAAGCAGAAAATGTTAAAGAGGCACTTTATGAACACGGTTTTTACAAAGGTGAAATTATAAACATTCGTAAAAATGGAGAACATTTTGTTTCCTTTTTATCAGCCAATATAATCCACGACGAAAATGGAAATGTAGTCGGTACAATGGGCATTTCTCGTGACATCACAGATCAAAAACGAAATGAGGAAGAGTTTCAGCACATTATAAGTAACGCCATAGATATTATTTACACCACAGATATGGAAGGTAATGTTACTTATGTAAATGCGTCGGGCAGAAAATTATTGGGGTACGAAGAGGAGGATATGATGGGGCGTTCGTTCAAAACGTTTATTCACCCTGAATATGTAGAAGTAGTAGAAAAACAATTTACAGACCAGTTTCAAAAAAGGAGCGAAGAGAGTTACTCTGAATTTAAAATTTTAACAAAACACGAGCAAGAAATTTGGGTAGGGCAAAACGTAAAAACCACATTTAGCCCTATTTATCCGAAAATGATTACCGGCTTTTTTGGAATTGTGCGAAACTTAGATTCCATGAAGCAGGCCGAGTTAAATTTAAAAGAAAGCGAGCGCAAATACCGCGAACTTTTCGATAACTCAACGGACTTGATTCAGAGTGTAGACCCCAACGGAAAATTACTTTATGTCAATGAATCGTGGAAAAAAACGTTGGGTTATACGGTGGATGAGCTGGTGCACCTAAACTTTATGGACCTGGTGCATGATGATAGTAAGGCTTATTGCGAAGAGTTATTAAGCGATTTGCTAAAGTTAGGCGAAATTAACCCCGATAAAGTACATTCTTTTAGGATGATTGCTAAAAATGGAGAAGATTTAGTCTTGAAAGGCGGGGTGAGCTTAACCAAAACAAATGGTCAGGTAATTTCATTGCAAACATTTTTAAGAAACGTTACCGAACAAGAAAAAATAGAAAAAGCCCTTCAGCGAAGTGAAGAAAACTTTCGATTAATTAGCGACTCGTTGACGGATGTGTTCTTTTTATACAATTTACAGGAAAAGCGCTACGAGTACATTAGTGAACATGCCAAAGATCAGTTAGGTGCTGATCCTGCTTTTTTTTATGACAAAGGTAGGGGGAGCTATTTAGAAACTTTTGTTCATGCAGATGACAGAGCGAAAGTGCGGAATGAGAACAAGCGTGTAGATGCGGGCGAAATGGTTGACATTGAATACCGAATATCTGTAAATGGTGAAGAACGTTGGTTAAATGAAAAAGTATTTCCAATAAAAGATAAACGAGGAATCGTGGTTAGCAAATCTGGAATATGCCGCGATATAACAGAAATAAAAAAAGCGTATCAAACCATTTATAACCAAAATATAGAGATTAGTCAAAGCATTTTATACGCTAAAAATATCCAACAGTCCACGCTTCCCACCAAGGATGAGGTTTCAGCGCTATTACCGGACTCATTCGTGTTTTACAAGGCAAAAGACGTGCTAAGCGGTGATTTGTACATTGTAGACACGATTAAAGATAATTTAGGAAATGCACTTACTGTTTTTGTAGTAGGCGATTGTACCGGACACGGTGTGCCGGGTGGGGTACTGAGTTTATTGTGTAGTGGTTTATTAACAGAATCACTCACCAATTATGAGGTGTTAAGCCCCGGAAATGCCCTGGACTTTGTAAGATCTAAGCTCATTCGGTTATTCCGCTCTAATCAGTCCAAATACATTTTAGATGGAATGGATGCCGCATTTTGCGCGTTAGACAAAGAGAATAGGTTATTGCGTTTTGCAGGGGCAAACTTGTCGTGTTATATCGTGCGGGGTGATGAGGTGAAGGAGTACAGTGGAAATCGCCAACACATTGGCTATAGCCGATCAATGAATCCATTTACGACAAACGAAATTCAACTGGAAGAAGGGGATCAGATTTACCTTACCACAGATGGTTATGTAGATCAATTCGGTGGGCCAAAAACCAAAAAATTTCTAAAAAAGCGGTTGACAAAATTGTTATTGACCATCAAAGATGAACCCATGGAGCGGCAGGGCGAATTAATGGAAGAACATTTTTTAAACTGGAAGGATGATAATCCGCAGACAGATGATGTGGCAATGATAGGCGTACGCGTTTAATTTTCTAATCTGTTCGTCCAGGTCAACAAGTAATTTATCCAATACAGATAACAATCAAAAACAAGTTGGAGTAGCTTTTTTTATTTTTCTAAATCGTTTTAAATTAGTATATTTCGATTGAATGAAAAACGAAAAAAATGACCATTTTTAGTATACTGATTCTTTATCTTTATTCAAATTTACCTGTTTTAAAGAATTTCATTTCAAGTTTATCGTACGTTTTACTTGAGGCGTTTTTTGTTTCTATTTTCAATGTTTGAGTGGTTAATTTTTTGATGAAGAAAAAAGTCTCGTGAAATTTAAAATTATCAGATGTTTGGTCTTCTACAAACCCGCTATGCTCCAAATAAAACTGATGCTGAAACTTGGGATAAATATCCGTTTCATTTATAAAATAATTACCTAATTTTTTTTCTCTATTCAAATAGGCAATGTAAAACTGACCATTTTCATAAAATGTTATTTCTTTGAAAGCTGCAATATCTTCTAAAAAGAATGACGTAATATCATTCAAATCATTATTTACATCAAGCATTTTGCACAATTCCCAACGACCTAAAAGATGAGTTTCCGGCGATTTTTTTGAGCATCCGATCAGGCTTAAAATTAGGATTGTTATTAGTACTCTCATTTAATTTTTTTTGCTAAATCTATGGCTGATTGTTCAAAAAAACCAACACTATCATCCATATAAAAGGCTATATTTGAAAGCGAATAGTAGATATAAAGTGAGTCTTTAGTGGAATTAAAATAATGCTCTCCATTTACCGCCCACCGGTTTCCTTCTTTATCCTTAATGCCAAATTGACTACCCGTACTCAGGTTAGAAAAATAAACTGATGGGTTGGTTATTTTCAACGTAAATCGGTTTGCAAAATTATCTACTAAAATACTGTCATGGAAATATTCTCCATCAAATGAACGTGAAATTTGACTGATTTTAGTGATATACGTGACGTCATTAACCACATCTTGCACGTTATACTCACCATAATACTCCTCCCACCATTGTTCAATATAGGGTGGCTTTGAAGGAATAGTTTCTTTTTTACAAGAAACTATTCCTAAAATTAGAGCTATTAAAAAAGTGATTCTCACTGTTTCACAAATTTTTGTTTTTCCGTTTTACTGCCATTAGTAAGTGTTATAATGTAAACGCCTGAGGGGAGTTGACTCACATCTAATGTCGTTCGTGTTGTTATCGCTTGTTGTTTTAGGCAAAGTTTTGAATTTATGTCATAAACGAAAATATCGGTATTGCCGTTGGGTACTTCATAAAATTCAACAATTAAATTATCCGCAGTTGGTGATGGATAACAACTAAAAAAAGAAATTTCTTCTGCCGCAAGGTCTGGAATATCAGATTCTTCTTGGAAACCTCCATCACTGTTTGGAGTTGTATACAAATCTGGTCCTCCAACTTGTACTGTTACAGGGAAATCTACAGATACACCACACCCAAATAAGGTAACTTTGGGGTAGTAAACCCCGTCGGTTACTAAGTCTCCGTCATCATCATGCCCGTCCCAAAAAATTTCGGTATGGTCGAGTCCTGTTTCGGCATTTGCACCAACAAATGGACAACAATAAGCATAATAATTTGAAGCCGTGTAAATTGTTCTTCCCCAACGGTTTTGTACTTGCAATAGGTAACCTTTTGCATTAAAAGCACAATAGGAGTGGGCTGCATCATTCAATGACCAAATATCGTTTACGCCATCACCATTTGGCGAAAACTGAATTTGCGGTTCATCCCATCTAAATCCCGTAAAGTCTTCACAACAAGCGGCGCATTCGTCGGCACATGTTTCTCCGGTTATTTCTGCAAAAAACGGTCCTTCGGTAAAAAAATCACCCAATAAAATATATTGCCCTGCTTTAAACTCTACATAATCATCTCCTGTTTCTACAGGATCTGTCAACCCTGCTTCTATACATTTGGCGGCATGCGTATATTCAGGTAAAGGATCGTCCATTGGTGTCCTATCCTCATAATTAACGCAAAGAGGGCAAAGCGGACAAAGGACTTCAATTGTAAAGGTAAACTCTTGAGAAAGCGGGTTACACTTATTGTTATCCTGAACTTTAACTGTAAATGTATTTACGCCATAATCAAGTTCTTCCGGTGTCCAACAAAAGGCTAGTACTTCGTGATAGACCTCCGGAGGTTCGGCGACGGGCGAGAAGTTTGCTAATGAAAACCCTCCATCAATTCCGGTTACTTCAATAGTGGCTTGCTCACTCGGACTATCCGTGGCGTATATGTTAAAACAAATTGTTTCATTCGCATAGGTATAGTAGGTGAAGTTAGTATTAAGTAAGCCAGGAGGCGTATTTGATGTTGAGTGAACGTCATACGGAGCGGTGCGAACCGTGGAGCAACCTTCGTCATTTGTTACGGTTACGCTAATTTCATCTTCACCCAATACGGTGGTATGTGTTACTGAATTTAGTCCTATTCCCACTTCTCCCGTGCTCCATTCATAAAGCCAACTAGGGTCATACGTAGTGGATGCCGTAAACGCATCTCCTTCGCAAAATGGGGAGCTGCTTACAAGTGTTAATTCATCTACTGAAAAATCTGATTGGATGGAGTTGGCGCCAATAAATAATGCTGCATCAATATTATCATCCGCCACATCCGCAATAGAAAAATTCATCCTGTAAAACGCTCCGCATGTCAATCCTGGTACAACAATGGTCATTTTTTTAGTAAACCCATCATAAGTAATGTCATACGGAGAGGGATCCAAGACAGTTCCGTTGGGGTTATTGATGTACCAACTATTATTTGTCACATTATTCACCGTTTGTATGGAAACAAAATCTGATGTTCCGGGAATAATTGATACATTTTCATAACCAGCGTAATCTGGGGCGAAGCCATCACCATCTAAGTAGACTCCCATTACATCATTGTATGATGAACCAACATACTCTAAATATTCGTCTGAAGCAAAAACCAAATCAAACTGAACGTTGGTAGAAGTCGCATAAAAGGTGACCGTTAGTTGAGCGGCATCATACAAGCTGAGGGTGGGATGTTCTGCTGCCAACGGAGTGGAATATCCAGATCCATTGGCGGGTTGACTTTCTGCCGGACCACCATTACCTGTTCCTGCTAAGGCCACATTTCCCGTTGCAATTACTACACCACTTTCTATTCCAAAAATACCACTACCGCCAGAGAAAGAACCGAGTTGATTAGTCCCTCCAGAAAAAGAAACAGTTTCAATAATTACGCCTTCGCCGGCAATAATGTCGGCAGCAGCTTCAGGGGTAACTTCTGAAACGCTGAGTTGATTATAGGCAAAATTGCAACATGACAGAATAGCTAAAAATAAAGAGATTTTAAATTTCATACACTTATTTTTTAAGGTTACTATTCTCTATTTTTAGCCGTTCATTCTCTGTTTCCAATTTATTGAGCCGCTCATTCATTTCAATCATATAAAGACTAAGCTCTTCAATTTTTTCCATCTGAACTTTCAACATGTCTGACACATCTACACCATTGGTTGTAATTTCGTTAGCACTTGGTACATTTGGTAAATGCCCTTCGCTCTGAATGTATTTTTTTAATTGCCCTAACGGCATCAAACGGTAGTTTTTTTCAAAAACATAATCAGCCCATGTATCCTCATCTAATCTAATTTTTCTTCCGCGTAGCAGTCCGTCATCTTCTAATTGTAAAATTTTTTGTCCAGTACTGCTTAATACTTCCACAGCGTGTCCCGCTCCGTTGTTAATTTTAAATGATGTAACGTTACTGACATTCGTTATTTCTGTAGACCCGTCATTGCGTACAATAAACCGCTCTTCCTCTGCAAGGCCACCTATTTTTTTTCCTAGTCTTAGCAAATGGGTGCTGTGGTTAAAAGCAAAACCGTTAATTGTAGCGTCTGTTGAAGCTGTGCTGTTTCCGATTAAAACTTGCCTAAAGTAAGAGAGTCCTACGGGTACTGATAGTTGATATTCCGGATCTGACGTACCTATTCCCACTTTTACTTCTGGACAGGGTGAAAAAAGTTTATTTACATTTTTAAACCACTTTGGAGAAAGAACGTCACCATCTCCACAATAATCAACACCATAAGGTTCTGCCATGGCTTCTGCAAGTGCGCCTAGTGTTGTCTTTTTTACTTCGCCATTGGCCAAAACAATAAGTACCTCCATTGACCCAAAAGTAGGGCTATAATTGCCGAGACCTTCTAAAAGTACATCACTTTTTAAATAGGTTGTGCCGTCCACTTGAAATGTACCGAATGATCTTAATGCTGACCCTGCGCTAAGTGAATTTGAAATACTCGCACTACCGTTAACATCCAACGTTTTAGCAGGTGCTGTTGTGCCAATGCCGACATTGCCGACTGTAGGAAAGTGATTCCCAGTTTGTGTAAATGCCGCTGTTGACATTAATACGGAAAATAATAAGGTTATTCTTCTCATAATTTAAATGTTGTGACAAACCAATGGAATATGAAACTTTAAGTGAAAAAGTTTAAATACAGAATTGAATTACCAGTAGTTTTAGGCATGAATGTAATTCTGTAGTTAGAACGATATTCGTGTTTAAGACTTGCTTTTTCGCAATTTAAGTTTCATAAGTTAGGATTTGTCTGATTGTTGTAATTTGGTCTAAAATAATTTTTTTAATCATATCAAATAGAATTTAATTAATTAAAAATTAAACAGTTAAGTATTAGTGCGTGGGTTTTTAAGTGTAAAAGCGGAGGTGATTTAAAATAAGGTTGAATTTTTTAACAGAATAACCGAACTCAAGTTATTATGCTCTTGCATAATCAAAAGTTTTATTCATACAGTTGACATAAAGTCTTTTTTACACATTCGCCTCATCAAAAACAATTAATTTAAAAAAACTAGCGGCTGCTAAAAACAGAACAATTACATTCGCCAACTAAGGTAATGCACCAAATAACCTATGATTTGATAAAAAAATGCGTGTAAAGCTTGCACTTCTTATTACTTCACTCTTCGTTTTTAGGCTAGTTTATGGCTTGTTTTCTGACTTTTGGTCAGAAGATGAACTACAGGTTTATTTAATAGGGCTTAAGTCATTTACTACCCATACATGGCCGTATTATGGTGCTGATGTGGTTTATACCAATACGCAAGTTGCAGGGGCTTTGCAAGGATTACTAATTTCAATTCCTTTTAGCATTATAAAACAGCCCGAATCACCCGTTGTTTTTCTAAACATTTTATCATTTGCGAGTTTATCATTTTTAGCGGTGTATATAACCCGGCGAATCAAAGGCGTACCCGTGTGGATTGTTTGGGTAATTGTGATGACCACACCCTGGACTATGCATTTTAGCACACGAGTTGTCAACCCCTCTTATGCATTGGTGTTTGCCATTCCGTTTTTTAGTTGTGTGTTAGACCTTTTACCCATTTATAAAAAGGCGATTCTACCCCCTAAACTGGCTTTTTTCATTCTCGGCATTTGTCTTACATTAATTATGCAGCTACACCTTTCATGGGTGCTTTTAGTTCCTTTTGTGGGGGTGATTTTCTTATTAAAAATTAAAACTAAAATTACACAACAGGCAGTCAATGTTGGTGTTTTTACGCTAGGGCTGTTCATAGGCGCGCTTACATTAGTACCTACACTATTACTCGACCAAACAGAGCAAACCACCGCAAATATTGTGTTTAATGGAGGTAACTGGAGCAATTTACCAATTATAATCATGCGCTTTTTCTCATTTGCATCTACAGAGCTGCCCTACATGCTTGGTGCAAACACAACAGAACGTTTAGCGGTTATTTATAACCAAATTTGGATGTCACCCGTGGCTGCATTTTTATTGGTTATAGGCTTTGCACAAGTCGGGATATTTATTCTTTTTCTGTTCAATAAAAATATATCCGACGAATTCAAAAAGGTGAAATGGCTCATTTTAGGGAGTCTTTTGTTACTTTATGTAAGTTTTTTCTTTTCTATAAAAGGACCCTCACCACACACCTTTTACATTATGCTGCCATTGGCATTATTTTACGCGTTTTATTGTTACGAATGGTTAATCGCTAAAAGCAAGTTTGCACTCCGTTTGCTTAAAACCATAGCGCTATGTGGAATCGTATTTCATATTGGGCTAGGCGCCTATAAGTTTCAATATAAATCCATGTACCAAAACCGTGAATTGGTGGTAAAGGCATTACATGAAATGGATTACAAAGTATTGGGCAAGCGCAGAACGAGACCATTGGGGACATGGGTATTAGATCAGATACTTTAAGCCATTATTGCTTTTTTTTGGATGTGTTGTGTTAGATAAAAACAGTAGTCTTCCAGCCCGTTAATTCATAAATTTTATTCAGTCATTTAAATACGCTATCTTGTCCAAAGAAAAATTCATTATGAAACGTATTTTTTTTGTGCTCATTTTTTTTGTTTTATTGCCTGTTTTTGGTCAAAACTATCAAACATTTAAATCAAACGAAATACATTATTTTAAAGAAGCAATTTCAGGAAAAGTACTCGCTTCAGAAATAGTTGATTCTCGCATGTTAAATTATGCCATTGGAGAAGTTTTTTCATGAGTTCGGCAGATTCATTCTGTTTTTAATGAATTAAGTATCATTTTTGAAATCAGGTATTTATACGATTGTGTGTTTTCAACTGGATAATTACTTTTGAAGACTTTAGCACCAATTGTTGCTGAGGTATGCCACTGTTTGAGGATGATTACCAATGCTTTTTTGATTCGTTAAATTAGTTGCGCAATAACCTACTATAAAAGGGCTAACGAGAGTTGGCTTTAGCTGCATGTTATAGCCAATGCGCATTTATGTGGTAAGCAAAACAAAATGAAACAAACGATAAATAAATTGGAGCCCAGGGCCAGGGACCAAAATAAAAACGGAGCGAAACTGAAAAGCTTAATGAGTAGGAAAAAAATATCATTATGAAAAAAATATTATTTATTGCAATTATTTTTAGTGCATTTGCTGTAGTAACAGCTTTTACGGAAAGAAGCGCAAATTCTTCAAAAAACGAAATATCACTGACCACTGATTATTGTGATGGATGGGAAGATGGTTATTGTGAGGGCTGGAAAGACGTAAAAGGCTCTATGGCACTTTGTCCATTAACTCCGCTTTGTCCGCTGGCAGAATTAGGTAAGGATAGATATAGAGATGGGTATAACCGCGGTTTTAAAGCGGGCTCTAGAGCTGCACAGAAATAAGACTTTAATAAAAAATATAATAAATGACTTAATCGTTTTTTATTATATGTTTTTCAACATAATACTTTATTAGGATTATAAATTAAATACCTCTAGTACATAGATTATAAACCTAGTTTTAAAATTAGGCGTCTGATAAAAATTACACCTATTTAGAATGTATAAAATGAAAATACTTTAAATAATGAAAATAAAACAACAAAAAATTAAGCCAACGATAATTGTCATTTTCCTGTTTCTATTTAGTATGAACACGCATTCTCAAATAGACGTGACAAACTTCGACGAGAATGGACAAGTTTCAACCCAAGACACAATGCAACGTAAAATTGAATTTTACTTAACTAGGGTTTTAGAAAAGGAAATAATTATTGGAAAAAACACGAATTTAAATGATGTATTTATTGAAAACTTCTATTTTGAAATCGTGGGAAGACCATCAAATGATACTTATATTGTGAAAATGGGTGAAGACATGGGGCAACTTTCGTTTTTTAAAGAAAGGAATAAAATTAATGTTGCTTTGTGCCCTTTATTTAATCAGAACTGTACGCATTTTTATGCTACCTTCAATGTCGGGATTATAGTTCAATCAGATGTCTTTTTTAAAATGAATGAAACCCTAGATTTTGAAACAAAATATGGAAGTACAATTATTAAACCAACTTGGACAAATTTAAAAAAGTTACTTGTTTTGGATATGTCAACTTTCAAAACTATTATGAAAAAATATAAATATTCTATCTCGACTAATGGAAGCGCATATATTGCCGACACACAGGTTGGGTCACCATATTTTACAATTCAAAAAAGTAATAGTGATATTATGATGGTCTTTACAAAGGATGATGGATTCGCCTCATCTTTCAGAAATGAAATAAAAAAAATGATAGGTGGTGGAACAATGAAGTATGAAAGTGAATATGAAGTTTACTATACTTCTTTTGAATCAGAGGGTTATAAGTATAATGTAAAAATAGCCATAAAGGAAAATATGGACGGAAGTAGTAGCATGGGTATTATTAAGATTTGAAATATTTAAGGAAATGTTTTAAATCGCTTATTTTGAATGATAAATATTGGCGTATACATGAAGTACCTTTTTTGGCAATTAACTCATTATTAAAAACTAAAAAAAGAAAAATGAAAAAGAAAATTTACAAAATATCGATAGTGTTATGTTTCATGATTTTGTCTGCTTGCCAAGGCAATATGAAGAATTGTGTAGAAGGTATGCGGGATAAAGGTTATTCATCTGATGAAGCTTGGGAAGCTTGTGAAGATGCTAAATATGAAAGCCAAATTAGATAAAGAGAAAAGGCTATAACAAAACCTAAATTTCATTCCTGTTTCGTACCTTACAGCAACGAAAATTTAGCCAAGCGTTAGCCACAATATATAAAAAACCGAGAAACGAATGTCTTAACCCAAAACAAGAGTATTTAATCGTAGAAGATAAAATTCGATTGAAAGACTTTCACGATTATACAGATTACTACATAACAAGACCACCTTACCAAAGAAAAGCAGTTTGGAGCTTTAAAAAACAACAAGCTCTTATTGATAGTATTTTTAGACGTTATTACGTTCCAAAATTAGTAATTAGAGAAGTTCGCCTTTCAGACGAAAAAACGGTTAATGAAATAATTGATGGACAACAAAGAATAACGTCAATTCAAAATTTCTTTAATAATGTTTTTAAACTTCCTAAATCACTTTCAGAAATTCACCCAGAACTTCCAGGAAAATATTTTAAAGATTTGTCACCTGAATTTAGAATGTTTATTGACAAAAACCTTCATATAAGTGGGGACATAATAAAAAGTATTGAAGACCCGAAAAATCCAAAACACCAAAAAATAGCAACAGAAATTTTTTGGAGATTACAACAAGGAGAAAGTCTAAACTTTATGGAAATTGCCCACGCTCAATTAGCTTCAACAGCAAGAAATTTTATAGTAAAATATAGTGATGATATAACTTTTGACTTTGAGAATTATGAACCAATTGACTCAAATAAAAACAAACATAAATTTTTCAAAATAATTGATCGAAAGAATGACCGAATGCAACATTTGGCACTTTTTACAAGGTTCTTGATTTTAGAAGAGGAAAACGATTACATTGATGTTCGGGACAAAGTAATTTTCGATTTTAAAGACAAGTATATAAGAGAAGATGGAATTGGAAATGAAGATTTTGAGAATACAGAAACGGCTAAAAGTTGCATAAGAACTCTGAATTTACTTTTTGGCATTTTCGGTAACGACACAATGATTGACAAAAAAAACGGAATTAAGGAATTAAGTCGTGAATACGTAATTATTTCAGTTTATCAATTAGTTCGACATTTGAGAAGTCATTACGTAATTGATGACAAAGAAAAAAAATGGATTAAAGATTTTTTCTTTTCTTTCTACCAACGTTGGAGTAAACAAAACGGAAACGATTTAGATATTATGCACTTTAGTAACAACCGACAACAAAGTGCTTATAATTTAAAAGAGCGAGATATGATATTTCGTCAATTGTTTTTTGAGTATTTAGCGAAAAATAAACTATCGCTAACGACAAAAGACGACAGACGAATGTTTAACGAAGCGGACAGAATCAAAATTTATCGTAGAGATAAAGGACTTTGTCAAAAATGCTTCAGTGAAAATAAGGGAGAAAAAGAATCAACTGTAAGTTGGAGCGAATATCAAGCTGACCATATCTTTCCTCACGCAAAAGGAGGAATGACAGATATTGAAAATGGACAAGTTTTATGTAGATATCATAACGTTCAAAAAGGAGCAAAAATAGAAACGTAAAGAAATACTGTGCCACAACACCACTAACCATTAAAAAACCCAATAATTCGTTCAAAAACTGACCTTACATCAACGGCTTTCAAGTTTATAAGTAGCGTTATTCTCGAAAAATAGTGGACAAGCCACTTTACCTTACTTTTTGCCATTTTTCGGGTGAACATTAGTTATTTTTTCAAGCGAGGAAAATAAGGGCTTTTGATGGGGTCGGATTAGTCATTAACCGGAGTCTCTGAAGTTTTTTTATTCTTTGATTTTTTAGAACCTTTGGTTAACCATGCATTGATTTTTTGTTCTACTTTTTCTATTTTTTTCTCGATAGACTTTATCAGTCCTTTATCATCCTTGTTTTTTAATTTTGTTAGCCATTTCTTTACAAAAGGCAAAGAAGGAGCAAGGAGTAACAATCCAATTAAAATTAAATATAACCCAGAGGAATAAAGGGGATGGCCAGAAAAGTACATCCTAGCAATAGTGCGATAACTGCAATAACGGGACGGGTAGATTTTTTTACTTTTGGACTTAAACTAGGCATATTTTTTCTTGTTAGTGTTTTTTAGCACAAGTCAAAATCACAACCATAAAAAGCAGGTGGAATTCTTTACATGTTTTGCACTTTTTTCCATTTAAAATACTTTATTCTAAACGATTTATTTATCTCATTTTTTAATTGAACCAACTAATTATAAATCCTATGTTAATTCATCCACTTAAACTGGGTGCGGGATCCCACTATACACAAGTTATATGCCGTTCATCAGTTATTCTCTGATTGATCTTGTCCGGCATAATGATCGGCGTGATAAGCGTTGCGTTCTCCGAGAGGTCTCCATTGTCCAATAGTTGTATCTTTCTTTGTCTGATATTCCATTTCGGCATTTATTTCAGCTCCAAGCAGCACCAAAAAACTTGTAATTAAAAACCATAGCATTAAAATGACTACTGAGGCCAATGTGCCATATCTTTGATCGAAATCGCTAAAATGTTCTACGTAGTATGAAAAACCCCATGAGGCAACTAACCACAATATAGTGGCAATTGCGGCTCCCCATGTAACCCATTTAAACTGAGCGTTTCTGCGCTCCGGAGCGAATTTATAAATGATTGAAATGAAAGTGATAATGATCAGCCCAAGAAATATCCACCGACTGTAAGTAATAATCGTGTTTATGAATGGGGGGATATCAAAATGCTTAATTAACACTGGAAAACCAACGATTAAGGCTAGTGAAATTATACCGACAACAATACTGGAAATCGTAAACAAAAGAGTGATCCCATTCAACTGAAAGAAATTTCTTTTTTTCTTTTCTTGATAAACAATATTGACACCTCGAAAAAGACCTTTCATACCTAAGTTTGCAATCCAAAGACTTACCACTATAGAGATAATTACTTCCAACTCAAGTTGTGGGGTAGGTTGCGCTGAAATATTCAATAAAACATTGGTAATTAAGTCGCCCGCATCTTTAGGCATTATTCTGGTAAATTGCGCTAATTGTTGATGAATCTGTTCTGGATTAAAAAACAAACCGTAAATAGAGGTAAGCGCTAGAATAGCTGGAATAACAGCTAAAAAAAGATAAAATGCCACCCCTGGGGCAACAATTATAAGGTGATCTTTTTGTAGTTGTTTTACAATCCTTTTCACAATCCTCCACCAGTCTTTCGGTGTAAGTTGCACTGGTCTTTCAGCACTGAAGTCGCTATATTTTTCTTTTTCTTCCATGGTTACTGAATGTATAAAGTTTTAGTATAATTTAAAACGTTATATACTCAGTTTTTAAAAATCTTAATGATTCCCCAAATTAATAGAACAATAATTAGTACTGTCAAGGAAATACCTATCCACAACCCCGATTTAAAAATCCCTGTTACTACACTGCACCCGGTGAGAAAAAATGACGTAAATAATAACGGAATTAAGAATTTTAAAGAATAGCTATTTAATACGGACTCCAACTGATTTATTGATCGTTTCAACTTTAATTTCATGTTTTTTTTCATTTTTTCTTACTTTTTTTGATTTTAGGGTTTATTATGATTGTCGTGTTTCGTATTGAAAATAATATGCCAATGCTTAATTTTTAACAGCCATGCGAACTGACTATGAGCAGCAAACTAGGCTATAAACGCTCCCCTGACGACATAAATGGTTGAAAGTAGATGTAAACGTTACCGTTTTAAAGATTGAGGAACTGTAGAAAATTTACACTAAAACACGTAGTTAAAACTCGTTTCCTCCAAATTAACCTTTAACCTGAGTTCGATTCTTCCAAACGCTCACAGTTGATTTCAGTTTTTTTAGGCAAGGCATGGTTTTGAAGGAGTATTCACTTCGAAAAACCATAACGAAGTATAAGGAAATATGAAATCAATTCTTCGAAAAGTATGGAAAACAGCAATCTTTCAACGGAAAAAGCCTTGAATTAACCAGTTAGTACTTCATTTCGACTGCGCTCAATGTGGCACATTTTTCTATCAAAATCTCACTATTTTCAATACTTCTGTGGAAATTTGGAAGAATCGAACTCAGGTTTTTATTATGTAGGTATTGCACGTTGTTATTTCAACGACGTTACTAATCTGGGGAGAGACTACAAATTTATTGCTAATAGTTTACACTAAATTTTACACCATAAAAACGAAAACCCTGGCATTTGCGAAGATTTTTGAATTATAAAGTTCCCCGGAGTAGCTTCGCTGATCCCTGTAATTCGCTGATCCCTGTAAGTTGTACAGCCCGCGTGTACACCTTTGGTGGGAGCGTGAAACCTGATTCGCTGCGCTTACTCGCCCTTGCTTAGTCATTAGAAAAATCAGTTTGAGTTTGAGTTTGAGTTTGAGTTTCGAGTGAAGCCATTTTCGAGTATAAGTCTCAAAACTCGAGACTCACACTCAAAACTGTCTTGTGCCCAGAGCGGGATTCGAACCCGCACGCCCATAGGACACCACCCCCTCAAGATGGCCTGTCTACCAATTTCAGCACCTGGGCTTAGGTACTTGTTCTTTCGTCTGTTTCCCGCCAGATAGTTATCTAGACATGGAATCATCACTTCCACAAACTGGGTATTTTCTTTTATTGCTCGCCTTGTATTTTAGCAAAATTGCCGAACAAAACTAAGCAACTAACACCTACGTTTGCGCCGTCAAATATAATGGTTATTTAAAAAAACGAGCACAAAAAAAATGCGAAATTACCTTTTAGTGATTTCGCATTTTTAAATTATATCATTGGCTTAAAACTCCAGTCGTACTTTTGCGCAACCATTAGCAGTTGCCTTTATTTCGTCAACATAAAGTAATTGAAAGTCTTTTCCGTATACGCGGTATTTGTACCACCATTCAAAATACAACATAGAATCGCGGGGTAGCGTTACAACACCACCGGTATTACATTCACCCGTCGGAGAAAAGAAAAACTCAGTTCTGATCGAATCATATATTTGTCCGTCTAGTCCAAAGCGTAGCGTATCATGGCCAAGGTCAATCAACGTTTCGCTAACAGCAGGTAGGCACCAAAATGAAATATCCCCTTGATAAGTACATGTTCCATCATCCTCCTTTGCCTCAGCACTGTAATTAATTGCTCTTTGATCCGTGCAGCCAGGCTTTGCACAACTGGCCATTGTTATTGCGGCAATAAACATCACCCCAACTAATTGTAATTTATTCTTCATCTTAGCTACTAAATTATAAAATTCTAACGTACGTGTACCTCTATAACGTCAAATTTTTGTTCCGGTTGCACTCATACCGTATTTATTTTTAGTTTTTCTTTATCCAGCTAGCAATATATTCGCTAAAGTAAGCGGGTAGTGGGCTTGCTATTTGATATTCTTTTGGGTAACTTTTAGTTTCTCCCTCGCGCATAATATGGTTTAGCTTTTCAAAATTTTTAAAGGTCACTGTTGGTTTATCGGCCAAAGCCGTTTGCCATTTTTTAAACTCATTTAGGTTTACCTGGTAATCGCGCCCACCTTGTATAATCAACATAGGCTTTTCAAGTCGTTGTGCCGTTACTACTTGGTCGTATTCATTTAAATACTGCCAATAAGCAACCGAAAGGCCTAAGGGCAATTGCTTTTCCTTCTCTTTTTGGGATGATTGTAGCGCTTCCAAATTTTTAAGCAGCGCTTTGTAAGTGTCTAGTTGCTGCTGTTCCTCTTCAGAAATTTGTTCATCCGCTGCAAATAAATAATTCAGTTGGTCCCAGCACCACGTCTGCTAAAGGGCTTGCGTTGGCACCTACCATTATTATCCCGCGTAAATTTTTAGCCTTTTTAGCTATTCGCGGTGCGCTCATTCCGCCAAGGCTGTGCCCTAGTACAAAAATCTTATCCGCATTAATTTGGTCACTAAACTTTGGTGCTAGTTTTACAGCAGCCACCGCATCCTCAATCGTTTCTTCGTATAGGGTAAGGTTAGGTATGTCCAGCACAGGGTCTCCAGCATAAGCCTTTGTGCGTTTATCATACCTAATTACAGCAATTCCCATTTCAGCCAAGTCATTTGCCAGCTCCTTAAACAGTTTGTTGGTGCCACCGTTTCATCCATGTCCTGCGGTCCAGAGCCATGTACCAAAACCACAACCGGCACCTTATTTTCCGTTTTTTTCGGAAGCGTTAAAATGCCACGTAGTTTTATTTTTTTTGAAGTTTCAATAGTAATTTCCTGCTCCGTATAAGCCGCTGTCTGCCGCAAATCAAGTTTCTGTTCCGCGTGAGGCACAAAAAACAAACCGTTAATTGTTAAATCATTTGTAATGGTTAGCTTAATGTCCAGCAGTTGGTTTTCAAAATATATGGGTTGGTAGGTAAACCAATAATCTTGCTTTTCTTCGCTCCACACCGCACCCAATCGGTCAAAATCGCCCAATTGGTTTTGCAATTGCGTCCAAACCGCAGCCAGCTGTTCGGCGGGCATTTTATCAAGCACTTCCGGCGCAAAAAAAAGTACAGCATCATCAAAATTTTCAGTAACTAGTGCGGCAGAAAAATCAGTCGCCAGTTTTTCAGTTTTTAATTGCGTTTGCGCAAAAAGTGTTAGCGTAAACCCCAGTAAAAATGGTGTAATAAGTGTTTTCATAAAAATTAGTTTTCGTTTTTAAGTCGTCTAAATTCAGTGTATGAATAAACAACCGGAATCAGCGTAATTATTAAAATAATACCCAGCATAATGTACAACGCCATTTTAGTACCAGAAAGTAAGGCAATTAATGCAATCACCAATCCACCTACAAACCATAACTTACCTGCCAACACGTGGGTTGATTTCCACACCGCTTCATTCTCCAGCGTCCACGGCGTGCGAATACCCAAAAAATAATTGGGGCGTATTGTCTTAAAAAAGTTCCCCAGTGCTGTAAATAGTAAGCCTACTAGTACAAAAATTCCGTGTGGCAAACTGTTTTCCCCCCGTTGGGTCACATAAATAATGTAGACAGAAAGTGCACTCATAAAAAGCGTAAGCACAAAGCGTAGCGTTTGGAACTGATCCCCCCATTTTTTCAATCTTGCCCTTGGGGTCTATTTTCTGAATCACCAAAAAAAGCACATAAACAAGCAGCACCGTTAGCACCGGTGCAATAAAAATGGCAATTTTAGGCCCCCAACGGTCAATTTCACCATTAATATTCCAGTGTAGCGGTATTCGTTCAGGCAGTGTGTTCCAAATAAATGCCACGTAAATAAAAGGTATAGCAACAATTGCCAGTAGCGGAATTTCTTTCTTTAAGTTAATGTTCATTTTTTTTCATTTTTTAGCATCATCACCCACGTCATCAAATCTTCTAAAATAGATGTGTTAATGGTGTAGGTTACAAATTGTCCATTCTTTTCACTCGTCACCAAATCAGCCCGTTTTAGCAAATCCAAATGGTGTGATATACTGGGTTTAGATATATTAAACCGTTCCGCAATCTCACCCGCCGTCATTTCTCGCTCCTTTAAAAGCTCCAAAATAGCGCGCCGGGTTTCATCATTCAGTGCCTTAAACAATTGCTTCATTCAGTAGTTAAATAATTATATAATTAGACAAATATCTAAATACTAGAACACCTTTCCAAATTTTTATGTATTTATTTTGGGGCTTTCCCAAAATTTCATTCAAATTCTTGTAGACTAGGGTTAAGCCAGTATTCATTTCGCGCCACGCTTTCTGCTGTAGTCACTCCACCTGCGGTTGCGTGAGCTGCCGCGGCAATCGTTAAGCCGTTGGCAGTGCGTTATGTTTTTTCATAAGTTGTATAAACACCACCGTAAAAAATACGCAAAAAATCCAGTCATTTAATCCGTAAATACTGTAAAAAATACCCGCCATGGTGTCCATTTCAAAAATTGGCCCCACCTCATTGTTTAATATCCATTTCGTCCACACCACACCGTAAATTAGCTTCTCCACGGCAAAAGTTAGCACCAGCCATTTCACCGCCGCGTAGCTTTTAGCCACAGCAATGTAAGCCAGCCCCCAGGTCATAATCATCACCAGCCCAAAGGTAGACATCACCTTTGGGGCCACAGCAGTCATTACATCATTCGTTAACCCTTTAGAAAGTAATAGCGTTGCACCAATGTTAGCCACCCCCGCCGCTATAAATCCATTTGTAATCAGTTTAGTCGTCATGGTAGGTAATATACAATCAAATAAGGTAAACTTACTTTTTTAATTGATGTGTATTCGGTAAAGTAATTGAATAATAAAGGGGCAACACCACAATTTAGCATTAATTATTTCTGCTAATTATTCAATAATGCCCCAGCTAGGCACAAATTGTTCGGCACTCAGTCATAAAAAGGCAATTTTTACCCAAACGCTTCAATTTGAATCATTATGCGGACAATAATAAAAAAAACCGCCGCCACAGCACCAATAATTGTAATCATTTTACCATTTTCGCGGTCACTTTTAGTGTAGGTGAAAGTCTTTTCTCCGTTGGGCAGTTTTTTTTCACTTTTCCAAAGCGCCCATCCCATAAGAATCCCCAGCAGGCCACCCAATAAGGCAAAAAAATACGCAGCAAAAATGTAAAAACCACTCGCTTTTTTGGGTTCTTTTTTAGTGTTTTCCTGCTTCTCTTCTAGCTTTGCTAACATTTCTTCATCCACAGTCTCACCGCGTTTAGCCAGTATTTTTTTTGCCAGCACATAGTCGTACATGCTCCATTCGTCCCTTTTGGTAATTAATTCATAAAGTTCGGGTGTTGTAAAATCGTGCAAATAGTGGGTGGTGTCGTTCACATCCACAATCGCATTCATTTCCGCTTCTCGTAATTGGTTCACCCGTTCAAAATCCGCCGCTTTTACTAAAACTTGTATTTCAGAAATGGCATTTCCTGTAAAGGTAATGTCCGTATCGTAGCCATTATCAATTAAGCTAAACTGTACGTTATGCTTTTCCAGCAAGTTTATCAAGTCCGTTGCCTCATCCACATTTTTAAACCGGGCGTATACAGTAAAATCAGTCATATTTCTTTTTAGTCAAGTACGCCCTCCATTTGTTTAAAATCACCCACCATTTCCAGCCCTGCAATTTGGGTACTGTCTGTGTATATTAATTCATTTTTTTTGGTGTACATTTTTAGGTGTACAAGTGCGTCAATACTTTCCGGTATTCTGCGGTCCGATATTACCCGCCACAGGTGCTTGCAACATTCCAGTACTTCGTCGCTCGGCATCAATCACAAATGTATACTTGCGGTTTTTAATGGTCACCTTCACCGTATTGTCGTTTATAACCTTTAGCATTAAGGTAGAATTTTTATAGGTTGCAAAGCGGTGCACTTCGCCCTTGTGGTAAAAAAAGCCCAAAAATCCGTCAAATTCTTTGTTCATAAAAGGCACCGTAGCTACAGAAAGCATGAGTGAACTGCTGGTATCTGTAAAGTGGTTTGTTTGCAACCAAATCCATGCGCTGGGCATACTTGTTCCCCAATCCTTTTCAATGTATCCTTTGCCTCCGTCAAAATCATGGTCTATATCGCCAATCTGCATCTGTCCGCCAATTTGGTGTGTTAAACTAACCACACCGTGGTAGCATTCCATAAATGGCACAAAACGGTACCAGCCCATAATGCTGTGCTTGGTTAAGCGGCCAGTAGAATAGTCGGTTGTGTTGCTTATGGTTAAATCAGCCTTTACACTTTTTCCATTTTGTGCAATGTCAAGCACCACGCCTTTTGTGCTAAAGTAATTTTTACCTATGCGTATAGCCAATTCTTTTTTTGAAAAATAAAAATCATCAATGTCAAACGTAAAATAATCCGTTTCAGCCGTAACTCCATTTATTAATTGTATAAAAGCATGCTGCTGCTCACCATTTTCAGAAAGTGATAGGCCCGGTATTATACTAATAATTGATTCGCCATCCGCAGCCACAAATTTAAAATACCAACCTTCAAAATAGTTCTTCTTTTGTTTATTGCCCTGAAAAATTGCCGTGTTTTTCACCTTTTTTAAGTTGTAAAAAGGCATGAATTTGTGTGCAGTAAACCGCACCTCTTTCTTTAGCTCTTGCGTGTGTGCGGTAGTAGTAAAAATCGTAAAAAATAAAAAAGCAATGCTACTTAGCCTCATCTTCGCTTAAAATTGAATCAACTAAAAGTAAGCAATTTTGGGGTGAATTTTGGTTTAGGTTTAAAATTCAGGTGATGTTCCGCCTTTTTAGCAAATTTTATAATTTCCCCGATTACTCTTATCCAAAAACGCTCTCGCTTAACCAGCAAACCACAATGAATTATAGCTATTTTTCTGATTAGTGTTTATTATTTTTGAATCACTATCATTCGGTAATCAGTTTTTGATTTATGTCCATTTTCTTTGTTTTCAAAGAAATATTCAAATTTTTTATTAATTAATCTGTTCAGGTCCTTTTCAAAGTCAATTATTTCGTTTAGAATCTTAATTTTTTCACCTGTGTCTTGAATGCAAAAAATAACCAAGCAACCCTTTTTAATTTCCGAGAATATTCTTTTAATAAAGTCAGTTTCTTTTTTTTTGTCGTTTTTTAAAAAATGAAACATACTGTCAAGCAGTATAAAATCATACTCCGAAAAATTGTCAAATTTAAAAATGTCGGTTACTTTTCCAGTCAGCGTTAAACTTTCAGTTTCCGCAATTCGGTTCATTTGTTCAATTCCGACTTTAGAGTTGTCAATTCCAGTCACAATATATCCTATTCGCGCCAACGGAACTGAATCTCTTCCTTGTCCGCAACCTAAGTCCAGTACTTTTCCTTTTTTTGGATATTCCACAAAAAACTCAATCAGTTCTGGATATGGTTTTCCGAATAAGTTTTCGGTTTTATAATAGTTGTCGTAGGTTACTGTCATTTTGATTTTCCTCTGTTAAAACATAATGGTCATGTATGTATGTTATTATCGGTATTTACTTTTTGTGGTTTCACCATTTTAATCAAACACATTTAGCAAAATTGTCAAAATTGTAAGGATTGTTGCTGGCAACTGTTGTTAAACCAGAAATATATAGATTTTATTTATTTCAGAAAAAATCGTCGGTTAAACGACCTAAAAAAAAGCACCAACCCAAACGGCTGATGCTTCTTAGTGATTTGTCAGGGGCTCGAACCCTGTGCCCTCTCCTTAAAAGGGAGATGCTCTACCAACTGAGCTAACAAATCGACCTATAATTTTAACGTTAAACGGTCGTAATAAAAAAGCTCTCCGCAGTAAAACGGAAAGCTTTTAGTAAACCTTGGTGATTTGTCAGGGGCTCGAACCCTGGACCCTCTCCTTAAAAGGGAGATGCTCTACCAACTGAGCTAACAAATCATTTTCGTTTGCGGGTGCAAATATAAATGCTTTTATCTGAATCGCAAAATTATTGGCTAAAAAAAGGGAATAATTTTAGCGTTGTCCAACCCGTTATTTTCAAAAAATTGCCTTTCAGTCGTTTAACAAATTGTTATTTGAGTAATCGCAAAAATGTTGGTTTAAAATTCAATGCAGAATGCCTAACTTTACAGGGTGGAGAAAAAAGCTGTTTTTTTAATTGGTTTTATGGGGGCTGGAAAGTCGACCTTAGGAAAAAAAATGGCGAAGAATTTAGATTTTACTTTTTTGGATGCTGATCGTGAAATCGAAAAACAAACCGGCAAAAAAATTGCAACCTTGTTCGAAGAAAATGGTGAAATTGGGTTCAGAAAAATAGAAACCGAATGGTTAATCAATTTGACGCCTAACGAGCCAGCAATAATTGCGCTTGGCGGTGGCATGCCTTGTTTTAATAATAATTTATCCATTATTCATCAAAAAGGCGTTTCGGTTTATTTAAAACGGAGTCCGCATACGTTGGTAGACCGTTTGTTGAATAGCAAAAACAACCGACCACTTATTGAAAAAATTAAAGGAGACGAAAAAAAGCTGCTACACCTTGTGCAAGACATGTTAACGAAAAGAGAGGATTGCTACATGCAGGCTAATTTTATTATGCGCAACCACAGTTTTAGCCCCGCGCAAATCAATGCTATTTTAGCACATTTAAGCAGTTAACGATTGCCGTAGCGTCGGTTGAGTGTTGCTTTCAAAATGGCAGGATTAAATTTAGTCACATTTTTTTTCCAAACTTCAGCCAACGCCTCTGCAGATCGCATTGCTGCTTTTTTAGATTTGCAGACCTTTAACAAAATACGTTTGCGGTAGTTTTTTGAAATTACAAAAATAGCATAAGCACCGTTTTCTAGTTAGATGGTTTTAGTGCTGTACAAAATGTTACACCGTTGTTTTACTACCCGCTGTAAGAACTGTAATATCGGGGAGCAAAATAAAAAAAGACATTACAAAGCGCGCCATCCACCGGCATTCACCACTTCAATACCAGCCTTCTCTAACTGAATTTTAGCATTTCCACTGCGCACACCGCTTGCACAGCAAACAATAATTGGTTTGTTGAGTTTTTTTAATCGTTGCACCTCATTTTTAACCTGCGGTAGCGGAATGTTTTGCGAACCCTCAAAATGCCGCGAAGCAAACTCTCCTGGGTTACGCACATCAATAATTAAAGCACCTCTTTGTTTAAAGTCTTCAACCTGTTGTTTTTTATTACCACCAAATAAGTTTGATAAAATTCCCATAATGTATTTTTTTGTGCAAATTTCTATTTTTAACTGATAACTAAACGTGATAAAAGTTACGGAACAACTTTACAGTTGGATTCTTTTTGTCCTTTTATGTTACTTATGCGTGTTCTGTTTTCTCCAATCACATAAGTAATGCTGTACATCTGATTATTTATCATACCGTCTAAAACGTAATAAGGGTTAGGGCTTAGCCGAGGTTCTGATGCCGAAATGTTAATTGCAGCTGTTGTATGAAAATTGGACACTTCATCATCTGTTAACCCATAAAATTTTTGTTGACATTGTGCTTTTTCAAGTGTTCTAAACTCGTGCGATTCAATGATGGCCATTACATCCAATCGTGGAAGTGGCAGAGTAGACTTATTTTTATTTGATCGTGAACTTTCAATAAGTTTACCGTTTTTACTTAGGCTAATTACTTCAGAAATATCGGGTTCTTCATACAGTGCGAACCTGGCCGAGTAAGTGATTTCACCTTTTTCGGCAGAAAAATAATATACTTTAGGATCCTCCTGTGTATCGCTCAACGAAAAATCAACATCTCCTTTATCTTTCAACAAATTGTAAATATCATCATTCGTTAACTCCAGGGTTTGCATTATATCCAAAATACTGTCACCAATAATAATTTCTTTTTCGCCAATCATGTTTTTTACGCGGTTTTCTGGTAGCCATGCGCAACCCCTGTTACCAAACATAAAATACACCAAAATCACCCCAATGGATAACCCAATCATAAAATAGCGTATGCGGTTTTTAAACTTGTCCATTTTTGCTCTAAAATTTGTGCAAATTTAGCAAACTCCGCGGGTTTATGGTGCTTCTTTGTCAAATCATCCGCAGCCCTTATTTAATACCAATTCGTAGCAGCCGGTGTATACTTTCAAACGATTTACTTTAAATCCGATTCAAAAAAGTTAAATTTGTGGCAAATCAAAAAAAAATGAGTAAAAAGCCTTCTATTTTAAAAGGAACACGTGATTTTTTGCCACAAACAATGGTAAAACGGAATTATATATTTTCAACCATTAAACATGTGTTTGAAAAGTATGCCTTTTCACCGATAGAAACCCCTTGTATCGAAAAAACAGAAACATTAATGGGGAAATATGGGGATGAAGGTGACCGTTTGATTTTTAGAGTTTTAAACTTAGGTGATACGTTAAAAAAAGCGGATATAACCGCATTAGCACAAGATAACCTTGCTCGTTTTGCCAACTCCGTTTCTGATAAGGCGCTTCGGTATGACTTAACAGTACCTTTTGCTCGTTATGTAGTTCTACATCAAAATGAGATTGTCATTTTCCATTTAAGCGTTATCAAATTCAACCAGTATGGAGAGCAGACAGTCCGCAAAAAGGGCGATTCAGTGAATTTTATCAATGTGATGCAGATGTAGTAGGATCAGATTCTTTATGGCAGGAGATCGAATTCATACAACTTTATGATGCAGTATTTCTACCTTAAGTTTGAAGAAGTTACTATAAAGATGAATAATCGTAAAATACTTTCCGGAATTGCAGAAGTGATAGGAGAAGAAGATAAACTCATCGACTTTACGGTAGCTTTAGATAAATTAGACAAGATAGGAAAGGAAGGTGTGATAAAAGAAATGCTGGAGAAGAGGAATTTCTGAAACTGCTATTGAAACAATGGAGCCATTATTAGAACTTTCCGGATAACAATCAAAAACTGAACAACTTATGCATTATCTTCCTCCTCGGAAGGACAAAAAGGAGTTGAAGAACTCGCACTTTATCATCAGGCAAGTCAAAGAACTCAAATTAGCAAACAGCTAAACTTCAAATTGATGTAACACTGGCACGAGGCTTAAATTACTATACTGGAGCCATTTTTGAAGTAGCTGCAAACAATGTAAAAATGGGTTCTATTGGTGGAGGTGGACGTTATGATGATCTCACGGGTATTTTTGGATTAAAGGATATTAGTCGGTGTGGGTATTTCTTTTGGACTTGACCGTATTTATGATGTAATGACCGAGCTGGATTTATTTCCAAAATCGGTATTAAATAAAACAAAATACCTATTTATAAACTTCGGCGAAAAAGAACAGGCCGCTTGTTTGCAATTGGCAAAACGCATGCGGAAACTAAAGAGGTAGCTTGCGAAGTTTACCCTACAGATAAAGGCATGAATAAGCAAATGAAATATGCCAATGATAAAGACATACCGTTTGTTATTTTAATGGGCTCAAAAGAAATAGAGGCCGATAGTTTAACCGTAAAAAACATGGAGACTGGAGCGCAGGAAGAAATAAAAGTAACTGATTTTTTAAACCAACTTTAAGAATGAAACCAAACCATATCGTAAGTGCCGACCGATTAACCCTACAAAAAATAGCAGAAATTATTGCGTCCAACGCAGGTATACAATTAGGAGATGAAGCCGTGGCTAAAATTCAAAAATGCCGCAATTATCTTGACGAAAAAATGAAAGACGAAGGGGCGATATTTTATGGAATAAATACAGGCTTCGGTTCATTGTGCGATACGCAAATATCAAGGGCAGACCTTGAGCAGTTGCAGACTAATCTGGTATTATCCCATGCATGTGGAATAGGGGAGGAAGTACCAACAGAAATTGTGAAGTTAATGCTACTGCTTAAGGTGCAGGGGCTTTCTTACGGTCACTCTGGTGTTCAATTGGTCACCGTGCAGCGATTGGTAGATTTTTACAACAATGACATTACACCCGTTGTATATCAGCAGGGTTCGTTAGGTGCTTCGGGCGATTTGGCACCATTGGCGCATTTGGCGTTAGCCTTGTTAGGGGAGGGAAATGTAGATGTGGCGGGTAACCGTATGACAGCCGCTGAAATGTTAAAAAAGTTTGATTGGCAACCCATCACATTGCGGTCAAAAGAGGGGTTGGCTTTGTTAAATGGTACGCAATTTATGAGTGCTTACAGCGTATGGTGCTTAATAAATGGACAACGGCTAAGCGAAATGGCGGATGTAGTTGGGGCTTTGTCCGTAGATGCCTATGATTGCCGACCGAACCCATTTTTTGCCAACGTAAATGAAGTGCGACAACAAAAAGGGCAAATTGAAACAGCCGCTAAAATCCGCGAGTTATTAGCAGGTAGTGAAATAGCTGAACGTGCCAAAACATACGTGCAAGATCCTTATTCATTTCGTTGCATTCCGCAAGTGCATGGGGCGAGTAAAGATGCCATTGCCCATGCCGTCTCAATTGTAGAAAATGAAATTAATGCGGTAACCGATAATCCAACCATATTTCCAGATACGGATGAAATTATTTCCGCAGGCAACTTTCACGGGCAACCATTAGCCATCACGTTAGATTTATTAGCCATTGCGTTTGCAGAGTTAGGTAGCATTTCTGAACGCCGAACGTATCAATTAATCGGTGGTAAACGAGGATTACCCGAATTTTTAGTGGCAAATCCCGGGCTTAATTCTGGTTTTATGATTCCGCAATATGCTGCAGCCTCTGTTGTTAGCCAAAATAAACAATTAGCCACACCCGCTTCGGTAGATTCAATTGAATCGTCCAACGGGCAAGAAGATCACGTCTCCATGGGAGCAAATGCAGCCACCAAGTGCTATCGTGTAGTTGAAAATTTAGCAAAAATTATTGGGATAGAGCTATTTAATGCGGCACAGGCATTAGAGTTCAGAAAACCATTAAAATCAAGCCCGATTATAGAGAAAATGGTGGCAGAGTTTAGAAAAAACGTACCTTTTATTACGGATGATAAATTCATGCAGCCCGAAATCGAAAAATCCATTAACTTCGTTAAAAACCAAAAATAATATGGAGCAGAAAAGACCAACAACCGTAACCGTACTTTGTATTTTGTCTTGGGTATGGTTAGCAATTATACTGTACAACACCGCGTTGGGCTATATGCAAGGGCCGCCAACTGCAGAAGAGTTAAAACAAGCTGAGGTAGAACTTATCGCTTCTCAAAACGGACAAAACATGGAAGTTGCAGGACCTATGATTGATGGTATTATGTTTTTTATTGAAGCTTTCGTTGCCAAATTTAACTTGGTGCATGGCATAGCCTTTATTCAAATTTTAATAGGGCTTTTAGCCACGATATTTATGTTTCGTATGCGTAAAATTGGGTTTCATTTGTACATTATTTATAGCCTTATACCCATTTTGGCGCCAACGTTTATTTATGGTGCGACAACCTTGGCAATAGTGTTTACAGTAATATCGCTTGTAATGGCAGGTATATTTGTTACGCTTTACGCCGTTCAGTCCAAACACATGCAATAATTCAACCGTTTAGCGCTTCTTTACGTAATAAGTAGTGATACCATGAAAAATTATACGTTATTTTTAGTATTCGCTTCGCTCGTCGTTGTAAGTTGTAAAAAAAAACAAAGCAATTCCATTGTTTATGGGTACGATTATTTTCCAACAACGCAAGGACAATTCATTACGTATGATGTGTTAGATGTTTTTCATGATGTAGCACTTGATCCTGCGCATGACACCAATCGGTATCAAATAAAAGAAGTTATTGAGGAATCATTTCTCGACAATGAAGGAGAAGTTGCCCACAAATTAAAACGCTATAAACGAACAACTGAGGCTGATAGCTGGGTGCTGAAAGATGTATGGACAATGAAACAAACCAAAACCACCGCAGAGGTGGTAGAAGAAAACGATCGTTTCATCAAACTTATTTTCGCCATAGCGTATGACCGTACGTGGAATTGTAATGCGTTAAACAATGAGCCGGAACAAACGTGTTTTTATGAAAATATTTACGAACCTTACACCGTAAATGGTACTCAGTATGACTCCACCGTAGTGGTAGAAAAAGAAAATTTTACCACATTTATAGACTTTAAACGAAAGTTTGATGTATACGCAAAAGGAATTGGTAAAATTCACAGCACGTTTAAAGATTTGCGCATTGATAATTTCGACACGACAGACATTCAAAAAGGGAGCGAAATATTCTATACCGCCATTGATTTTGGAATAGAATAAACAATGGTGTAGTTTTTGTGGTGAAATCACTAAAATTAGTGGAGCTCATTGCATTAAATCAGCCGGTCAAAAAAGCAACTTAAATCAATGAGTTTCGTATTAAATAAAACACCTTTAACTACGTTAAGGGCATAGATGATGAATAGATTAAGGTTAATTGTATTCTTTTTTGCTGTTTTAATAGCAAAACCCAATTTTGCTGCCCACCTTATGGGAGGTGAAATTACGTGGCAGGCATTGGGCGGAGACAACTACCAATTTACCTTAGTGATTTATCGCGATTGTAATGGGTTAGACATCATTGCCCCAACGCAAGACGTGCGTGTTTGGCGTCATCCTTCAGTCACATCCATTACGTGTAATTTAATTAGTTCAGAAGATCTTTCACCCGCTTGTACAACCGTGCCGGGTAGCCCACCAGAAATTGATTGCGGGGCAGGTGCAGGAGGCGGAACAGGGCCAGGGGCAGTTCAAAAATTCATTTATCAATCGGGTACCGTCACGTTGGCAGGCACGCCACCTGCAGAGGGTTGGGCTTTTACGTATGATTCATTTTCCAGAAATTGGGATTTAGATAATATTAGCAATCCGTTTGAGTTTGGTTTTACGTTGTCATCATTAATGTATGCCGTGCCAGATGAGTGTTTAGATTCGTCGCCCTCGTTTGCACAAAACCCTTACATATTGTTGTGTGCGGGGAGCGATTTTCAGTTTGATTCAAATGCATTTGATGAGGATAACGATTCCCTCGCTTTTTCATGGGGCATTCCATTAGATCATTTTCCGTCTGGTGATTTTAATCCGCCAACAAACCCTGTGCCGGTGCCTTTTAACACAGGCTACAGTGCAATAAACCCTACGCCTGATGCAACTTTTGATCCAGGTAACGAACCTGCAGAGATGGATCCTCAAACGGGTGAAATTACGTTCGTTTCCAATACACCTGGCAATTTTGGTTTTGTTCAAAAAATTGATTCGTACAGAGATGGCGTACTTATTTCTACCGTTAACCGTGAATCGCAACTAATTGTTATTCCGTGTGATGGTTATGTGAATACGCCCCCTACAATTTTACCGCCTTTTGATGCCGGTACTTCATTTGACGCCGAATTTTTTGCAGGTGAACTCATTAATTTTGACATTGTAGTACAAGATGTGGAGTTTTTGCAGGATGGTACACCACAAACGGTTACACTTATTCCAACCGGAAACTATTTCGGTAACAACCTTACTGATCCGGATGCTGGTTGTGACTATGGTCCGTGTGCAACGTTAGATACACCACCGCTTATTCAAGGTGTGCAGGGCGTTACGACAACATTTAACTGGCAAACCTCTTGCGATCATTTATTAGATGCCTGCGGTATTCAGCAAGATGAACAAATTTACACCTTCGTTTTAAATGCGAAAGATGATTATTGCTCCGTCCCCGGCAGGTCGTATCAAACCATTCGTATTAAATTAAAAAACATTGAGCTGGTAGAGCCTGTAGAATTGCATTGTGCAGATGTATTAGATGACGGAAGCGTTAACTTATCATGGACGCCTACAACCGATCCTTCGGGGTCGTTTGTAAATTATGAGGTACGATCGGTAGAGGATGGTTTAATTGCTACGATAGCCGATATTACTGAGGATAATTTTTTGGTGGCAGGTGCTGGAGCAGATGCTGTTTCTAAGCGTTATTTTATTCAAACGCGCTATGGTTGCGGGGGGGGTAGCTTAGCTTCGTCAGATACGTTGGCTTCTGTTTTTATGGATTTGGATGATTTAGGAGACGGAAGGGTATTGCTAAAATGGAATGAACTACACACACCTAAATTACCTACCGAAAGTGCAACCCAGCAAATTTATCGCGAATATCCGTTAGGCACGTGGACGCTTAGAGGTGAAGTGGATTATGGTACGAATTTATTTGTAGATACGATAGATATATGTTTGGATTTTATGAACTATGAAGTGCGCATTGATAACGACGCAGGTTGTACATCAACATCAAACAAAGAGGGGAAATTGTTAGAAGATAAAATAAACCCTGCCATTCCAATACTGGATGTTGTTTCTGTTAATCCCATTTCTGAATTTGTAGACATACGGTGGAATGTTAACCCCGCTCCGGATACGTATGGTTACGTAATTTATAAACTTGATACAGATATTGCCATTTGGTTGCCGTTGGATACAGTGTATGGCAGATTCACGACAGAATATACCAACACATTAACAGAGGCGATAGTTGAGGCGGAGTCGTACCGTGTAACGGCATTTGATTCATGTTTAACAACAGATGTGCCACCAAGTTATCAAACATCTGCACTCAGCCCGGGACACACCACTGTTTTTCTTGAAAAAGAATATGATTTGTGCAATCGCACTATGCAACTGAGCTGGACGCCATATTTAGGGTGGGATGAACCCGTTGATCGGTATGAGGTATTGACCAGTATTGGCGGCTCACCGTATGAGGTAATAGCCACGATAGAATCGGCAGATTTGACATTTGAGCATACAAATTTAATATACGACGTTAATTATTGTTATTACATCCGGGCGGTTTCAGCGTCAGACTCCATTTCAAACTCTAATAAATCATGCGGAGAAGCCGTGCGCCCCAGTCAGCCGGCATTTCACTATTTAGCTGCAGCAAGTCATAATTTGTCTGATAATGTAGATTTAACGTGTTATACAGACGGCTCAGCAGCCGTACAATTTTATGAGGTGCAGGTGAAAGACCCGTATGCCAGTGAATTTGAAACCATAGCTGAAGTTGAACCCATTACCGGCACATTCTTTAATTTTACGCATTCTGAAGTTTATGCCGAAAGGGGAGCGTATCAATACCGAATTAACTTAATAGATACATGCGGTTCTGTTGGTATTGCGTCTAACATAGCGCGCACCGCTTTTGTTGAGGTGCAAACAGATAATGTGCAGATGTTAAATACACTCAGTTGGTCGGCGTATGCAGGTTTTGATGCCAATATAACTGAATACCGCATTTACAGAGGTGAGAACGGTCTGTTTGAAACCACACCAATTGCTACTACTTTACCAGGCGTGCGTTCTTTTGTAGATGATGTTTCTGAATTTTACAATTCGCAAGGGCAGTTTTGTTACCGTGTTGAAGCTGTGGAAGGTTTAAATAGCTATGGCTTTAGTGAAACGGCTTTTTCAAATACTACCTGTGCCACCATTACGCCATTGGTGTACATTCCAAATGCATTTATGATAAATGGGCTCAACAATCGTTTTTTGCCGGTTATCTCGTTGTATGATTTTGATAGTTACAACCTCATAATTTATGACCGTTGGGGGGGAGTCGTCTTTCAAACAGCCGATCGTAACGAAGGGTGGGATGGATTTAACCAACGAGATGGAAAACCGTATCAGGAAGGAACGTATGTTTACCAATTGCGCTTTACAGATCGTGAAGATAAAGCGTTTGACTACACAGGAACTGTCACACTGCTAATTGCTGAATAATCCACAAAATCAGTTTAATAAAGGCTCAAATTCACCTTTTTTTAACACAATTTTTATATCAATTAAACCTTTCTAAGGATAAGCGGTCTTAGTCCAAGAAACTAAAATTGTACCTTTGTACTATGTTACGAATGAAAACATCACTTATCTTATTTTTAACGCTTGTCACAACACTTGCGTTTTCACAACGGCCGGGGGGCGGCGGAGCACAAAAAGATGCAGCAACAGGCGAAATTTTTGGGAATGTTACAGATTCTATATCAGAGCAACCAGTAAGCTATGTTCGAATATTGGCTTTTAAACAACCCGAAAATGAAATGATTACAGGCGGAGTAACGCAGGAAAATGGTGATTTTTCTATTGCTCCATTGCCATTGGGAACTTATAACCTAAAAATAGATTTTGTAGGCTATGAGTCCAAATTAATAGAGGGCATTAAACTTACTGCCGATTCAAAAACCTATCAACTTAAAGAGCTTACATTAGCACCAACAGTTTTAAATACGGTGGAGGTGATAAGCGGCGTGCCGGATATTACGTATGAAATAGATAAAAAAGTAATTAACGTAGAAGACCAAATGAATACAGACGGGCAAACCGCTGTAGAGGTGCTTCAAAATATGCCATCCATTACTGTAAGTGCAGATGGTACGGTGAGTTTGCGTGGTAGTTCAAGTTTTACCTTGCTTATTGACGGAGTGCCAACAGTGTTGGATGCCAGTGACGCATTGTCCACTATTCCGGCAAGCTCCATTAAAGACATTGAAATTATTACAAACCCCTCAGCCAAGTATGATGCAGAAGGAACAAGTGGTGTAATCAACATCATCACCAAAAAAAACAAACTGCAAGGCATAAGTTGCCTCATAAATTTAAACGCCGGAAGGTTTGAAAATTATGGCGGAGATGTTGCCGTAAACATCAAAAAAGAAAAATTTACGTTTGATATTTCAGCTAATTACAACCAACGCGGCCGGCCAAGTGATACGCGTGTGGAACGTACTACGCAATTAAACGACAGTACAGTAAACCGATTAATTTCTGAAGGAGAAGACAATTGGGCGCGCGGTACTGTTGGCATGGGTGCTGGCTTACAATGGAACCCGAATAACAGCCACGTTATGGTGCTGCGGACAGATTTCAGATCAACCCTAATGGAGCCTTATTCTGATTATTATTATGAAGAGTATCAAAATGACAGCCTCATCAGTAACTTTTTTACAGATCAGCACAACTATATTGAAATTTTAAACAATACCACGAGCTTATATTATCAATACAACATTAAGCGTGATAAAGAGCACAACATTAGTTTTAAAGCCATAGCAAGTTTAAAACAAGTTAACCAATCTGACACTACATTGTCTTATAATGAAGATGGTATTCGACAAGGGAATTTATATACCGAGGTAGGTCCCTCTAACTTTTACAGGTTTAATGTAGATTATAAATTACCGCTAAAAGGCAGTAAAAAATTTGAAGCGGGTTTACAATCACAATTAGGTGAAAGTGGAGACATTGGTAAAAACTATACGTATAATACAACAACAGACGAATTTGATTTTAATCCCTTATTTAGTTCTGATGTAAACTATGTGCGTGATGTGCATGCCGCTTATTCAATTTTTGGAGGGAAATTTAAAAAATTAGGGTACCAAGCCGGCTTAAGGGCAGAGTACACGTTCCGCAGAATTTCATCAACAACCGCCACTAATTTTGCAGAAATTAATCGCTTGGATTGGTTTCCTTCGGCGCACATGTCGTACCAGTTCAAAAATAAAATTCAAGTATTGTTAAGTTACTCACGGCGAATCGAGCGTCCACGCAGTTACTTTTTTGAACCATTTATCACGTGGGAAAGTCCGTTTAGCGTCCGCACAGGTAACCCTAATTTAGAGCCAGAGTATATCAATGCCTTTGAGGCAAGTGCTATAAAACAGCTAAAGCAAAAAGGTTTTTTAAGTGTAGAGGCGTTTTACAGACAAAGCAATAATATCATTAATAGAATTTCTACGGTATATGAGCCGGGTATCTTAATTAGTCAACCGTACAATATTGGTACGTCTAAATCTTACGGGGTAGAGGCAACTGTAAATTATAACTTATTTGAATGGTGGAAAATTAATACAGGAATAAACGTTTATCAATTTGATTTGACTGGACAGATAGAAGATGTGGATTACAGTGCCTCATCATTAAACTGGTCGGGCCGGTTAAGCAATGGATTTAATTATAAAAAATGGAGTTTGGAGTTAATGACGCGCTTTCAAAGTGGGTCAGTAACGGCGCAGGGGCGAGAATTAAGCTCTTTTTCGCAAGATGTTTCAGTGCGACGCAGTTTACTTAAAAAACGTTTATCGTTAACATTACAGGGGCGTAATATTTTTGCAACTGCAAGACGCGGAGAGGTTTCTGTTACAGAAAATGTAACGGTTGATCGTATTTCATACCAATTAGCGCCACAAATTATGCTTTCGGTTTCTGTTAAGCTAAATAATTACCAAAAAGTTGCTGAACGAAATGAAGATTTGGATGATTTTTAAAACCTGTTGAAAACTCCATTAATTTCGCATCCTGCTAACCATTAAATTGAATTAATTTTAAAGAGTGGTTTCCAATTAAAAAATACAATAAAACGTGTTTTGCAATTAGCCATTTACACTGATTTAATTTTAATACTAACGTTATCAACAAAGCAGAAATTATCTCAAAAATTGCCGCACATTTTAAAGCGGCTTTTGCGCATGAATCCACCGGGCATGACTGGTTTCATATTGAGCGAGTATGGAATAATACCAAAACCATTTGTAAAAAAGAAGGTGCAGATACATTTGTAGCAGAATTAGGCGCATTATTGCATGACGTAGCCGACCATAAATTTGTAGAAAATGCAGACGTGGAAGCCAAACGGAGAACCACCCAATTATTGGAAGACGCCGGCGCAGATGAATTAACCATTGAAAAAGTAGTGCACATTGTAAACCATTGTTCGTTTAAAGGAGGCATTGGAGAAAATAAAATGAAATCCAAAGAAGGGTTAATTGTACAAGATGCAGATCGCTTAGATGCCATTGGTGCAATTGGCATAGCCCGTACGTTCGCTTTTGGCGGAAAATTTGGTAACTTGCTGTATGATCCGTCTGTGAAACCAGCTAAATTTAAAACAGTAGCAGCGTATCAGAAGAATAGGACACATACCATTAATCATTTTTATGAAAAATTACTGTTATTGAAAGATAAAATGAACACCGAAACCGGAAAACAAATGGCTGCAAATAGGCATCAGTATATGGAAAATTTTCTTCGCCAATTTTACTCCGAATGGGAGGGAAGCAACTAAAATCAATAAGAAAACACTATTTTTTCTGTTAAAAACAAACAAAACCAACCGAATGAAAAAGTTATTTACGCTATTCTTAATTTGTATTGGACTAATGGTCACAGCACAAAATAAGTGGCAATTCGGTGTAAATATATCTCCGGCATGGAAACTAAACCTGCATAAAAGTAAACTTACCACTTTGCGCACGAGTGAGAGCGGGTATGGATTTACACTTGGTGTTCCCGTCAAATATTGGATAAACGATTACTCTTCGTTTAACACCGGTATTGATTATGACTTCACCTCGTTCGACAACATAACAAACAACCAATTGGTGTCAAGTTTTAGAATTAACTCCGTTCAAGTTCCCTTAATCGTTAACTCCAATCTGAAAAAAAGTTGGTACGCCATGTGGGGTGCAGGTGTGGTTTATAATTTTTCTGTCAGAGATTTAAATATACAAGGGGGGAGTGATTTATCCGGTTTTTCTAACCGCATACAACCGTATTTGGGGTTGGGGATAAACACCCTGTTGGAGCGTGATTTTGGTTATTTTGAGTTAGGAGTGCTTGGGCGCTATCAATTATTGGATATTTGGACAAAAGACTATCCGCCGGCAGAGGCTGTTACAAGCCACCTGCTTTCAATTGATTTTTTACTGCGGTTTTATATTTAAATGAAGGCAGAAAATGCACAAAATTCTACCTTAAAAAGTGTAACCAAAACTGTGTTTTTGAGTATTATTAAATGATGATTTGTGCAATGGTATAGTTATTGCCTTTTCACCTTTAAAAGTTAGCAACAGCCTGTTTTAATGACTAAATAAAATGAATTTGACCAAACAACTACTCTTTTTATTCTTGACGTTTTTTGCCTGTCAACTTACCCTGTTGGCACAAGATGAAGAAGATGAATCATGCGTCGAGCCAGACGATAAAAAAGTAATGAAGCTAATTCGTGAAGCTGAAAGTACTAAAAACGATAGCCGTGAGCGCTCTATGAGCTATACAGAAGCCATCAAATTAGCGCCAGATAACGCCTATTTGTATTTTTCGTTCGCAAAATTCAATTACCAACGTGCAGAAAATGTACAAGCGCAATTTGATGAAGGTCGCGCTAATTTTACACAGTTAAAAAAAGCATACGAAGGTGCAGCAAATACCTACAAAAAAGTAATTGAATATTGCCCGAGTTTTCATTCTGACGCCTACTACAAATTAGGCTATATTTATTATTTGTTAGGAGATAAAGGTCAAGCCGCACCTTATTTTAAGCAATTTTTAGATTTTAATGAGCGCGATCCCAATAAATACAGTGAGGCTTACGGAAAAAACAAAAACGACGTAGAACAAATTTTACCGGAAATGGAATTTTTTGATAAGTTTTATTCAAACCCGGTGCCATACAATCCCCAAAAAGTAGAAAATGTTTCCTCCGGTAAAGATGAGTATCTTCCTATGATTTCGCCAGATAATGAGTTAATATTTTTTACCCGTAAAGGTAAATCAGATGCACCGGGGGGAATTGTGGCTAACGTAATTGAAGCATTTACTATGAGTGAGCGCGCTAATGTAAAATCAGATTTTAGCGGAGGGTCTCCGTTGCGTGCGCCATTTAACACACCAATGTATGCCAATTATGGCGGGGTTTCACTGTCGTTAGACAATAAAGAAATGTTTATTTGTGCGTGTCAGGAGGTGGATTATCAGCCGCATGCCAATTGCGATATTTATAGAACAACTTTTGAACGGTCAGGTAAAGGAGGCAATGATTTTACATGGACACCACTTGAAAATTTAGGAGACGCAATAAACACACCCGACGGATGGGAGGCACAGCCAACACTTTCTGCCGACGGAAATACACTTTATTTTGCAACATGGCGCAATGGGTCGCAATTGACAGACATTTATTATTCGACTCGAAATGCGGATGGAACATGGTCAAATGCGCGTGCGGTGCCAGGGCCTATTAATTCAGAGGGACACGATAAAGCGCCTTTTTTGCACCAGGATAGCGAAACCATGTACTTTGTTTCAGATTGTTCTGTTCAGCGCCCGGGTGCGGGTGGTTCGGATATTTTTTATGCCCGAAAAGATGCAGAGGGAAATTGGATTGAACCTAAAAATATAGGTCATCCAATTAATACGGAAGGAAATGAAGTGGGCTTGGTGGTTTCTACAGATGGTCATTTAGCTTATTATACAACACGTGGTGCAAATACCAGTGGTTACGATATTTATTATTTTGAATTGTATGAAGAAGCCCGCCCTCAAAAAGTAAAGTTTTTAAAAGGCGTGGTAGAAGATCAAGACGGCGAACCCATGAAGGATGCGGTGGTAGAAATTTCATATAAGGACACCAAAAAAAATGTAGAAGTAAAAGTAAACGGAGATGACGGTAAATTCGCAGCAATTGTAAACGTAGAAGAAGGAAAAGAAGAGGATGTGATGATTACCGTTAAAAAAGAAGGGCACTCGTTTGATACAAAATTGATTAAAAAAGAAGAATTAACCAATGCAGATGAGGTGTTTGTGGAAGAGCCCATTGCCATGGAAATTGATACCATAGAAGTAGGAAAAGCCTTTACCATTGACAATCTTTTATATGCAACAGACTCTTACGCACTTTCCAGCGATTCAGAATTTATTTTGGATCAGTTTGTGAAATTTTTAAAATCAAACCCGACGGTAAAAGTAACCGTACAGGGACATACGGATGATGTTGGAGATGATGCGCAAAACATGGAATTAAGTAAAAACAGAGCCCGCGGTGCTATGGAGTATCTTATCTCTCAAGGTGTTCCGGCAAATCGATTACAATCAGAAGGATTTGGAGAAACCAAACCGAAGGTGGCCAATTCATCAGAAAGTAATCGGGCTAAAAACAGAAGAACAGACTTTTTAATTACCGATTATTAATGTTTGTATCCACGAACCTTCTAACGGATATTTTACCGTATTTTAAAAAAAGCTAGCAGAAATTTATTCCCCGCGTGAGATTGAGACTATTTTTTATTGGGTTTGTGAGGATAAATACAAGCTTTCAAAGTTTGAAGTGCGCCAGAGCGATAAACGACTAAACGAATCTGAATTACTCGCGTTTAGGCAAATTGTAAAACGCTTGCAAGCCCACGAACCAGTTCAGTATATTTTAGGAAAAACAGAATTTTATAGCTGTCCTATATTGGTGAATAAGCACACCTTAATTCCGCGTCCAGAAACGGAAGAATTAGTGGAACTCGTATTAAAAAACACCTCCGGGCAAGACCGTGTGTTAGATATTGGAACGGGAAGTGGTTGTATACCTATTGCGCTAAAAAAGCAGCAGCCTGACTTAACCGTTGTAGCTTTAGATGTTTCTGCAGCCGCATTGCAGTTAGCCCGGCAATCAGCAGAGCTTAATGGGGTAACGATCCAATTTATAGAACACAACATTTTAACCCATGATCTAACTGATTTACCTAAATTTCAACATATTATAAGTAATCCGCCCTATGTTTTAAATGCAGATAAAGCAGAAATGAGCAATAATGTGCTGGACTACGAACCCCATTTGGCACTTTTTGTGGCAGATGATGATCCCCTATTATTTTATAAACGCATAGCAACATTGGCGCAACAAAGTTTGGTAAACAACGGTAAGCTCTATTTTGAAATACATGAAAAATATGCGACTGAACTAAAAAACACATTAGCGCATTTAAATTTTTCCGATATTGAAATTCTGAACGATTTACAAGGCAAAAGCCGAATGGCAATGGCAAGCTGGAGCGGATCACAAACACAATCAACATGAAAAAGACGTACCATTTTAAAGGATTATTAACCGAAAAAGGGTGGATGAAAAACCCCGCGGTAAGCGTTGATGAAAATGGAAAAATAACGTCTATTCATTCTGCTAACGAAAATGAAACGGCAGAGAAATTAAACGTTTATGCTTTACCTGGTTTCCAAAATGCACATTCGCACGCGTTTCAATACGCCATGGCGGGGTTAGCAGAAACCCATGCCACCACCAACGCTCCAGATGATTTTTGGTCATGGCGAGAGGCTATGTACGCATTAGCGTTAGAAATTTCTCCGGATGATTTAGAACATATTGCAGCACAGTTGTATAGTGAAATGTTGCGCCATGGTTATACCGACGTGGCAGAGTTTCATTATGTGCACCATACGAAAGATGGAACAGTATTCCAGAATCGTTCAGAAATGGGTGAGCGGCTTGTAAAAGCAGCAAAACAGGTGGGTATTGGCATAACACTCGTTCCTGTTTTTTACCAAAAAGGAGGTTTTGGCAAAGCCCCTGTAGAAGGGCAAAAACGCTTTATTTCGCCAACGCGAGAAGCGTATATGAAATTGTATGAAGCAAGTGAACAGTCGGCGAAGTTGTATGAACATGCTACGATTGGCTTGGGTATACATTCCATGCGCGGTGTAGACCCGCAAGTAATTGCCGAAATGGCGCTAAACGGCCCGCAAGATGTACCTTTTCACATTCATGTTTCAGAACAGTTAAAGGAAATAGAAGACGCCTTGGCGTATTTGGGACAACGCCCTGTAGAGTGGATGTTGAATCATATCGAAATGAACGATCGGTTTCACTTGGTACACGCAACACATTTAACAGATGCAGAAGTAGAAGGCATTGCCAAGTGTAAAGCGAATGTGGTGTTATGCCCGTCTACAGAAGGTAATTTAGGTGATGGTATTTTTCCATTAATTAAATTTCAACAACTCGGCGGCAGTTGGAGTATTGGTACAGATAGTCACGTGGGGCTAAACCCGTTTGAAGAGTTTAGGTTATTGGATTACGGGCAACGCCTCACAACCCATAAACGGAACTCATTTTACAGTAAAACGCAAGGAGATGGTGGAACGTATGCCATAGATATGGCAGTAAAAGCGGGTAGAAAAGCCATGAACAACACCAATACAACTTATTTTAAGGAGGGAGAGGTATTGGACGCCGTTTTAATGCGTGCAGATGCACCACTAATTGCCGCTACGGGAACAACTTATTTAAACGCAACATTTGTTTACTCTTCTGACAGCAGCATGCAATACGGTACCATTGCAAAAGGGAACCTTGTTGTAAAAGAGGGGCAACATATTTATGGGGCAGATATTGCTGCAAACTTTGTAAAAACCATTCAGAAATTAAAAAACCGGCTTTAATTTTCTGATAAGCGCTTCGCTTCTAAAATATATTTTTTCAAAACCGCATTAGAGGGTAACATGTCTAACGTGCTAAAGTTACCAATATGACTCATTTCTGTTTTACCAATTTGCGTCAGTAAATCATCCGGATCATCCATTTTTATACCTTTCCAAAAGCGCAATACGCAGTGTTTTTTGTAAGCAGCAAATGATAAAATAATTTTTCCGTCTAGTTCAAAAGAAGGCATCTGCCATTTTAAATCCTCTTCTATTTGTGGCAGGGTTTCATGTATTAAAGCCCTAAGGTGCGTTAATATGGGGCGTGCATATTCCGGACAGTTGGAAATGTATTGCGCTATCTTTTCATTTTTCATAAGTAAAGTTAGGTTGACTATTTCTCTTATAATTAATAACGTATAAAACAGGGTTAAAGGTTGGTTGTATTATTCATTTGAGGCTTCATTATACCGACCATTCAATATTTTTTCTACTTTGGCACTGTGTTTCACCACCTTTTTTGCCCACGCCAGTTTTATTTGGGTTTGTTCCGCTTCAGAAAGTTGCCAATTTAGCCCTTCTGCCTTCCGCATTTTTTCAGTTACGCTAAACAAAGCCAATGCCACAGATACTGAAATGTTATAACTTTCTGTAAAGCCATACATGGGTAAACGCACAAAAGCATCCGCATGCTTCATAGCTGTTTCTGTAAGTCCTGTAGCTTCTGTTCCAAACAACAGGGCTACGGGTTCATCAATCGGTAGTTCATCAATCATGCAATCATCTGTATGCGGGGTGGTAGCAATAATTTTATAGCCTTTTTGCTTTAATTGGTTTAAGCAATCCACCGTATTTTCTTCTTGTTGGTTATAGCGGTTTACCGTTAGCCATTTAGATGAACCCATGTCAATTTCTTTATTCGGAGCGTAGGTGTTTGAATTTTCAATAACGTGTAAATCTTGCACGCCAAAGCAGTCACACGAGCGTAAAACGGCAGCTGTATTGTGCGGTTGAAAAATGTTTTCTAGCACTACAGTAACGTGCTTTGTACGGTCTTGTATAATACGTTCAAATTTTTCTTGCTTATTTTCTGAAATATGCTCGTAAAAACGGTCAAGCATCCAACGGTTTTTTTCCATGGAGTAAAGTTAATCAATGTTACTGAGTCTTAGTGGTGAAATTAAGCCACAAAAAAAGCCCACCTCGGAAAACCGAAGCGGGCTTAATATTTTTAGAAACTAATCTTAGTTTACTTTATCAGATAAATCTGCACCTGCTTTGAACTTTACTACGTTCTTCGCTGCAATTTTAATTTCTTTCCCTGTTTGAGGGTTTCTTCCAGTTCTTGCTGCTCTCTTAGAAATTGAGAAAGATCCGAATCCTACTAAAGACAATTTGTCTCCTTTTTTCAATGCACCTTCTGTTGCAGTGATGAATCCTTCTAACGCTCTTTTAGAGTCTGCTTTTGATAATCCTGATTCTGAAGCGATTGCTTCTACTAATTCTGATTTGTTCATAACAAATTTAATTTATTGGTTAAAAATTTAATGTCGGAGCAAATATATCTGAAAAACCTTACGCTCCAAGGATTACAGGTAAAAATAGGGTCATTTTGTTAATAAAATCGGCAAAATGTTGATAAGTGCGGCTCAAAACCCCGATTTTACTAGGTTTGACGCAGTTTATACTAGGCGCGTAAAGGTTTTACTTATTTGTGTAAAGTTTCATCATTAGGCAGATTAAACTTTATTTCACTTAGATGAACGAAGTTTTGGAGGCGTTGTTTTTTTTTGGATGCTGCTCAAACAGTTATTTTTAGACTGACGATTTTTTCGTCAAAACGATCTGTCCCCTGATGGGTGAGATTACAAATGAGATATGTGGATTAATGAACGATTTAACAACTTAGTCCGCCTGTGTAGCTATGGTTGTAATTAAGTAGTGCTTTCTTCTAATGTGCATTGTTCAAAATCAAACCCTTTTCTAAAGTCCTCAACGGACATGCGCTTTTTACCTTCTAGCTGAATGGATAAAAGTTCGATCCATCCATCCGCCGTACCAAATTTCACATGCTCAGGTGTTACATTAATCTGGTATGCGTTATTTTGCCCAGTCACTTCCATTTTGGTGGTAAACAGCTTCATGGTTTTGCTTTTACCTTGTACATTCAGCTTCGTCCAAGCGGTGGGATAGGGAGACAACCCCCTAATTTTATTGTAAATGGCTTGTGTGGTATTGTTCCAATTAATTTCGCAATCAGGTTTAAAAATTTTAGGCGCGTGTTTTAGTTCAGCATTGCCCATTAATGCAGCCTGGTCTTTCGCCTCAACAGTTCCGTTTAAAATTTCCAGCACAGTATCTTTTAATAAGACAGCCCCTTTTTCCATTAAAGCGTCATGTACATCACCGGCGTTGTCTGTGGCAGCAATTGGTATTTTTACATGGTCAATTACTTTTCCGGTATCAATTTCTTTTTCAATAAAAAATGTTGTCGCACCTGTTTCTGTTTCTCCGTTTATAACCGCCCAGTTAATAGGCGCAGCCCCCCGGTAGTTTGGCAATAGCGAACCGTGCAAATTAATGGTGCCTTTTGGTGGCATATCCCAAACTACGGTAGGTAACATCCTAAATGCCACAACAACAAACAGGTCGGCATTAATGGCTTGTAATTCAGTTAAAAAATCCTCATTCTTTAACTTTTCGGGCTGCAGCACCTTTAAGTTATGTTCTACTGCGAATTTTTTTACTGCAGATTCTTGAATTTGTCTACCCCTGCCTGCCGGACGATCAGGACTGGTAACAACTGCCGCTACATTGACGTTAGCCGATAACAACGCACGTAGCGAAGCTACGGCAAAATCTGGCGTTCCCATAAAAATAACTTGCTGACTCATTGCATTAATTTTTTTCGATAATATACTAAATAGGCAAAACTAAATACACCTAGCGTTATGAAATAAATATACTCCACCCACCAAACGGCTTTAATGTCCCAGTTCCATTCATAAATAAAGTAATAGCAAGCTATTAAGTAAAGCACAATGGCAATAACCTCTATACCGAACGTGATTGTTGTTTTACCCAATCCGGATACACTATTGAACAATACAGCTGTAACGGAATAAATAAGAATAGAGCCAGCAACAAACTGAATAATGTATACACTGTCATTTAATACCTGTGCAGAAATAGTGGGGTTATGATCTACCATTTTAATTAACAATTCTGGATACAGCAACGCTCCGTGGAAGAAAATAAACATAAACGCAATGGATAATACAATGAGTTTAACAATGGCAGGTTGTATGGCATTAAACTGTTCTTGCCCTTTTAAATTGCTTACAATTGTTTTGGTAGATGCTGCAAAACCAAAAATGGGAACAAATGCTAAAAAGTACATATAGCGGATATTATGCGCCGTTTCTAGTGCTGGTTTACCCATCCCTTCTATCAGCGTAAAGAAAACCAACCACGTTGTTAATGAAAATAAGCCTTGTAGCATTAACGGAAAACTTAATTTAAACAAATGGATGAATTTGACGAGGGTTAGCTTTTTAAAAATACTGTATTCCATTTTTTTTAAATACGTGCTACTGATAAGCGCACCTAACAAAAAGAAAAAGCCCAGCGCCTCGGCAATGCTTGATGCCAATGCCGCGCCTTCTAAACCAAGCGCTGGAAAACCAAGTTCTCCGCGAATAAAACAGTAATCAAAAAATATGTTTGAGAGGGCAATTAGCAAGGCAGAATAAAGAATAACCGGTGTGCGCCCTAATCCTATAAAAAAGCCGACTAGCGTCATTTGCTGTGCTGCAAAAAATAGCCCCCATGCACGTACTTTTATAAAATCATGCATTGATGCGGCAATGTCAGTTGAATTTGAAAGGCTGTAAACAATAAACTCACCTGCGATAAATAGCACTAAAAAAAGTAAAGTGCTCAACAAAAACTGATAGGCTTGCGCATTTAGCAATGTTTTGCCTATGCCTTTAAAGTTTGATTTTCCATCCAGGTAAGCCACTTCAATTTGGGTGCCATCAGCCAGGCCGCGGCTAAACATAAAAAGCGATAAGTAAAGCAAACTACTGTTTCCAAATGCACCAATGGCAGTATCTCCCAGTTCACTTACAAAAACAGCATCAGAAAACGTAACAATGGATTGTATAAACGTGCCGAACATTAACGGCCACGTGATGCGTAAAATTTTACGATAGCCATACATTGTTTTCATCATTACTCTACTTGAATAACCAGCCCTTTTAAGTATTCACCTTCCGGATGGGTAGCACTAATTGGGTGGTCTGCCGGTTGGTGCAGCTGCTCCAAAATACGCACCTTGCGTTCTGCCGCTATGGATGCCGCAATAATTGTGTTTGTAAATAACGTTTTGTCTACCACTTGTGAACAACTAAAGGTAAAAATAATACCCCCCGGTTTTATTTGCCGCATGGCGTGTGCATTTAACCGTTTGTAACCTTGTACAGCATTGTGTTTGGCATTGCGGTGCTTTGCAAACGCTGGTGGATCAAGAATAATTACGTCGTAATCTTCTGGTAGTTCTTTTATAAAGTCCATGGCATCTGCCACTATGGATTTATGTTGCTCTGGCTTAAAATTATAAAGCGCTATGTTTTCTTCCGTTAAGTCAATTGCTTTTTGAGATGCATCTAACGAGTGCACCAATTCTGCACCTGCATTTAAGGCAAACACAGAAAAACCACCAGAATAACAAAACGTATTTAATATTTTTTTGCCTTTGGCATATCGTCCAACTAATTCACGGTTTTCGCGTTGGTCAATAAAAAAGCCTGTTTTTTGTCCGGTTACCCAATTGATGGCAAATTTATTACCATACTCTAGCGCAATGGTAGGTGTTTCAGTTTCGTTGTAAATGTATCCGTCGCCTTGATAATCTTGAAACAATTTAGGTAATGTGCCAGAACATTTTAAATAAATGGACTTAACATTATCGCCCAATACAGTAATCAAAGCAGCTTTAATTTTTTCAATATCTCTGTACATACCAATGCTGTGGCATTGTACAACTAAATGTCCGGCGTAATGGTCAATAATTAAACCGGGTAAAAAATCTCCTTCGGCATGAATAAGCCTAAAAATTGTTGTTTCTTCACTTGTTGCCAATCCTAACGATTTGCGCAAAGCATAAGCCGAAGCTATGCGCTTTTCATACAAGTCATCCACAAAATTATCGTTCTCAAACAACAACATGCGCACGGCAATGCTTCCGTCCTGATAATGTCCGTAGCCCAGGTGTCGGCCTTTGTTAGCAACAACTTCTACAAAACTACCGTCCGTAACGTCACCGTCTATTTCTTTAATAGCCCCCGAAAATATCCAAGGGTGTTTTCGAACAATTGATTTATCTTTTCCGGGTTTAATTGTGATTTTCATGGTAATAATTCATGTTTGGAACGCACAAAAATACACATTATGCAGAACGAAATAGCAAATTAGCATACATATTGGTTTGTTAAAGGGTTGTTTGGTTAGTTAAAAAATTGATTATTAGAACAGTTATCTGTTCCAGCTACTAGTTTCTGTTATTTGCGTATATTTACCATTCCACATTAGAAAAGATTGAAAATAACCCTAACACATATCTTAATTTTTGTGCATGTATTGGTGTTTGGTAAAACGATTCATGAAACAAGCTTTGATTACTATTACGAGCAATACATGGTGCGTTTTGAAGACGGGGATGCGCTAACCGAACATTACCTTGACTCATGCATGCTAAAGGCAGAGTACCTAAAGTCAGATTATTACTCAGCCAAGGCTTGTTATGCCCGTTACCTTTACATGCAAAATGATTCGGGTTTATTTTACTTGCAAAAATCGTTGGATTTGTTGGATGATTATGCAGACTCTGCCTTTTATGCAAATGTAAATTTTACCTATGCACGCGTAGCAATATTTAATGATAATTTTATTGATGCCGTAATAGGTATAAACCGTTCGCTACAAGCCATATCAGATAATTTTGAGCATTATTATATTGAAATTGGTGATGAAATTTACTTGCTAGAGTCTAAGTGTCTGGCATCATTGGGTGTTGTTTACGATCGTTTTGGAGACTATGAACTAAGCCTAAGTTACTTTAATAAAGCCTTAAAAAGTATTAATACACTCAACTCCATAGACGCAAAGCGGTTTCGGTCTACTTTGGTCAGTAATATATCTTACGCGTATTGTAATTTAAAAGATTATGAACGGGCAGAATATTACAGTACGCGCGCTATTGATTTAAAGGATGGCTTGACGGGCTCAAAGTCTAAAGCGTTTAATTACCGTGTATTGGCTATGATTGCCTACGGCGAACAAAACTATAATTTAGCGTTACGCTATTTAAAAAAAGCAGATGAAGAAAACAGAAATGGAAATTTAGATATTAAAGATCAAAACACATTTTGGCGTGGTAAAGTACAGTTGGCCAATGGAAATTGCCGTTTGGCACTGGCAGCTTTTAAACAAATTGAAAATCCGTTTAAAGAGCGCTTTACATTAAATGACCAGGCAGACCTTTTTGAAATGGTGGCAAAAGCGTACAATTGTATCAACGATCATAAAAATTGTCAGTTCTATTATCAAAAAGCGTTAGATTGTCGCCGTGCGGGTGTAAATAGTGAGAGACCGGCGCATGTTTGATAAATTTTTAAAATTTTACGATCAGGAGCAGACTAATTTTACAAACCGTATTGAACTTTTAAAAGCAAAAGAACGACAAGAGCGTGCCGCCTTAGAAGCAGAGGCAGACGAGCAGAAAAAGAACTGGATTTACATGCTCTTTTCCATTATTACGTTGTTATTATCGTTGGTAATTATAGGCATTGCACGATCGAATAAAAAAAATAAAAAAACCAATGCCGAGTTATCTGATTTAATTGAACAAAAAAATATTTTGTTTAAAGAGGTACACCACCGGGTTAAAAATAATTTTCAAATTATTTCCAGCTTACTTAATTTACAACGCGGAACCGTTCGCGATAATGAAGGTATTAACGCACTGAAAGAAGCGCAGGCACGTATTCAAGCCATGTCGTTAGTACATGAAATGTTATATGAAAGGAATAACATTAAAGCCATTGATTTTAAACAATATGCCGAACAGTTAACCGCTTCTATTTTAAACTCATTAATTCGGAATGTTAAAATAGATTACGAGCTGATAGGAGAGGGGTATACGCTGGATTTAGATAAAGCAATTCCGCTGGGCTTAATTTTAAATGAGGCCATTACAAATACAGCGAAGCATGCGTTTAAAGGAATTGATGCACCCAAAATAACCATAGTGTTTTCAGCCAACGGTGAGGGAGAATTTGGTATTTCAATTAAAGACAATGGCGTTGGTTTGCCAACACAAATGATAATTGACGAAAAAGAAACGCTTGGGTTAGAGCTTATTCACATTTTAACAGAGCAAATTAATGGAAAACTCAACATTGTAAATGACAAAGGTACGTTGATTAGTATTTGGTTTAAATGTTAATCTCTTGCTCCAAAAATGGCACTTCCAATACGCACCATGGTGCTTCCTTCTTCTATACCAATGGTATAATCACCGCTCATTCCCATAGAAATTTCCGTAAAGTAATCAGCTGTTTTAAAAAAGGTTGTTTTCAGGTTGTCAAAATATGTTTTTAACCGCTTAAATTCATTTCTTACCTGCACTTCATCATCCGTAAACGTAGCCATGCCCATTACACCAACAATTCGAACATTTTTTAGTGTATTGAATTCAGTATCAGCTAAGATGGTGTTCACTTCATCTAAAGTAAAACCATATTTTGAGTCTTCGTCTGCAATATGAAATTGAATGAGGCAATCGATTACCCGATTATTTTTTTTCGCCTCTTTGTTAATTATTTTCAACAGTTTTTCAGAATCAACCGCATGGATAAGGTGTACAAACGGCGCAATGGTTTTTACTTTTTTAGATTGTAGGTGTCCAATCATGTGCCAATTGATGTCTTTTGGCAAGGTCTCATATTTTTCGGCTAATTCTTGCACACGATTTTCGCCAAAGTGACGTTGCCCCGCGGCATAGGCCTCTTTTAACAGGGCAATTGGTTTTGTTTTTGAAACAGCCACTAACTGCACATTTGGTGGGATTTCGCGTTGAATTTCCGTTAAGTTGTTTTTTATCATTTCATTTTTTTTAACGGTCTAGCGGAAAAATGGTCAACCCACTGCGTAGTTTTGGTTCAATCCATGTTGATTTTGGGGGCATAATTAAATTTTCATCCGATACGCGTTTTAAATGCTCTACCGCTACCGGAAAAAGGCCAAATCCTACTTTGTATTTTCCTTCATCAACCATTTTTTTTATGCCCATCATGCCTTCTTCTCCGTCTATAAATGAAATTCGGCGGTCGGTTTTTAAATCCGAAATACCCAAAATGGGTGACAGGATATTTTTTGTTAAAATATCTGTGTCTAACCGATACACCGGGTGAAAACGATCAAACGTGCCTTCTTTTGCTGTTAGCTTATACCATTGGTTGTTGAGGTACATGCTAATTTCATGTAACCCCAATGGCGCGGCTTCGTCGTCTGAACTTTGCGTTACAATAAAGGAGGTGGCAATGTGCTCTAAAAATTCGCTTTCTTCCAAGCCATTTAAATCTTTAATTAAGCGGTTGTAGTCTAATATTTTTAATTTTTCTTCAGAAATAAAATAGGCTAAAAAATAGTCTTGATTAGGGTGCATTTTTTGTTCTAAGCTAGCATTGTACCGTGCAGATGATGCACAACGGTGGTGTCCGTCAGCAATGTAAATCGCCTCAATTTCTTTATAACACTTTTGAATTCGCTCAATAATGTCTTGCTCTTTTATTACCCAAATTTCATGTTTTACGCGGTTTGTTGAGCTAAATTCATATTCTGGACGCTGAGCCGTAATGCTTGCCATAATGCTATTAAGGTCTTCATGTTTGCGGTGAAACAATAAAACGGGCTCAACATTAAACTCCACTATTTTTAAATACTCAGAAAACGTTTCTTCGCGTTCGGTAATGGTGTCCTCATGTCTTTTTATGTGTCCATTGTTATATTGGGCAATTTCCGCACCACCAATTAAGCCCGTAAATTCGTGTCCATCTTTTGTTTGCCTGTATAAATAAAGGCAGTTGGTTTCATCTTGTACAAAAATCTTTTCGCGAATAAATTCATCAAACTTATTTCTGATTTTTTGAAAACGCTCCGGTGAATTGGGGTTCGTTTTATCCTCTGTATGAAACTCCGGGTTAATTACATGCAAAAAAGTGTAGGGGTTATGCTCTAGCTTAGCTTCCAACACATTTTTTTTATACACATAAAAGGGGCGTGTAGCCACTAGGTAAGCCTTGTCACGCGTGGGGCGTATGGCTCGGAAAGGTTTTATAGTCGTCAAGTGTCAGCGTTTTAGTATCCTTTCAAAATTAGCAAGAAGATAGGGGATTACCCAATAACCGTGGCGATTATTTTTCGATTTCCACCATTGTTGCGAAACTCACATAAATAAATGCCCTGCCATGTTCCTAAATTTAACCTTCCGTTGGAGATGGGTATTGTAACATTACAGCCTGTTAAGGCAGATTTTATATGTGCGGGCATATCGTCTGGTCCTTCAAAGGTATGCTTAAAATAAGGCTCATTTTCACGGATGTTTTTATCAAACCACGCATTTAAATCTGTTCGTACTGTTGGGTCGGCATTTTCGTTAATACAAATGCCGGCAGAGGTATGCAGTATAAAAAGATGCAGTAGACCCTGTTTAGGAAGCAACGATAAGTTGGAGGTTATTTCATTGGTAATTAAATGGAAACCGCGCGGGTAAACTTTTAGTTTTATTTCTGTTTGCATGCGTTAATTTATTTATATTGAGCGGTATAAATCAAAATCTTTAATATATGAAAGCGTTTTTAATTATTCTCTCCATCCTATGTTTCACTGCGGCTATCGTAATGTACATTGTCGGGAACGATTCAGCCGCCCTTAGTGAATTGAAAGATTTTTGGTTCGTACCTTTGCCATTAGGTGTATTTGCGCTATTCGGTTTTGTTCGGATGCAATCTAAGGCTTGATTTATTTCGACAGAGTACAAAATTGTGTTCCATTGAATTTGTGGAATCAGAAATTTCATTTAAAGAAATTAATTGCTATGCACTGATTTATGGCAATAGCTTTGCAAATTGTATAACAATTAAACCTTTGTTAAACCTAAATAATTCACAAACTTGTTTTGCAGTTGCCGTTTTAAAAGTTGACTTACGGGGTAATAGATAAATCCCAATGCAATGAACACCAACCCAATAATTAAATAAAAGTTATTCGTTGCAGAAGTTAACACAGCCAATGAAGTAATAAACGTACCTATGACGGCAGACAGTATGGCGAACAGGGGTAAAGCAGAATTAGGTTTCACTTTTAATTTTAAAATCGTTCCCTTTTTTTCGTTTAAAATTACCCCCTTCAAATAAGCCGCTTTTCTTTTCAAGTTTGGCATATTCCAGCCGATAACAACCCAATTGTCATAAGCTGTAAACTCATTTTTATTGATGAGCTTTCCTCCTATGCGTAACGTTTTTTGAGCAAGGAGGCCCTTCAATTTTTTTCTTCAAATCCGCTCCGCTTAAATCAGTCGCGTAATTTGTTTCCTCACTATTTAGTATTTTCCGAATCATTTGTGTCCGCTTTAATATTTGCCTTATACAATATAGTCAAATACTGAATAAATACCTCAAGTTAATGGTTTAAAAACTAAAGTTTTGTAAGATAAAGTCAACCTTGCAGGTTTAGAATTGAGCTAAAACACTTTTTCAAATAAATTGTACCGTATAATGCAAGCATTACTGGTAAACGGAAACCCTCTACATGCTGCCTTTCCTAATCTGCCATCAATCCAATAATCACGTATTGAATCGTTTTCTATGTAGGTCATTTCTAAAACAACTTGCCTCAATTCCGGCACATAGCCTGTATGTTGTAACTCGAATAGTCTGTATGTTAACTTAAATGTAGAAAGCTCTGTATCATTCTGTAAAAAAACAATTTGTGTATCTGCGGTCAGTTTAAACGAATAATTATCCCCTGTATTTTCGGGTGTTAACGTATCCCAACCCTCCGCGCAATCGTAGTACTGCGTTTCTAACCAATTCCATTCACCTAAAACAACCGCGTTGCCACCATCAAAAAGCGAGGGTTCGGGCTGTTCTTTTTTGCATGAAACGAACATAATAAGAAATAGATATATTCCAATGGACTTATAACGCATCATTCCCGGTAAAAATAGTTGACATAAGTATTACAGCCATCCTCTGAATCTTCATAAGGAACTGAATAAAGTTCAAGAGAATCATTGTATACTAAACCGGCAAACCTATTGTTCCCATTATTGTCTGGCAAAATTGCGAATCTCCAGCCATTTTCTTTTTTCGTAAAAAAATCAAATTTAATAAAGTACTCATTTAGCAACTCACTTTCTTTATATAGTTTTAATAGACCGCTTTCCTCAAAACTAGCGGAGTAATTAATGTTTTCAGTAGAAGGGGAGTAGTAGAAAATATCACTGAATTGTTGACAACCAACTCTGTGGCGACTTCTGTGCCAATCCCAGTTACCAATTAACTGCGCTTTGTCTCCCTCTAATTTATCGGGTCTATTTTTCTTACAGGATGTATTTAGTATTACCATTGCAAGTATTAAAATTAGAAATAACCTTTTCATTTATTCTCGGTAAAAATAGTTTTGATAATCATCACAACCGTCTGCTCCGCCAGTGTAAGGAAATCTGAAAATAAGTATTGAATCTTCGTAAACTCTTCCCGAAAAAGGCTTGTTTTCGTCGTTATCTAAATAAAAGCTAAATCCCCACTCATTTTTACCTTCATACTTATTAAAGGAATAGAACTTAATGAAATGGTCAGCTAGAATACTTTGAGTGTCATACATCTTAATTCGCCCCTCCTGTTCAAATATGACGCTATAATTTTTTCCTTCTCCCTCGGCTGTATAAATATAATTGTCTGAATATTGTTGGCAACCTACACGGTGGTACGTATGATTCCATTGCCAATTACCAATTAATTTAGCTTTATCCCCTTCTAACTTATCGGGTCTATTTTTCTTACAGGCAACCATAGTTAAAGCTGCAATGAATATAATAATCAGCTTAATTTTCATAATTTGATAAGTTTTGAGTTTTTAATCGTTTTCCCCGACTGAATAGAAATATAATAATTTCCAGCAGATAAACCGGTTAAATCAATTTGAAAACGTACAGATTTAGTAACCCCTGTTTTCAAAATAGTACCTTGTAAGTCTATGATTGTCCAATTTACCGTTTCACTCGGTTGTCCTTCAAACTCGATAACGATAAAATCGTTGCTTGGGTTTGGTGAAATCGTGTAATTGAACTTTTGTAATGCAGCTTTTTCTTTTAGTTTGCTCCAATCGGTTTCTACAATGCCGTTGTCAATCTCAGCTTCACTGGCTGCGGCGTTGTCATTTCCTTCAACGGTAGAAGGTAAGAAAGATTCAGCACTTGGATAAATTTTAAAAAATAGCATTGGGGCAGTTAAATCACCTGTTAGAGTATCTGGAAACCTTAAATCTAATTTGCCAAACGCATTTGACCATTGTATTTGCGTAGCAACAAAGTTACCTGTTATAGCATTGTACCACTGAATTTTATATTTCTTTGTTCCCCCCATATCCGGTAGTTTAATATCGTGGTCTAAGTCGTCATAAACCAAAGGGTTTAAGAACTCGTAAGCGTCATTATCTTGTATTTCAACTGAGATATTAGAGCAATCTGTACCAAATACACCATTATTATTCGTGTATACGTTATATGACCTATTCGAAATCACCCCGACACATTTGCGCTTGTTATCAATTTTGGGTCGTTGCAAATATAGAACTTCATAGCTTTTATCGTCACCCACAATAGGGGGTGCAGAATACCAATTTTCCTCATCAAGCGGTATATCTTTCATTAACGTTCTAATAGGGCGTAAATAAGACCAATACCCGCCTACATTCCATTGAAAGTGCCAACTGATACCGGAAGCGGCTAAACCTGTAAACGGCGTTAGGTTCGCTGTGCGAATGTAGTACGTTCCGTCATCACAGTCGGTATATTCGTCTCCTGGTCCATATTCGCTGTGTATAAACGGTTTGTTTATGTATTGCCCCGAATCCGGATGATGATACGTTGCAATATCGTTTCTGTTCTTTTCAAAATTATCGACCGACTTTCGATAATAATTGTAGGATGGTATGTCTACATAACCGGATTCATAAATGGGGTCGTCAGACGCTGGGCCACCTGTGTAACAAGCTGTAAACGGGTGCTGTTTATGGTCGAGGTCATCCCGTATATATGCCATCATCTCATGCTGCCAATTGAACAAATCCATTCTGTAATAAGACCCGTCCGGCTCAACGGGGTTTCGGTAAGGTGAAAAGTGAGCCGTTGAATCGGGTGACCCATCACATCCGGATGATGGGTCACCGGGTACTACAAAAGCTAATTCATGTTGGTTACCAAAATTATTAATTTCGCTCATTAATTCCATTGAACCAATGTTTGTAGAGTACCCCCAACGCGAAACCATATAACGCAAACGTCTTTTATAAAATACCCTAGCGGTTGAATCTGTTAAAAACTCCACGGGGTCTAACATATCAAGTTCATTCCGGTAACAATAGCCAATATCATTTTCTCTAAAACATTCGTTGGGGTGGATGTTTTTAGGGTCACCTTTTGCAGACCAATCCCAAAACGTCATAGCGTACCCATTTGTTATTTCAAATGAATAATGGATCGCCATGTTGTAGTGCATATACAAGCCGAGTTCTTTTGATTTGTTTATGATGTTATCAAATTCCCACGCATTGGTCATTCGCTTACTGTAATTGCCGAGGTGTTCAAACTCAATGTCAGATTGCCATGGGCTTACAATATAACGGTAATAATTACCCCCCGTAGCGGCATATTGTTCTAACAAGGTTTCATACTCTGTATAGCGATTAACGGCTACGGGAACGGCTTCCCACTCTTGGGTTCCGCCAATGCCATTTGGTCCAACAATATTCTGCGCTATGGGGTAAAAAGGTTCTTCACCTAACCTAAAATAGCGTTTATTGTCTCCTACACGCATAAATCCGGGATTGCTAGAGGGTACACAGCTAAATGTAAATTCGTATGCATCCATTACGCCGTGTCCGTCAATTTCTGCACTTACACGGCAACGATAGGTTCCAATTTCTTTTGGTGCAAAACGGATTCTAAAGTTATGTTCCGTCGTTAAAGTATCCCAATCATTATTGGCAATATCACGGGCGTACTGTTCATAATAAAAGCCGTTTACGCGCTGTGTACTAACTAAACCAGTTGCAGAGTACCGTGAAAAATCGGCGTAAACGTCCACCTCGTCGGGGTTGAAAGGGTTGAGTTTATCCCCTAGCGAATCGTTGACAAAGTTTTGAATTTGTTCGTTTATAGCGTTTTCAAATTGCACGCCAATTTCTAGTTTTTCATAACGTCCTACACTGCCCGGAGTGGTGTAGGGTGCATACCATGCAATGTTCATTCCGTCGTTTTGAATATACGTATCAACGGTTTTACCCACGTTTGGTTCTATTACCGTACTTTCATTAAATTCTATGTACTCGCCGGCAGTAATGGTGTAATTTCGTCCAGCGTCAAAATCCACGTCAAAGTCTATTCCGTTACTTTCTACGCAGCTAGTTGATTTAGTGGTGTCATTTAAAAACGCCACGTTGTGCGGTGTTACCTTTTCGCAAGGGATTGTATGATACGCTTCTATTTGCGCGTAGCTGTTTTGGTGGGCAACTAAACTAATTGCCACCACCACTAAAATTAAATTTTTCATAGTTGTAGTGGGTTTTAGTTACGTTGTTTTTTTAGTGCTGCATTTTCTTTTTGCAAATCGGTTACGCTTGTTTGTAAATTTTCGATTGTCTTGTTCATTTCAATTAAATGCAACGTTAGTTCTTCAATTTTTTGCATTTGTAGTTGTTGCATTTCACCAAGGTCAAGCCCGTTTTTTTGTATTTCGGTTTCGGTTGGAATGTTCGGTAAATGCCCGTTTTTATTGATAAACTGTTCGGTTTCTTTTAACGTCATTAAGTGGTAGCCGGGTTTAAACACATAATCTGCCCACGTGCCTAAGTCCACACGTATTTTACGGCTGCGTAATAACCCGCTATTTTCAAGCTGCACTATTTTTTCGCCTACGTCATCTTTAACAACAAAAGCATGACCACCACCATTGTTATTTACAGTTATTGCAGGCTCAGAACCTACGTTTGTAATTTCAATTGAACCGTCGTTGTTTACAACAAAGCGCAGTTCTTCTGTTGCACCAATTTTTTTACCGAGTTGCAATAATTTTTGTGAATGATTTTCAGCAAATGAATTAATTAATGCCACCGCATTTGCAGTTGTACTACCGGCTAAAAACGTCTTAGCATAAACCGTACCCACTACATCTAATTTAAATCGTGGGTTAGACCGCCCTATGGCTACTTGCGTATTTGGACACGGTAAAAAAACTTTGTTTGTACCGTTAAACCAATGTGGAGATAAACTATCCGCACCCCCGCAGTAGTCAAGTTCAGCGGGTGGGGCTTCCATCAAAGCGGTAACAACATCACTTTTAGTAAGGGTTGTTATATTTCCGGTTGAGTCTGTTACAATAATTTTTAAATGTGAATTATCTCCTGCATATTCTGATATACCACACATTTTTACATGACTATGTAAAAATGTTCCGCCACTCACAGTTAACGTTTCGTTAATTTCTAACGAGTTTAAAAATTGGGCTTGACCATTTACAGTTAACTGTTTGCCTGCGGTTGGTGTGCCTGTTCCAATGGATACTTGCCCCGAAGCGGGTACGTTATTTGAAAGTTGAGCGGTTGCATTTACACATACTAGTGCGGTTGCAATAATTAAAATCTGTTTCATAAAAAATTAGGTTTTGGGTGCTGTTGCTAGCAGCTTTTAAAAAAGTTAATGGATTTTTTGGGTTTTGGGTTTAAATTAGGTTGTTTAGTTTTTATTTCAAATACTATTAAAATATTTCAATAATACAATGATAGAGAAAAAGGTAAAGAATGAAAAAAATACTTGCCCAACGTCATATATTTTAGTGCAAAAGAGCTGTTTTGACATCTGAATTGTTTTATCAAATTGATGATTTTGGGTAAAGCGTATCATACGTTTGAGTTATTTTGGGTGCTGTAGGCTAAAACAATGTAATGGGCCTAAAAGTTACAAAGAGCAACTTTTTTTTATGAAAAGTGTTTGTTTTAAGAAGAGATGATAGAGTTTACTACCGATTAAATAGAAGGGGACTTAACGTTTATATTTTTTAGAGGCAACGTTGGCTAAAACAACGATAAACGGTGTGAGTGAGTAGTAATAAAAAGGAATATATATCAGGCTAATATCAATAACGGCAAACACTATTGGCACAGCAAAAAAAACAATAAAAACTTCCTTTAATTTTTTTCTTTTGTATAGCAATTTTAGTAGATAGATTCCCAGTAATAAAAGAGGTGTACTCGCACCGACATCTTCAATTAAAACAAGAATTAACAAAATTCCGAACAATGCAAAGTGCTTCCGTTCAAATTTCTCTATGTCCATTAATAATAAGACTATTGCGAGCAAGGCACTGCCGGCAATGAAAAGAAAAAATTTCGTCAATAAAACCATTTTTAATACCGGCGAATACTGTGAAAGTGATGTGTATAGTTACCTAAATCATCCCGATAAATGCCCTTTTCATCAAATGCATCTATCCGTACACAACCTGCGGCATGAATAATCTTGTCTTTTTCTATTAATAAACCTACATGATGTACTTTTCCGGCTTTATTTATAAAGAAAGGTACGTCACCCACTTGTCGGTTGGCATAAGCAACTAATTCGCCGTGGTGCACTTGTTCTGAAGCGTCTCGCGGAACAATTTGGTTGCTTACTTTAAAACAATTTTGAACTAGCCCCGAACAATCAATCCCAAAAAGAGATTTACCTCCCCACAAATACGGAGCGTTTAAAAAATAAATTGCAGCTTCTGATGGATTAACTATTTTCGTTTGATTGTAGACAGAAGAAAACGTGTAGCTTTCACCACCAAAATGCAGCTCGCCGTTATGAAATCCGGTTAGTCGCGCACCAAAAAGTAGGGTTTGTTTACCGCGTGGTCCTATAACATCAAGTTGTGGTTCGGTTAAATATGGCGCTTTAAACTGTGCAAGTTTACGGTACTCATCCTCATCAATATAAGTCAGTTGTTTAAAATCCATCCACCCTTCGTAATCATCTGCCGGAAAGTTAATTTTTATCCATGGTTGTCCGGCCTCAATAATTTCGACTAAATCGCCAAATAGGAGTTGCGTAACAATTTCTGCGGCATCACTATTTGCAGCCCTAACTGGGGCTACGGATAAATTGCAAACACCAAATTTTTTAATTTTTAACATAAAGCGGTATTTCTTAAAACCTAAGCCGAAGGAAACCGCCGACATAATCACTTCTTATACTAGGCATTACGTTTAGCTTAAGGTTATTGTTTTTTCGTTTGAAATTTTTAAAGGGATTCCAGTTTTTTAGTGGCTCAAAATAATAGACTGCGTTGGTAACTAGCATACCAATGCCCGCACCTGATAAAACATCTGGCACCCAATGGCGGTTATTTAAAATACGTAATACGCCAGTTGTGGTTGAAAATAAATACCCACTAGCAGCAAAAAGCGGGCGGGTTTCTCTAAATTCATTAAACAAAACTTGGCTTTGCACAAACGCCTGAGAGGTATGACCGGATGGATAAGCTGTGTAGGCTCCATTATTAGGACGCTGAATGCTTAAACCGTATTTTAAACTGAGTACAATGCCCGACGTTATTAATTCGGATATGATTAAGAACTTGGTTTGATTCCAAACAGTATTTTTAGCAGGAACGTTAAATAAGTCTGCCCCATACATCATGGCAAGCGGTATGTAATGAATATAGTCATCTGCGTGGGTTCTAAACGTGTCAACCACTACAGATCGAACAATTTTTTGAAGCCCGTATTTAGTTGAATCGCGCAATAAATCAATGCTAATTACACCTAGTGCTATGGGCCCCCATGCACGCTCAAAAAAAGTAGTTTGCTGTAGAGGTTTTTTAAACACCTTTTCATTAATTTCTGCGTGTGTTATTATTGAAACTGTGGTGGTAGAGGTATCACTTTCTGGTTGAGAAAAACCGGAATAATGCAATACTAAAATAAGGGGAACAAGTAGGTAACGGATCATTTAAATTATTTCTTAGGTTTTAAAGATAGAAATTTAGATTCGAAAAAGTGAAAACTGAGCGCCGAGATACCAATTGTTAACAAGGCGCTTATAGTAAAGAAAATGAATAACGTCCACGAACTATCCATACTATCATCAAAAAAATAGCGCAATAAAACATACATAACTACCAAATGGTAAAGGTACAAGCCATACGAAATACGCCCTAAATAATTAAAAATTTTAATGCGTCCAAATTTGAAAAACGAATGATTTCCCCGAATTTGATCTAAAATAACAAAGGCAAAAAATAGCGATAAAATAAAACGCTCCACAACAACAAATTCTCCCTTAAATAGAATGTTTTTACCAACGCATAACCCTAGTCCTAAAATGTAAACGAATACCACGCCCCACCTGGGGATATTTTGGATTTTATTCAACCATTTTTTACCTTGAAATAAACTCAACCCAACAAAAGCACCTGTTAAAATGTCTTGGCACACGGCTAATGTATGGTAATAAATTATTCGTTCTTCATCCCAATGCATCCACCTGAACCAAAAGCTAACAGCATAAAGTAGCAGAATTAGGTGAATTAACTTCAATTGCCGTATGCGAAACAACCCAAATACCGCAACACCCCAAAACAGGTAAAATTGTTCCTCCACCGCTACAGACCAGGGCGAAGTTAAAAAGTTAATTCCATCTGCGGCACCGTATTTAATTTCATCAAAATTAGCTAAAAAAAGCACATAATTAAGCGCATTATGTACTGTGCTATACCCCTCAATTAACCATGGAAATAAAACAAATCCGATAAAAACAATTAAAAAATAAAGCGGCCATATACGCAAGCTACGGCGGATAAGAAATTTAACGAGATGAAATTTACCGGTGCGTTTGCGTTCATTTAAAATAAGGTAAGTGATTAAAAACCCACTGAGTACAAAGAAGAAATTTACACCCAAACCACCCTTACTTGTTCCGATATAAATACTGTCGAAAATCGCGCTATTTTGAAGGGCTGGAAAAAGCCCAAGCATTTCGTTGGAAAAATGGAAAACAAAAACGGCAAACGCAGCCAAAAACCGACAGGCGTCCAAATTATTAAAGTAAATGTGCTTTAAATTTTTAGATGCAGGATTGGTCACAACGTATCTTTGATTAATTTTGTCCTAAATTAGTTGAAATTGGAAAATAATGAAATATTTGATGTTGCAATAATCGGCGGTGGAATCGTTGGTGCAGCAACACTGTACAAATTACAGTTAAGAAATCCGGATTTAAAAATTGCTTTAATTGAAAAAGAAAAGGAATTGGCGAGTCATCAAACCGGACACAATTCGGGTGTTATACACTCAGGCTTGTATTACAAACCGGGTTCACTAAAAGCAAAAAACTGTGTGCAGGGACGACGTGAACTTGTTGCTTTTTCCAAAGAATATGGTGTTGACCATGATGTTTGCGGAAAAGTTGTTGTTGCAACTAAAAAGGAAGAATTGCCTTTTATGGAGAAGATTTTTGCAACGGGATTAGAAAATAAAATAGAGGGGATAGAAAAAATAACTGCTGACCAAGTAAAAGAGGTGGAGCCGTTTGTGGAGAGTGTTGGAGGTATTTTAGTGCCATGTACCGGAATTGTAGATTTTGTTGGTGCTACAAATAAAATGGCAGAGGTGGCCATTGGAAAACAGCCACAGTCTAAACTGGTGTTAGGCGAAAAGGTAATTGCCATTAATGATAAAGCAGACCACAAAGAGGTGGTAACGGAGAAGAAAATTGTAAAAGCTAAAAAATTGATTTTTTGCGCGGGGTTACAAGCTGATAGAATGGCGAAGAAAGACCGCGTTGAACTCAAAGAAAAAGTAGTGGGCTTTAGGGGGGATTATTATGAGTTAACAGATCAGGCCAAACACAAGGTGAAAAACTTAATTTACCCGGTTCCTAATCCGGATTTTCCATTTTTAGGTGTGCATTTTACACGAATGACGAATGGAGAAACAGAATGTGAACCAAACGCCGTATTTACATTTAAGCGTGAAGGGTATGGTAAAACAGATTTTAGCTTTCGCGACACAATGGATGCCTTGTCATACAAAGGAACATGGAAACTGTTTTTTGGAAATGTAAAATTTGGTATTAATGAGTACAGACGGGCATTTTCGAAAAAACTATTTTTGAAAACATTGCAGACCATGATTCCGTCATTAGAAATGGATGATATCAAACCAGGGCGGTCAGGCGTGCGTGCATTGCTGCTTGGTGCTGACGGAGATACACGAGATGATTTTAGAATCGAGCATACATCAGATAGTATTCACGTATTAAACGCTCCTTCTCCTGCTGCAACGGCTTCATTAGCTATTGGCGAGTATATTTCTGAAATGGCTGAGGACAAGTTCGGGTTAAAAACCAAGGCTGTTACAGCTGAATAAGCACGAAACGACTGAACGTAGTGGGCAGCTACTTTAACTATTTACAAAAAAAACAGGCAACCTAATTTAAGTTGCCTGTTCTGTATTTTAACCTGTTACGGTTATTCAAAAAAGCTTATTGGATAATCAATTTGCTAAATTCACGTGTTGTTTCGTCACCGTCGTTTAAGATGATGAAGTACGTTCCTTTATCTAAATTACTTAAGTCCAATGATACGTTTCCGCTAATGTTTGACGTTACCGTTTGGTAAACCACTTGTCCTGCTTGGTTTATCACCGTTACATTATCAATGATTGTTCCGTCTCTCATTTCAACTCTGAATTTTCCGTTGCTTGGATTAGGCGAAACCAATACCTGGCTAGCTGCTCCTACTTTTTGGCTTTCGCTTGATCCTATCGGCGCTTTTCCTTCTTCAAAATCATTATTAGGTACCATTCCTTTAGGCACATCTTTTACCTCTACGCTTGTACAAATCGTAGCGCTACAGCACTCACGGCTTTTTTCATCATAGTAGTAAATTGTTACACAAACTTCATATCCACCGCCTTTAGTATACGTGTGCGAAATTGGTGATCCCGTTCCAGTTGTGCCGTCTCCAAAATTCCAGTGGTATCCTAAAATATCACCCATACCAGTCGGTAAACCTATAATTTCAAACGTAAACGGATTTGTTCCTGTTACTTTAATTTCACCACGCTCGATAAATTCGCACGGCGAACATTCCGGAGCATCAATCTCCATACAGGTCGTTAATTGACAGCATTCGCCATCTTCATTAATTGCCCAAATCGTCATACATACTTCATAAAAACCTGTTCCATCATTATAAAAGTGTTTTACTACATCTCCTGTTGCTGTTGAACCATCACCAAAATCCCATGTTGTGCTTAATACAGTTAAGCCGGCGGGAATTGAAGTTGAGTTAATGAAAGTGACCACACATTCTTCTTTGTAATCAACATCAAATCTTGGCTCAAACCCACAAGGATCTGTCGCTAATTCAACAATACAAACATTGTCAATTCTAGCTGCTGCTTGCCAGGGATCTGGTAATCCAGCTAAATAAGGATGCATCCATAATTGAGAGTAATTTGCTGCAGGTGTAAATGTTTCTGTAATTGTCACCCAAGAACCTGTGCCTGTCCAAGGCTGCGTTGTTAAACTTAGGTTACCGGCCACTGTTGGATAAGAGTTGTTTTCGGTGGTTCTTACAACCATTGAATTACTTAACTCTACTCTAAATTCAGAGTCGGGGCTAGATGTACCGTCTCGCCATAAGTCATACGTTAATGTATACGTTTGTCCGGCAGTAAATGTGTGGTTGGTAAATACACCTTCACCTCTTCCGTTGTACGACCACATCCACATATTTGTAGAAGGGGACGCACCCGTTGTTGGTGACCCGTGAGATACAAACCAATTTGTTAAATCGTTGTTGATCCAATTAATCGCCGAAGCATTTGGCGAAGTTACAATAGATCCCGCAAAATCCTCAAAGTCCCCGTTGAGGTTTTCACATTGTGCCGAAGCACTAACGCCCGCTCCCAATAGGAGCGCAGCCGCTAAATGTTTTAAATTTTTCATAAGTGTTGTTTATATTAATATTGTCGCTAATCTAAACAGTTCGAAAAATTTTCACCCAAACAATGAGTAAATGGTAAGTTCTTTTTATAATTTGGTTTTTTTTCTGATAATTCGGTTAGGTATTTTAAGTGAAAAGGAACAAACCAAATAGAAAGTGCCCTGTTATGAAAAGTGGTGCTTTTTAGTTATATTTGAGTAAAGTAACCCTGTTTAACCCAAAAAATGCAATTACTTATAGTTGACCCTAACCCTGTCGACCAGTCAGAATTAAAGCTGGTTGTCGCTAATTTCTGTTTAAAATCAGATCTTATTTTCGAAGTAGCCTCTGTAGAGAAAGGAATTGAAATCGTTAAAAATCAATCAATAGATATTGTTTTTTTAAGTCTTAATTTATGCGATAAAGAGGCGCTACGTATATGGCGAAGTATAAGAGGTAAACACATGAAGGTTGTTTTAATGACGAGTATGCAAATTTGTGGGGATAAAAAGAGCTTATTTGAGATTATTGAAAAACCGGTTAAAAGTGAAGTGGTTCGCCAAATTGTTTTACAGTACCGATTGGAAATTTCTGCCGCTTTAAAAAAAACAAAACAGTTCGCGTCAGCTCAAAATAATCAAATAGCCATAAAATCAAATGAAGAAACGCGGCTTATAGCAGTTTCCGAAATTTTGAGGTGTCAATCTGATAGTAATTATACGGAGATTTATTTGGTAAATGGCGATAAAATAGTTTCGAGTAAAACGTTAAAATCATACGAACGTTTATTAGTCGATTATGGCTTTTTGCGGGTGCACCAATCGCACTTAGTCGCCAAAAAAGGAATCAAAAAAATCATGCACAATTCGCGCACAGAAATAATGCTAAACAACGGTGAAGTGATTGCTGTTTCACGACGAAAAAAAGAAATTTTAATGGAGGCGGTTAACTTAGTTTAAAACTTAAGCCGTGGATTAGGAACAATAGTTTGGTCTGCAAAATCACCTTGTAAAAATTTATAATAACCCGCAATTGCTATCATTCCAGCATTGTCCGTGCAATACTCAAACTTAGGGATAAACGTGTTCCAATTTTCGCGTTTTCCAATTCGGTCCAGTTCACTGCGCAATAACGAGTTTGCAGAAACCCCTCCTGCAATGGCAACATCTTTAATGTTGTAATCGCGAGTGGCTTTCACTAGTTTTTTAAACAGTCCTTGTATAATTGTTCGTTGGTATGATGCACAAATATCATTTCGGTTATTGGCTATAAACTCAGGGTCCTTCGCCATTTCTTTTTGTAAAAAATACAAAATGCTCGTTTTTAGCCCACTGAACGTATAATCATACCTCTTTTGGTTAGAAACCGGAAAAGAAAAACGGTTGTCATCTCCGTCTTTGGCATACTTGTCAATTAAGGAGCCCACCGGGGTAGGGAAGCCCCATTATTTTTGCTGCTTTATCAAACGCTTCGCCGGCAGCATCATCTATCGTTTGCCCCAAAATTTCCATGTCAAAATAATCCTTTACCAAAACAAGTTGTGTATGCCCGCCAGAAACGGTTAAGCAAATAAAAGGAAAACGCGGATAACGTTCCGCATCATTTTTAATAAAATGTGCCAAAATATGGCCTTGCATGTGGTTAACAGCCACTAGCGGAATGCCCAACGTTAACGCAAAACTTTTAGCAAAACTTGCACCTACAACTAATGAACCCAGTAAACCCTGGGCCTTGGGTAAATGCAATAGCGTCCAACTGATTTTTTGAAATTTTCGCCTCTTTAAGTGCCGCGTCCACCACAGGTATGATGTGTTGTTGGTGCGCTCGCGAAGCCAACTCCGGCACAACCCCTCCAAATGACTCGTGAACCTTTTGTCCCGCAACAATGTTTGTACATATTTTACCGTTCACTAAAACAGCAGCAGAAGTGTCATCACAAGATGATTCTATTCCTAAAATTATGGTGTCTTTACCGTCCAGAATTATTATTTTTACGCAAAATTAATCGAAATCACGATATTAGCTAAAATACTGAAAGGAATTGGCAGAACATTACATGTTCTTGTAGAACTTATTGTGCTGTTGCTCATCCTTGTGGCGTTCGGAATTAGAACCTCCTGGTTTCAAACTTTTTTAGCGCAAAAAGCAGCAGCTTTCCTAAGTAATGAGTTGCAAACTGAAATTAATATAGACAGGGTTGACATTGTGTTTTTTGACCGTGTGGATATTGAAGGTGTTTTTGTTGAGGATAAATTTAAAGATACCCTGCTTTATACCCAAACCTTGCACATAAATATTGCAGATTTTAGCATTAGCGAATCATTTGTGGATATTGATGAGGTAAGGCTAGAAAAAGCAAACGTGAACCTGCGCAAAGCCGAAGGTGATACAACGTTTAACTTTCAGCATTTGGTGGATTATTTTGCTTCTGACAAAGAGGATGAGGACACAACATCTACCGAATTTGATGTGCTGGTCAGAAAGTTTACGTTAGACCAGATTGATTTTTCTTACCATGATGAAAATGCAGAGCCTGTTGAATATGGGTTAGATTATGCAAACTTAGACATTAACAGGTTGTCCGGTGAGTTTACCAATTTTGAATTACAGGGAGATGCAATTTTGGTGGACATTGCCAACTTAAAAATGATTGAGAAGAAAAGTGGACTTGCCATTCGTAAACTCACAACAGATTTGAAGTACAGCCCCAAAATTGTGCAGTTAAAGGAATTGGAGTTTGGGTTTAATAATTCAAAGTTAATTGCCGATTCATTAGTTATGCGTACACCAAATGGCACGGCTGATTTTGAAAACTTTGTACATGATGTTTCCCTAGCCGGGGCGGTAAATAACTCCATTATAGATTTAAAAGATTTGTCAATAATAGTACCTAACCTGCGCGGAATGGTAGACGTAGTAAGGCTGAATAATGTTGATTTTGAAGGCCCTGTTTACGGCATGAAACTAAACAATACAGACATTTCACTGTTAGATTCTACCATAATTAAAGGTGATTTGCAAATTCCAAATTTAGATGACCCGAATGCAGAGTTTTCTGAAAACATAAAAATTTTCCAAACCACTACAACAGACATTCAACGTTTAAGGCTAACGCCATTTTTAGAAGGAGAAGATTTTATAAAACTTCCAGAGAATATTAGTGGTGCTGGTCGCATTGTGTTGAAAGATTTGACATTCGACGGAAGCATGAATAAGTTTGAGGTAGATGGAAGCGTTTACTCGTCACTTGGAAATTTATCGTCAGAAAATGGTTTAGCCTTTGAGGTAAAAGAGGATGGATTGTATCATTACAAAGGCATTGGTCAAAACAAAAAAGATTTAATTGTAGACCGGTTAAATTTAAGAGCCCTTTCTGGTAGCGATATGTTGGGGACATCTTCCGGTTATCTGACCATTCGGGCTTCTAAAGGTTTTGCACCAGAAGACATTAACCTTAATTTTGATGGTCGTTTTTCTACTTTAACATTAAATGGGTACGATTATCAAAACATTATTATTAAGCGCGGTCATTTTGAGGATAACCAATTTATTGGAAACATAGATGTACGCGACAAAAATTTAGCCATGAATTACAATGGTAAAATTAACCTGAACGACATGAGTTTTAAGTTTGATATGCATTTAGACAGTGCAAACTTATCTAAACTCAACTTTACGCCAGACAGCATGCAAACAGCACTGCATATTGATTCCATTCATGTAGATATTAAAGGGACAGACATTAATAAAATAGTTGGAAATATGCGCGTGAGAGACTTACATTTTGAACAAAGTGGCACTGATTTTCAATTGGATCAATTGGATTTAGTGGTAGATCGTGGTGAACGTTCTGATAGTATTGATATCCGATCTGAATTGCTTGATGCGAAACTAACCGGACGCTTTGACTTGATTGATATTTGGCCGGTGGTACAGCACCAGTTAGCCCGTGTTGTAGACCATTTGGTTGAAGATACAGACATTAGCGCTACAAAAAGTGAGTTTTTTGACCTACGCATTGATTTAAAAAACATTAACTCACTATTACCTTTTGTAGACGAAAAGTTGTATGTAGCGCCCGGAGCTATTATTACGTCCAGCTACAGCTTGGCTGATTTAAAGTTAGATATTGACGTACAAGTGGACAGTGTGCGCTACGAAGAGATGCTTTTTGAAGGCATACGGTTGAATAATTATTTTGATAGTTTACGCGCCAACGTGCAGTATCAAGTGGCTTATGTAGAAATTTCAGATAGTTTACATGCCACAAATCTAGCCTTATTTTCTTATGTGAAGGACAACTCCTTTTCAACAAACTTTGGGTGGGATGGAGATGGACAAATTGAGCCTGGTTTATTTGCGTTTAAAACCATCATACAAGAAGATAAGGACATTTTAACAGAATTTAAACCGTCGTTCTTTTTCTTAAAAGGACAAAAATGGGACTTAAGCTCCGAATCAAAAGTACTTTACAACAGTGAAAAAATAGAGTTTACCGATTTTGCAATTTCTGGCGGAACGGGCGTTGTGAGTGTTAATGGAATTATATCTGAAAACCCGGAAGATTGGCTTTATTTTAATGTCAAAGATTTTAATTTAGCTGATTTAAACGGGTTATTAGGAAACGGAACGAGCATTGGCGGCACGCTAAATATTGATGGCGGAGTTGCGGATATTTACAACGAAATTCGTTTCGAGTCTACCATAAAAGCTGCCAATTTTGAGGTAGATGATGAATTAGTAGGGGATTTAAGCATTGAAAATACCTGGGATAAAAACACCAACAGTGTTTCACTTAACGGTAGTTTAAACCGCGAGGGTAAAGAAACATTGAAGTTTGAAGGAGATTATTATGCCGATAAAGAAAAAAACAACGTGAATGTTGACATCATATTTGATTACACTGACATAAGTTTTTTAAATGCATTTTCAGATCCCGAATTGTATAAAGAAATTGACGGTATTCTAGATGGTCGCTTAAAAATTACGGGAGAACTAACCGATCCAATTATTAAAGGAAGTTTGGAATTAGTAGACGCTTCCGTCCTTGTCCCCATGTTCAACGTTACGTTTGGGGCTTCTGGCAGAATAGACATGGCAGACGGAGAAATAATTGTTGAATCAATGGATTTGTATGACCAGGAAGGCAATAGCGCATCAGCACAAATGCAAATTTATCATTACGATTGGGCAGACTGGAATTATGATATCACGTTAGACATGGACAGCCCGCGATTGTCAAGACGCTTTTTAGTAATGGATACAGAATACCGCGACGGCGATTTATACTATGGTAAGGCTTATATTTCTGGTGATGTTAATATTTTTGGTTATGATGCCATAACAGAAATTAATGTAAACGCCACCACACGCCCTGGCACAGACATCAAATTAGCCATATTTGGAACAGGTGATTTAGAAGAGTCATCATTTATTGTGTTCGATACAATTATCCCGCGCTATAACCCAGACAGTTTAGATAATGCCAACAGCAGAATACAATCGTCCGGTTTGGTTTTAAACATGAAGTTTAACGTGACCAAAGATGCGAAAGCCACCATCATATTTGATCCAATTTACGAAGATCAAATTGTGGTAAATTCCGGTGAAGGTGTAATTAACCTAAACATGGACGAATATGGCGAAATGGACATGTATGGAAAATACACTATTTTAGATGGTAACTACTTTATGCGTTTACAGGGGCTCGTCAAAAAAGATTTTCAAATTCGCAACGGAAGTACCGTCGCCTGGACCAAATCACCGTACGACGCATTCATTGATATCAAGGCAGATTTTGCCCGCGAAACCTCCATTGATCCAATTTTACCACCGGGGATAGAAGATAGAAGTGACGATAAACAAATTGTAATTGGTACGTTAAGTATGAGCAATACACTTATGAGCCCTGCACTTGGTTTTTCAATTGCTGCGCCAAATGCAGATGACATTGAACAAGCTGCGTTGTCCGCTTTAAATTCAGATAAAGACCGGCTGAACAAACAGTTTTTTGCCTTGTTGGTACTAAATCGTTTTCTGGCTTCTGAAAGTAATCAAGCGTCCGGCGGTGGAAATAATGCGGCTTATAACATTGCAGAAGGGCAGGTAAATACTATATTGGATAATATTGGCGATAATTATGACCTCTCCGCAGATATTGAAGAAGGTAAAACAGCCGTTGGTTTCCAAACGCAAGTTGGGGAACGCATTACAATTAAAACAAGTTTGGGGGTTGTTTCTGGAGACGAAGAAACAAATGGGGCTATAATTGGAGACGTGGTGGTGGAGTATAGGCTGAATGAGGACGGTACGTTTACCGTGAAAATTTTTAACGAATCCAATACCGGAAGTGACTCTGAGAAAGGACCATTTACACAAGGTGTTGGTTTACATTATGAAGAAACCTTTAATACTGCTCGCGAATTTAAGCTGCTGCAAGGCTTTTTAAACATTTTTAGAAGCAAAGAGAATGATGTGGATTACAAAACTACAACGCAAGATGGTAAAAAAGTTCCGGTTGAAGGTGCATTGGAGCGGTTAGAGCAAGAAGATGAGTTGACGCCAAAAAACAAAAAAGTCAACCCGGAAATTGAAAAACTATTGAAAGAAACGAACGAAAAAGAAGAAGGCACACAAGAGGGAGAAGAGAATAAAAAAGAAGAAGGCGAAGGGCAGCAAAAAGAGGGTGAAAAAACCGAGCAGGAGAGCGAAAAAACAGAAGAGGAAAAAGAGGAGACCGAAGAAGAGAAAAAGGAGAAAGAAGGCGAACAACAAGAAGGCGAGAAAAAAGAAGAAGAAAAAGAGGAAGAGAATCCGAAAAAAGAAACAGAAAATAATAGCAACGAATAACGCAGCCTTTAGCTAGAAGCGTTATTGCAAACAAAACAATTAACTAAAGACGAAAATAAGCCATCTGATATGAAAAAAGTACTAGTAGCAAACAGAGGAGAAATAGCTTTACGTATAATGAAAACTTTGCGTAAAATGAACATTGAAAGTGTAGCCGTATACTCAGATGTAGACGCAAATGCACCTTTTGTAAGCTACGCGGATGAAGCGTACTGCATAGGTGAGGCAACCCCTTCTGAAAGTTATTTGAACATGCAGAAAATTATAGATGTAGCCGTGCAAACACACACAGATGGAATTCACCCCGCTTATGGATTTTTGTCTGAAAATTCTACGTTTGCTGAAAAAGTAACGGCTGCGGGAATTAAATTTATCGGCCCGTCTACCAAAGCAATAGATGTAATGGGCGATAAGTTAGATGCCAAACAAGCTGTAAAAGCATTTGACGTACCAATGGTGCCCGGTACGGATGAAGAACTAACCGACATTGCTGCGGGGAAAAAAATTGCGGAAGAAATAGGTTACCCTATTTTAATTAAAGCATCTGCCGGTGGAGGCGGAAAAGGAATGCGTGTGGTGGAAAAAAGCGCAGATTTCGAAAATCAATTTGATCGGGCTGTTTCAGAGGCTGTTTCTTCTTTTGGAAACGGAGCTGTTTTTATTGAGAAATTTGTACAGGAACCGAAGCACATAGAAATTCAAATTATTGCAGATCAGCACAACAATGTATTGTACTTGCATGAACGTGAATGTTCAATTCAACGGCGGCACCAAAAGGTGGTAGAGGAGGCACCTTCACCAGCGTTAAATCCAGAGCTGCGGAAGAGAATGGGAGAAGCTGCTGTAAATGTAGCGCGCTCATGTGATTATGAAGGTGTAGGTACAGTTGAGTTTTTGTTGGATAAAGACAAGAATTTTTACTTTTTAGAAATGAATACGCGTTTACAGGTAGAACATCCTGTAACAGAAATGATAACGGAGCTTGATTTGGTAGAAGAGCAAATTAAAATTGCCCGCGGAGAAGCCCTCTCGTATACACAAGAAGAAGTGAAGCTGGTGGGGCATGCAATAGAAATTCGGGTGTATGCAGAAGATCCGGAAAATAATTTTTTACCCGATTTAGGAACACTCGTGCACTACAAACGTCCAACAGGGCTTGGCGTGCGCGTAGATGATGGTTATGAGCAAGGCATGGCAATACCATTGGCGTATGATCCTATGATAGCAAAATTAATTGTACACGGCAAAAACCGTGATGAAGCCATTGAAAAAACAATTGAAGCCATTAACAATTACGAAATTGCCGGTTTTAGTACTACGCTGGGCTTTTGCCGTTATGCTATTGACCATGCAGCGTTTAGAGACGGAACCTTCACCATTAATTTTGTAAACGAACATTTTACACCTGACGTTTTACGTATTGAGGCTTCAAAAGAATTACAGAAAGATGCTTATTTTTTGTTTAAAGATCAATCAAAAAGTGCAACGCTTAAACCGTTAGAAGAAGATTTTTCGTTGTGGCGTAAAAACCGCTAAACTAAAGTTGGTGCCTAGTTTTTTATGAATTGCACACAAGCCGTTTTTTGACCGTCTGCTTTACTTATTCTTATAAAGTAATTACCGGCGGGCAATTGTTGGATGTTAATGGTTGAGGTAAGTTTACCACGCATCAAAACTTCCCCCGTTTCAGACAAAATTTCAAATCGTCCATTGGTTAGCTCGGGATTCAAAACCAATACATCCTGAGCAGGATTTGGGTAAAGGCTCAAATGTTCAGGATCTTCCGTTTTAACTGAACTAAAGCTCGTAAAAGTTATTTTAGTTAAATAGGGTAAATCACCATCTTCATTTTCTGAGCTTACGTAATAAGTGTGGTTGCCTAAAGCTGCGCATCCTTCTACTTGTATTGACCCTGGTAAAGAGGGAACACCTCTAAAAAGCACTTCAGCTTCAGAAAAACCGGTGCCAGAAAAATTTTTAACCAAATAAATAAAAGGGTTAAAAATAGTATAGCCCGATAGCAAAATTTCATTTTTTTCGGCATCATAGTCAGCACCAGTTACAAGGCCCTCTGTGTTAATGCTGTCCCTGATTGTAACACTGTATGTTCCGGGTGTTTTGGGAATGGCGTATACATTTGTTTTGAAATTTACCCAGTTTTTGGTAAACAGGTAAAGGCTATCGTTATAAGCAATTAATGCTTCGGCGTCATAATTTGTGCTGTAAACAGCAGGTTCAAAACTTGTTTGGTCGGCATAACTGTAGGCAATTGTATCGGCAAACACTGTATCGTTTGGTGTAGTCAAATAATCATCAATCAAAATTCTGAAAATCATTAAATCCGTGCGTGAACCAGCGTTGTTGCCAATGTCACCAATGTAAATATAATTGTCATCTTTACAAATGTCTTCCCAATCTGCGCTTGTGGCGTTTGGTACGGCAACAGTTCGTTCTACTGCTCCGGTTACTTCGCTTATTTCATATAAAAAGGCATCATCTCCAGAGTCATTATGGGTGATAACGCGGTCATCTAAAATTAACAGCCCCGAGCTTTCATTAATTGGAGTTAGCAATGCGGTTATTTCTGTGGTTGTATACGTTTGACAAAAGCCAACTGCCGCACAAATTAAACCAACCCCTGTTATGATTAATTTAAAAGGAATCATTAGTAATTAAATTAGGATTAAACTGTTGGTAAACAGCACTTTTTTTCATTCGTTTTTCCAGTTTACGATCAATCCGCTTTACAGCCCGTTTTTTCAGTGTTGGGTAATGCTTATCATCATGCTTTATGCCAAGTTTTGCCAACGCATAATTGTAATAATTCATAACTACCTGGTCTTGATCTTCATAATTTTTTCCGTCTCCGGTCAGTGGTTCATGTCGCAATAGCAAACGGGCTAAATCACCTGCCATGCCATAATCTTCTAACTCAATAGCATTTTCTAAAAAGGTAAATAAATCAGCCTCTAACGACTCCGGATCCATAAATAGGTTGGTGCTATTTTCGCGAATGCGTTGGTGATAAGCATCTTCTTTAGACCAAACAAAAAATACATAACCAATCATAGGGTTGCTTTTAAATAAGCGCTGTTCGTAAGCATTAAAATCAAACGAAGAATCCAATTGATAAATGGCTTGTGTTTCAATTAAATTAGCCAATGCACGCTCACTATTTGGGTTAAATTCTAATAGTTCATAGCATTCTTCAATAGCCTTTGGTGCGTTACCGGCCAGTTTGGTGTAATACAGGTTTTTTGCCCAATGTTGTTCATTTTGGTCATAATATTGGATCCGTTTCATTAATTCGTCTAATAAATAACGCGTCCACGTTGCCAGTTCTGCACTATTATAAAAAATGTTGATATACGTTTTTGCATATTGAAAACGCCCTTCGTAGGCTAATAAAAAAATGCGCGCGGCTATTTTATGATTTATTTCATCTGGCGTATTGGATACATTTTTCCAATAGTTTGAATTTAAAATAGTCGTAGCATTCCCCATGGTAGGTTTTTTTAAATCAATTGTATTCAACCAATCGTTACGCAGCCCGGCACTTTTTAAAAATAGCGGAAAAGCTTGTTTAGAAATCCACTGTTGAATATTTTTGAATTGTTCGTCTAACGGTGCATCAACATAAGCTGATCGGTCGGCTGCATTAAAATCATATAACTGCGGAGTGTAGCCTACATTTGCACGTTTATTTCCACCCTTAATGTCAAAATTTACCTGGCTAACATAGTTCATATATAATGCTGGTGGAGCTTTGAGCGCATTTAATTGTTTATACAATTTTCCAGTTTCATTTTTTGCTAAGCCAGGACGTGCAGAAATTGAGTAAATAGCGGTTTCAGAAGGGCGATAAACGGCTATGAATTTTAAATCGCGGGAGATGCTGTCCTCTTCAAAAAAAGTCAAAATAGTTTTAATTACATTGGCGGAATGCGTTTCAAATTTAGCCCCTTCAAAATTGAAATGGCTTAACATGGCTGGCGTATGTTCTATTTTGGTATACGTTTGCGCATTCACGGGTTCATTTATCAATAAAAAAAATAGGCAAAAACCAACAACACAACGCCACATAGAACTGTAATTTTTTGCAAGGTACGACTAATTGCAGATAAAATAGGCGATTACCCAACCATTCCCCCAATTTATGCGATATTATACTATGAAAAAGTACCTGTTTAACCTCATTTTTATAATAACTAGTTTAACTGGAGGAATACGAAATGGCAATGCACAAAACTTTACGCGTTCTGTTTTACCAGTTGCATTAGAAAGACCGTGGGAAATGACTGTTGGTCCGGATGACCACTTGTACATTACGGATGTGGTTGGACATGTAATTCGTTTTGATCCGTCAACGAATGAACAAACAATTGTCTATGCCGCAGCTGATTATTTTAATGGTTCACCGTTAGAGGATTCTCCGCATTGTTTTAACCCGTCAATTGGTGCAGGAACGTTGGGATTAACCTTGCACCCTAATTTTGAAAATCCGGACAATGCTTATATGTACTTTGTGCATTCATACAATAGCGGGACAGATGCGGAACCCGCTACTAAATTTAAAATTAGACGGTTAAAGTGGGATGCTTTCGCGGAAGAAGTAATAGAAGATACCACGATTGTGACCAATATTCCATCCGGTTACGATCATTTGGGCGGTAGATTGTTAGCTGTAAAGCAAGGCAACCGTTATTTTTTATACTTAACCGTTGGTGACAACGGTTCTTCTGAAGATAGCAACCCCAGTTGCAACCCAGACCAAAGCCTAAACCCCAATAATTTTACGCAAAATCCATATACAAAAAATGGTAAAATTCACCGGTTTAATATGGACGGTTCAATTCCGGCCGACAACCCAATTCCAAACAACTCATATTACACCCGTGGACATAGAAACCCGCAAGGGTTGATGTTTTACAAACCATTTGAAACTGTGTTTAGTATTGAGCATGGAGACCAAACAGATGATGAAATTAACCGTTTGATAAAAGGAATGAATTATGGTTGGAAAAATGTGCGCGGTTACCATGCAGACAATAACCACCCCGGAGAAAAAGAATACATTGAAAATTACACACCCCACCCAGATGTGCCTAACGATAGTTTGGTAGAGGCTTTTTATTCTTGGTGCTCAACGCCGGTTTCCGGTAGCGAAAATTATTTGGATTGGTGTACCGTCGCGCCTTCTGATGGCGTGTATTATGGTTCAACAGCCATTCCGCAATGGACAAATAGTTTTTTGGTGGTTACGTTAAAAGATGGCGAATCAACTAATCGACAGCTGTTTCAGTTTAAACTAGGGTCAGGTGGTGAATTAATGCCCTTTACGACAGAAAACCCAAATCCAAAATTATTTTTTGCAGAAGATCAAGCCGTAAACGGGCGGTTGCGTGATATTGCCATTGCCAATGACGGTAAAAAAATATACCTGTTGAAAGACGGTCCCGAAAGTACAGTGATTGTTTATACAGTTATAGAGGAATCTCTCCCGGTTTTTAAACCTGCGAATAAAAATTGCGCTGGAATTTTCCCCAATCCATCTGCCGGCATAATTTATCTGCGAAAACCCGTAAATGAAAACACCTCACGTATCGAAATTCAATCGAAAGATGGAAAAATAATACACGTCCATCAAATGGCAGATGGGGGCATTGATATAACGCAATTACCAAGTGGAATTTACACCCTAACCATTTGGGAAAATGATATGCCCTGTACCTCTCAATTCATAAAAAAATAGCTCAAAAATTATAAAAAAAGGCAATTTCAAAAAAAATGTTAAAATTTAGATAATAAACGATTGATTCTTTCGTTTAATAAGCGCAAAGCAAGGTACAACTAGTCTTTCGTATATTGTCCCTATTAGTGCTTTGACCAATTATTGTTTTACTAATACGCCCTATTGTCTATGCTAACTGTTACAATTACTTCAATAATTATTGTTTCATTAGGCATTCTCTTTTTTATTTCTGCAAAAAAAATGTGGGAGAATATCTTTTAGAAATAATTACTTAAAACAAAAAAATGACAGCCAAAAGCCGGCTGTCATTTTTTTTTAATCCTTGTTTCTTTGACCTACTTCGGCGGATCATACTTTTCTACAACTTGGTGGATATAACCAAAAATAGACTCACCAGCCGTATTGTTCATATAAATCTTCACCCGATCACCAAATGACATAAATGGAGTAGAAGCGCTTCCGTGTAAAATCGTTTCCACCATACGCACTTCAGCAAGGCAACAATATCCTAAGCCTCCCTGATTAATTGGTTTCCCGGGTCCGCCATCTTTATCTTTATTAGAAATTGTTCCCGATCCAATAATAGTACCGGCACTTAGCGGACGAGTTTTTGCAGCATGTTCAATTAACTTTCCAAAATTAAAGGTCATATCCTCACCCGCGTGTACGCGTCCAAGGGGCTGGTCATTTAAATCTACCGATATGGTTAAATCTACTTTACCGTCTTTCCAGTTTTCGCCTAATTCGTCCGGCGTTACTGCCACAGGCGAAAATGCGCTGGAAGGCTTGGACTGTACAAAACCAAATCCTTTGCCTAATTCTTGTGGAATTAATCCGCGTAGCGAAACATCATTCACAAGCATAATCAGCCGAATTTTGTCTAATGCCGCTTCCTTTTTTATTCCCATAGGAACGTCATCCGTAATAATCGCAGTTTCAGCTTCCATGTCTATTCCCCAATCCGTCGTTTCCATTTTTATAGCCTCACGCGGCGCTAAAAAAGTGTCAGAACCACCTTGATACATTAACGGGTCTTCCCAAAAACTTGGAGGCATTTCAGCATTTCTTGCCTTTCGCACCAATTCCACGTGGTTTACATAAGCAGAACCATCTAACCACTGTGGTGCGCGTGGTAAAGGAGAAGTGCAGGCCGTTTCGTCAAAATCAAAAATAGCCTCAGCATTTCCGTCATTCAATGCATTATATTCTTCTTGCAAACGCGGTGCATTCGTTTCCCAATTGTCCAATGCTTTTTGCAAGGTTGGTACGCTTTTGGCGTGTACAGCCTTTTTTAAATCGCGTGAAACAATCACCAACTGACCGTCTCTATTTCCATTTTTTAGTGTTGCTAATTTCATAAATCTATAATTGAAGTACTGCAAAGTTAAAATTTTGAACGCAATATGCTCAAGTCAAGGGTTTCTATTTAATTTTTAAAATAATATGAAATATATTTTGAGTTAATTTAAAATTTTATATATTTGAATTCGCTACTAACCCAAATTATCAAAAACACAGTACGTTTAAATGAAAACCCGTCGAACAAGTTGCAAAATAATACTGCTTTGCCTTTGTTTTTTTACCACTACAAGTTGCAATAGCATTTTAAAATCGCGCACCAATCGGTATGTTTTTTCTGCTATTTTATTAAGCGAACCCACGCAAACCAATTATGCAAAACTGGCATTTATACCCGATTATGACCGGTTAAAATTAAGTGCAGAACACCTCGCTGCAAACTTTTATTATGGCGCTATCCCAAATGCAGACAGTTTAGTAAACCTATACAATCCGGTGGATGCAGTTGGTTTTACGTTGGCTGCGGCTGAAAACAAAACCATTCTTATTTTAAACGAAGCGCATCATCAACCACAACACCGTATGTTCGCTTTAAACTTGCTAAAAGGGTTAAAAGAAAGGGGATATACCAAATTAGGCATAGAGGCATTAACCAACGCGCCTCATTTTTATTTAAAGGGTGAACCTAAACGGCGAAACGGATATTATTTAGCTGAGCCCTCTTTTGGTCATTTCATCCGAGAAGCGCTTCAATTGGGCTTTCAAATTTTTCCGTATGAAGCTCCCGGCGAATATGATAAAGCACGAGAAGTGAATCAAGCAAAAAATATTTTGAAATATTTAGATGAGAACCCAGATGGAAAAACATTTATTTATTGTGGTTTTTCACACAATGATGAAGGTATTATGCCCGATACATGGGAGAAATCAATGGCAGGTTGGCTACACGAATTTTCGGGTATTAATTCGTTAACCGTAAATCAATTCATTTACACTAACGTAAATGCGGTAAAAGGAGATGAGCCAATTGTCTTGGTAGATGAAAAAGGGCAAGCTGTTCAGCCATTAGGAAATCGGTTTAATATCACTATTTTTCATCCGAATTACAATCAACCCAACCATCAGTTATTGTGGAAATTAAAACCGAACGATACGTTAATTCCGGTGAAATTTATTCCGGAAGATGCAGCATACCCCGTTATGGTTGCTGCTTTTGCCGATAAAAAATCAGTAAAAAAAGGAATACCGTTAGATATAATAGAACTAAAAACAGCCAAAGAAAAAGAGTGGCTATGTGTGCCAAAAATTAAAGAGAATTATTTTCTAATTGCTTATGATGCAAAGCGTAAGCGAATTAACCTGTAACCAATAAATAAATATAAGATGGAAAAAATCAATGATGAGCTTTTCAAAAAGCACGAATTGTCCAAAAACGAGCAGTTTTTTGCCCGCGGAGGAACGTCCGTTGTAATGACGACTAATCCAACGCAAGAGTGTGAATCTACATGGTATTTTTGGGAAGATTGCAGTTATCATGACGATACGCAGCGAGACGAATCCGTTTTACCTGCGGCCAATAACATTGGCAGCCGATAAAGGTTAGAAAGTGAATGCGGGTGTAGCGTTTCAATACACCCGCTTCATTTTATGGTACTTATTTTATCCATACCGTCCGATCAATCAACGATTGAAGTTATTAAATGGTTGAACCATTATAATCAACCGTGGCTGCGCATAGACTTTAGCCAACAGTTGTTTATTGATAAAATGGAACTAGGGGCTAATAATAAAGCCGTTTTCCAATTGCGTGTAGCAGATGGTACAGTTATCAATTCAACTGATTTAACAGCTTACTGGTACAGGCGTTCTAATTTAAATTTGGCATATACCGAGAATGTGTTAAAATTAAAAGATGACGAATTGGGCAACCAATTTGCAACACACATGCAAAACGAATTGGCTTTTTTGAAAAACGGACTGCATGCGTTGTTGGCTACGCTTCCGCATATCAGCGATTTTCGCACTGCAGATTTAAACAAAATAGATGTATTGCTAATGGCGCAAAAAGTGGGGTTAACTATACCTGAAACTTGCATCACAACTAAAAAATCATTCGTTGAAGCTTTCCATAAAAATAAAAAAGCAATTGTTTCAAAAGCCATTCAAAACGGACACCGTTATACATTAAAAGATGGGGGAGATACCTTTGAATATTTATGTTATACTGAGGTTTTTAAACCAAGTGAACTGTCGCCTACGTTTTTTCCGTCACTTTTTCAAGAACGATTAGACAAAGCCATAGAGTTGCGCATTTTCTTTTTATGTGGAGAATTTTATCCTATGGCCATTTTTTCACAAAATAAAAAAGAAACACAAACCGATTTTAGGCATTATGACCCCGAACTACCGAGCAGAAACGTGCCTTACGAATTAACGGAAAAACTAAAAAAACAATTGACCAAATTAATGAAAGAGCTACAGTTAAATTCGGGTTCAATAGATATGGTGGTGACCAAAAGTGGAGCGACCGTTTTTTTAGAGGTTAATCCGGTGGGGCAGTTTGGTATGGTGGCAGTGCCCTGTCATTATCAAATTAACGAACAAATAGCCCTAAAACTGATAAAACCAGATAAATGGATGAAAAGTTAGCATTTCATTTAGCGCGTTTTGACGGATTAATTCCGGTAAACTACCAAAAAGCTAAATGTGTATTTAAAAATAAAAAAACCGTTAAAGGAAATAAGCTGCTAAAGTTTGTTGCAATGGATAAATTTCAAACGAAAAAGGGAATGGTGAAACCGGCTCCTAAATTTATATCGCGTTGCATAACATGGTAATTAATGAACGCATATATTATCAACTACATGCGTCATGCATTCCTGTACAAGGGGCAAGACGCAGCATTATTTGCGATTTAATCAGAACGAATTATGTATTTATCCCGACCGACCTTTGTTTGATTTTGATGGAGAACGATCAGCTTAATCTTAATGAACTGGCTCAAAAATATGGTGAAGATTTTTATGATACAATTAGCGAATACCTGTTGTTTTTAATCAAAAATGAATACGTTTTTGAAAGCATTGAGGGCAGCTCTTTTCCGCCGCTAAATTTATCGTGGAAATCTCCGGTGCTCATTCAAAACGCGATTGTAGACCACGACGCACAGTCGCATCACGATTATGCGCATATTGCACGTCAGTTAGAAATTTGCGGGTGCGAACATTTAGAATTACGCTTTTTTGACGTGATTTCAATGGAAAAATTAACGGGGATTTTAAATCATTTCTCACAATCTGCCATTTACTCCATTCAACTATTGGTAAAACATTCAAATGAAAACACAACCAACGATTATTTACGATTGGTACGCAAAGAATACCGCATTGTACAGGTGATTGTACATTCAGCACCAACCGAAGGAGCGGTAGAAGAGGTTGAATTTTTGATTGATAAAAATTGCGTGTATTACACCAAACAGTGTATTAAAGATGAAACACATTGCGGTGTGGTCAGCCCTACTTATTTTACTGTAAACACTACTTTTTATACCGAAGCGCAGCACCATAATACATGCCTAAATGGTAAAGTAGCCATTGACAAAAAAGGACAACTAAAGAATTGTCCAAGTATGGCAACGCGTTTTGGGCAAGCGAATGAAATAGCCGATTTTAAAACAATAATTGAAACAGCAGCTTTTCAAAAAATAGGGTCGATCAGTAAAAATGACATTGAAATTTGCCGAGACTGTGAGTTTCGATACATCTGCACCGATTGTCGTGCTTATACCAAAGACGATAAAGCAAACGGTAAACCTGCAAAATGCACATACGACCCCTACACCGCTACTTGGGCATAAAGCACAGCAGTAAAATAACTCAGGTTAATAAATACTAGGGTAGCCTTCTGGGTCTGCTTCATGCATCAATTGGTAAACAGCATCAAAAATAGTTTCTGCACTTGGTTTGCTAAAATAATCACCATCTGTACCATAAGCAGGGCGGTGGTCTTTAGCAGCAACAGTTACCGGTTCAGAATCTAAATGATAATACCCTTTTTGTTTGACTAAAATTTGATCTAACAAATAAGCCGTGGCACCGCTTTCCACATCTTCATCAACAATAACCAAACGGTTTGTTTTTTTCAATGAAGCAACTGTTTCATGTCCGCGATCATACGGAATTAAGCACTGCGCATCAATTAATTCGACAGAAACATCAACCGCAGCTAATTGCTTCACAACATCCTCGCAAATATTAAAAGTAGAACCATACGAAACCAATGTTACGTCTGAACCTTCCACAACCGTATCAACCTTACCAATTTCAGTTTTAAATTCAGTAAAATTGGTTGGTTTTAATTCTTTTGTGCGGTACCCATTTAATGGTTCTACAACCAATGCCGGCTCATCTGCCTGAATTAATGTATTGTAAAAGCCTGCAGCCTTAGTCATGTTCCTTGGTACGCAAACGTAAATTCCACGAATGGCATTTAAAATCATCCCCATGGGTGAACCAGAGTGCCAAATACCCTCCAGGCGGTGGCCGCGTGTTCGAATAATTAAAGGTGCTTTTTGTCCGCCTTTTGTGCGGTATTGTAAAGTCGCCAAATCATCCGACATGATTTGAATAGCGTATAATAAATAGTCTAAATATTGAATTTCGGCGATTGGTCGCAATCCGCGCATGGCCATTCCAATGCCCTGCCCAACAATTGTGCATTCACGTATTCCGGTATCAGACACGCGCTGTTTGCCATACTTGTCTTGCATGCCTTCCATGCTTTGGTTTACGCCTCCAATTTTTCCAACATCTTCTCCAAATGTTAAAATTTCTGGATGTTTTGTAAACAACGCATCAAAATTATCGCGCAAAATCAAACGGCCGTCTACTTTTTCATCACCATCATAAATTGGGTCAACACCATCAATTTTTAAAGCAGAATCTGCAGATTGTGAATATAAATGAGATGAATATTGGTCAAAATTAGCGTCAGTAGCATCTGTCAACCATTGCACCAGTTCTTGCTTTGGGGCAGAGTTTTTACCACGGGTGTAGCGCAACGCCTTGCGAGCTGCAGAAAAAATGTCCCGCTTAATCGGCCCCATTGTATTTTTTAAATCGTCTGAAATTTTTTGAATAAAGGGCGCATTTTCAGAAGTTTCTGCAAGTTGGTTTAATAACCCCGTAACTTTTGTCAAATCGGCATTAATTAAACCGTTAAATGCGCTCCATGCTTTTCCTTTTTCAGTGCGTACGTGCTTTTTCGCTTCGTTTTCAATCTCTGCTAATTCATCAGCCGTAGCAATTTCAGCAGACAAAATAAATTCTTTAAACTTTTCAATACAGTCCATGTCGCGCTCCCATTCCAAGCGCTCATCAGACTTGTAACGCTCATGCGAACCAGAAGTTGAATGTCCTTGTGGCTGATTCACTTCTTCTACATGTATTAAAACCGGAACATGTTCATTACGGCATAGGTTTATTGCTTTTTCGTACGTTTCGCACAAACCAATATAATCCCATCCCTTTGTTTTAAAAATTTCATATCCGGGATTGTCCTCAGTGCGCTGCATACCGCTTAAAGCTTCAGAAATACTGCCTTTAGTTGTCTGGTATTTTTTTGGAACAGAAATACCATAACCATCATCCCAAACAGACATTGCAAACGGAATTTGTAATACACCAGCGGCATTAATCGCTTCCCAAAAAGGGCCTTCTGAAGTACTGGCATCACCAATGGTTCCAAAAGCCACTTCATTTCCTTTATTGGTGAAATGTGTCATACCGTGCAACGCCTTATCATTGCGGTAAACTTTAGAAGCCAAGGCCAAACCAACTAAACGCGGCATTTGCCCTGCCGTTGGCGAAATATCTGCAGAACTGTTCTTTTGTTCCATCAAATTTTTCCATGAACCATCAGCATTTAAACTGCGGGTAGAAAAATGGCCACCCATTTGGCGCCCGCCCGAAGCTGGTTCTTTCTCAATGTCTGTATGCGCATAAAGTGCCGCAAAATATTGCTCCACTGTAAGCGCGCCAATCGCCATCATAAATGTTTGGTCACGATAATATCCCGATCTAAAATCTCCGTTTTTAAATTGCTTTGCCATGGCAATTTGCGCAATTTCTTTTCCATCACCAAAAATACCAAACTTAGCCTTTCCGCCAAGCACTTCTCTTCGTCCTAATAACGAAGTTTCGCGCGAAATCCGAGCCAACCTAAAGTCAGCAAGTACTTCATCTCTGTACTTTTTGTCAATTGATTCTGAAACGGTTTTTTCTTTCGACATATCTTTGAGAATTTAAGTGGTGCAAAGGTAGTGTTTTTTTCAGAAATAGGACGGTTTTCACCCCTTAAATTGATCGGCATGCCTTGCATACTATTGATTGTAGGGCTGTAAGTTAATGCTTCCTAAATCGACTTAGAAAACAGATGTTAGTAGAAGATTCAATACAACTTTTAAAAGCGATTCAACAAAAAAATGAAGAAAGCGTACAATTTTTATTAGGAAAAATAAAAACAACGAACAAGCAAAATGCTTTAAATGAACTGTGTACAGATAGTGAACGGATTGCTTTTTGGTGTAATTTTTACAATGCTTATTTTCAGTTGGTGGTTGAAAAAAATCCAATTGACTTTCAGAAAAACTGGTCCAAATTTTTTAAATTCAGGCAAATTAATTTATTTGGAGAAACAGTTAGTTTTGACTTTATAACCGAACTCAGGTTAATAGAACACGGCATTTTAAGGCGTTCTAAATGGAAATACAGTTTGGGGTACTTAAATGTGCCTTTTCCAAATAAGTTCGAAAAACAATTTCGGCTAAAAAAAGCAGATAAGCGGATTCATTTTATTCTGAATTGTGGTGCGGTAAGTTGCCCAATTATTCAGCCTTTAAGCAACAGTAATTTACAGCATGAATTGAGCACGGCTACGCGCGACTATTTAGAGACGAACTGCCGGGTAGATAATCAAAGCCGGGTTATCTTTATGAATCAACTGTTTCGTTACTATTGGGGCGACTTTGGAGGCGCTAAAGGGGTGAAAAAAATGCTGTTCGATCATCAGCAGATAAAGCTAGGGCAGATTGGCTATACAATTAAGTTTACTACCTTTGATAAGGCGCTGAAATTAAGAAATTTTAAGCAAAACAATTAAAATAATAGCAATATGAAAGACAACATTTATATAGTAACCGGTGGTAGCTCCGGTTTAGGAAAAGCAATGGCAGAGGCGTTAATAAGAAACGAAGCCAAGGTTGTGATTACAGGGCGCGATAAAGAAAAGCTAGCCGTTGTTGCAAAAGAAATTGGTGCAGAACCATTTCATGCAGATGCAAAAAATGACAATGAGATTGAAGCCCTTTATGACCATGTTCAACAAAAATATGGAAAACTGGACGGGCTAATTAATAATGCAGGTATTGGTGATTGGGCATTGATTGATGAAATGGACCGTGAAAAAATGAGAAACGTTTTTGAGGTAAATGTTTTTGGGGCCAGTATGATGGCGGCTCATGCAGCAAAAATGTTTAAAAAGCAAAATTATGGAGATATTGTAAACATTGCATCTACTGCGTCGCAAAAAGGATTTAAAAATGGAAGCATTTATGCCGCATCTAAATTTGCGTTGAGAGGATTAAGTCAATGCTGGCAAGCTGAATTACGCCCACACAATGTAAGAGTAATGCAAATAAATCCCTCAGAAGTGCCAACCGCTTTTAGCCAAGAAAACAGAGAAGAGCGTGCGCTAGAACCAAATAAGCTAACACCTGTAGAGATTGCAGATGCAATGGTTGGCGCGCTAAAAATGGACAGAAGAGGTTTTATTCCGGAATTATCTGTTTTTGCGACAAACCCTTTTTAATCCCTTTTTTTGAGGCCACTTTTGGTCCAATTTTTAATAAATTTTTATCAATAGCAGACAGGCTCGCTCTTTTGGCGGGCTTGTTTACTGTATTTAATGCAAAAAGTATCATAGTTGCTCGTTTTAATGCAGGTCAATTATTGGTGTGGCGTAAAAGCTACAAAAGTGACCTACTTTTAATTACATTAATATAGTGGCAATTAGCGTGCCGTTTCTATGCAATCACCTCAAACCCCGCAATAATTGAGCAAAGTTTACAGGTTACTGATTCTATTGTTATCTTTTGTTAAAAACTACACTATGCTTGCTTTTGCTTTTTTGTACACTTCCATTACCTTTGAAGAAAAAACAACCAAAATGAGACATTTTTTATTGTTAATCTTGAGTATTTCTTTTTTAATAACCGCTTGCGGCGGATCAGAAAATGAGGAAAATAGCAACACCACAATTCAAAATAATGAGTTGGATGAGGTTGAAATTATTCCATGTGATGAGTTAACAGTAGAGGACTTTGACGAATTTTTGGGGATAAAATACGGCTCAAAAGAACTGAATTTAGAGAGTAAAGTGGGTAAATTCACTGGTGGAGAATATTCAGCAGATTCAGCCGCATTTATATATTATTATAACCGTGTAGAGCGCGTACCAATTTCTGTTTGGGTTAATGCAAAAACAAGTAAAGTAGAAACCATTTTTATGGAAGTACTAAGCTACAGTGATGAAAATTTTGAAAAAGATTTAAAAAATGCTGTAGACGAATTTAATATTTCAACGTGTGACGCAAGTTGGTTTGGAATGAAAGAAAGTGCAATTGTAAAACGATTAGGCGAACCAAGTGTTGAAGAAAGTTTAAAAGACAACGTGCGCTCTATTAGTTATGATTCACAAGATTTTATTTATGCCGTAAACTTCAAGTTTTATCCCGATCAGCAAAATAAGTGTAGTTCTATTTCATTGAACTGGTTTTACTAGATTTTTAACCATTAACTGCGACTACACAACTACTGGCATAGCCCAACTTCTTAGATGGTTTTGGAATGAAGCACTACCTTAACGAAGGAACTTGTTTTATCAAAAAATTAAAAAGTCAATACCGAACACCAAAGCCTTTTGCGTGAATAACGGTACTTTTTCTTACCAAATGTGGTTAACACTTAATCTAAAGTTTTTTTATTTTTTAAACTTTGCAGCTAAAAAAAACAAAAGAATGAAAAAAAGGATAATATTATTTGGTTTGATAGTAGGTTGCGGACTAGCCTCATGTAAAAAAGAGGGATGTACAGATGAAAATGCCAAAAATTACAATGAGGAAGCTAAAAAAGATGATGGTACCTGCAATTATGAAGCCAAATTTACAACTTGGTTCAACGTGACTTCAGCACAAGCTATGGTTTCGGATGGAGTTTCGGAATTAACCTTCTTTTTAGATGATAAAATAATCGGATCTCTCGAACCGGCTGATTTTGCAGATGAAATACCTCAATGTTCAGGACCGGAAGGTTTATTTACCATTGTGGATCTTGGTAAAATGAGTGAGACTGATGCGGTTGAATATAGCTGCAAAGATAATTTTGGAAACATTGTCAAAAGTGCCATTTTTCCAAAACTAGTAGCAGGAGATTGTAATAAATATCAACTATTTTATTAAAAACCTGCATTTTTTGCATTTAATAATCGAGCTTAGGTTAATACAGTTCAATTAAGCGTACTATTTTTAGTGATTGATAATGAAAGACTGTTTGAGAAAGATAGCCTTTCTTATTTTTCGCGATCGGTTCTATTCAAATGATTGATTTGACAAATCGATATCGAAGTGGTGCCCATTTGTTTGTTTTTTGACAATCCGTAAATTTTTTATTCTATAAACACATAAGTTTAAGCCCAAAATACTTTACAATAACTGTGGAATTGCTTAAATTCGCTACCCAATTGATTAATAACTAAAAAATAACTACATAAATTATGGCATTCGACATAGACATGATCAAAAAGGTGTACGAACAGTACCCTGAACGCATGGAAAAAGCGCGATCAATTTTAAACAAGCCAATGACATTGGCCGAAAAAATTCTTTACACACACCTTTGGGACAATCCATTGCAAAAAGAATTTACGCGCGGTAAGTCGTATGTTGACTTTGATCCGGATCGTGTTGCTATGCAAGATGCTACGGCACAAATGGCTTTGTTGCAATTTATGCAAGCAGGTAAAGACAAAGTTGCAGTGCCTTCTACGGCGCATGCAGATCACTTAATTCTAGCAAAAGATTGGTGCTGATAAAGATATCAGGAGTCATTCAATACACAAATGCGAAGTTTTTAATTTTTTAAGTTCAGTTTGCAATAAATACGGAATTGGTTTTTGGAAACCGGGTTCAGGTATTATTCACCAGGTGGTGTTAGAAAATTATGCATTTCCTGGGGGGATGATGATTGGTACAGATTCGCATACCGTTAATGCTGGTGGATTAGGAATGGTTGCTATTGGTGTTGGTGGCGCAGATGCTGTTGATGTAATGGCTGATATGCCATGGGAGTTAAAATTTCCTAAATTAATTGGTGTAAAGTTAACCGGTAAATTAAACGGATGGACATCACCAAAAGATATTATTTTAAAAGTTGCTGGTATTTTAACTGTAAAAGGTGGTACGGGATGCAATTGTTGAATATTTTGGAGAAGGAGCAAAATCACTTTCTTGTACGGGAAAAGGGACAATTTGTAACATGGGTGCAGAAATTGGAGCAACCACTTCAACTTTTGGGTACGATGATTCAATGAGAAGGTATTTAAATGCAACTGGCAGAAAAGATGTAGTTGAAGCTGCTGATGCAGTTGCAGAGCACTTAACAGGTGACGCAGAAGTTTATGCAGATCCAGAAAAATATTTTGACCAAGTAATTGAAATTAACCTAGATGAATTAACGCCTCATTTAAATGGGCCATTTACACCAGATTTAGCAACACCAGTTTCAGAAATGAAAGACGCAGGCCGCTAAAAACGGATTGGCCAACAGAAATTGAATGGGCATTAATTGGTTCATGTACCAACTCGTCTTATGAAGATTTGACAAGAGCAGCGTCTATTGTTGATGATGCGTTTAAAAAAGGATTAAGCCTGTATCAAAATTGGGAATTAACCCTGGTTCTGAACAAGTACGCTACACTGCAGACCGTGATGGTTTGATGGATATTTTCAACAATTTCGTTAAACGGTAAGTAATCTTTACAAATGCTTGTGGTCCATGTATTGGTCAATGGGATAGAGAAGGTGCCGAGAAAGAAGAGAAAAACTCTATCGTACACTCGTTTAACAGAAACTTTAGCAAAAAGAGCAGATGGTAATCCAAATACACATGGCATTTGTAACCTCACCTGAAATGGTTGCTGCAATTGCAATTAGCTGGTAAATTAGATTTTAACCCAATGACTGATGTATTAACCAATCAGAAGGGAGAAGAAGTAAAACTAGCAGAGACCCTTCTGGAATGGAATTGCCAGAAAAAGGATTTGGAGTCGAAGATAATGGTTTTCAGGCTCCTGCAGAAGATGGAAGTGAGGTAGAGATTGTTGTAAGTTCTACGATTCAAACCGTTTACAATTATTAGATCCCTTTGAGCCTTGGGATGGAAAAAATATTAATGGGAGCTAAATTGCTAATTAAAGCTTTTGGAAAATGTACAACAGATCATATTTCTATGGCTGGTCCATGGTTGAAATACAGAGGACATTTAGATAATATTTCAAACAACTGTTTAATTGGTGCAATAAATGATTTTGGTAAAGAAACGAATGACGTTGTAAACCAATTAACAGGTGAAAAAGGGCCAGTGCCAAATACTGCTAGAGCTTATAAAAAAGCTGGAGTTCCTTCGGTTGTAGTCGGAGACCATAACTACGGTGAAGGGTCTTCTAGAGAGCATGCAGCAATGGAGCCACGCCACTTAGGTGTGTGTGCAGTCATTGTAAAATCATTTGCAAGAATTCACGAAACAAACTTGAAAAAACAAGGAATGTTAGGGCTTACGTTTGCCAATGAAGCTGATTACGATAAGATTCAGGAGGATGATACGTTCAACTTTATTGATTTGGAAGATTTTGCTCCAGAAAAGCAATTAACGTTAGAGGTGGATCACGGAGATGGATCAAAAGATACCATTAAGCTAAACCATACCTATAACGAATCACAAATTAACTGGTTTAAAGCTGGTTCTGCATTAAATTATTTAAAAAAACAGGCAGAGTAAATAAATTAACTGCCTAATTAAAATATAAACCGTTCGCTTTTGGCGAGCGGTTTTTTTTATGCAGTTATATGTTGTAAAGACAAAAATGTACCTTTGATGTAATGAAATCACTTTTTGTAATTGACTTAGGTAGCACAAAATCATCCGTAGGCTATTGTCATCTTGATGGTGATGTAAAGGTGCAAACTACTGTTTTTGAAGGGTATAATCCGAATCGCAGTTCCCTGCTTTTTTTTGATGAATTACAGAAAAATTTAGCAATTCAATCAACCGATCATGTAGTTGTATATGGCAGCGGACTTACTTCAGAAGAAAATAAAAACAAAGTAAAGGCACAGTTTATTAACCGGTTTAACGTTGTGCCAATTGTTTATGATGATATTATAGGAGCAGCACATGCGCTGTATCAAAACAACGCTGGGCTAATAGCCATTATGGGGACTGGTGGTTGTGTGGCCTATTACAACGGAGAAAAAGTGACAGAACGGAGTGGGGGATATGGTTATTTAATTGATGATTTAGGCGGAGGCCTGGAGCTAGCAAAGGTGATTGTTTCGTACTGGTTGTCGGGTAAATTAAGCGAGCCTGTTAATGCAGAGCTCACAAAATATTTCGGTATATCAGCGACGGAATTTACACGCACGTTTTATGAGAACCCCAATTTAAAACAACTGTCTGCAATACCCAAACAGCTAACGCCTTGGCAACAAGATGAAACATTAAAACACGCAGTTTACGACTATTTTCACCTTTTTTATAATCGTCATATACGCCCGTTAGCAGAAAAAAAGCAAGTGGATGAAATCTGCCTGATGGGGTCTATAGCCGTTGCTTACAAAACTGAAATAGAAACCGTTTTTATGAAAAACAAAATGCGCTTGAAACACGTTATTAAATACCCAATTGACCACCTAATGCGCTATCAATTGCAAATAAATCAATAAAACATACACCTAACATAGCAGTCATCTTACCGAACAATAGTCTTGTCTAGTTTATTACAACGTTTGTAGAAAACCTCTTTAGAAATCCATATTTAATTCGGATATTGATAATCCAAACCACTGAAAAATAATATGCAACCTTTAAGAATTCAACCCACCCCAAAAACACCAGAGATCATATTTGATCCTGGTAATGAGCTTTTTAAAATACGCGGCAAATCAATACCGGATGATGCAGAGTCGTTTTACTCGCCCATCTTAAATTGGTTTGATGATTATTTGGTAAACCCAAATGAAAAAACTACCGTAGTGATTGATCTAGAGTACTTTAATATCTCATCTTCTAAACGTTTACTTTTTATATTGTACAAGTTGAATGAACTTCAGCTAACTAAAAATAATGTAAGAATTAAATGGATGTACAATGAAAATGATGAGGATATGTTTGAAGTAGGACAGGATTATGCATTTATGGTGAAAATTCCATTTGATTTTATTAGCTATAATGTAGATGCACTTCGCATGGTCGTGTAATTTTAATGTTTGTTTATTTTTTGAATAGGGGGGATCAGAAATGATGCCCCTTTTTTTTGTTAAAAAAATTATTTTTTTAAGTATAAATGTAGAATTCAAACAGCATGATAAAGGTAAATTAAGATATTGTTCTTACTTTCGCGGTTCAATACTGAATTATGGAAAAAAGTAATAACACATTGGCAAAAGTTGCAATCGGCATAAACCTGGTACTGATTGTTGCTGTTATCATTCTATTCACAAAGTTACCTGGTAGTACGGTAGAAACTACGGATAACCAGGAGGATACAACCAAAACAACAATTAAAGATGACGGTGAATTGCGAATAGGCTATTTTAATGCAGACTCGTTAAGTGCCAATTTGTTAATTATGAAGGATTTGGAAGCAGAGATGGCAAAAGCCAGTACTGATGCTGAAAATAAAATGAAGGCAAAACAACGTGAGTTTGATTCATGGCAGGCAAAATGGCAAAACCGCGGTATGCTATTACCAAATGAGCAAGAGCAATATCAGATGGAAGCGCAGCAGAAACAGCAAGAAGCAATGATGTTTGAGCAAAATATACAAATGGAAGTTGGTCAAAAGCAAGAAATGCTAATGTTCTCGCACATTCAGCGCATATCTAACTTTGCTAAAATATATGCTGAAGAAAATAATTACGACTATATTTTGTCTTACCAAATGGGACAAAACCTTTTTTATGCTTCTCCAAATATGAACGTAACAGATGGTTTGGTTGAATTAATGAATGAAGATTACAACGCAACATTCTCTGGTAATACAGACCAACCTTCAGACGACGCGATAAACAACGATCAAGACGCACAGTAAGTACTATGCTGATAGCAAAACGCACAAAAGAGACAAATATCGCAGAACATGTCATTTACATGTTTCAAGTGGAAGATTTAATTCGCGCCAACCGATTAGAGTTGGTAGATATTATCGAAACCATTATAAAGCCCCAAATTCAAGACGAAGAATTAATAAAAGCATACACCCAATGGTATGCTGATTTAATTCAAACCATGAAACAAAATCGCATTGAAGAAAAAGGACATTTGCCAGAAGTAAATGAAATTTTAATGGAATTATTGTTATTGCACAACACCCTTATCAACATAAGCAAAAACAAAAAATACCTGGAAACATTTGAGAAAGCCTTGCCCATATTAAAAGATTTTCAAGCCAAAAGTAACTCCGGTGATCTTAATTTGGTAGAAATTGGTTTCAATGCCCTTTATGGTAAAATGATACTAAAACTAAAAGGACAAGAAATCTCAGCAGCTTCAGAAGAAGGATTTACCTTAATATCAGCCATGTTAGCCCAATTGGCGCATTACTATAAAAAAATGCGCAATGGAGATTTAAGCTTCACCAACAATTAATTAAAAAAGACAACGTTTACAAATTCAACCCAAATTTTAAACGTGTTAAAATCTGGCACGATAGGTGTTCGAACATCAATGTAGTTAACCAAATTGAGAAACCCTTAACCTTATCGGTTAATTGTCGTGTTTTATTAATAACTTTAAAGTTAGAATAAGTAGAAGTTTGTTAAATAAGTTTTTATACTACTGTATCGTGCTTCCAATGTCTTATATGCCACTGGGAATTAGTTATTTATTTGGTCGATTTTTCTATGCAATGATTTACTATATTTTTCCTTATCGGAAAAAAGTAGTGCGGCAAAACATTCAAAACGCATTTCCTAAACGAACTGTAGCAGAACAAAAAAAAATCAGCAAAAACTTTTACCGTTACTTTACAAAACTATTGGCAGAAGCCATTAAAAACTTAACCATTTCAGAAAAACAGCTTAAAAAACGCATGCGCGTAAAAAATCCAGAGATTATGGATGAGTTGTACAAAGATGGAAAAGATGTATTATTACTTTCCTCTCATTTTTACAATTGGGAAATGCTCATTACTGCACAAGGCTTGCTTTTTAAACACAAAGCAATTGGCATTGGAACACCACTTTCAGATAAATTTTGGGACAAAAAAATTAACGACCGTCGCGAACGTTTTGGAATGACAGTGGTACACGCAAATAATTATAAAGAAGTACTTGCTTCTTATAAAAACGAACCAACAGCAACGCTCATTTTAGGAGATCAGTCTCCACCCGGTAAAGTAGAAAATTGTTATTGGACAACTTTTTTAAATCAACCAACTGCCTTTTTCTTCGGTGCAGAAATTTTAGCCAATCAAACCAACTCAGCAGTCGTATACGCTACCATTAATTGTGTTAAAACAGGGTATTACGAAATAGAGCTAAAAGAACTTACCACCCAGCCGCGCACCCTGGTTTACGGACAAATTACACGCGCTTATATTCAAACACTGGAGGCTGATATTTTAGAAACGCCACACGCCTGGCTATGGTCGCATAAAAGGTGGAAAAAAGAAACGCCAGAACAAATCGAAGCCATAAAAAAACAACACCAAAAGCGCTTTGAAGAAAAATACCGGGCGAAAGAAGTATTAACCTGAATTCGATTAATCCAAATTTACACAGAAGGCTTGAAAATAGTGAGATTTTGAGAAAAAATGGGCTACGTTGAAGGCAGTCGAAATCAGGTTATTAACCCAATGCCTTCGGAAAACGGGGCGAACGCAAAACGCGTTTCATTTGCTCCAAATGCCGGTCATTGTGGTAGGCAATAAAAATAAAAGCATCTCCCATGTTTAACTTTACAACTGGGCGCAAAGAGAGTGGACACTTGGTTTTTCGCAAATTAACTTTTGCACCTTCAGCCAAAACATCAATAAAATCCTGCGTATGCGTACTGTACTCTTCAATAACACCTTCTGTAGACAACGAAGAGTTAATAAGCGGATTATACTCTTTTGTAGACTTTAGTTTACGTTTAACATTATTAACCTTACCAAGTTTTACTGATCGAAAAACAGCTACACCCAAAGGGCTGCTCGTAAAATACTCCGTCGGTTCCTGAAAACGCGTATTTGAAATTTTACCACTAAATACTGGAATGTAATACCTGTAAAATGCATTTAAATGAGCAATACACTGCGCAATACTCCACGAACGCTCATTTGGTTGCCAATTTAGTTGGTCTGCCGTTAAATTTGAAAACTGTTCACGTATTTGCGAATTGCAATCCGTTACAATAGCGGTTAATTTTCTAATTAATGTGTTAACAGGTACGCGCTTCATTTATAGGTACTTTTGCAAAAGCTTTTTAATTCAAAATTTAAATATAGAGAATAATCAAAAATAACGCTATTTTTAGTGTGATTTTAAGAAGAAAATAACAAAACAAACGGCACTGCAGCATAAAATGATACCCTATCAGCAGTAAAAGGAATTTTAGTTAAATGGCAGAAGGCAAAAAGTTCGGAACATTTGGAGGCGTTTTTACACCGTCAATTTTAACCATATTAGGTGTAATCATGTACCTCCGTATGGGATGGATTGTTGGAAATGCAGGACTTGTCGGAACCATTGGAATTATTATAGTCGCCCACATTATTTCAGTTTCTACCGGTCTTAGCATATCATCAATAGCAACAGATAAAAAAGTAGGAGCAGGGGGTGTTTATTATGTGCTTTCTCGCAGTTTAGGGCTGCCAATTGGTGGGGCGTTGGGCATTACCTTATTTGTGGCAACTGCATTTAGTATTGCCCTCTACATGGTTGGTTTTGCCGAAATTTTTAATGAATACTGCCAAATTGGTTACGTAGAAAATGCCAAGGGAATAATGGTACCTGCGGATGATATGACCAATAGTTATCGGCTAACAGGTAGTATTGGATTATTAGCACTCACCATTTTAGCGCTCATCAGCACTTCCATAGCCATTAAACTGCAGTACTTTATTTTAACCGCTATCATTCTGTCACTTGTTTCTATTTTTTTAGGCGAGGGAGAGACGGTAACACTTGCGCTTTCTGAAATTACGTCCCGTTCGCACTTGCTGGTTGCATCTAACATGTCAAGTAGCGGTGGTTTTGTAGGATACGCCACTATTTTCGCCATTTTTTTTCCGGCGGTTACTGGTTTCACAGCCGGTGTAGCCATGAGTGGAGATTTGAAAGACCCAAAAAAAGCCATTCCTGGGGGTACAATGGGCTCCATTATTGTAGGGTTAGTAGTGTACTTAGCACTCGGTATTTTTTTACATTACGCCATAGATGGAACTACGCTCATTAACGACCCTAAAGCCATTTTTAACTGGGCATTAATTGGTATTTTAGTTTACGCCGGTGTTTGGGGGGCAACGCTTTCATCAGCTCTGGGCGGTATTTTAGGAGGGCCTAGAATTTTGCAAGCCATGTCAATAGACAAGTTAACCCCACGCATTTTTGCGAAAGGCACAGGTGCTTCCAACGAACCTAGAAACGCCTTAATTTTAACAGTAATCATAGCCGAAGCCGGTATTTTAATTGGTGATTTAAATGTAATCGCAGAGGTGGTTTCCATGTTTTATTTGGCAGCTTACGGTTTTATTAACCTTTCTTTCTTTTTAGAAAGTTGGGCAAGTTCTGATTTTAACCCCACGTTTCGCGTTAAAAAATGGATTGGTTTAGTAGGCTTCGGGGCTACATTTTTGGTGATGTCGCAGCTCAACTTAATTGCTATGGTCGCCGCATTTGTAATAATTGGAGGCATCTACTTTTTCTTGTCGCGCAGGCAAATAGCATTAGGAACGGGTGATATTTGGCAATCCGTGTGGGCAACCATTGTCAAAAAAGGGTTAAAACGAATGGAATCGGGTAACGACCATAAACGTAATTGGAAACCCAATACACTACTGTTTAGTACAGATGATGAGTACCGCTCTAAAATGATTGAATTTAGCAAAGCGGTTTCTGGTCAAACCGGAATCATCACCAATTTTGATTTGCATGAAAACGCAGAAGCAAAAGTACTTTTTCCAAAAAGCAAAGAGGCTGTTAGAGATGAAGAGTTAAAAAAATACGGCATATTTGGTCGTAGGCTAGAGGTACAAAACATTTTTAAAGGGATAGAGAGCATTGCGTGCACATTTGGTTTTTCTGGGATTGAACCCAACACAACATTAATGAATTGGCCCGGGCAAACAAAAGATCCGGTTTGGTTTACAGATATGACTGAAAAGTTAATCGCATTGGATTATAACGTGTTGTATTTAGATTACGACCCGCGTTGGGGGTTCCGAAAAAAAGAACAAATTGATTTATGGTGGAGAGGCGTCGGAAACAATTCTGAGTTAATGCTGGCTTTAGCCAAGTTCATTACCGCTTCACCTGATTGGTCGCATGCGTCCATTCGTATTTTATTGGTGAATGATACCAACGTAGATTTTAAAGTAATTGAAAACCGCATACAAGTAGTGGTGGACGAATTTAGAGTACGTGCCGAAATAAAAGTGATTAATAACGAAGTGGATCAAAAGCCCATTTACGACTTAATGAAGGTACACTCAAGCGAAGCAGATTTGGTTTTTGTTGGTATTCCCGAAATTGATGACAATGAAAGAGACCAATTTGTAGAACAAACAAATAACTTGGTAAGTGTAATTGGTACAACATTACTGGTAAAAGCTTCATCTCAGTTTGATGAAACAGATTTGAAATTAGAGCATATTGAGTTAAAACATGAGCCGCGCAAAGTAGAGCAAAATGAATTAACAGACCTCATTATTTGTGAGGATATGAGCTTTTTTGGCGCGTTGAAAGACTTAGATACCCGATTGGATGAATTGGTGACCAATTTGGTACAGAATAATATTCAACAAGTAGAAAACTATCACCACGAAATTTTTGCCAAAGTCACCAAAAAAATGGATGACTTTTTAGACAAGGTAGATACATTTGAATCACACGCGGAGGTGGACAAACACCTGCAAGACGTATTAAAAGAAACGCGCTCCATTTACACAGATGCGTTAGAAAACCAATTGCCGTTGGTCTATGAAAATTTAGAGGAGGGCATGCAGGATTATTACCAGCTTAAAGAAAACTTAATCCTTAACCTGCCGCGTAAAATGCCTATTAACACCGTTCGCGGTGTGCAGGGCGATTTAGTATCAAAGAAACGAAAAGTTAATTACCGGGCTGCTATTCAGCGTATATGGTATGCTAAGGGCGTAGTAAATGATAATGAGGCGTTATTGCAGTTTGGCTATCAAAACCTTATTTTGCTTCACCAAAGTAAAAACATTTTACACAACGTAATTTGGAAGTTATTGGTGAACGTGAGTGAGGAAGGGGTTTCTAAAGCTGTTGTAGACCAATGTAAAACAGAGTTAGACGAAGCATTACACAAGGTGGATGACGAAGCCCTTAACATGGCGGCTAACTTTTATAAAGACTTAAGAAACGGCGAACGCCAGGGAATTAACAAATTCAGCGAAGTTGTAGTTGAAAAAAAATACCAGCAATTATTGCAAGAAGCTTATCCACCATTGCCAAATAAGGTGTTTCATGCCGTGCGTAAAAACATAGCTTCTTTTCCAAGCTATTGGTACAGAAATTTAATTTTGTTCACCTACCATTTAGAGGCTGATGTTTACTTAATTTCATTCACAGTTAAGGCGCAGAACTTGGTAGAAAAAGTGAAAAGCTATACCCAAGAGAATTATTTAGAAAAAATTCAACGCAATATAGAGGAACTTGAAAAAGAAATGGCGTTGTTGAATGAACATGCCGATAACAATAGCACAGCTAAAATTTTAGGAACCACCATTCGGTTAACAGAAGAGTTATTTTTTAATCCGTCCTTCGTTATTAATAACATTATTGAGCAAACTAGCAAAAGTGTAAAACAAATGCCAGAAGAAATTGAGTTGATGACGGCACGGTCTATCAATTCAATACGCGAGGCGCAGGGGCAAGAAATTATAACAGAAAAAATTGCACTGCAAGAAATTACCGCTTATTTGGTGCGGACGAATTTTGTTGATCCATTACATGAGCGGATACAAGTGTTTTATGACCAGTTAAAGCGACTAACAGGGCAGTTAATTAATGCTACATTAATCTTACAAAAAGCAATTGACACTTATGCCGTTAACGAAAAAATAGAAGTGCTTAAAGAGGCATTGGTTAACGTAAAACAAGACATTGAGGCTGCAAAAATAAAATTTGAAGCTGCTGCGGGTGGTTTTGATATTGAATTGACTGAACGAGAAGAAACACTCAGAAAAGAATTAAACATCAACCAAATTATAGAGCAGGTTGAAAAACTAAGACAATACGTAAAACTACAAAAACGACGCAACCGTTTGGTTACAAGCTTCAAAAAAATAAACCAAAAAGCTGGTCGTAAGTTGGGTTCTGTAATTGCTTACTTAGTCAAAAAACAAAGAGACCTTACCGCCTCTGAATTTAGAGAGAAGTATACTGATTTGGTAAGCGAACAAGCGGTAGTGGCAGATTTTGTAGAAACAATTCACCCCAAAGCAGATTTGCCTTTTTATTACCAACAACTGTTCAGAGGGTCACACTATTCAGAAAGCCGCACGCTTGAAAATAGAAAAAAAGAAATTAGCCAAATTAATGCTGCCATTGCAAGAATAGACCAAGGAAAGCCCGGTGGTATTATAATTTTGAGCAACGCCGGTGCAGGAAAAACCTACTTGACATCACATGTCATTAACAACAGGCGAACATCCAATGTTTACAAAATAGTACCGCCTGTTAGCAGAAATGGTACAAAAGAAGACTTTTTTAAAGCATTGCAACGCACCACAGGTATTGACGGTAATTTGCATAAGATAATGACCCGAATGCCAAAAAAATCAATCGTAATCATTGAAGATATTGAGCAATGGTGGCTGCGGAGCGAAGGAGGAGAAGAAACCTTGAATGAAGTCACAAAAATAATTAACAAATTTGGCGCAACGCATTACTTTATTTTAACAAGTAACATTCATTCGTTTCAGTTAATTGGTGAGTCTACCACCATCCAAAATGCAATAATACAAACAGTGGTGCTTACTCCATTTTCAGCCGCACACATTAAAGACATTATTTGGTCACGCCACCAAACGGGTAGTTTACGTATAGCATTAGAAGGTAAAAGCGAGCAGCACATTTCTGCCTCAAAGCTGAATAAATACTTAGGTAAATACCATACAACATCTGGGGGAAACATTGGGTTGGCATTAAACCAGTGGCTGCATTCCATTATAGATTTGGATGACAACACAGTAAAAATTATTGCGCCAACTGTAAAAGAATTCCCGGTTTTAGAAAATGAACATTGGAAAAACTTAATTTTTCAGTTATTCATACACCGTAATTTATCACGAAATGAGTTGTATCGTATTTACGGTGAAAACAGTAAAAACTGGGTGAACCGAATTTTAATGGCACTAAAAAATGCCGGAGTGGTTGAACAAAATGAGCGAGGAGAATTTTTATTGTCTACAGATGTTAGACCTTACATAGAAAATTGGTTAGATGAGATCGGATTTATCAAATAATTATAGCAACCAGTCACAGTTGGGAGTAGATGTTATTATTCTGCTGTTAATCATTGGTGCAATTATCTTTGGAGCCTACTTTTTAACAAGAAAATACATCATCCCCTTCTTAAATTCCAGAAAAGCGGTAAAAAAAGCAAAGCGCACCGTTTTTCGGCTAGAGGTAATTACGTGGGTGTTGTTTATACTTTTTGCCTTAACCCAGTTAATGAAAGAAAGTTTTGGCATTACGTTGGCACTTGTAACTGTCATTGCTTTAATAGGTGTTAATTTTTGGGTTGATTTTTTTGCGGGGATACGCTTTCGTTTTGAAAATAAAATTAAAGAAAATGACCCAGTTCGCTTCAACGAGTTTTCTGGTATAATACAAACAATAGGTACAACAGCAGTTCAGATAAAAACAGAGGATGAAGAATTAATTTTCATTAATTATCGCCAATTGGCAAAAGGTACGTTAATTAAACGACAAGCCAAAGGGAAATTATTATCAGCTAAAATTACATTAGACATTAGCGGATTGTCTGAAGAGCAAAGTATTGATGCCGTTGAAAAATGGGTGTATCAATGCCCGTGGTCAGTTCCTTCTAGCAGTACATCTATTACCACGCAGCCCGTTAATAAATTAAATGTAACAGTCTATGCGGTAGACGATAAGTCATTGAATAAAATAGAGCGAATGTTAAAAAAAGAATTAACCGCATTAAAGCAGGCCGAACAAAATTAAAGAAAAAGAAACTCATTTTGTAAGTGAAGTAGAAATGATTCGTCTTTACATGCGTTTCCAAAAAAAAGCATACCATAAAACACACGCCTTAAATAAAGAATGATATTATGGAAAAAATCGTGATAATTGGGAATGGAATTTCTGGCGTTACAGCCGCACGACATATCCGAAAAAATAGCGATAAACAAATTGTTATTATTTCAGCAGAAAGTGAGCATTTTTATTCGCGTACGGCATTGATGTATATTTACATGGGACACATGCGATACGAGGATGTAAAACCCTATGAGGATTGGTTTTGGGATAAAAACCGTATTGAGCTAAAGTTTGACTATGTAGCGGGAGTTAATACGGCAACCAAAACGCTAAGTATGAAAAGTGGCGATACGGTGAATTATGATAAACTCGTGCTGGCTGTAGGCTCAAAACCAAATAAATTTGGCTGGGAAGGACAAGATTTGGATGGCGTACAGGGGATGTACTCGCTGCAAGATTTAGAAAAAATAGAAAAATATTCAAAAAACGCTAAACGTGCCGTAATTGTCGGCGGTGGACTTATCGGTGTGGAGCTGACAGAAATGATGTTATCTCGAGACATTGCCACAACTATCTTAGTAAGAGAGGGGCGCTTTTGGGGTAATGTTTTACCAAAAGGAGAAGGAGAATTGGTGCAACGGCACATGGTAGATGAACACCACGTAGATTTACGTTTAAACACAGAATTAGAAGCCATTCTTGATGATGGAAACGGTAGGGTAAAAGGGGTGCGCACAAAAAGTGGTGACGTGATTGATTGTGAACTTGTTGGGTTAACCGCGGGTGTTTCTCCAAATATTGGCTTTTTAGAAGGTTCAGCTATCGAGACAAAAAGAGGGATTTTAGTGAATGAATTTTTTGAAACAAACATAGCTGATGTTTATGCAATTGGTGATTGTGCTGAGTTTAAAACATCCGTAAACGGACGAAGAAATATAGAGCAAGTATGGTACACTGGGCGTATAATGGGCGAAACATTGGCATATACCTTAACGGGGAATAAAAAGGCGTACGATCCCGGGCCATGGTTTAATTCGGCTAAGTTTTTTGACATTGAATACCAAACCTACGGGTGGGTATTTCCAGATTTAAAAGAGGGCGAAACAGATTTTTATTGGGAACATGAAAAAGGTAAAAAATGCATACATCTGGTATGGGACAAAGCCTCACACGAGTTTAAAGGAATAAATGTATTTGGCATTCGTTTAAGGCACGAACTGTTTGACAAATGGCTGAAAGAAAAACGAAGTGTAAAATACGTTATGGAAAACTTGAATGCAGCCAATTTTGACCCTGAGTTTTATAAAAAACACGAAAAAGAAATTGTTGGAAAGTTTAATACAGAAACAGAACTAAATGTGAGCTTGAACAAAAAGAAGTGGTGGAGAAAATTGTTAACACAAAACGCATAATCGAATGAAAACACTTAAAAATATAGGCTTAATCGTTTTCGTAACGGGGATGGTGTTATTTACAGTTAACATTTTTTTACCGCGTTATGAGATTACCGGCGAAAATGTAACTGCGCATTTTGATGCAACGCCCAATAAGAACGATAAGGGAGACACCATTGCAATTATTTTTAACGCCGCGGTGGATGAATACTTCTCTAAGAATGAAAAACCAGATGATTATAACATCTTTAGCTTTAATACCGAAATTGAAGGTATTATTAACCTGCACAACGAAAAAGTAAAAGAAAAATTTTTACCAATAGAAGGCATAACCGAAGCAGAGCAGCAGCGCATTTTAGAGTTGGCAAAAAATGGAGATAACGTTGAGTACAGCGAAGAAACGATTAAAGAGGGCTTAAATAATGATGCTAATAAGGTAGAGAAAGTAAAAAATGGAACCAACTGGATGTACACTTCCCAACGCAGTTTTGGGAGTTTTGATGAATTTAAGTCTGCATTTGAAGGAAAAATTGGTGAAATTAACGGTAGTGTCGGTAAAGCCTATCAAGTAGGTACAGACGGCGGAACACTTTTCGGTATAAATAAATCATTTTTAACAAGTGGTGCCAAGTCAAACACCTGGTTGTGGTTCTTTTTAACATTTGGCTTAGTGGCAATCGGTTCGTTGTTATACAACCTGCCAAAAATTAAACTATTTGGCCCGGCAGGCATTAAAAATGACCATGTGTATCATGAAGCCATTTCTAGTAGAGGGTGGATTGCATGGATCGTTTTACTGTGGTTAGTTGGTTTTTACGTCATACTTTATTTTTATCCGCAATATTTAGCAAATGCTATTGAGCTAGTAGACCCTATTAGCAATGCCTTAAGCGGAAATGATGCCAGCCAGTGGTTTTTGTACGGGTTCATTTACAGTTTCGCCATGACGGTTATGGCAATACGCATGTACATAAAGTACAGAGGAAACGCCTACCAAATAGTGCGGACAACGGTGGTGTTATTTTTCCAAATTGCATTTGCATTTATAATTCCCGAAATTTTAATTCGCCTTAACCAACCGTATTTTGATTTTAAAAACGCATGGCCCTTAAACTATGATTTTTTAACTGAATTTAAAATTCAAGAGCTGCTAGAAAATGGCACGTTTGGTATTTTTATGCTCGTTTGGGGGATTATTCTTTCAGCAATTATAGTACCCGTAATGGTATACTTTTTTGGTAAAAGGTGGTATTGCTCGTGGGTATGTGGTTGTGGTGGCTTGGCCGAAACGCTGGGCGACCCATTCAGGCAACTATCAGATAAGCGGTTATGGGCATGGAAGCTGGAGCGTTGGTTAATTCACGGGGTACTGGTTTTTGTGGTGATAATGACAGGCTTATCATTGTATTCGTTTTTTACGGTGGGCCTCTAGCATATTGGGATTATCATCAACAAGCGTTTATAAGGCGTACGGCTTTTTAATTGGTTCTATTTTTGCAGGGGTAATTGGCACAGGTTTTTACCCTATTTTGGGGAACAGAGCATGGTGCCGTTTTGGGTGTCCGCTTGCGGCTTACTTAGGTTTGGTACAACGTTTCAAATCACGTTTTAGAATAACCACCAACGGAGGTCAATGCATTTCTTGCGGTAATTGCTCCACCTATTGCGAGCAAGGGATAGACGTACGTGCGTATGCTCAAAAAGGGCAAAACATTATACGTTCATCTTGTGTGGGGTGCGGCGTATGCTCGGCTGTTTGTCCGCGTGGCGTTTTAAAATTAGAAAAACTGACCAGAAGAAGGTCGATTCGGAAATGAAGGACCAATAGTACTCGGAAACAATGGGTTTGAATTAAATCCGTAAAAAAATCCAACAGCGAATTATTACCGTAAATCAATCTAAACTAGTACACCCATTTTGAAAACAACAAAAAAAGTAGTTGTAATTATTCCTGCTGTTAATGAAGAGCAATCTATTGGTAAAGTTATACAAGACTTACCTAACGATTTTGTTTCTGACATAATCGTTTGCAATAACGGATCTACCGACAAAACTGCCGCAGTAGCAAAAGCAGCAGGTGCAATTGTGGTGGATGAAAACCGAGCAGGGTATGGTTGGGCATGTTTAAAGGGGATGGATTATGCCGCCAAAATGGATACAGCACCCGATATTATTGTGTTTATTGATGGCGATTATTCGGATTATCCCGAAGAGTTACCAGCGGTAATTGCACCTATTTTAGAAAAAGATATTGACCTTGTAATTGGTTCGCGTGCCCTGGGCGCAAAAGAAAAAGGGTCTATGACTTTTCCGCAGCGCTTTGGAAACTGGTTAGCCACGCGTTTAATGCGGCTTTTTTATGGTGTAAAATATACAGATTTGGCGCCTTTCCGCGCCATTAAATACGACAAACTGATGTTGCTAAATATGGCAGATAAAACCTACGGCTGGACGATAGAAATGCAGCTTAAAGCGGCTAAAAAAAAATTAACCTATGCCGAAGTACCGGTAAACTACAAAAAAAGGATTGGTGTTTCAAAAGTGTCCGGAACGATAAAAGGAACTATCTTAGCCGGGTATAAAATTATTTTTGCGATTTTTAAGTACCGCTAGAGTTATGCCGTGGATCATTGTAGGGCTTTATTTTATTTGTCTTTTCGTCATTTTTATTTATGCGTTACTGCAATTTTCGTTAACATGGGCGTATGTTCGGAATAAACGCAAACAAATCAAATGTGCTGAAAAATCGTTTACTGATTTACCGCTCGTTACCATCCAGTTACCGCTTTACAATGAAAAGTATGTAGCCGAACGGCTCATTGAATCAATCGCAAAAATTAACTACCCGCAAGAAAAACTTCAAATTCAGGTATTGGATGACAGTACAGATGAAACAACCGCCATTTTAGCAGCTAAAATTGCTGAACTAGGTGAAGCTGCACACCACATAAAATTAATTAGAAGACCCCAACGTGTGGGCTTTAAAGCTGGGGCTTTGGCGTATGGCTTAAAGCATGCAACAGGCGATTTTGTGGCAATTTTTGATGCAGATTTTGTGCCTGACCCTAATTTTTTATACGCAACCTTACCTTATTTTTCAGATGAGAACGTGGGAGTGGTGCAAACCCGTTGGGAACACATTAATCGAAACACCTCTTTGCTCACAAAATTGCAAGCCTTTGCTTTAGATGCTCATTTTAGTATTGAACAGGTTGGGCGTAGCAACGGCAAACATTTTATTAATTTTAACGGAACGGCAGGCGTTTGGCGAAAAACAACAATAGAAGATGCCGGTGGTTGGCATCACGACACACTAACCGAAGATTTAGATTTAAGCTACCGCGCGCAATTAAAAGGATGGAAATTCATTTATAAAGAGGATGTTTTATCGCCAGCAGAATTACCCGTAGCCATTTCTGCCCTAAAAAACCAGCAATACCGTTGGACAAAAGGAGGCGCAGAAAATTTTAGAAAAATGGCGGGTAAACTATTATTTGGTAAAAAAATACGCCTGTCTGACCGTATTCATGGTTTAGGGCATTTATTTAATAGTTCAGTTTACTTTTTTGTATTTACAGCTGCAATACTCACTGTTCCGTTAATTCTAGCGGCTCATGCCAATCCGACAATTTCACACGTTATAAGTTGGATGGCGTTATTCTTTAGCAGCACGTTACTTTTAATGCTTTTTTATTGGTTTTCGTTTAGAGAAAAAAGCAGGTACAAGTGGATGAAAGCCCCACTGTTTTTCCTGCGATTTTTTCAGTTTTTAACGGTATCACTCGGTTTGTCGTTCTATAATTCGCAAGGGATAGTTTTAGCCTATGCCGGAAAAAAAACAGCTTTTATACGTACACCAAAGTTTAATCAAACCGAAAAAAATACCGCGTGGAAAAAAAATGCTTATTTGTACGAAAAGCTGGGCGCAACAGCCTTGATTGAAGGGGTGTTAGCGCTTTATTTTGCAATGGGAATAGTGATTAGTGCTTATTTTGAATATTATGGAATGATTCCGTTTCAAGCCATGCTGATGATTGGTTTTGCCGTGATTTTTATCTACACATTAAAAGAAAAAAGCCACCAATAATAGTTTTCAACAATTCCATTTACTATCCATAAAACATTTATCTTTGAGTTGGATTCAAATTTTAGATCAGATAGATGGGTAAAATAATTGCAATAACAAATCAAAAAGGAGGAGTAGGAAAAACAACAACTGCCATTAATCTGGGAGCAAGTTTCGGTGTATTGGAGTATAAAACACTGATTATTGATGCAGACCCGCAAGCAAACGCTACTTCTGGAGTGGGCTTTGACCCTCGAAACGTTCAGAAAAGTATATACGATTGTTTGGTAAACGAGTCAGATGCGAAAGATTTGATTCTGGAAACTGAAAATCCAAATTTGGATATTATTCCGGCCCATATTGATTTGGTTGGCGCAGAGTTAGAAATGATTAATATGCCCAATCGCGAGCACAAGTTAAAACAATCGCTTGCGAGTATTAAAGATGCGTACGACTTTATTATAATTGACTGTTCGCCCTCATTGGGTTTAATTACCGTAAATGCATTAACCGCGGCAGATTCTGTTATTATCCCCGTACAATGTGAGTACTTCGCGTTGGAAGGATTGGGTAAATTATTGAATACCATAAAAATTGTACAAAACAGGTTAAATATGGAGTTAGACATTGAAGGCATTGTGCTAACTATGTATGACACACGATTGCGCCTGGCTAATCAGGTGGTAGATGAAGTAAAAACCCATTTTCAAGAGTTGGTATTTAACACAATTATCCACCGCAATACTCGTTTGGGAGAGGCGCCAAGCTTCGGAGAAACCATTATAATGCATGACGCAACCTGTAAAGGTTCCATCAATTACCTTAACTTTGCAAGAGAGGTGCTACAGAAAAATGATCTGACGAAAATGAAGAACAAGGATAAGCAACTCATCTAAAGTTAACGGAGCATGACAAAGAAAAGAGCGCTAGGAAAAGGGTTAAGTGCGTTATTAGAAAACGCAAACACAGACATCACCACACGAAATATTGGAGTAGAAGGGCAAACAGTAGGTTCAATTTCATCTATTGCCGTTAAACAAATTGAGGCAAACCCGTTTAACCCCCGTACCCATTTTGAAGAAGAGCAACTCAGCGAGTTAAAAGAGTCCATTACCGTGCATGGCATTATTCAGCCACTTACAGTACGCAAGTTAGGACGCGATAAATACCAGCTTATTTCTGGCGAGCGCCGTTTCAGAGCAGCACAGTTGGCCGGTTTAACTGAGGTGCCGTGCTATATTCGCATTGCAAATGACCAAACCATGCTAGAAATGGCATTGGTAGAGAATATTCAACGGGTAGATTTAAATGCAATAGAAGTAGGATTATCTTACCAACGTTTAATTGACGAATGCAATTTTACGCAAGAACAGTTGAGTAAAAAACTGGGAAAAAGCCGATCCAACATAGCTAATTTTTTAAGATTATTAAAGCTACCGGCACCCATTCAAATTGGTGTACGCGAGGGTTTAATTTCAATGGGACATGCGCGCGCTATCGTATCTGCCGGAGACGAAGACCGACAGTTAGAAATTTTTAAAAAAGCGGTAGAACAAGAACTTTCTGTGCGTGAGGTAGAGGCGTTAATTAAAGGAGATAAAAAAACTGACCCAGGCACCATCCCAAACGCAAAACCAGTACTTCCCAAAAATGTAGAATCGTTTAAAACACAATTGGCAGAGCGGTTAGATACTAACGTGCAAATTTCAGCAAACAATAAAGGGAAAGGTAAAATCGTTATTAATTTTAGGTCACAACGACAATTGGACCAAATTATCGATTTTATAGAGCAATCTAATGATTAAAAAATTGTTGATTTTAAGTTTTCTGTTAAGCTGCATTACGGCTTTCAGCCAAGATACCATACCGGCGCTAAATGCACCCTATCAGCATAACCGTAAAAAAGCAGCCATACTTTCTGCTGTACTTCCCGGAAGCGGCCAAATTTACAATGAAATTGGTTACCGCAAATTTGCAGGCAAAAAAAACCGGGCATGGTGGAAAGTTCCCATTATTTACGGAGGGTTAGGCGCATGTGGTTATTATTTTTATCAAAATAAACAAACAGCGGCTTTACTGCGGCAAGAGTATGAATGGCGTAAAACACAACCCGTACCGGATGATGCAAATTTGTTTTATGATGAACGCTTTAAAAATTATGAGAGTACAGACGCACTCATTAACGGCTACTCGGTAGATGTCAATACATCAGTCCCCGGTTTTGATCTATACTCCAAACGCCGTGATTACTTTTTAATTGGTTTTATGGGCGTGTGGGCGCTGAATATTATTGAGGCTTATGTAGATGCCCATTTCGTAACGTTTGATGTTAACGAAGATTTGTCCATGTCATGGTCACCGACGGTAATGTACAACAGCACACCAGGGCTTAAATTGCGGTTTGATTTTAATTAACTTGTTATCCTCAGCAGATTATTGATCTCGATTATTTTCCAGCCACACAAATCCAACCCATTCACTTTTTACTATTATCTTCAATCCTTCAAACAAACACAACTTTAAAAAATGATTGCAACAATCTTACAAACCTATAAAAGTCAACTCGTAGAAACCATTTTGGCGATTATTTTATGGTTCGTCATTCGGTTGCTACTGAACCATTTTATCCGTAAGCGTTTTTTGTTCACGCAATTTTCTGTAGCGCGTAAAAACACAGCCTTTAAAAGTTCTGTTCGGCTATTAAACATTGTTGTAGTAGCCGCACTCATTATTATTTGGAGTATTGAACAGTCGCGTATTATCCTCTTTTTATCATCAGCACTTACTGTTTTGGGCGTCGCTTTTTTTGCACAATGGTCACATTTATCCAACATTACATCCGGTATTATTCTTTTCTTCAACTCCACCACCAAAATTGGCGATCACATTCGTATATTAGACAAGGAGTTTGACATTGAGGGGTATATTGTAGAAATAGGACCATTTTTTGTTAAAATAAAAACCACTAATGGCGAGCTTACCTCACTACCAAATAACGTATTAATGCAAAAAGCGGTAAAAGCCACTTCACCAGTTACTGCATCAAAAGAGCCCGTAAAAACAGAAAACCAAGAAATTAATCCTAAACCAAATGAAGCAAACAGCAATTAAACAGCAACTTACCGAAATGAATATCTTTTTAAAAGAAGATCATATTTATGAATATCCAAGTGTAATTGGATATGAAAAAGTGTTTAAATGGAAGTGGATGGCAACACAGCTAAACACATTTATAGTTGCCTCTGATTTTGGAGACGAAGCTGTAACCGTAGATAAAATAGAAGCGCACCTATCTGCAGCATTTGCTTATGCTAAACAAAATTACACAGGTTGGCCAAGAGGGCTGCAATCTGGTTTGGGCGTGATTACGATTATTTCATCATCAAATCTTACACCAGAGGCCATTGCGTATTGTGAAAAATTGGATTCGGGTAAAAAATGGGCGGGCTTTACCATTCCCGTAGTAATAGACAGCAAGTCAAATACAGTGTATAAATTTGATAAAAAACCAATGTGGGGAAGGGTGTATTACCCACATTTTGAGGAATTAATAGCAAAAGTAACGGGTTAAAAAGTATTACTTTGCAGCTTTTAAACACTTATTTACTTTGCGTTCGTGTTTAGCACGTTCGTCTGGCGTAGTGTTGGGTGCGGTCAACATTTCTTTACAATGTTGGTCAATTACCTCCATGCGCGCCAAAATTAATTCCAGCTGGTCATCATCATCCGTTTCAAAAATAGCCGTATTGACAGAGTCATTTTTAACGACACAATCACAAAAATCCCATTGCTCGCCATATTGTTTTTCTATTTGAGTGGTAAGGGCAGCTTCTTCGTTAATATACCCTGCAGAATCTACCGTAATGGTATCAATGGGTTGAATATCCAACGTATCAATTCCCAAACTCGTATCTACCGCTAACGTGTCTATTTCTTCATCAGTGGTACCTTCTGCATTTCCTTTACATGAAGAAAACGTAGATAAAATAACTGTTAAACTTAATACTAGGGCTTGTTTTGCGTTTATCATTTTCGTAAATTTAATCGAGTTAAAAGTACAAATATCTCAAAAATAACGCGAATAAAAGTTGGTATAAATCTTGCCATACAATAGATATGAAGAAGTTAGCATTACTATTAATAAGTTTGTTTCTAAACGCGGTGTCGTTTGGACAAATAGAGATTTGGCCAGAGGATAGTCTGAAAGAGTATGAAGGCAATGTAGTGCCTATTTATACTGCAGACTATATGAAAAAGTACAATCGGATGAAACGTTTGGTTGTAAAAGTGTATCCGTATGCGCTATATGCAGCAGATGTGATAGACAACATTGATTCAAATGCTGAAAAGATTGATAAACGACGAAAGCAAAATAAATTTTACAGACAGGCTTACCAAGGTTTAAAAGATGATTTTAAATACTTTATTTTAGACTTATATACCTCCGAGGGTAAAATGTTAATGAAGTTGATTCACCGTGAAACAGGGATGACTGTTTACGATATTTCAAATAAATACCGCGGCAAGTCAAAAGCAGAAATGTTTAACCTAATGGCAAAAATATGGGATCAAGACTTAACAATACAGTATGACCCCACCACAGAGGATGATAAGATTGTTGAGCATGTGATTCGCGATATTCAGTCTGGCACAATAGCGTTTGATGACGCGGTAGTGACGGTTGATAAAATTACGTTTAAAGAACAACGAAAAATTGAAAAAAAGCAAATTAAAGCGAATAAAAAAAAGCGGCGTGAGCGAAAAAAAATGAACCGAAAACGTGAACGCCAAAAAAAACGAGCTGAGCGAAAAAAAAATAAACAATAAAGACAAAAGGAGAGCCACTGAACAATAGGGCAATAGCTTTTTACTTATTCAGCATTTTTTTAAGTAACTTTATCAAATAAAAAAAATTGATCGGCTTTATAAAACAATTCGTTTAGCTGACTGTTTTACTAACATGGCAGTTTATTCCATAAAAGACCTAGAGAATTTTACCCGAATTAAGGCACATACCTTAAGGATATGGGAGCAACGCTATAATTTGCTTAATCCGGAACGTAGTGATACCAATATTCGGCTATATTCTGAACGCGACCTTAAGCGAATCTTGAACATAAACCTACTTTATACCAACGGACTAAAAATATCTAAAATTGCCAAACTTTCAGAAGCCGAAATTTTCCAGTTGGCCAATGAAATCTTAATGGCATCAGAGGTAGGGCAGGCCAATAGTGTTAATCGATTAATTGAACTTATTGTTGAATATAACGAAGATGCCATTCGGCGTGAGTTGATTCAAACCTCAAAAAAAGCAGGCGTTACACGTGTTTTTGTAGACTTAATTGTACCCGCACTAAAAAAAATTGGCGAATTGTGGCAAGTTGATTCCATTTCGGTAACGCACGAACATTTTTTCTCAAACTTACTACGCGATTTTTTAGTCGTACAAGCCGAAAAGTGTGAACGTATAAAACCGGCAAAAGGTAAAGTGATCCTGTTTTTGAAAGAAGGCGAATACCATGAACTTGGTTTGCTATTTTACAACTACTACCTAAAATCAAAAGGGTATGACTGCCTCTACCTTGGACAATCTGTTCCGTTAGAAGACTTACGTGGCATGATAAAATCAGTAAATCCAGATTTTGTTTTTACAAGCCTTATTGCAAAAATGAACCAAGACGAGTTTACAGCATTTTTTGACGGGCTGGGAGAGTTCATTGATTATTCTAAAATTTACGTCGGTGGTTATCAATTAAGCGTTTTTAAAAGCCACGCGCCTAAAGATGTAAACATCATCCGTTCAGTAGAATCTATTGAGATAGATTAACAAAATTTCTGTTTTTTTTGATTTCAGTAATCACTGGGTTTATTCAATATAATTTGGATATTCACCTAATTTTTTGTATTATTGATGTAGAAAATTGTCCATTACCCCACCATCCCCTTTTTTTAGAAGAACTAACTTTTGTTGACTAGAAACATCTCTAGCCCTTATTTTTATTGGGTTTACTGATTTTGTTTAACTTTTTTTTAAAATAATTAAACAAAATAGGGTGGCACTTCAAATTAATTGCTATTTTTGTTTAACTATTCAACTAAATACTTAAACAAAATGACGACAGCAGATTTTCAATCACAAATAGTAAACCTGTCCGACTATATAAACGGGTTTGCTTTAAAATATACTAGGAATCAAGAAAATGCTCAAGATTTAGCGCAAGAAACAATTTTGCGTGCCTTCTTGAACAAAGAAAAATTCAGAACCAATACAAACCTTAAAGGTTGGCTTAAAATTATGATGCGTAACATCTTTATTAATGGTGTTCGAAAAAAATCATATCAAATGATCCATTGTGACTCTGACAGTTACAAAGTGATGAATGGCGAAAGTTTTGAATACACTCCGATTGACCAAATGATGGAAGGACAAATATTAGGAGAAATTCAAAATTTGAACGTAGATTTACGACGACCGTTTGAATTACATTTAGAAGGTTTCAAATACAAGGAGATAGCTGCACAGCTGGAAATTCCGATTGGAACAGTAAAAAGTAGAGTTTTTCAAGCGCGTAAAAGACTATCGAGCAAATTGGTTAAATGATAAAAATTGATATTATTGGAGCGGGCTTATCTAGCCTCTACGCCACATGTTATTTGGCCAAAAAAGGGCATCAAGTAAATGTGTATGAAAAAAATGAGAGCGTTGGCGGAAGGTCGCGAACGTTTGAAAAAGATGGATTCAAGTTTGATATGGGTCCATCTTGGTATTGGATGCCCGGGCTTATTGATAGCCTATTTACCGAGTTAGGTGAAAATCGTGAAGACTACTTTAAACTTAAGCGGCTAAACCCTTCGTACAAAATTTTTTGGAACAGCAGTGAACCAACAGAAATCCCAGCAGACAAAAATGAGCTATTTAAATTGTTTGATTCATTCGAAGAAAACGGAGGAGCTAAACTGAAGCAATTTTTGGAAGATGCTGAAGAGAAGTATGAGATAGCCGTACCCGAATTTTTAGAAAAACCAGGCCTAAAATTAGGCGAAGTCATTAACTTTAACGTCGTAAAAAAAGCGTTGCGTATGGACGTTTTTAAATCGGTAGATAAAGATGTTACAAATAGGTTTACGTCCGCTAAAGCAATTGGTATCTTAAATTTCCCAGTGTTATTTTTGGGTGAAATGCCCAATCGAATACCTTCTTTATATACCTTAATGAACCATGCAGACATGGGGTTGGGGACTTGGTACCCGGACGGTGGAATGGGGGCATTAGCCAATGCGCTCATGCAAATCGCAGAAAAAAATGGAGCAAAATTCCATTTTAACAGTCCTGTTGCAAAACTTGTATGTGCCGAGAATGAGGTGGTAGGGTTAGAGGTAAACGGCAAAGTAATCGATACAAACCACGTTATTGCCGGGGCAGATTATCAGTTCGTAGAGCAGCAACTTATTCCAAAAGCATTCCGCAGATATTCAGAAAAATACTGGGACAGTAGACGATTAGCACCAAGTTGTCTTATTTACTATTTGGGCATTAATAAAGAAGTTCCAAATTTAGATCATCATAACTTGTTTTTTGACGAAGACATTGATACCCACGGAAAAGAAATTTACAATCATCCGCAGTGGCCAAAAAAACCATTGTTTTATGCCTGTGCACCATCAAAAACAGACAAAGGTGTAGCCCCGGCAGGCAATGAAAATATTTTTTTACTTGTGCCTATAGCCCCCGATTTGGAAGACACTCCCGAAATTAGAGAGCGCTACTACAACATTATAATGGACAGAATGGAAAAACACACCGGGACGGAAATTAAAAAACATGTAATTTACAAACGCGCTTTTTGTATTTCTGATTTCAAAGCAGACTACAATTCATACAAAGGAAATGCCTATGGATTAGCCAATACACTAAAACAAACGGCAAACCTTAAACCCAAAATAACATCTAAACTAAAAAACCTGTATTTCTGCGGGCAACTTACCGTTCCTGGGACAGGGAATACCGCCCTCCTTAATTTCAGGAAAAATTGTAGCAAAACACCTTGCTAAACAGTTTTAAATTTGTTATTTTGATAGCTAACTTACGCAGTTTAACCTAAAATAATGGCCGGTTGAAAAATCCGGCAACGTCTCAATGACGTTAAATAAGTAAAGTAGAAAACTATGAAACAACTATTCGACAAATACTGCGAAGAAGCCTCAGTGGCTGTCACCAAAAAGTACAGTACATCTTTTTACAAAGGGGTAAGTTTTCTAGATAAAAAAATCAGAAATGATGTACACGCCGTTTATGGTTTTGTACGTTTTGCAGACGAAATAGTTGATTCATTCCATGATTACAATAAAAACGAACTGTTGAAAGAGTTTAAAAACGAAACTTTTTTAGCCATTAAACGCGGCATTTCACTAAATCCCATTTTAAATTCATTTCAGTTTGCCGTAAATAAATATGATATTGATCATGACTTAATCCATGCATTTTATCACAGTATGGAAATGGATTTAAACCCGCAAGAGTATAACGAAAGTAAATACAACGAGTATATTTTTGGTTCGCCGAGGTAGTCGGTTTAATGTGCTTGAAAATTTTCGTTTATGGGAATAATGAAGAATATAACAAGCTAAAACCGTATGCCATGAAATTGGGCTCGGCTTTTCAAAAAATTAACTTTTTGCGCGATTTGAAAGACGATATTGGTGATTTAGGTCGCCTGTATTTTCCGCACATTAGTGAAGGTGGTATTTCTGTACAAGACAAGTTAAACATAGAGTTAGAGATTGAAGAGGAATTTAAAGAAGCTTACATTGGTATCAAAATGTTGCCAAAATCGTCCCGCTTGGGGGTGTATGTAAGTTATGTTTATTACACAAAATTATTAGCAAAAATAAAACGTAAAACCATTCAAGACCTCATGAATGAGCGCATTCGAATTTCAGACGAAAAGAAAATGATGCTTTTTTTCCAGTCGTATGTAAAAAACTCGATTAACGTTTTGTAACCATTGAATTTTAAAAACACCATAAAAAATAATGTATGAAGTTGCTAATGCTGATGTTACTGTCCCTTTCCACTGTGGCCGCATCCGTAGATATGCAACACATTCGCGATTTATTTGCGCGGTCAAATGTAGATGAAGCCGCCAATGAAAAACTAATTGATTTAACAGAAAATTATTCCATGTTATCCAACCCCGTGTTGTATGCTTATCATGCAGGTGGCATTATGGCACGAGCCAATCATACGATATGGCCAACCTCAAAACTAGATTATTTTAATGAAGGAAAAGAATTGTTAGAACGGGTGGTAAAGCGTTTTCCAGATAATGTAGAAATACGCTTTGTACGATTTAACGTACAGCAAGGTGCGCCAGGTTTTTTAGACTATAGTGACGATATGACTGCAGATAAAAAAATAATTTTGGCCGGTATGGATAAGCTAGACTGGTCAGCATCTTATAAAAAAGAAATTAGAGAATATTTAAATTCAAATTAATGGAATTTGTAACATTAGTTGACGAGAAAGACAACCCGATAGGGTTAATGGAGAAAATCGAGGCACATCAAAAGGGGCTATTGCACCGGGCATTTTCTGTTTTTGTGTTTAATGATAATAACGAACTGCTGATTCAACGCAGAGCGTTAGAAAAATATCACTCCGGTGGCTTGTGGACAAACACGTGTTGCAGTCATCCACGTGATAAAGAAAGTTTAACGGCAGCCGGACAACGGCGCTTGCAGGAAGAAATGGGGTTCACCTGTTCGATAGACCCGATTTTTAGTTTCATCTATCATGCTAAGTTGGACAATGAATTGACCGAACATGAATTTGACCACGTTTTTATTGGTAAATACAATGCAAAACCAGCGCCTAACCCGGCAGAAGTTTGCGATTGGAAATATGTAAGTTTAAAAGAATTAAGCCACGATCTAAAAACTCACCCGGATAATTACACCATTTGGTTTCAACAAATTTTTGACCGCGTGGAAAAACACCTCATAAATCACTTTAAATAAATGGCAAAAAAATATGATGCAATCGTCATTGGGGCAGGGCTTGGCGGCGTAGCAGCTGCATTGCGTTTGCGCAAAATGGGAATGTCTGTTTTAGTTCTCGAAAAAAACGATACCTACGGCGGAAAGTTAAGCGAGTTCAAGTGGGGCGATTATCGTTGGGACAAAGGCCCTTCTTTATTCACATTACCCACGCAAGTAGATGAACTTTTTGAACTTTTCGGTAAAAATCCACGTGATTTTTTTAATTATCATGTCATGGACGAATCGTGTCACTATCATTTTCAAGATGGCACCGAATTTATTTTTCATTCAGACCCCGAGCAAAGAAATGCTGAATTAATTCAGCATTTTGATAAAAAAAACGGAGAGGCTGCCATTGCTTACATTGAAGAAAGTAAAAAAACGTATAAAGCCATTGGCGATTTGTTTATTGACCATGCCCAATACGGTTTAAAAAATATTTTTGACCGGGCGTTACTAAAGCGCTATCCTATGTTGATAACACGCAAGTTAATGGGATCGCTGGATAGTTACAATAAACGCAAATTTGATGACCCGAATTTGGTAAGAGTTTTTAACCGTTACGCTACTTATAATGGATCAGATCCGCATAAAATGAGTGGTTTGTATAGCATGATTCCACATTTGGAAATGAATGATGGTACTTACTTTCCAACCAAGGGCATGCGCTCAATTGTAGGGTCGTTACATGACTTGGCGGTGGAGCAAGGTGTAGACTTTAAGTTTGGGCAATCCGACATTAAATTTAAAGAGATAAGCAAAAATCAAAAAGAAATAACGGCAGAAGGTGATCGTTATCTGACAAACAAAGTCGTTTCTGCGATTGATTGCGTTAATTTTTATAAAAAAGTGGCAGACGAACCCGCTTTGGCTAAAAAGTACGGAGAGCGTGAGCGCTCAGCATCTGCCGTAGTGTTTTACTGGGCGGTAGAAAAAGTAATTCCCGAGTTAAAGTTACACAATATATTTTTTGGAGGTAATTATGAAGAGGAGTTTAAAATTATGTTTGATGATCGCTCATTTTCAGAAGTTCCTACCGTTTATGTGCACATCAGTTCAACGATTAACCCAGAAGATGCCCCGGCAAATGGGCAGAACTGGTTTGTAATGATTAATGTACCGGCCGGGGTAGAGGTGACCGCAAATCAATTAACGAAATTCAGAAAATATGTGCATGCCGTTATTCAAAAGCGTTTTGGAATTGACATAGCGCCGCATATAAAACATGAAGCACATTGGGATCAATCAGGTATTGGCGAATATACAGGAGCGCACATGGGCGCCTTATATGGCGCTTCATCTAATAGTAAAGTAGCGGCTATAAAACGGCACGGCAATGCCTCTAAAAAGTTTAAAAATGTTTATTTCTGCGGAGGAACAGTGCATCCAGGTGGTGGTATTCCACTTGTATTAAAATCGGCTAAAATTGTTGAACAACTCATTAAAAACGAAAAATGAGCAGCAAAATAACTCGCTTTTTTCCTGCAATTCTTGTCCTATTTCACGCAATAGGTTTAGTCTTATTTATTCAATCAGATACGGCGTCTGAATTGACGTGGCTTAATTTAACCTTGTGCGGTTTATTGGTTTTTTTAACAGAACCAAAACGCATTCCGGCATTTTTTGTGTTCCTCCTTATTTTTATTGGTGGTTTTATGATTGAGTTGGTGGGAACAAAAACTGGCTATTTGTTTGGAAATTATGCCTATGGAGATGTATTGGGGACAAAGTTAATGGGGGTTTCGCTTATAATAGGCGTAAACTGGTATGGTATTGTACTTGCCTCAGCCAACCTTGCGCGCCAATTAAAGCAACTACCACTCTTGGTCAAGTCTTTAGTGGCAGGTGTGCTTTGTACCGTAATGGATTTTGTGATAGAACCGGTAGCTATAAAATACGGTTTTTGGACATGGCAAAATGATGAAATTCCAGTTTACAATTACGTTACCTGGTTCGTGTTTTCGACATTTTTCAGTTTCGTTTACTTACGACTAAGCGAAAAAACCAACAGAACAGCCGTGTGGCTATTTTTTGTTTGGCTGGCTTTTTTCATTACCTTAACCGTATTATAAATGAAATATACATACCTCATATTAGACGGGTTAACCATCCTTTTTCCATTTCTGCTAAGTTTTGATAAGAAAGTAGCTTTTTACACGTATTGGAAGTTCGTATTTATTGCAATTTTAGCAATAGGTGTGCCTTTTATAGTGTGGGATATTTTTTTTACAGAAGCTGGCTTTTGGGGATTCAATGAAACCTATTTAACAGGCTTAAAAATAGTTAACTTACCCATAGAAGAAGTTGGCTTTTTTTTAGTGGTACCATATTCATGTACTTTTATTTATGCTTGTGTAAAAGCTTATTTTCCCAAATTAAAGTTGCGTAGCTTTAATCAGTTGTTTTATGCGCTTTTGGCCATTTATGCAATCAATGTATTTGTTTATGGTTTTGGTGGATGGTACAGCACCATGGCTGCTTTAATTGCGCTAATTACAATTCCGCTTATCCGTAAGTCTAAACTAAATTTGACGTACTTACCGTTGTCCTTTGCAATTGCACTTATTCCGTTTTGTATCGTAAACGGCATATTAACCGGTACCGGGTTGGACGAGCCAATTGTATGGTACAACGACGCCGAAAATGCAGGTATACGGTTTTTTACAATTCCAATAGAAGATGTGGTATATGGCTGGAGCCTACTAGCCGGTAACATTGCTGTTTTTGAATACGTGCAAAACCGAAGTAAACAAAAAAAGCGCAAAAAATAATGGCAATTTGATGGATAAGTGTACTTTTAAATAAAAATTTAAACCACCAAAATATGTCCACTTCTGATGAAATTTTAGATAACAAAGGCACCATTGCCAATCAAATAAAAATTACGGATTATGAATATCCGTTACTATTTGAATTTAAAATCGGAACCATGTCTAACGATTTCATTGCGAAAGATGCCAGCGGTAAGACATTGGTTTACGTGCGTCAAAAAATGTTTAAGTTAAAAGAAGCCATTCAAGTTTTTTCAAACGAAAAAAAAGAAGAGTTGCTTTTTACCATCAATGCAGATCGTATTATAGATTTTAATGCGTCCTACGCTTTTGCGAATGAAGAAGGTGAAGTATTTGGCAAAGTTGGGCGTAAAGGAGCCAAATCATTGTTAAAAGCGCATTACGAAATTTATGACAACAACAACATACCCGAATTTTTAATTCAAGAAGAGAACCCATGGGCTAAATTTTGGGATGCAATGTTAGGTGAAGTACCGGTAGTTTCTATGTTTACGGGGTATATGTTTAACCCAAAATATATCGTAAAACGCAGTGGGACAGATAATGCCGTGATTCGGCTTTCCAAAGAAAAATCATTTTTTGGACGACGCTTTAAAGTTGACAAACTAGCCAATTTAGAAGAAGGAGAAGATGAGCGCTTGATGCTGGGACTAATGATGCTTTCTTTATTAGAGCGGAGGAGAGGATAGTTTAATTAATTGGCGCAACTAAATACGCTATATTTATATAATCTCTAACTTTTATCTATCCATTGGGGGGCTACAGGTTATCCAAATAAAATTTTTTCAGAAGAACCATCATCATCAATATAAATTTTGATTCCTAATTCGTTAATATAACAATTCCACGTTTTATCATATCTAACCGAACTCAGGTTACTACTATCTTTTAAAACTTTCATTAGATCATACACTTTTCCGTAAAATCCAATTAATACAATCTTGTTACGATATGTGCTAATCTCAAAATTATCAGAACATTTATAAATGAAGAAATCTACAGATTTTCCAGAGTTGATTAGGTCTAATTTCAGAGAATGTTGTTTCCCAAAATCATTTCCAATTCTTAAATCTTTATAAATACCTTTCTCGAGAAACAAAATAAGATCCTCACTCATAAAATAATATCTATAATCTCACATTTAAAGTCTAACATCTAACAATCTAGTATCTAACATCTCCAACCAAAAGCAATCCAAAGACTAAAAACTCACGACTAAAAACTAAAGCACAGCACTCTAGCATCTATCAGCAAAGCGGTCTAACATCTCCAACCAAAAGCAATCTAAAGACTAAAAACTCACGACTAAAAACTAAAGCACAGCACTCTAGCATCTATCAGCAAAGCGGTCTAATATCTAACAATCTAGTATCTAACATCTCCAACCAAAAGCAATCCACAGATTAAAAACTAAAGCACAGCGCTCTAACATCTATCAGCAAAGCGGTCTAACATCTAACAATCTAGTATCTAACATCTCCAACCAAAAGCAATCTAAAGACTAAAAACTAAAGACTATCAACTCACGACTATCAACTCGCGACTAAAAACTAAAGCAAAACACTCTAACATCTAAAACTTATACGCTAACCTCCAGTTTCCCCTTCAAAAACTCACCTGTATAACTCGTTTTGTGTTGAGCCAGTTCCTCCGGAGTTCCTTCAAAAACAATAGCCCCACCGTTTTTTCCACCTTCCGGACCAATGTCAATAATCCAATCGGCACATTTTAAAACATCCGCGTTGTGTTCAATCACCAAGATAGAATGGCCCCGCTTTATCAATTCGTTAAAAGCAATAATTAGCTTATCAATATCATGAAAATGTAAGCCCGTAGTCGGTTCGTCAAAAATAAATAGGGTAGGAGTTACCGAACTTTTACCCTTTGTTAAAAAAGAAGCTAACTTAACCCGCTGTGCCTCTCCACCTGACAATGTGCTAGATGATTGCCCCAGTGTTAAGTATCCCAAACCTAAATCATAAAGCGGTTGAATGCGGTCTAAAATTTTAGTTTCTAATCGATCATCCGCATCAAAAAAGTCAATAGCATCTTCAATTGATAAATTTAAAATGTCGTTAATGTTTTTTTCACGCACTTCCACCTCCAATGCCTCAGTTGTATAGCGTTTTCCTTTACATTCTTCGCACTCTAGCTTTACATCAGCCATAAACTGCATAGAAATGGTAATTTCTCCCTCTCCTTTGCACACCTCACACCTTCCACCGGGAACGTTGTATGAGAAAAAGCCTGGTTTAAGCCCACGCATTTTAGATAATTGTTGTTTAGAAAACAATTCGCGGATATAATCAAACGCTTTTACATAAGTTGCAGGGTTACTCCGTGATGACCTTCCAATCGGGTTTTGATCCACCATTTCTACATCTTCTATTCGCTTAATATCGCCTGTTAACCCATTAAATTCACCAATTTTATTGCTTGATTTGCCTAACGCTTTAAGCATTGCCGGGTAAAATAGTTGTTTAACCAACGTTGATTTACCAGATCCACTAACGCCCGAAATGCAAATCAAACCATTTAATGGAATTTTAGTGGTGATGTTTTTCAAGTTATTTTCGCGCGCGCCATTTATTTGAATATAACTATTCATTTTTCTACGCCGGCTCGGCAACGGTATTTCAATTTTTCCAGTAAGGTAAGCCGCCGTTAGGCTGTTTTTGGCCTTTAATAAGTTTTTATGAGGTCCCTGGAATACAATTTCACCACCAAACTTTCCCGCCTTAGGTCCAATGTCTATAATTTGATCTGCGGCACGCATTATTTCTTCTTCATGCTCCACCACAATTACCGTGTTGCCTACTTCTTTTAGCTGTTGTAATATAGCAATGAGTCGGTGAGTGTCTCGTGGGTGCAAACCAATGCTAGGTTCGTCCAATATATACATAGAGCCAACCAAACTACTGCCTAATGAAGTCGCCAAGTTAATCCGTTGCGATTCTCCACCAGAAAGTGTGGCCGATTGGCGATTTAACGTTAAATAACCCAAGCCCACATCATTTAAATAGCGCAGGCGGTTTTTAATTTCCAAAAGTAATCGGTTTGCAATTTCAGCTTGATGTTCATCCAACTTTAATTCTGCAAAAACAACGGCTAATTCATCTACCGGAAGCAAAAGCATGCTGCTAATGGTTCGCCCGTCTATTTTTACATTATTGGTTTCTTTTCTTAATCGCGTACCCTTACAGTCGGGGCATTTCGTTTTGCCACGATAGCGAGACAACATAATGCGGTAATGAATTTTATACGATTTTGACTGTAAATAATCAAAGTAATCGTACAAACCTTCCACATCCGAACGCCCGTTCCACAAAAGGTCTATTTGTTCTTCTGTTAATTCGTTGTACGGACGGTGAATTGGAAAATCATATCGGCTGGCGCGCGCAATTAAGCTTTCTTTCCACTCGCGCATTTTTTCGCCACGCCACGGGGCAACAGCATCATCATAAATGCTAAGTCCTTTATCCGGAATAACTAAATTCTCATCAATACCAATGGTATTTCCATAGCCCTCGCATGTTTTACACGCGCCATAGGGGTTATTAAACGTAAAAAAATTGATAGACGGTTCAATGTATTCAACACCATCTAATTCAAACCGATTTGAAAAATCCGTTTTTTGATCGTCGTCTAACGTATACACGATACACGTACCATACCCTTCGTAAAATGCCGTTTGAATAGAGTCTGCCAGACGCGAATCATAATCCTCATTTGCTAACTGATGGCTCAATCGGTCAATGATAATAAAACTGTTGTCTTTTTTATATTTCTTTGGTTCTAACTCAGCTAAATCATAGGTTTCGTCATTAATCAGCACTTTAGTAAAGCCTTGTGAGATTAATGTTTCTACAGCTTTAGCCGCGGTTACTCCTTTTTTTATAATCCAGGGGGCGAGTATCATGTAACGCACCCCGTCTGGCTTTTTATGCACAAAATCCACCACGTCCGAAACGTTGTGTTTTTTTACCTCTTCACCTGTTGCCGGGCTGTATGTTTTACCTATGCGGGCAAATAAAACCTTTAAATAGTCATAAATTTCTGTGACAGTACCTAATGTAGACCGTGGATTGGTGCTAATAACTTTTTGTTCAATCGCAATTCCTGGAGATATGCCCTTAATATAATCTACATCAGGCTTGTCTAGCTTACCCAAGAATTGACGCGCATAAGATGATAAACTTTCAACATAACGGCGTTGACCTTCGGCAAATAACGTATCAAACGCAAGCGAACTTTTACCCGAACCGGATAAGCCTGTTATTACAACAAATTCGTTGTGAGGGATAGAAACATCAATGTTTTTTAGGTTGTGTACGCGTGCACCTTTTATTTCAATTGCTTTTTTTATAGCATTCATTCAATTCCTTGGTTTTTTCAGATGTTCAAAGATAGGGCTTATCTGCCCATTAATTTCAAAAAACAGTTGCAAAACAGAATTGTTCGGCACGAAAAAATGAACTTATTTGAAAAAAAAAGATTTTTTTTGATTTTTTACCAACCCTTTTGCAATACGTTTCGTTAAGTCAATGTGAAGGGCAGATTAAGAAACGATTCGAACGGAATTTTGAAAGTTGTTGCTTTTGCCCTATATTTGGAAGATACATAAAATTTAAATGCCTATTGATAAATAAGTCTACTCTTAAAATTTGAAACGAAAAATGGTCCGTGTAATAGCGTACCCAAACGAGTATACTTATGGCAACTGAAATTGTATCTGATCAAGAATTAATACGCCAATATTTAAATGGCGACGAAAAATCATTTGAACATTTATTAGTAAGAAATAAAGACCGTATTTTTGGTTATATTATTTCTAAAGTGCGCAATGAAAATTTGGCGAACGACATTTTTCAAGATGTTTTCATCAAAGTAATTAAAACGCTTAAAAATGGTTCTTACAACGAGGAAGGTAAGTTTTTACCGTGGGTTTTAACCATTTCACATAACATGGTGGTCGATCACTTCAGACGTTCTAATAAAATGAAGATGGTTTCTGAATCAAGTTCACAAAGCGACGACTTTAACATTTTTTCTGTACTTAAGTTAACAGACAAAAATGTAGAGGATGATTTAATTAAATCGCAAATCGAATCAGACGTGGTGCGGTTGGTAGAATATTTACCAAACGAACAACGAGACGTGTTAAAAAACCGAATTTTTAAAGGAATGTCGTTTAAAGACATTGCAGATAAAGAGGATATTAGTATTAATACCGCTTTGGGACGCATGCGTTATGCTTTAATTAACTTAAGAAAATTAGTTGATAAGCACAATGTGAGTATTACTGTTTAAAGGCAATAAGAAAAACTATTTAGCATTTAATAATGCATAACAAAGCAGCTTCTGTATGGAGTTGCTTTGTTGTTTTATTCCTTTTAGGAACTTAATTAATACGCAATTTCTTTGGATTGAATAAAGCTAATTCCTTCTCTCCGGCTTTTAATTTTGATCCGTTTTTTTGCCCTTCTTTTTTATAAGCCGACCAAGATACCGCTTATTCATTTCGCTACAAGACTAAAGTGAAATTCGCTAAAAATCTCCAGTCCCGACGGGTCGGGATAGTATTTTTAACGAATGTCTTGTAGCTGCACTCTTAAGCGGTGTGGTTGTCTCAATAAAAAAAAGAGATATGACAAAACAACAAAAAACAATCAAATCAAACGCGCAAAACAAAGCGGCTAAAATTGAAATTTTCAAAACTATGGATTTACTAGTCAGTCAAGTTAGAGACTACGAAAAATTAATGAGGACGCATAAAGCCTCCTACACTGCTAAAAATCAGCTTCTAGAAATAGCAAACGAAGTGGCATTTTTAAAATTGAGGCTGCAAGACATTCACTAAAAATTAGCCACTACAGCAACGCGGACAAAAGCGTGTTGCTGTAATTTTTATTTTGAATCAAATTTTTTTTCCACCCTCTTACAATAATCCTAAAAAAAACAGGTTTATATTAAGGACGAACAAAAAAATAATAGAAATAGCCTATGACAAAAGTCTACACTAGTAACACGAAAGAACCGAAAACAGCAAAAAAATCACCGAAGAACTCGGTCATTAACAGCTTACTGAACTTTTCAAAATCCATAGAGGTTTTGCAAAGTAATCGGACACAAGACCAAACGGTTGGTCAAGTTGAACTTATTTTAAATTAAAAAAAAAGTCCCGGAAGAATAAACCTTTCGGGACTTTTTGTATAAAATAGTTTGTGCAAGAATAAAGTTATTCCTCTTCTTCACTTTTAGCGGTTGATGCTGTTTCTTCTTCTGTCTCCTCAGCACGATAAACAAATCCTTTATCAACCAATATATTGTACCACTGAAATAGTTTTTTAATATCTGAATCGTACACACGGTCTTCATCAAAATCAGGCAAAAAAGCGGTTAACTCTTCGCGTAAGGTCTCTGGTTTTTCTTTATGGCTAATTGCTTTACCATAATTCACACGTTCGGCCAGTTTTTTATAAACTTCAATTAACGGAACGTCTTCTTCGTATGTGTAGATACTAATATCTTCTAACGCAGAAATTTTATCGCTGGCAAATGCCGGAAACTTCTTTCCGTTATCTAATGATTCAACAATTATATTATTGCGCCCTTGAGCGGCAACTTTAAATAATCCGGGTTTTCCCGAAATAGAAATTAAACCTTGTAAATTCATTTTTAAATTTTATGAATAGTTGGCAAAAATAAAAAATTATTGAGATAATGCCCTTGTAAAGCCTATAAAAACAACGTTTATTCTTATTGTTTTATGAGTTTGAAACTTTTAAAGTTGTTGTCGTAATACATGCTTAATAAATAAACCCCACTTTCCATACCAGTTAGATCCACTGATATAAATAAGTCGTCCTCTGCAATGTCTTGATCTGCATAAACTAATTTACCGCTAATATCGGTTACAACTAAGTTTACATTGATGAAGTCATTCTTAATAATTTTAAATTCGTTGACAAATGGATTAGGGAAAATAACAAACTCATTTTTATTCAACTCTGTAATTGTAGATAAATCAATGTATCGCTCGTCAGAAAAATAAGAACAACCTTCGGGGCTAAAAACCTGTACAGAGTAGTTGCCCGTAGTGTCCGGGTTGTAATACTGAGCGTCAGAATCGTCTATTGGTATGTCGTTGTAATACCAAATAAACGAATCTGCCGGTGTGGTGATTAACCCACCACCAATAATATTAATAACAGGGAAAGTTGGCAGCGTACCTTTAATTACCCTAATTGTATCCGAAAGGGCAACGCACCCTTTGTCATTTGCCACCATCACAGAAACATCAGCCGTTTCATCTAGCATAATATCTGAGGTAGTTTCGCCGTTATACCAAGCATACTTATCAAAATCATCCTCCTCTGTATAAAACACCGCGGGGTCATCACAGATTAATGTGTCTCCTACAAGTGTAACGTCAAAATTAGTGGTATTCAATAACTGGAAAGCGTTTACTTTTCCATATCCGTATCCCATGTTGGGGGTTGTTCCTGTAAATAAATCTTCATAAGCATTGGTGTGCAATGCATCTAAAAAGTCTTGATAGGTACTTGTTGGACATTTTTCTAAATAAAGAGCCGCAATACCCGCAATTACAGGAGAAGCCATTGATGTACCTCCGTTTCGTACATGTTGCCCGCCCTCAGCCAGCATACTTGGGTTTGTTGTAATTAAAGAAGTTGAAAGCCAAAGCGGACAAGAACTCATTATACCGTCTCCCGTTGCAGAAACATCTGGTTTGACATGCCCCTTTCGGTTGGGTCCTTTACTCGAGTTTAAGCTTAATTGCCCTGCCGGACCACCGGAAAGTACAAACGGGTCACCATTGTAGTCAATATAATCATATTGATTTTTGAAGTTTCCAACAGTTACCACTTTTGGAGAGCACGTCCATGAACTAACAATTGTTTTTAACGTATCCGGAGCGTGATAATTGGCTATGTCAGGAAAATCCGCCATTGAGGGTAGCCCCTCACTAACCATATCCGAAGCGCCAAGCCAAGCCCCCGACCAAGCATCATACACACCTGAACCCGTTGTTTCAAAGCGAAAATAATAATCGGCTGAATCCGGGTCTAACATTACCATTTCAATATGATACACGCCATTCACCTCCTCGGCATAAAATTCTACCGGAGATATTGCATTGCCGTCTACAAATATGGTATCCAATGTTGTTGTACCTAACAAAGGGGCAATGGTATAAAACGCGGTTCGTCCTCTAAATTCAAAATCGGGGTCAACTTTATCAGCTCCAAAAGCAAATTGTACATTTGCAAAATCAGCTGTATCAGCCCACATATCCATATAAACAGCCGGTACACCAAAAGCAGAAGAAGGGTTAACATCAAACCAGCAAAACGAAGTATCTGAATCAACAAGACCACTCACATGGTATTTACCCTGATTGCCCGAATTACCCGCCGCAGAAACCATAATGCGTCCCGGCTGAGCATCCAGTAAACTATCAATAACCACGCTGGCAGGATCAGTGCCATCATGGCTTCCTAAATAGGTGCCTAAACTTGCATTTACAACAGCAGGCTTATTTAATGAATCAGCCATAGAAAAAATAAAGTCCACAGCATCTGCAATGGTAAGTGTCCAATTGGGTAAACCAAAATTTGTTTCAACAATAACAATGTCTGAATTTGGGGCAACACCTTTGTGCGTTCCTGTGGCACGTCCGTTTCCAGATCCTGCACCAGAAACTGTGGTTCCGTGTGCACTTCCGTCTGACGAAGTGCAAATACCTGCATCAATATCGGCATTTGACCATACTTGACCGTATCCATATTTTTCTGGCGTACGTTCAGCGTCTATACCTAGTGAATGATCCCAGTAATACAATACTCGGGTAGTTCCGTCTTCGTTTTTAAAATCTTCATGGTTATAGTCAATGCCAGTATCAATGTATCCAATAATAACATCTTGCCCTGTAAAGGCACCAATTAAAGGGGCTTGCCCTTGGTGCACACTGTCTACATTTTGAACAATGCGCATGGTGTCGTTCAATAAGCGTGGCGCAGACGGCTCAAAATAAATTTGCTCAATTGTGCCGCGCTCTAATAATAAACCAACTTGTTTTGGAGTACAGTTAATGTAGTGCCATCCGCCTGCACTGTATTTATAGTGAATATCTTTAACCGAGGTAATAGAATGATAAGCACCTTTTACAGCAAAATTAATTGGCGTATTGTCGGCATTGTTTTTGTAATGTTTAAATGAGATACTTTCACCACGTAACTGACCATAACTAAATACGGCGAAGATTAACGATAAAGCGAGTAATAAAATTTTCATTTTGCTGGTCTGTGTTTTCCTATATTATACAAGACGCACAAAGGTAGCAAATGGTTTACTAAAACGATCATTATTTTTTGTGCGATTAAATTAGGGATGAACCTTTTATGTATCGTTAGATTACGGATTGAAAGTTTTCTTGTATTTTTAACCAACTAAATTTATACGAATGATTAAAATTAAAAATGTTTTCTTGGCTTCAGCACTTTTGTTGAGTTATACGGCGGGAGCGCAAGATGTAGATAAGAAAATTTTAAACTGGTACAATGGTGCAAAGTTTGGAATGAGTACAGATAAGGCTTATGCTAAGCTTTTGTCGGACAAAAAGTCAGAGCCGGTAGTGGTTGCTGTAATTGATTCTGGTGTTGATATTGAACACGAAGACCTTAAAGGTAAAATTTGGATCAACGAAGATGAAATTGCCGGAAATGGAATTGATGATGATAAGAACGGCTACATTGATGATGTAAATGGGTGGAGCTTTTTAGGAAATGCCGACGGTGAAAATATCAATGACACACAATTAGAGGTGACCCGTTTATATAAAAAATATGATGCAAAATATGCAGGCGTAAGTGCAGCTGACGTTTCTGGTGAAGAAAAGAAAGAGTACGAAATGTACCTTGTTTACCGGGATGAGGTAGAAAAAGAGCGCAAATCTGCTGAAATGGTTATAAAGCGTATTACAGAAATTAAAGACGGAATAGCAGAGTCAGATACGCGTCTTAAAAAACATTTTGGTGGTTCTTATGACATGAAGCAGCTAAAAAAGTTAATGAAGGATAAAGAAAATGAACTAGGAAATGATGCAGCTATGATGATAGCGGCAAACATGAATGGTTGGAATGACGGTGGATTGGATGAAGCAATTGAATATTATGAAGGTCAGCTAAACTCACACTATAATTTAGAGTTGGATGAACGTAAAGTTGTTGGTGATGATCCAAGTGATTTTAATGATAAATTTTATGGTAACAATGATGTTGAAGGCCCGGATGCTTTTCATGGAACGCATGTAGCCGGTATTATTGCCGCTAACAGAAACAACGGCATGGGAAATGACGGTGTTGCTGATAATGTACGTATTATGTCTGTTCGTGCAGTGCCAAATGGAGATGAGCGCGATAAAGATGTTGCATTGGCAATTCGCTATGCGGTAGATAACGGTGCAATGATTATTAACGGAAGTTTTGGTAAAGCATATTCTCCTTATCAGGATGAGGTAATTGCGGCGATTAAATATGCTGAAGAAAAAGGTGTGTTGATTTGTCATGCAGCAGGAAACTCGTCAAAAGATATTGGAAAAGAATCTAACTTTCCATCACCAAAGTATCCAAACATGGAGAAAGAGTTTTCTAACTGGATAGAAGTTGGTGCATCTACGCGCTACAAAAAACCAAAAATTGACAAAAAAGAAAAAACACTTAAAAGAACTGGACTTGCTGCAACTTTCTCTAATTACAACAAAGAGATGGTAGATGTTTTTGCACCGGGATTAGAAATTTACTCAACAATACCAGACAATAAATATGCTGCAATTCAAGGTACATCAATGGCATCTCCAATGGTGGCAGGGGTAGCAGCCTTGTTAAAGTCATATTATCCAAAATTAACAATGTTTGAAATTCGCGATATTATTTTCGCATCTGTTCAAGTAATTGACCGTGAAACGCAATTACCTGGAACGGCAGATTTAGTAGGTTTCAACTCATTATCAAGCACAGGTGGAATTGTAAACGTTTACAATGCTGTAAAACTAGCAGAAGAACGATCTACATTATAATGCTGTAAATTAACTGCATTAGCGTAATAAAAAAGAGATGCCAACGTTCGCAATGAATGTTGGCATTTTTTTTGGTAATTTTAAACAGTATGATGAAAAAAATAGTGGTAGCTTTTTTGCTTTTGATTGGGTTTTCCTCTTCGATTTTTGGACAAAACATTAATGTTTTTACCGACCCTAACTTTCGCCTTTGGATGTTTGACCGCGGCGAGTTTAAGCAAATTTATTACCAACAGACACGAGAAATTTTGGTAGGTAACGATTACGTATGCTTCGTTGATTCAAAAGGAGATATATACGTTTACTATGAGGGAGAAACCACATTGATGGGACAATCCTACAATGAGCTAAAAGTAACCGACAATTTATTATTAATGCAAACCGCCAATGTCATCCGTGTGTTTGACCGCGGTATAAGGCATATTTTAACGCCCAATGCGGCAACGTATGCGTTTGCAGATAGCGTAGTTGTTTTTCAAGACGTGATTGGTGGACAGGTAAAATACTATTATCAAGATGAGGTACGCAGTATTGCTATGTTCGTAGGTACTTATCCGTTACCATCTAGCTATGTAGGGGCTAACACCTTTATTTACAAAGACAATACCGGAAATTATGCCATTTTTTGGAGAGGTACATTTAAGAACTTAGTTAGTTCTAACGACGCAATTAACTTTGCCTGCGGTCAAGATGTTGCAGCTTACAACGACCCGCTAACTGGAACTTTTACCGTGTTTGATAATGGATACGTTATTGATGCAGAACCGCAATTTGCCTCTAATTTTCAATGCGGAAATAATTTAATTTATTACAAAGACAATGGTGGAATTCATAAAGTATACAGAGAAGAACGCATTACCGATTTAGGGTATGATTTACAAAACATTATTGTGCGTGATAGTTTGGTTATTTTCAACGATATTGGCCTAACAAAACTCTGGTACAATGACACCATTTATCAAATTTTTAATGACAACGTAACATCACCGCAGATAGATGGTGGAATTATGGCGTATAAAAATAAGTGGGGCGGGGTAAGTGCATTTGTACGCGGTAAAGAAACCGAAATAACCCGGCAACGTGTAGAAGAATTTACGCTGCAAGGCAATACCATTATGATGAAATACAGTCGCACGGCATTTGCCTGCTGGTGGAATGGCAAAATCTATGATTATTAGTCGCTTGCTTGATGGTTGTATCCACCAAAATCTAAACCAATTTTTTGCATATAAAAGCGCCATAATCCCGTATAAAAATTAAAGGAATGCTTATTTTTGTACAAAATAAATTTTAAGCATGAATAGTTGGTACACCATTAAAGTAAAGTTCACAAAAGAATTTCAAGATGGAACATTAAAACGAGTAACTGAACCCTATTTGGTAAGTTCACTTTCGTTTACAGAAGCAGAGGCACGTATTTATACAGAAGTGGGCGAGTTTGTTCGCGGAGAATTTTTGGTGACCTCTATCGCTAAAACAGATTTTGCAGACATTTTTCATTATGATGATGCTGAGGATTGGTACAAATGCAAAGTTTCGTACATATCTGAAGATGCTGACTCGGGTAAAGAAAAGAAAGTGAACAATAACTTTTTGGTTTCTGCGCACAATGTAAAAGAAGCATACGAGCGTATTGAAGAAAGCCTTAAGGGGTTAATGGTTTCTTACGAAATTCCAATGATTTCATTGACACCAATCGTAGAAATTTTTCCGTTTGTTGCCGGAGAAGGTGAAGAAGGAGAATATGCTGAAGAACCGCGTGAGGAAGTTGCTGCGGCAATAGCAGTAATTAAAGAAAAAGATGCTGCTCAAGCAGAAGAAGATATCGTTTCACCAAATATTAACGTAGCCTTTAACGCAAGCGAAGAAGAGTAAAAAAAAATGAGCGATAGCGAGGATTATATTGACAGAACCCGGAATGAGCGCAATGATTTTTTGAAGGGAACACTAACAAATGTCGATTTTGACGACCCTATGGCCATGTTTAACGCGTGGTATAAGCAAGTGCATGACACTGCAAATTGTGATGAACCTTATGCTGTAACACTAACAACCGCAACCACCGCTGCTGCACCCTCATCTCGCATTGTTTATTTACGTGATTTGACAGCAGAAGGAATGGTGGTTTACACCAATTATAAAAGCCGTAAAGGTGAGGAGATAGATCAAAACCCGCAAGCATCACTGCTGTTTTTTTGGAGTTGTCTTGAGCGTCAAGTTCGCATAGAGGGGACGATAGAGAAAGTAAGTGCTGAAACATCAGACGCTTATTTTGCCAACCGTCCGCGGATTAGCCAAATTGGCGCATGGGCATCAGAGCAAAGCCATGAAATTAAAAACAGAGCTGAGTTAGAAGAGCGTGTCGCAAATTTTGAGAATAAATTTCCAAACGACGTTCCGCGGCTGCCCCATTGGGGTGGTTTTATTATTAAACCAGCCTATTACGAATTTTGGCAAGGTCGAAAAGGACGTTTGCATGATCGGATTTGTTTTGAAAAACAAGGTGAAAATTGGCGCATCTTCAGAATTGCGCCCTAAAGCGGTTGCATGAATTTTTATTTAAAAAAATATGGGTTTCGCCCGCCATTTTTAACCCAGCAACCGTCGTTAAATTTAGGTTTAATTGTTGCTATACCGTGCTTTAATGAACCCGATATTTTACCAATGCTAAATGCCTTATTAAGTGCAGAACAGCCGCAGCAATGTGTTGAGGTAATTGTGATTATTAATGCAGGCGTGCAGACGAATACCATTATCAAAAAACAAAACCTGCTAACAAAAAATCAAGTAGAAGAATTTGCAAGCCAGCATAATACAGATAAGCTGACCTTTCATACTATTTATGTAGACGATTTACCTAAAAAACATGCGGGCGTAGGCCTGGCCAGAAAAATTGGGATGGATGAAGCCGTTCACCGGTTTGATTTATTACAAAAAGACGGTATTATTGTTTGTTTTGATGCCGATTCGTTATGCAGTAAAAACTATTTAACTGCAATTGAGCAACACTTTAAAGCCAACCCAAAAACGCCGGGCTGTTCCATTTATTTTGAGCATCCCTTAAATGGTAAAGAGTTTGATAAAGAGGTTTATACTGGCATTGTAAATTACGAATTACATTTGCGCTATTACAAGTTAGCCTTAAAATATGCCAACTTACCTTATGCTTTCCACACCGTTGGGTCAAGTATGGCCGTTCGTTCATCTGCCTATCAAAAACAAGGGGGAATGAACAAACGAAAAGCCGGAGAAGATTTTTATTTTATTCATAAAATTATAGGCCTTGGGCAATTTACAGAATTAAAAAATGCAAAAGTAATTCCGTCTCCACGGGTTTCTGATCGGGTGCCATTCGGAACAGGTAAAGCAATTGGCGATTGGATTGCCGCAGGCGAACAACCGTATTATACTTATAATTTTGAATCGTTCGAACTAATCAAAACATTTGTTGAACACATTCCAGCACTACGAACCAAAGCAATTACAGCCTTAAACGTAAATGCAACCACTCAGGGATGGACGCGTTTAATTGCCTTTTTAGCAGCCAATAATTTCAATTCTGCATTAAATGAAATTAGAAATAACTCAACAACAGACGCGGCTTTTAGTAAGCGATTTTTTCAGTGGTTTGATGCATTTCGGGTGTTGAAACTGGTTCATTTTTTAAGAGATTCGCAATTTTCAAACGTACTTTTAACAGATGCAGTCAATCTATTATTAACAAAAAGTGGCTTATCTGAAGAAACAAGCGTATTGGATCAACTTAAGGTTTTACGAGTGTTTGAAGCCGAATAGAACTTTTTCAAATTTAATTTTCTTCAAAAAAAGCCATAAAAATTGTTACCTTTTTCAAGATGAGGTTTCTTACCTTATAGAAAAGCAATTGTGAAGTTAAAAGAACGAAAAAAACAACGTGAATTTATGCAGGCTTATAATCCTGTACACGAAAATTTCGTTCGGTTTTGCAAAGCCCGTGCGCACGGTGTTATGAGTTATGAGGACTTAGTAAACGAAGCCGTTCTCAAAGCATTTCAAAATTGGTCTACAATTAAGAAAAAAGAAGCACTCATGTATTTTTTATTTACCACTGCACGAAACATTATGCTAAACGCAGTGCGCAAAAAGAAAGAAACTACACTGGAACAACGGCATGAGCAAAATGTAACAACAAACAATACCGCAGAAAACGACTTGGAAATTGCTTATTTGTATGAACAATTAAACAAACTTTCAGATCAAAAACGAGAAGCACTGATTTTGTTTGAAATAAATGGCTTTTCTATTCGAGAAATAGCTGAATTGCAAAACATGAAAGAGGGTGCTGTAAAGGTGATGCTGAGCCGCGCACGAAAAGAGCTAAAATCGTTAATGGTAGATGAGCCCATTGCGTTAACAGAAACAATAAATGTGAGTTAGATGGAGGACGGAACAAATCAAATGAATGAATTATTTGCCAAAGCAAAAAATGCAAAGGTAGATTATAGCGTAACCAAAGTTGCGGCTGCGGTTGGTGGTACTTCAATGTTAACTGCCGCACTTGCCGTCGGGTCAAAATCAGTATTAAACATAACAACCATTTCAATTATGATAGGAAGCGTAATAACAGCAGCAACAGCACTTGTTTTAGTAGCAAACACAGGTGAAACTGAAAAATCAATTATAACGGCACAAGCCAATACAGTGCAATTGGATAAACAGCCAATTCAACCAAAAACAGCAAGAGGAACAGTGGAAATGATGCATTATTTATCACCAACAAAGGGAATAAATGACGCGGGTACAGCTGAGCTACCATTAGACAATGAGCCCGAAGTAATTTTGGTGGAGGAAGTAAAGCCAGATGAGCCTTTAGCCTTAGTTGCTGAACCTAAATTAATTGAAGAGATCAGTGAAACAGCGCCGCAAAAAGGAGCAGTAATGTACGATTCTCCGATTCATTCTGTTTTTGTAAACATTCCGGTTGATGTGCAATTAGTTGCCGGAAACGAAGGGAGTTCCATGCTAATGGGAGATGAATCTGTCACAACATTAATTGATATTGAAGTGAAAAATGGCATTGCTTATATCAATGCAAAAGATGGTAAATCGCATGAGTTAGAACGAAAATTATACCGCAATGACGTAGATATAACATTAACTATGAGCGAGCTAAAAAATATTACACTAAACGGTTCTGGTGATGTTTACGCAGAGGACGATATACCCTCTACAAGTTTATCTGTTACAATAAACGGATCGGGAGATGTGGCCTTGCGAAAAACCATTCCAGCATCATTTGACTTAACCATTAATGGATCTGGAGATATTGTATTGACGGGCGCCGGAAAAACGGCTGCGGGGAATATCAGTATTAACGGATCTGGAGACGTTTGCACACGCTCTATAAATGCAAAAGCAATGCTGGTAAACATTAATGGATCGGGAGATGCAACAGTAAGTTGTGATGAAGCGTTGAAAGTGTTGATCTTCGGAAGTGGAGACGTATGCTATTCAGGAGAACCGGCAGTTGAGTCAAGTGAAACAGGTTCTGGAGAGGTAAGACAATGCAATTGCTCTAATTAAAAGAGCAATTGCATTGTATGATGTTACTTTGCTAAATGTAATTTAGTTCGTTTGGTGCAAGTGTACATCCATTTGAGGAAAAGGAATGTTTAGTCCTTCTTCACCAAATTGTTTATAAATCTTTTCATTCATTAAAAAGTGTACACCCCAATAATCTTCTGTTTTTGCCCAAACGCGCACAGTAATATTTACAGAACTATCTGCCAATGCACCTAAACCAATAAAATGGGCAGGTTCTTTTAAAATACGTTCATCTTCAGAAATAAAACGCTCTATAACTTGACAAGCTTTATCATAATTATCGCCGTAGGCAATGCCCACAGAAAAATCAACACGACGCAATGCCTGTGTGGTGAAATTTGTCATGTTTCCATTGGCAATAGATCCATTTGGAATGATAATCGTTTTATTGTCCGGCGTTAATAAAATAGTATTGAAGATCTGAATTTCTTGTACCGTTCCAGATTCGCCTTGAGCCGAAATAAAATCGCCCACTTTGTATGGGCGGAATATTAAAATCATAATTCCACCAGCAAAATTTCCGAGTGTACCTGAAAAAGCCAATCCAATGGCTAAACCGGCTGCACCTAATAAAGCAATAAAAGAAGTCATCTCTAACCCAAGTTGCGAAAGCGCAGTTAATACAACCAAAATCTTTAATGAAATGGAGACCATGCTAATTAAAAAACCACGCAGAGAAGTATCAATGTCACGTTTTTTGAGCATTTTTTCGAATAACTTAGAAACGCGTTTAGCAATCAAAAACCCAATAATAAATATCGCAATGGAAATGAGTAAACTAGTACCGTATTCCACCACTTTATCAATTAAAAACTCTTTACTAAAATAATCTACGTTTTTGCCTGCTGCAGTAACGCTAGTGTTAACTGTTTCTGTATCTTGCATAGTTGCTGTTTTTTTATGAACGCAAATATAATGTATTATCTTTGGACGCAAAAGTTCATACACCTTTTTCATGTTTTTCATTATATCCAAAATAATTTCATTTTTAGTCCACCCTTTTTCATGGATTTTAATTGCGGTGGCAATTGGTTTTTTTGTAAAAAACACCAAACTGAAAAAACGCTTTTTTTGGACAGCAGCAATTGCAACCTTATTTTTTTCGAACACGGTTATTTTTTCTGAATTTGTAAGAATTTACGAACCCAAAGGAACTCCCTTAGAAGAAACAAAGCATTATGATGTGGGCATTGTACTTGGAGGAATGGCAGAGTACGATAATAATTTGAAACGAATAAGCCTGCGCCGCGGGGCAGATCGTATGTGGCAGGCTATGCGACTTTATGCCGACGGAAAAGTGAAAAAGTTAATGATAGTTGGTGCAAATGGCACAATTACCGATACAGGCTTGAATGAAGCACTTCAGTTTAAAGAGTGTTTGTTGGAATTTGGTGTGCCGGAAAGCGACATTATAATTGAAGATGAATCAAAAAATACCCACCAAAATGCGGTAGAAGCTAAAAAAGTGTTAAATAATTATCCGACATTAAGTTCTTACTTGCTCATAACATCTGCATTGCACATGCCGCGTGCAAAAGCCTGTTTTAAAAAAGCCGGGTTTACAAAATTTGACACCTTCACCACAGACCACTATACAGGGGAGACACGTGGTTATTCATTAGAGCAATTTATTGTGCCAAATGCGAGCAATATGAATGATTGGGCAAAGTTTAATCACGAGTGGGTAGGGTATTTTACGTATTGGCTAATGGGGTATGTTTAACCTTTAGCGAGTCGTTTACGTAAACCCGATTTAAAACTTTCGCCCAAATGCTGAAAATCAACCGCAAATTCTAGTTCTTCCATGTCTGGTGTTTTGTTGTACATCAGTTCCCAAACTTCATTTACCCCTATTGCGTTATGCAGCCGTTCCGATAAGCGCATTTCATCTCCTACATTTACAAGCCCACTTTCTATTATTTTGACATAAACACCGGGCAAACCAAGTGCAATAAAATCTTTCAAAACCTTTTGTGTTCCAAACCGAATACCTAGTTTAAAACACGGTTCGCGCGGTTGGGTAACCTGCACGCGGCATTCTCCAATTTCATATATATCACCAATTTGTATTTGGCGTTCTTGCATTCCTTTTACGGTAATGTTTTCGCCAAACATGCCGCAGTTCCAATCCAATTCTGGATATTTTTCCTTCCAAAGCGGGTAGTGGTCTGCCGAATAAATGTAGCACGCCTTTTCAATGCCGCCATGGTAACGCCTGTCCACCACGCTATCACCCACTACATCTTCATTTTCCAAATGAATGGGATGATCCACCGGATATTTAAAAATACCCGTTTCAATAGCTTTACCTCGCCATTTAACTAATTTTCGCTCCCCAATATTTACTGCTAAAACTTTCATTGCTAATTAAGGAGTAGATAATGAAACAGGAATCACTTTACCATTAATCCATAGATGTGCTTTTAAACCAAAGTCACCAATAAAACGCGCCATTTCAGTTGCATTAACCGGCGCTTGATAACCGGGAAATGCCTCCTCCAGCATTTCTGTTTGTGCCGCACCCAATGCAAGACAGTTCACCGCTATTTTTTTATCCTTCAATTCCTCAGCCAGGCATTCTGAAAAACCAGCCACAGCAGCTTTAGTCGCACTGTAAACGCTCAACCCCGGAAACTTAGAACTACCCTGAAAACCACCCATTGAGCCAATATTAACAATGTGTCCGCCATCTTTCATAAAGGGCACAATACTTTGGCAACTTTGCATTAAACCAAAAACATTTGTAGTAAACGAGTGTTGAATATCCGCCTCAGTTAACTCCAAAAATGGTTTATTTACCAAATATCCGGCATTGTTAATTAACAGGTCTACACGGTCAAAGTAAGTGGAGATTAGCGTTGTTAAATAGTCTTTTAAGTTGGGAGCGGTTAAATCACCAACCGCAATCATTAAATGTGATGGGTTTGCTTTTTTTTGCAGTTTTTCCAACGCTTGCAAATTGCGTGAAATAACCAATACCTTATGTTCTTCACTCAGTTGCAGGGCTAGTTCGTGCCCAATACCACGGCTACCGCCAATAAGTACAATATTTTTCATAGTTGATTTTTAAAACAGATCAACACAAATTACAAAAATGATGGGCGAAAGCCCACCAAAAACAGAAAAATAAATTTGTGCTAGTATTCGTCAAACGAAACCACTACTTTTTCTGAAGTAGGGTGCGATTGACAGGTTAAAATAAAGCCATTTTCAACTTCATCTTCCTCCAATGCAAAGTTTAAATCCATACGCACAGTACCTTCTAATACCTTTGCACGACAGGTGCAGCAAACACCACCTTTACACGAGAAAGGTACATCAGCATCTTCGTCTTGTGCAGCTTGTAAAATATCTTTTCCGTCTGATTTTAATGAAAAAGCAAACTCTTCATCATCAATAATAACAGTTACCTCGCTTTGAATAGGCGCGCCGCTCTCAACCGAAACATTTTCTTTAGGAATACTAACAGTAAACAGTTCGAAATGAATTTTCTCTTTCGGTAAGCCTTTTTCCAAATAAAACTCCTTTACGATCATAATCATTTCTTCCGGTCCACAAGCATAAACACCATCTACCGATAAATCGGCATGATGAGACGCCATAAAAGAACCACACTTACCTTCGTCAATTCTACCATTCGTCAATGGGTCACCACTTTCTTGACGGCTGTAAACATACGTCAATGCAAAATTGTCATTTCCAGCAACCATTTTATCTAAAGCAGCTTTAAAAATGGTGCTCGCTTCGTCTTTGTTACCGTAAAACAACTGTACTTTGCTTGTTGCATCCTCATTTAAAATGGTTTTAATCATAGAAATGACAGGCGTAATACCAGAGCCTGCAGCATAAAAAACATACGTTTTACCCGCACCGCTTTGTGGCACTACTTTAAAATTGCCCATTGGCGGCATCACTTCCATCATGTCATTCGCCTTTAAATCTCGATTGGCATAAGATGAAAAAACACCTTTTTCAATTTCTTTAACAGAAACCGTCAAAGCACTTTCGTGCGGGGCAGAACAAATAGAGTATGAACGTCTAACTTCCTCTCCCTTTAACGTTGTTTTTAATGTTAAATACTGTCCTGCTTCATACTTAAAAACACCCGACAAACTTGCCGGTACATCAAATGTAATTGAAACCGTATCGGTTGTTTCTTTGTTAATTTCTTGAATACGTAGCGTATGAAAAGTAGTGCTCATAGTGTTTAAAATTTTGCGTAAAAATAATGCTAATTGTATTAAAAATTCAATTCAATCGGTTAAAATCGGCAATTCAATTGATTTGGATGAAACCAAACCGCCTGATTTACTCTCACTTATCCTTAACAATTAAAAACCGTTTTGGTTGTTGAGAAAATCAGAAAATTACACGTTGAGAATAGCGCAATATTGCGTATATTTATGATTTGAAACTTAGAAACCTATTTCGCGCTCCTACCGCGCTTTTTAATATGTCAAAATTTTTATTTTTATTCTGTCTGAGCCTATGTACTATTGGGCAATTTAACACGGCGTATGGGTATGATACGGATGAGTTAAGCACGTATCAAAAAAAATACCCTAAACAAAACGCAGTTGTTTTAAATCACAAACAAATTGTGACACTAGAGGTAAGCAAAACAACCGGTGAATTGGTGATTTACATTACTGACACAGAAGAAATTCTGTACTTATCGCCCACCGCTAAGTTTTATACCGATCAAAGCATTTATACCTCAGATTTTTTTGAGGACATTGTTGAAGTAAATGCCGTTGTTTATGATGAAAGAGGTAAAAAGAATAAAGTAAAAAAAGATGCCTTTAAAATTGTAGACTCTGCACCAAGTAGTTGGGTTTTTCATGATGATGATAAAGAATTAAGGTTTGATTTACCCGAATTAGGTGAGGGGTTTCGGTCCATCATTTCATATAAAAAAAGAGTAAAACAACCCGAATTTTTTGATAGTTTTCATTTTATATCGGGTTATCCGGTGGAACTGGCCAGCCTTTCTGTAACCTATCCGCAAGGAACGAAAATCTCATTTTATGAGCGCAATTTAAAAAAACACAATGCTGTAAGATCAACGGTTGAAGAAGATGGTAAAATTGAAGAAAAATGGATATTGAACGATTTACCACCTTATAAAAGTGAAGCTGGTTCTGTAAATTCAAAATACTATTTACCGCATATTATTGCCCAAATAAATAGTTATCAAAAAAAGAATGAAACTGAAGCAATTATAGGTTCAGCAGATGAACTACACGCGTTTTTTCAAAAACTACTGTTACTTAAGGGAGAAGAAAAAGACAACGAAGAAATGGAACAGGTGGTTGAGAAAATTACAGAAGGAATGACCACCGAAGAGGAAAAAATAGACACCATTTTTAACTGGGTACAAGCCAATATAAAATACATAGCGTTTGAAGATGGGATTAACGGATACGTTCCACGTTCGTGTAGCAAAGTAATGAATAACCGTTATGGTGATTGTAAGGATATGGGCAATTTACTTGTTGAAATGTTAAGCTTTGCCAATGTTGAAGGGGCCTATGTAGCATGGGTAGGTACACGCGATATTCCATACCAAATGAGCGAAATTCCAACACCTATGGCCTGTAACCATGTGATTTGTGTGGTTGAAAACCCTGCAGGAGGTTTTTATTATTTAGATGCTACCGGATCAGAAGGAAGTTATTTATTGCCGCCATCATCTATTCAAGAAAAAGAATTGTTAATTCATAAAGGGCAAGATGACTATGTGCTGTTTCCAGTACCTGCGGTAGATGCTGAAAAGAATTATGTACAAAGCGTCATTCGTTATTATTTAGATGAAGATGATTCATTGCGCGGATCTGGAACGGATATTTATGGAGGATATGAGCGTGTAAGCAGAACTTATTACATGAGCAATTTAGATAATAAAGACCTTAAAGATTACATTTATGACATGGCACTTGGCGGAGCAAACCGTTATGTCCTTAAGGAATACGACATAGCCAACTTAACCAACAAAAACGAAGCGTTAATTATTAATTATGATTTTGCAGTAGATAATCTTTTTATTAAAGATGAAGACGAACTCATTATTAACCCCACACTGTTTAAGCCCCGCGTATCAAAATACAATGATGAGGACTATACAGCGCCACGTTACAAAAAACATCACCGCACCGTAAATTACAGTTACGAATTTCAAATTCCAGAAGGGTATAAACTTAAATTTTTACCCGAAAATGTAAACCATAAACATGACCTCTTTGACTTTAACGGAACGTTTGCCTTATCAGAAAACACCTTAAAAGTACAAATGGTGTACCGGTATCATTTGCTTCAAATAACCCCGGACCTTTACACCGATTGGAATACTTTTTCTAACCTCATTAACGAAGCAACGATACAAAATATCGTACTTGAAAAAATTTAAACAGCTTTCATGAAACTTACAGTTGCACTTTTAGCCCTATTGGTGGTAAATACCGCATTGGCTCAGCTTTACCCAATGTATGCCAGTTATAAAATGCCGGAAACAACCAGCCAGATAGAACGTGAGCCAACGGATTTAACATATTATTACAATAAATACACCCTAATTGTAGAGTATGAATACGATCCGCAATACCAAAGTTTTTACAAATACCGCACTTACCATTACCGTGTAAAACTGAATACAGATGCTGCTATTGAAGATTTTAACAAGATTTATATTTCATTAGAAGATGTTGTGGCGGTAAAAGAAGCAAAGGCCCGTGTCATCAAAAAAGAGAAGCTCGTAGATGTAGACATTGAAATGGAAGAGTTTTACAGTGAAGATGAGGATGAACAGTATTTTTATTTCCCCATTACAGGGCTTGAACTAGGCGACGAATTAGAAATTTTATACACCACTAAAATGGAACCAGAGTTTAACGGCGATCAGTTTTATTTTCAGGGAGAAGTTCCCATTTATGATTTTGATTTCCAGTTTGTCGTTCCAAATGACTCGTACTTCAACTTTTTAGCCCATAACGGCTTGCCAGAACCTACATTAATTGACACCATTGTGCAACGCCACCATTACAGTTTGTATATGGATACCATTCCAGCATTGGAGTCCGAACGGTTTTCATCTTACAACAATATTATTATGAAGTTAGACGCTTCACTTGGAGCTTCTGCAGATGATGCAACGGATGAATACTCACCATATAACGCCTATCTTGTTTATGCTTATTACGCCTTTAACAAGCAAATGTCCGGTAAGGATAAAAAAATGGCGCGTAAGTTAAATAAACGCATAGGTGTAAATCCGCTAAATAAAGAGATAGACAACATCCGAAAAATTGAAAATTACATGAAAAATGAATTTTTAATTGGTTACGGCGAGCCAGACATGTCTATAAAAGAAATGATTAAAACAGGAAGAGGTGATGGCTCGGGTGCGTTATTGTTATTTATGCGCCTGTTAGAATCGGCTAACATCCCGTTTGAATATGGGTTAGTTTCTGACCGCTATGACACGTACTTTAGCAGTGAGATTGAATCAAATTACTTTTTGCAAAACTATTTCTTTTATTTTCCAGATACCGATCAATACCTTGCGCCCTTAGATTTTTCAACCCGCGTAGGCTTTTTAGATTATCAATGGATTCCGAATAACGGATTGTACATCAAGTCAAAAACATATCCAAACCGTAGTTTAGACCATGAAGTAAAAAAACTACCTGCTACACATTATCGTTCAAATGACGACAGCTTAATTGTTACAGTAGAAGTAGATGAAAACATGACGGATGTTGAAATTTATGTTGAACGATACATTTCAGGTTATGACGCTGGGGAGCATCAGGCTTACTATTACCTTTACAATGAAAACAAACAAAAAAATACGCAAGACGACTTGTTAAATTTCTTTAACGACAACTCAAAGTACAAATTAACCGATTTACAAAATATAGGGGTAGAGGATGCTTTTGTAAACCCCATCATCATAAAAGGCAAAGTCACTTCATTAGATATACCCATTTTTGAAAAAGCAGGCGATAAAATTATTTTTAAACTTGGTGGAATGTTCGGCAGCTACACCAATCCAAAGGATATCGAAAAAAAAGAACATGATTTTATTTTTGCGCATCCGTTTATGGGGTCTACCACAATTATTGTGAACTTTCCAACCAAAGTAAAAGTTAAAAATGGTAACTCCATTACTCAATCAGATGATTTAAGTGAACTTCCGGGTATTGTAATCGGTTCTGAACTTACGGTAAATGACAACCAAATTATTTACAAGCAACGCGAAGAATTTCAAGAATACAGTTTTGGAATCGATCAAAAAGAAGCCATGATGACTGTCTTTAAATTTTACAGCGATTTAAGCAAAATGAACTTAATTATAGAGCAATAAAAAAGCATTTTTACACGGGTAAAAACGATCAGTGTAATTTATGCTAAGTTATTGTTAATTTCCTGTTGAAAACTACTTGCAAAAGCTGCTAATACTGCCCCTGTTTCATGGATGATTTTTTATCTTTGTTTATTCGAGGAAGAACGCTTGCAAATCCCCATAAATAGGCTAATGCAACCGTTTTGCTAATTTAATTTTGTTTTATGAGCGAAGAAGAAAAAATGAAGGGTGCTTACGGCGCGGATAGCATCCAAGCCCTAGAGGGTATGGAACATGTCCGAATGCGCCCCTCCATGTACATTGGAGATGTCGGTTCAAGAGGTTTACATCACTTAGTGTATGAGGTAGTTGATAACTCAATTGATGAGGCACTTGCCGGACATTGTGACTACATTGAAGTGGTTATTTTAGAAGGTGATGGTGTTCGTGTAACTGATAATGGACGTGGTATTCCGGTTGGGATGCATGCCAAAGAAGGTGTTTCAGCACTTCAAGTGGTAATGACGAAAATTGGTGCCGGAGGTAAGTTTGATAAAGACTCGTATAAAGTATCGGGCGGTTTGCACGGTGTTGGTGTTTCATGTGTAAACGCATTGTCAAAACATTTGTTGGCAGAAGTGCGCCGCGACAATAAGTTATATAAACAAGAATATGAACGCGGAAAAGTAATGTATCCTGTAAAAGAAGCAGGTACATCTACAGAAAACGGAACGCGCGTTACATTTTACCCCGATCCGCAAATTTTTGATACCCTTGTTTACAGTTACGATATTCTTGCATCTCGTATGCGCGAATTGGCTTATTTGAATAAAGGAATTACCGTTGTTATTCGTGACGAGCGTTCAAAAGACGAAGAAGGAAATTACAGAGAAGATAAATTCTTCTCTGAAAAAGGATTAAGCGAGTTTGTTCGTTTCTTGGATGAATCACGCGAAGCCTTAATTGAAGATGTGATTCATGTAGAAGGTGAAAAAAATGGTGTGCCGGTTGAGGTGGCTATGATTTACAACACCTCTTATGCAGAAAATTTACATTCGTATGTAAATAATATTAATACGCATGAAGGCGGTACCCACCTTTCTGGTTTTAGACGTGGTTTAACGGGGACGTTAAAAAAATACGCGGATGAATCGGGCATGTTGGATAAATTGAAGTTTGAAATTGCCGGAGATGACTTCCGTGAAGGGTTAACGGCTGTAATTTCAGTAAAAGTGGCAGAACCTCAGTTTGAGGGACAAACAAAAACTAAGCTAGGTAACCGCGAGGTAAATGCACCGGTTTCACAAGCGGTTTCTGAAATGCTAACCGATTATTTAGAAGAGCATCCGAAAGATGCACGCCGGATTATAGAAAAAGTAATACTTGCTGCTACAGCACGTCATGCTGCACGTAAAGCACGTGAAATGGTACAGCGTAAAAATGTACTAACAGGCGGTGGATTACCTGGTAAATTAGCCGATTGTTCATCTAAAGATCCTGCAGAATCTGAGGTGTATTTGGTTGAGGGAGATTCAGCAGGTGGTACAGCAAAACAAGGGCGTGACAGACACTTCCAGGCGATAATGCCTTTGCGTGGTAAAATTCTGAACGTAGAAAAAGCCATGCAGCATAAAATCTTCGAAAACGAAGAAATTAAAAACATTTACACCGCATTAGGTGTAAGGGTAGGTACAGAAGATGATGAACGCGCATTGAACATTGACAAGCTGCGTTACCATAAAATTATTATTATGTGTGATGCCGACGTAGATGGATCGCACATTGAAACATTAATTTTGACCTTCTTTTTCAGATACATGAAAGAGCTAATCGAGAAAGGATACATTTACATTGCAACACCGCCGCTTTACCAAGTTAAAAAGGGTAAAAAATCGGCCTATGCGTGGGATGATGACCAACGGGATCGATTAGTAATGGAAATGAAAGGCTCTGGGTCTGACTCAAGTGTGGGTGTGCAACGTTACAAAGGTTTGGGAGAGATGAATGCCGAACAATTGTGGGAAACAACCATGAACCCTGAAGCGCGAACGTTACGCCAAGTGCAAATTGAAAGTGCAATTGAAAGTGATCGAACGTTCTCAATGTTAATGGGTGATGAAGTAGCACCGAGACGTGAGTTTATTGAGAAAAACGCCAAATACGCGAATATCGATACATAAAAAGCATAACAATAAAAACCGTAGGAACGTCCTTTCTAATGCCGATTTAACCCGGTAAGAAAGGACGTTTTTTTTGTACCTGTCTCAACCATCAACCCCTCGAATTGGTCAAGACTTTTCTCCTTACGTTAAAACCTAAAACACTACTGCAACGAACTTAAACACATAATCCAACTCTACCAATCAACCTTGCAGTGTAAATTGTTTTTTAGTTTCATTTATAGCGTTATCCATGTTATTAGTTACACCCTTCACCAAATTTGCCCCACAAAATCTTAAAAACAGGCAAATACGACAGATTTAAAATTAAATTCGTGGACGAAAAAAGGGGACTGGTCTAAATGTTAGCTAAAAACGGACGTTTTATTCAACTTCATCTAGCAAATGCGCATCCTATATGGTTTTAGCTACGTATATTTATTATCCTTAGAGTAAAATAGGACGATCCAATACGTGAGCAACTTAATAAACAGAATACTTGGTAACTTAGCCACCCGAATAATGTTCATCATCTATTTGAGCATCTTATTCATCACCACGTTTTTTATTATTTTTTCTTATTACAACGAGTTAGCGTTACAAGAAAAACGGCAATATGATAAATTGCTAGCGGCGGTTTCAGCCATGGCAATTAATATGGATGGAGACCTGCATGAAGCCTTAATGAACCGGTATTCAAACTCAACTGAACCTGAAATTATAAAAGCAGATAGTACCTATCAAAGAATTAACCGCTTGTTGCATGAAGTAGTTGTAAGCAATGAACTAAATAGCCCCATGTACACCTTGGTGTATAATGAAAATAAAGACGGTTTTGTTTACGGCGTCCGATCGGATGAGTTTATAGACTTAAAAAACGATTACAAACAGTCCCCCAAAGTATTGACGGAGAAATATGAGCAAGGTGGAAAAATTCCTATGTACATGTCAGAAAACGGTACGTGGATTTCTGCATTTCATCCCATTCGTTCAGCCAATGGAGATGTCGTGGCATTGCTAGAGGCAGATATAGAATTTTCTGAATTTAGCACATTTGTAAACGAGCAATACATGAAAGAGGTATGGGTTTCGTTAGCAGTAATTTTATGTTTGGCCTTAATTTGTGTGCCGTATGCGCGTAAAGTATTGCATGCAGATGAGCGCCAGCGCCAGCTATTTTTAGAACAAAAAAAGACAATTGAAGCGAAAAACAGAGACATAACGGACTCCATTAAATATGCCCTTAAAATACAATCGGCCATGTTACCGCCAATTGAAATTATTGAAGAAAATAAGTTAACAGGATTTGTTTTTCACCAGGCGAAAGATATTGTTGCGGGTGATTTTTATTGGATAGAAAAACACGATAATTACCTGTTTTTTGCCGTTGCAGATTGCACAGGACACGGTGTGCCAGGGGCAATTATGAGTATTTTGTGTGCCAATGCGCTAAATCGGTCTGTTGATGTAATGAAAATGCGAGACACCGGAAACATTTTAGATTCTGCCCGCGATACAATTATAGCCCGATTAGGTAAAGGAAATGAAGGCGGCATGAGTGATGGAATGGACATTTCTATTTGTAGATTAGACTTAACAACGAATGAATTGCAATATTCCGGCGCAAATAATCCTATTTACATTTATAAAAAGGGGAGTGATGAGATAGAAATTGGTAAACCCTGTAAGCAGCCGGTAGGAAAATATCTATTTAAAAAACCATTTAAAACCCGGACGTTCAAACTCAGTAAAAATGATGTAATTTATTTATTTACAGATGGATTTGCAGACCAGTTTGGAGGTGAAAATGGCAAAAAATTCAAATATCGTCCATTTAGAGAATTAATACACGCACATGCCAATGCACCTATGGCAGCCCAGAAGACAACCCTACGAAATGCCTTAAGAGAATGGAAAAGGGAGTACGATCAGGTGGACGATATTTGCGTAATGGGCATCCGAATTTAGGCTAATATTCAACCACGCAAAATGCTAAAACAATTTTTACAAAATAACGGCCGATCCATTGTCGTAATCGGTATAATGCTGTTAGCATGGTTGGTTATTTACCTGTTGCAGTCTGGTAAAACTGCGGATTACCTCAATACGCCAAAACGAAATGATGTTTATATTTTTCAAGAAGAAAACAAGTACGCCCCCATGCGTATTGACAGCCTTACTAAAACTCAGGTTTACATGCGCAGCTACACGTATTATTTTGAGGATGCCGTGCCGTCTGACGATCAAATTTTAGCAAACGAGTTTGATACCCTTTTGTTTGCTATTTATGAGCGGGCTGAGTTAAAACGACTGTACAATGCAAATCAGCTCGTTAAAATTTACCGGAACCCATACAAAAAAACTCTTCCCCGTTAAAGGAGAAGAGTTGTATGATTAATTGCATTTAAAATAAAACCGTCGTGCGGTTAATTATACGCTTGCTTTTGCTTTAGGCGCTCCAGCTAACGTATCTTCATTGGCAGAGCTCTCAAATTTTTCAAAGTTATTGATGAACTTACTTGCCAGGCTATTTGCTTTTTCGTCGTATGCGTTTTTATCTGCCCACGTGTTTTTTGGATTTAAAATATCACTTGGCACATTTTCACATTCATTTGGCATAGCTAATCCAAAAATTTCGTGTGTTGAATAGTCTACGTTGTCTAATTTACCTTCTAAAGCAGAAGTAATCATAGCACGGGTGTATTTTAAGCTAATTCTAGCACCAACACCATATTCGCCACCGGACCATCCGGTATTTACAAGCCAAACATTTACATTGTTCTCAGCCATTTTTTTACCAAGCATTTCTGCATATCTTGTTGGGTGTAACGGTAAAAAAGGTGCGCCGAAACAAGCCGAAAAAACAGTTTGTGGTTCCGTAACGCCAGCCTCAGTTCCTGCCACTTTTGCTGTGTAACCAGAAATAAAGTGGTACATAGCCTGACCCGGCGTAAGTTTAGATATTGGAGGTAAAACACCAAAAGCATCTGCCGTTAAAAAGAAAATATTTTTTGGCACGCCACCTTTGGAAGGTTTCATAATATTATCAATATGATGAATAGGGTAAGAAACGCGCGTGTTTTGCGTAATATCGCTATTCGAATAATCTGGCGTGGCAGAACCATTTTTAAAGCCAATATTTTCTAAAATAGCTCCAAACTTAATTGCATCATAAATTTGTGGTTCTTTTTCAGCCGATAAATCAATTGTTTTAGCGTAACAACCTCCTTCAAAGTTAAATACACCATTTTCTGACCAACCGTGCTCATCATCTCCAATTAAACGTCTGTTTTCGTCAGATGATAATGTTGTTTTTCCTGTTCCGGATAAACCAAAGAAAACAGATGTATCTCCTTTTGCTCCAACATTAGCCGAGCAATGCATAGAAAGTACATTTTTTTCATGCGGCAATACAAAATTCAACACAGAAAAAATACCTTTTTTAATTTCTCCGGTATATCCTGTACCACCAATAATAATCATCTTTTTTGTAAAGTTGATGATAGCAAAGTTATGTTGGCGTGTTCCGTCAATTTCTGGTTCGGCCATAAACTCTGGTGCGTTTACAACATGCCATTCCGGCTTAAAGTTCGTCACCTCTTCATCAGTAGGGCGTAAGAACATGTTATGCACAAACATGTTTGACCATGGCTTTTCAGTTACCACGCGAATGTTTAAACGGTAATCGTCATCAGCACAAGCGTAGGCATCACGCACATACATATCGCGTCCGTTCAAATAAGCCTTCATACGGTTGTACAATGCGTCAAATTTATCAGCATCAAACTTTTTGTTAATATCTCCCCACCACACTGCTTCTTCTGTTTTTGAATCACAGACAATGAATCGATCTTGAGGCGAGCGCCCCGTAAATTCACCTGTTTCAATTGCAACCGCGCCAGTATCTGTCAAAACACCTTCACCTAAAATGATGGTATCCTCAACAAGCTCTGCCGGAGTAAGATTCCAGAAGCAATTTCCAAGATGAGTAAGTCCGATTGGTTCTAATGAAGCATTTTCTGCCCTTTTTCCATAATTATTCATGCGAATTTTTTTAGCATTAACTGTTTAGACTAACAAAATTACATTAAAATGCCGGGTTAACCCAAAAAATAGTGGTTACTTTTCCATAAGATATTAACGAAAGAATATCCTATTTTTTACGGGTTTTGGTGGATTTATGGTATTTAGACCTATTGAATTGCACCGTTTGTTACAGCACCGCCCTTGTGATTGGCTTTTTTTTAGCTAGATAAGAAACTGTAAAATAGCATTAAGCGTTCAGTTTTTCTCCACAATATTTGCAATATTTTGCATCAATAGAGTGCCCTTCTCGAGAACAATTTTCACACGCCTGTCGAGAGATAGATTTTCGATCTTGAGAGATTAACTCGTTGGTAACAATTCCGGTAGGCACAGCAATAATGGCATAACCCAAAATCATAACCATTGCGGCAATAAATTGCCCCAAATCCGTTGCCGGATAAATATCTCCATACCCCACAGTTGTTAGTGTTACAATAGCCCAGTAAATGCTCCGCGGAATACTTGTAAAACCTGCTTCGGGCGACTCTACCAAATACATTACAGTACCCAAAATAATAACAGAGGTAAGCACTGCACCCAAAAACACCACAATTTTATTTTTGGAATTTTTCAAAGCAATTGCTAATGATTGCGCCTCTGAAAGGTATTTACCTAATTTTAAAATTCTGAAAACCCGTAACAATCGTAACGAGCGAATTACCGTAAGTGAATTTGTGCCGGTAATAAAAATACCCAAATACGTAGGGATTATTGAAAGCAAATCAACCAAACCGTAAAATGAAAAAACATAGTTGAGCGGTTTTTTTAAACTAATTACCCGCACAATGTATTCAATTGAAAATAAAACGGTAAACCCCCATTCAATCGCCAAAAATACGTCGTGATAATATTCGCTGTAACGCGGAATACTTTCCAACATCACAACAATTACACTTAAAATTATGGCAATAAGTAAAATAATATCAAACAGCTTCCCTTCAAACGTATCCGCTTCGAAAATAATTTCGTGCATTCGCTTTTGCCAGGGGCGCAGTTGTTTTACTTCTTTTTTAGCCATTTATAAGGGGTAAATTTCCAATTTTTCATCCTTGTGCAATTGCATTTTTATTATGGAATGAAAATCACGATTACTCTCTTGTCGCGTTAAAAACTTTTTAAAGTTATGCACGTTTCGTTTGAGTAAGTAACGATAAATATAGCCATATCCCTTGTATTGCCCATCTTCAATTGCCACAAAACTATATTCGTTGGATTTTCGACCTTTATCAACAATTAAAAAACTTTCGTTGTTAAAACTTAAATTTTTAATGAGGTCATTCACCCGTTCGTTATAATCGTCGGTAGGTTCTTCGCCTATGCAGGCACCGGCACATTTTTTTATTGTATAATTAAAACAACTTGTTTCTCCTTTGTGTAGATGGCAAAACTTTTGGCATAAGCCAAATTCATTCATCCAAAAGTCTAAATATTTTTTGCCGCTTTGTAGAGATGTGAACGTAACAAGCGGTGCGCCAACCACAGTGTTTTTTTTAACGTGTAAGTGAGTATAACCCAATTGGTCGGTATGTGCATAAAGCCCATGTGTAAAAGCGGTGTTGCGCTGTGCAGCATTGTAAACAGGTTGGCTTTGTTTAATTTCTTGCGACTCTTGTAATAATGCAATCAATTCACTTCCAGTTAAAAAATGGTCAATAAATGCAATGTGCTTTCGCATTTCTTTTCCTTTGTGCGTTTTATTATTTTTAAAGTGTTGTTCAATGCGCTTACGAATATGAATACTTTTGCCGATATACATTAAGTTTTTGGCCTCATCATAAAATTTGTAAACGCCAATTTTATTTGGTATTTCATCTAATGCATTTAAATCTAACTTCGGGTTTAACTCGGCAGGGTCAATTTCTTTTTTTATAAAGTTAGACAGATCACCCTTGGCATTGGTATAAATAATCTTAAATAGCTCAGCCGTAGCACGTGTATCATCAATTGCCCGGTGGTGGTTGCTGAGTTCAATTCCCAAATCACTCGTAATTTTTTTTAAACTGTAAGAGGCATGCCCCGGTATTAAAATACGAGCAGATTGTACTGTGCATAAATGATCTAACCGATAATCAAACCCAAGTCGCCTAAACTCTCGTCGTACAACAGAATAATCAAAACTTATATTGTGTGCCACAAATACACAATCTTTTGTAAACTCCACAATTTGTTTTGCAACCTCATAAAACTTTGGCGCGTCGTAAACATCATTGTCATGAATGCCCGTAAGCCTTGTTATAAAAGGAGAAATGCGTTGTTCGGGGTTGATGAAAGTATGAAAGGTATCAAGTTCATTTTCGCCATCATGCAAAATAATGGCAATTTCAATAATTTTAAAATTTACGGGTTTATCACCGGTTGTTTCTATGTCAATTATAGCGTATTTCAACTGTCTTCCTCTCTAAAAGTCTACAAAACTATTGATTTTCAGCCAAACCCTTTAAAAACTGGATGTTTTTTTCTGTATCCAAGCCACCTGCGCCTTCGTGCGTAAAAATAAGGTGTTGGTTTTTATCTATAATACAAAGGGTAGGGTAGGCGCGCATATTAAAAAAAGGTGGAATTCGTTTCGTAGAATACAAAAAGTCATAATCATCTGTTAAGCCAGAATTAGTAATAGTTTCTACCGTTTCTTCTGAGCACGAAATAAAATGAACCATGTCTCCCATATCTGCTTTTAAAGCATTCAGCGTTTTTAACTCTGCCCGGCAAGGCGGGCACCATGTCGCCCAAAACGAAAGGACAATGGGTTTGTCATAAAAATCACCAAAAAATAAAGCCTCATCATTTGTTTTACCGACCTGCCATGTGTTAACTGCAGGTGGTAATGGCTTTTCGTAAGCTTTTTCCAGCTGTAAATCAACCATAAAAATTCCTTGAAACCACCCTTGGAAACCAACGCGCCAACTTGGAATAAACAATACAAGAAGCACAAACCCAAACAGCCCATTGGATAAATATTTCCAAACTTTTTTAGACATCAACTTAATTACTATTATAAATTAAAGTAAAACGTAATCCGGAAACTCATCCCATAAAACCCTAAACTCCTTATCATATTGTTGCATGACTTGGTACGAATCTGTTATTAAAATATTCTCATGGTTATAACGCTCGGCGCTGCGCGTCCAATTATAACTGCCGGTTAACGTAAATTGGCTATCAAATAAAGCAAACTTGTGGTGCATGTGGTTTTCTGTAATATCAACCTTTACGGGTACACCAGCTGCTACAAGTTGTTCAATGTCCGAGCCGCGGTCAAAAACCTTATCGTTATCAGAAATAATTTTTACACTCACCCCTCGTTTATGTTTATAAATTAGTTCTTCAGTTATGCGGTTGTCACTAATAGTAAACAAGCAAATTTGAACTTTTTGCTGTGCGCACCGTATGTGGTTTACAATAGCATTTAAGCAATCATCTCCTGGTGAAAAATAAACCTTTTCTTGCTGCACCTCCACCTTGTTAGCAGCCAAAATAAGCTTATTGACTTGCTCAACCCACGTTAAAATAGCGAGAAAATTAGTGGCATTAATATGGGCACGGGCTATGTCAAATAATTCACTCCGCAGCACATCTGCAACACGTTTTTCAGGGTTAAGCGTTGTTAACAAATCTTTAATTCTTCGTTTTTCAGTTTTAGTTAAAAATTCATCCTCAATAGATGCATCTATTAACTCAATTACTTGTTCTTGTAAGTTCATTGCTCTTTCGCATTCATTTTGTCCAACCGCTTATTCATTACATTTAATTGACGTGCGAGTAAATCAATTTTATCATGTAATCCCTTTAAATCACCAAAATCTTCATCTGGAAAATCAAATCGGGCAATTTGGTTTACCGTTAATTCTGATTTAACAATGGCATCCAGCGGTAGTTTAAAATGCTCAGAAATACGTATCAGCACATCTAGCTTAGGTTCTGCACGCCCTTCTTCATACGCACCAATGCTCGATCGTTTTAAGTTAAATAATTCAGCAAACTCAGTCTGGTTCAGGCTTTTAAACAAACGTAGTTTTTTAAAATTTTTGGATAGGATTGACTTTGTCATAAAATAAAACCATTTTTATTAGCAAAAAACTAAAAAATATAGTATATTAGCTAAAAATCAATGTTAGAAACATGAAATTAACAAAAAATAATGACCACGAACGTAAATTCTTTCCTCCGTAACTGATTTACAAACCGACAAATTGAAAATGAAGAAAATATATATATATTTGGTACTAACTAAAACAGAAATTAATAGCATATAATTATGAGTAACTTTGATAAAGTAAAATCGTATTTGATGGAGTTGGAATATTCTATCGTCAAGGAAGATCGCGAGAATGAGGTGTTCATTGTAGAATCGTTGGAGGACGGAATACAAAACCTACTGATAGGAATCGCAGATCCGATTTTAATTATAGAACAATACCTGTTTGATTTAACGGCAAATGTAGGAGAAGTATCAAAGAAACTTTTGATTAAAAATAGAGATATTGTGCACGGCGCTTTTGTGTTAGATGATGAGGGCAAACGTGTGATTTTTAGAGATACACTACAAGTTGAAAGCTTAGATTTAAATGAACTTGAAGGAACGTTAACCTCTTTAAGTCTATTATTAAGCGAGTATTCAGATGAAATTATCGCTTTCTCAAAAAACTAAAAAAATTATCCAAGAAATTAAAAAAATTAGAAAATGAACATATTTAGAAGATTATTCAGAATAGGATCAGCAGAAGCAAACTCAATGGTAGACAAACTTGAGGATCCAATTAAAATGACTGAACAAGGAATAAGAGACCTTAAAGGTGATTTAGGTAAGGCATTAGAAGCATTAGCAGAGGTTAAAGCATTGGCAATTCGTGCAAGAAACGACGCAAATGCCGATACTGAAAAAGCCAAAGACTACGAGAAAAAAGCTATTCTTTTATTAAAAAGAGCTGAACGTGGAGAAATTACACCAGAAGAGGCCGATCGTTTAGCAAGTGAGTGTTTAGTGCAAAAAGAAGCGCACATGGCAAATGCTGCGACAAATCGAAAAAATCAAGAAAAATTTGAAGCAAACGTGGACAAACTAGACGGAAACATTAAACGCTTGCGTTCAAACGTTAAAAAATACGAAGTAGAACTTAAAACACTGAAAGCACGCGCAAAAGTGTCAAAAGCAACTAAAAATATTAACAAACAATTGGCAGATATTGATTCAACAAGCACAGTGTCTATGTTAGAACGAATGAAAGAAAAAGTAGACCAGGAAGAAGCCTTGGCTGAATCTTACGCGGACATTGCGAGCGAAAATACATCTATCGACCAAGAGATTGATAAAGCATTAGACGCTGGAACTGCAGAAGTAAAAGCAGCTGATAGCTTAGCGGCTTTAAAAGCAAAAATGGGAATGGGCGGAGACGCTTAAGCCATTAGACAATCGTAAGATAGAGCACCTTTTATTGAGGCTGTCTCCACCTCTTTTTTGAATGTCAAAATTGATACGAGACAGCCCTTTTTTTATCCATACCTAAACCACCACATGAACGAATTTTTTAATTACATATTTAGCGCGCCCAATATTATTCCAACTGCTATTTTAGCTTTTTGCGTGGTATATTGGCTCATAGTTATCGTTGGAATTATTGATTTGGATTTGATTGATTTTGATGTGGATGTTGATGCCGATATGGATGTTGAGGCAGATGCTGGTGGCGGAACAGAAGCTGGAGTAGCCTGGTTAAATAGAGTATTACACTTTTTTAACTTAGGCAGAATACCCTTTATGTTATGGCTTTCCATTATTATGTTTTTAACATGGATAATGGTGATTTTTGCCAACCGTCTACTTTTGAACTCATCATTTATACTTGGATTGCTTTTTTTTGGTATCGCATTAATTGCAGCCATGGTTATTGCTAAACCCCTTATGTTTCCATTGGTGAAGATGTTTGATGCATTAGAAAAAAGTGACGGCTTAAAAACTGTAATCGGACAATTGGCTGAAGTCGTTTACCCGAATAAAGGTGCAATTCCAGGAGAAGTGGAAATAACATTTGAAGGATCAAAAATTCGAATTTTCGCCTTACCGTCCGATCCAAAAATAGAATTAGAGCGTTATCAACGCGTATTAGTTATTGCCCCGACAGACAATGACGTAAATATTTACATAGTCGAACCCTATAAATAAACCTATAAATAGAAACAAAACATGGAAGACAATTTTTTTGAAAACACAGCCTTTGTAGTGGTTGGAATAATCGTAATATTTATAATTGGCGTAGCCATACTAATATCACGATTTTATAAAAAAGCCGCGCAAGGTGAGGCACTTGTGCGCACCGGATTAGGCGGTACAAAAGTAGGCTTTAGCGGAATGCTTGTAATACCGGTAGTTCACCGCTTAGAGATTATGGACATCTCATTAAAAACCATAGAAATTGCCCGAATTGGTAAAGACGGGTTAATTTGTAATGACAATATGCGGGCAGACATTAAAGTCACCTTTTTTGTTAAAGTTAACAAACAAGAGGCAGATGTTAAAAACGTAGCAGAGTCTGTTGGGTGTAAACGTGCCTCTTCAAAAGACGCCATGGTGCAGTTGTTTGATGCAAAATTTTCAGAAGCCTTAAAAACAGTTGGTAAGCAGTTTGATTTTGTAGACCTGTACAATAAGCGAGAGGATTTCAGAGATGAAATTAAACGCATGATTGGGCGCGATTTGAATGGCTATTTGTTAGATGATGCCGCAATTGATTATTTGGAGCAAACACCAATGAATTTGTTGGATGAAGCAAATATTTTAGATTCTGAAGGGATTAAAAAAATTACAGAACTAACAGCCACTCAAAAAATCAAAGCCAACTTCATAAAACGTGAAGAAGAAAAAACACTAACACAGCAAGATGTTGATGCCCGCGAAGCCATTTTAGAAATGGAACGCCAATTGGCAGAGAAAGAAGAAAAGCAAAAACGTGAAGTAGCCAACATTAAAGCCAGAGAGTCGGCTGAAATTGCAAAGGTGAATGAAGAAGAGCTTAAAAAGTCTGAACAAGCACGCATTGCCCGCGAAGAGGAAATTATGATAATGGAAGAGAACAAACAACGCCAAGTCATAGTTGCTGCAAAAAATAAAGAAAAAACAGAAGCGATAGAAACGGAACGTGTAGAGAAAGAACGCGATTTGGAGCGCACCGAAAAAGAACGTGTCGTAACGTTGGCGCAAATTGAAAAAGAAAAATCCATTGAGGTTGAAAAGAAAAACATTCAAGAGGTAATTCGCGAACGTGTAGCCATTGAAAAGACGGTGGTAGATGAAGAAGAGCGCATTAGTGATACACGTGCTTTTGCAGAAGCAGATCGTGCTAAAAAAGTAGCCATTACAAATGCGGAACAAAGAGCAGAGGAGCAATTGGTAGAAAAAATTAAATCAGCTGAGGCAGATAAGCAAGCCGCTGAGTTTAGAGCAAAACAACAATTAATTGATGCTGAAGCAGAGCAGCAAAGTGCCGTTCAAAAAGGCGAAGCAATTAAAATTTTAGCCGAAGCTAAAGCCGCAGAGCAAGCAGCAACAGGCATGGCAGAAGCACAAGTGATGGAAGCCAAAGCTGCCGCACAAGAGAAAGAGGGAGAGTCTGCTGCGCAAGTAATGGAACTAAAAGCAGAGGCAGAGGCCAAGGGCATTGAAATGAAAGGACAAGCACAAGCCGCCGCAGAAAGCAAAATTGGTGAAGCACAAGCCAGTATAGAAAAAACCAAAGGCTTGGCAGAGGCTGATGTAATTTCAGCCAAAGCAGTTTCAGAAGAGGCGAAGGGACTTGCAGAAGCAAAAGTAGCTGCAGAAAAATTCAAAGTAGAGGCAGAAGGGATTCACCAAAAAGCAGATGCTATGAAGCAGTTAGATGGTGTTGGAAAAGACCACGAAGAATTTAAGCTGACATTGGATAAAGACATGCAGGTGGAGCTAGCGCAAATTCACATTCAAAAAGACATTGCAGACGCACAAGCGGCTGTACTGGCAGAGGCCTTAAAGTCTGCGAAAATTGATATCGTTGGAGGCGAGCAAGAGTTCTTTGATAAAATTACAGCATCTATTACTAAAGGTAAACGATTAGACCGAATGGTAGACAATTCTGACCTGTTGTCTGAAGTGAAAAACCAACTACTACACGTAGAAGGAGCAACGTTTGTGGATAAACTAAAAACCTTAGTAAAAGACAGTGACATTAAAAGTGAAGACATAAAAAATTTAACAATTAGTGCACTTATTGCTAAAATGATGGCTGGGACAAATGATACAGGAAGAAGAGGCATTTTAGGACAATTATTAAAATTAGCAGAGGAAGTAGGCATTGCAAATAATAATGCAGGCATGTTAGGGCTTTAAACTAAATAAGTGAGCCTGTTTCCATTTTTTTAGTTGGAAACGGGCTTGCATTGTTAGGTTGCTTACGCTTATAAGTACTTTTTTACTAAATGTTATTTGTAATAAACGCATTTCAAGCGATTGAGAGTAAACGTACTTCGAGTGAATGGTAGTAAAAGTACTTCGAGCGAATAGTTGTAAAAGTACTTCGAGCGAATAGTTGTAAAAGTACTTCGAGCGAAGTCGAGAAGCACTTTTACGAAGTCGAGAAGCACTTTTACAAGCCCAACTCAAACAATCAAAATTAGATGGAGTTAAACCACACTAAATGAATTGGAAAACCTTTAAAATATACGATAGCTTAGTACAAGCTCACATGATGCAAGGGAAATTAGAAAGCGAAGGCATTGAAAGTAAATTGGTAGACCATAATATTGTTGGGGTTGACCCTTTAGCCAGCTTTGCAGTGGGAGGGATTAAACTCCAAATTCAAGAAAGCGACATTGAAAGAGCCACCCAACTAATCGCCGAAATTGAAGCCAAACCAATCACTGACGATAATGATCAAATTATTCATTGCCCAAAGTGTGGTAGTCAAAACCTAGCATCTGGTTATACTTCTGCCAAGTCCACTAAAGGCATAATTGGTGCGCTCGTCGGTTTTTTGTTTACAGCTCACCCCTTGCATATTGATACCGTTTACTATTGCAATGATTGTAAAAATGACTTTTTACCCCAGCAGGCAAGCGAAATATACTAACTGCTAAAAAAATAACTAACGCGGAAAAAAGACCAAATGGCAGAGGAAGAAAAAGAGATACAACAAGCAGAAAATGTGCAGCTAGAGGGCGGCTCGTATGAAATAATTCGTAAACGATTAACCAAAAACGGTGAAGTATTGCGCGAACGTATGAATTTGCTAAATGCTGCGCGAAAAGAAATTTTTGGATCAATAGAAACAAAACTCGTATCTACTGAGCGAATTACGACGACAAACAATTGCCAACCACGCGACATTATATCCATTGGGAACGACATGTTTTTGTTTGGCTACAATGTGCACATAGGGCTAAAGTCAGAAACATTTGTGCAAGATGTTTTTGGCGTGTATTCATTTGATCCAAAATCACACACGTTTACAGAAGAGTCACTTGATATTTTTAAAGACGATACCTTTACCTTAGATTTTGCCAACCTTTACAAATACTACCGCCACACGGTTTTTGTAAAATTCATGCAGATTGGCCCTTACTTGCACATGGTGTTTAGAATTGGAAAAAGCGTTACGGATGTTAAAACATTTAAATGGCTAAACCAAGACGGTAAATTTACGTATGAAGGAAACCGGTCTGAACATGAATACAAATACCCAAACCAACACCAGTTTTCGTGGAAAAAAGTGGGGAGAGAACATCACGTACCGGGCAAACATCCGCACATTTCTATAGAAGATATTGTATTCGTAGAAACCATTGAAGGGGACTTGACCTTAAAAGTTGAAAACAACACCGAAACCGGAAAAGGTATTTATGCAGAAACAGTTGAAAATAAAGATCAGACACTGGATGACGCCGATATTTATTACGCCAGAATTGGTAACGTTGTAGTACTAAAAATACGCCCGTATCAAGAGGAAAAGTACCGCTACATCATCTACAACCATAAAATTCAAGAGGCACACCGTGTAGACGCCATTGAGGATGCATGCATATTACTGCCAAACGATCAGGGAATTATTTTTCCGAAAGGTTATTACATTAACACCGGTGAATTTAAGCTGTTTGACAATCAGCTGGAGGGAATGTTGTTTGAAAAACGCGTACAAGCCGCAAATGGCGAAGATTATTTATACGTTTTTTATAACCGCGATTCAGGTACTTACTTTTTATTGTCTTACAATATCATCAGCCAAAAAGTAGATACACCAATTATTTGCAACGGCTTTACGTTATTTAAAGATGGAGAATTGGCCCTTTTTAAAGAGGAAGAAGAACCGCAAAAACACCACAGCATTCAAATTTGGCAAACCACCTACGCGCAAGATGTTGCAGTAACTGCAAACGGGCAAGAAGACAGCTATTTGTTTAAAGTAGGAAACAAAGAAATTGTGTTGGGTTTATCTGAATGTCAAGAATTAGTAACCCTAATTTATAAAGAAGATTCCTTTGCCAATTTGTACATAGACATTGTAAAAAAAGCCACGGATATAGGGGATGCTTACCACTGGTTGTCACACAAAGAAGCGGGGAAATTAGACGAGCCGTTGGCTGAAATTAAAAAAACAGCCTCAAACGCCATAGATGAGTTTGATAAAATTTTACGCCTAAAACGCACCGCACAAGAAAAAACAGAGGAGGTAGAGCAAAAAGCAAAGGCATTGCTAAGCAAAGCTAAAAACATGCGTGTGGCGCAAGTTAATGATAGCGTTCACTTGTTGGCAGAACTACGCCACTCCAAAGGCGAAATTATAAGTTTAGAAAGTGTTCGTTTTGTGGACATGAATAAGGTAAATTATTTAAACGATCAACTATCAGAAGCTTTTAACCATGCCTCTGAAAGTTGCGTTAATTTTTTATTAAAAAACGACGCCTTAAATCCGTACAGAACTAAGATTAAATCAATAGAAAAAGAAGTAGCGGCGCTGGACAAAGTAGTCGTGGCCAATGATCTGGAAAAAGAGATTGAGGACTTATCAAAAGAGTTAGAACTACTAATCGAAATTGTATCCAATCTTAAAATATTAGATGCCACTAAAACCACGCAAATTATAGATAGCATCACCGCATTATTTTCTGACTTTAACCAAATTAACGCCGCCTTAAGGAAAAAACGAAAAGCATTGCTTTTGGTGGAGGGTAAAGCAGAGTTTAATGCACAAATTAGACTGATTAATCAGGGGTTTATTAATTATATAGACATTGCCGACACTCCCGAAAAGGCAGAAGAGTACCTCAATAAATTAATTGTACAGCTAGAAGAGCTAGAGGGGAAATTTGCAGATTTTGACGAATACCTCATTCAAGTTCAGGAAAAACGAGAAGAAATTTACAACGCCTTTGAAAGTAAAAAAATAGCGTTGGTTGAGGCGAGTAATAAGCGGGCGCAAACCCTATATTCATCTGCAGAGCGTATTTTAAATGGAATAAAAAACCGGGCCAATTCATTTGATAATGTAGTGGACATTAACGGTTATTTTGCATCAGATTTAATGGTGGACAAGGTGCGCGACATCATCAAAAACTTGATTGATTTGAATGACTCTATCAAAGCGGATGATATTCAAAGCAAACTAAAAACGGTAAAAGAAGATGCAATCCGTCAGCTAAACGATAAAAATGAATTATTTGTTGACGGTGGAAATACGATTAAATTCGGCAACCATAAATTTTTAGTAAATACTCAAAAGCTAGATGTAACAACCGTTTTTAAAGGAGATGACTTATATTTTCACTTAACCGGAACCAACTTTTACGAAAAAATTGAAAATCCTAAATTGGAAGAAACCCGCAAGGCATGGCACCAAACGTTAGTTTCTGAAAATGAATTTGTTTACAGAGCTGAATATTTAGCGTATCAAATGTACCAATACATTTTGTCGCCAGAAATGGGCTTATTACACTGGGTACAACTGACAGAAGATGAACATGTAGAAATGCTACAACAGCAAATGGCTAAACGGTTTAACGAGGGCTATGTTAAAGGCGTGCATGACCAGGATGCCATGAAAATAGTGAATGAACTCATTCGGATGGAGCAAACCATTGGGTTGTTAAAATATTCCGCAGCAGAACGTATAAATGCATTACTGTTTTGGGAATATGCTATTCCGACGGAAGAGAAAAAGCGGTTGTTGAATCAATTGAAAGCCTTTGGCATGATTAAAACGGTTTTTGAGGATAAATCAGAAAATTTATTTTTAGAACAACAACTCCAAAAGTTAATTCAAATTAACGCCGGTAATTTACCGTTTGACAGCGATTTAAATCGGTCTGTAGATTATTTAATGGAAGAAGTGGCGCTAAACGAAAAGTATGCCGTATCACATGCGGCAAGTGAGTTTGCTAAACAGTTTGGTGCGTATTTAAAAACGCAGCGGAAGCAACCTGTTTTTAAGCGTGCGGTGTTTGAAAATGATGGCAATTGGGATGACCGCTATCACCAAATAATATTATGGCTTAATGCTTTTGCAAAAACAAAAGAAACACCAACAAAAGCTGAGGTGATTGGCGAAACGGCGCTTTATTTAGTGTTGAATGACGAAAACTTATTTTATACCACCGCAGCCACTGTTAGTGCAACCTTGACAGGGTTTAGAGGTGAACATCAAAAACTAAAAGAGGGCGAATACCAACTCCATTTTAATGAGTTTATGACCCGATTAATAAGGTTCAGCCAAAACGAAGTGCAATGGTTTAACGCCTTTAATGCTGTAAAAAAGCAGCTAACCGCAGATTTTAAAGAAGAAATTCGGTTAAACGAGTACAAGCCCCGTGTACTTTCATCATTTGTGCGTAATAAATTAATTGACAAAGTATACCTTTCCATTATTGGTGACAATTTAGCCAAACAAATAGGCGCAGCGGGCGCCACCAAACGAACCGATTTAATGGGGATGCTTTTACTGATTTCACCACCCGGTTATGGTAAAACAACACTAATGGAATACATTGCCAGCCGCTTGGGCTTGGTGTTTATGAAAATAAATGGCCCTGCATTGGGGCATAACATTGTTTCGTTAGACCCCGAAGATGCCGACAATGCCGCTTCAAGAGAAGAAGTGGAGAAATTAAACCTGGCATTAGAGATGGGCGATAACGTAATGCTTTACCTAGACGATATTCAGCATTGTAACCCAGAGTTTTTACAAAAATTTATCTCATTAAGTGATGGGCAACGAAAGATAGAAGGTGTTTATAAAGGAAAAACCAAAACCTACGATTTTAGAGGTAAAAAAATTGTTGTAGTAATGGCAGGTAACCCTTATACCGAAAGTGGCGATAAATTCCGCGTACCGGACATGTTGTCTAACCGTGCCGATATTTATAATTTAGGAGATATTTTAGGTGATAGTGCAGAAGAATTTAAATTGTCGTACATAGAAAATAGCCTTACATCCAATTCTGTACTGGGCAAATTAACGGATAAAGGAAAAGAAGATATTTATAGCCTTATTCATGTGGCAAACGGCATGCCTATTGAACAAGTGGAGCTAAAGGGACAGTATTCTGGAGAAGAACTGCAAGACATTAACACCTTGCTGAAAATGAGCATAACTGTACGTGACGTGTTATTAAAAGTCAACCTTAATTATATAGATTCTGCTGGAAAAGAAGACCGGTACAGAACAAACCGGCATTTAAGTTACAAGGTTCGTATCGGGATATGAATAAATTAGTTGAAAAGCTAAACCCATTTATGAATGAGGCTGAATTGGAAACCTTGTTGTTATCACACTACCAAAATGAGGCGCAAACATTGACAGATGGAGCAGAAGCTAATTTATTGAAATTAAAAGAACTCATTAACTACATTACGCCAGAAGAACAGGAGCGTTGGAATAACATAAAAGAAGAATTTCAAACCCAACAGCGCATTAAAGGATATGGCGAAAATGGCGGTGAAATGGTACAAGTGATAGAAAAAATAGGAGACATCAATAAAACGCTTACACAACTTGGCCAAAAAGAGGAAACGAACACAGATTATGTCATTCAACTAAAATCAATTACAGAGGGCGTACGGGCAATTTCAAAAGTAATGATAGAAAATCGCAAGCGCCAGTTTGGTGAAGAGGAGTAAACTACGAGAGCTTTATCCAATAGTACATCTGAACTAAACCAATGTTAAATCCTCTAAAAAAAAGGAAAACAATTCGTATATTGTTAGCTTAAATTGCAAGGATAAATGAGAAGAGTGTTTGTAGCCTTAGCGCTACTTGTAAGTTGGTTCGCAACTAGTCAAGACAAAGTGGGTACGGTAGATTTAAAACAAGAAAGCTTTACAGCGTTTGAAGTGTTTGCCGATAGCTTAGATAAATACAGTGTTTACTTTACAGGAGAAAATCACCAATTCACCACCTTTAATACCAAATTTCAGTTTAAACTTTTAAAGTATTTGCATAGCACGCAAGGCGTACGGCACTTTGTATTTGAACAAGGGCCTGGCCTGGCTTACATTATCAATGAAATTATTTTGAAAGATAAAACCACACACATGCATTACTTGCGAGATGTGTTTTTTGAACCGTTTTACGATTTGGTGAAATCACTGCGCAAGTTTAATGATGGAAAACCGGAAGAAGACAAAATAACCGTTCATGGAATTGACGTGGAGCGTTTTCCATCCTTTTCTGTTTATGCCTTAAAAGAAATTGTTGACACCGCAGATAAAACGGTTGAAGGAGGGGAAATTTTTGAGCAAATAAAAGCGTTGGCATCCTCTCAATACAATGTGAGCAGCCCTGCAACTTTTTATCAAGACCCTTCTGAAAATTTTAACTTTCAGTTTGGTGAAATTAGCCCGGCAATCTCTCTTCAATCCATCATAAACACAGCAAATGCAAATGAACAATCATTAAAAAAAGCACTTCAGAAAGACAGTACCGTATTCTTTTCTATCATTAAAAGTTTAGAAGTGGGGAAGGAGTGGTACTTAACCGAAAAACAAGGAGACGTAAAATCACCGATTATTCGAGAGCGATTTATGTCAGATGAATTTGAAAAAGTATACCGGGCAGACCCTAGCGGCAAATTTTACGGCCAATTTGGGCGTTGCCACTTGCATAAAGACCAAAATGCCGGGCGGTGTTATGATTATTATATGAACTCAATAGCCAACCGTATCAATGAAATTGACCGCAGTCTTAAAAACAAGGTATTGGTCATTCCAATTTTTTATCAAAAAACAAAAGATTTTGACCAAAACGTAATTAAAAGTTTAAACCTTGATGAAAAATATACGAGCGGAGAAGAAACTTATATTATAGATTTAGCTTACACAAAAGGGGATAACCCTATCGTTGGGTTTTACAATAATCTGCCATTTGTCATTATCTCCAACGCGTCAAAAGATTTATTTGATTCTCAATACGACTGGGAAGAAGAGTTGTTTGCATTCCACTTAGGGTTTGATATGGGGTATTGGTATTTTAACCGGTTGTCTAATTTAAATACGGCCTTAGCAGCTAATGGCGCCCAGCCCTTTGACCAGCGAACCTTGGCTTATACCTTCTATATGGATTTTTTCGAAATGTTTGAACAAGGTGCTTCTGTTATTTTTAATTACTACCCCGAAGTTTCAAACGGAGGCCGGTTTAATATGCGTGGGTGGAATGTTGGAACAGGGTCTAGCTACCCAATGGGTAACCGCTATTTAATGATTGCGCCAGGTTTAAATATGACATTTGGTAATATGAAATTGTTTGAAGAAGAATTGTCGGCTGAGCCGAACTTAATTCAGCAAGACGGAAAGAATATTGTTCAATATAAAAATGACGTATTTTTACTTGACCCCAACTTACAAATGCGAATTACGCTACCTGTTATTAGTCTGAACTTAAGAACGGGTTACGCGTTTGACGTTTCAGGTAAATATTGGCGACTAGATGGTAAAATGAAAAATTTTACAAAAACGAGCTTTTCTGCACCTTATATTCAAGTTGGTGCCAGTCTAAACTTCAAAAGCAATTAAATTCGGTACACGCGGTTATTCAAAAAACCTAGACTTAGTCTATCTTCTCTGCTGATTTGATTAAAAAATAATCATATATTTGATTAAATAATTAACATGTTTTTCACAATATGTTAAGAATGAGTTAACAATAAAGTTGGTAGATTAAGTAGAAAATACTTATATTTGTCGTGTTAACCCAATTAACAATACTTATGGAAAAAAAAATACACTTGTCTGAACACACCGCTTTTCTTGCGGCTACACTAAATTCAGGATACAAATAAACCAAAAAAAATAGAGAATATTAACAGGTCTTTTTTGATTGTTTAACTAAAATTTTTGAAAAAATTAGTTGGAACGTTACACTCAAAAAATCAAAAAGAAATGTTACAAAGAAGCTATATACCCAAAGTATGGTAGTAAAAGTGGTAGCCGAAAAACTGATATAAATAGAGTAGGCAAAACAAAACTTACACAACATGTTATTAAAAACAAAACACAAAATGAAATTGGGGTTTGCACTCCTATTCGCTGGAAGTATTGGGGCAAATGCCCAGTACAATGCGGATTACAAAATGGGAAAGTATTCTGATCCTCAAACAATCGAATCTACCGTTGATATTGGCGATAGAGAAGTTGTTACAGTTGGAACTTTAGAAATAACCGAAGACCGCAGACGGCACAAAGACATAGTGCTAACGCGTTTGAACAAAGAAGGTAAAGTAATTTGGAATTTCCGTTACGGTTTAAGAGATTTTAACGAAGAAGGAAATGGAATTACATTAAGCTGGGATCGAAAGCACGTAATTGTTGTTGGAAGTAGCGATAAGATTGACATTGACGTTGATGCTGTGCCAAACAGACAAGCAATGGTGCTTAAAATTCGCATTAGCGACGGTGTAGTTGTGTGGTCAAAACTACACGGAATTGAAGATGCAGATGAGCAAGGTTTTTTAGTGAAAAGAAACAGCACGTTCGAAGAGAGTTATATAATTGTCGGTACTTCAAGTGGTGATCCAGAGCAGTCTTTTACACGGATGTATGCATTTAAAATAAAAGATAACGGAAGCCAAATGTGGTCAAATCGTTACTATTTGTCAGATAACTTCCCAATCTTGGCTATCCGTCCAACAAGTATGGTTGAAAACGGTTTTTCACGCTTCATGATTGCGGGTATCCGTCAAGAAATTAACCGCCCAAGTAAATTATTTACAATCGGTATTAATACTTCAACCGGTGCAATTACAGATGATTTATTTTATTACAACAATGAAACAATTTATCATGTAGACAATTGTGACATTGACAAAGACCCAGAAGGTAACGGGTATGCACTTTCTTTCACAGCGAGAGATTTTAGAGGACCTTGCCTTGCTGCAGATGTAGAGCCAACGCCAGCAGATACAGACAGAATTGGAGTTATTCGCCTTAATAACGATCGTAAAGTATTATGGTCAAATGTTTATTGGGAGCACAGAGCTACAAACCAAAGTGGTTTAAGTGTAGATTTTTATAAAGATCAATTACGCGTTTGTGTAAACATTAATAGAAATGAGCGTTACAACACATCTGGAATTTTAAGTTTAAAAGAAGGAAATGGCGGTGTAATTTTCTGTAATACATACCACGTTCCAGCTTCTTTAACAGATTACGGGCCAGTTGCAAGCGATATGATTTTTGCAAACAACAACAATGAGTATTATGTAAAGTCGGTATATGCTGATTTTGGATTCTCAATGGTGAATCCAGATATTTCAACAAAAGCAAATTGTGATAAAGAAACAAGAATCACAAGATGTTTATTCAAGTCAGAGCCAAAAGATGAAAAATGTGATCCGAAAGAATATGGAAAAGATGAGTTCTGGAAAACTCCACAGAATAAAGTAGATTTTGGAGAACGTTTCTGTGAACTTGATTTTGAAGGAATGGCTCCAGAAGGTAACGGAACAACAACGCCAGAGGCTACAAAAGCAATTGTTTATCCTTCACCAGTAGGAGAAGATCAAACAGTGGTAAACGTGAAATTCAAAACAGAATTACACGGAGTTAACGGAAGCGTTCGCGTTTTCAATAGCCAAGGACAAGAGTTAGTAAACAACGTAGTTGCATTTACACAAGGAGAAAACAGAATGCAATTTGATACACGTGATTTTGCACCAGGTATTTATCTGGTAATGATTACGGATGATGCAGGAGCAATCTTGGATCGCGTTAAATTCATTAAAGAGTAATCACTTTTTAAACAATAATGTGCTAGCTTCTTCTCAAAGAAGAACGCATAACGTTTAAAACCCAATAAAGGCATCAGCAGTGAAATTTCGCTGCTGATGTTTTTTTTTGTCATTCTAAATTCAACCAACATAAAATAGCTTTGCCATTTAATCTTAACAACTGTTTATACTTTCTGTTAAAAGAATAATGTTTCTCTCAATATATCTTATAAATTTGGGTCTTACAAAGAAAAACAAGCATGGCGTCGCTAAAAAAGCAATTCATTCAATACGATCGTAAAGACTTAACCAACGAACAACTCATTAGTATTTATAAATCCATCTTAATGCCGCGTTTAATCGAGGAAAAGATGCTGATTTTACTACGACAAGGAAAAATTTCCAAATGGTTTTCAGGTTGGGGACAAGAGGCAATTTCCGTAGGAGTAGCCCTGGGATTAGAGAAAGATGAATACATTTTACCCATGCACCGTAACTTAGGTGTGTTTACCACAAGAGACATTCCCTTAAACCGCCTTTTTGCACAATTTCAAGGCAAAATGACCGGTTTTACAAAAGGTAGAGACCGATCATTCCACTTTGGTTCAAAAGAACATCATTTGGTGGGTATGATTTCGCACCTTGGACCGCAGTTAGCTGTTGGAAGCGGAATAGCGTTAGCACATAAATTAAGAAATGAAGCAAAAGTGGCATTAGCCATTACCGGTGACGGAGGGGCAAGTGAAGGTGATTTTCATGAAGCCTTAAACGTAGCTTCAGTTTGGGATATTCCTGTCATTTTTTTAGTTGAAAATAACCAATGGGGACTTTCAACCCCTTCTAACGAGCAATTTAGGTGCAAACAATTTGTAGACAAAGGTATTGGCTACGGTATGGATGCCTTTCAGATAGACGGAAACAACATTCTAGAAGTTTACCATAGCATTCGACAAATTTCTGCCTCATTACGAGAAAAACCGCGTCCATTTTTACTGGAATGCATAACCTTTAGAATGCGTGGACATGAGGAGGCATCTGGCACCAAATATTATCCGGAAGGGCTGCAAGATGATTGGGAGAAAAAAGACCCTGTTGAAAATTACGAGCTGTATTTAAAAAATGAGGGTGTATTAACCGCCAAAGCGATAGAAGAACTAAAAAAAGACTTTAAAAAACAAATTCAAGATGAACTTGAAGTGGCGTATGAAGAGCCAACCGTAACACCTAATACGGGGGTTGAGGTTGCAGATGTTTATGCGCCTTATCAACAACATGTAACCCCGCCCGCAACAGACAATACGTCTGAAAAACGATTGGTAGACGCCATTTCAGACGGGCTGCGCCAAGCCATGCAAAAGTTTGACGACCTTATTATTATGGGGCAGGACATTGCAGAATACGGAGGCGTTTTTAAGGTAACAGAAGGCTTTGTAGAGGCTTTTGGGAAAGATCGTGTAAGGAATACCCCAATTTGCGAATCGGCAATTGTGGGAGCTGCTCTTGGTTTATCCATTAATGGAATGAAAGCCGTTATGGAAATGCAATTCGCGGATTTTGTCACTGTGGGGTTTAACCAAATCGTAAATAATTTAGCAAAATTACATTACCGTTGGGGAGAAAACGCAGATGTTGTAATACGCATGCCAACCGGCGGTGGATCTGCCGCAGGGCCTTTCCATTCACAAAGTAATGAGGCGTGGTTTACGCATACACCCGGTTTAAAAGTGGTGTATCCGTCATCTCCATCAGAAGCAAAAGGGTTGTTAATTGCTTCAATTGAAGATCCAAACCCTGTTATTTTCTTTGAGCATAAAGGGTTATATCGCAGTATAAAAGAGGAGGTTTCTGATGATTATTTCACCATTGAAATTGGAAAAGCCAGAACGGTTACTGCAGGTACTAAAGCAACCGTAATTACGTATGGAATGGGCGTGCATTGGGCTACAGAAATTGTAGAAAAAGAAGCATTGGATGTAGAAATTATTGATTTGCGAACGTTATTACCGCTGGATACTGAAGCCATTTATAGTTCCGTTCGTAAAACTGGACGCGCATTAATTTTGCACGAAGATTGCCTTACCGGAGGAATAGGCGGAGAACTTTCAGCATTAATTACTGAAAACTGTTTTGAACAGCTAGATGCCCCAGTAATGCGTGAGGGTAGTTTAGATACACCCGTACCATTTGATGGAGACCTTGAAATTAATTTTATGCCAAAACTACGCTTTGAAGAAAAGTTGAAGCAATTGTTGGCTTACTAAACAAATGGTAGTTCTATTTTTCTTGTATTTTCCACATTACAACTTTTTAATGTAAATTTTATAATGCAATACAGAAGATAGACCGATAATTATTAATTTTATGGCTGAAATAAACGATAAAAATATTAAATGAAACGCACACTATTTATTCCGGCATTTTTGCTAGGTGGTCTGTTTTTAGTAGCTTGTAATGATGCAAGCACTACAAGCGAAACGACCAACACAACTGATTCAACAGCGCAAGAAATGGAGCCCTTAATGGATGAAGAAGAAGTTGATGCTGAGCTACCAAATAAAGATTCGTTGATTACTGTTATTGACGAAAGACGCAAAGAAATAGAGGCGTCACTAGGAGAGCCAACAATTATCTCAACAGAAAACCTGAAAGAAAACATCAAGCAAAAGTGGAATAAAATTCATTTTTATACCTTGAATGATGAGGTCGTTCGCATTAAAACTTATCCTTACGCCGAAATCACCAATCGAACAGAAGAGTTTTATTTTATGGACAGTCAATTGGTATTGGCAATTATTGAAGATAACGGAGCCGGTGAACGTGGAAAAATGGCAGAAGAACTTGACAAAATATACTATTTCTACAATGAAAGTGTAATAGACGAAAAAACAAATAGCACTGAAAAAGAATATGGAATAAGAAATTCGGATGCTGAAGAATTGGTGGAAGAGGTTAAAGAGTATTTAGACATCTTAAATTCAGCAAACGCCGAATAACTATTTCAACGATTCATTAGTTTAAAACGTGGCTTTTTTATGAAAATCGTTTTGTTTCATGCTAAAATAGAGGCTTCAAAATAGCTTTTAACAGTAATAAGAGCAAAAAAAAATCCTCCACTTAAAAAAAGTAGAGGATTTAATTTCTTATTTAAGAAGACGTACTTATTTAGAAGCCGCCCATTTTCTAATTTCAGTTCTAAACCATTCATCAGCAGCATCCGTCCATTTGTAATTATCTCTCAAATGTTTCACTGTTGCTTTTTCAATATCTGTATAATTATCACCATCTATTACCGCCTCAAAAATTTGGCTTGCGTCATCTTTAGATAAGCGACCGTCACCAGCTCCTGATGTTAATTTGTCAGCTAATTCAATTAATTCTCCGTCGTATTTTACGCCGTCAATTGTTTAATAATATCCCATTATATTTACTTTAAAAGGTTTAATATTAGTCCGAAAGATAACAAAAATCTTTTGGAAGCGATAAAAAAGCAAATCCTTTTTTCAATCGCTTTTCAAGAAGTTATTAACGCAGCCTTAAAACAGATAAAACGGCTATTTTTAACGGACTATTCGCAGAAATAAACGGCCATTACCATTGCTATTTAAAAGATTAAAATTACTTTTATGGCGCACTAAAATAAGGCAAATGAATTTACACGAATACCAAGGAAAATCGATATTAGAAAGCTACGGCGTTGCAATTCAAAGAGGCGTTGTGGTGAACCGCAAAGAAGATGCGGAAGCAAAAGCAAAAGAACTAAATAAAACAACCGGAACAGAGTGGTTTGTAGTTAAAGCACAAATTCATGCCGGAGGTAGAGGTAAAGGTGTTGTAACTGAAACACAATCACACGGAGTTGTTTTGGCAAAAGGGCTTGATAAAGTTGAAGATACGGTAGCCGGTATTTTAGGTGGGCATTTGGTAACGAAACAAACCAGTGCAGAAGGAAAAAAAGTAAATAAGGTATTGATTGCAGAGGATGTTTATTACCCGGGAGAATCAGAGCCATCTGAATTTTACATGTCTGTTTTATTGGATCGTGAAAAAGAGCGCAACATTATTATGTATTCAACAGAGGGTGGTATGGATATTGAAACCGTAGCGGAAAAAACGCCACACCTTATTTTTAAAGAAGAAATTGACCCACGTGTTGGATTACAAGGTTTTCAAGCAAGACGTATCGCATTTAACTTAGGATTAAGTGGTGCAGCCTTTAAAGGAATGACAAAATTTGTCTATTCACTTTACGCGGCTTATGAAGGGTGTGATGCTTCAATGTTTGAAATTAACCCTGTGTTAAAAACGTCTGATAGCAAAATTATAGCAGTAGATTCTAAAGTAACGTTAGATGGAAATGCACTTTTCCGCCATAAAGACTATGCAGCAATGCGTGATGTGACAGAAGAAGATGCAACAGAAGTAGAAGCAGGAGAAGCTGGCTTAAACTTTGTAAACCTTGACGGTAATGTAGGGTGTATGGTAAACGGAGCTGGTTTGGCAATGGCCACTATGGACATTATTAAATTATCTGGCGGTAACCCGGCAAACTTTTTAGATGTGGGTGGTACAGCAGATGCAGAACGAGTTGAAAAAGCATTTAGAATCATTTTAAAAGATTCAAACGTAGAGGCTATTTTGATTAATATTTTTGGTGGAATTGTAAGATGTGACCGTGTAGCGCAAGGAATTGTTGATGCTTACAAAAATATGGGTGAAATACCTGTTCCATTAATTGTACGTTTACAAGGAACAAATGCTGAAGAAGCAAAAAAATTAATTGATGAATCCGGACTGAATGTGCACTCAGCGGTGTTGCTGCAAGAAGCAGCAGACTTAGTGGCAAAAGTATTGGCATAAATCAAAAAAAATAAAAATGTAAAACCTCATTTCTAATCAGAAATGAGGTTTTTTGAATTTAAATAGAGTTACAGAAAAGTAGCCAAAATTGAGCAGGATGATAGTTTATAAAACAGCAGAAGAGATCGAGTTAATGCGACAAGCGGCATTGGTTGTTTCGCGCACGTTAGGAAAGGTAGCAGAGCAATTGAGACCGGGCGTAACGGGTGTGGCATTAGATAAAATGGCGGAAAAGTACATTCGTGAACAAGGCGCAGTTCCTGGTTTTTTGGGATTATACGGTTGCCCTAGTACATTGCTCATTTCAACAAACGAAGGAGTAGTGCATGGTATACCGAGTGACCGTCCTTTTGAAGAGGGAGATGTTGTTTCAGTAGATTGTGGAGCAATTCTAAATGGCTATTATGGCGACCATGCCTTCACTTTTGAAGTAGGCACAGTGGCGCCCGAAACAAAAAAATTACTTGAGGTAACCAAAGAATGTTTGTATAAAGGAATTGAGGCGGCTAGGGTAGGTAACCGCATATCTGACATTGGTTTTGCTATTCAAGAACACGCGGAGCGTCACGGTTATGGAGTGGTGCGTGAATTAGTAGGACACGGTTTAGGGACAAAACTACATGAAGAGCCACAGGTACCTAATTATGGAAAAAGAGGGCGTGGTAAAAAAATCAAAAATGGATTAACTATTGCCATTGAACCCATGATTAATATGGGAACGGAAAAAATTCAACAGCTAGAGGACGGGTGGACAATTATTACCGCAGACGGAAAGCCCTCGGCTCATTTTGAACACGATATCGCAGTTGTGGATGGAGAGCCCGTTATTTTATCGACGTATGACCATATTTACGAAGCATTAGACAAAAAATAAATGAGCCGCGAACTTCGGATATCGGTTCTTATTTTTTTAACCTATTTCATTTACGGCCTCACCTCTTTGGTTAAACTTGGAGCTTTTGTAACACCTTATTTTTTGAATAATAGCATATTCGTTGTTGTAGCGTTCGTTTTTTTGGCTTTAAGCATTAAAAAAGACGGTCGGTTTTTCTTAGTTGTGTTATTATTTACTCAAATTTTGGCAGCTTTGTCAGATATTGTAACAACTTCTATGCTTGCCGACCGCTTGTCGAGTAACGCATTGCTGGATTTTGTTAACGGAAAAACATTTATAATTACATCCTTTTTTGCTTATTTTATTGGATTGTCATTACTTCTTATACCGTTTCAACGTACGCTAAAATCAGTTTGGAAAACCGTAATTCTTGGAATGCTAATTGTATTTTCAATGATTTCAATTTCTGCTGGTTACACTGAATTTTCAAAAATTACTATCCCCCTTTTCTTATTATTGTATGCCTTGTTTTATTACCATAAAACAGAACTTCAGCGGCATCCGGTGGGTTCAATTTCAGCACTTTTTTTACTTGTTTTTTTGCTCGACCTGTTTAAATATTTGGTGTAATTCATCAAAGAATCTCGAAGTTTTAACTAATTTTAGAGGGCAAGCAAATTATAATCAACCGTATGAAAAAAGTGTCTCTGAAAGATATTGCTGAAAGTTTAGGCGTATCTAAAGCACTCGTTTCGCTAGTTTTAAATAACAAAGGCGACGAGCGCGGCATTAACAAGCAAACCCAAGAAAAAGTAAGAAACAAAGCGAAAGAGCTGAATTACATTCCTAACCAATATGCAAGAGGGTTACGGGTAGGACGCACAAACACAATAGGCGTTATTGTACCAGACATATCGAACGTTTTTTACGGAAAACTGTGTAAAGCAATAGAACAAGAGGCTTACGCAAGAGGCTACAACCTCATAATCTCTAATACGTATGAAGATGCACAGAAAGAAAAAAAATTAATTTCAGATCTCATCAACCGTAATATTGATGGATTAATATTGGCATCCTCATTTGATGATAAAAATGAAATAAAAGGCCTTCAGCTCGAGAATTTTCCACTAGTATTGGTTGATCGTACGTTTGATGATTTTAATGTAGATTCAGTAGCCGTATCGAATAAAGCGGGAGCAAAACAAGCCTTGGAGTTTTTATATTCACAAGGAGTTAAAAAACCTGTGTGTTTTTCCATTTCACCCGTTTATGTCAGTTCAGTTGCAGAGCGCGTTAAAGGATATTTAGAAAGTTTGGATAATCCAGAAAACGCAAAATTATACCAGATTCAGCACGATAATATACAAGTTCAAGTATCGCAGGCATTAAAAGAAATTGAACAAACAGACCATGATGGTATCTTTTGTGCCAATAACAGGTTGGCAAAAGCCATTTTAAAAGCGTCAAGCCAAGAAAAGAAAGACCTTTCGCACCTTAAAATTATTAGTTTTGATGATATCGAAATATTTGATCTGGTTAATCCAAAAATATCGGCTATCTCTCAACCCATTGCTGAAATAGGTAAAAATGCAGTGCATTTGTTGATAGACAAGCTCGAAAAAAAAGAGGCGCATAAAGTACAACAGCTTGTTTTAGAAACAAAGCTAATCGTGCGTTAAAAAAAGCCAAAAAATTTTACTTCAACACTTGTGCGGTCGTGTTAAATTTATATATTTGCAGCCGCAAGTAAAAAGGCGAAAAGGATTGAAGAATCCCTTTTAAAAATAAAAAATTGGTGAGGTGCCTGAGTGGCCGAAAGGACTTGTTTGCTAAACAAGCGTACTCTAATCGGGTACCCGGGGTTCGAATCCCCGTCTCACCGCAGAGTGGAACAACGGGCAATTTAGCCCCGTTCGTTCCACTTTCTATTTGGCTCAATGCCGCGTCAAACCTAGCAATCAGCGAAAATATTTTATTTAATTTAGGGGTTCGATAATTATTTTTGCAGAAAATCAAATTTTCGTCAAATATCGAACCCCAAATTTTTCTTTTTACTTCAATCGTAGCGGTGGTAAAGGTTTCAACGATATTCGTTAAAATGTTCAACCCTTGCCTAGTTAGCTTCACAAATTCAATATTTGAGGTGTTTAAGCGTTTTATTTCGCTTGTGTGGTCATCAATTTGAGCGGCATAGCGTACCTTAATTTGCGTGTAGTCCTCAACACTTAGTTGCCCTTTTACCATTAAATTCTGAACCTTTACTATATCCTGTTCAATTTCTGCTATTTGACGCTTGAGGGCATCAATTTTAATCTTGTTTTGATCTTTTGATACGCCCATTGAATTAGCTAAAATAGCTTCGTACAACTCAAGTATAGGCGTTTCAATTTGTACCGAAGCCATTAGCTGCTCAAATCCGGCGTGAATTTTCTTAGCAGATGCCCGTTGTTTATCCGTACAGGGTTTGTGCTGACAATGATAGTACCCAAAGCGTTTGCCGTGCCGTCCACGCGAATAACTAGAGGTCATAGGATGACCGCACCCGCAACAATTAATTAGCCCACGCAAATAAAAATCATCACGTAGCAAGGCGTATTGCGAAAGGTCTTGTTTGTTTTTCTGCTTTAGGTTATCCGTTAACACCCGTTGCGCCTTTAAGTATAACGCCTGACTAATAATCGGCTTGTGGCGACCTTGTACAAGCTGCATAGGTGTGTCCTTGTCTGCGGGTACAACAACTTTACCCGCATAAATAACACGTTTCAAAATTCTGTGCATAGTGTTGCGCGCCATTTTTATGCCGCGTTCTGCTAAATCTGCCCTAATTTCACTCTGACCAATGCCGGCGGCGACCTTGGTAAAAATTTCGTGTACAATGGGTGCTTGCGTTTCGTGGTGAACTAAAATGTGCTTGCCCGTGCCGTTGCGACCCGATTTAAAGCCGTACATAGGTTTCATTGGGTAATAGCCTAGACTAAGCCCCGCGCGAATGCCCCCGCGTATGGCTTTTGATCTTTTTTGGTTGTCCACGTCCGGTGCAGCCATGTAAACGGCAAGCATAATTAATTGGTCGGGAATATCTAAATCAATGGGTTGGTTAATCGCTTGCGGGGTAACGCCTAGTTTGCGCAATTCCTTGACCATATTTAAACCGCCCGTTAAATCCCTAGAAAACCTATCCCACGTCATTACAATTAAACCATCTGTTTTAATTTTCTTACGCTTGACGAGTTTTAGCCATTTTTGAAACTCCGGACGCTCAAAGTTTTTCGCGCTGTGATCTTCCATTATAGTATACGCCACATTTACGCCTATGCGCTGACAATATTCCGTTAACCGTTCGCGTTGGTTGTCCAAGCTGAACCCCTTAATTTGTTCGTCCGAACTAACCCGGCACATTAGTGTTATTTCCTTCATCTTTTCTATTTTTTTTATTAATAATTTCAACGTTGTATTGAGCCATACGCGTTAAATAGTCGTGTATCGCTTTAAGTTGCTTATCGGTAAATTTCTTTACTCCCCTTCCTAGTATCTTCCGCATTTTCGCTAAGCCTATCATAATTATATTTAAATATTAGTTAAAAAAAAGGGCAAAAAGTTTGGTAACTACTTTGCCCTCAGTGTATCGTGTTTATAAAGTCAAATTTTAGACTTTCCTGTTCTTCAGCTATCCCGTGCTAGTGGTACAATCCGCCCATTTTGGGGTGTGCAGCGAACTGCCGAAAAACTTTTTTTTCATTTTTGAGCATTTTTTTTTAGGCAACATCTTGGAAAATATCCATTTCGCCCCCTTGGTTGAAGCGTCCGAACTGGACAACGCGCCCCTTTTGGGGAACCTCTAGTACAATATCCACGTCGTGCTGAAATTCGTTACTCCCGCGGAACTTGCCGCCCTTGGTCGCTTGAAAAACGTAGATTAAGCCTTTTTGCGGGTTGTTGTCCTTTAGTTCGTTTAGTTGTTCCACTGATAGCCCTAAGCGCGTCACACTATCCAAAAAAACAAAATCGTAGGGGGCTAAATCGTCCGGTAAAAATTGGCTAACGAACAGGTGCGGGTGTACCGCCTCTGTTTGTTCTAGTTTAATTCTAAACGTCTCGTCAAAACCTTCTTCTTTTGCCACGTAAAGCACGCGCCCGTGGTTCTTTGCGAGGTATCCGGCAAAATTGACCGAAAAATAAGATTTACCCATCTTGGGCAAGCCGAAAATCATTGCCGTAAAACTTTTCGTAATGTCACCGAGTAGCTTTAGCCATTTGCCCGTAATGCCTAGTTTTTTATGCTTGATGCGCACAACTTCGGTACTGGGTAATATGTTGCCCTGGGGCTGCATTAGGTTAATTCGATCACTTTTTTTTTTGAAGCGGTATCGTTTTCCTTCTCAGCCTTTACAACCGGTTCAATCTGCGCGTAACCTTCTAGCCCTTCAATGCCTTGCAACGTCTTATTGTCAATATCAACCTTGCGCTTCGTTGCCCGGCTGTTGTACAATTCCTTTAAATAGGCGGTAACTTCTAGTAGTCGCTGTGAAACCGCATCCCGGATAGACCCCCCGTTAAACTTGCGACGGTTTAAGTACCGCCCAATTTTATTGTGCATTAACCGCAGTTCGTCTTTTTCTAGCGTAGTGCCTTGCAAGTTCACGAACTCTTTTAAAAGTTTATAGGCTTTGGGTTCAGCCTTGCGCCCCAGTAAGTTTAAAATGTGTTGTTCCTTGTCGCGGTCAATCGAAATGCTCATTTCTTTCCGCGTTTTAAAGCGTTCGAGCATTTCGATTAAGTCATTTTGCAAGGTCATAATATCGGCGGCGTATTGTGAACTCTTACGGATTTGACGGCTAACAATTGAGCGTTGCACCGCGCTTAAAAAAAGTTTGATCTGCCGCTTTGTTTTCTTACGCCCGTCCAAATTGATATACCGGCGTAAATAACGCAGTTCTAAAATAACGGGGTCGGTGCGTTTGATGGACGAAACCGAGCGCATAGGTTCGCTAAAATCGTCGTCGTTTTCGTCCTGCTCGTTCGCCGCTAAATTTTGCTTCTTCAACGCCACGTTTAACGCCTTTAAATACTGCTCAAATAGGGCTTGTAACGTTGGAGAATTATCTAACTCCGTCCAGTCCGTACCGTCTTTAGTAATAGCATCAAAATACGCCTTACTTGCATCTAGTTTTTGACCAATTTTTGATAAATCCAACGCCTCTATTTTCTTTAAATAATTCTCTCTCGTTATCATAATTCACTGTTTTTGTTTAAATAATCCTGCAACTCTAATTGCAGTGTTTTGATGGTCGCCGCTTGCAGTCCGTCTAGTGCTGTATCGTCCGGCTCGTCGATTAGTTCAACGGGGTTGCCACCTTGCGCCTCCGTCGCCTCATCCCCTGTAAAGGTTATACCATTTAAGCCCATTAAATTTTGGTCAGAAAACGAGTAGTAACCGTTAGGGGTAATAATGAAGTGATCTAAAAGAATGATGTCGTGGTAAACAGCGGCTTGTTTTAATTTAGCGGTGAAATTACGATCTTGGACACTTGGCTTTAAAACACCGCTTGGGTGATTGTGAACCAAAATAATACTTGTCGCGAGGCACTTTAAGGCAATCCCTAGAATCATTTTACCATCTACGATTACCGCATTTACGCCGCCTACGCCCGCCATAAAATAGCCGATTATCTTATTTGCCCGATCAAGGTAAAGCACCACAAATTTTTCGCGTACCTCTAGTTCTTCAATCCGCATAATTTTACGCGCCAACTCGGCAACGTCAGATGTCACTCGAATGGGTTTATCAAACCCAAAGCTGCGGCGTTTTAATTGTACCGTTATTTCGTCTATTGTTTTTCTCTCTTGTGCCATCCCTATTGTTTTTCAATTAATACATCTAACTGATTATTCAGCCGCTCGTTTTCAGCTTTTAACCACTCTATTTGTTGGTTATTGAGTTCAACTTGCGCGCTGGGTTCGTTATCTAAATCGTGCAACACGGTGATGTAAAACCCAAGGCTTCCCAAAAAGCCGATAAACGACAAGCGAAACGTTGCCTTTGAATAATTTTTGCTTTTAATGTTTAGGTTGGTTAGCAACCACTGAATTAATTTTAACCCCTTCTGCTTCATCTCTTCTTTTTTTAATTATTAATTCCTGTTATTTTTATTGAATTGGTGGTAAAGTAGTCCGCCACCGATTAGCAGACTTGCTGCAATTAATCCGGTTTTTACCCCCGCCGAAACTTTACCTTTTCGGTGGGTGCGGTTGTCAATTAGTGTATAGGTAAATTTATTGCCGTTGGCGTTGCGGTGCAGTTCACATAGGTGCATGAAAAATTTAAAATCGTCCGCATTTTGAAACACTTGGCAACCGGCGGAATGGTTCGAAATGGTGTACGTTGTTCCCGTCTTTCTAGCACGGTGGATATTAATTCCAAACATGCCGGTTTCAAACCGTACGCCCTCAAAGTCAAGCACGTTGTTGCGGTCATAGTCCGCAATGATTTTAACCTTACCAAGGCGTTGACAAAGGGCGTAGTACTTTCCCCTATGCAGATCAATTTTGTAGGCATCCACGTACTGCCCCTGCGCGAGTATTGCCGTGCCACGTGGTTTCATGGGGTTTTTAAGCCAGTAAGTACCAGGGTCTGTTGTGATTTTAAAGCTATACGATTGCCATTTAATCCCCCCAGTGGTACTGCCATTAAAAAACACGTGCAAATAATCATCAAATTGATTCGGTACCGTACTTGGCGAACGTTCGCCCCACAAGTTCAATTTTAACGGTGCGTCGTAAATTTCGTACCCCTTTGCTTTGGCAATAGTTCGAAACGCCCCAATCATGCGTAGGCTATGTTTTTGGTTTCGATAAACAGTACTTTATCGTCCAAGGTGCTAAACTCTGTTACCCCGTTGGTGGCGTGCAAAAACTCCCCTAAAATCGTTTGCGGCGGAACGGTAAGGGATTCGCGTTTGATGTTCCACACCTTCGCGGCGTTGATGGCTTTAATTTTTTGCCCGTCCCCAAGTCCGTTTAAGGTGTTTGGGTTATACCATTGCCCACTGCTTTTTTGAGCAAGCCCCATGCGCTTAAACTCGCTCGATAGTTTGGCGGTGTCATCTGCTGATTTAAAGCGTTGTAACAATGCCGTTACAATGGTCTTACGCACCCCGTAGGTAATGTACTCTTTAAAAAAGGTGTTCACCAAATCGTAATCGTCGGTTGTGTTTATTTCCGCGAGTTGATTCAGTGCCAAATCAAAACGCCCCTTAATAATGGTGTCGCGTAACTCCGTGGCAATGGCTTTGGGTTTGGTTACCGTTATGCCTTTCTTTTTTTCGGTGGCTGAAAAACCCGTTTTGTCAACCCCTGTTTTTCGCTCGGTAATGGCTTCAAAAACCCGCTGTGTAACCACTGCTGGAAGTCCGTTATTTGTTAGTGCGCGCTGGGTATCATTTCCGAAAATTCGGTCGATTCCCCCGCGTCCTAAAACCGCGCTGCCGAATTTGCGGGCAAGTGCTTTTTGTAGTTCGCCCACCAGTTCGCCGCGGCTGCCTTTTTTTAGCGGAAACCCCGCGCCGCTCGTTGTGCTGCTGCCCCCGCTACCTCCGCTACTTCGCACCGGTTCACGCTCCGTTACCGGGGGTACGTAATCGGGGGTTTGCCCGCTATTAAAATCTACGTTTAATCCCCCATCTTTGGTAAAATGACGGTAGGCAAAATAGCCCCCAACACCCACGCCAATTAGCCCTATGCCGATTAATATTATTTTTCCCTTCGTTCCCATCTCTCTTTATTTTTTTTAAGTGTTTAATGTGCGCTTTATCCAGTCCAGTTCCGACGTTGATAAATCCCCTTTTAATGCGTCGGTTAGTGAATCCCCGAACTTTTCGCGGTACGCGGTCTGTGTGGCTTCATAGGCGCGCTGTCCGCCCGCTTCTTTCATTTCGAGAATAACTCGTTTGATCGCCTCCCAGTCCGTTCCCCATCCAATGCCTAGCCACTCGTAGCTAACGCCGGCATGAATGCGCACCGCCCATCCGTCGGGGTCAAAAATCGGTACGCCCTGTTGCGCCTCTTTTGCTGTTTCGGGTTTGCCGTTATAAATCGCCTTCATTTCTGCAAACTCCGTGTGGCTCAATTCAGCCTCTAGCTTCTCGGCAAGTACCTCCCCTTTGAATAGTTTGGAATAGGATTTTTCTACTTTTCTAAAATCCTGCTTCGAGGGAATCTCTAAAAGTGTTCCCCGCACTACTTCTTCAATTGTGCCGGCATACCATCCCCCGTTGTTAAAACCAATTTTAAATTGCTTTGCCCACGTGGCGTGCCGATCACCCGAAAACGTTTTGCGCTGTTCCATTGTCGAAACCACACCTTTAGTCACATTCATGGCAAGGTAAAGCGCAAGCAAACCAACCGCGCTAACCCCGACAACAAGGGCGGTGCTGACAATAACTTTGCGCTGACGTGGGCTAACGCTTTGCCATAACCCCGCATTTGCCCCTTGGCTTGCGCTTGGTAATTGATTGATTTGGTTTGCTGTGCTTTTCATTGTGTCTTTTTATGTTGTTGTTTAAATTCCTAAAAACCCTTTGGCTAGTTTTACCTTGTCGGGTTCATGCTGTACCACATGGGCAAGGGCTTGCAGGGTTTTAACATCTAAGAAATTGCCCAGTGTTGCCAATGCATTGGCTTTGGCGGTCGCTTCTTTTTGACCGCCTTTGATTGAAATTGAAAATTTAATTGCTGTCATTTTTTTTGTTTTTTAGTTCTTGTTTAATTAGTTTTTCGGGGTCTATTTTGGGGTGCTTTTTCATTAAGTCCAGTAAGTCAACCACCCGCGCTAAACCCGATTCTGTTAACTCTTCTAGTTGTTCCCCTAGCCGCGCTGCGGCGGGGCTTAGTGGCTCGGCTTCTATCGTTACTGTTGGTTCACTGGGCTGCGCTCCCGATAGCTGCGGGGCATCCCCTTTTTTGAAAATTCCGGCGAGTTGTACCGCCTTGCCCGCAATATCCTGTATGCCCTCAAGCCCTGTTGTGCTATCGGCTAATTGTTGCTTTAACTTGCGTATGCGCTTGTCTTTTTTGCGCAGCTTCTCTTGGGTCTGTTTCAGCTTATAAACCCGTTGCTGCTCGGCTAAGGCTTTGGCTATTTCGGTTTGCAAATCAACGGATTGTAGCCCCGCACTTACCGCCCCCTTTAGGGTGGTTTCTGACTTGTGAAAAACGTGGCGGTTGCAATTCGGTGAACTGCCGATATAAAGGCGCACTTCTACCGTTCGGGTATGTTCGTTTACGAACGGTTTAAAATCGTCGAACTGCTCAAAGTGTGGGTTGCGCTCAACTACAACTTCATTGTCTACCAGTATGGAATAAAATTTTTCGCGGTTCTGCGCCTCGAAGGTTTTTATCATTGACTTTAACCGCTCGATACCCTCTAAGCTGTATGGCTCATTAAATAAACTTGAACCGTTGCGGCGTTTGTCTCTCTGCTCGTAATCTTCCATTGTGTTTGTTTTTTTTTTAAGTGTGTGGAATCGTTTGTATAAATTTTACTTCCGTTGGTGCGCCTAAATGATTGGTTAGCGTAATTGCCCCGGTGTGGATGTGCTGCAATTCATTTAACCCCGTGTCGGTTTGGTCATAAACCCCGGTGGTGCTTTCTAACCGAATCGCGGCGTTTGAATGGCTTAAAATATACACCTCACTACCCGCCGCAATGCGCAGCGTTGCGTTTGGTTTTAACTGCAAATGACGGTACACCGTCGTGTACTTTAAAATGCCCTGTTCTTCCATCTTTAGGGCGGCAAATTTTAGTGCTGTTCCTTCGTCCATTAGTAGAGTTTTAGGTAAATAGTAAGGGTGTAAAACGCTCCTTGGGTTGATTGCTCCGGGGTTACATCACGGTAAAACCCTGTTACGAGTGGTGCGGTTAGCTGCCGTCTCACGGCTTTAAATTCGTGTACGTTTCCGCTTAAATACCACTTCTCGCCCGTGCTAATGCTCCCGGTAAATCCGCCCTCAAACTGGGCGTGTGTCTGCGGGTGCAATACACTTGAAAAAAAAGGGGCGTTAATTCCTTGGGTATGCAAGTAAAGCCAGCCGGTTTCTGTTTCGCTTTGAATGGGATAAACGGTACTAAGTGCCGCGCTTTCTAAGCTGTGGGTTACTTTCACCCCGCTAATACCGCGTGCGCCCCCCGGTAGTTTAATTTGAAACTGGGTGCTTGTACCCTGCTGTACGTTTAACCTGTGGATAACGACCTTTCCCATTACGCGCAGGTTGAATAAAAATAAAAGCTAACCCGGTAGGGGCTAAAACCTACTGCCGCATTCTCAACGTCGGTGAACTGAATTTCAACCCGTCGGTTACCCGCCGGGAAGTCCGATAGGTCAATCATCCGCGCATTGGGCGAGACGTTTAACCCCGTCATTATTAACTTGCTTTCGTAGTTTTCCGGCAGTACCTCTGTATCATTAATGCGAATGCCTTGTGTACCCCGTGCGTGCAATAAATTTTCGTCATTGCTCGTAATGGCAATGCCCGTTACAACACTTGCATTTTTATCAAGGTCAACGGTTGTTTTTACCGTCTCACCCGCCGCGGTAATAAATAAATCAAACCGCTCTTTTATTGAATTGTTTTTATAACTCATCCTTATGTTTGTATTGGTGAAAAAAATGTTGGTTTTTAAAGCGGTGCGGCGAACGGGATAAACCAACACGTAACAACCCGTCCGCCGTGCGCTTTATGCTTTATGGTGCTGTACCTGTTCCATCTAAGCCCACCCACAAATAAAGGCTAGTGGGTAAACCGATCATTGTACCGAGTTCTACCGTGAACTCAATCAACTCTTCATCTTTGATTAAGCGCGGATTGTCCAGTTTGTAGTATCCTAGCGGTACGGTGTGGTCATTGTCGGTAATAAATCGGCGGTTGGCTTGATTCTCCGGTATGATTTGGCGACGGTTCGCCTTTAACGAAAATTCACCGTTTGCAACCGCAGGTTGATTTATGATTGATTCAAATTCAATTGCCTTTGTCGCTTCCGGCTCTAAAGGCTGTGCAGACCCGCCGGCAAGTAAATAAATTCCGCTGACTAAAAAAACGTTGTTCTTTGGTAGCTTTGCGTTGGCAACGTTGCGAATCGCAATTTCTTTATCGTCTTGGGGTTCAAACATTTTAATTGTTTTTGAACTCACAATTTTGGTCGAATAAAGGGTGTAATCCGAAAGGCGTAAACGTCCTTTAATTAATTCCATTCGGATATGCTGCGGTACTTCACGGAAAAATTTTTCCATCTCTTGCCGCGAACGCCGCGAATTTTTAACCTGTGTTGACATCCGCAGCAAGGCTTTTCGCTGCTCGTGTTCCGGCATACTTGCCAGTACTTCGTTGAGTCCTTCTAAGCCGTATAATTCGCCTATGTTGTTGAACTCTGATGTAATTAAATCATCTAACATATTTGTTAATTTTTATGTCTGATTTAGGGCATAGAATCCCCTAACAGACTGTTTTAAGGTCTGCCGACTTTCGGCATTTGTGATTTGATTTTTAAGGGTTTAGCGCACTAAATAGTCGCCATTAGAATGGGGTCGAATACGTCCGGTACACCCTCCACGCCTCGCGCGTTTTGTGGGTCGTCGTAAGCACTTTCGTACCCCCCGTAAAACGATTCTTCGGTTTGTTTACCGCCGCCTTCGTCGTTTAGTAAGTCGCTAAAAGTTTTCCGCTTTGGGGTTTCAGCTTTTAGCTTTTTTGTTTCTTGGTTGATCGCCGATTCTTCAACTTTGCTTTCAATGACATTGAGTTCGCTCAAGTCTGAGGCATTGCCAATTGCGCCAACCGTTTCGGCGGTTTGTTCTGCGGGTTGTTCTGCCGGTTGCTCCGGCGCACTTGCTGCGGGTTCTGCCGCTGCCTCGTCTGCCTCCGCTTCATCCGTACCCATTACTTTATCGAGGTGCGTTGCCCGCATCCAGTTGTTTTTTAGGGCTTTTAGCTGCTCTTTTGCGCCCGCTAATCCGTCTACTGTTTCGGTTGATTGTCCGGCACTCGCTACCGCGTAACCCACCATTGAACTACCCAGAATAGACAACAGTCCGGTTTTGTCGTTTAAAAGTCGCCCGGCAACAAGTATTCCAAGTCCAATTAATGCCCCGTTGCGCCCCGCAAGGCTCGCTAAAATTGTTCCCGTTCCAACGCTTGCCGTATCGGCGACAACTTTAAACGTTTTTGTTTTTGCATTCTGTTTTGCATCTTTTCCGTAGGCTGCCGCCAGTAGCTTTTTAACGCCCGCTAACTGGGTGATGCCGTTTCCTTTTTCTTCTTCTTCTTGTCCATCTTCAACTTTTTTATGCTATTAATTCAACAACTTTCTTAGGTGTGCGCTTCGTCCGCTTAACGGGTTTACGCGTTTTCGTTTTGGGCTGCGTTTTAGGGTTGCGCGCGGTTTTCTTTTTGGTGGTGGTTTTTTTCTTTGTTGCGGGTTTCTTAGCTGCTCCAAGACCATCCAAACCGTTGACTGCTTTGCCGGATTTTTTTCGCCGTGCCAAATAAATACCCGTAGCTATTGCGCCGATTCCAACAACGCCCACCGGTACGAGCCACTTCCAGTTTTTCTTAAAAAAACCCTCTTCGCCTTCATCCGTTGCGCCCGCGCCTTGTGCCGCGCCGCTTGCACCGCTTGCCGCCGTGTCGCTCGCATTGGGTTGCCCCGTGTCGGTTTGAGCGTCTGTATACTCGGTTATTGCCTCGTCTACCGCTTCGGGGGTTTGGGGTAAAAATTCTTCTTCGGGTAGTAAATCATCCGTTTCATCCCCTTCACTCTCTGCCGCTCCGGTTTTGTTCTGTTCCCGCTCTTCTTTGCGCTGCGCGCGGCGTTCGCGCATTTTGCTAAAGAGGTTTTTAACGCTGAACTTGCGCGTTTTTTCTTCCTGCTCGTCGGTGTTGTCTTGTATCTGCTCTTGCTGGGCTTGTTTACTGCCGCGCTTGAAGAGTCCGCCTAATTTTTTTACCACTTTGCTAATGGCGGCAAGTACACCTGTCGCGGCTGAAATTGCGGCGGTGGCACCAACTGCCCCCAATCCGTTTATACTCTCGTCGTTAAAATTCTCTTCGTACAATTCACTCCCTAAAATGGTTTCTAAATCGTCGTAATCGCTCGGCATAGAAACAATTGCCCCCAGTCCGTTTAACTGTACCATGCGGTTTAAATTCCCTTTACCCGTTAGAATGGCACTTTTTAGTTTAGTGGGTTTGCCACCCGCCTTGGTGAAAATAGATTCTACTTTTTCGCGGATGCGTTGTAACTGATTGAATTTGTTTAAATCCATATTGTTACGCCGTGCCTCCGCTTCCGTCCAGTAGGCAAACCGTAGTTTACTCGCCAGCTTAAATAAATTCAGTTTCATTGCCGCCAGTGTACCCGCCCGCAATAATACCGTTGCGGGGTTTATGCGGTTAAGTTTGGGTAAGCCTTCCTTAATGCGTTCTTTTAATCGCTCCTTTAGTGTGCCGCCGTTTTCTTTGCGTTCGGCGCGTTTGTCCTTGCGCTCCGTTTGGCGTGTGTCGCGCTTTTGTTTGCGTTTGGCTTGCCGTGCCTTGCGCTCCGCGCGTCCTTCTAATCCCTCTAACTGGTCGCCGAAAAGGTCTAACGCGTCGGTTGAAAGATCCGCGCGTTTAAAATCTGTTTCGCTCTCAATCTCGTCTAAAATTGATCGGGGGTCAATCCCGTTTAATTCGTGTAAATCCATAACTATATCTTTTTTTTTGGTGTAAGGAACTTCGTAATTAAACCGGTCAATTACAGCGTCCATAATGATGTGTTGGTTTCCATTGATGGCGACGGGGTAAACGTGTTCAAAATCCTGGCTTTTGTATATTGCTAGTCGCCACAAAAAAGGGATGTTTAGGTTACTTAAAACTGAACCAATGAACACGCTAAAACAATCGCAGTCTATACCCGTTACGCGGTCGCTAAAGCTGCGAGCGGGGGAACGTACTTGCTCAATACCCAGTTTATCGGGTTTGTATTGAAAGTAGCTATAAGCAAATTGCCATATATTGCGGCACGTCTGCCCGATTGTTGCCCCTTTGAGGTGCTTGGCTATCTTTTCGGTTTGCCAATTCTGCCGGCGCACTTTGCTTTTCATTAGCGTAATGGTGTCCGATAGCTGCGCGCGTTTTTTTACCGTTGTTTCACTTCGCTTTTGCGCCGGAAACAAATAACTAAAACGGCTGCCGTCCTTTATTTTTCGCTTCCCCACTATCATACCTCGATTGTTTGTTTATCGTTGTAGGGGATTTCTTTGAGTGCAGTAAAAACCGTGGCGGTGGTATCCACCTCAAAGGTGGTTTTACTGCTCGTATCTCTTAGGCGGGCAATCAAATCTTTCGCCAGTGGCGGAATGGATAAAAGCGGTATTAAAACCCGCGTTTTAATAAATCCCGTCTCTTTGTTGGGGGCTATGATAATCCGCCCTTTACTGTCTTTAGATTCTTCGGGTATTCGGGTAGCGTCCATTGATGAACTCGCAAGTACCGAACCCCCGTAGTTCAAACTAATAAGCGGTACACTCATTCGAATGCTTGTACTCGTCGGGTTTTTTATGTTGTATTCAATGGCGAGTTCTAAGCCTCTAAAATCCAACTTGTGAACCCGCCCCGTAATCTGTACAACCGCTTTTTCTGAAAGTCGGTAAAGTCGCCATGCGTACCGACCGGCTAGGAATAATCCCGCACCGCCTATTGCAAATTTTAGTAAACTCATGCCGATTTAGCGTTAGTGAGTTCTTCTAAAATCCGCAGACGGCTCTCGTGGTTCTTCTGCTGATCTGCGGTTTTAATCGCATTTTCTGAAAGCTGGGTTTTTAATTCTGACACGGTTTTTACCATGTCTTTGAATGTGGAATGAAAGTCCTTTAAAAAGTAAATTGTAAAGGCGGCTAAAATTCCGTTGATAATCAATAATGTTTCCATCTCCTCTGTCCTTTAGCTGCGGTTTTATCCGCTGTTCTAAATTAAGATCGGAAGGTTTTATTGAACTCATTTTCAAAATGACCTCATTTGACCACTTTTGTACTCCTTTTATCGGATTTTATCGTTTTTGTACGGATTTGACCTCATTTGACCACTTTTGACCACTTTTGGACACTTTTGGTTCAATTGGGTACATTGGTTTACCGAAAATTATTGATTTGAAAAACAACCATATCGTAGTTGATTTTCCAGTATTCGCAGAATTGCTTAACGGTTAACCGTGGGTGTTTAATTCCGAGTGCATCACGTATCGCCCTATGCTCACGCCTCGCTGTTGTTATACTACACTCTGAAATAATTTGTATGTCTTTTGCACTTATAAAAATGCTTCCTTTTAATCGCTCCATGTCTCTCGCCTCGTTTGGTAAATAATTAGTTTAAAAAAATGTCTGAAAAACCCGCCGTCGGCTTTTTACGCCCTAGTTCCACGTCCTCTAGGTAGGTGTTAATGGATTCCAGTAGGTTGGCTAGTTCATTGCCGACACTGTGCCGCACTTTGATAAAAATGGCTTTTAAAAGCTGCCGGATCATGGTAATGGACGTGTTATGCTCATTTGCCATTTGGAAATAATTTTTTTCTTTTACTATGCGGTCGTAAAGTAGTTTGATCTGAATTTGTCTTAGTTCTCCCCATAACTCCGCGTCGTGTCTTATCCAACTTGAAAAAAGACAACGAAGGTTGTTTTTATCTATCTTCATCTGTACTAAAGTTTTCGATTTTGAAAACGGAACTATTTCCGCTCTCTTTTTTTAAGTTCCGAAATTTTTTAATGCGGTGTAGGGGGGGGTGTAGGGTACACCCCCCCCATAGCGGTTACTTTTTACATTTTTTAACATGAAATAATTAGAGGGTAGTATATAACTTTTTGAAATTTATTCGTTATACAATCGAGGCGAGCGCTTAGCTACCCAAGCGAGTTAACTCAATTAACCTTATAAAATGTTACATTTTAATGACTTACAAACGCCCAAACGGCTTTACCTAAACTATGAAAAATCAAAAAAATTCAACTGGACACCTTCCAAAATCGGTATTTTTAAAGCCTGTAATTTGCTCGTTGGCACGCCAAAAACGACCCGTAGACCTGTATATATTAGAGAAAAAAGTTTTTCGAAATTAATTGACTATGCGACCAATTTAAGGGCTTCATCTATACTTTTAGACCCAAATCAAGCCGGTTTATATACCCCAGCAGAACTATTTGAATTAAAACCACGCGTTGCGGTAAACGGTTGGGATGCTGCGCGAATTGGAATGTTTTTAAATTGCCACTTGTTAATTGGCGTTAAACGTAATAAACGCCCTTCTTTAATTCGTTTGGATAGCTACAACGCGTTAATAGATTTTGCCAACAGCAATTTAGATGCGCGCAAGGTGTGGACGGCTTAATTTTTTTCCAAAAACCCAGTGTTTACCCATGTTGCGCCCATGTTATGCCCATGTTGTGCCCATGTACCCCCTCATGTTGTGCCCATGTTGTTTTTGAAACGCCCGTTTTATTAAAAAATGGTAAATTGGTACGCTAATTTTACATTTAATAAATTGCCGCTATGGAATTAACCAACTATTACAAATCAAACATTGAGGTGTACGGCGTTCCACGGCTTTCTGTAAATGCTTCTAAACGCTTGTTAAATGTGTTAATACTGGAAGCCGTGGCGCATGAGTTGTTTACTGTTTTTTGTGAAACAGACGATTCTAATGTACTTGCCCAGTGGTCGAAATTACAGAAACAACGACGCAAGTGTACAGATTTATTGCCCCCCGCAATGTTGCTTTCTGAGTTAAAAAATATGAAGTAAAATTTTACGCTTCCAGTGTAAAAATTTTATACTTTTGTACCGGTAGAAGTAGTGCGTTAAATCTTTAATTTATGCAGTACACGAACTATTTTAAGCGTATCGTTGATATGCACGGAATCCCCGAAATGTCGGTTGACAATCACAAAAAATTTTTAAACGTTTTGGTTTTAGAAGCTAAAATTTTTGAACTTCAAAAGCTAAAAAGGCAGTTAAAAAACGCATCCCTAGATAGTCGTATACTTGCCTTTCAAAAACAGCTAACCTTGCTTACTGGAAACCACGGCGCACGAAAGGTGTTAAATGAATTGTTGAAACCTAACCCGAAATGGGCGAATCGTTTGGATGAGGCGGGTTAATGTTGAATTGTTTTTAAACGAAATGGTCTGAAATTAACCGGCGGAACGAAAAAAGCAGATAGATTTTCAAAGCTGTTCATTAACCCAAAACTTATGAAAAAGTACTTTTACTCTATCTATCTGCTAGTGTCTCTAAGAAAAGACGATGCAAAAATAGTGATTTGTTTTTATAAACGGGTTTTAAAAGCGGTCAATCATTCTGTTTTTGGCAAATCTAAATTGGTGTCTTGGCTTTCGTCATTCGTATCAGTAAACTTAAAAAGTTCCATTGCTGGACACCCTATTCCATCTGCAATACGTTTTAACGTGGTCATAGTTAAATTACGGTGTCCGTTTTCAATTAATGATAGATTGCTTTTTTCAAAGTTTATTTTGGAACATAAGTCGAACTGAGTTATACCGGCTTTTTTTCGCTCTCTCATTATAGATTGCCCCAGCTGTTTTAAAAACTCTTCGTTACTCATGCTGCCAAATTCGGTATAATTAACAGTTTAAAAGTTATCGTAAACAGTAACTTTTTCACCCATTTGTTATCGTATATAATAACTTTTAATATATTTGTTATCGTATATAATAACTTTTAACATGAAATCAACAAATCCAAGTCTTAAAATTAAATCGTTCAAACGGCTCGTAAAACAAAAACATGAACTAGAAAAAGAAAATCACGAACTAAAGCAAGTATGCTTAGAAGTATTAACGTGTCTAGGTAATTTGGACGACCCATTGAAGCTTAAACACAGTGTAAACGAATTAAGTCGCGTTCTTTTTATTCCAAATGACTATCTACATTAAAACCGTGTTTTGAACACCCGTTTTCAAAAGCAAAAACAATTGTTCGGGTAACGAAACAGTGCGTTCGGATAGTAAAAATTGAATTTCAGCACATTTAACGAGTTGCATTATTATCCGTTAATTATTTTTTGTAGGTTTACGCAACCAAAAATTTGAAAAACTGAAATAGTAAAATAAAATTTAGAAATACGATTTAGTGTAATACTATAATTTTTGCGTGTAAAAACTGGTAATTTTTAAATGAAGCAAAAAGTTGTAGGAATACACCCCGAATGGGGTGGTTCTTGCATATTTGTTTCATGGGTATACCAGTACCTTACGCGCAGTATGACAATGTTCCACCCTTCTTTATTGGTGGACGTTTAAAAACGCAAATTAGATGACCGCAAATAGAATAAAATACTTGAATCCCCAAAAAGCTAAGGTTTTACCCCCTTGACAAAACACACGTAAAGTTTTTAAAAACTTGGTGTGTGTTAATGATTTGATTTTAAAACCAAAACTTATAAACAAACGAATACCCAAAACGCTTAAACCCAATTACATAAATAATCTTTATTAATTATAAACCAACTGCTTCAAAAGCAGCTATTTAACTTGAACTATGAAACAATTTTTAATTATTGCAACCGCACTGTTATGTGTAAATGCAACCGCTCAACTTTCAAACAATGTACCCGCTTCGGGTCAAGTATCCATTGGAACAGGAACACCAACCGCAGGCAAACAATTAACTGTAAATGGTCAAGCCCAATTTTTAAACTCGTTAGAAATTAACGAAACGCTAACTGTGAGTGGCGGAACATTTTTACATAGTCATGTAAAAATGTGTGGTATATCAGAATATGCAGGAGATAATTCATATTTAAAAATTATTGTAACAGACTCAACTGGAAACATTACAACCCTTACTAAAAGTGATGTTGTTACCGCTTTGATGGAAGCCCCGGCAGATGAACTTGCCTACTGCGGTGGTGCGGATAGTTTAAATCCGCATTGGTTTAACGGTACGAATAAAATTTTTCTACCTTGTCCTGATGTTGATGTAGCCATTGGAAGGTCAAACCCTCGTTTTAAATTAGATGTAGTGGGAACGGCATACGCCAAAACGTTTTTAGCAGGTAGCACAACAGCAAATGCAGTGGCGTTAATTAATTCATTTGCTGAGAATCATTCACAAAAATTATTGCAACTCGGTAAAAAAATCGGTGGAACAGAAGAACTGCGCTTTGTTGTAAATAATGACGGTTCAATTGAAATTACAAACGTAGGTTCTCAGCCGGCAATAACTGTAAATAACAATGGTGGCGGTCATGCTTTTGTTGTTAAAGATGACGTAGGCGAAAAAATAGTGCAGCTTGAAAATAGCGGGTTATTACGCAGCCGTAAAATACGTGTGGACTTAGGCACGTGGGCAGATTATGTGTTTAAACCCGGCTACCACTTAATGACGTTAAAAGAAACCGAACAGTTTATCAATAAAAACGGGCATTTACCGAACATTCCAACCGAAACCGAAATACAAAAAAACGGGCTTGACCTTGGTGAAATGCAACAACTACAAATGCAAAAAATTGAAGAACTAACGTTGCATTTAATTGAAATGAACAAGACAATCGAAAACCTACAAACAAGCGTAACCGATTTGCAAAAAGAAAATGCAGCACTAAAAAAACAACGTAACTAAAACCCACTACAACTATGAAAAATTTAATTTTAGTGTTGGGGGCAATTAGTTTAGTTGCCCACCAAAAAAGCTACGCTCAAATAGAAGCGTATCATACAATCCCTTGCGAGAAGGTAACACCGCACAACGTGGCGTTTTTAAATGACACCACTAAATCAACTAGCTGCGTAGAAAGTAACGGAGTTGATTTTGATGTGGACTTTAGTCCCGGAAGAAATTACACGATTACCGCCGGCGAATACATAGAATTTAATGAAAGTACGGTAATAGAACCAAACGTGGGCAAAACCGTTGATGCGTATATACAAAACGACGGAATGAACATTGCATGGTATGCACCCTACACCACTCCGGGCAGTGTAGGACGTTATGAAAAACTAGAAATTGGCGTTCAGCTTGAAGCTGATATAGACGACAAAATTCAAAACTTTATCACGGGTGAAGCGGGCGACAAACTAAACCCTTTTAACCCCGAAGAGGTGGACGTTTACGCTGAAATTTGGCGATATGACGAAGGCACTTGGGTTGGTCCGAATTCGCATAAATGGTTTTTATTATGAGAGCTACAACAGAGATATTGTAGATAATGTATGGGATAGTTTAAGTACTGAGCATAATTTTAGAATCCGATTTGCACCGGAAGAGGTTGCGTCATATCGTTGCCGTGTGCGCGCGGAAATAAATGGTCATGGAACACTAGATGCGTATGAATTTACATTTAGTTGTGCGCCTTCTTATAATAAGGGCTTTATGCGTGTTGGTGATAACAACAAATACTTTGTATTGGGTGAAAGCACTCCGTATTTTCCAATTGGTCAAAATTTGGTTGGACCAAATAATGAATCAGCAACACGAGAGTGGAGCGACGAACCTGTGGAGCCTAAACACTACGCTAATTTTTTAGATTTACTTGAAGAATATGCAGCAGAGGGAGGGAATTACTACCGATATATTGCAAGTCCGTGGCAAACAGAAATTGAGTTTGAACACTTGGGCAATTATGGTAATCGAATGACAAATGCCTGGGAATTTGATAAAATCGTTGATAAAACCAAGGAACTAGACATAAAAATGCATTTTAACATGGCAATGCATTATACTTTTGAATCGCCAAACGGATATGCTATGACACACTGGGATTGGTCAGCAAAAGGCGACCCCCTCAATATTCACCCGCACGAATGTTTTACGGACAATGATTCGGGCTATTGTTACCGAAATGAATTAGACATTTTAGACCCCGTAGATTTCTTAACGGATTCAACCGCTAAAGCCTTTTATAAAAAGAGACTAAGGTATATAATTGCAAGATGGGGGTATTCAACCGGTATCGGTGCTATGGAACTAATGAGCGAAGTCAACAACTTTGGCAACACCCATAAGATTAGACTACGATATGAAGAAGTGGTAGGTGATGATGGTGAAGTTACGCTAGTCGCTGTTGGCTGCGAAGGAACACCGCCCGCAGACCTAGCCGACCCAAGTGAAGTAATTTCACCTTATCGTGATTCCACAATCGGGGAACAATTTAGAATTGATTTATTTCATTGGCAGCATGAAATGCTTAGTTATATAAAAGATGACTTAGGACATACACAGCATCCATTTTCAGCCTGTTATACAGGAATTCCAAATGTAGATGACCCCACTTATGAATCGGGTTATGTAGACATTCCATCCTTTAATTATTACCGTCAGTCAATTGACAATTTTGAAGTTAATTACACTCATGTTGTTATTTATCATGACCCAACACACCCAGATTATAATCCAAAACCATTCATTCATAGTGAATATGGCCCGGGTGATGCCTACACAGATTGCGATCAAGCAACTTTTAGCATCCGCACAGCTAATTTAACACCTTTCATAGGCTTGGCAGCTTCGGGTCTTAGTTGGCATGCTCAACGCAATGAAGATGATAGGTGGAAGTATTTAAAACCAGTTACAAATTTTTTAAAGCATGTGCCATTAGATGAAGAAAACTGGGCGGTTGCTGAACCTATAATTGCACCGGATTTACGATATGAAATTTACTATTTACAACGTCCAAGCATAGACAACAAAAGACAATGTGTTGGCGTACTTTCAAATCGAACATTTAACGTTTATACGAATAGAGATGATGCAGAAATTTCAGATTGTGCTAACATTGGAGCAGGTAGTGACTTAGATGCGAACCTAATCTACACAACTAAATTAGACTTCGATAACGACGATTTAGACCACGACATTAAACTACCGGATATGGGGGGAGCAAAGAAATATAATATAAGTTGGTACAATGCAATAACCGGAAATCATATTGTTACCATTGCAAAAATTTCCGGTTTAAGCGGGGACTTGAAGTTAAGAATCCCAGACACTTTAACCGGAGATATAACCGCGCCTATGATGTTTTTTAAAGTATTTCCAGAGGGAGACCCTTTGACACCAAACACCGTAGATGAATCTGAAGATTTTGGAATGAATACATTTGAATTAGATCAAGGTGATGAATCAACGGATTTTGATGAAACGGATTGGAGTAACGCAAAGAATGAAATTGAAAACCAAAAACTAGATTTTTCAATTTCACCAAACCCAACCCTCGATATAGTTACAATTGAGTTTAAACTAGCGTTAGATGAACAAGTAAGTTGGTCAATAATAGACATACATGGCAATGTGCATAAGACCGGAACCAACCAAGACACAAGATTTAACGTTGATTTAGTTGATTTGTCTGCGGGAAATTATTATATTCAAATAGTTAGTGATACACAAATCAAGACCTCAAAACTTATTAAATTATGACAACTAAGTTAATTTACGGATATTTTATCATCCTACTTTTTACAGCCTGTAAGAAAAACAGACCCGATAAATTGGAGGGTGATAAAGAACAGCTTGTAGGACGGTGGGCTTGGATTATGACAGAAGAAAAAATTGCGTGTCAAGAGTTTTCTGAGTTTAATTATTTTTCGTCTGAAACGACAAGCACAAACTATGAACTTGAATTTGAGTCAACTGGGCATCTTACATTGTTCGAAAATGATGATGAGATTGAACGTTATTTTCTGAAATTTAAACATTTTGCATTAGTAGACGGTGTTTGGAGGTTCAGCATATTACTAGACAATCAAGAAGATTCCAATATTGGAAGTTACGTTGATGGCGACACATTAGTTGCGAACTTTTTCCCTTATCGTTATAGTGATGATGGGTGCAGACTTTACACGAACTACCTAGTACGAGAATGAAAAAATATACAAAGTGCATTTTACTATGTTTGGTAGTAGTAATTTCCTGTAAGAAAAACAGACCCGATAAATTGGAGGGTGATAAAGCGCTTATTGCTGGAAACTGGAATTGGGTGAAAACTTTAGAAGTCATAGGATGTCAAGAATTTTATGAAGAAAATCTGTATTCACCAGAATCTAAAAGCACAGAATACATGTTGGAATTTGAAGAAAGCGGACATGTTGGACTTTTCCAAGAAAATGAAGAGATTGAAAGGTATTTTTTAAAATTTAAAGATTTTTCACTCAAAGAAGGCGGTATATGGAGATTCATAATACTATTAGATAATCAAGAAGAAGATATTGTCGCGGGCTCACTCTATGGTGATACGCTTACTACTAATTTCTTCCCTTACCGTTATTCTGAAGATGGATGCGATAACTACATAAATTATTTTGTGAAATGACATTCAAAATTTATCAAGCTGCCAATATTAGATTACTGTATATAATTATTCTGCTGACTACGGCTTTTACATCCTGTAAGAAAAACAGACCAGACAAACTCGAAGGTGACAAAGAACAGCTTGTAGGACGGTGGGCTTGGATTATGACAGAAGAAAAAATTGGGTGTCAAGAGTTTTCTGAGTTTAATTATTTTTCGTCGGAAACGACAAGCATAAACTATGAACTTGAATTTGAATCAACAGGGCATCTTACATTGTTCGAAAATGGCAATGAAATTGAGCGTTTCTTTTTAAAGTTTAAAAGTTTTTCTTACAATGAAGCAGGGTATTGGAGGTATGCAATGCTTTTAAATAATGACGAGGACGAACTTGTAGGTGGGACAATTGAAGGTGATACATTATTAGTTGGCTTCTTTCCTTATCGCGCTTCTAGTGATGGATGTACTTTGTATCGAAACGAATTAGCTAGAAAATGATTTTCAAGATTTATTCAATTGTTCATATCAGATTGTTTTGTATGACAATGCTACTGACTGCGGCTTTTACAGCCTGTAAAAAGAAAGAATCAGTTCCCACCCTTTTTGACGGTGGGAACGCGGTTGTTTTGGGAGAATGGAAATGGTTAGAAACACAAGAGTTTTATTGTAGCACTGGGTACAATTATCTTAACCCGGAAAATACAGGAGATAATTTTTCGTTTTTATTGAACTCGGACACAAGCGTTACGTTTATTAAAAATGGCGGGTTTGTTGCCAATTACCCTTTAGATTTTTATGTTTTTGATGTGGATAATGAAGGGTATGTTGAAGGGCTAAAGAAAGTTTATATGGAGATGAGTTATATGAAAAACGAGCAGATTCAATACACACGTTTGCAAGGTAGACTAAATGACGCGGATTTTTTAAACTTTCCTTTTAAAAATGACTCTTGTGAAAGCAGAATTAATTTTTTCGAAAAAGTTTTTTAATCCCATTTCTGTTTGATTATAAATTACCCCCTTAAATTTTAACAATTCATATTAGCAAGCAGAAAGAGTAGGAATAATCTACTAGTAGGGTTTTGGGCTTCCGAAAATCTGCTTGCTTCTAAAAACTTAATTAATGTATTAAAACATGCAAACAGACAGAGTAAGGTAACTCGTTAGGGTTAACGTTAGGTTATAAGTTACTTGAAAATCTGTTTGCTGTTTTTAAAGCTAACAAAAATTAATAGATAAAGAAACAAATTTTAGCGCATAACTAAATGTAATGCAACTATGAAAGTAATAAAGGTAATAATTTGGCTAATCATCTTAACGGGCTGTGGTAATGACCATAAACCTAAATTGCCGTCTACATTAGACGAAGCGGTGTTTATGCTAGATAGTATTTATTACGAAGATCAAAAACACCGGTTTTTAATTGATGAAACCAAAAACGAATACGGCTCGGATTCTCCCGAAATGCAAAAATTGTGGGCAACCATTTTAGAGAATGATAAATCCAATTTAGAAGTGGTTAAATATAGCTTAGATAAATTTGGTTGGCTGAGTGATAAAGTAGCGGGAGTTAATGGTAATATTGCCCAATTCTTAGTTATCCAACATGCCGATTTTGAAATAAGAAGTCATTATTTACCGATTATGCGGGAAGCCGTTGCAAATAATAATGCGCGTGCCGTGGATTTAGCTTTGGTAGAAGATAGAACAGCTTTAGACCAAAAGCAACCCCAAATTTATGGTAGCCAAATTTCATTTGACGAAACAAACGATAACTACTACGTACTACCATTAGTTAAACCGGATTCTGTTAATGTCAGACGGCAAAGTGTAGGATTACAGCCTATTGAACAATATTTAGATCACTGGGGGTTAACTTGGGATGTTGAGGCATACAAAGAAAATTTGCCTTATTACTATTCGTTGAATGAAATGAAATAGACCACTAATTTTTAATTACGTAAACTTTTAAACTATAATATGAAAACAAAAAACACATTAATCTGCACCCTATTATTGATAGGCACGTTATCGTGTCAACAATCAACTTCGAAAAAAATAGAACAAAAAGAAACAGCCACCAATATTGGCGTTTGGGAGTGGTACGAAACAAAAAAAATAAACACATGTGCCAGCGACACAATTTGTTTGACACCTACAACAACGAGCGAAAGGTATACCATAACAGTTGAAACGCTAAATAAAATAATTGTTGAAAAAAATGGCGTATTACAGGAATGTAGCCCGTTTAACACTGTACGCCTAGAAAGGGAATCGTATAAAATTAAATATTTAAGTTTTGATGTTATGCTAGATGAGCAAAACAACACACAATTTACATTTGTGGGAGAACTAAACAAAGCTAAAGTACATGGTTTCCCTTTCAATAGTAACCAGTGCAATACGACATCAAATTATTTCCAACGAGTGGATAACAAATTAAAAACTGCATCAGTTCTGAATAATGAACTAACCAACTTTTGACCTATTCGCCAAAAATTAGAATTAAAGCGGGTAGCAAATTTGACTATCCACAGTTGTAATTTTAAGTTAGTGACCTGTTGAAGGCTACCCGCTAATACTAGCTATTATTAAATTATACCGAATTAAAAAAGGCTGAATGAAAGTAAATTCATTCAGCCTTTTTTGTTATTAGGTATTAACAGTTTACTAGTCCTACTATACGCAAAACGCAATTTGATTAATACGTTGTATATCCTGTAAAAGGGGTTCGATCTCTGTTCCACTCTCTCCGCAGAAGGGGATAACTGAAAAATTTCATTCAGTTGTCCCCTTTTTAACTTTCCCAAGCCCTTGTTCATATTGGGAAGTAGGTCAAAAATCCGATTCAGTTGCGGGGTTCGACATTTTTTTCCGTCAAAACTTAACTGTTCCATAAATATCGAACCCACTATCTTATGTTTGAGATTAATGCTGCTTGTAGTGTAGGTTTCTTGTACGTTCTCTAGTAAATGTATCCCACTTTCCAATAACGCTACAAATTCACTCGTAGCAGTCTTTAAATCGGCTATTTTTTCCTTTATGTCCTTTTTTTCTTTCAAATGACGTGCTTTAATGCTCACATACTCGGCAGGTTCAAGCATATCATCTAACATTAAGTCTTGTGATTTTATCAATCGACTTTCGATTTGCTCTAGTTTTGCTTTGAGCGTTTTAAGTTCAGGTTTGTTGTCTACTTGTGACATTTTCATTTCATCTGCCAAGAACGCATTGTAAAGGACTAGCATTTCAGGTTCGATTTGAATAGACTTCAATAATTCATCAAATGCTTTGTGAACTTTGATTGCTGATACCCTTTGTTTCTTGCAATGGTTACAGTGATAATATCCGTAACGTTTCCCTAATTTACCCTTAGAGTAACTTGCCGTCATGGTATGATTACATTCATTACAATTAAGTACACCTCTCAAATGAAAGTCGTCGCGTAGCTTAGTGTATTTAGGTTCAAATTTCCCTCTTGCTTTTCTGTTTCCTGCCAATGCTTGTTGCACTTCGTAGAATAGTGTTTCGCTTACTATTGGCTCGTGTCTTCCTTCTACAATACGCATGGGTTCTTTATCTAAAGCAGGAACTTCTATTTTACCCATGTAAATCATTCGCTTTAGAATTTTACTCATATTATTTCGCGAAACCTTAATTCCTCTTTCAGCTAAATCTGCTCTAATCTCATTTTGAGGTTTACCTTTGGCTACTTTTTCGAATATCTCTTTAACAACGGGTGCTTTTACAGGATCATGCAGTATTATATGCTTCCCCTCTTCATTTTTAGCGGATATAAAACCAAAGAATGGTTTACGAGGCCAGTAACCGTTTTTTAATCCTTGTCTCACTCCACGTCGAATTTTTATTGATCGTTTCTGATTGTCCACATCAGGAGCAGCCATATAAACGGCAAGCATCAACCATTGATCAGGAATGTTTAAATCAACGGGCTGTTCAATTGCTTGCGGAATAATACCACGCTTGGATAAGTCACGAACAACATTTAATCCGTCGGTGAGGTCTCGTGAAAAACGATCCCATGAAGTAACGAGTAGTTCGTCTGTTTCTAGTTCTTTCTTCTTAACCAGTTTCATCCATTTTTTCCATTCAGGTCTATCGAATGATTTTGCTGAATGGTCTTCACGAATAACATGAACAACTTCATAGCCCCATCTTTTGCAATAGTCCGTTAAGCGATCAAATTGATCGTCTAAGCTATATCCCTTGGCTTGTTCATCTGAACTTACCCGACACATGATTGTTACTCTTTTCATCTGCTTATAATTTTCTTTTTAATGGTCAGATGGAATTCCCAGAGAAAATTTAATCATAACTGACGTATGTAAATGATTAAATTTTTATGGTCATTTCATCTCTTCTTGTTTTTCTGTTCTTGAATGATTTTAATATTTATCCGTGCCATGCGCTGCAATTCTTTAGCAATCTGCTCAATTTGCTGATCGGTGAGGTGTTCTCCTTTCTTTCCTAGTATTGCCCTGCATTTTTGTATGCTAATCATCCGCTTTGCTTAATTCTGTTCTTCTGCTCATTGGTCTATTTTATTATGCTTCGTCTGAATCATAACCGATATAGATTTTCTTCCCATCCTTTGATGTGTACTGAATCTGTCCGGCTTGAACGTGTTCTAATAATCGCTCAATCTTTTTTCTTAACCGAGGTGAGAAGTCTTTAATGAGTAAATCACCAACTTCAAAGGTTTCTGTTGTTTCTTCTTCGGTTTCATCATCCGCTGACAAATTATATTCTTCAATGCTTTCTTTTTCTAAAAAACCCTTTACCAAACTAGTTAGGGGAATAGTCAAGTGTGAATGTTGCATGACAGGAAGTATAAAATCATCATCTGATTCAAAAGTACAATTCCCGTCTTTTGTTATTTTCAGATAATACGTGTTCTCCTTCATTAGCGTAGCCACAAGCATGGAGGTAAAAATAGAATCGACAATGTGCTCACCCAATTTTTCAACTGCATCTTCAATCGCTTCTTTTGAGCCGTTAATTACACCAAGATCTTCGGGTTTGGCATCTATAATTTCAGGGTGTGAATCCTTCTGCTGCATGGTTGACAGTAATTTACTGACATCAACGGGCATCATTAGAAGGTCTTTTACCTTTTTAATCGCGTCAAAGGGTAATCCAAATTCCCGTATTTCTTTTACGAGCAGTAACCAAACGTATTCAATTGGGCTGTATTTCATCCGATATTTACGTTGTTTATCCTGCAAGTATAATCCCGCCGTTCTCCAGTCGTACGCATTTTTATAACTCACGCCCATATTGGCGAGTTCAAATTGCTTGTCTTTCAGAAAGGTTATGGCATCTGTATAGGGTGTTTCGGGTGTTTGTATTACTTCCTTATTCATCTTTCTTTTACTTTACTATACCCTAAAGTAATTAAAATAACGATAGGGTGCAAATTAAATTACATTTACCACTAATAATAACCTACTATCCATCATTCACAAAGTATCATGCAAACGACGCTTGACATGTTTTAAGCTGCTCAACGTTTTATCTGACGTAGACTGATCGAAACAGCAATACCCATACTCACATTGGTTATGGGTTGAATACTTATGAAGTGTTGTCATCACTCCTTTCAAACGCTCAAGCTGTTTTCGCACCGTTGAACTTTCAGGAGCATTTACCTTGAGTGCCTGAACCGTGTCTTTCAAAAATATAATCGTTTTGTAATGGATTGACATCCCTGCACACATGGCTTCAATTTGTTTAATACAGTTTTTTGTTAGGCGAATAATAAGCGCGTTATTTTTATCTTCCTTCCAACCATTGGTATGGTGACCATCTTGTTTCAATTTTGCTTTATGCCGATTTCGCAGTGCTTGCTGTTTACAAGCATTGGAGCAATATTGTTTTGACTTATTCTTGTAGGTAAAGGTTTCTTTACAGATTGTACACCCTTTCTCTCTCATCACTTCCTTTTTATTGTCAACGAAAGATATAACGCATTTATTGTTTTAGTAACGTTGCTGAAAAGTCAGGTATTCGTTACGTTTTGTTGCTGAAAATTGAATGAATACCCTAAGTATTCACTATTTTCACCTTATTTGTTACAGTTTGTTACTAAACGTTATGGTTTGTTACCCGAAACGAAAGTTGGATTCTTTGAAAACCCAGTAAAATCAATATACTCCCATACATTTGAGTAATACTTTAGTAATAAATGAGTAATATTCCGGTATGGTATTTTTTTTACTTTTTTTGATTGAAAACCAGCAGTTTAATATACACAATCAAAATTGCAACGAACACTTTTGTTTTCAAAACACTCAATTCAAGGAATCTGTACGGTGTTTGCTCAACCAAAATAAAGCAGCTTCCTTATCTGTAAAAAACCGTGTAGGAATTTCTGGTTTAAAAAATGTTGTGTAAAGTGATGCTCCGAATCTTTCTATTTGGTCGCGTACTAAAATTCCTGTTGCGGTGAGATAATGCATTGCTTCACCGGAAGATAAGTAACGGTTTGCTTCGCGCTCCATTTTAACCGCGTTACCTAACTCTACATACAGTGGTCGGTATAGTTTATCGGAAATTCTCAACCTATCCTGTGTAATCAATTTAGCAATCTGTAAATTTAATACATCAAAAGTTGGTTTAAATATTTCGTGAATAATGCCATTTTCGTCAATCCAGTATTCACAAAATTCATTTTCTATGTAGCCGTTTTTATCCATTCGGGTGGAACTTACAGGAAAGATAATCAAATTAATATATTGCAGTGAAATAAATCAAATTTCATGTAAAGTTGCTTTTAACGTATCTTAGATGTTCACGGTTAATTCTATTCTAAATGAATAAAAATATTATCGACAGCATTTATGAAATAATTCAGAAAGGAAAGGTTGAAGGCATTGGGCAGCTTAAAACCGAAGATGACTTTTATAACAGTAATACGATAACTTTCGGAAAAAAGAAACATGTCAATTTTGGTTCTTATAGCTATTTGAATTTAGAAAGAGACGAACGCTTACAAGAGGCAGCGATAGACGCAATTCGTAGATTTGGTATTCAATATCCATCTTCACGAACTTACGTTTCTTCCACATTATACGATCAGCTAGAAAGTCTATTGAGTAAAGTTTTTAATGCACCCATTGCACTTTGTACAACAACAACATTAGCGCATGTTTCAGCAATGCCAATAGTTATTGAAAAAGGCGATCTTATTTTAATGGATCAACAAGTGCATTCAAGTGTGCAGTTCATGGTCAACCATTTAAAACAGTTCAATATTCCGTGTCACATTGTTAGGCATAACAGTATAAATCAGTTGGAAGATAAGATTAAACTTTTCAATCAAAAGTTCAATAGAATTTGGTATTTATTCGACGGTGTTTACAGTATGTTTGGAGATCTTGCCCCGGTAGATGAACTAAACCAGCTAATGACCAAATATAAAAAACTTCACCTTTATTGTGATGATGCGCACGGTATGTCATGGACTGGGCAAAATGGCAAAGGTTACTTTTTAGATAAAGTTTTAATGAGTAACCGGGTAATAACCATCACATCTTTGAACAAGGCTTTCTCTAGTGGTGGGGCAGTTATTACATCAATCAATAAGGAATTGATTTCAAAAATAGCTACATGCGGAGCACCAATGATTTTTGCCGGACAGTTGCAAACGGCAGCACTAGGAGCAGGAATAGCAAGTGCAAAAATTCATTTGTCAAACGAGATAGAACAACTACAAGAACAGTTGCGCGCAAATATTCAATTATGTAAACAGTTGCTGTTGACTGCTCAACTTCCATTAATTTCTAATGGTGATACGCCAATTTTTTTTATCGGTTTAGGCTTACCCAAAACAGGATATAATCTTGTTAAAAAAATGATGGAATCGGGTTTTTATGTCAATCTAGCTATTTTTCCAGCAGTCTCAGAGACCTGCACAGGCTTGCGTTTTACGATTACTAAAAATCACTCGGCTAGTGAAATTAACTCATTTGTAGATAGCCTTACAACCAACTTTTATAGTGCTTTAGAAGAAGAAAATAAGACCTTACAAGATGTTCATTTCTACTTTCGTCGTATCAAGTCTTTTGATTTTAAAAGCCATGAGATAAAAAAACTTGAAACACAGTACACAGTAAAACATGAAAAAACAGTCGCTAAATTCGACGAACAGTTTTGGAATAAACACATGGGCGAAACCGGAACTTTTGATTACAAAGGATTATTAGAATTGGAAGAAATTTTTACTGAACTAGATAAACAAAAGTGGGATTTTCATTATATCGCAGTATATAACAGCCAATTCAAACCCGTGTTAATTGCCAACCTAGTTAGTTGTTTAACCAAAGATGATGCATTAGAAAATGCGGAAATTTCCGTTAAAATTGAGCAAGTTAGATCAATTAACCCGTATTATTTGTGTTCTAAAACTTTAATGCTTGGCTCACCTTTGTCTATTGGTCAGCACATGTACATTAACAAATCAGACAATTGGAAAAAAGCGGTAAATGTATTTTTAGAATGCCTTCAAGAACTAGCCCACACGAAAAATATAGATACGGTTAATCTACGTGATTTATCACTGAATGACAACGAATTAACCACTTTTATTGTGGAAAGAGGATTTATTAAATCAGAAATGCCATCCAACTTTATGATTGATAAATTAGAAACAAGTTTAGACCTATATCTAAAAAAATTACGGAGCAGCCAGCGCACTTTTATAAAAAAAAGAGCGATACAACAAGAAGGTTTATTTGACGTTGAAGTAATCTCTAAGCCTTGTCAAAACCATGCTTCTACAATTTATAATTTATACAAAAACGTTTATTCTAAAAGTTTTGAACTGAATTTGTTTGAGTATCCAATAACCATAATAGATAATGCTATAAAATCTGAAAATTGGGAAGTTCTATTGATTAAATACAAAAAAGAGCAAAAGCACGTCGCATGCAGCGTAAGTTATATTAATGACAACATTTATCATTTTGTTTTAGCGGGATTAAACTACGATTATATTGACAGTCTAAATATTTACCCTCAATTATTATGGCAGATTGTGCAACAAGCGATTAAACATAATTGTCAGAAAGTTTCACTCGGTTATACAACAGGTCAAAGTAAAAGAAAATTTGGCGCAACTGAAGTGAAAAATAAAACCCTTGTGCAAATAAATGATGATTTTTCACAGCGGTTTTTGCAAAATTTAAAAGGCAATAATTCAATATCTGAATACTTAGAAAGTGAGGTTTAAATGGGTAGTAAAATAGTGAAGGTTGTTTGATTTTCTGTGCTTTCAACCTCAATATTTCCGCCTAAATTCTGGACTGAGCGTTTTGTAAAGTATAACCCTAATCCTAAACCCGTAGATTTAATTGGGTCAATCTGAAAGCCCCTTTCAAATATTCGGTTGTAATATTTTTTAGGTATTGTTGCACCATTATTTGATACCGAAATTTTAGTACCATATTTACTATCTTCAATCGTTAATTGAATAGTAGAAACGGATATGTTTTCGTGAACACTTTGTACAGCATTTTTTAACAAATTTTTTAAAATAGACTGAATGGTTTCATAATTACAATATAAAGGTGAATTTTTCTTTATGTTGTACGATATAGTAATTTCCTTATCTGCTATTCGGTGGCTTAACTCCTCAATTACTTGCTGGATTAAAGGCTCAAAATTTATAACCTCTTCTAAACTCCAATTTGAATTAGTTTTTGATCGTGTTAATTTTGATGTCAACTTGTCTTTTTGAACATATAGCCTTTTTAACAAGGCTGAACTCATAAAACGAGATTCATCAAGGCTATTATCTTTTCTTAACAGCTGAATACAATCAATCAAGTCATTTACAGTATTAGAATCTTCAAATAGACTTAAATCAAAATCCGCAACCATTTGGTTAGGCTCAATTTGATAGACTACCTCGCTCAATTCCTCCTCCTCTAAATCATTTACTAACTCTTTTGATACGAGAACTCCGCGCATTAAAGTATTCCCAAGGTTTAAATCCAGTACTTCTTCGAACCTACCGTTATTATTTTTCTCTGGAAATTCATTCAACTCCGGAATTATGGTAAATACATTTTTCCCTTTAAATTGGTGAAAGTCCTTTTGTAATAAATTTTCAAAAGCTGTACTCGTGAACCTAATTTTATTTTCAAGGTCGGTTACAATGCATAAACCGCTTCCTTTTCCGTCTAAAATTTTTTCTACTACTTTTTTAGATAAAGTGCTTGACGCAAGTTTTTCTGCTAATGATTCTAAAAGAAAGGCGATATAATTAAAAATGTTCTTTTTTGCTCCGTCTAGGTCAAAGACAGGTAGTTCTTGTAAATAGTCGAGTTTCAACAAGTGTTGTGCATATTTACCTAGTGTTTTGCTCATCTCTCCCTCAATCGAAAATAAATCCAAAAGAATAGAACCTCTCAAATGATCGTAAAGTTCTTTTTCCTCTTGAATCCAAGTGCTATCCGTTTTGCGTCTTAAAACATCATTGAATGATTTGTAAATAGCGTTGGTTTGTCGTTGTCGAGACGATAAATTATCACTCATTAGATCATGGACGCTTTTATAAACACCCGATTCAAAAAAATTCATTTGATTTTGCTCTTTTCTTTGATTTAGAGCAATGTAACAATTGATGAGAATTTCTGATAATTCAGGGTCACATGGTTGTATTGATGCCTTTAACTGTTTTATATCTTCGTTGTTCATATTTGGATTGGGTTAACTAACTCTGTAAAAATAAAGAATTTATATCCCTTTAACAATAGGATTAAATACTGAGTAGCTTAAAAAATAAGACAGCAAAATTCACAAAAGTTAAAAAACTTACAAATGGGTTTATTTTTTTATAAGTCAAAATACTTAATTCGAAAAAAAAGTAATACGCCTTTAGTCTCAATGATAGAGTTTTTAAGACATTTCCCAATCATTCAAATATTTATCAATGCTAATTTAGCGGAGTAGAAAATGAGAAAGGTTTTCTTAAAGATTAATAGATTCTCTTTCTTAATTGGTTTGTGAAATCGTAAGTTAATAAAAGTCATAAGTATGTTTTAAATGTTTTCATAAGCGAACGAAGAGGCGGACGAGTTTAGTCAAAAGAACTCGTTCGTCTTTTTAAAAAAGAATGAATTAGCTGTTATAAAATATTGTGTTGTGATAAAAAAACCTGTGAATAGCAACAAGTACTACTACTTGGAAAATTCAATCATTTTCATAGGTGGCTGGGCAGGTGAGATGCTTTGGGTAAAAAAAACTCACCTGCCATTTTTCAACAATAAAAGTTACCAATTGTAACTTTTGACATACATACATTGTTTGAGCAAGTATAAATTAGCATTGTCGCAAGCAAACTACAAAGTTTAAAAACCAGCCTTTTAAAAGCAGATTAAACACTAAAATGATAAAATAATTAAAGTTATAATGAGTAAAAAGATTCAATATTTTTCAACCATACGGCAAATTCCGCCGTAATAATAAGTAGATAACCACTATATTATGGTGGAAATCATCTAATTTTGCTTTTGAAAGCAAGATTTTAAAAACAATAAAACTTAAACAAAACGAAAATTCCAAAACTTATGAAACCATTTTCAAAAGTTCGATTAACTAAAACAAAACAGATACAGTATCTACTGCTATTTACTTTTGTTCTGCTTTCAGTTGCTTCATGTAAAAAAGACCCGCCAACTTCGTATTGTTCCGAAAATCCGGATGACTGTATTGATGTTAGAAAAGTAAAAGATTATTTCTATTTTAAAATAGGGTCATACTGGGTATATGAAGAAGAAACGAGCGGCGAACGTGATTCTGTTTACGTAATTGAAACAGCGTCAGACCCAACTTCAGTGCTTTTTGGAACTACAAAGTATAGCACTTATGATGGTTATGATTATCGGTATTGGACAAAAGGAGTTTCCTCTTCTGTTAAAAATAATGTAGCTAGAAAGTCAGAAAAAACGACCCGTGTCGTTTCAGCCAAGTTTAAGTCTGGTGATTATGTAGCAGAAGCCACTTGCTTTTTATTTTACCCCACTAAAGGTTTGTCTAGTCCGGCTTATGGTGGAATAGATTCTGGATACGATAATATTATCAGTATTCAAGATTTAATGGAAGACTATGTATTGATGGAGCAAGTCTTCGAAAATGTTGTCGTTGTTGCTGAAGAACATACGGCAATTGAAGAATCACAGTCAACTGTTCATTATTATTCACCCAAAATCGGATTAGTTAAAAAAGAACTGCTGACGGATGACGAAGTTTGGAATTTAGTTAAGTATCATATTGAAAAATAGAATTTTAACCAACCTTATTCTAAAATATTCCGTTATATTAATACAACAAAACTTAAACAAAACGAAAATTCCAAAACTTATGAAACCATTTTCAAAAGTTCGATTAACTAAAACAAAACGGATGCAGTATTTACTGCTATTTACTTTTGTTCTGCTTTCGGTTGCTTCATGTAAAAAAGACCCGCCAACTTCGTATTGTTCCGAAAACCCTGGTGCATGCGTAGACGTGCGAGACGTTAAAGATTATTTCTATTTTAAAATAGGGTCATACTGGGTATATGAGGAACAAACGAGCGGTGAACGAGATTCTATTTACGTCATTGAAACTGTTAATGATGAAAATTCAGTTCTTTTTTCAACGACCAAACGGAGTACGTATGATGGTTACGATTACAGATACTGGACTACTGGGGTTACATCTTCTGTTAAAAATAACGTAGCTAGAAAATCAGAAAGAACAACTCGAGTTGTCTCTTCCAAATTCAAGTCTGGTGATTTTGTAGCTGAAGCGACGTGCTTTTTGTTTTATCCAACTAAAGGAATGTGGACTTACAGTAACGGAGGCGGTTACATAGGTTATGACAATAAACTAGAAGTAAAAGATCTGTTCGCCAACTTTGACGTCTTAGATCAAAACTTTCTTGATGTCGTCATGGTTGGCGAAGAACACACAGTAATTGAAGAATCACAACCAACTGTTCATTATTATTCACCCAAAATCGGATTAGTCAAAAAAGAACTGCTAACGGACAACGAAGTTTGGAATTTAGTTAAGTATCATATTGAAAAATAGAATTTTAACCAACCTTATTCTAAAATATTCCGTTATATTAATACAACAAAACGAAACATCCAAAACTTATGATACCATTTTCAAAAGTTCAATTAACTAAAACAAAACAAATACGGCGTATGCTACTATTTGCTTTTGTGCTACTGCTGGTTACTTCCTGCAAAAAAGACCCGCCAACTTCGTATTGTTCCGAAAACCCTGGTGCATGTGTAGACGTGCGAGACGTTAAAGATTATTTCTATTTTAAAATAGGGTCATACTGGGTATATGAAGAAGAAACGAGCGGCGAACGTGATTCTGTTTACGTAATTGAAACAGCGTCAGACCCAACTTCAGTGCTTTTTGGAACTACAAAGTATAGCACTTATGATGGTTATGATTATCGGTATTGGACAAAAGGAGTTTCCTCTTCTGTTAAAAATAATGTAGCTAGAAAGTCAGAAAAAACGACCCGTGTCGTTTCAGCCAAGTTTAAGTCTGGTGATTATGTAGCAGAAGCCACTTGCTTTTTATTTTATCCAGTAACGGGATTATGGACATATAGTTATGGAGGTACGGGAATAGTAGAAAACGTATTAATTGTAGATACTGTTTATAACAATCTAAGCATAGAAGATATGACCTTTAATGATGTAGTCTGTATCAAAGAAGAACACACAGTAATTGAAGAATCACAACCAACTGTTCATTATTATTCACCCAAAATCGGATTAGTCAAAAAAGAACTGCTAACGGACAACGAAGTTTGGAATTTAGTTAAGTATCATATTCAAGAATAACAAACAATACCGCTAACTGCGGTTTATAAACCTAAAATTTATGAAATATTTATGTATGCTGTTAGGGCTTTCCCTAGCAATGGGGATTTGTGCGCAAACTCCAGATCAAATCAATCAAAAAAAGTATTGGAAATTTAGAAATAGCTTCCGGCAGGATTTTATTAAAATCGGTACTGAAGCTGGTGAAAGTATTCCTATGGCAGCCCGTGAACCTGTTGGATGTAAAAATAATACGGGCGCCCCCGGAGGTGATAAAGGTTCAGTGCGCTGGGCGGATGGTATGATCTATCACGGGCATTATATTGGCTTTTTAGCCACAGAATATCGTTTACTAAAAAATAAAGGTGAAGATGTTACGGCAACACTCAATGAACTGTACTATGCGTTAAATGCAATCAATCGTGTTGATCTAGTAGCAGAACGTGTTATCTCAGAGATTGCTGATAACAATCTACCTGCTATTAAACCGGAAAGCCTTAACGGTTTCTATCTGCGCAGTGATGCAGATGAATTTATGTACAAGAACTGGGAACATGAACGCCTAGAATGCAAGTGCATTTCAAGCAGCCGCTATGTTAGCGATAATATGGCTGGCGTAACTGATGAAGCAGCAGAATTAAAAGCAAAGTACCAAACCACCGCATGGGCGATACCTAGTTTAGATCAAATGAGTTCATTATTATTGGGTATAACAGTTATTGACGCATTAATAGAAGACGGTGTTTATGTTCAGCCCACACCCGAAGATCCTGTAATGGATATTAAAAACCAGGCACATCAAATTGCTCACCGATTAATTACCTATGCGAGCGACCATAATTGGTTTTTATTAGACGAATGGGGGTGGCCCGTAGGCAATGGCGGTGGTGAACTCGTTGGCACAGCTTACCCAATTACAGAAATAGGAAATAATTTGCTAGGTATTGACTACTCTGGTATCATCAAAAGGCGTGCTTTGCGCTATGGGGCAGCACAAGAGTACTACAAAACTCCAGATGCCTTGGATAGAGCAGCTTTATATGTGGGTTTCAGTGTTTGGGAACAAGCCCAGATACCGCGTTTTTCAAGTGACAATCCTTGGGCAGATGCGTTACCCGGTTTAAGTAATTTTGAAGAATGGCAGATTGACGGGGGTGTTGAGATACCTACTGGTGCATTAGCTCCTTTTTGGAATGGATTAACACCGGATGCTATTCCATTGCTTTATGCTGATTGGGAGGCAGATGGATATATTAACATGTGGCCGCCAATATCATACATGAGGTTTGACCGTTTTCCAATTGATGATTACAATTTAACTATTGTATTTAATTTGGCAACAGCAGCAGGGATATGGGATGAAGCCCGCACAGATCAGTGGGGTACAGCAACTCAAAATTTTCAGCAATTGTTAGTGCATGCTGTAATAAATGATTACGTTCCCGCAGCGAGAGACAAAGCATTTTTTGAAGATTTATTAACCTCAATGCCTGTTTACGGTGGTTTTAAATTTCACGGTCAAAGCTGGCTGGGTTATGATGTTGATGGCGAAGATTCAGTTAGCACAAAGCAAATTATATGGCCAGCTGGTTGGGGAGGTGAATACAAGTGGAATGATGCCTACGAAGCAGATAGCGACGACGGGCATGAAGGACAGATGAACCCACTAGATTATATGTATATGCACAATTTGTATCAACTGGTGTATGGTGATGAGATAGAAGAAGATTTTGAAGAAACATATAGCTGTTTTTGTGGGGATGTTACGTTTGCAGATATTCAGGCGTTAGAATCTGATACTGATAGCGATATTCCCGGCGTGAATGCTGATCTTGATGAAGTACTTGAGTTCAGTCGTCCAATACATTCGATAAACGTAAAACAACTCTCTGTACTTGATTACTGCACCTACAATAGTTTTGCCGACTTCCCAACGCAAGAACTAACCACCACTTATGATTTAAAACAATTGTTTGACGAATACCACAGCATAGGCATTGCGTTAAATGAATTTCAAACCGAGCAATTTACAATCAAAAGCGGCGGAGAATTAAATATTGAAAGTCGTTTGGTGATTTGTGAAAACAAAGAATTAACGGTTGAAAGTGGCGGAACAATTAATCTTGACAAAGGCGAAATTTTAATTAAAGAAGGTGCAAAACTTATCATTGAAGGGAATGTAAATGTAGAACAATGGACAACTATTGTCGTAGAAGATGGCGCAGAAATTATAATCAAAGACGGCGGCGAACTGGCAAACTCTGGTAAGATTCATCTAAAGGAAGGCGCAACATTTATCTACGAAGAAAATGCCGAGTTTGCAATGCGCAGTGATTTTGCAGAAATTTATTTTGACGGTGGTGATTTAAGAATTAAAGAAAATGCATTTTTTACGTTCGAAAAAAGCCTTACCCAAAGTGGACAACTACGGTTTTCAAAAGCCGGAAGTAATATAATTGCTGAGGCGAACACCCAATTTCAACTCAAAGGAAATGGAGACACCGACCCTATTTTAATTATTGAAACGGATGCTGATTTTAAAACCAATGCGAACGGTTTAAATAGCATTATATTGCTTAGTGGTAAAGTTGAAATGCACGAAGGGTCACGCTTTTTTAGTTACCCCAGTTTAACGATAAATGATGTTTTATTTGATGGTCAACTAGCAAACAATAGATTGTACACCTACCGTCAAACGAATATAACCAACACCGTTTTTAATGAAGTAAGTATTATTGCGCCGCTTTATTTTCACAACAGTGGTACGTTTAATATGAGCCTTTCAGAAATGAATAGTACCGGAGCAAACCGAATATTGAAAATTAGGGGAATGGGTTATGCTATAAGTCAGTCAGAATTTAATGGAGCAGCCCAGTATATGGTAGATGCCCGAAATACAACGCTATTTTCAACTGTAACAAACACAACATTTGATGGTACTGCCTCAACCGTTGGTTTAATTGATAATTCAAATAGTGGATTGAAAATAGAAGGCTGTGCCTTTAACGGACTGTATGCCGGGATGCATAAAATTGACGGCAAAGCAATTGCAAAGTGTAATACATTTGACAATTTTAAAGTTGCTGGAATCGTCGTAGAAAACAATTGTTTGCTTGATATTTCAAGTAGCGGGCTTGGAGGGTACAATACATTTACCAAACTTGACCCAGCCATAGGGTACAATATAGACCTTAGAAATGCGGAAGATATTTTGATGAACAAGGGCTACAACTCATTTGACGATCAAGGCAGCTTACCGATTATAAACGGAACGTTGCAAGTACCGCCAACACCGCCGGGTCTTGTGCATGTTTATGCGCCGTTTAATAAGTGGAACGCAGCTAACACCGAACCAAGCGCGAGCGAAATTGTAGTAACCAGTTCAATTACGGGCGCACCGGTTAACTTTAGCACCCCAACACCCGGCGACGACGTTTGCCCGCTTCCAACAGACCCGATTATAACCGGAACATATTTTAATGTGCCGGGGCTTCAAGATACTGAGAGTAGAATAAATACACTCAACTTTAGCAACGTGTTGTTTAGTGATGCGCTTAATACGTGTTTAGAAGCCTCTAAACTTTACAATGATGCCAATACAGATGCAGGCGCACTTGTACTTTTTGAAGAAGTGTTGACCGAGTACCCAACAATGGCGGTTTCACAGCGCAATGATGTATTAGCCCGTCATGGACTTGGGTTGATGAAACAAACACTGCAACACGCATTCAAAACAGAAGAGATTACCCGCGCACAAAACACCACACAGTTTCAGCAAGATGTGCAACGGTATGTAAACGTGTTAAATGCTATAAGTTCAGCCGCATTTACCCAAACAAATTATCAGCAAATGTTTTACGTTGAAATGGATAAGGTGAATTTATTCCACTCGCTTAGTAAAACAGATTTAGCCGTGCAATTGCTTTTAAATGCAGAATCGTGCGGGCTGGATTCAGCTGAGCAGGTACACGTCAATCATTGGAAAAAGGAACTGCAAACAGAAATCAACCAAGTTAATTATGGAATAGATGCTGCCTACATGGACACAACATGGGTAGATACGACGGTTTACAACCAACCGACAAGTCAACTTTACGGCGGATTTGGCTCGTACATTACAGACATCAACAGCGTTCAGTTTTTTGCCTGTGGTAATAATCGTGCGCTTGGTTTGGATGATGAAACAGCAACAAACTTTGTTCCGGTGTCAATTTATCCGAACCCAAACACAGGCGTTTTTGAAGTCAGTTATAACTTACCGCAAAACAGCACCGGAATGATGATTGTTTACAACGCAGAAGGGAAAGAAGTGTACCGCTTTAACTGCAAAGAAGGTGCGCAGCGTAAAACGGTGGATATTTCACAAGCACCTGCCGGCACATACCTGTTCACTTATTTTATAAATGGGTCAGCCGCGCAGTCCGGTAAAGTGATTGTACAATAACACATTATTAACAACAATAATAAAATGCAAACAGATAGAGTACGGTAACTTGTTTTGGGTTAACATTAGGTTATAGTTATCGGAAAATCTGTTTGCTTCTTTTTAAAACTAACAAAAGATGCTTTTAAAAGCACGAATAAACTTTAAAGAAATGAAAAAACGTACACAATTATCAATGCTCATTTTAATTTCTTTCTTTGCTCATTCATGTAAGCGTGTTTACCGGTGTGAATGCACAGGTAAAACTACTACCGGAGTTTATGCCCGAACACGCAAAGCTGCAAAAGAACAATGTGTAAAAGAATATTGGGATCCAGTATTTGAGAAATCTGTAACCTGTTGGATTGACGGGTAAAATGAGTAGAAATTTTTAATTAAAAGAACTGTATAATATGAAAACAAAAAACAAATTAATCTGCACCCTGTTGTTGATAGGCACGTTATCGTGTCAACAATCAACTTCGAAAAAAATAGAACAAAAAGAAACAGCCACCAATATTGGGATTTGGGAGTGGTACGAAACAAAAAAAATAAATACGTGTGCTAACGACACAATTTCTTTGACACCTACAACAACGAGCGAAAGGTATACCATAACCGTTGAAACGCTAAATAAAATAATAGTTGAAAAAAATGGCGTATTACAGGAATGTAGCCCGTTTAACACTATACGCCTAGAAAGGGAATCGTATAAAATTAAGTATTTGAGTTTTGACGTTATGCTAGATGAGCAAAACAACTCACAATTTACATTTGTGGGAGAACTAAACAAAGCTAAAGTACATGGTTTCCCTTTCAATAGTAACCAGTGCAATACAACAACTAACTATTTTCAACGAATTGATAGCAAATTAAAAACTGCATCAGTTCTGAATAAATTTTGATCTACTCGCCAAAACTAGAAGTAAAGCGGGTAGCAAATTTGACTATCCACAGTTGTAATTTTAAGTTAGTGACCTGTTGAAGGCTACCCGCTAATACTAACTATATAATACTCCCCAAAATTAGGACAGTAATTTAAATCGTAAATTTAACACTGTCAATTATGAAAAAATCAAGAAGAAAATTCACAGCAGGTTTCAAAACGAAGGTAGTTTTGGAAGCGTTGAAAGAACGGCTAACTCTGCAAGAGTTGGCTTCCAAGTTCGAACTCCAACCGAATCAGATAACGCTTTGGAAGAAGGAGTTTTTAAACAATGCTAGTGCGGCATTTGAAAAGGAATCAAAAAATGATGATTCTGAAAAAGAGAAAGACAAGCTCTATGGTAAAATCGGAAGATTAGAGGTAGAGAATGATTTTTTAAGAAAAGTCTTGGGCAAATGAGTACAACCGAAAAAAGACAAAAAGTTGTAAAATCTCATCCAAGACTGAGTCTGGAACGGCAATGTGAACTCCTCGAAATTCACAGAAGTGGGCTTTATTATAAGCCTAAGGGAGAAAGTTCATTGAATCTTGAATTGATGAAAAAGATTGATTTGCAGTTATTTGATCACCCTCATTACGGTGTAGGGCGAATGACTGACCATTTAAACTTAGATTTGGGTTATAAAGTCAACAAAAAAAGAATTAGACGATTATATAAATTGATGGGAGTTCAGACCATCTACCCAAAACCTAAAACCACAATCAGAGACAAGACCAATTATATTTATCCCTATTTACTCAGAGGACTAGAAATTGATCACCCCAACCAAGTCTGGCAAACGGACATCACCTATATTCCAATGTTTAGAGGTTTTATGTACATGGCTGCTATTATTGATGTTTACAGTCGTAAAATTCTCAATTGGAGCATCTCTAACTCAATGAGTAAAGAGTGGTGCGTAGAGCTACTGAATGATACTGTTGAGCAATATGGTGCGCCGGAGATACACAACTCGGATCAAGGATCCCAATACACAAGCGACCTTTACATTGATGCCTTAAAAAATCATAAAATTAAAATCTCAATGGACGGAAGAGGTAGAGCTCTGGATAACATTTACATTGAACGCTTTTGGAGAACATTAAAGCAGGAAAAAATATACCTAAACCCAGCAAATGGAGGATTAGAACTGTATCAAAATGTAAGAAAATACATTGAATTTTATAACAAAAAAAGACGTCATACTTCAATTGGAAAAATTCCACCTGATGAGTTATTTTATCAAAAAGCTATGGCTTCTTAAAATAGAAGGATTATATTAATCCTGTCCTAAGGATGGGGAGTACTTTACTCACTGTCCCTATTTTTGGGGTATCTACAGGGAGAGGTAAATGGTGAGAATTATTCCAATTGAAGAAAATTCAGTTTGAGTTGGAGTGTGAGTCTTGAGGGAAATCAGTTTTTCAAGTGCAAGTTTCTCGCTCTTGCTCGAAACTCACACTCAAAACTGATTTGCGGAGAGAAGGGGACTGTTATCGAACCCTCTTTTTGAGGATTTAAGGGCGTTACAGGAGGTTTATGACTGTCTAGAATGATAGTTTCGTAACTATAATAGTGGCATGGCAACTGATTTAAAAGTAAGTTGTCTTAATTTAGTTATTTAAATATATACCTCTCCTAAAATTCGCGGGAATAAATATCAAATAGTTTAGTTTAAGCTATTTTAAATTTGATTAGGGCTACTACCAGACTAATTTTCTATCTAGGTTTGCTCTATGGATTTGAAAACAGCATTCCTGCTCATAGGAACAGTACTTGGCATATTTACTATAATCATAATAATCACTCGGATTTTTGGCTTGCGCACCTTCGCTAAAATGTCTAGTTTCGATTTTGCTTCTACCATTGCCGTTGGATCAGTATTAGCATCTGTAATACTCAATAAAAATCAAACATTGCTGGAAGGGGCGATTGTACTCGGTACTATAATTGGGTTTCAGACTTTATTTTCTTTTTTGGTTCGGAAGGTTGATTGGTTTCAAACACTTTTTACGAATAAACCGCGGCTTATCATGTGGGAAGGTAAGATCCGTTATAATGAATTGAAAAAATGCAATGTAGGAAAAGACGATCTTATTGCAAAGCTCAGAGAAGCGAATGTTCACAAAATGAAAAATGTGCAGGCTGTAATTTTAGAGAGCACAGGAGATGTTTCTGTAATTCACAGCTCAGAGAATGAGGATATTGATTCGGTTTTGTTGATGGATGTTAAAACAGAAGAGCTATGATTGCAGACATACTTAAAAAGAACAAAATGGCTATTTTTGGAGGTGCCATTTCCACAGTATTTATTGGTATAGGTGTCTTTCTACTGGGTAATATTTCTGGTCATGAAGCCAAGCACCTCTTATCTGCTTCACTATCCGGGTTAAATATGTTATGCAATACAATTACGTTGGCCGCGGTCACTATTTTGGCATTACTCCTCACTTTGTTGAGTGTGAGTGCAGGATCTAATTCTGACCTGAAGAAAAAATTCTATTCCCAAATACTGAACATTGCTCGCGTTGATGTTGTTTTGTTAGTCGGTGTTCTAATTTTATTTCAATTTTTCAATATTCCCTTAGTTGAGTCTGAGAATGTACCCCTATCTTGGTATGAGATTATATACTGGACCACTTTGTTTTTATCTTCCGTTATTTGCGGAATGACGGTAACCTTAGTCCTTATGTTATTTACCACTGTTTCAAGTATGATTAGTATTATAGGAATGGATAAAGATCATGATCTTGTAACAGATAAAGAAAGAGATGAAACCTGAAGTGAAAAAAGATAAATCAACCCTAAACGTGTTCTGGTTTAAAAGAGACCTTCGTTTATTCGATAATGACGCGCTTTTTCATGCATTGGAGAGTGATCATCCATTGCTTTTACTTTACGTTTATGAACCTTCTCTGGAAGAGGATAAGCACTATAGCGAACGTCACTGGCGTTTCGTATTTGAAAGTATTGAGGATTTAAATTCAGTTTTAAATAAGCAGAAAGTTAAACTACTGGTCGTACATGCTGAAGTCATTCCCGTTTTCGAAAAAATTCGGGAGAGGTACAGCATCCATTCAGTGTATTCGACAGAAGAAACAGGTATCAGACTTACGTTCAATAGAGATTTACAATTTTCAGAGTTTTGCAAAACAGCCTCCATTAATTGGTATGAGTTTCAAAACGGAGGGGTAAAGCGTGGCTTGCGCAATCGTGATACGTGGCGAAAACAATGGTATACGTATATGTCAACCCCCGTAAGGCCAATTAATCTTACGAATAGTAACTTGATTCAATTTTCAGCGTTAGACGCAAATTTAGCTGATTTAAATTATGAGTATCCTCAGAGCGAAACACATCACATGCAAAAAGGTGGCAGGACGGAGGGAAAGTTATGGGAAGATTCTTTCTTCCATGACCGCTTGCAACATTATTCAGATTATATTTCAAAGCCTGAATTAGCAAGGGTGGGTTGTAGTCGTCTGTCCCCTTATTTGGCTTGGGGATGTTTATCTGTTCGAGAGGTTTATCAACGTAGTATCGAATTAAAAGAAAAGGGGGTGCATAAAAAGCAACTGGCCGCTTTCCGTTCTAGGTTGAGGTGGCAGGCTCATTTTATTCAAAAATTCGAGATGGAACCGCGCATTGAATTTGAAGCATTTAATAAAGGATATTTGCAATCAAATCAACCGTATAATGAGAAATATGTTACAGCATGGAAAACCGGTATGACTGGTTTTCCGCTAGTTGAAGCTTCTATCCGCGCTGTGATTGAAACGTGTTATTTGAATTTCAGAATGAGAACTATGAGTGTTTCATTTTTACTGCACCATTTATTTCAACACTTTTGACGAAGGGAATGGGTGTGTATAAAGTACACGTATAAACCATATACAATGGTCGAGAATACTCACCTTTTAAAAATCCAAAATTAAATATAGACTTAATTACAAAAAATTATTGCAGCTAAGAACTTACCGAAGACCTAGAGGGCTACGAGAATTACTATGAAATAATCTGATCGAATGCAATTAGGTTACCGACCCTCACCCTAACGGTATGAATTTTGAATCATTTTTAATTGTATGCTAGATACGAGTAAAGATATTTTGAAGAAAATTGCTTATATCAGTACCATTGTCGTGGTTATTGTTTTAGGCGCATTAAGTATGGCACTTCCTTTCCTACCTTTCGGCTGGGTATTGTTCTTTGTCGCACTAATTCTACTGTTACCTTATTTCCCATTTTTTAGAAGGTGGGCTAAAAAGCTAGAAAAGAAAGATAATACAGGCCTCACAAAAAAAATGAAAAAATATGTTGAAACTTTTTATTGTTGGGCTTATGATGCAGATGAGATGGATTGTTAAGTTAATTGAGTACTTGTAAAAGCGATTATGTAAGCAGTTTGAAAATTGTGACCTCCGCCAACTACATCTATATCTGCACGTTTCGCTCTAAGTAATAATTCTCAACCAGCGCACTTTCTACAGCTAGCCTATTCATATAAGCCACAGGCACAACAGGAAAAACAGCGCATATTAAATGTTCATACGTTAAAAAAAAGTTTAAATGAAGACAGGTTTAGTTTGGTTTAAAAATGATTTACGCTTACATGATAACGAAGCATTATGCCAGGCAGTAGCAAATTGCGATCAGGTTGTATTTTGTTATTGTATAGAAGAAACTCTTTTCAGCGAACGCGTCCTTGGATTTCGGAAGGCGGATATAAATCGTTTTAAGTTTTTGGAACAATCCGTGAACTGTCTTCAACAAAAATTGGAGCATTTACAGGGCCATTTATTGATTGGACAAACTACTGCGACTAAATTTATACCTGAATTAATTGAGAAATATGCTATTTCTATTGTTTATGGAGAAACGGAATATGCTAGTGAAGAATTATCCTTAGTTGCAGCTGTTCAGGAACAATTACCAACTGTGGAATTTTCATTCTTTTGGGGGAAAACGTTGTATCACAAAGATGATATTCCATTTGCTATAGACACGATTCCATTAACCAGTAAAGCATATCGCATTCCAGTTTCTAAAGAAAGTAACCCACGAGAACCCCTGCGTATTCCGCTGGAATTAAAAGCACATCCCACTGCTGAAAGTTCGGTATTTCCGTCGTACAAAAAGTACGGCTTTTCAGAAGAAGCGTATTCAAAAAACGAACCGTTTATTCCAGGTGGAGAGGAAGAAGGGCTAAAAAGACTCCATTTTTACACATTCGAATCGGAGTTATTGACAGGATATAGGTGGACTAGAAATAGATCACAAGGGCTCGATTATAGTTCTAAATTCTCTCCATATCTGGCATTAGGTTGTTTATCTCCTCGTGAAATTTATCGCGTAGTTAAAAAATATGAACAGGAAATAAAGCGGAACCAAAGTACATGGTGGATCGTTTTTGAACTTGTTTGGAGGGATTACTTTACATTTAAAGGCATGCGTTTCGGAGATGATATATTCAAAACAGCAGGGTTTAAAAATAAGACAACTGAATTTGAAAATAATCAGCTTCTTTTTGAGAGATGGTGTGCAGGTAAAACTGGAATTCCGTTTGTGGATGCACATATGCGTCAGTTGAATAAAACCGGATTTATGAGCAATCGTGGTCGTGTAAACTGCGCAAGTTATTTTATTCATGATTTAAAGATAGATTGGACGTGGGGAGCTGCTTATTTCGAATCAAAGCTGATTGATTATGACGTAAGTGCCAATTGGTTGAACTGGCATGTTCAAGCCTTTGAAATTTATTACACAAATCCGGTTCATCAGTCTAATAAATATAATGCGCAGGCGTTTATTCGTAAGTGGATTCCTGAGCTGTCAAAAACGAATGATGTGGATGTGCTTATTCCCTGGGAGAATGAATTACTGGACTATCCAAAACCTATCGGCGTTTATAAAAAGTGGACGCGGGCGATTAACAAAATTAAAGCAGGAACTAGGTAGCGCAATCTCCTCAATCATGCCTTTGCCATATAACTTGCGCGCCACTTGATATGTGCAACTCATTTGGATTTTTGTAGGCGGTAAAAGACTTTTTTGTCCATTTACTTATTTTATAGCTCACTGTATCTGGAATCTCGGTTTGATTTGCAATGATGCTTAAAACTGAATCTGCTTCTGTCACTTGCCAATAGTATGTTATTCTTCTTCCATCTGGTCTGTGATACGTGACTTTTCCATCCTCATGAAAATCATAATATCGGCTATGTTCCCAAGCAATTCTTTCAAGGTTAAATATCGTTGTTCCTTCAAAAGCTAAGTACCATTTTCCAATATGCTTCTTTTCCAATGAATTGAGCATTATCTCTTCCTCACCTTCTTCATTGATTACAATTCGATTCTTATTAACAGGCATCCTTGCGTTATAATAGACATAACAAACAGAACCAATCGTCAGTAAAATAAAGCTAATTATTGCTATAGTTTTATAATTCATTTTTATATGCTTTTAAGATATCACAACACTTAGTAATCGTTAACCTTATATTCAAGATAATGGAAATAATTACCTACGTAAAGATAAATAAGAATGGCTTAATAACTAAAAACTGAATGGGAACAAAGACTACTTAATATCTTTTTTTCTTAGTCGTATTGGACCTTTCAGTTGAGTTGGCGGCTTATTTTTGACAATTCCACCCTGCAGAACCTCCAATTGTTGATCTTGCACCAGTCCGTCAGCGACTTTGCGTACCGCATCCATCTGGCCCCTCCAATTTTCATAAAGTACTCTTGCCACTTCTGAAGGGCAATATGTTTTATCTGCTCCCCTAACTTCTGCAAATTTTAATAACTCGCTTTTGATCAGAAAAAAATCCTTATCCTTTTTCATCCACTTTTAAAGTTAGGATAAAAAAAGATAAGGATTCATTGATTTATTTTTAACGAAATGAATCGTCTAGATTACAGCCACTCAATATAACCACCTAACATAGCAGCACCTGCAGAAACAACTGCTGTAATAACTAACCACCATGCGGCAGAAGCTGCCGTTTTTCTTACATGCTCTGCTTGAATAACAGCTTTTCTTTTTGCCATTTCCCATTCCTGACGAGCGCGGGTTTCAATCTCAGTTACTTTATTTCTAACTGTTTGAATACTTTCTTCTACTTTTGCAGTAAGTTCATCAATTTTATCTTCGCTAATGTACTTGTTGTTCGTAATAAGCGCTTTAACAGTGTCTCCATCAAATTTAGCTACTCTGTTTTTAATTACTGTTAACGAATCTTTCGGATTATCTAGTATTTTGGTTACATCTCTTTTTAAACTGTCATAGCGCAATTCACTTCTGTCAGTGCTATTTAAAAATCCGGAAATAGAACGTTCGGCCTTCTCCTTAATAGAAGCCAGGCTAAGATTATTTAATTTTTCTTTCACTGAATCAATCGCGTCTTCTATATTTTGCGCATACGTTTCTAGCTGTTCTTTATCTAATTTTGAGTTCTCAGATAGTGTTTGAATAATCGATTTGCGATTTAATCCTTCAAATTTAGAAGACAACACGGTTTTAATCGTGGAAGGGTCAGAAAGAATTTCGTTAAAATCCTGTTTCAATTGATCAATTGATAAGCTATCAGGAGTTGCCTCCGAAATGCGATTTTTAATAGAAGAGATTTTTTCATTGATTTGTTCTTTCTCTAATGACGTATGCTCAGCAACAATACCTTTAACGCCCTCTATAGTATCCTCATCACTCGAATAAGCCTCTTTCAGCTCTGAAAAAATTTGTTTGAGTTTTGCTGCCTTTCCTTTCGATTCTGAGTCGGCGCTATTGCCAACTGTATCCAACGCTTTAGTTAATATTTGCTGAATCGCCATCCAACTAGTTGAATTATTTTTAGTTTTTCCTTCTTTTATTAACGTACTCAAATCATTTTTAACCGTTTCATAGCTCGGTAACTTCTTATCCATCTTCGTTAAAAAGTTACTCAGTACTTCAGAAAGATCTTCCGTTGAATTACCTGTATCAAAGTCTTTTCTGACCTTATCAACCACGTTATTCAATGTATTTTCTAATTTGGAACTTTCTGACGTTTCAAAGAATTGTTTTACCATCCCAGCAGAAGATTTTAATCCCGAAATGGCTGTTTTGGCTAAGCCACCTACAACAGTATGGACCACTTTTGCTTCCAGGTAGAATAGAATTAGAAAAAACAATCCCCAAATCACCAACCCTACTGTAAGGCTAGAAAATGTGCTGCCAAAATAATTTAAATTAAGCGCTAAAGCTGACGCTCCGAATAGTGAAATTGAAGTTGTTAATAGACTCCAGATACCGAAACCTGCGGTAACTTTTACACTCGTAATCATATCATTATCTTTATAATCCTGATCAAAGCTGTGATTGTCTTTCGCTTTGTTTGTATCCGGGTCAACTCTGCTCTCGACATATGTTTTACGTACGTCTCCAATAGCAGAAATACCTGCCGCCACAGAGAGTGCAGTTAAAACAACCTGAAAGGCCAGAGCTAATACCAAGCCTGCCAGTATGGCAATAAAAAATTGTGGTGACCAAAAAGTTCGGTCAGTTAATCCGGTGGTTTGAGCATTTGCTGCTACACCACTTAATAGTACGGATATCGTTAAAATTTTAGTTTTCATATTATCATTATTATTGGTTAAATTAATTTGAGATAGTTTAAAACAAATCATATTCCAAGGAGTGGTATTGTTTTAAGTGATTGATTAATAAACATTTAGGTGTTAATTTTTATGATAGGGATGAGTGATATCTACTCACTTTACTCAAATTGAGGTATTATTACTCACATGATTAGTTTTAGTTAAGTCATAAATGCAACTGTATAGATTTTACTTTGAACGTATACAATAGATGAAAACTCGGTGAAATTCTTACGAATTAAATCGCAATGCGCTCCGCTTGCTCCATTCGGCTCCAGTTTCTATGATTCGCTATTGCTTCAATGAATTTTTTTGACGGTTTATTAATAAGAATAGCCGAATCCTGATTATAGTCAACTTTGATACTCTCTTCTAACAAACGTTCACCTTCTCCAGCTACGGCGATAGCCTTGCAATGTTTAAAGGCTTCTTTAATAAATTTTTGAAATTTTGCTTTCTTAATAAGCGCAGCTACAGATTCCTCACCGCCTGGAATAAATACGGCGTCAAACAGAACACTTTCTGTAGTCGCTATGGCGGCATCAACATTGTGCTCCATTCCTGTATCACACACAACAGTTCCACCATGCGGTGCTATTAACTTGACAACTGCTTTCTCACGTTCCAGCGCTTTTTTCATTTTATTGAATGACTTCATGTCGAAACCATCTGCTACTAAAAAAGCAACTTGTCTACTTTCAATCGTATCAAAACGGGTATTGGACTGGCTCAATGTATCTGATTGATCCAGATAGTTTTTCCTTTTCTTTGGCTGGTGTTTTTTTATATCCGCATCAGCTCCTAGGGCTTGATTAATTGGCTTTTCAATAGATTTAGGTACATTCATACCCAATTCATTCCCCACTGCTTCAGCCAATTTTGCATCAATTTGAGCAATCAACCAAAGCATTCTTTCTATAATAGGTTTTTCTGTGCATTTACCCAACTCAAAAGCGTAAGCATCTTTTACATGTGCTTTTTCCCATTCTGATAAACTTCTGTAAAACAAAGCTGGTTGCGAAAAATGGTCATTAAAACTTTCGCTTCTCGATCTAATTTTATGCGCCTCAATTTTTTCTTCGTAATGTGTGAACCCTCCATCTGCAGCTTTGCTCATATGCGGACATCCCCCACCTAATGTATTTGGAAAGTAGGCTGTTTTTCCTTTAGGAATTTCCATTTGCATGTGTCCGTCTCGCTGGTTATTATGTGTTTCTGTAATGGGTTGGTTAATTGGTAATTGATGAAAATTATGGCTACCTAAACGAGAAAGCTGTGTATCACGGTAAGAAAATAGTCGCCCTTGCAATAATGGATCATTGGAAAAATCTATACCAGGAACAATATTACCTGGTAAAAAAGCTACCTGTTCTGTTTCAGCAAAAAAATTCTCCGGATTTCTATTCAACACCATCCGTCCGATCAATTTAACAGGAACCATTTCTTCAGGTATTAATTTTGTCGGGTCCAACAGATCAAAATCGTATTTATGCTCATCTGCCTCAGGAATTATTTGAACACCCAGTTCCCATTCTGGAAACATTCCCCCATCTATAGCTTCCCACAAGTCTCTACGGTGAAAATCTGAATCTGCTCCGCTGATTTTTACTGCTTCATCCCATGTCACGGAATGTACTCCTAATTTGGGTTTCCAATGAAATTTGACAAAGTGAGATACGTCTTTATCATTCACAAGTCTAAACGTATGAATTCCGAATCCTTCCATCATTCTTAAACTACGCGGAATACCACGATCGCTCATTACCCAGATATGATTATGTAACGTTTCTGTCGTTAAGGAAACGAAGTCATAAAAGGTGTCGTGTGCAGAGGCAGCCTGTGGAATTTCATTATTCGGTTCGGGCTTTACTGAGTGAATAAGGTCCGGAAACTTCATAGCATCTTGTATAAAAAAAACAGGCATATTATTACCCACCAAATCCCAGGTTCCTTCCTGTGTATAAAACTTAACAGCAAACCCACGCACATCTCGTGCTAAATCGGTAGAACCTTTCGATCCCGCCACGGTTGAAAACCGCACAAATACAGGTGTTCTTCTCGAAGTATCGTTAAAAATTCCAGCTTTCGAAAATTCTTTCAAATTTTCGTATAACTCAAAATACCCATGGGCTGCACTTCCCCTCGCATGCACAATACGCTCGGGAATGCGTTCATGATCAAAATGATGAATTTTTTCTCTGAGTAAAAAGTCTTCTAAAAGACTTGGTCCTCTTTCACCAGCTTTTAATGAATTGTTGGTATCATTAATCTTTAAACCCTGCTTCGTAGTCATGGGTTGAGCGTCAGAAGATGTATAAGAACCTTCTAACTGATCAATTTTCTTATTTTTAGTAGTTTTGCTCTTGGATTTAGCGCACATAAGTAAATCTATATTTATTTGGTTTGACGGATTAAATGTAAAGAACTGTGGATGGTTCTATTGCCGCATCTCAAATAAATTTTAGCCCATATCCGTATATCATCAATACTGCTTAGTCGTTTTGCTATTTAACGCAAGTAGTAGCATAATTAGATTTAGAATGAATGATATACCATTTGTTACTATAATTGGAATATCGTGTTTTAAAAAACCATATACTGTCCATAATCCAACACCTAAGCATAAGGTTAAAAACATGAGCGGACTGATATCCTCAACTTTACGCGTGCGGAGTGCTTTTACTATTTGAGGTAATACGGCTACAGTTGTAAAAATTCCAGCGAAGGTTCCAATAATTTCGTCTAAATTCATGTTTCCTTATTTAAAGTCACGGTACGTCATTATTTGTAATGAATCTTGTAAAAAGGTTAAGTAAGAACTAATTACCATGGCGCTTACTAATGGTTGGTATTATATACTAGCATTAAAAAAAAATGAGAATCGAAAAAGCATTTTTCCAATTCATTTTTATTACGGTTTATTTCGCTATTAGGAGATCGTTAAAATAAAAACTGTAGAAAGCAAGTAACATTAAAAGAACAATGCCAAAAACCAAATGGGTTAATAAAATATGCAGCAAGAAATACTTTTCACCGAAAACGATTTCATCCTCTCTCAGAGCAATAATAATTTTCCAGCCGACGATTCCTATTACTCCACAAATGATTCCATATAATAGACTTGTTATAAATGTAACTTTCAATTCAATCAAATGCTTCGTAATGTCCCAAGCAACTGCGAAGACTATTCCAATAGATAAATGAATGATCCATGATGCTAACCTAGCAAATACGCCTGTTTTATTTGGAAAGACAAATTTAACTATCATAGATGGAATGTAATAGTCAACCCCCATCACCAATGAAAACCAGTAACTAAATAAAGTCATTATAAGTGTTGAGATAAGCGAAAATAAAATGAGTAATGTCATAATTGATGTGGTCAAATAAATACGTGACAATGATCTTACACAGGATTTGAAATTGCGAATTGAATTGGTTTAAAACTTCCTCCATTACTATCAAACGTCATAGTTATTGTTTTCATTATAATAACATTTACAGATGCAAATTGTATCAACTAACTTTCCATATAGTTTAATTTTCTATAATCTCTGGGGCACATGCAATAGGTCTTTTTAAAAATTTTGGAAAAATAACTTTTGCTTTCAAAGCCTACTGAAAATGCTACATCACTCACTGTCATTTCAGGATCGTTGAATAACGCGAGCGCATGTTGAAGTTTTTTAGCTGTTGTATATTCATTTACTGTCATGTTATGCAATCGCTTAAATCCTTTTTGGAGTTTATTAGGGTTTAAACCTGAAAGTTTAGAAAGATGCGCAATGCTTAACTCGGAGCTTAAATGATCTTCAATGTACTTCATTACCTCATTGAGCCTTTTATATTCATAAGAACTGAAACCTGATTGTTTGTTTTGAAAAGATAATGCTCTCTCATATCGCACGCATTGATCAGCAAGAATTAACTTAGTCTGATACTCTAGATACAATTTATTTGCAAAAGCATTATCTTTAAATCGTAAATTTTTAATCAGTAACTTCTCAAACTCTAAACCATAAAATCCAGAATGATGGAATCGCTTATTTGCATTTACATCATTCAAGACTGTTTTGAGCTCAAGAGTCAGTTTATTTACTTGCGGTAAATAATGAGGTAGAAATTCTTCTCTATCAATTGCAATTATTAAAAGCTCACAGGGTTTACCTTTCTGGATATTTAAACTATGCCCAACACCTTTTTCATTAGCTACAATAGTAGTTTGGTGTCTAACCATTTTTTCAGAATTCGTGTCGTCAGAAAAGGCCTGTGACATAATTCCTCTCGAAACGTATAAAAATTTTAGGGGATGTACTTTTTCAGGTACAAAATTGAAACGAACATCATGCTTAAATGTACATTTAAAAGAATTTAAACTGAGACCATGCGATAATTTGATTGCAGTTATCTCTCCCTTTCCCAATTTAGCAGGTAACTGAAGTGCAAACCCTTGCTGTTTTAAATAAGGTACCTCCAATTTGTCCGCTAATTGCTTAATCATACCCCTTGGGCTAGATGATTTTATCTTAAATGTCTGTTCCATAAGTTTTCTCTATTTAAGTACGTGCTTGAAATTTCTCCTATCATTGTCCGTCATACTGGGTTACAATTAATTTAGAGCAAAATAAATACCAATTTCACTTGTCGTTGGTTTTGCAAATTGACATTCACTACTAGTAATCTTACTGGATGCATAGCTCTAATCAGTAAGCAGTCTAACCATCTAATTGTGAATAATATACAACATTATCATACGACAACATTATCACATTTTAGTAAGCACTATAAACAGCTACGTTCAAATCAATCGATTTAAGTGAGCGTCTATTCCCCAAAATTGTCTAATAACTTCTACGTATCAGCATCCTGAATTCTACGTGTTTAGACCTTTTGATCATATTGCAAACTGCTAAGGCATGATCTTGTTTCAACATTTTTCATCTGTTTATTTTCGAGGTGTAAGCTTCCCCTAATTAGCAATGCTTAAAATTATAAAATTATTGTTTTTGATGTCGTGTTGGAATGTCGGAAACTTTTTCAGTTTTCGATATTTCAATGCGAACACCACTGGTGGCAGGTTTTGTATTGATTGATGTGGCCTCTGATTGTTATATACCCACATCCAACTATAGGTGAAGTTTCTGAGCTGATCCATTGACTCAAAAAGGTAAGCGCCAAGCACCTCTTCTCTGAATGTGCGGTTAAACCGCTCAACATATCCGTTTTGTTGTGGGCTTCCTTTTTGGATAAAATGAAGTTTAATTCCATTTTCACTGCACCATTCTTGAAGTACTTGAGCGATAAATTCTGGTCCATTATCTACTCTTAACCTCTCAGGTGTTCCTCTCCATTCTAGAACTTGCTCTAACTCCCTTATTACTCGGCGACTATTGATCGAGGAATCAATGGTAATGTTTAAAGCTTCACGATTAAAATCATCAATAACATTAAATGTGCGCACTTTCTTGCCACATTTAAGAGTGTCATGCATGAAGTCCATGCTCCATGTTATGTTTTCAAATAAAGGCTGTAAAATAGGCTCTTTTACACGATCAGGTAATCTTCGTTTGTATTTTTTGCGTTTTTTATTCAGCCCCATTTTACGATAAATACGGTAAACCCGCTTGTGGTTCCAAACAAACCCTTCATTTCTTAGGGCGTGGTACATCATCCAAAATCCCCAAAAATACTTGTGTGGGTTCTCTATAAATTTGGTGAGTTCAGCGATTACTTGATCATCCTCATTTGGCTTGGGGGTATAGTAATAAACACTTGTACTCAAATTAAATAGATCACAGGCCTTGCTAATACTCAGAAGTTTTTGCTTGAAATAATGATTAACCAACTTCCTTTTTTCACAAGGCCCATCTACTTTTTTGATAAAACCTCCTTTAAAATATCTCGCTGTAAACTTACATCTGCATACATCTTCTTGAGTCTTGTGTTTTCTCGTTCCAGTTCCTTTAAACGAACTAATTCTTTGGCTTCCAATCCGCCATATTTTTGTTTCCAAGAATAAAACGTTGGCTGACTAAATCCATATTCTCGGCATAGGTCAACTACCTTTTCTCCGTTTTCATAACGCTTTAAAATCGCTACGATCTGTGTCTCTTTAAATCTACTTTTTTTCATCTTCTCAAAATTTAGAAATTTTTATTTAAAATCGTTTCTAATTTTGGGGAAGCTTACAGAGGGGCATAAAAAGTCAAGTTCGCTTTTAGATTATAAAATGTAGTTATCAAACTTGAATTATTACGTTATACCTAATAGACGCAAATTTAGGGGAGATGCTCCACTCTGTTTAGAGCAAAGCGTTTAGATAATGTATTAACACAAATGAAATCTAGACAACTCTAGTAAAACCTTAGTAATTTAACACTAATATGGTATTTATTCGGTGTCAGATTATATATTTTGTGAATTTTACCAAAAAGCTATGGCTTCTTAAAATAGAAGAATTATATCAATTCTGTCCTAAGGATGGGGAGTACTTTATAGTGTAGAGTACAATCAACCTTGTAATGCCATATCTCGCTTAAGACTCTGTATGATATTCACCTCAATAGGATCCTGGTCATAAAGTTCTGCTAAATAACATGAAGCGTAATCAAGAATATGCATAAGATACAAAGACTCTTCTATTAAATTGCTACCAACAGCAGTTAAGCTAAAAATATCGGTTGTATATTGCTCAAGTAATTTCTTGGTAATTTCAACCCGTTTTTTATTTCTTTCATGCGTAAAACGTGTTTCTAAAAATAACACCGCCTGCCTGTCATCAGCATTAGCCCAACCCACAAGTTCATTGTGATTCATTTCTGGAATAATATGGTGGCGAATGAGCACTTTTGCGTTTTCGTTAAACTGTTGTCTGCCACGAATAGCAATTGCTTCCAATTCTGGAACAGTATAAATACCCACATTCTTTTCATGCAGAAAACGAGCTAACTTCTGCGCTCTTATTAGAATTTCGGTATTATTTGAGTTAAGAAATTCCTTACATGATATTATTTGCCTTAAGATGGTACTACAGATAACCCCATTACAAATTAAAATATTAATAAGTTGTACGATTACATAGCCCAAAGCACCACGTGGTGGCAAACCTTTTGGAAGAGGTATATGAATTGCACCGCTAGTTTTACTGGCTTGTGATAATTTGCCACCAGACGACATGGTTATCATTTTGGCTTCTCTTTTAGTTATTCCTTCGAATGCTGAAAGTGTTTCTTCTGTATTACCGGAATATGAACAGCATATTGCAAGTGTTTTTGAATTGATAAAATTAGGGATTGTATAATTTTGAATGACAGTTATGGATACATTGGCATGCTCTTTTACAAATAATTCAACTATTCTACCACTAACACCGGAACCTCCCATGCCCACAATAACAACATTATCGTATCGAATTTTGCTAATAGATGAGAGATCAACTCCTAGCGATATATCCAAGGATTCTAATAAATGATCTGGAAATTTATCTACAATATTTTTCATAATTTTAGTTTTTAATACAGTAATGAATTGGTTTAAAACTTCCTCCATTTGAATCTTCAGCACTGCAAGCTGTTATACCCACCACACAATCCATGTGTAATTTTAATACTAGTTTATCTCCTGCCGTTGATGTTGGTGGATCAACATAGAGTTTTCCATCTAAGTCAAATTGAACATTCATAAAAATGTTGAACGCTGTCGGAACATCATCAACAGAAATTCCAAAAGGATGGAGTGCCTGAGAAAGATTATTCAGACAGCTGGGATGTTCATCATTATTATTGTACATTATTTCAAATGTTTCTTTCGAACAAGGAGCTAGCAGAAGATCGTTTCGACCATTTGTATCTTCTATTATTTCTGCCATAATGGAGGATCGATTACTCCATAATCTATTTCCTGTGGTCATTAAGATTTGTTCCTCAAAATCCATGGTTTTACCAGCCGAGAATTTTTCCTTTAAATCATGCGCATTAAATAGAACAACATCACTCACCTGCATTCCTTTAGGGTCGATAATCTCAAGAAAACTTCCCTTTGCAATTTTAAATGCAGTACCTGTTTGAGGTTTAATTTCTATAATTCTCATCTTCTATTTGTTAAAAACGTGATTGAAAGGGCATTTTCCACTTTCATTTTTTCTTCCACTATATTGTAGCGCCTCGGTTGACTCTCCAAAATCTGACATCATTGGGTTAATGCTACCATTTTTTGCTTTATCTCGTTGGCGTATTGTATCTCGAACTTTATGAAATACGCCATCAGTACGAAGTTTATCAAACTGACTATGCAAATTGAACACCATAGCTGTGTATGGAGCCTGACGCGCCGCTCGACTGCTTTTAGGGTGTAATCCTACAATAAAAAAAGCCTCTCCTGCAACACTCATTCCAAAATTACTTGATTCCTGATCGCGCTCCACTTCAATGTTCCATGGTAATTCGTCTAGTTCTACAAGCATACTTAGTTGACCCCACAATTTTATTTCAAATTCTAATTCTGTATCAATTTGCTCATCCTCAAAAACAGCAATAAACGAAGTTATTTCTGGCCAGACCTTATTACTCCGCTCGATATACGCTGTAAGGTCTTTTAATAGTTCAATAGAATTATTGACTCGATTCATTTCCGAATACGTTTTAAGAGTATGATTCTTTGAACGAAACATGCTTTGAGCCATCACGCAAGGGTGGTCATCACCTAAAATATACTGTTCAAATTTTTGAGCTATTGTTTCTGTTGCTTTCATAATTCAGCTAAATATTCGACTACATAAAGGGCGCATCAGGTTTATAGGCTGTGGCAATCATATCTTTAGTAGGCGTGTTTAAAATTTCTATAGCACTTGCTTTAGTATTCCAGGCTATTAGATTTAATTGAGCAAACTCACTTAGCCAATTGTCCATAGGCCATAATTTCCACTTGTCATAAAAGATTTTACAATTTGAGATGATCTCGTTAAACGCATTGAGTGACGGACTATATACAGGGTGTTGTTGATGGAATACAATGGCTTCTGATAAATAGAGAGGAATACCAAATTCTTTGTTTCGAAAAGCAAAATCTGTGTCTTCAGCACCATAACCCTCATAATTTTCGTCAAAACCTTCCAGCGTTTCAAATAAACTTTTAGAAATTAAAAATGCTAAACTCCAAAACAGTCCATAGGTAGTTGTTTTTTCAACTGTTGTGATTACGGGTCTTTCAGGATGCAATAGCGAATTCATAAATAAGAAACTTTCGGAACAATTAAGATCAACTCGTCTCAATAAATAAGCAGGTTGCCCCATTATTAAGCCATGGTTTATATTGCTTTGATTTAATAAAGTCTCAAAGAATTTTTTTGACGGAATACAATCTACGTCTAAAAAGCAGATGATTTCATGCTTGGCACGCTGCGCGCCTAAATTTCTGGCTTGAGCTACTGGAACTGGCTTCGACGAACTTTGAGGAAACCGAACATACCGAATGTTTAAGCCCGAAATTCTAATTTCGTAAGGTGCTTCATCCATATCCACCACTATAATTTCGTCTGGAATAACAGTAGAGAGTAGTACGCCACGTAGTAAATTGTTCAAATGATTTTTGCGCCCACGAACAATTGTAACAAGTGAAAAGGGGCTATGGGTATCTACAGTATACATTTCGCAGGTAGTTTAGAGGTGATGTTTTTAAGTAATTTCGGTAAATCATAATTCACTTCTTCTAACATAGTGTTTAGGAGGTCGAATCCGCAGGAATTCTGAACCATAGGTCTTAAATTGCTCAACTGGTTGTAAAGTTCACTGTCTGATGAATGAAGTACATTATGTATGCTAACAATTAAATGCTGATTGAGTAATGCATTGAAGGTATCTTCTTGCTCGCCGAAAGGTCTCTCTTCTGGAATAGCACAGAATGGTTTACCAGAAGTTAATACATTCGATACCAAACCTAAACCGCAATTAGCGATTACTAAATCAGATTGATGCATGTAGTCAGTTACATTTTTTACAAAACCTCTATAGCGAACATTCGGTGTATTGTTTGAACTGGAAAAGCTTCCCAATATATTTATTTTAGCCAATGGAAATCGCTGAATTATTAACGGTAAATAAGCTGTAACACTTTCATTCCCTCCGTTTCCTGTTATAACGGTAATGTTGAGAAGTTGGGGCGAAGTGTGATCTTTCTTAGTGTTTTCAACTATTTTCAAATCTGATGGATAACCCAGGTATAGCGTCTTGGCTTTTACCCATTCTGCCGTCAACGCGTTTTCATTCTCTGCCGGATAATAGGCCATGTTAAATACAGAACCTTTCAGGGCATTTAAATGCGGCAAATCATTTCGAACTCCAGGCAATTTAATATAAACATAAGGGAACGACGCCGATCTCAACAGTGCAGCAATTTCAACACTTACGTCAACGATTGCAAATTGAACTCTATTCAATATCATAGAGTGTAAAAGTTGCATACTTCGCAATTGAATTGAGCTTTGATTAATAGGAGAATAATGAAGATAGTCCGGCATACTTAAGTTGATATCTTTATAGGCAGTGCCGTCGGGATTTTCAGAAGGTAATCTTACCACATCCGACGTATTATGAAAAGTATAGTCTGAACTTGTGTAAATTTTCACCTTCTTAGCCATTGCATTAGCACACATTTGTGCAAATTTAGAATGTCCATATCCATGCTCATGAGCGTAATAAGCTATCATATTGTTTTAGGTTCTATTCGTTTATTATAAAGCTGCTCATAATCATCTACCATCTGATGGTGCGAACAGAAATTCAACGCCCGATTTCTACAGTCGATTTTATTCATATTCAATGCGTTTGCTATAGCGAATAAAAAAGAATCAGCAGAAGAAATAGTAAATAATGCTCCGCACTCTTCCGTTATAATTTCTGAAACTGCACCCACATCATTTGCGACGACTGGAACACCACTAGCAAGCGCTTCGGCGATAACAAGGCCGTAAGGTTCTTCCCACAAACTTGAAAAAATGTAAGCACTTGATTGATTCACTAAAGGGTTCAATGTCTTTTGAGTTAAGTGTCCTACGTATTCACAATATTCCGACTTTTTTAATCTTGGCATTATTTCATTCTGATAATAGGCTAGATTTGAAATTGGCCCGGCTATTTTTAAGGCTAAGTGAGCTGATTCACATAAGTCAATAATCTCTTTCAGTCCTTTCTCAGGACAAATTCTTCCACTCCATGAAAAGTAATTTTCTGTATTTTGGCAACACGTCCAATCATCTACATTAATTCCGTTATAGACGGTGTCCACTTCTGGTAAACATTCTTTATAGAGGTCAGCTAAGCTGAGACTCACTGCTGTAAAATATTGCCTAATATTAGGAGAGATAGCATCTATAGCGATATGTAGATTATCGAACTTTGGCGTGTGAAATGTTGTTATAAATGGTGCTGTAGCATAATTACCTAAAATGATTGATTGATGGTGAAGTGAATGATTATGAATAATATCAAAATCCTGTTTCATGAATGTCACGAGTGATTTAGAAAAACTCCCTAGTTCAATCAACTCTTTATTTTCACTGTTCTTCTGCTTAGGTTCGTAGTATACTTTTTCTCCTTTCACAGTAGAACCTTGAGCGCAAAGCGTAGTTACGGCATTTCCTCTCCGTACCAGCTCGGCTACGAGTAAAAAAGTAATCATTTCCAACCCACCATGATAGGGTTGAGAAATAGGAAATTCATTATGTGCGATTATTCCAATTTTCATATATTTTGTTGTATTGCAACATTGAATTTTGAGTAAAACAATTCTTTAAGAAGATAAATTTTGCAGATTATGAAGCAAATAGAGATAAGCGTAATGAACAAGCCAATTAACTCCATGTTTAGTGCCACTAGTACGAATCCCATTATAAATGAAATTATTGGCAAGATGAAATAAGAAAATGAAATTTTATCCGTTACTAAAAACTTGTTCGTTCGTTGAAATGGCACCTCCCTATTTTTAAAATAGTACAACCAATAGAAAGACCCAATTTCAATTATACCAATATGTATTAATAGGGCTTTTAAACTGTCAGGAATATTTCCCTTACTAATGCGAAAAAATAGGATAAATTGAAAAATAATATGAGTGAAAAATGAAAATGCTAATGTTGCGACCAAAAATTCATAATTTTCATGTTCTAAAACAACGAATGGGAAAGTAATCAATGCCACCAATATGGGAATTGCTAGTAAATTAATCCATGCAGTTAACAGGGTTGTCAAATGCCACTTTCCACTAAGTCTTTTCTTTTCCTTATTATGTAGAATCATTAATGTTTGAAAGTTTCCAAATACCCAACGTTTAAATTGTTTAGTATAATCTTGTAGTGTAGTTGGCATAGTACCTACACCTATTATTTCCTCGCAGTAACCGATTTTTAAATTTCTTGAAAGCAACTCAACGCCTAAGTGGGCATCTTCTGTAATGGTAGAGGTAGGCCACAAAAATCCACCTTTAAAAATAGCTTTACGCATTATTGACAATGTACCTGTTGGTAAAGCCTGTACATTCGATTTGTCGCTAGAAAGATAACAATCAAAATAATGTTTATAATTAAGCTGTAAACCTTTGGTCTGATGGCATACGTTTCTGTAAGCTTGAGGAAATTGTACAAAATCTAATTCAGCGTTGGTTATTGTCCCTACTGCCAACAAAAGCGCATTTGATTTGAGCTGATAATCAGCATCCACAGTAAAAATAAACGCACTGGCTTCATTCATATAGTTGAGCGCGACATTTAACGCTCCAGCTTTGTACCCATTAATACGATCAAAATGATGAAATACGAAATGACTCCCTCTTTCTAAAGCAAATTGTTGAATAGGTTTCCAGGAAGATTCGTTCGTAGTATTATTAGAAATGATAATCACTTCATAATTACGGTAATTCAAATGAGTAATAGACTGCAATGTTTCAATAACTACGTTTGGCGGTTCATTGCAAATTGCCAGATGAATACTTACAAATGGTTGAGCATTTTTTCTTAAAATCTGACCAGGTGTACTTCTGTTTTTTAAACAACGCACTCTGCTTTGACCAAGAATTACGATACCTATAAAATTTAGAATCAACCCGATTAATACCGCATAAAAAATCCAGTTTGAGGCAGGATTGTGAAAAATTGAAGAAACATTTAAAATCATTGCACAGTGTTGAGTTGTACAAATCTAGGGAGGATGTTTTGCTACGTGTAGCGCAAAGCGTTTATATAATGTAACAATTCAAATGATTTCAAAATAACAGAACGAATGAAAGTCAGCTTAATATACGTAGTGCTATTTTCTATTGCCCTAATTCCAGCTTCCTATAGTCATTTGGAGTCATACCATACTTTTTCTTGAAGATTTTTGTAAAATAACTATTACTGTCAAAGCCTACTTTTTCTGCAATTTGCGATATGCTGAGCTCACGAATACTCAAAAGAGTGGCTGCTTTTACAAGTCGTTTATGTGAAATAAAATCATTTACCGTTTTGTTGTGAATGTATTTAAAACCTGCTTGGAGCTTATTCGCGTTTAATCCAGTTTCTTTAGATATACCTTCAACGGAATATTTTTTTGATAAATCATTTTGAATAGCAGACGATATTTCCTCGATTCGTTTAAGTTCATTCAAACGTAAAATAGTTCGCGAATTCTCACTTTTTAAATCATCTTCAAATTGCACCAATTGACTGACGAAAATACGTAAAGCATTACTCTCTAAATGAAATTTTCTAATTAACTCCTGTCCCTCAAAAGATGAAACTTCATTTAGTAAATTTTGAAATTCCAAACCAAAAAAACCTTCGTGGTAAAATTTTTCAGAAGCTTTAGTATCTTTGAAAAGATTCTTAAGTGTAGGATGAAGATGCTCGATTTCACAAGCCGTATTAGCTATAAATTTCTCGCGATCAATCTCAAGACTTACAATATGAATACGTTCGCTTTTTTTAAAATTTAATTCATGGCCACTATTATTATCACTTGCCACAATGGCGCATTTGTGTTGCTCAATATGATGTTCTATTTCTTCATTCGCAAAGGAGTGTACAGTAGGGCCTTCCACCGCATACAAGTACTTAATTGGATGAACATTATTTGTGTTAAATTCTATTTTAGTATCTTCTAAGAACTGGCAATCGTAAATCAAAATTCCTAATCCGTTACTGAAGTTTATACCTCTAATCTGACCTTTACCTAATCTGGCTGGAAGCTTTAAATAATATTCAGTACAGCTTTCTGAATAATCTATACTAAACGCTGCTGATAGATCGCTAATTACGTCCCTTAATGGTAAAGAACTAACTTGATAAACATTTTGCTTTGACATCTTGATGCAGTTTATTTGCGTTAAATTAACATAATTCAGACACTATTCAGTTCATTTTTTAATTGTTAATTTAATTATTATAATCCAACTAAATTAAACACGGTAGAGAAGGTGACCAACGAGCAATCTATCCACTTAAGGAGCCTATGTTTAATAAATCCGATAATTTAAACGTTCGAATAAAGACTTAGACTGATTTTGGACTTGCTATATTTATCGGGACGATAAGTTAAGAGTAAATTAAATATCATTAACAAAATGAAGAAGAGTAGAAAAATATACAGCAAAGATTTTAAACAGAAAGTTGATAGTTAAAGTGTGAAATTGTTCCTCACTTTATACCGATTTTTATCACATTTGAATATTTCTGCTCGACTGTTTTGGTTTTTTAGATTATTTCTTATAAAGTCTATTTTAATAACCGAAGCCAAATCCAATAACCAATTGATTATCAATTTTTAAATCAAAATTATCACACTTCGGTAAATTACTCGTTTGCGCAATTTCTTCAAGCAGATGGTATTAAATATTCTACGTTTAGACAGTTTGGTTAATTTTTTGAATAAATATCATTAAACAAGTCCTTTTTTATCAACTTAAAATAATACTGAGGTCAAGAATAAATTTTAGAGCAAACGCTATTTTTACTCCTGTAGAGATCAGCGAGAAATATTTGAAAGCTAAATTATACGACTGACCGAGATAGATACATTGCAAAGTGAAATATGAAGGAAGAGGTGGTATCTTTTGCTATAGTACATTTTACAATGGAAATGCTGTAGCATTATTATATATAGTATCAGCCAACTAATAATTTTATTTACTAAAAACAATACTATGAGTTTATTTACGAAAGAAAATTTAATCCATTTACATAATTCAAAGACTGACTTAAATTTTACACTATTTGTTCCAACTTATCGTGCAAACAATGATGAAAAGAATCGGATTGGATTAAAAAATGCGATTAAAGAGACAGAAGAAATATTAGCTAAAGATCATGAAATGGATGAGGATAACATGAAAGATTTTTTGAAGCCGTTAAGAGCATTATATGATCAGCCACATTTCTTTAATAATCAATCTGATACGCTTTCAATTTTTATGAATGCTGATATTTTTGAGTACTACACTCTTCCTGTTTCAGCTCCAAAAATGGTTCACTGTGGCAATTATTTTTATTTTAAACCATTAGTCAATTTATTATACGAGCGTGAGGTAGCACACATTATGACGGTAAGTCCTGAAAATGTGCGACTGCTAAGTTTTACAGATTATAAAGTAATTGAACATGATATCTCAGATCAATTTCCTGATAATTTGGAAGAAAGCCATTGGCACACGGATCGTAATGTGACGCTACAGTCACATGGTGGTCGAAAATCAGCGTTACATGGTCACGGTGCCGGAAAGGATTCGAAGGATGAGGACATAAAGCGATTTTTCAGAGATGTAAAAACTGGACTTGAGAATTTTTTCAGGGGTGAAAAGCACAAAATTATACTCGCTGGAGTGGACGATACCGTGCGACTTTTTAAAGAAACGTTCAATTATGATCATTTTACTGAAGATCACATTGCGGGTAATCATGACGAAACTCACGCTTTAGATTTACATGCCGAGGCATTAGCGATATTAGATGCTGAGGAAAATGAGGTAATAAGAACTGACGTAGATCGAGTGTACAACTTATTACATACCAGTCAAGCAGAAAGCTTGCCTAAAGAAATTATTAGTGCAAGTCGCAACGGTCGTATTGATACACTTTATTTGCTAGAGAAAGCCACTGAGTGGGAAACTATCCAACCTGAATCACTAGACATTAGCAAGTCTGCAGGTGATACCAATCTGAGGGTAGATTTACTGAATCAATCAGCCATCTATACTATATTGAACGGTGGTACAGTACGCTTGCTTTCGGATGAGGTAATTGGTGATAATATAGCGCTCGCTCACATGCGTCATTAATCTATCAGTCCAGTAACATGAGGATGGTAAATATATTAATTACGACTCCATTATTATATTCATTTTTTTAGTAAATAAATAAGAAAATTGAAGGCTAAATTCTGGTAAAGGAAAGTTTAGTTTTTGACAGAATAAAATGTTGATTTTCGAATAAAAAAGATATTTAATTTGTCTAAGCATAGATCGTAAATCTCGGAAACGTGAAAGCAAGGACAATAGAATAGGGTCTTTGCATAATTTCTTTTCATTATTCGTGATGTGATTGAATGCAATGCATCAATTTTTTTTCCACAAAATAGTCCAATTAGAGGTCTAGCTGAAGTTGGTCTGTGGAGAGAGAGGGTTTACCTTTACTGATCCCATTTCGCTTTACCATTAAAGTATGATTACCAATAACTTCTTATTGAAATTTTTCTGGTTCTTTCGGGTGCTATTCGTAATTGATCATTGGTTACGCGGTCTAATTTCTTAGATAACAAGAATGCGGTTATTGATTTATTACAGGTTTTAGCCTTGACGTAAGCATCAAGTTTTTCGAAGTCAAACATAATCTTGGGCTAGAATGAATTCAAAAATAAGAAAATTTCAGTTTGAGTTGGAGCGTGAGTTTCTCGCTCTTGCTCGAGACTTACACTCAAAACTGCTTTGCGGTGAGAGTGGAACAGAGATCGAACCCCTTTTGCAAGATATACAACGTATTAATCAAATTGCGTTTTGCGTATAGTAGGACTAGTAAACTGTTAATACCTAATGTCTAGTCCTAAATAACCGATACAGATTATTAAAGGGTTAAAATTATTAATTAAAGCTGAACAATGACGTCATTGTTCAGCTTTTTTGATTTGTACTGTTTTCTTTTTAGTTTTTTTTGAGCATGCATTTGGATTGGTGTTAGCATTTGGTTTGATAAGTGAGGACGCTTGTTATTATAAATCTCAATAGCATTTTTAACTAGTTCTCTCTTTACCTCAAAGTCATTAATCTTTTGTGCTACACCAAACTCCTGCTTTAGTATTCCATTTATCCTTTCCGCAATTGCATTTTCGTAAGGATCATATTTTTCTGTCATACTGGGTTTAATTGCGTTTTGTTTCAAGAGTTTTTGATATTCATTCGAGCAATATTGCAGCCCTCTATCTGAGTGATGTATCAAAGTGTTTTCTTTATATTTTCTGTTAGCTGTAGCTATTTCTAAAGCCCTCAAAGAACTTTCCATTGCTAAAGATTTAGACACATCATATCCTACAATCTTTTTGGAATAAGCATTAGTTATTAATGCCAAGTATGATGGATTAGCTCTTGTTCCTATATAAGTAATATCACTCACCCAGACTGATTCTGGTTCTTTTATCTCAATTGTACTTACTAGGTTTTTATGTTTTCTGAACCTATGATGTGAATCTGTGGTTATATGATAGTTTTTTTTCGGCATTATCAATATATGATTAGCCCTTAGTATTCTAAACAATTTATCTCTTCCTACTTTTAATAGCCTTAGTTCATCTTTGATTAAAAAGTATAATTTCTTACCTCCCAATCTAGGCATTAACATTCGAATATCTCTTACCAAGACTATAACCTTTTGAGCTATAGATTGTTTTTTCAGTCTTGATTTTATTGACCTATAGTAAACCTGTCTGTTTACCCCGAGCAAATCACAGGTAGAAACTACTGTTTCTTTGTGCTCTTCTTTGAAGAGGTCGATAAGTCGGGTTTGTAATTTTTTCTTATCTGGATATCATATTCCTTTTCAGCCATATCTAAAAGCATATCGAACAGGATAACCTTCTTGTCAGATCGTTCCGCAAGATGTTCCGCTCGAGCCTTCTGCTTTTCTAATAGCTTAACTTTTGCTTCAAGCTCAAGTATTTTTTGTTCTGGAGTTTTTGACATGGTTTTTGGTACTTGGTTCTCCCAATCAAAGTTACCATATTTTTGTAACCATTTGGTCACTGTTGAATCTACTTGAATGCCATATTTTAGCTTTGCTTGAGATTTTGTCAAAAATCCCTGCTCAACTTCTTCTACTAATTGAAGTTTAAAAGAGAGGGAATAATCTTTTTGCGTACGTCGCACAGGAGCCGTTTTGTCTGATGTTTTCATTACACTTGTGTTTTAGTGTATCGCTATTTCAGGACGGGACATAATAACAAAAAAAGCTGAATGAATTTACTTTCATTCAGCTTTTTTAATTCGTTCTAATTTAATAATAGTAAAGTACTCCCCATCCTTAGGACAGGATTAATATAATCCTTCTATTTTAAGAAGCCATAGCTTTTTGATAAAATAACTCATCAGGTGGAATTTTTCCAATTGAAGTATGACGTCTTTTTTTGTTATAAAATTCAATGTATTTTCTTACATTTTGATACAGTTCTAATCCTCCATTTGCTGGGTTTAGGTATATTTTTTCCTGCTTTAATGTTCTCCAAAAGCGTTCAATGTAAATGTTATCCAGAGCTCTACCTCTTCCGTCCATTGAGATTTTAATTTTATGATTTTTTAAGGCATCAATGTAAAGGTCGCTTGTGTATTGGGATCCTTGATCCGAGTTGTGTATCTCCGGCGCACCATATTGCTCAACAGTATCATTCAGTAGCTCTACGCACCACTCTTTACTCATTGAGTTAGAGATGCTCCAATTGAGAATTTTACGACTGTAAACATCAATAATAGCAGCCATGTACATAAAACCTCTAAACATTGGAATATAGGTGATGTCCGTTTGCCAGACTTGGTTGGGGTGATCAATTTCTAGTCCTCTGAGTAAATAGGGATAAATATAATTGGTCTTGTCTCTGATTGTGGTTTTAGGTTTTGGGTAGATGGTCTGAACTCCCATCAATTTATATAATCGTCTAATTCTTTTTTTGTTGACTTTATAACCCAAATCTAAGTTTAAATGGTCAGTCATTCGCCCTACACCGTAATGAGGGTGATCAAATAACTGCAAATCAATCTTTTTCATCAATTCAAGATTCAATGAACTTTCTCCCTTAGGCTTATAATAAAGCCCACTTCTGTGAATTTCGAGGAGTTCACATTGCCGTTCCAGACTCAGTCTTGGATGAGATTTTACAACTTTTTGTCTTTTTTCGGTTGTACTCATTTGCCCAAGACTTTTCTTAAAAAATCATTCTCTACCTCTAATCTTCCGATTTTACCATAGAGCTTGTCTTTCTCTTTTTCAGAATCATCATTTTTTGATTCCTTTTCAAATGCCGCACTAGCATTGTTTAAAAACTCCTTCTTCCAAAGCGTTATCTGATTCGGTTGGAGTTCGAACTTGGAAGCCAACTCTTGCAGAGTTAGCCGTTCTTTCAACGCTTCCAAAACTACCTTCGTTTTGAAACCTGCTGTGAATTTTCTTCTTGATTTTTTCATAATTGACAGTGTTAAATTTACGATTTAAATTACTGTCCTAATTTTGGGGAGTACTTTACAACTGTGAGCGTTTGGAAGAATCGAACTCAGGTTAATACTATAAGAACGGCATAATGATAACCTATCTTTGAATATATTTTGTAGTTTATCATTTAAGCCAATGAAATTAGCGAGAAAATTTGCAATTTGAAGCTTATGCGCTAATAAAACAATACCTGAGGTTTACAAGGGTTTCAAGTTTTCTAAAGCCGTTGGAATTAACTCTGCAACAGTTGGGTGAATGTGTACTGCATTTTTAATTACTGTATATTCTTGGTCTGCATACATGGCATCAAGTAAAAGATGAATGGTTTCGTCTCCGCCGGTACCAAGAATATTTGCTCCTAAAATTTTTTTAGTATCGGCATTGACTAAAATTTTTAAAAAACCATTGGTCTCACCTTTTTCTCTAGCGCGGGCTATTCTTTTCATATCCATTTTAGTAATAAGTGCATTTATTCCGGCATCTTTTACTTGTTTTTCTGTCATTCCAATTCTGCCAAGCGGAGGATCTATAAAAAGACCGTAGCAAGTAATCCGATCACTTACATTTTTTGTTTGGTCTCCGAAAAGTTGATTTGTAACAATTTGAGAATCGTGAAAAGCGGTGTGGGTAAACGCCCCCTTTCCGGAGCAATCTCCCACAGCCCAACTATTGTTTACATTTGTTTTAAGGTGATTATCTACCTCAAAATAACCGTCTTCATCTATTTTTAAATCAGTGTTCTGTAGGCCTAAATCATCTGTATTTGGAATCCGACCTATGGCAAGCAGAAGGTGAGAACCTTGAATGGATTCTTTTTCTCCATCACACTCCATCTCTACAGTTACCTGTTTACCATCCATTTTTGCTCCAATACAATTGGCATTAAATTTAAAATTAATCTCTTCCTGCTCAAGTATTTTTTTAATCTCTTCTGAAACGTCTTCATCTTCTTTGTGTATTAACCTATCGTTACGCTCTATAATGGTTACTTTACTACCAAATCTTTGAAACATCTGACCAAATTCAAGTCCGATATAACTGCCCCCAATAATTACAAGATGTTCAGGAACTTCTTCTAACTCCATTATTGAAGCATTCGTCAAGACATTAACATTTGCATATTCTTTTGGTATGTTAGGGCGCGTTCCGACATTGATAAATATTTTATCGCCTTCAATTTCTTGACCATTTATCTCAATGATATGATTTCCTTTAAATCGTGCGTGGCCTTCAAAAACTGTGAGGTTTTCAGTATCTCTCAAACTTTTTTCAACATTTTTTGTGGATTCGTCTACCAAATCATCTTTCCGTTTTTTTACTCTTTTCAGGTCAACTTTAATTTCTCCGGTAATATCAACACCATATTCGGCAGCTTTGCGTGCCATAAAAGCTACGCGTGCACTGGCTACCATTGTTTTTGTTGGCGTGCAGCCTGTGTTGACACAAGTTCCTCCGAATTTTCCTTTTTCAATAATAGCAGTTTTCCAACCTTTGTCACTACATTTTTTAGCGATTGAAGGGCCTGCTTGTCCGGTTCCTATAACTATAGCGTCAAATTTCTGCATGGTCTGTTTGTTTTATCTTAAATTAGAACAATTGCGGAGGCAAAGTGTTTTTATTTTTGGAATTTCAAAATTCACTTTCTTTTTTTGAAGAGTAAAAATAGGCATGATACAATAACTAAAATGGCTAAGCCAATCCAAATTATACTGTTACTTTCTTGATGTTCGGATGATTCATTTTTTTCTACCTCTGTATTCTCTCTATTGTCGTCCGTTTTAGGTTGATTTTCTTGGTTGTGAGTAGAAAGGGGAGCCGGAGGTGTTATAGATAAATCTACAAGACTTAGAAGTTCAGCCGGATTAGTTGTTAATTTTTCCCAATTTATTTGATAATCATCCTTATTGTTGTTGTCTATGATTGTTTTGTAAGGGACACCGTTGACTTTACTATGCATACCTTCGGTGTTGATTTTAGAACGATCTGGTTTAACTTCTCTGTATTTACTGCGTAGATTAATGACATTCGCAATTTTTTCTTTTGTCAGCTTTTCTGGAGCACCATAATATTCCGTAGCCAACGTGTAAAAAGCCTTAGCATGTTCAATTGACAATGTTTTGACGTAGCAATCACCTAAATCAATCATTAAAGAAGCCATTATTTCATCATGGTTGGGGGTAAACGGAAAACGTTCACGGATTTGAATTTCAAGTTGTTTGCGAACGGTTGAGTCACTTTCTTGTTTAGGGGTGAGTTCTAAAACTGTTCTTGTCTTTAAATAAGAAGAATCGTTCAAGAGTTGCTTTTTTGTTTCTAGTATTTTAATGTGTACCCATTCACTGCCACTATGCGCATTAGGGTTTAGGCGCATACCTTTATTGATATAATATAATGCACTGTCCAACTCTCCGCTTAATTCATAAGCTGTGCCCAAGTTAGCAGCAAGCGCATATTCATTGGGGTAATTTTTACTTAATTCTTTTAATATAGTCAGGGATTCATCCACTTTTCCTGCTTTCATTAAAGAACCGCGTAATCTGATAATAAAAAGGGTGATTTATTTTTTTCAATATCTACCGCCAGGGATTTAAGCTTTTTATTGATTAATGGCGTATTGAAATTTTGATTAAACCCTCTAAAATAGTCCTCTCCCCAATTGTGTAAAGTACCGTGTTCATCAAGCGAATAATAATAGTTCAAACAACTGAATGATAAAGTTGTGCTCAATAACCCTATAAATAGGAGCATTTTTTTTAAGGATAGCATAAAGCGTTATTTTAAGAAACAAAATTGAACTAAAATAATTCAATTACACGGCAATTACAACCTTGATCGTACAAAAAAAAGCCGCTTTAGGCTTTAAACTAAAACAGCTTTAATAAGAATTATTGTCTTTTCAATTTAAAGACGAAATAAGTAAGATTACTGAACTACAAAGCGAGATTTAGATTGCACCTGCTGTTGATCTGTTACACGGCATAAATATACTCCGCTTTTAAAGTTTTCAACTTCCACAATCACTTGATCAAATGCATTTGCCACTTTTGTGGCAATCACTCTCCCCGTCATGTCCATAATTTCGATTGTTAGGTTTCCATTGAAAATCGTATTATCAAACGCCATGGTTATTTGATTAGAAGCAGGGTTTGGAAAAATATCAATTCCAGTTTGTTTGGCTAACTCCTCTACAGAAGAAATTACACCTTCAACAATATAACATTTGTTTTTAGCACCTGCTACGTTATTAAATAAGCCACCAATAATTAAAACCTCTCCAGTTTCGAGCGCAACCATATCATAATATCTGCTGCCTTCGTTTGACATTTCAGGGCTGTTCCAAACATTTAAATAAGGATCATATATTTCTAGTGCTTTTGTGTTATCAGGGTTTTCTATATTTCCAATTCCATAGACTAAAACATGCCCATTAGTTAACTTTATACCTTCAGAATATGGCCTTAACTGGGCGGATGATGCAACCACTTGAAACGTTTCAGTTTCTACATCAAAAATTTCACAAACTTTAGATGTTAAACCACCATAAACAAAAATATCACCATCTTCAAGCATTATTCCATTGTTACCAAGGCGGTAAACATCCATATTTTCAGTTTCTAACCATTCGTCCAATCCAGGATCATAAATTTCAGAAACACGCCCATCCGGAGAGGCAAAACGGCCACCCGTACAGAGTACACGTCCATCCTCTAATAATGTTAAGGAAGGTAAAATACCATGATGATATTTCATTTCTGCAGCCAATGTCCATGTCCCTGCACCCGGATCAAAAATCTCAGCACTTTTTTGTACACTTGTACCGCCCACAACTAACACGCGCCCGTCTAATAAACTTACCGCTCGGTGTCCTAAACGGGGTACAATCATATCCCCGGTAGGTGCCCAGCTGTCACTGCCCACGTTGTAAATTTCGCAAGAGGCTAATGTATCTGTTGTGTCAGATTCAACTCCGCCTATTGCAATTACGTTTCCGTCTGGTAAAACGGCTGAAGCAAAAGTCGTTCTGGTTGTACTCATTTCGCCAGCGGTTCCCCACGTTCCGGTATCCGGATCGTACAACTCCGACGATTTATAAAACATACGGTCTAAACCGTCAAGTCCGTTGTACCCTCCAAAGGTTAATACTTTTCCGGTGTTTAATACTTGTGATTCTTGTTTAGCACGAGCCGTTGCAAGATTTCCCGTAGCAACAAGAGATTGACTAGTAGCCGTAAACCCGATACATATTAACAAAAAACTAATGATTGCTTTTTTCATTCTATTCATTTTATGCAAAGTTACATTTATAAAATTTAAATTGGTTGCGTAATTGCCGCAAATCCACTTAAAAAGTGGTGTGCTTTAGTATTTTACTGAGTTAATTAAGAACAAAACGTTTATTCTGTGCTCCATTTTTATTAATTAAACGAAAAATATAAACCCCTTTCGTTAAATAGGTCAAGTCAATTTGAACTGTTAGCCCTTTTGGTTCAACGGATTGAAAGACCATTTTTCCATTTAAATCAAAAATAGTAATTTCTTCTGGTAAGCTATGAAATTCAAGTGTTACGTTACCACTTGAAGGATTTGGGTAAATCATAAAGTTAACCGGGTTTTCAGCCAAACCACTGTCGTCATTGTAAATCGTACAATTGTCAACTGGTTCAAGTTCTATTTTTTCACCTGGTGTTAAATCTTTCCCTGCAAAGGCGGGATTATTTATTGAATAACGAATTGTATTGAACAAAAACTGGGGCGAATCTTCGGCTCCCTGCGTAATCGGCCCGTCGTTTGAAATCGGTAGGCGATAATCCCATACGATTTCTTTCGCCTCGTTTATCTCAGTAATATGTCCTATTCTGCCAGAACAAATCGCCGTATTTCCATTGGGCAATCGTTGTGCACTTGATAAAATATTAGAAGTTAAGGCAGCACTCAATTGATATGACCAATACTCATCTTCCGGTCCAAATTTATCATCAATTAGAGCAAAATCACCCAACGCCGTTGTGTCTGGGTTGATTACAAAAACAGACGAACGCAACTCTCCATCCTCCATTGCGCGGTTGTTAAAAACCATTAATTTACCTTCATCCGGCAAACCCTCTTTAATCCATGTAATATCGTGTTGAAAAAATAAGCGTTGATCTTCTTCGTCGCCGTGATTATAATTTTTTGGATTTCCCCAGCGGTATAAAAAATCACCACCAAAACCATAGTTTCCACCCTCTGCAGAAGCCGCTTGGGCAGTTGTAGTGGAATGGTCAATAATAAAAACTTCATTTATACCGGGAGCGCTAATAATAATTATATCTTTCTGCTCATTGTAATCAATTGCATTGCAATGAAGCCAATCCGCCTGAAGTCCGCCCGAATTGACATTTAATTTACGTGGATTTGCTCCAACGCTTCCAAAATTTTCTTTTGTTTCATCAAAATCTTGTATTAAGTGATCCCAAAAATCCCACTCCCACACAATCAAAGCACCAGATGTTCCGATAGGTTGAAGCTCTACAATCCGATCTGTCCACACTTCGTCCTCAACAGTTCGCTCGGGATCTCTCCCCGCGTTTTCGGCACTAACTGCGTCTTTTTTCTCCCACACAATGGCCAAAATATTGCCGTTTGGCAACACCGTAAAGTCATGGTGTAATCGCTCGGTTGAATTAGATAGCGTATACGACCAAAGTAAATTATTATCCCAATCGTATTTTTCAAGCACACCACCTTGCCCTCCGGCAAAAAGGTAAGGACTTTCATCCTCACCACTTCTGTAAAGGTTACCTTCATCATCTAATTCAGCATGGTTTCCTGGAAGATATGAGGTTTCCCACTTATGCATTAATTCTCCACAATTATTGATCAAATAGGTACTCGAATCATTTAAAGGAGAAAGCAACGTGTAGCCATTTAATGCCGCTGGTGTATTCAGCAATGTGCCTACTGTTTGGGCATTTACTAAAAAGGGAAACACCCCTATTAATACATACAGAAGTTTTGAATTGAACAAAATCATATCTTAATGACGTAAAAATCTGACGAAAGGTTAATTACAACACACATTTTCTTAAAAGCGGTTTTAATTTGGAACCTGAGTTCGGTTATTCCAAACGCTCACAGTTGATTTCATTTTTCTTGTCAAAACCTCACTTTTTTCAAGACTTCTGTGGAAATTTGGAATAATCGAACTCAGGTTTGGAGTAAATGTAACAAAAATACTATGGCTCAATTATATGTACAGTATACCTTAAAAATAAAAGTAGATGATGAACGGAAGAATAAGATGCGGAAGAATTGGATTAATGGTAACACTCTTATTTGTTGCCATAGCAATAAAAGCACACCCTATAAATGATTATTATAAAAAACATAAAAATGACCGTGATATGGAAGCAAGGATTGTTCCACCTAAAGCGGCTTCATTTTTGGTAGATGAGGATTATCCCGAAGCAATAGATGTCTTAAAATCGTTAACTACGTTAAAGTACCTTAATTATTTTGGTGACGAAAAAAAAGTGAAAGATTACGCAAAGCGGGCAATTTTAGCAAAGGGCGAATATGAATTATTGCTGAAAGAAGAAGATGATAAAAGGGCAATTTCAGTTTTTGGGATAAAGAAAAATGGTGTTGTCCGAAAAATAATAGCAGTAGTTCAATCAAAAACACAATTTGTTTTATTAATTGGGAAAGGGAAGTTGAATAAACGGCAGATACAGGTATTACCATTATTAGCAAAAGAAATATAACCGCATAAAAAAGCCCGACAGATTTCGCCGGGCTTTTGTTTTGAGCGGGAGACGAGACTCAAACTCGCGACCCTCAGCTTGGAAGGCTGACGCTCTATCAACTGAGCTACTCCCGCTTAAAATTCAATAAAATGCGCTTTTTTAGCAAGCGAATACAAAGTTAATATATTTTTTTTCTTCACAAAACAGAAGTTTGAAAAATTAAAAAGGTGCTGCTTTTTCCGTCAATTCGTACCGGTGGTCTTAAAAATCAATTGTATACTTGTTACTGCATTTTTTTACCATGGAGAATTTTAGAGAGATTTTAATAAAAACCTATAAAGAGACCAACAATTTTGGGCGCCATAATGGAATGGAGTTGACGAAGTTTGCCGCAGATAACATAGCGTATCGGTTGGAAATAAAAAAAGAGCATTTGGCAACCCCAACCACTGCACATGGCGGAATTATAGCCGGTTATATGGATGGTGTTTTGGGATTGGCCGCGCTTTACGTTTCGTCAGAAGATGGCAATTTAGTTTCTACAGTTGAATTTAAAATTAACTTTTTAAGCCCTGTTAGGCTTGGAGATGTGTTAATTGGTGAAGGGAAGGTAGTTTCTAAAGGACGCCGAATTATTGTAGCGGAAGGGTTGATTTACCAAGAAAAAGACAAAACTCCGGTAGCTATTGCAACAGGGACGTTTAACGCTTACCCATACGAAAAAAGTGGAATGTCTTTTTAGAGATAAACCAAGGAGAAATTAAAGAATATATCTCACTGGGAAAAGGCGCAACCCGTAAAATATTCTAACTTTGTACGACATTAAAAATAATTCCATGATCCAAATTTCTGACCGTGTTAAAAACCTAGCAGAATCTGCAACAATAGCCATGGCGGCAAAAAGTAGAGAACTAAAAGAAGCCGGAAAAGATATTATTTCTTTGAGTCTTGGCGAACCCGATTTTAACACGCCAGATTTTATAAAAGCTGCGGCAAAACAAGCCATTGATGATAACTACTCTAAATATATGCCCGTACCGGGTTATGGTGACTTAAGAGAATCCATAGCCGCTAAATTTAAACGGGATAATGGACTGGAGTATACCCCCGACCAAATTGTGGTATCCACCGGAGCAAAACAAAGTTTAATCAACGTAATTTTAGCGTTGGTCAACCCCGGGGATGAAGTTATTGTGCCAGCTCCATATTGGGTAACTTACGTAGAGCAAGTGCGCATGGCTGGTGGAGTACCGGTAATTATAGAGACGAGTATAGAAAATGATTTTAAGATAACCCCGAAGCAGCTCAAAGATACATTGAACGGGAAATCAAAATTAATGGTGTTTAGTAACCCGTGTAACCCTACCGGGTCTGCTTATACGTCGGATGAACTTGCCGGATTAGCAGCAGTTGTGGCCGAAACTGAAAATTTTTATGTGATTTCAGATGAAATTTATGAACACATTATTTTTGAAGGGAAAAATTACAGCTTTGCATCTTTCCCGGGTGTTTATGATAAAACAATTACAGTGAACGGTGTTTCTAAAGCCTTTGCTATGACGGGATGGCGCGTAGGATATATTGGAGCGCCTTTAGCCATAGCAAAAGCATGCTCTAAAATTCAAGGACAATACACTTCTGGCACCGGATCAATTAGCCAGCGCGCTACAAAAACTGCAGTAGAGGCAGATCCAAAGGTATTGGATTACATGGTAACAGCGTTTAAAAAACGCCGCGACCTAGTGCTTACGTTACTAAATGAAATAAAAGGTGTAAAAACAAATTTACCCGAAGGCGCTTTTTATGTTTTTCCAGATATTTCAAGCTTTTTTGGAAAGTCGTATAAAAACTATACCATTAAAACGGCCACAGACCTATCCATGTATTTATTAGATGAGGCGTTGGTGGCACTCGTAACCGGAGAAGCCTTCGGTGACCCTAATTGCATTCGCATTTCATACGCCACTTCAGAAGCTGAATTGACGAAGGCCATTTCACGAATAAAAAGTGCATTAGAGAAACTGAATTAATGATTGAATTAAAAAATATATTTGCTTCATTTTCCGATAAAAAAATCATTGTTGTCGGAGATGTAATGATTGATACCTATTTGAAAGGGATTGTCAACCGTATTTCACCAGAGGCGCCCGTGCCAATAGTTGAATTTAAAGGCAGAGAACACCGCTTAGGAGGTGCTGCAAACGTTGCTCTGAACCTTAAAGCACTTGGTGCAAAACCTTTTATTTGTTCAGTTATAGGTAAAGACGAAGAAGGCGAATTATTTAATAAATGCTTAAATGAAAATAACCTCTCAAGCAAAGGTTTATTACAGTCTGACGAGCGTATAACAACAGTTAAAACTAGGGTAATAGGTAATAATCAGCAATTGTTGCGGGTAGACCATGAAATAACTACCCCGATTAACTCTTTGACAGAGTTTGCCTTAATTGAAAAAGTGAAAGAGGTAGTAACTGTTGAAAATGCGGACGCTATTATTTTTGAAGATTACAATAAAGGTATTTTAACACCTGAGGTGATTAAAAGTTTGATAGCATTTGCAAATGAGCAAAAAATAATAACAACCGTAGACCCTAAATTGGAGAACTTTTTTTGCTATGAAAACGTTACTCTTTTTAAGCCAAACTTAAAAGAATTGAGAGAAGGTTTAGGAAAACGTTTTGAAATGTCAGAACGGGCTGTTTTTTTAGAGGGGATTGCCGAGTTAAAAGCAAAGTTAAATCCTAAATACACATTTGTTACACTCTCAGAACATGGTGTTTATATTAATAACGAGGACGAAGATCATTTTATATCGGCACATTTGCGAGATATAACAGATGTTTCGGGTGCAGGAGATACCGTAATTAGTGTAGCAACATTGTGTTTGGTGTGTGGCTTAGATGCAAAACAAGTGGCTGAAATTGCAAATTTGGCAGGTGGGTTAGTCTGCGAAAAAGTAGGTGTAAGTACCGTGGATAGAGAGAAGTTAATGAGCGAAGCGTTACGATTGTAAAAGCGTGAGCAGTAATAGAAGAGAAATTGGGAACAAAAGTAAAACCGTACAATAAAGAAAATTCAAGTAAAAAAGAAGAAGTAGCTGAGATGTTTGACAATATTTCTGGCAAATATGACTTTTTGAACCACTTTCTTTCATTGGGAATTGATAAGATTTGGCGAAAAAAAGCCATCCGATTGCTAAAGCCTTTTCAGCCAAAAGTTATTATGGATATGGCAACCGGAACGGGTGATTTTGCAATTGCTGCGCTAAAACTCAATCCAGAGCGAATAGTGGGTGTAGACCTATCTAACGGAATGTTAGAAGTGGGTCGAAAAAAAATGAAAGCCAAATCGGTAGACCACATCACTGAAATGGTACAAGGAGACTCAGAAAAGCTAACATTTGAGGATAATACTTTTGATGCCTATACCGTAGGGTTTGGTGTACGAAATTTTCAAAACTTAGAAGCAGGATTATCCGAGATGCTAAGGGTGTTAAAACCAAAGGGAGTAGGGGTTGTACTGGAATTTTCCAAACCGAAAAAATTTCCGGTAAAGCAATATTTTAAATTTCATTCAAAATATATTATTCCAACGATTGGAAAAGCGGTCTCTAAAGACAAGGCGGCTTATTCTTACTTGCCTGAATCTGTTGCTGCTTTTCCAGAGGGAGAGGCTTTTATAGAAATAATGGAAAAAGTAGGTTACCGCAATATGAAGTCAAAAATTGTAGGTGGGGGTATTGCAACAATCTATTACGGACAAAAGTAAAAACACTAATTTCTGTTTTGAAATGTGTAACTTCACCTGTTTTTTTAGCTATACAGAAAGTGATTGATACGAAAAAAAGAAATTAACCGTTATCGGTAGAGGATGAATTTAAAAGTTGTAATTATAACGCTACTTTGCTTTTTAGCATTACCAGCCTCAGCGCAACGGTATGGTAAAAACTATCCAGATTTTGAGCGGAAAAAATTTCACTTTGGCTGTCATTTAGGAGTTACCTCAAGTGGTTATCGGTATGAATTAAAGCAAGGGTTTACACAATTTGACTCTATTACACAAATTAGCGTTAACAGAGGGCCGGGCTTTGCTATTCACTTACCGTTAGTTTCATGGAATATCCATCCAACAGTTCACTTGCGCTTGTTACCTTCGTTAACGTTTCATGAAACGGTGTTTGACTATACATTTTTAAAAAACGGGCGCAACGAAAACAAAATTACGCGTACACAGCCAACATTACTTAATTTTCCGTTGGTAGTTAAAATTAATACCAAGCGAATTAATAATTTTGTGGGATATGCCTTAGGTGGATTTGGGTATAGTTACGATTTAGCCAGTCAAAGTGATGTTGACCAAACGCTGGGCGCGCCAATTGTAAAACTACAAAAACACGACTTTCAATACCATGTTGGTGGAGGATTTGACTTTTTTTTACCCTATTTTAAATTTGGTTTAGAAATCAAATTAACAAATGGCGTCAAAAATTTATTGATTCAGGATGAAACCTTTTTTTCCGCTCCTTTAGAAAGTTTAAAGTCACAAGTTTGGTGGTTTTCACTTACCTTTGAGGGGTAATGAAAAAAATTATTGACCTTCGTATTCCATCACAGTTCATTAACAATGAAGATTACATCAATGCGCGTATTACAGAAACGCTAGACATCCGAATTGACGCTATTGACCACATAGAAACGCTAAAACGTTCTATAGATGCAAGAAAACGCCATATTCAATACAATTTAAGACTCGCCATTTACATAGGCGAACCGTTCGAGCCGCAAACGCGTTTTTTTACGGCACAAAATGTATCCAACGCGCCAGAAATAGCCATTATTGGAGCGGGGTCTGCCGGACTTTTTGCAGCACTGCAAGCCATTGAGAAAGGGCTAAAACCGATAATTTTTGAACGTGGAAAAGATGTGCGGGCACGCAGACGCGATCTTGCTAAAATTCATAAAGAACATATTGTAAACGAGGAGTCAAATTATTGTTTTGGAGAAGGAGGCGCGGGTACTTACTCAGATGGTAAATTATATACCCGATCGAAAAAAAGAGGAAATTTAAAAACAGTGCTTGAATGGTTTGTCCATTTTGGTGCCGATCATTCGATTTTAGTAGATGCACACCCGCACATTGGTACCAATAAGCTCCCGTTAATTATTACCAAAATGCGCGAGGAAATTATAGCATGTGGAGGTGAAGTGCGCTTTGGCGAAAAACTAACAGATTTAAAAATAGATGACAACGTATTAAAAGGCATTGAAATTAATGGTGAAAATTGGCACAATTGCGACCGATTGATTTTAGCAACAGGACATTCGGCCAGAGATATTTTTGACCTATTACACAAACGAAATGTAAAACTAGAGGCAAAACCATTTGCAATTGGCGTTCGTATTGAACACCCGCAAGATTTAATTGACACGATACAATACCACGGACAATTAAGCGGAGAAGATTTGCCACCGGCAGCCTATGCATTAGTAGCACAAGTAGACGGTATGGGTGTTTATTCTTTTTGCATGTGTCCGGGCGGAATTGTAGCACCTTGCGCCACCCGGCAAAATGAAGTAGTAACCAATGGTTGGTCACCGTCAAAACGCAATAACCCGTATGCGAATGCTGGAATAGTTGTACAAGTAGAACCAAAAGACTTACCCGGCTTTGCAGAAAATGACCCGTTTGTAAGCCTAAGGTTTCAACAAAAAGTAGAGCATGATTGTTGGGTAGCGGGCGGAAAAACACAGGCAGTACCAGCCCAGCGTTTAATGGATTTTATAGAAGGTAAACTTTCCAAGAATTTACCTCAGACTTCGTATCAACCAGGGTTAACCGCCGTTGACTTGAATAGCGTTTTACCTCCATTAATCGTAAAACCACTAAAAAAAGCCTTTTTAGAATTCGGAAAAAAAATGAATGGGTTTTTAACGAATACGGCCGTTTTACACGCGCCAGAATCGCGGACATCCAGCCCGGTTAAAATTCCGCGCGATAAAGATACGTTACAGCATTTAGAGGTTGAAGGAATTTATCCGTGCGGAGAAGGAGCCGGATATGCAGGAGGTATCGTCTCCGCCGCAATTGACGGTATGCGTTGTATTGAGATGATTGCTTCAACTGTTAAGGAGAATAATACCACAGGTTAAAATCAAGTCACAAAAAAAGGTGCAATTGAATTTCTTCATTGCACCCCCTTCATAAATTGATGATGTTGGTTTAAAAAAAGTTAATAACAATGCTTCCTCCATTTGCGCTCCAAGAAACATTTAAACCACATGGAGCAGGAGCTGTGCCACTTACAGTTAATGCACCTGCAACACAAAAAGATGCTGTTCCTGGGCATCCTCCGGGAGTTTCTTGAAAGCTAACGCCTAGCACTTTACCGCTAAATGGATTACCAAATTGGTTGACCATATAGTTATAAGTATAGCTAAAGTTGTCCGGTACATCATAGTAATAATCTGCTGCAGTAATACCAGCACACGTGCCTGTATATTGATGTAATGACACAATTAAGTCAACTCCAGAAGTATTTGTAAACGATACTGTTTGTGCATTTGTGGTAAAAATACTCAGTACAAAAATGGCGGATAATAAAAATAATTTTTTCATAATGTTGTTGTTTGTTAAAAATGCCTACTCTAGTAAGTAATGAATACGATTTCAGTGTATTTTGGGCAACCTACACCGTAAATCGTCACTTGAGTTAGTCTGCCAACTAACACACGCTTTGAAAAAATAAAACATGGCAGCGTTTATTTTTTCAATGGTCAAACAACCATAAAATATAGATCTGATACGTTGTTTTAGGTCTATTTTTTTATTGGGTTATTCAATGTTAACCAATAATAACAGACGGTGCAAATTTGTTTTATGAACGCACACAATTTGTTTAGGAACAACCTGTTTTGGATAAAAACAGTCTGTTTTAAGGCATTTAAAGCTATTTTAAATAAGCTACTTCGGCTTTCCCAAGCTCTACAATAATTGTGTCTTTTAACGTAGTTGAAACATGTAAGCCTACAAAATCTGCCTGAATAGGAAAGCGACGGTGCGTACGATTGACCAAAACTGCTGTTTTTAATGATTTTAAACGTGTGCGTAAAATGCGTTTTACCGCGTAAATCATAGTTCGCCCAGAATTAATAACATCATCTACCAATACAACAGTTTTATTGTTTAATTCATCATCTTCAATGCTCATAACAATAGCATCATCCAGCGGAGCTTCTTTATTTACAGTAATTTCGCACAATGTGATGGATTGATCTGAAATTTTGCTGAGCGCACTGTGTAAACGCTCTGCCAGTGAAAAACCGTTGCCCGAAATACCAATTAAAATAAGCTCTGTCTCCTTAAACGTATTTTCGTAAATTTCAAATGCAATACGTTCCGTTTTTTGAGTTATTTCATGCTTGTTCAATACTGTTGAGTGTTCTTTCATTTATCCAATGCATTTATAAGATGACCAAAGATAAAAAACAATCCAAGATTTATGCACATGTTAAAAACAGAACTGCATTAAATGACGTTGATTCATTAAGCACAGGATTTTACGGGCATTTTATTTTAAAAAGAAGGGGTAAAACCAACAATTTGTGGATAACATTCCCATTTTGTTTATGAAATTACAGATTATTCTCATTAATTTTGACCGCGATTTTCAAACGGAAAAAATTCTACCTTATGCCTAAAGATAACAGCATCAAATCCATCCTAATAATCGGAAGCGGACCTATAGTAATTGGACAAGCCTGCGAATTTGATTATTCCGGCTCACAAGCCGCCAGATCATTGAGAGAAGAGGGGATTGAAGTGACACTAATCAATAGCAACCCGGCTACAATTATGACGGACCCGTAATGGCGGACCATATTTACTTGAAACCGCTGGAGGTAAGTTCGATTAGAGAAATTCTTAGTAAACACAAAATTGACGCTGTTTTGCCAACAATGGGAGGACAAACTGCCTTAAACTTAGCTATAAAATGCGACGAAATGGGCATTTGGGAAGAGCATGGCGTGAAAATTATTGGTGTAGACATTGATGCCATAGAGATTACAGAAAACAGAGAAGCGTTTCGTGATCTGATGGAAAAAATAGACATACCAATGGCTCCACAGTCGTCGGCTAAGTCTTTTTTAGAAGGGAAAGGAATTGCGCAGGAATATGGTTTCCCGCTTTGTATTCGCGCATCTTACACATTAGGAGGTGCCGGAGCGGCAATTGTATACGAAGAGGAAGAGTTTGATAAGATGTTGACGAGAGGGTTGCACTTATCGCCAATTCGAGAGGTGATGATTGACAAAGCCTTGCTGGGGTGGAAAGAATATGAGTTAGAGCTATTGCGCGATTCAAATGACAATGTAGTAATTGTATGTTCGATTGAAAATTTTGACCCAATGGGTGTCCACACCGGAGATTCAATTACCGTGGCTCCTGCTATGACGTTGTCTGACACGGCATTTCAACGCATGCGTGATATGGCGATTAAAATGATGCGCACCATTGGAAATTTTGCTGGTGGATGTAATGTGCAATTTGCCGTTAGTCCCGACGAGAAAGAGGATATTATTGCCATTGAAATTAACCCACGCGTTTCGCGTTCATCTGCATTGGCATCTAAAGCAACAGGATACCCAATTGCAAAAATTGCTGCAAAATTGGCGATAGGATATCACCTTGATGAATTAAAAAACCAGATTACAAAAACAACATCAGCTTTATTTGAGCCAACGTTAGATTATGTAATTGTAAAAATACCACGTTGGAATTTTGCCAAATTTGAAGGGGCAAATGACAAATTAGGTCTTCAGATGAAATCTGTAGGCGAGGTGATGGCCATTGGAAGAAGCTTCCAGGAAGCCTTACAAAAAGCATGTCAATCGTTAGAAATTGGCAGAAACGGACTAGGCGCAGATGGAAGAGAAGTTACTGACCAAAATAAACTGTTAGCCAGTTTAGGTAATCCAAGTTGGGATCGCCTTTTCCACATTTATGATGCCATAAAACTTGGAATTCCATTCAAAACGATTCAGCAAAAAACAAAAATCGATATTTGGTTTTTACGCCAGATTGAAGATTTAATTTTATTAGAAAAACGCATTGAAAAGCACCATATTGATTCCATTCCGGAAGAATTGTTGTTTGAAGCAAAACAAAAAGGATATGCCGATCGTCAGGTTGCGCATTTACTTAGGTGTTTAGAATCTGAAGTGTACACAAAGCGGACTGATTTTGGAATTAACCGCGTTTATAAACTAGTAGATACATGTGCAGCAGAGTTTGCCGCACAAACACCGTATTACTATTCTACTTTTGAATACGAAAATGAGTCTGTTGTATCTGACAAGAAAAAAATTGTCGTATTAGGTTCGGGGCCAAACCGAATTGGGCAAGGGATAGAGTTTGACTATTCATGCGTGCACGGCGTGTTAGCCGCACAAGAGTGTGGATACGAAACCATTATGATTAACTGTAACCCAGAAACAGTTTCTACCGATTTTGACACGGCAGATAAATTATACTTTGAGCCTGTATTTTGGGAACATATTTATGACATTATTAAACACGAAAAACCGGTTGGCGTAATTGTACAACTTGGTGGACAGACGGCCCTGAAGTTAGCCGAGAAGCTGGAGCGTTACGGAATTCAGGTAATGGGAACATCTTATGACGCGTTAGACTTAGCGGAAGATAGAGGACGTTTTTCTAATTTATTAAAAGATCATAACATTCCTTATCCAGAGTTTGGAGTGGTAGAAAGTGCAGAACAAGCATTAGAATTAGCAGACGAACTTGGCTTTCCGTTGCTGGTAAGACCATCTTACGTATTGGGTGGACAAAAAATGAAAATCGTCATCAATAAAGAAGATTTAGAACATCACGTAGTTGACATTTTAAATGAACTTCCAGATAACCAAATTTTGTTAGATCACTTTTTAGGTGGAGCTATTGAGGCCGAAGCAGATGCAATTTGCGACGGTGAAAATGTTTACATCATAGGAATTATGCAACATATAGAGCCTGCAGGTATCCACTCTGGAGACTCTTATGCAGTGCTGCCGCCTTACAATTTAGGTGATTTGGTAATTGCACAAATAGAAGAGATTACCAATAAAATTGCCGTGGCGCTTAGAACCGTAGGTTTAATAAATATTCAGTTTGCCATTAAGGATGATAAGGTTTACGTAATTGAAGCCAACCCACGTGCTTCGCGCACAGTGCCTTTTATAGCAAAGGCTTACCGCGAGCCTTACGTGAATTATGCAACAAAGGTAATGTTGGGAGACAAAAAAGTAACGGACTTTAATTTTAAGCCGCATAAAGAAGGATACGCCATAAAAGTACCGGTCTTCTCGTTTGATAAATTCCCGAATGTAAATAAAGAGTTAGGGCCAGAAATGAAATCTACCGGAGAAGGTATTCGATTCATAGATGACTTGCGTGACCCTTATTTCCAAGAAATTTACAGCGAACGTAATTTATACTTGAGTAAATAATGGTTATACTAAGTGTTACAGGGGTAGTCAGAACGTTACTAATTATAATAGGCATAATTGTTTTAATGCGATTAATTGGTAAAGTAATGATTGCCAAACGTAATATGGAAGAACACGAAAAAACTAAACGGCAAAATCGCCATTCAGATGAAATGGTAGAAGATGCTAAAAAAAACTACGGGCGTACAACCATAACCAAAATTGGAAAATCAGCTAAAACAGATGATTTTGCAGAATATGAAGAGATTAAAGAAGACTGACACACCACTTTTAGTCGGTTTTCGTTAAAAAATCCTATTTTAGCTACGCGTTCAACATAAAACAATTGGGGTTGCCGTTATTCGTAATTTCAACTGCAAGAAAACTTATTGATCAATGAATTTAAAAGATCGAATCCTTAAAAAACCAAACCTTTGGCACATTGGTGCTGTTTTATTGTTCATCATCATTTCTTGCGTTTATTTTGCGCCTGCGTTGAAAGGCTATCGTATCGACCAAGGTGATATTACACGTTTTGTCGGAATGTCGAGAGAAGCTGTTGATTACAGAGAGGCGGACAATGAACAAATTTTGTGGACAAACGCCATGTTTGCAGGGATGCCAACCACACAAATTTCTATGATTTATGAAGGGACCTGGCTATCGCGCGGTATCACAAAGCTTGTACGTCTCGGTTTACCTGCGCCAATTTTCTTTTTGTTCGTCTACTTTATTAGCTTTTACATATTAGCATTAAGTTTAAAATTAAAACCGCTGGTGGGCATTATAGGCTCGCTCGCGTTCGGATTATCCTCTTACTTTATTGTAATATTAGAGGCGGGACACAACTCCAAAGCCGCGGCAATAGGCTTGGCGCCTCTTATGGTTGCAGGCTTTATAATGGCGTACAGGGCAAAAAACTGGGTGTTGGGTGTTGCACTTTCAGCCATTTTTATGATGATTGAGCTAAATGCCAACCATATTCAAATTACCTATTACATGGCATTTGTACTGCTAATGCTGGGCATTGCAGAATTTGCAAGACACTTGCAAACAGGAAAAATGGCAAAATTTGCTAAGGTCACAGGGCTATTGGTTGTTGGGTATGTATTGGCTGTAATGGTAAATTACGGAAATATATTTGGCACGGCTGAGTATGCAAAAAACACCATTCGCGGAGGCACAGATTTAACTATAAATGCAAATGGAGAGTCAAATGCATCCATTAAAACAGAAGGGCTAGACCGTGAATACGTAACCAATTGGAGTTACGGGCGGGGTGAAACTTTTACATTGTTTGTACCCAATTATAAAGGTGGAGAAACCCAATCAATCGGTCAAAATCCGGATAATAAAGAATTAATAAAAGACCTTGACGTCAATCCGCAATATAAGGATTGGGTTGCACAACGCAATCAATATTTTGGCGACCAACCGTTTACTTCAGGGCCAGTTTACATTGGTATTATTGTAATGTTCCTGGCTTTTTTAGGAATGGTTTACGTTAAAGATCGTTTTAAGTGGGCGCTTCTTTCAGCCACGCTATTGGCCATAATGCTGAGTTGGGGGAAAAACTACGTTTCTGCTTTTGTATTGCTGCCCATTTTGGCGTATAATATTAATGTTTTCCTCACTAAACGACCACAGCTTATTGCAACCCTTGTTATTACGTTGTTGCTGTTTTTTGGAATTGCACAAGGTGATGCTATAGTAGAACAAAGTTTAACAGATTTCTTTTTAGACATAATTCCAGGATACAACAAACTGCGTGCGGTAACAATTATTTTAGTCGTAGCCGAGTTATGTATTCCGCTAATCGGCATATTATTTTTACACTATTTATTCAAAAACAGAGAAGAAATAAAAGAAGACTTAATTGGATTTTTTGTGGTGAGCGGTGTGTTTCTACTCTTTTTCTTTGTATTGCTGGGGATGCCAACAGCATTTAACACATTTTTAAGCGCACAAGAAATGGTTGCTATGCAAGGTGCACCAGATCCAAATCAGGCGGCAGATTTATTTGGAGCGTTGGAAGAAGCACGTATTTCAATTTTTAGAAAAGACGTATTGCGTTCATTTGGCTTTTTAGTTGTGGCCATTGGGCTTGTATTTGCCTTTATTCGCCTTAATTTTTCCAAATATGCCTTAGGTGCCGGTTTAGCATTGCTTATTCTAGTGGATTTAATTGTAGTTGATTTACGGTATTTAAATACAGAAGGAACAGGAAAAAATTACAAACAATGGACAGAAGCGTATACCATGAAGTATCCGTATGCCGCTGGTGAAGGTGAGCAACAAATTTTAAACGCTGAAATACAGGAAAATCCACAATTAGCTGCTAAAATAGACTCGACTCTAACAGTACTAAATAAAGAACTAAAAGATAAAGACATTAGTGGCAGAGAGCGGCAATTGCAACGCGACTTTCTGACATATAGAGCGCTAAACCGCAATACAAACTTCAGAGTTTTTGAAGAAGGGAACCCTTTTAATAGTTCGTATACCTCTTACTTTAACAAATCAGTAGGGGGTTACCACGGTGCAAAATTAAGCCGATATCAAGATTTGATAGAGTTTCATTTATCGAATCAAAACCCGGCTGTTATAGACATGTTAAACGTAAAATACTTTTTACGACCGGAATACGATAACCGCGGAAAAATTGTAAATTCTAAAGTAACGCGGCTAAATGAAAATGCTATGGGCAATGCGTGGTTTACTAAAAATGTAAGCTATGTGGAAGATGCCAATGCAGAAATATTGGCTTTAAATTCGTCAAATGCCATTCGGTTAGAAAATAAAGGCGTTGGGCAAGTAATGGTAAACGGGCAACCTGTGCCTGCCACGGCTATACTAAACGGAAATGAAGCCATTAGCATACAATTGCCAGGTATGGAACAACCAATGCCTATTGAGCAAGTTCCTTACAATGCGGTGGATGACCGCGGATTGGCCTTAATTTTAGACTCTACTGGAATTAATTGGATTTATAATGTCGCACCAGACTCGCTGTTTACAAAAGTATTGGCACTGTCAGCAGGAGGCCGCGGAGGCTGGGATCCAAGAGAAACAACAGTAGTGGATCAACAATTCCAGGACAACATCTCAAAACAAAGTTACTCTGGACAAGGTACAATTGAAATGACGAACTATCACCCAGACCGGATAACGTACCGAACATCATCTACGGACAAGCAGTTAGCCGTATTTTCAGAAATTTATTATGCAGATGGTTGGACAGCAACGGTAGATGAGGAAGTTGTTCCTATTTCGCGGGTGAATTATGTGTTACGCGCCATAGAAATTCCGGCAGGAGAGCATAAAGTTGTATTTGAATTTACGTCTCCGGCCTATCAAAAAGCCGGTACAATGGGTACAATTGGATCTATTGCCATTTTAATTTTACTGGCGGTTGGTATTTTCTTAGAAGTGAAGCGAAAAGATGATGGAGAAGAGGAAGCGCCTAAAAATGAATTTGCTGAAGGTTAAAAGCAAATTAGACAGATGGTTTCTAAATCCGGAAAAAGAGTTTTAGTCATTGCCTATTACTGGCCACCAAGTGGAGGTTCTGGCGTGCAGCGCTGGGTTAAGTTTGTAAAATATTTGCACCGCTTAGGTTGGGAGCCCGTTGTGTACACGCCTGAAAATCCCGAGTATCCATCCATAGATCAATCCATGTTAAAGGACATTCCGCGGGGAATTGAAGTAATCAAGACTAAAATTTGGGAACCCTTTAACATCTACAAAAAACTAGCAAATAAAAACAAAGCCGAAAAAATAAACACAGGTTTTTTAAGTGAGGATGGCAAAAAAAGCAGCACAATTCAAAACCTCTCTGTTTGGGTACGGGGTAATTTTTTTATTCCGGATGCCCGTAAGTTTTGGATAAAACCGTCCATAAAGTACTTGAATAATTACCTGAAAAAAAATCCAGTGGATTATGTCGTATCTACCGGGCCACCGCACAGCATGCACATGATAGCACTAGGCGTTAAGAAAGAAAATCAAGTGCATTGGGTGGCTGATTTTAGAGACCCCTGGACAAACATAGATTTTTACAGCGAATTAAAATTAACCAAAGCAGCCGATAAAAAACACCATAGATTAGAAAAAAAAGTACTGCAAACAGCCGACTTAACCATTACCGTGGGCGAAACCATGAAGAAGGAGTTTGAGGCCATTGGGGCAAAAAAAGTAGTGGTAATTACGAACGGTTATGATGCGGATGATATACCCGAAGAAATCATTCCGAAAGATGAAAAATTTACAATTGCCCATATTGGTTCGCTCAATCAATCACGCAACCCCAAAGTTTTATGGGAAGCCTTGGCAGAATTGTTTGAAGAACAACCCAAACTTAAGACTAAAATAGAAATAAAACTAGTCGGTAAAGTTGATATTCACGTCAAACAATCCATAGAAAAAGCAGGGCTTACAGAACATGTAAAACGTATTCCGTACTTGCAACATGAAGAAGCCATAAAAGAGCAACTAAAATCACATTTGCTGTTGTTGTTAGTAAACAATACACCCAATGCAAAAGGCATTTTAACGGGTAAAATGTTTGAATACATGAGCGCTCGGACACCTATTTTAGGCATTGGACCAGTGGACGGTGACGCAGCTAAAGTTTTGGAAGAAACAAAAGCCGGTAAAATGATTGACTACGCCGACAAAGCACAACTAAAAAAGTTTATAGAGCAGGTAATTGCAGGAGGTTTTGATCTAGAAAATAGTTCAATAGAACAGTATTCAAGAGAACAACTAACGGTAAAGTTGATTGAGGAGTTTGATAAGTTTTGGGGTTGATTTTTTGATAAAGATGGGAGCAATACTTTATCTTTGCTCGAATAATTTAAAAGTAAAGCTTCATTAGCATGTTAAAATACGTAAAAAAACAATTTGGATTTAACTCATCTAGGTCAAGACTTTATAATGAAAATGAGGCTTTTGCCAATACAATTCCGCATGATTCACTTGTGTTAGATGCAGGAGCAGGAATTCAACCTTATAGGCATTTGCTGAAACATACGAGATATGAAGCTGCCGATTTTGAAAAAGTTGACAAGGAATATGCTAAATCAACTTATGTTTGTGATTTAAGACAAATTCCAACGGAGGATAATCGGTTTGATTACATTTTGTTTAATCAAGTCATGGAGCACCTACCAGAGCCGGAAAAAGTATTAAATGAACTAAATCGTGTACTAAAGCCCGGAGGACGGATGATTTACACAGGTCCTCTATTTTATGAAGAGCACGAAATACCTTATGACTTTTTTAGGTATACCCAATATGGACTCAAAGAGTTGTTTAAGCGCACTGCATTTGAGGTTGAGCGATTGGATTGGATGGAAGGTTATTACGGTACCGTAGGTTACCAGTTGAATCGAATGGCAATGTATTTACCCACCAAACCTAAACATATAAGTGATGGAATTGCAGGATACCTGTTATCGCCATTTATGTTAATTACCAAGCTTTGGTTTGGGGTATTATCAGTAGGTTTTCATAGAAGAGAAATTAAAAAGAAGTATACCCAGAAAGGATATCCAAAAAATTATGTGGCGATTCTAAAAAAGAATTAATTGACACTGAATTCTAACTTACCCACCATTGATAATGGGTTATCGATATCAAAAACAACTGCAAACTGATAGTACCCTGTAGTTTTTGGTTTCGATTTATCCGTTATACACTGATTAGGTGACCACTTCGCTTTTTTCAAAGCCTCAGCATTTACAGCATGACGATAGAGTATTAACCTGAGTTTGATTCTTCCAAACGCTCACAGTTGATTTCAGTTTTTTTAGGCAAGGCATGGTTTTGAAGGAGTATTCACTTCGAAAAACCATAACGAAGTATAAGGAAATATGAAATCAATTCTTCGAAAAGTATGGAAAACAGCAATCTTTCAACGGAAAAAGCCTTGAATTAACCAGTTAGTACTACATTTCGACTGCGCTCAATGTGGCACATTTTTCTATCAAAATCTCACTATTTTCAATACTTCCGTGGAAATTTGGAAGAATCGAACTCAGGTTATTACTACACGTTTAGTATTTTTAATGGGTAAACTTAATTTGTAGGTATACTGTGTCTCTAGTTTCATTGTGTCGATAATGTAATAGGAGAGAAACGGAAGCCTAGTTTCGCTTGTATTGTAAAACTTCAAATCACTTAGTTCCGTCTTTTCCTTTTCTTTATATTGAATAAAAAACAAAGAGTTGTCAAAGCTACAAGTGTTTTCGTACTCCCTTCATCATCATACGTCCTATCTTTTTGAAAACCTTCAATAGTAACTCGATTAATTAAGTATATGGAATAAAATCTTTGGCATAAGATTGAACGGTAATTAAAAGTAAAAATAGAATGAACCGAAATTTCATAAACTAAATACTGTACACACATTGCAAAGATTGCCTACACACCGCTTAAAACTTTACTTTTAAAGGTGGCAAAGTCAGCTGTTACTTCTGCCGTTATTTTGGGAATTTCAGTTTTTAAATGCGCCTTGATGGGGTCTTGATTTGAGAGAAACAATGTAAAAGCGCTTAAAGCAGAAGCCACAGGTTCGTTGTAATCAATCGAATATGCGTCCAACCCCAAATACGTGTAACATTCTTTACCCTTAACTTCATAACTAATATTCAACGCTGGTATACCTTTTGTAAGTGCTGTAATACACATGTGTAGGCGGGTACCAATCACTAAATCATACTGCTCCAATAGTTCATAAAAGGCGTGAAAATTATAATAATCTGACAGCACTTTAACTTTTGATTGATACCGTTGCGGCAGTTCAGCCTTAATTTCTTTTGCCAGAAGGGCATCATTTTTATAAAAATTAATGCCTTGACAGGTCGATAAAAAGTCAACTTGGTACCCTTCGTCCACAGCTTTTTGTACCAATGCCAAAATCATCTGCTTAAAATGCTTAATGTTGCGGTTGTCATCCTCCCACTTGCGAACAGAAATCGCTATTTTTTTTGTAGTATTTTTTGCGGCTTCTTTAAAACCAAGCAAAAAGGCAGCATCTTTGGATTTAAGGTATTTTTCTTCGGGTATATCTAATGATTGCATTACGTTGGTTGAAAACTCATCCCTTACCAACACAAAGTCAATAGAAGTGCGCATTAATTGTTTAAAAAAACGACTATCTTTTTGATTTAACGGCCCAACTGATTGCGCATAAATTGCTGTTTTTTTTCCAAATCGTTTAGCCACTTTAAAAATAGATAAGCTACTCTTAATGGAGTAATAGGAGTTTACGTATCCACCCGGTGCACCAATAATAATGTCCGCTTTTCTGTAATTGCGACTGCGTAAAAATAAAAAGGGCAATAAAAATGGTTTTAACCACGGCAACTTACGAAACAAAAAACCTTGTGCTAGTTCTGGTATAAAAGGAATTTCAGGATAATGTTTAACAACTGTTTCGTAATTATAAGCCGCAATTTTTACGCTAAATCCGTGCTTCGTTAGCATATTATAAAGCGAAAGAAATAGCGCAACGTCACCATTGTTCAGCGGAACAACATTATTAATAATAACGGTGGGAGGAGTCTCCTTCTTTTTCTCTTTCATAAGCGCGTTGAGCCGTTTACGACCACGTGATGAACACCAAATATAGAAATAAATAAAGATTCTTGAATCGGTCTAATTTTATCGGTGGAAATTAATTAGTTTAGTAGTGTCTATTAATTCAGTAAATGAGTCAATCAACAGAAAAGCGCGAAAAAATAGTAATGATATTTGTACTGTATGCGACTTTTGCAAAACGCGACGTAAATATTTTAAAACAGAAGTATGACGTGGATAACTACCGGTTTAACACGGCAAATAAGCTTTTACTTCCTGTTGCGTTCATCAAACATTTTTTTTTCCTATTGTTCAATATTCACCGTTACAAAGCCATAATAACACAGTCAGCCGGTTATTTATCTTTTTTACCCTCATTGTTTAGCCGAATTACCAAAAAACCGTTAATTATTATTGCGATTGGTACCGATTGTGCTCGTTTGCCCGAGATTAATTATGGTTCGCACGACAAAAAAATAATTGCTTGGTTTACGCGTTACTCCTTTCATCATTCAAATTTAATATTACCCGTACATAAATCGTTGACAGAAAGTACATATACGTATGTTGACGTTAAGTACCCTAAGCAAGGCATTAAAGCATTTTGTCCGCAAATAAAAACGCCAATACTGGAAATGGTGAATGGATATGACACTATTAAATGGAAGTTGACAGCGTTGAACCGAAAACCCAATACTTTTTTAACCGTTACTTTTGCGGTAGACCAGGTAGGGTATTATCGGAAAGGTATTGATACATTAATTACTGCGGCTAAAGCTTTTCCTCATTATGAATTTACGATTGTAGGTAAAGTTAATTTAATGGAAAAGTGTCCGGCTAATATTCAGTTAATTTCTAATGTACCGCAAGAAGAATTGTTGGAAATTTACAACGCGCACAAATATTACTTGCAACTTTCAATGTTTGAGGGGTTTCCGAATGCCTTGTGTGAAGCTATGTTGTGCGGATGTATTCCTATTGGCAGTAACGTTGCAGCTATTCCAGATATTATTGATGATTGTGGCTATGTTTTAAAGAAAAAAACAGAAGAGGCAATCGTTTCGTTATTCGGAAACCTCAATCAGCCTATTGAGCCGCAACAGGTAAGAGACAGAATTAGACAAAATTTCCCGTTAGAAAGAAGAACACGCGAGTTTTTACAACATGTAGACGCGATTTAAGGAATGACAAAATGGGAATTATTCAAAAACAAGCCATCCGAACTACAGCCATTACTTTTATAGGCATTGGTGTGGGGTTGTTTTCCAATATTTTAAAACCGCTTATTCTTTCAAAAGAACAACTCGGGGCTATTGGTTTGCTGGACACCACCTCTCAGTTGTTCGCTACGATATTTTGTTTGGGTTTTCCTCAAATTTCATTTAGAATGTTTCCACTTTTCAGAAATGAAGAAAAAGGAAATTCAGGTTATTTTTTATTCGGTGTATTCTTATCATTAATCGGAATTGTATTTGCTGAGTTATCCTTTATTCTGACAGAAAGCTGGGTGTTGGGGGATGGTGCCAATACAGCGGCCGTTCAACTGATTGCGCATTTTATCATTCCCATGATATTTTTCAGAATATTGTTTAAAAACTTAGACATTTACATGAGCATGATGATGAATTCCGTCCTGGGTTCATTTTTAGAGGCTTTTTTACTCAAGTTCGTCATTTTCATTGCTTGTCTTATTTTATGGTTGGACTGGATTGATTATGATTACTTCGTTTACGTTTATGTTGCTGCCTTTTGCCTTCCGGGACTAATTATTGTGATTTTTTCTTTCATGAAATCGACTCCCTTATTGATGCCCAAAAAAAGCTTATTTGAGCAAAACCGCACCCGTGATATGTTGCGGTACGGTTCTTACGGTATTTTTGCCTCAGTGGCTAGCATATTAGTGCTTTCTATAGATCAATTAATGATAAATAAAATGTTAGGTACAGAAGCAACGGGTGGCTATACACTTATGTTTTTTGCAGGCTCTTTGGTGGGCATACCGGCTAGAGGTGTGCGTCGAATTTCATACCCAATATTGGCAGAAGCATGGAAGAAAAATGATTTGAAAAACATAGCAAACGTTTACACACGTAGCGTGCAAAGTCATACAGTTGTGGGGGTGTTTTTGTTTATAATGGGCTGGGCATTAATAGCCCCTGCGTTAACCTTAAATGCAAGGTATATGGAGTATGCAAGCGGTATTTACGTCTATTTTTTTATTGGACTAGCTCAGTTAATAGATATGATGTCCGGGGTTAATGCAGAAATATTAGCAACTTCAGCGCGCTATAAGCTCAACGTTTATTTCAATTTGGCATTGGGTCTATTGTTGATTGTTTTTAATCTGATATTTATTACAAGGTGGGGAATAACAGGCGCTGCAGGCGCATCAGCCTTGGCCATGTTAATTATAAACATAGTGCGTTGGTTTTACCTTAAATCCAAGTATGGTTTACAGCCGTTTAATTTAAATTTTTTAAAAGTCTTGGTTATTGGAGCGGTAATGCTTTCTTTAGTTTCATTTATAACCATTCCATTAGCACCAATTCCATTAATGATTTTTTATACTGTCGTAATTACACTGCTTTACTGGAGTATTATTCTAAGTTTAAATTTATCGGCGGACATAAAAGATTGGCTATTGAAGATGAAAAGAAAACTACTTAAGTAGCCTGTTTTATTTCTTATTTCGTTTCTTCTTCTTTTTATCGTCACCGCTTGCGTCTTCGTCACCTTTCTCTTCATCTTTTAACGCTTGGTTACGTTTAATCTCTTCAATGCGCTCGGGTGACATCACTTCTCCACCATATTCGTCATAATACATTTCATACGTCAACTTTCCTTTTTTATAAGTAGCCTTGTATTTTATCGTATTCTTTTCGTTGTCGTAGTACTCTTCAAAATCACCATCTCTTCGGTCTTTATCGTAATTTTCAACCGTCCAAATGCGGCCTGTGGCATACATTCTCTTAAATGAGCCCTCTCGTGAGCCTTCATCATGGTTTTCAGTATAAAACAACTCTCCGTTTTCATAATAATAAGATGAAGGGCCGTCCTTTTCGCCATTAACATACTGTTGTTCAGATTCTACTTTACCGTCTTTAAAATACGTAATGTACGTGCCATTCCATTTTCCGTTCTTATAGTCAATTTCTTTTTTTAAGGTATTATTCGGGTAGTATTCTTGCTTTTTTCCGTGCAGCATATTGTCTTTATACACTTCAATTTTATGAATGGTAGAATCTTCAAAGTAAAAACGTTGTTCGCCTTGTGCCAGCCCCATTTCATAATTTTTTTCCCACTTTAAACTACCATCCGGACGGTAAAATTTCCATTTTCCATTCTCTTTTCCCATCCCCTCATCATCATGCGCAGTTATTAAGTTGATGTTTCCATTATTGTAGTAAACCGTATCACTGCCAACTAATCGTCCATTAACGTAATCTAAATGCATTTTAAGCAAACCATTTTGGTGACAAACTTTACAATCACCTGTAAATGGTTTACCCGATTTTGAGTGGAAAATAACTTCTTCCTCTCTCCCTTCAATGTTCGAAAATTCAGAATAAACATATCCCTGGCAGTCCGGCACCATATTTAGGTCACCCGCATAACAAGCAGGTGCAGCCAGCTTATCCGCCTTTTTTTCGGTGTTGTTGGTTAATGGTTCGCCTAATTGGGCAAAACTAAAAGCAGAAATCAGAAAACTAAAGAAGAATAATAAGCGTCTCATTACGGTTGAAAATTTTGATTATATAACTAAAGATAATCAAATATTATGCCCTTTACAGAATACTGATTAACGTAAATATTGGATTTTTGCTGTATGATAGTTTACAACTTCTGAACTATTAGAAATAGTAATAAAATAGCTTCCACTAGCAAGGTTTAATTCATTCAAATCAATTTCAAAGAAACTACTGGTTAATTTTGTTGTTGTTATGGTTCTTCCCAAGAGATCTGTCATTTGAATATCATAGTTGTTCTTGTCCAAAAAATCTTTGTCAATTTCAATAAATACTTTGTCAGTTGTAGGGTTTGGATAGACAGAAACAAAATCCGAAAAGTTGACCTTTTTTATATTGTTACTTGAGGCTGTTTCTTTACAAATTGCATCAATTTCTTCAGCAGAAAGACCATCACTATAAACACGAATGTCGTCAATTTTACCATCAAAAATACGCCAATCATAACGTCCAATAGTGGTGCTAAAGCCCAAGTAAGTCATAGTTGAACCACTACCAGAGTATGAGCCAGGATCAAGAATACAATCAATGTACAGGTCAATATCTTCCAAAGCATTGAAAACAGCAGTGATGTGGTGCCATTCACCCAAAGATAAAGCCTCTGTAGATTTTTTACTTATACGGTGACCTTCGCCAAAACCCAAACCATCTCCATAAGCAGCAACAATATGACCAGTAGTAGCCATATTTATCCAAAAACCGCTGTATGTCTCGTCGTCAGCATCCGTTTTAAACAACATTTGAATTCCCTCCGGAGCCACATCTCTGTAGTACCATAAAGAAATTGAAAAGGGGAATTCGACGTTCAATAAATCAGACGCTGGAAGTGTAATTATATCGTCTACGCCATCAAAATCAAAAGCGCTATTTGGTAAAGAGAACCGATCTAAAGTAAGTGAAGCACCAAATGCTGTGCCATCCAAATCATTTCCACTTTCATCATTTGTAGTTCCATTAAATGGAAGATGAAGAATTAAATCTTCGGTTGGGATTTGAGAAAACGAATGACTCGCTAAAAAGGAACAGGTCAGCAGTATGTTAATTATTTTCAAAATTACCCCCCCCTTTTTTTAATTATAAATGAACTTAGTGGACTCTATCAGATCGGCGCTACCGTTTCTGATTTGAATAAGATAAACACCTCTGGCGACACCGAGACCATTCAAACTTAGTTGAACAGTTCTACTACTGATGAGAGAGTTGTGAATTATTTTACCATTTAAATCCACAATAGAGAAACTATGGTCATTCATTAATTCATAAGATGCTCCGAAATCTAGGTTAAGAATATCTGATGATGGATTTGGATATATACTTAATTTAGTAGAACCGTCCGAATACTCCCCTAAACCAGTTACCTCCACAACAATAGTATCGTAAACGGTTATAGTGTCGTATACAGGAATAGTGTCATAATAAGGCAATATTTCATAGTATGTGAGCGTATCGTAAATTGTTATGGTATCATATATCGTTAAAGAATCATATACAGTGATAGTGTCATAAATTGGGATAGTATCGTAGTAAGGTAATATTTCACAGTATGTGAGCGTATCATAAACTGTTAAGGTGTCATATACCGTGAGGGTATCATATAAATAAATAGTTTCGTAACAAGGCCCTTCTTCACAGAAAAAAGGTACTTCTTCTTCAGTTATGGCATCACTGTAAACTCGAATATCGTCAATCGTTCCATTAAAAAGTCTCCAATCGTATTTACCAATTGTTGTGTTAGCGCCCAAATAAACCATTTCAGTAGCGCTACCTGAATAAAACCCAGGATCTAACTCACAATCAATGTATAAATCAATATCGTTTAAATCATTATAAACAGCAAGCACATGATGCCATTCACCTGTAGAGATCGGTTCAGAAGATCGTTTACTAACCCGGTGGGGTGCCCCTATACCTACACCGTTTCCATAAGCAGCTACAATTTCTCCAGTTGCCGCCATATTAATCCAAAACCCGCTGTATGCATCATCATTCGCATCTGATTTAAAAAGCATTTCAATACCTTCTGATGGTTCAGGACGGTAATACCAGAGCGATATAGAGAAAGGAAATTCGACGTCCATTATTGGATTGTCCAGAATGGAAATGTAGTCGCTTACACCGTCAAAATCGTAGGCCATTTCTTCACCTCCAAATCGATTTTCAGTCAAGTCCGCGCCAATAACAATTCCATCTAAATCATTACCGCTCATGTCTTCAGCAGTTCCATTAAATGGAAGGTAAAGTATTAAATTGTCCGTTGGAATTTGAGAATATGTAATATTGATAATACAAAAGAATGCTGCAAATGAGAGTAGAGTTTTCATAATTACTGTAAAAATAGATGAATTCTTCAATTTGTCAAATATTTTCAGTTTAAAAAATATGGGGAGTGCATTTTATTTTTGCGCCTCTCCCACAAAATGCTCCTTTAAAACCAAACGAATAGCTGCGGGAATTTCCACAGGTTTGTTTTTGGTGTAGTCAAAACTCACCACAACGGATTCGCCGTAGGCTTTTAATTGCTGTTTATCATCAATTACATGATAGATAAGGGTAAAGCTTTTTGAGCCAATGTGGTTACAGTTTACTTCTACATGAATGTTATCCTCTATAAACGTTGGAATATGATATTCGATTGTGTTTTTTTTGATGATGAGCCCATCTTTTTTCCAATCCCAATTACCCTTTAAACCCGTATGAAAAAAACCAATTCTAGCCGATTCAAAATAGTGAAGGTAGGCTGCGTTGTGCACATGCCCACCCATATCACAATCATTAAAACGTATTTGGATAAGTGTAGAAATCATAAATCAAGTTTTTCAAAAACAGAATTGTTACTTCTAAATTCGGGAACAATCGCCTTCATTTTAGCTACAATTTGTAAATTATCTTGTGAGGCAAAAAGCCGCGTTAGTTCATTAATGTTGGATGATATGGTCTCAAAATCATAATTTCTGACTGTTGCAATTAATATTTGCGGATGATGCGTCTCTTGCGTGTTTTCTTCATTCGTCAGCAACTCTTCATACAATTTTTCGCCTGGTCGTAAGCCAGTTATTTTAATCTCAATATCGCGCTCAAGCTCAAGCCCGCTAAGTGTTATCATTTTTTTTGCAAGGTCATAAATACGGACAGATTCGCCCATGTCAAACACAAAAATTTCACCACCTTGCCCCATAGCCTCCGCTTCTAATACCAATTGGCAGGCCTCTGGAATGGTCATAAAAAAACGTGTAATCCGCTTATCCGTAACGGTAAGCGGCCCTTCGTTTTCAATTTGTTGCTTAAAAAGTGGAATAACAGAACCGTTAGACCCTAATACATTGCCAAAACGAGTGGTAATAAACTTTGTTTTACCTAATTGATTAGCTGACTGTGCATAAATTTCTGCAATGCGTTTGGAGCAACCCATTACATTTGTTGGGTTTACTGCTTTGTCTGTTGAAATGAGGATAAAACGCTCGGCATTGTATTTTAAGGCTAAATCAACTAAATTTTTACTGCCCAGCACATTGGTTATAATCGCTTCAGAGGGGTTGCTTTCCATTAACGGCACGTGTTTATACGCCGCAGCATGAAAAATAAAATCGGGTTTAAATGTTTTAAACACATTTTCTAAGCGCTCCATATTCCGAATATCGCCAATAACAGATTCGGTCAACTGCAACAACCGTTTTTCTTTCAATTCCACCTCTAAATTATACAGGGGAGACTCTGCCTGGTCAAGCATAATGACGCTTTTTGGCGAATACATGACTAATTGCCGCACAATTTCACTACCAATACTACCGGCAGCTCCTGTCACTAAAATGGTTTTATTATTAAATTCTTCTACGAGTTTTTCGGGGTCTAGTTTGATGGATTCGCGGCCAAGTAAATCTTCAATTTTTACTTTTTTAATTTGATTTGTAGTAAACTCGCCATTTACCCATTCAGTAGGAGAGGGAACATTTAATATTTCTACACCATTTGCCAAACAAACATCAATAACCGCCCGCTTTTTTGCTTTGTCGGGCTTTTTAATGGCCAAGATTAATTTTTTAATTTTTTCTTCTTTAATGATTTTTTCAAGTGCTGAGGTATGGTAAATTTTTAGCCCCTCTAACGTTTTGCCTGATTTTTTGGCATTATCATCTACAAAACAAATTACTTCTCCGTCCAAACGTGCTTCTTTATCTAACGTGTGTTTTGTAATTACCCCATAAATACCCGCGCCATATATTACGGTAGGAATTGGCTCTTTATACTGCTTAATTTGTTCCAAATAAACAACTTTTACGGTAAATCGAAACACCAACAATAAAAAGGTGCATACAAAAAACTCAGCCATTAAAATGGATTTTGGAAAAAGGAAGTAACTATCCCACCAATAATATTTTAAAACCGAAATTAATGCAAATAGTACAGAGCCTAGCGTAACAGAAAAAGCAATCCGTTTTATATCCTCTGTACTTGTGTGGCGAACAATGCCCTGATGTGTTTTAAATAATAAAAAGCAAGCGCCACGCACAAGAATATAGATGGGTAAACCCTCGGTAAAAATTTCCAACTCTTGCGAAATGGGCATTTCTGTAGAGTCAAAACGAATGACATAAGCAATTAGCAATGCAGCTAAGCTGATAATAATATCAATTGCAAATACAATCCACCGCGGGACATTTTGTTTCGGTAATTTTAGCACAGTTTAGTCAACCTTTAATCTTATCTACGAAAGTAAACAAAAAAGGATAGTGAAATAAAGCATTAAAACTTAGTTTTTCACACTTTTTAATAGAAAGGTGCTTAAAAAAGTTTACGCTAGTTGCGTTCATGTTCAAGTGAGTCGTAATAATCTTCTGAAATCTCAATTTCGCCATCTATCATTTGGCCTTTAATTGGAGTCGTTAAGTTACAATCTTGATTACTATCCGCGCAGGTTGATGCAGGTTCGTCAGTTATCTCCATTTTCCCAAGGGCAATCGGTGCGTTATAAATTGTATCGCCGGTAAGGGTATTCGTTTCGTGCGTATTGTCGTGACATTCCATTACGCCTACAACGTCTGGTTGATAAACATCATCACTACAACCTGCAAAAAGGGTCATACCAAAGACGAGCACACAGGCCCATAAAAATTTAGCTTTAAACTGTTTTACGGATTGATTTCTCCACCGTGTAAAATCACTGTTGAGCTCCGTCAGCTGTTGAGGTTTGATGTGTCCGCATACCCTTTTTCCACACGCTTCAAACAAGGTGTTTTTTATTTCATTGTTTGATAGGTTGGTAAAGTCAATAACTTCTAACTGGCACTTACCGCAAAATGCACCTTTTTGAGTAGGGGTCATTTTGCTCCAGTCCTCATGACATGGTTTAGGTATATTTACGTTTAACATCTTTGCGTGTTTAGTAATAAGTGATACAATGACTCGCAGAAAGGGTTCAAAAAAAAATCGTTTGAAGCGAACCCCAAACGATTTTAAGCAATAAAAATTAAATTCTGTTGGTTAGATATTTTCAATCACCATAGCAGAAGCACCGCCACCGCCATTGCAAATACCTGCAGCACCATATTTTCCGCCATTTTGTTTTAACACATTAATTAGCGTTACTAAAATACGTGAACCAGAGTTTCCAAGTGGGTGCCCTAATGCAACAGCTCCGCCGTTTACATCAACTTTAGCAGGATCTAAACCTAACTCTTTAATGTTGGCCAAACCTACCACAGCAAATGCTTGATTCAGTTCCCAAAAATCAATGTCATTTTTCTCTAACCCCGCTTTTGAAATTGCCAAAGGCACAGCTTTAGAAGGGGCAGTTGTAAACCATTCTGGTTCGTGTGCTGCATCAGCATAACCTTTAATTTTAGCAATCGGTTTTAAACCGTATTTTTCAACCGCTTCAGCACTTGCTAAAATTAAGGCAGATGCCCCATCATTTAAAGTAGAAGCATTTGCTGCAGTAACCGTTCCTGTTTTATCAAATACCGGGCGAAGCGTTGGAATTTTTTCCATTTTCACATTTTTGTACTCCTCATCTTCAGCAACAATAATCGCATCTCCGCGACGTTGAGGTACTTCTACCGGAACTAACTTCATCTGCGAATTTACCATCAGCCCATGCCTTCGCAGATCGGTTGTAAGATTCAATTGCAAAATCATCCTGTTGCTCACGAGAAAAATCTTTTTCATTGGCGCATTTCTCAGCACAAACCCCCATGTGAACATGATTGTAAACATCCGTCAACCCGTCTTTCACCATGCCGTCAATCATTTTTACGTCACCTAATTTAGTCGCATTTCTCGCATTGTAATAATGCGGTACAGCACTCATGTTTTCCATTCCGCCGGCTACAACAATTTCGTTATCGCCTGCTAAAATGGTTTGTGCCGCTAAGCTAACTGCTTTCATACCAGAAGCACATACCTTATTTACAGTAGTGCAGGGTACGTTTTGTCCTATACCAGCAAAAAGTGCCGCTTGTCGCGCAGGCGCTTGGCCTAAGTTTGCAGACATTACGTTACCCATAAAAACTTCATTCACATGTTCGGCAGAAACGCCAGCCTTTTCTAATGCTCCTTTAATTGCTGTGGCACCTAGTTGCGTAGCAGAAACTGTTGATAATGCACCTCCGAAACTTCCAATAGGCGTTCGAACGGCAGAAACTATATATATATCTTTCATAATCGTTGATTTTTTAGTGATAATGTGTTTTTTCTGTCGAAAAAAATCCGTACAAAATTACAATTCCAAATCCAATATTCAAAATAGAAAAGTGTAAGTAGGGTAGTGCGGCTTTAAATAATTTAACCAAAAGTGGAAGAATAGTTTAAAACTAACTGAATGTTGGTAACTAAGGCGCTCCTTAAAATGTCAAATGGCTTTGCCAAATGAGAATCCAACTGACGGGACATTAAATTGCCGCTCCAACATATTTAAATCATAATACGGGCCAAACCCTGCACGCGCCTGCATACAAAACCCTTTTTCATCTATAAAAACCATTCCCAAATAAGCGAGCCCGGCAACGGATGACGTTTTAAAATACTCCACAGGTCTATTGCGCAATACTACTTTTGGTTGTAAGCCCATTGCAAACTTCAATTCACCCTTTCCAAACCAAACTTCTGTTTTTAAATTTAAGTTGAGGTTAAAACCAATATAGGCTTCATTAAGAGAAATAATATCTAAACCGGCACCTACACCAGCCCCGCTACCCACTGCTATGAAAATACCTGATTTGATTTGTTTTAAACGGGTGTAAGAAATACCCAATAAACCTCTGTCATACAAGCCCACCTCTGCCGAAAGGTAATTAGTGGGATACGTAATTTGTACCATTAGCTTAGTTGAAAAGAAAAGCACAATGAATAAAATGAGTGGTTTCATTGTTTTGATTTAACACGTTTGTAACAAGGTATCTATTTTTATTGGAAAATAGATGAATTCGCGCAAACCAATTAACTGAAGCTAAAAACTAAATCATTACGGCACTATGCCGGATAATGTAATGAATTCATTCACTTCCTTGGTGTCTTGTCTGCCAAATAGCTCCCCATCCATATAAATTAAAATAGAAAGCTCAAAAGGAGGTTGTTTTTTAATGGCGGTCAATAAAAAATCACTTCCCTTTTTTACTCGGTAGCTTGATTTCCGTTCGCCTTTTTCATTGAACTCAGTAAAGGTGTTGCCGTTAACACTGTACACAATATCAAATGAATTTTTAGAGACGACACGATATTTTATGCGGGTATAATCGTCTTTATTACAACTGCTAATCGTTGCACAGATAAAAAGAAATAAAAATAAACGAAGCATAAGCATAAAGTTAGGTGAAACAGGTTAACAACCTTTTTTCTGATTCTGAAGATAACAAATTTCATTCCATTTCCATTTGCCTAAGTTCAGTATCGTTTTAAACCCTGCAATTGCAATTAAAATAGCCGCAGTTTACTCACAAAAAATAGTTAAAAGTACCTGTGTTTCTTTAAGACGCTTATAATTAGTGTTTTACTTGTAGTATACAATAATTGGTATGAATTTGCATAGATTACTGAAAAACACTATCTTTGCACCCCGTTTAACGGTATAACGGAGCGCACCTTGAGCGATTAATTTATTAAAAACTCTCAATTATCAAGGAGTTGGGATACAAAATTGAATGCCAAAATGGCTGAAGAAAAAACAAACGAAAAAGAGGTAAAAGTACCTGAAACGCCTGCACAAGCAGACCCGGCAAAACCGGAGGTAAAACCTTTAGAAGTAGAAGAGAAGGAAGTTGTAGCAAAAACAGCTACAAAAGAGGAGAAGAAAACTGCAGAGAAAGTAGAAGTACCTGTTGAAAGCAAAACTGAAGAAGCTCCACAAGAGTTTGATTGGTATGCTTACGAAAACGACGGGCACACAGAAGCTGAAATTGCAGAACTGAACGACATTTATGACGGAACCTTGAACTCAATTCAAGAAAAAGAAGTGATAGATGGTAAAGTAATTATGATGACTTCCAAAGAAGTGGTAGTTAACGTAAATTACAAATCAGAAGGTGTAATTGCAATTAACGAATTCCGTTACAATCCAGACTTAGCGGTTGGTGATATTGTAGAGGTGTTTGTAGAGCAATTAGAAGACAAGTACGGGCAACTTGTACTTTCTCACAGAACGGCAAGAACACACCGAGCATGGCAACGTGTAAACGAAGTATTAAAAACAGGAGAAATCATTACTGGTTTTGTTAAGTGCAGAACTAAAGGTGGTTTAATCGTAGATGTTTTTGGTATTGAGGCATTCTTACCGGGCTCACAAATTGATGTGAAGCCAATTCGTGATTACGACCAATTTGTTGGTAAAAACATGGAGTTCAAAGTGGTTAAAATTAACCATGAGTTCAGAAATGTTGTTGTTTCGCACAAAGCGCTTATTGAGGCAGAACTTGAAGAGCAAAAGAAACAAATTATCGGCGGGCTTGAAAAAGGTCAAGTATTGGAAGGAACTGTTAAAAACATTACATCTTACGGGGTATTTATTGACCTTGGAGGAGTTGATGGTTTAATTCACATTACTGACCTATCATGGGGTCGTGTTAATCACCCAGAAGAGATTGTTACATTGGATGAAAAAATCAATGTAGTTATCTTGGATTTTGATGACAACAAAAAACGAATTGCACTTGGATTAAAACAATTACAGCCGCACCCATGGGATGCGTTAGACGAGAAAATTAACGTTGGCGACAAGGTTAAAGGTAAAGTTGTTGTAATTGCAGATTACGGTGCGTTTATCGAAATAGCTCCTGGTGTTGAAGGTTTAATTCACGTTTCAGAAATGTCATGGTCGCAGCACTTAAGAACTGCCCAGGACTTTATGAAAGTAGGAGATGAGGTAGAAGCTGAAGTATTGACACTTGACCGCGAAGAGCGTAAAATGTCATTAGGTATTAAGCAATTAATGCCAGATCCTTGGGCTGATATCGAGCAAAAATATCCGGTAGAATCTAAGCACAATGCTGTGGTTAGAAACTTTACCAACTTCGGTGTTTTTGTAGAGCTTGAAGAAGGGGTTGACGGATTAATTCATATTTCTGACCTTTCTTGGTCTAAAAAAGTGAAGCATCCATCTGAATTTTGTAAAGTAGGTGATAAATTAGATGTTGTTGTTCTTGAACTGGATCGTGACAACAGAAGAATTTCACTTGGACACAAACAATTAGAAGAAAACCCTTGGGATGTATTTGAGAAGACTTTTGAGCGCGGAACAACGCACCAAGGTACTATCATTGATGCCAAGAAAGACAAAAACGCAGTTGTTTCTTTACCTTACGGTGTGGAAGGTATCTGTCCGCGTAAATATTTACGTAAAGAGGATGGATCTACAGCCAAAGCAGAAGAGACATTGGATTTTGTAGTGTTAGAATTCAACAAAGACCAACGCAAACTTATTGTTTCGCACACAGGTACATTTGAAGAAATTGAAGCACCGGCAAAATCAACTGGTGGAAGTGGAAGAAGCAAAAAAGAGTCAAATACACATAGCAACGTAAATGCAGAGAAATCTACATTTGGTGACTTGTTAAGCGGTGGAGAACTTTCTGCTTTGAAATCTGAAATGGAAAAATCAGAAGATTCTGATAAAAAAGGAGAGTAAGGAAACTTATTCACCTAGTTAAAATATAAAGCCCTCTTGCTGAAAAGTAAGAGGGCTTTTTTTGTGCGTTACATTTCTAAATTAATCGCTGTTTTAATAAAATTACAATTGAAAATAAAAACGTATTTTCGTAAAAACACAAAATCATGACGCAACAACCAAGCACTAACCGAAAAAAAATGCCGCTACACGTTAAAATTCTAATAGGAATGGTAGTGGGGATTCTTTTTGGAATTGGTATGCTACAGCTTGACTGGGGGAAAGATTTTGTAATTAAATGGATACAACCTTGGGGTAAAATTTTCGTGAATTTGCTCAAGCTAATTGCCATTCCGTTGATTATTGCCTCATTGCTAAAAGGGATATCTGATTTAAAGGACATTTCAAAGTTTAGAAAAATAGGCGGTCGTTCTATTTTAATTTATGTAGGTACAACCGTAGTTGCTATAACCATTGGTTTAGGTGTGGTAAATCTAATTGGTCCTGGCGAGGGGATTGATGATGAAACTGTACAAACCATGACCGAGACGTATGCGGGTAATACTGATATTACAGATAAATTGGTAGAAGCAGATGCTCAAGGTACAAGTGGGCCGTTAGACTTTTTAGTGGATATGGTGCCGTCTAACGTTTTTGGCGCAATGGCGGATAATGGAAACATGTTACAGGTGATATTTTTCATTATCTTTTTTGGAATAGCCATGCTTTTGATACCCGAAAAAAGTGCAAAACCAATTAAAGATTTTTTTGATGGATTAAATGATGTAGTGCTGAAAATGGTGGACATGATTATGCTTACAGCACCCTTCGCCGTTTTCTCATTACTAGCAGCCGTTGTTGTATCATCAGAAGATCCGGCTATTTTGTATGCCTTGTTACGATATGCGCTAACTGTCATTTTTGGTTTATTGTTAATGATTGGGTTTTACTTATTTTTGGTCGGTGTTTTTGTGAAAAAAAATCCGTTCTGGTTTTTAAAACAATTGGCACCGGCACAACTTTTAGCCTTTACAACAAGCAGTAGCGCAGCTACTTTACCCGTAACTATGGAGCGGGTTGAAGAACATTTGGGAGTAGAAAAAGAAGTTTCCTCTTTTGTATTACCCGTGGGGGCAACAATCAATATGGATGGTACTAGTTTGTATCAAGCTGTTGCAGCTGTTTTTATTGCACAGGCCTTAGGCGTAGATTTAACAATAGGCGACCAAATGATTATTGTACTAACCGCTTTAATGGCATCCATAGGCTCTGCTGCTGTACCCGGCGCAGGTATGGTTATGTTGGTAATTGTATTGCAAGCGGTGGACAAATTTTCTGCCGAGCAAATAGCCATTGGCTTAACGCTTATTTTTGCGGTAGATCGTCCGTTGGACATGTTGCGCACAACGGTTAATGTTACTGGAGATGCAACTGTTTCTATGCTCGTTGGTAAATCTCTCGGAAAACTAAGAGATAATCCACAACCCAAAGAATGGGACGATCATTTAGACAATGTGAAAGGGGAGGGGTAAGTAAACAAAATGCGGATTTGAGGCGGTTAATAAAGGAACTGAAGCTTAAAGTTGGAAAATTGCAATGGCGTCAAGCTCAAATCAAAGCCAATTCCTTTAATTTTTCATACATTTCCAAACAAACCCAGGCATCCGTAGCAGCATAGGTTTGTTGTTTGTCGCTTAGGGTTTCTGCCTCCCAATTTGAGACTTGTGCATTTTTAGAAATTCTAAAATTCAGAATAATCGCAACGAGCTTGCGTAAGCCGTTTGCTTCAATGTCAATAGCGTTTACACTTTTGCTTAATTCCACAAAACCGGCTGGCTCAAAATCCGTCATCCGTTTTAAGCAAACCAAATCATCCTGTAAGCCTACACCAATCTTTTTAATCGAATCATTCTCAAAAAAATCAACAATTTCGGGAGTAATTCCCGTCAAATTAATGCGGATAAGAAATACTTTTTTCGGGATAGCAATTTGTAAAAGCGCGACATGATTGTATTGACCCTTAACAAAAACGGGTTTCGTTTCCGTATCAAACCCCACTAATCGGTGCGCGTTAATTTCAATAAAAGCCTTTTCAACATCCAGTGAGGCGTCTACGATTGTAATTTCACCTTCGTAACGGTCAAGTGGTAATTCGTTGATTTCGTTTTTTGAAATATTAGCTTTAAACACGCGTAGAATTTTTTTCAAGATACCAAAAAAATAACATTGAATTTCCACAATGCGTCATAAAAATAAAACAAACAGTAGCGTATTTGTTAAGATGTTTGTCCGCCAGTTTGGTTAAATGTCACAACCATAGCGCATAAAAAAAGGCTGTTCGGTTTTAGCGAACAGCCTTTTAAATTATTTTTTAGTTGCTTAGCAAAGCATTCCACCACATACATTAATGGTCTGTCCGGTAACATACCCAGACATGTCAGAAGCTAAGAAAACAGTCGTGTTTGCAACGTCTTCTGGCGTTCCTCCACGCTTCATTGGAATATTATCACGCCAACCTTGTACCACTTTTTCATCCAATGCATCTGTCATTTCGGTTTCAATAAACCCTGGAGCAATAGCGTTACATCTAATATTACGCGAGCCTAACTCTTGCGCAATAGATTTTGTAAAACCAATCATCCCTGCTTTTGATGCTGCGTAGTTCGCTTGACCGGCGTTTCCAGAAACACCTACAACAGAACTCATATTAATGATAGAGCCTTTGCGCGCTTTTAGCATTGGGCGCAATACTGCTTTTGTTAAGTTAAAGGCAGACTTTAAATTCGTATTAATTACTTCATCCCACTGGTCTTCACTCATCCGCATCATTAAATTATCGCGTGTAATGCCTGCATTGTTTACCAATACATCAATTTGGCCAAAAGCCTCCATTACATCATCTGCCAATTGCTGTGCTGCGTCAAACTCTGCTGCGTTTGATTTAAAGCCCTTCGCGGTTCCACCATTGGCGGTTAATTCATTTTCTAACGCCTTTGCTTTCTCGTCAGACGAAAGGTAAGTAAAGGCAACCGTTGCACCTTCTTTTATAAATGTTTCGGCGATTGCTTTACCAATTCCGCGAGAAGCTCCGGTAATAATTGCCACTTTTCCATCTAGTAATCCCATTGCGTAATTTTTTAGTTAAATATAGGGTTATTTATAAAAAAAGTCCCAACCGAACACTTAGCATAGCTATGGTGTGTGGATGGGACTCAATATTTTGTGTATTTGAAAAAATTAATCTTCTTTCAGCGGCTCTACTAAAATACGACCGCAGTGTTCGCAAACAATTAATTTTTTACGTGCCTTAATGTCTAACTGACGTTGTGGTGGAATTTCGTTAAAGCATCCGCCGCATGAGTTACGCTCTACTGTCACAACAGCTAATCCATTTTTAGAATTGTTTCTCAAACGATCGTAAGCACGAACCAAACGTGGTTCAATGTTTTTCTTTGCTTTTGTTGATTTTTTGATGAGACGTTCCTCATCTTTTTCAGTTTCAGCAGCAATTTCGTCTAATTCTTTTTGCTTTAATTCCAAGTCTTTTGTGCGTTCATCCAACCGTTCTTTAGACGTATTGATGATTTCTGCTTTATGTTCAATTTTAGCTTTTGCTTCGTTGATTTTTTTCTCAGAAAGTTCAATTTCTAACCCTTGAAATTCAATTTCTTTTGAAATTGAGTCATATTCACGGTTATTTCTAACGTTTTTCTGTTGCTCTGTATATTTTTTGATTGCCGCTTTTGCGTCTTTAATCATGTTTTTTCGGTCAGAAATGCCTGTTTCAAGGTCGTTTAATTCGTCCTCTAATTTCTTTAAGCGAACCTGTAATCCTTCAACTTCTGCCTCTAAATCTTCAACCTCCAATGGCAGTTCTCCACGGATTGTTCTAATTTTGTCGATTGAAGAATCGATCTGTTGAAGTTCGTACAAGTTGTTCAATTTTTCTTCTATCGTTTGATCTGTAACTGTTTTAGTCGCCATGTATTAAAAATAGTTTACCGGATTCGTGTTGACTCCCGTTAAATAAGGTGCAAATGTAGTGAAATTTTTTCTTAAAAGCTTATCTAAAAGCTCAATTGTGAATTGCTCACTTTCAAAATGTCCAATGTCCGCAATAACAAGTTTGTTTTCAGCATCAAAAAACTCGTGGTATTTAAAGTCTCCCGTAATAAAAATATCGGCTCCTTTTGCTTTTGCAGTTCCAAGTAAAAAGCTACCCGCACCGCCGCACCAAGCCACTTTTTTAATGGAGTTGCCCAACAGGTTGGTATGCCGAATTACACCACAGTTAAATGTTTTTTTAAGATTTTTTAAAAAACTAACTTCATCAACCGGTTCGTTGAGGGTTCCAATCATTCCGGCACCTTGCTCTGCATTTGTATTCAATAATGGAATTAAGTCGTATGCTACCTCCTCGTAAGGGTGGGCATTCAGCATGGCATTAATTACCTGTCCTTTTTGATGAGATGTAATAATTACTTCAATTTTTTCTTCCGCTTCCTGATGGCGTTTGTTTACTTCACCAATATGAGGGGTTGCGTTTTCATTTGCACGAAATGTACCTGTACCTTGGCTTGAAAAACTACACTCATCATAATTTCCAATTTCACCCGCGCCGGCTTGAAATAAGGCTTGTTTTACCGTTTCAGTATGTGTTTTAGGGCAAAAAACAGCTAATTTAATAAGGTTTCCGCTTGTTGGGGCTAAAATTTTAGGATCGTCAATGCCCAATAGTTCACCAATTTTTTTATTGACACCTAATTTATAGTTGTCCAAGTTGGTGTGAATCGCATAAAGCGAAATGTCGTGTTTAATGGCTTTCATTACTACACGTTCCACGTAATTTTTACCTGTAAAGCTTTTTAACCCCTTAAACACAATGGGGTGATGAGAAATAATGAGGTTACATCCTTTTTCAATTGCTTCATCCACAATTGCCTCAGTGCAGTCTAATGAAAGTAGCGCATGGGTTACCTCTGCATTTCTGTCGCCAACAATTAAGCCCGAATTGTCATACGATTCTTGACTCGACAATGGTGCGAGTGACTCTAAATAGCGAATTATTTCGTTAACCTTCATTTAAAAAATGGGATTAATTAAAGTGCTTTTAAACCGTCAATTGTAGCGGCCTTATCTGCAGATTTAAAAATGTAACTACCAGCCACAAGTGCATCTGCACCCGCTTCCACAAGGCGTTTTCCGTTCTCATCATTCACCCCGCCATCAATTTCTATCAAGGCAGCTGATTTTTTTGAGGCAATGAGTGCTTTTAACGTTTTTGTTTTTTCTACTGCCGCTTCAATAAATTTTTGCCCTCCAAATCCGGGATTAACAGACATAATTAAAACCAAATCCAGCTCTGTAATAATTTCTTCTAGCAGGTGAACGGGAGTGTGTGGGTTTAATGCAACACCAGCTTTCATTCCTGCATTTTTTATGGCTTGCACGGTGCGGTGCAAATGCGGACATGCCTCATAATGCACCGTTAAGTAAGTTGCGCCAGCCTCTTTAAATGTTTCAATGTATTTATCTGGATTCACAATCATCAAATGAACATCTAACGGTTTTTTTGCATGTTTAGCCACCGCTTTAACAGAGGGTAACCCAAATGAAAAATTAGGAACAAAACTTCCGTCCATTACATCTACATGAAACCAATCTGCAGTTGTGTTATTAATTAATTCAACATCACGTTGCAGGTTTGCAAAATCGCTTGCTAATAATGAGGGTGATACAATTGCCATAAGGTTTATAGATTTTATGCTATTATTTTAAAAGAGATGAAATTTGTTCGGCTAGTTCTAATCCAATTCTGTCTTGCGCTTCATTTGTAGCGGCACCAATGTGTGGTGTAGCTGCAATTTGCTCGTGCAGTAATAAATCTTCTCGCGGATTCGGTTCGTTTTCAAAAACATCTAAACCAGCTGCGGCAATCTTTCCAGCTTGTAAACCGTCTAACAACGCATCTTCGTTAACCACACCACCACGGGCTGCGTTTACAATAATTACTCCGTTTTTCATCTGGCTTATTAAGTCAGCATCTATTACAGCTTCCCCGTTTTGTTGTTTGGGTACGTGAAGAGAAATATAATCCAATTCACCTACAACACTTTTTAAATCATTTGTAGGGGTTACCGATACCGTTAAATCCGTCGTACCGTGAATATGTAGTGGAATTTCAATAGGATTGGTGCTGCGGTCAATGGCCACAACCTTCATCCCCACGCCTAATGCATAACTAGCAACCGAACGACCAATGCGTCCAAAACCTACTATACCCAGTGTTTTTCCTCTTAACTCTTGCCCTTTGCCGTATTTCTTTTTGAGTACTTTAAAATACTCAGTACCGTTGCTAGGCATCATACGGTGCGAATGATAAAGCGAACGTGAAAGTGAAAACAAGTTACCCATTACCATTTCTGCAACAGACTGTGAAGAGGCGCTAGGTGTATTAATTACATGTAATCCCTTTGATCGGGCATAATCTACATCAATATTATCCATGCCTACACCGCCGCGCCCAATTAACTTTAAACTGGGGCAAGCGTCTATTAAATCTTTACGAACAACAGTAGCACTGCGTACTAAAAGGCCCACGTAATTTTCTTTATTAATGGTTTCCACAAGTTCTGCCTGCGGAACATTTTCAGTAACTACTGTAAACCCATTATTTTCTAGTGCCTGCACACCTGCTGCTGAAATTCCGTCGTTTGCTAATATCTTCATTGTCATTTATTATTTTGAATTTTCTTGTGCGAAATTTCGCATTAAATCAACCAATACCTTTACTGCATTAATGTCTAACGCATTATAGATAGATGCGCGGTAACCGCCAACACTTCTGTGTCCTTTTAAACCAATAATGTCGGCCGCTTTCCAGGCTGCATTCCATTTATCCTCTAAACCGGGCGCCGTTAATTTAAATGTAACGTTCATGTGTGATCGATCTTCAACTGCTGTTGTTCCTTCAAATAATGGGTTTGAATCAATTTCACTGTAGAGTAAGTTTGCTTTTGCATCATTTCTCAGTTCAGCTGCTTTTACACCACCATTTTTGGCTAAGTGCCGCAGGTTTAACATTGAAACATAAATTGAAAACACAGGAGGTGTGTTAAACATAGAATCTTTTTTGGCGTGTACGTCTAAGTTTAAGTAAGTCGGAATTTTTTCTAAAGTAGAAGCACCTAACACACTGTTTTTTACAATATACAACGTTGCACCTGCCGGGCCTAAGTTTTTTTGCGCGCCTGCATAAATTAAATCAAAATCAGCCACATTAATTTCTTTTGAAAAAATATCAGAAGACATATCACAAACGAGTGGTACATCTACTGCTGGAAGCGTTTTTATTTGTGTACCAAAAATGGTGTTATTTGAGGTGATGTGAAGGTAATCCACATCTTTTACTTCAATATCTTTGGGGATATAATTAAAGTTCTTATCAGCAGATGAGCCAACCTCTACAACTTCTAACCCTGCTATTTGCGCTTCTTTAATGGCTTTAGTTGCCCAAGTGCCTGTGTTTAAATAAGCTGCGCGCTTATGTTTGCCTGCCATGTTCATTGCAGAAATTAAAAAACCTAAGCTCGCTCCGCCTTGTAAGAATAAAACGGTGTAGTCATCCGGTACGCTTAGTTGTTCGCGCACTAAATTACGCGCCTCTTCCATTACCGAAACAAAGTCTGGGCTGCGGTGAGAAACTTCCAAAATTGAAAGTCCGTTAAAATTTATGACTGCTTTTGAGGCTTCTTGAAAAACCTCTTCAGGCAAAATGCATGGGCCTGCTCCAAAGTTATGTTGTTTTGACATTGTTTTAGTTTATGCTAATTCATTACAAAGGTCTTATTTTTAAGTAAACTACCGGTTAAATTTAAAGTTAATCTTTCGTACTTTTTCAACAATTTGTGCATGAAGTGTAACGTTTAGTTCATTTTGTCTACTAATTTTGAAAAAAAACAAATACTGTGAGTTTATTAGAAGTTGTTTGGAATTTTGAGCCAAGAATAATCCCTTCATGGGAAATGCCTGTTTGGTATGGCATTACATGGGCAATGGGTTTTTTAATCGGATATTGGATTTTAAATAAAATGCTAAAGTCTGAAAATGCACCTGAAGACTGGATGGACAAAATTTTGCTTTACACACTTGCAGGGGGCATTTTAGGGGCACGATTGGGGCATTGTTTGTTTTATCAACCAGATTATTATTTGGCTAACCCTCTTGATATTTTAAAAATATGGGAAGGTGGCTTAGCCAGTCATGGTGGGGCGATAGGTATTATCATTTCATCTTATATTTTGTCAAAAAAAGTGACCCATAAAGGTATATTATGGAATTTAGACCGATTGGTTGTGCCCACAGCTTTTGCCGGTTTTTTAATTCGAATGGGGAATTTATTTAACCATGAAATTGTAGGGAAAGCAACCGGAACAGATTATGGGTTCAAATTTTTAAGACACGATATTCCGTGGTTTGAAGCACTAGAAATTACAGGAGAAAAAACATTGCATGATGCTTATACAGCCATTGCAAATAAACCACAGTTTGCAGATATTTTGGCTGCGATTCCAAACAGACACCCTGCACAGCTATATGAAGCAATTTGCTACTTAATTATTTTTGCAATTATGATGGGTGTGTATTGGAAGACTAACGCGGCAAAACTGAAAGGGTTTTTATTGGGGCTATTTTTTATACTTATTTTCGGAGCACGTTTCGTTATTGAGTTTTTCAAAGAAAATCAAGACGGAATTGACCAGAATTTAAATACGATCAACATGGGACAAATTTTGAGTATTCCATTAGTTTTGTTCGGCGTTTATTTGGTAGGACGAAGAATAAAAAGCCTAAAAAAGGGAAAAGAAAGTGCAGCTTAAAGTGTTGCTTGAATTTTAAAACAATTCCTTAGAAAAAGACCTTACGATTCGGGGTCCCACTCTTCATCTTCGCTATTAATTACGTCATCTAAAAATGCGTCTGTAACGTCACTTTCATTAGGGGCTGTGGTTGTTTTGCCCATAATTAAAAAAAAGGTAGACGTACCCAAAATAAGCAGTACAAAAATGGCAAACATATTTCCACTTACGTAAAACGCAAAGTTAAACATAACCGGAATTAGCGCTAAAAAAGTAAAAACAATGCCAAGTACAAATAGGGCATTGTTTTTACGGTGATGGTAAGACAAAATAGAAAAAACCAAACCGCCAATCAACATAAAAAAGATAAACAAAAAATTATTCAGCATGTCCATATTGGCAATGTATGAAAATTATTTTATTGTTGAGCGCGCGTGCACTTTCATAGTATTAACCAAAAGCGTTAAGCTGAGGTTTAAAATAATTCAAAATTAAAGCGGGGTATATTTGTATTCTGCTGCACACCAAAATTATAGCGTAATGCCATGTTATGGGTACCGCCAGAACCATTCGAAAGTTTGCTGCTAACGCGGCTGTAAGCATACTTAAGACTAAATTGTTTGATGTAAACTCCCGCAAAAATGGCATAATTATCTCGAATAGACAGTGAAGATCCGATAGAAAAATAAGGCGTGTTAAACGCAAGCTGCGCAATTATTGACTGAAAACCCCGATTTATACTCCACTGTGCAGTGGGTAAAAAGTTTAATTTTTTATTTGAAAAAGGCGTAATTTTATACCCAACCTGCGCTTGCAGGAGGTTACTTATTTCTGTAAAAAAGTAATATTGATTAACACGACGAGATACGGATGTTTGCACAAAAAAACGATCACTATAAAAGCTAGCTCCCAGATCTGCAGTCGGAAGATATCGTGCTTCGGACTGCTGGGGAAATTGAGAGCCAGGACCTGAAAAATAGTTTGCATATTCTCGTTCAATACCAAGTGAAGTCCCTATGGAAAGTGCATATTTGCTACCGATTTGTTGAAGAAAAGAATAAGACAACGCTGCCGTAGTTTCGTTAATATTACCGCCAACAAATTGTGCGTTATACAATTGTAAACCCACAGCACCGTGTAGCTTTTGTACAGGAAGGTCAGCTGCCAAGTAATTGAAATTACCAGAAGAACTTAAAGAAGGATTGATAAGCGCCCCGCCATAGTTTAGTCGTAAACTGTTAGCTGTGCCGGTAAAAGCAGGGTTAACAAGCAGTGGTGTTGCATTGGATAATGAACCTTCTGTAACTTGTGCGTTAATAAAAGATGTACAACCAATTAATAAAATAAAGATGCTAATTTTCATAATAAATATATCAAACTAAATAAAACAATAAAAATAGTTGAGTCCTCATCTTCTAAAACAATTAGGTAACGCCAAAAGTTACACGTGCTTTAAATTCAGAAAAAAAAATTAGAGTACAAAAAGGCTTTGCGGTAAAATTTCAACATGAAACTTTCGTTCTCCTTGCAAGGCTTCACCGTCAATGTGATAATAGGGTGGATGTTCGCTTTTTACGGTAATTGTAAAAGGTTCGTCAAATGCATGAGTTTGGTAATATTTTGATGTGTGGATGGATTTACCAAAAAATTTACGAATAATTAGCGGAATTTCGATTAATGGAAAACGCTCCATCAATACTAATTCAAAAATACCATCATTGATGTTGGACTGCGGCGCAATTGTAAAGCCATTGCCAAATTGTGATGAATTAGCAACTGAACATAAAAATGCGTGCTGCTTAATTGTTTGGTTTTTATGTTCAATGGTAAAATTGCTACTCTTGTATTTATTGTATTGCAGGGTAACGAGTTTTACATAACTCATAAAACCGCGTTTCTCTAATTGGTTAAATTTATTGGCTATGTGTGCATCAAACCCAAAACCGCATGTGCCTAAAAAAGCGTGTTTATTTAATAATCCCGTGTCAATTTTTTTTGCTGAGAACTGCGCTATGCGTTCAATGGCTTTTTTTGTATTTAACGGAATGCCTAAGTGCCTTGCTAACCCATTACCAGAACCACATGGAATAATGCCCAAAGCACAGCTTGAATGTACAAGGGCACTTCCAATTTCGTTTACAGACCCGTCTCCACCCACAGCTACTATTACTTCGTAATTCTTTTTTTGGTCTTTGGCTATCTCATAACCGTGTTTCCGGTGTTGGGTGTATTCAATTTTCCAATCGAACTTATTTTTGGGCAGTATACTTTCAATAAGTGGTGGAATGGTATTTTTTTTACCCACGCCAGAAATTGGATTAATAATAAACAATATGCGAATAAGCGATTCCATTTTTAGTTATTGAACCGTCATTTTATTGTTTATTAATGCATTATTGTATCGTTGTATCATGGCCTTAAGCTCGTTTGCCAATGTTTTTTTCAACGTTAACTGATCCATTAAATTAGTGGTTTGCAATTGGTCATTAAGGTTGTAAATTCCCTTCACTTCTTCATCTTGATAGGTTAGCATATAATGTTGTTCTTGATACGAGCCAAAATATAAATATTTATCGCCTATATAGCTGGCACTGTAGCCTTTTTTTGTGTCAAAAACAGATTTTCCGAATGAAAAGAAGGGTTGTTGATACCCGATTAAATGGAGTAAACTGGGCATAATATCGGTTTGGCTTACCACTTTCTCACTCCTTCCTTTAAAAAAGCCATTGGTCGGATGATAAAAAATCAACGGAATGTGCATATTGCCCATATCTTTAAAATAAACGGGGGTTCCAGAGGCGGGAGTGTGATCCGCAACAATTACAAAAAGTGTATTAGTATACCATTCTGCTTGTTTGGCTTTTGCAAAAAATGTTTGCAGGGCGTAATCTGCATACGAAACGGCATTATGCATTTCAGAAGGGCCTTTATTAAACCTGGTTTTGTACTGCGCCGGAATGGTGTAGGGTGGATGAGAGGAAATGGAAAAAATAGTGGAAAAAAACGGTTGCTTTAATGCTGAAAATTCACTGGCAGACCATGTGTAAAAAGGTTCGTCAAATATTCCCCAGGTTCCGTCATAATCAATGTCGTTATTGTATTCCGTTCGTCCGGAGTAGTGGTCATAATCACAAACGTCCGCAAAAACATCAAAATTCATAGAGCCATTTGTAGCCCCATGGAAAAAGCCACTTTCATATCCTTTTTGTGCTAATAACTTCGGTAAAGATTCGATTTGATTAGCGGCGTAAGATGAGGTTAAATACTCTATTTCCATCAATTTTGGAATGGATGAAATAACAGAGGGCATAGCATCCATAGATTTTTTACCATTGGCGTAACAATTGGTAAAAACAAGTGAACTGTCTATCAGTGAGTCTAAAAAAGGGGTGTATGCTTCACTTTCACCATTAATTGCAGAAATGTATTCAACAGAAAAACTCTCTAACAACAAGATTACAATATTTGGGTTGTCCAGTACCGCAGGGTCATTGTATTGGCGTACAGTTGTAAAACGCTTGTCAAGCTCAGCAGGTGTAAAGTACTCTTTTTCTTCTAACTGCACATTTCCCCACGTTTTAATTACTGTAAATGCCGAGTTTAAAACAAGTTGTATGTTTTGATCTATTGTATAACTAGCAGCTTTTGGAGCAGCAATAGGGCGTACACCAAAACCGCCTCTACCAATAATAACAAATAGTGCGGCAGTGATGGGAAAAATAACAATTTGATGAATCCATTTAGTGGTTTTACTGTCATCCGCAATGCGGTTTACGCGTTTATATAACCATAAGCCCAGTAACTGAAAGGCAATGAGCGCAATTAATAAATACCAATAATCCCTTAAAAAAGAGGGGAGCTGTTGGCTGAGGTCGCTTCCAAAACCGAGCATTGTAAATAGTGATGATGTAGAACGGGTTGAAACGTGCTTAAAATATTCAATGTCTATGACATTAATTAACACCGTTAGAAAAACAATACTATTAAATACAATAAGCAGCACCCATTGGTATGCTTTAGTTCCGCGCCATTTGTTAGGAAAAACTTCTAACGCCACCAGAGGCAACAATACTATGGCTGCGGTTACTGTATCAAACCAAATTCCCGCTAAAAAATCTGTAAAGTAAACAACCGGAAAATGAGCTGTATTCAACACTAAAAAAAGTACGCGACAAAGGCTGAAAAGCAGCACCAAAATGCCCATTTTAAGCATGAACTTAATCCAATAATTGGGGATGATTTTCCGAATCAAAGTCGTTTGTTTATTTAACGTCTACGCGTAACCAATAGTCGTATAATTGTTGTTGTGCTTCTCCGTCAAAGTTAAGTGCGTACTGAAAGCGCATTCTATTACTTTCACCAAGTTTAACGGTGTAGGTTTTTAAAATATTGTCGCGCGCTAATAAAATCTCAACTGACTCTCCCACGTCTTTTGCATCAATCATGTTTTCAAAATCGCCAGCATCTACACGGTAACCATTAATCGCTAAAATTTCGTCATTTACACTCAGTCCTTGGCGCTCAGCAGCAGAGTTACTGTAAACGGTTGAAATAATTAATCTTCCACCCTCAGTTTTTGTTCGGATACCCAACACAGGGTCACCTTTTCGGCCTTCATTACTATCTCCAACTAAAAGCCCAACCCCGGCAAAAAACTTTTTATAATCTACCACTTTAGTGTCATACACGTAGTTGCTGAAAAACCAATCCATGTCTTCTCCTAAAAATTTTTCTAGTGTTGCTTGAAATTGCTCTTCTGTATATCCAACATCTTTCGCCTTATAAAAATCAGCATATAGCTTTTGTAAAAAGTCATCTAATGATTTTTTTCCACTAAATTTATTAATGATGTACAGGTCTAGCATGGCTGCCAATATCTGCCCTTTAGAATAATAAGATATGGTAGTGTTAACACTGTTTTCCGTTGGTCTATATGCTTTTATCCAGGCATCAAAACTAGCGTGTGCTACTGGCTGAACACGATTACCCGGTTGGTTTTCTACATAATTTATCGTACCAAAAAGTTTGTTTAGGTATTCTTCATCCGAATAAAACCCTGCACGACGCAGCACTAATTCATCATAATACGACGTAAAGCCTTCCATCACCCATAATAAATCCGTGTAATTCTCGGCATCATAGTCAAACGGGCCTAATTCTTTGGGATGCATGCGTTTTACATTCCAAAGGTGAAAGTATTCATGTGCAACAAGGCTTAAAAAACCTAAGTAACCGCTTTCATCATACGTCCAACGGTTCACTTGCAAGGTGGTCGAATTTTTATGTTCCAACCCACCCGACGGAACAGAGATATTGTGAATAATAAAAAGGTATTTTTTATTTGGATTCTCTCCCATAATTAGGGTTTCAGCCTCTACAATTTTTGCCATATCGCGCTTTAGCGTAGGGACATCATAATTTCCCTCTCCGTACATAGCTACTGTATGGTCAACCCCTGCTGCATCAAAATGAAACTCGCTGTGGTTTCCTATTTCAATAGGGCAATCAACTAAGTGGTCGTAATTTGTAAAATTGTATTTATTTCCACCTTCGGCCGGTAAGGCAGTGGCAATTTTTTTGAAAGATGCATGCGGTTTAATGGTTAATTTTCCGGGGTTATTTTTCTGCCCATTTAGGTACATAAAAACGCTTGTGCCGTTTACATAACCATGAGAATCATCTAAAAAACTAGTACGAACCGAAAGCTCAAAAGCATAAACGTCATATTTTACCGTAACAGATTTTGCCCCTTTGGTATTAATTTTCCACGCATTTTTGCTAATTTTTTCAACTGTTAAGTCATTTCCTTTCTGATTAGTAGCATATACACGGTTCACATTTTTAGAAAACTCGCGCGTTAAGTAAGAACCTGGTGCCCAAACCGGCATTTTTATAATCAGTTCATCCGATTTTACGTCCGTTATTTCCATCTCTACCTGAAAGTAATGCGCATTGGGCGATTCCATGCTGAGGTTGTAGTTAACCGTAGCAGCAAATGGCGTTAACGAAAAATAGATAAATCCTAACAGTAAAAAAATTGATTTCTTCATTTGAATTGATTTTAGCCCAAAAATAAGCATTTGAATTAAATAATAATTAGTTTTGTTCAAACACAAATCATACCGAAATGAAACATATTATTAGCCTTTTTTTATTGAGTTGTTTGATGGTTGCCTGCAATTCAGGAACGGATACAACAGATGCGTCAACTACAAATGATGGTGAAGAGTTAGCCCGCTTACGTTCAGAAAATCGTGAACTAGAAGCAAAATTGGCTGAGAAAGACTCTTCGTTGAATGAGTCAATCATGTTGTTTAATGAAATTGAAGAAAACCTGGCCCGAATTAATTTGAAAGAAGATGAAATTCGTGTTCGCTCTAACGACGTGGAGTTAACGGAGGATGGTAAACAATGGATTTTACAAGAAATTCAAAACATTAACTATTTGCGCGAGGAAAACCAGAAAAAAGTCAATGAATTAAACGGACGCTTAGCTGACAAAAATACAGAGATCAGTGAACTGAAAACTATGGTGTCTAACTTAATGAGTAAGATAGAAGTGCAGGAAGAGGAAATAGAGATGTTACGTGTAGAACTAGCAGACCTTGACCAAGAATACGTGGAATTATTAGAGGCTTACCAGGAACAAACAGCCATTGCCAGTGAAACCATGCAAGAGTTGAATACAGCGTACTATGCTTATGGCTCAACAGATGAGTTGATAGAAAATGAAGTGATTGTAAAAGAAGGCGGTTTTATTGGAATTGGTAAAAAGCGTGAATTAAAGAGTGACTTTAATGATGAGTATTTTACAAAAATAGACATTACAAAAACAGACAAAATTCAAATTACAGCTACGGGAGATAAGGTGCGTTTTATTACAGATCACCCTTCTGGCGCTTATGATTTGGTTTCGGATGGAGATCAACACACCATTATGATTACAGATGCAAAATCATTTTGGAAAGTATCAAACTACTTAGTTGTTGTTGTTGATTAAATTGTTGTGCACAGAAATATTTTACTGGTAACCTATTATTTTCCACCGCACAAATCTGTTGGATCGCGGCGTTGGGCAAAATTTGCCAAATATTTAAAACGCAAATTCCATTTTTATTTGTAAGTGAAAAGGGGTTGGCAAGCGATTTTATTGTAGATAATGAATTGGGAATACACATTCAGCCTAAAGAACTGGTCCAAAAGTTGTCGCAATTGGCAAATGGAAGTATTGCATTAGATTATAACAATACTTTTAATGTTGAACAATTTTCTTTTGATTATCAAACGGATGTTTCGTTAGCATTGATCGATAATGAGTCATAGTTTATATTGGGAGGCCATAATCTATTTTCCGGCTACACTTTCCATGCTTGTGTGGTTAGCTGCCGGTATATCCGCGTTTTATCATAAAAAGTTAAAAACCTTTTGGTTACACAGTAGTGCAATGGTTATGGTTGTTTTCGTTACGCATTTTAGCAACCCTATGAATAGGCTAATTTTTACACCGTTTTTTATACTCGTTTACGCGATTTTTCTGATTGATTATTTTAGACGAAAAAGCAATAAAATAGACGGGCTGATTTTTAACTACACTTGACCAGCCATTAGCGTCAACACAATATACACAACATAAGACCCAAACAGCACCACTCCTTTCAAGCGACCTATTTTTTTACCAATTAACATAAGAGGTAATAATAGCAAAGCAATGGCTAGCATCCATATTAAATCGTAATCAATTACCGTTTGTTCAACTGCAATAGGCTTTACCATGGCTGTGATACCAATTACCGCCATAATATTAAAAATGTTTGAACCCACTAAATTTCCCACAGAAATATCAGTTTCTTTTTTAAAAGCCGCAACAACAGAAGTGACCAATTCCGGAACTGACGTACCAAATGCCACTACAGTTATAGCAATCACTCTTTTTTCCATTCCAAAGCCTTCTGCAATACCTTTTGCACCCTCTATTAACCACTCAGAGCCAAAGTATAAGGCTACAATACCACCCAACACTAAAAGCGCTGATACCCAAGTTTTATCTTTTACTTCTTTTATTTCATCTAAATCGGCAAACTCGGCTTGTTCTTTTTTAGATTTTCGGCGCGAATTTCGGATGAGCAAAAATGTAAAAATACAAAGTACTCCAAACAGAACTAAGCCCTCCCAAAGGGCAATAACATTATCCCACGCAAAAAGATAAAACAAGACAGATGCGCCCATCATTACGGGCCAATCCACTATTTTTGAGTTGCGGTCAACCACAATAGGGAAGATAAGTACAGTAAGGCCTAAAACAAGGGCTATGTTTGCTATGTTAGAGCCTACAACGTTTCCAATGGCAATTTCGGGGTTACCGTCCAATGCAGAACCTACGCTAACAAATAACTCTGGAGCAGACGTACCAAACGATATGACTGTCATACCAATAACCAAAGATGAAATTTGGGCTTTTTTAGCAATACCCACAGCCCCGCGTACAAGTAGTTCACCACCGGCAACTAGCACGGCAAGCCCGATAATAAGTATAAACCAGAGGTATATCATGTATTTTCGTCTTTTGGAGCGGGTGGAGGAGTGGCAACGTCAGACATGCGAGGAGTACTATCTACTGGAGGCTCTAATGTTGTATCCGGATTATCTTTTTTGAAATCTTTTGGTTGATCGTCAATCGGTTCTTCAATCATTTTTTTGACATCCTTCAACGGGTTTTCAATGTTTATGTCTTTGCGCATTTCCAATGCTGAATTTTGAATGTCGCGCTTAATTTCATCCGTTGCGGTTTTTATTTCCCGCATACCACGTCCCAAATTTTTTGCCAAACTAGGGATACTTTTGGCACCAAAAAGCATTAATACGACCATGAGTATGAAAATCACCTCTCCGGTTCCAATGCTATTTAAAAAAAGTACTACCATAAATTAAAAAAGCCTTCCAAAGTTAAGGAAGGCTTTTCATATATCCGTGAGATAAGCTTATTTTTTTTCTTCTTCTTTCTTGCTGAAATCGATTACAGCCGGTGTCGCAATAAATAAAGATGAGTAAGTACCAACAACCACACCGATCATTAATGCAAATACAAATCCTTTAATAGCAGCACCACCAAATAAGAAGATTACTAAGAGCACTATAAACGTGGATACGGAAGTGTTAACCGTACGCCCTAACGTTGAGTTCAACGCCATGTTAATTACCTCTTTACTGTCTTTACGAGGGTAAAGCCCCAAATATTCTCTAATTCTATCAAATACAACTACCGTATCGTTAATGGAGTACCCCACTACTGTTAAGATTGCTGCAATAAAGGCCTGATCAATCTCTAATGAGAACCCAATCCATCCGTGTAAAATAGAGAAAAGTGATAATACAATTAATACATCATGCGCCATGGCTATTAATGCACCTAATCCATATTGCCATCTTCTAAATCGGAAGAGGATGTATAGGAAGATGATTAACAACGAGAACCCAATGGCATAAATTGAATTCGACTTTAAATCTTTCGATATTGTCGGTGCAATCATTTTACTCTCCTCAATTGTAAAGTCTCCGAAGGGCTGTAAGCCACCTACCAGGGTTTGCTCCACTAAATCGTTCGCATCCGTAGTCGGATCTTCTATTTTATATTTCGTTGTAATTAAAGCCGTAAAACTGTTGTCGACCAACTTAACTTCTGGCGTGTTGCCTTCAAACTCGGTTGTTAACGCTTGTCGGATACCTTCGTAATTTGCTTCTTGTTTAAATACAACTTTGTACTGTCTACCTCCGGCAAAATCTACCCCTAAATCCAATCCTCTTGTCATTAACGAAACTGCTCCGGCTATAATTACCGCACCAGAAACTAAGTAGAACATTTTACGCTTTTTCACAAACTGAACTGCCGCTTTAGTAAACCAATTCTCTGTCATTTTGGTAGAGAAGGTTACTTTTTTGTCACGCTCAGTAAACGCTGTAACAATTAAGCGTGTAATAACTACCGCTGCAAAGAAAGAGGTGAAAATACCAATGATTAACGTGGTGGCGAATCCTTTAATTGGACCTGTACCAAAAACGGCTAATACAATACCGGTTAATAAGGTTGTAATGTTGGCATCTAAAATAGCGGATAATGCTTTTGCATATCCTTCTTTAATTGCGCCTTTAACACCTTTACCATGACGTAATTCCTCTCGAATCCGCTCAAAAATCAGTACGTTGGCATCCACCGACATACCAATGGTTAATACAATACCTGCAATACCCGGTAAGGTTAAAATAGCTTTTAAGGAGGCGAGCGCTCCAATAAGTAAGAAGATGTTAATGACCAGGGCTGCATCTGCAATTAAACCTGCTCTGCTGTAATAAAATACCATGTAAGCCAATACAATTAACAACGCAAAAAGGAACGAGTACATTCCGCTATTGATGTTTGCTTCACCTAGTGTTGCTCCAACTATTGATTCATCTACAATTTTAACCGGTGCTGGTAATGCACCCGCATTTAATAATCCTGCCAAGTCTTGCGCTTCATATAAATCAAAATTACCTGTGATAGAAGAACTGTATGTCATTTCCTCTTGAACTACCGGCGCAGAAAACACAAAGTTATCCATAGTAATGGCTACTTGTTTTCCAAGGTTTTCACCTGTCATAGATTTCCACTTGCTAGCACCGCTGTTAGTCATTATCATACGTACACCAAACTGACCGATTTGACTATTGTCTACAGATGCACGATCAATGTCTTTACCACTTACTTTAGGTCCAGAACTTGGCACTTTAATCGCATGTAAATAAACAATTCCTAAAGGTAAGCCTTCAGCATCTTCAAATTCTTTAGCTTCCCACATAAATACTAAGTCTTGCGGTAAGTTAGTACGAATAGAAGGGTGGTTTAAACGAGCATTTAATTTAGCCGTATCTTGAACAGCTGCATATCCCACTTGAGATCCAGATCTGTAACCCACAGGTTCGCCTTGTTCATTGTATTCTAACGCTGGTACTAAAAAGCTGGAAATTGGACGCTTCATAGCGCGTTCTTCATTGGTTAACAATGAATCTGGTGTCGTTTCTGTATCTGAAGATAGTAAATCGTCTTCGTCGTCTGTGCTGAATAAGTCATCTGTACTTGTGCTGTCTCCATCACCAAGTTCAAGAACTGTTGAATCTTCTTGTGTTGTTTCAATTGTTGTTCCGGCAGAAATTTCAGCTAGTTTTTCACCAAATAAAGCTTGGCTTAAGTCAGCCTCTGACTGTAAAACAATACCTATAATACCATTAGCAGCATTGTCGTAAACCTCATAAAATTCAAGGTTTGCAGTAGCTTGTAGTTTTCTACGTACAGATTCTTTATCGCGAATACCTGGTAATTCAACAAATACACGGTTAGCACCCGGTTGTTTTTGAATTGTCGGTTGAGCAACACCAAATGTGTTTACCCTTTTTTCAATAATAATTTCAACACCGTCCAATGCACTGCTTGCTTGATCTCTTAAATAATCAGCAACCTCTTCATTACTTGCGTCTGCCGCTACAGCATCTTTATTTTGCATGTGGAAGATTTTAGCCATAGGCTCGCCCGGATTCGCTTTTTCAAACTCTTCTACAAATAAATCAATAAAGTTACCCTCACCTTTGTTGGTGCGTTCGTTAGCTGCTAAAAAAGGAACTCTAAATTTTTGACTACGCGTTTTTCCCGCTAATTCTGAAACCAATTCCGGAACAGAAATTTCAAGGGTAGCACTCATCCCACCTTTAAGGTCAAGTCCCAAGTTTAATTCGCGACCTTTACATTCACCGTACGTAAAGCCAAAGTGAATTTTTTCATTCATTTTGCTTTTAAGGTATTCTGCCTCAAACATGCGAGTAGCGTTACCACTATCAATAGGTGTGTTCAGACTATCAATCGGACTATTTAGGTAAAGGGTGTCGATCCCGTTCACTACATACTCTGCGCTGGCATTGTAAAGTGAATCAATTTTATCCTCTGCGTAATCTCTTGCGTCTTTTTCTACCCCACTGGTAGCCCAAGTAAAAGAAAGCTGATAAATACAAGCCAATGCTAATGCTATAGTAATTGACCAAAAAAAGCCTTTGTTTCTCATTTAAAATGATAGTTTATCTAGTGTACAAATTTCAAGCCTGCAAATATAAAATTTCAAATGTAAATAACCAATACAAATCAAAGGAATTAATTCAAACAGGGTAATTGGTGTAAAAACATGGGTTTTTATACTGAGTATAATTTATTCACGCGGGCTATTTTTTTGTTTTGATGAATACTTACGCAGGTGTTTTATTAATTTTTAAGCGTTTATTTATAAGAGAAAGCGTATCCGTTTACGGTTTAAATCATTATATTTCTTTTTTTTTATTAAAATCCAATTTTATGCACCGTTTAACTTTTTTTCAACCTAGACAGGTTTTGTTTTTAATAGTCGCTTTATTTACGTGTGGTGAACTTAACGCCCAAACTTACACACCGTTGTACGGCGGGTCACGTCTTCCAAGTGAGTTACATACGATTGATACAACAGGTGGCGATTTCACCATTGTTTCTATGGTAGATGTTACGTTACCAAGTGCGGAATCCGCTATTCTATATGGATTGAGTAGACACCCCGGAACGGGAGAAATATATGCTCTTTATCAAACTGGTGGTGCAGCATGCAGCCGCAGATTAGGAATTATTGATGTGGAAACAGGTGTTATTGATGATATTGGTGATGTTGAGAATTTAAATGATATAGAATTTGGACCTGACGCTACGCTTTACGGCAATAATGGCGCTAATTGTGCTGACGATTATGCAATGGTAGAAATAAATATATTGACAGGAGCAACAACGACTGTGCTAACGTATGTAAGCGGAACGTATGGAAGTTCAATTACATATAACCCTTTTGATGGGTTTATGTATTACATGAACGACGATATTTATTCAAAGATTAATTTAGCCACCATGACTGAAATTTCAGACCCTACGTGGATTACACCGGGTGAAGTACAGGCTTTTGAATTTATTAATGCAAATGAAGCCTGGGTAATTAGTTATGAAGAGCGCTACCGTTTTGACTTAACAACAAATGATTTTGTTTCTGATGGGGGCGTTGATGGATTGTGGTACTTAGGGCTTGCGTACAACGAATCCAATGTTGCGAGTGTACCAACACTTCAATTGGAGGAATTTTCTGTTTTTCCAAACCCGACGAACGGCGAATTTACTATTCAACTTCAAGGCGACTTCACGTATGAGGTAACCACAGTTGACGGTGAAATTATCGTATATGGTGTTGCTGTAAATAGTGAACAATTATCGCTTGAGGGAGTTGCTCCGGGTGTTTATTTCGTGAACTTATCTACAGAAGCGGGTGTGACCACTCAAAAATTAATAAAACAATAACTGAACTAAGGTTTGGAAATAAGTAGGAAGACTACATTCTTTAAACTGAAAATATTAGAAACAAAAAAGGCGCTTGATGCGCCTTTTTAGATTTATATCAATTAGCTTAATTAAGCTTTGTAAAATGGTGGTTTTACCACTTTAGCTTTAATCAGTTTATTGCGTACTTCCACAAAAATTTCAGTGTCTATTGCGGTAAATTCTTTTTTAACATAGCCTAAGCCTATTGCTTTATCAACAGAAGGAGCCATTGTACCTGAGGTTACAACGCCTATTTCAGTTCCATCAGCATCTGTAAGTTTATAACCATGTCTTGGAATACCTCTGTCAATCATTTCAAAACCAACCAGTTTTCTTTTAACGCCTTCTTCTTTTTGCTTTTGTAAATTTTCAGCGTTTACAAAATCACTTGTAAACTTTGTAATCCATCCTAGCCCTGCTTCAAGCGGAGAAGTTGTATCATCAATATCATTCCCGTACAAACAAAAGCCCATTTCTAACCTTAGCGTATCACGAGCGGCTAAACCAATTGGTTCTATTCCATAATCTGCTCCAGCTTCGAATAATTTATCCCATACAGCGGCAACATCTTTGTTTTTTACATAAAGTTCAAAACCTCCAGAACCTGTATAACCCGTAGCAGAAACCATTACATCTGGCAAACCGGCAAATTCACCAATTTGAAAGGTGTAATACTTCATGTTTTTTAAATCAATTTTTGTCAGTGGCTGTAGTGCATCTGCCGTTTTTGGCCTTGCACGGCAAGTAATGAATACTCATCTGATAAATCTTCCATTTCCACATCAAAATCATTGTAAGATGAAATCCAATTCCAATCTTTTTCAATATTTGAAGCATTAACCACTACAAAAAATGCTGTAGCTGATTTACGGTAGATAATCAAATCATCCACAATACCACCTTCGGTATTTGGCATACAGGTATATTGCGCTTGTCCATCCACCATTTTTGATGCGTCGTTTGACGTTACTTTTTGAATTAAATCCAATGCTTTTTCACCTTTCAGTAAAAATTCGCCCATGTGCGAAACATCAAATACGCCCACATTATTTCTAACGCACTCGTGTTCAACTTTAACGCCTTTGTATTGTACAGGCATATTAAACCCGGCAAAAGGAACCATTTTAGCACCTAATTCAATGTGTCTTGCTGACAGCGCAGTATCTTTCATAAAATTGTTTTTAGTTGACCGCAAATATAACGGATTTGGATTGATCTTTTTTCTGATGTGTTGATTTTTGAACATAAAAAAAGGCTACGTGTCCACCTTTAGCGGACGCGTAGCCTTTTACAAAAACAATGTGTTTTATTTAATGCATTATTGCTTAACGATTTTTTTCGTTGCAATTAACGAACCGTCCTGGTTAATGAATTTAACAAAGTACGTTCCTCGTGCATTATAATCATTTAAATTAATGGTAATAGAGTTTGTATTAAACGGTAGCTCCAAAATGGTTTTACCCACTACATCTGTTACAATAATTCGTCCTTGTGATACATTTCCGGTTGTAATGTTAACAATGCCATTCGTTGGGTTAGGGTAGATGTTAATTTTTTCGGCGGCATCTTCTCCAAGTCCTAAACAATCTATCACATCTACAACAGCTGTATTTAAGTAACTACATGTACCCGCAACAGAATAAGTAATTGTCCAATCACCTTCTCCAGCCATAGCTGGGTTAAATACTCCCGTAGAAGGATCAATACAAGCACCACAAGATGCTGACCAGACTCCGCCTCCTGTAGACGCTGTCATTGCAAATGCACCATTTTGTACACAAACCGGCGCAACTTCTGTAATGCTCACATCAGACTCTGGCATAACGTTAACTGTAACAGGAGTGCGCTCACTTGCACATTCGTAACTGTGAACCTCCCAATTGTAGAAGAAGTAATAATATTCGTCTCCGGCGCTACTGCTAAGAATTTCTACTGATTCTGGTAATGTAAACGGAAAATCTGGTAATCCAGAGTTGTTTCTGTACAAGTCTGGCTCGCTGCCCAATGCTGTTCCTAACTGCATATCTATTCCGGCAGGTACAACCATATTTAAATAAACGCGTTGTTCGCCATCTTCAATAAATACAACTTTAGATTCAATTATCTCTCCGGCATTATTTCTTAGCTCAATCGTTCTGTTCCCATCACCATTTGCATATACTTTAACAGATTTTAAAATAAATGTATTTGGTGCACTAAAAATTAAATGCTGATCTCCGTTAAAGAAACCACCGCCTCCAATTTCATTGTCATCTGGTCCAACATATTGCGGATCATCAAATAAATCACTTTCTACGTAATATGTCGTGGTAGAGGTTAACGGCCGTGTAGTAAAGAACGCGCCTTCAAATAATGGCGCATCATCAGCCTCATTAGCATACCATTTTATTGCACCAGCACCTGTACCTGTTAAAGTCGCAGATTCAGTAGGGCAAATGGTTGTACCATCTGCTGTTGGTGCTTCAGCATAATCTACAGTAATGTATGATGTTTCAACCAATGTACTTTCACCAACTACATTTGTTACTGTTAAAGTCACGTTATACGTACCTTCTGCAGCGTATGTGTGTGCTGGGTTTTCTTCGGTAGATGTTTCTCCGTCACCAAAATCCCATAGCCATTCAATTGGTGAGTTGGTTGAATTATCTTGAAAATAAACCGTACCGTTGCATGAAACCGTGCTATTTACATCAAATGCAGCTTCAGGTAGTTCACCCGGAATGTTGCACGTCCAGGCAATTTCAAACCCTTCTTCTTCTAATCCCGGATCAGAATGAAACAAGATTGTAATGGAAGAGCCTGAAGATGTTAGGTCTGTCGGTAAATTATTATTACAGTAGCGGTCAATTAGTGGTGAAAATTCATCCGGACCATCAAAAATCTCTACATAATCATAGTTACACGTTCCACCTGCACCGGCTTCTACATCAAAAAACGGGAACGATAAATTAACTGAAGCCGCTCCGAATGGTGCAATGGTCACAATCGCATCTTCACCCGGTCCATGCGGTGCATCTGGTCCACCGCTGTCAAATACTGAGCCTTCGCAACCCGTTTGAATACTGTGTGTACCATCTTCTGGTAAGATAACAAAACAATCTGCGTCTGGATTTACAACAACATAATCTGTCAATGTAATCTCATCAGAACCACATAAACCACTTCCGGTTAAGGTTACGGTATATGTACCCGCTTCAGTATAAACATGTGTTGGAGACTCTTCGTCACTTGTTTCACCATCACCAAAATCCCACTCAAAAACAGAAACGCTTGAACTTTCATTAATAAAGTTAACCGTGTGTGGCACTGAACACCCTGCAGTGTCTAACGTAGAAAAATTTGCAAGTGGTACAGCTTCGTAATCATCTTCACCAACACCAACTGCATACCATGCATTGGCCGTTTGCTGAACTTGCTCTGTACATTCACCAAATAAATCTATAGCTGATTCAATGGCATAAAAACGCGCATCATCAAAACCAGATGATGGCGTGAGGTAAACAGTTAAATTTCTGAAGGCAATTGCGCTTGCATCTTCAATTCCTAAAGCGGTTACATTATAATCATCATCATTATCATTTGTGCCAATTCCGCCTTCTACTAATAAATAAAACCAAAAGTTTTGCACACCACTGTTTGAGTGTACCCCACCGCTATCTGGTCCGCCAAGCGGTGCCCATGAATCACCGAAATAAGTATCGGGATCACCAAATATATTGGGGTTAGACATTGATCTAAAAGCGGCTCCAATATCTTCACCAATTAACCAGTTCCAATCTCCCGGACGGGCAAAGCGCTCAATTGCTGTTCCGAAAATATCACTAAATGATTCATTTAGCGCACCTGATTCATCTGCATAAATAAGCCCTGCAGTAAATGTTGTTAAGCCATGAGTTACTTCGTGTCCGGCAATGTCTATTGAGGTAAGAGGCGTATAAGCACCGCTGCCATCTCCATAAGTCATGCGGCTTCCGTCCCAAAAGGCATTTACGTAACCTGTACTGTAATGCACATAACTGTTTAATTGAAAACCTGTTGCATCAATACTGTTACGATCGTGAATGTCAAAAAAGTAATCATACGTCATCTCAGCACCCCAATGAGCATCTGTTGCGTATTCGTCTAACTGCGGATTTACGTTATTCCAATCGTTGTCATCATCTATAAAATCAACAGCTGCTCCGTAAGAAGTTCCCTGATTTAAGTCAAATGTACGCACGCCATCTCCACGGGTGCCGTCTCTTAAGCGGTATTCTCCGCCAAAGCTATCAGCTACAATGTCACGTTCACCACTGTATACTGTTTCAGCTGTGCCTTCTTCATCCACATGGTGAATAATTTTGTTTTCACGTAAAATAGCTCCCGTATTTGCGTCAATAAATAAGTCTGCTCTTGAAAGCGGTGCATGTGCGTAAATGTCAAATTTGTAAGCTAAACGGTACGAATTTGAATTGAAACCGTTTGTTGAAATATAAACCAACTCGCCTGTTGGAAAATAAGTTGCAGATTGATCTTCTTGTTCCCATTTTAAATGTTCCTCTTCTTCTGGAAGCTCCCATTTGTAAGTTGTAGCGCCAACATGGGTTTTTGCATATTCCAATGCATCTGCCTCTGAAAGCCCCGCCGAATTAGGCGTAGTAATGGTTGAATAAATTAATCCGTTGAACGAGTAAACGTTGTCTTTATTGGTGTGCACCAACCAAACTGCGTCTTGAATTGGTTTACCGTTAAATGTTTGTTGGTAACGGTAATGGACATGACCCAATTGGTCTGGCTCTTGCCGTATCAATTGAAAGTCCATGTTTTCATCCATTCTTATTTTTGAATGCATCCATTTTTTTAAATGGTCAATATCAAATTGATTGGTTGAGCGAAATTTAACGTAAGAAGGTAGGCTTGAAACCGGGCTGGTTCTGACTACCTCTGCGTTGGGGAAAATGAGACTTGCGTCTCTACCTCTATATACTTTTTGTGCCAGTGTTGTTACAGGCAAAAATAAAGCAAGTGCAAGGTAAAAAAAGGTTTTGTAAAATTTTTTCATGATGCAGTTTTTTGATTGCGTTACAATTTACGGAAAAAATTACAATCATTTATTGAAAAACCGCAAGTTTTTATGAGCGGTAAATCGGTTGAATAGGAAGATGCTAGACCCATTTTCACAAAAAAAAAGACAACTTAAAAAAGCTGCCTCCTTTTCATTATTCTATTACCTTTACTTCAAAACAAGTTTTTTAGTATCGACTAAAACGCCTTGACTATTTTTAATTTTTATAAGGTAAATGCCTTTGGTTTGTGTCGCAGAAAGGTCAACCATTGTGCTGTTACTTGCAAACGGAAGGGTTGTAATTAATCTTCCTGTTACATCAGAAACTTCTATCGTACCTGTATTTAAACTGCCCGTTGTTAGTGTGATAAAACCAGTTGATGGGTTAGGGTAGAGCGTTATTTTTTCTGAGTTGAACTCTTCAGTAGCGGTGAAGTCAATAACTTCGCATGTCCAATCTATTTCAAAACCATTACCAACTACAGAAAAATCAGAGTGAAACTCTAGTGTTAAAGCCCCACCGGAGGAATTAATTACGGTGGGCATGTTGGCATCACAATTACTACCAATTAAGGTGGCACTCGTTGAAGGACCGTCGTAAACATTAAGATAATCATAAAAACAATCGGTGTCATACTCAACATTGAACATGTTGAAAATAAGCTGCACACTGCTTGCACCTGTTGGAGCTATGGTCATAATGGCGTCCTCCTCGTTACCGTAAAACCCATCCGGCCCGCCGCTGTCATAAAGCCTGCCGTTACAGGCTGTTTGCACAGGGCCTGTTCCAGTGGCAGGAAAATCTACTTCACAGGCTACTTCATCATCAATTTTGATGTAATTTACTTCGGTTACTTCGTCCGAACCATCTATGTCACATATTCCACCTTCTACGGTTAGTGTTACCGTAAACTCACCATTTGTTAAGTATGTATGCGAGGGATTTTCTAATGTACTTGTCGTTCCGTCACCAAATGTCCAAAGGAATACATCACCGTTGGCACTTTCGTTTTCAAAATTCACGGTAAATGGAAATTCACATGATTCTGTCTCATCTGCCGAAAAACTAGCGATTACCTCTGTTGTAAATGGCATGCCTACACCAACAGCATACCATGCATTGGCCGTTTGTATTGATTCTTCTGAGCATTCACCAAATAGATCATTTGCCGCTTGTATTGAAAATTCGCGGGCATCTGCAAAACCAGATGATGGTGTAAGGTAAACGGTTAAGTTTCTAAATGCAATGGCGCTGGCTGCTTCTATCCCAATACCTTCTATGGTATATTCGTCTCCATTGTCATTTGTGCCGGTTCCCCCTTCGCTTAACAAATAAAACCAAAAGTTTTGTACACCGCTATTGGTATGTACCCCACCGCTATCGCCGCCACCTAAGGGTGCCCAAAAATCTCCAAAATACGTGTCCGGGCAATTGTAATCATTTGGGTTAGACATGGAACGTATTGTCCAGCCAATATCTGCTCCAAGTAACCAGTCCCAGTCGTCTGGGCGAGCAAAACGCTCAATGGCGTTGCCAAAAATATCGCTAAACGATTCATTCAACGCGCCCGATTCATCCGCATAAATTAACCCGGCCGAATTTTCAGTTAAACCATGTGTAACTTCATGTCCGGCAATGTCTAATGAGGTAAGCGGTTCAATGTCAAAACCGTCTCCATCACCATAAGTCATTCGGCTACCATCCCAAAAAGCGTTAACATAGTTTATGCTAAAATGTACGTAACTGTTTAGGGGGAAACCGGTATTGTCAATACTATTTCTGCCGTGAATGTCAAAATAATAATCATAAGTGCGCTCTGTTGCCCAATGTGCATCTGTTGCATATTCATCTAACTGAGGGTTCACATTGTCCCAGTCATTATCGTCATCTGTAAAGTCTAATGCGTCTCCGTATTCGGTACTTTGGTTTAAATCAAAGGTTCTCACTCCATCTCCACGGCTGGCATCTCTTAGGCGATATCCACCTACAAAACTATCTGCAATTATTTCACGATCTGCACTGTAAACTGTTGTTGCGTTTCCGGTTTCATCAACATGGTGAATTCTTAAATTTTCACGTATTATTTTTCCAGATGCCGCATCTACATAAACGTATGCTCTGTAAAGGGGTTGATGCGCATAAATATCAAATTTATAGGCTAACCGATAGGTAGCTACTTCAAAACTGCCGTTTCCAGAAATATAAACGAGTTCTGCTACGGGTACATAGGTTGCATCTGGATTATTGGTTTCCCATTTAAGGTGGTCTTCTTCCTTTGGTAGTTCCCATTTGTACGTATCTGCACCAATAAAATCTTGTGCTTTTAATAACGCCTCATTTTCGGATATGTTATTTGCAATTACACCCTTAATTTCGGGGTAAATAAGACCATTCAATGCGTACACGTTGTTTTTTGAAATGTGGGCAATCCAAATCGCATCCTCTATCGGAATGCCTTTGTAGGTTTGCTGGTAACGGTTGTGCTGGTGTCCAAGTTGGTCGGTTTCTGTTTTTAATAAACGAAAACTGATGTTCGTGCTAAAATTGAATGTTTTTATCATCCAATTTGGTAATTCGTTAACTGAAATTTCTTGATTTTGCTTAAAAGCAATGTAGCTTGGAAAGCTGCTGTACTGGCTTTTGACTAATTTTTTTATTTCTGATTTTTCGCTCCAATTAATTTGCTGCGTTAATCCATAAAAAGGACTAATGGTAAGCAAAAGAACTAAAATAATTTTGAGGTTTTTCTTTTTCACGGTTTGTTTTTTTAGGTTAAAATAAAGTACCCTTGCGTTATGCTTCAAAATAAAGGGCATCTAAAACGACAAGTTATTCATTATCATTATAAATGAACAACGTAAGCGGTACGATTTTATGCAAAATTAAACGCGTCTATCGGTGGTCAATTTACTAAAAAAGCACATTCTTAATAAAATGAATACGATTTTTAAACTGATTTGATTCCGAAAAAAAGTGATGTTGCGAAGTTGATGTATTATTCGAATTCTTTCACTTTGACTAGTGTGAAGTCAAGGTCTTTAAATAGAAGTTTGAATTCGTCTCCAGCTTCTTTCATGTCCTCGTCATACTCTTCATAAAACCAAATTACCGAAAGGTTAGTGCTGTTTTTATGATTAGATATTTTACGGATAAGATTTCTAATAACTAATGTGGAACTTGTATTAAAATATTCCAACTTAAATTCCAACGTGGTTTTTTTATTCGGATTTTCTAAGTAAGCGTCAATTTCTTCATCTACCGGAGAGTAGAACGAATAAGGGCTCTTCAGGTATTGAAATACCTGCTAGCAAAATTTTGCCATCTTCCTCATTTACTGAAACTAGAGGGGTTTTAAGTGTAGCTTTAATTTCTAATGCCATTCTAAAAAATGCGTTTCACGTGGTGGTCATTGTTCATAAATAATAGACATTGCATTGTCACAAACAATTATAAAGTTAACAAAATATTTTCAGCAAAAAAAAATCGACTTAAACTCGCGCTTAAATCGATTTGAGGTCTTTTTTTTTCGATTATCGAATCAAGAACACTTGTCCTTTATATGTTTCATAGACACCGTTTCCGTTTTTAAGACGAACAATCCAAACATAAGCTCCACCTTTTTCCGGAGCATTCGTATTAATGTTTGAACCATTCCAGGGGTTGTTGGCGGTGTTCGTTCTAAAAACCAGCGTACCAGATTGGTCAAACACGGTCATTACAAACTCCACGTTCATAATTTCTAATGCTCGCGGTATAAAGTTATCGTTACTTCCATCACCCGTTGGAGCAAATGCCGTAGGGGCTAGCAAGTTATAATCATCTTCAATTTTAATGTTTTGATTTGTGTTACTAGTACAGCCTTCTTCTGATTGTTTTTCAAGTGAAACAACATAATTCCCTTCCTCTCTAAAGGTATACTCCATGTTTGCCTGGTTTGCAATTGGCGCACCGTTCACTTTCCAAATTAAATCAGCTGATTCATTTTCTGTGTTAAACTTAATTAGCGGAATGGAGTTGTTTTCTTGCACCCAATTAAATGTGCTATTTGGTGCAGCTAATACTTTAATCTCTCTAGATGAGTTTGCTACAGCTTTGCCATTTTTATCGCTTATTACAAGTTCTACTTCGTATGTTCCCGGTTGTTCAAATTTATGCGATACTTGTGCATTGTCATCAAATTTGCGGTCACCGTATGACCATGTGTATGTTAAATCTGCTTTTACCTCTTTCGGATTAAATAAAATCTCCTCGTTTACGCATGCCGAAAATTTACTTGGTGTAAAGGTGGCATTATAATCTACGTGCTCATCTGTTGTGGAAGCAGTAATGTCATTGTTTAAGTGCGGATTATCAGTAGGGTCTTCAGTATTTGTAATAGCTGCTTGTTGGCCTGTACCTTCACTACCTGTTGAACCTCCGTTACTTGTAGCAAGGTCATTTTGTGCCAAATCATTAGGTGTAGTTGCAGACGTATTATTCGTACTTGCATCATTTACTGGGTTTTGTCCAACTTCATTTACATTGTCGGTATCAGAATATGTACTATTTTCTTGTGTTCTATTGTTTAGTGTGTTTGCATTAACTGCATTATTACGCTCGGAAGAAAGCGCTAAAGCCGGTGTGTTTTTGTTTATGTGCTGCGGTGTTGTGTCTGTATCGGTCACATTATTTTCATCAGTATCAACAAGAAATGTGCTTGCACCGATAAACAAACCAATGGCTGCAGCAGAACCTGCAATCCATTTCAATGCCGTATTGGATCCACCAATATTCCGTTTTATAGTAGACCATGCCTTAGGATCATAAGGTGCTTCATAATCTTCAACGGCATCACGTACAGCATCTTCCAAAGGGCTTAGCTTTGCACTAAGTTTATCCCATGCTGTTGCATCAAACGGTGCTTCATAACCGTCGATCGCATCTTTGAATATTTTATTAAAATCTGTCATTATTCATCTAAGTGTGCAAACTGGCTTGCTAATTCAGCTCGCAATTTTTGTTTAGCTTTTGCTAGGTTTGATTTTGACGTTCCTTCGCTTATTTCCAAATAGTCAGCGATTTCTTTGTGGGTAAATCCTTCAATCACATACATGTTAAAAACAGTTCTGTACGCAGGTGATAGGTTACTAATTGCTTTAATTGCGGTTTCTGCTTTCAATTTCGTCAGAAAATCATCTTCTTCAGAAAAAGGAACATCTTCCTCAATATTTTTAACCCTGGCTTCATCTTCAATTAAAAAAGGATCACGTTTGTTTTTCCTAATTTGATCAATAGCCGTATTCACCATTATTCGTCTAATCCAACCTTCCAAAGAACCTTCAAAATTATAAACGTCTAGTTTTTTAAATACTTTAATGAACCCGTTTTGCACCATATCCTGTGCTGCGTCTGCATCTTTAGCATAACGATAACAAATTGCCATCATTTTCCCGTAAAACATTTCAAACAACTGTTTTTGAAATTTACGTTTGCCACGGATACATCCGTCCACTATTTCTCGGAGTTCAGTCTTATTTTCCACTTTAGTTTACATTAGCTAAACGAATCATTTTATTTACGGTTGCCAAAAACAGATGAAATCTTTGAATTTGTTTCAAAACGTTCTTAAAAATTGAACCGCATAATCTTAATTTAAACAAAAAAACTTATTAATTTCGCAACCGATAGAATAATTAAAAAAATAACTTAGAATATGAAAGTTACCGTTGTAGGAGCTGGAAACGTAGGCTCAACTTGTGCCAATGTTCTTGCTCATAATGAAATTGCGAATGAAATTGTTTTGCTTGACATCAAAGAAGGTGTTGCAGAAGGTAAGGCGTTAGATATGTGGGAGACTTCTCCTGTAAACCTTTACGACTCTCGTATTACAGGGTCTACAAACGATTACTCAAAAACTGCAAACTCTGAAGTAGTTGTTATTACTTCTGGTATTCCTCGTAAACCAGGAATGTCAAGAGATGATTTGATTGCAACAAACGCAGGTATTGTAAAATCGGTAACTGAAAATGTAATTAAGCACTCTCCGGATGCTAAAATCATTATTGTGTCTAACCCGTTAGATGTAATGTGTTACACTGCTTATTTGTCTGCAAAAATTGACAAGTCACGTGTAATGGGTATGGCTGGTGTATTAGACACGGCACGTTACCGTTCATTTTTAGCTATGGAGTTAAATGTTTCTCCAAAAGATATTCAAGCCTTATTAATGGGTGGACACGGAGACACTATGGTGCCTCTTCCACGTTACACTACTGTAGGTGGTATTCCAGTTACTGAGTTAATTGAAAAAGATAAATTAGATGCAATTATTGAACGCACTAAGTTTGGTGGTGGAGAAATTGTAAAGTTATTAGGAACATCAGCATGGTATGCTCCAGGAGCAGCAGCCGCGCAAATGGTTGAAGCTATTGTGAAAGATCAAAAGCGTGTTTTACCTGTTTGCTCTTGGTTAGAGGGTGAGTATGGACAAGATGGAATTTACCTGGGTGTACCTGTAATTTTAGGTAAAAACGGAATTGAAAAAATTCTTGAAGTAGAATTAAATGATGACGAGCAAAAATTGTTAAACGAATCAGCTAAAGCGGTACGTAACGTAATGGACGTTCTTAAAGGAATGGACATTATGGGCTAATTGCTCACGTTATATTTTTATTAAATCCCCTTGTGTTTTAGCTTAGCTTGCCGCAAGGGGATTTTTTTATTGTGTTAAATGAAGGTAAACGTATTTTATCTGATTATCTTTGCAATGCTAACTAATTAAATGCCAATTCATGCGCCGTTTTTTTATTTTTTCAATGACCGTTTTTTTATTTGCTTGTAAAGGGCAGGCAGATGAAGAAATGAATGAAAACAGTACAGATTCTACCCAGGTTACTCCAGTTGTAGTGGATACGTTACCGCCATTTGAAACTATAGCCTCTAGCTTTGATCATGAAGATTTGATTTTACCTGAGGGCTTTACTTATCGGGTTTTATTTCAAGAAAAAACAGATATGGTTAAGCGGGCAGATGGTAAATCTTTTCCAGCGAAAGGAAACCATGATTTGTCCGTATTTATTCCAGATTCTGCCAATCCATCAACAAAAGGCATTTTGTACATTAGCCATGAAACAAAATATGCTGATGCCAATCTTGGAGATGGCGGTGGAGCAACAGTTTTTAACCTTGAGTTGATTGACGGTAAGTGGCAAGTTGTAGGTGATTTTAATCATATCGATTTTTCTGGAGTGGGGTATACCAATCGTAATTGTGGAGGCAGTTTAACACCAAACGGAACCGTTTTTACATGCGAAGAGGCATGGGCGTGGAATACGGAATATTTATACCAAGGTGGCAAAGGGCATACAGATACCAGTTGGGTAAACGGACTTTCAGTTTGGGAAAACATGGGCTATGTTGTAGAGGTGGATCCTGTAAAGCGTGAGGTTGTCCAAAAACATTACAAAATGGGCAAATTTGTGCATGAAGATGCGCTTTGCACAGCAGATGGTAAAACGGTTTATTTGTCGGATGATATGAGTCCGGGTTGTTTTTTTAAATATGAGACTAAAAAACCGTATGATTATTCAGATGGTCAGTTGTATGCCTATCGACAGTCAGATGACGGTGAATCTGGTTCTTGGATTGAGCTACCAATGGACACGACTTCTCTCATTAATTGCGAAAAAGTGGCTAAATCAATGGGGGCAACTATGTTTATTCGCCATGAGTGGATAGAGGAGGTGAATGGTAAAATTTATATCTGCGAAACTGGAGAAGATAATTTTTCGTGGAAAGAATCAATGGAAATGGGCGGACATGTTCCAAATTATACGCGAAACAACTTAGCTGTCAACGATAACGGCTCTTTTGACGATCCTTTTGGACGTATTTTAGAGTTTGACCCGTCTACAAATAAAATGCGTTCTTACCTTGAAGGAGGATTTTTTTCTGATAGTACCGGCTGTTTTTCCAACCCTGACTGCAATACTTCCGTTACACTAGGTGGAAGAGATTATTTGGTGATCAGTGAGGACATCAATTGGTTTGATAGAGGGCGCGTTAATGCAGATGCTGAGGCGCGAAAGGCTTTTTATAATGAGATTTATTTCTTAGACTTATCAATTGAAAATCCAACTGTAGAAGATTTACTTCGGTTTTGTGTGGCACCAAAAGGTGCAGAAACAACAGGTGTTATTTTTATGCCAAATGGCGATATGATAATGAACATTCAACATCCAAAATCAAGTAATCCGGCACCGCTAAATAAATCAACCACCATTATTGTAGAGGGTTTTTAAAATGAGAAAAAGATTAGTAATTCTAGGGATAAGCATAATTTTTGCTTTAATCGGTTGTAATAAAAAAGGGGATAGTTGTGAGGAAGATCAAAAAACAGCCTCCTATTTGCTCGATTATCCGGACACGGTGAATGTGTCAGAGGCTTTTCCATTGGTGATTAATTATGTAGTTGACAATTCGTGTGATACAGAGGCTATTGTAGATGCTAAAAAGTTTGAAAACACGTTAGAAATAACGCTAACAACTAAATACATTGGTTGCAATTGCGAAAGTGAATTTCAAGAGAAAAAGGTGAGCTATCCTGTTATTTTTGATGAGGTAAACACCTATACACTTAAACTTTGGGTGGATACAGATGAGTATGATACGTATACGATTGTAGCGCAATAAAAGACTTAAAAGTTTCCTGTTAATATCATTCAGTCATTTTTTGTTAAGAGTGATTTAAATCCACTATTTTTGCAATATGGGAAAGCTTGAAGTAAAAAATGTATGCATTGATTATGAAGCTAAATCTGTAGTAAAGGATTGTAGTTTTGAGGTAAATGCCGGAGAAGTAGTGGTTATTTTAGGGGCGAGTGGGGTAGGAAAAACATCACTTTTAAAAGCTGTTGGAGGATTTGTACCACTTTCAAACGGAGCAATTCATTTTGATTCTGAACCTGTAGTCGGGCCTGATGAACAACTTGTTCCAGGGCACGCGTTAGTCAAACTAATTAATCAAGATTTTGCCTTGGATGATTTTCACTCAGTTGAAGAGAATTTAAGGTTAAAATTACTCCCGTATGACGACGATTATAAAAACGAACGCATCAACACCTTATTACGCTTAATTAAACTCACTCCTATTCGCGACATGAAAGCGTCTGATTTATCTGGCGGTCAGCGACAACGACTAGCCATTGCACGCGCGTTAGCAGATGAGCCAGAGTTTGTATTGCTAGACGAGCCATTTAATCAATTGGATTATCAAACCAAAAGCCGAATAGGGCAGCACATTAAGCGCTATTTAAAACAAAATAAAATCGGCGCAATTATGGTTACGCACAATGGGATTGAGGCTATGGACTGGGCCGACCGTATTTTATTTATGTCGGACGGAAAAATTTTGCGTTCTGATACCCCAAAAAACTTTTATGAAACCCCTTCAGATCCGCAAGAAGCGAGCTTTTTTGGAATTGTTAATAAAGTACAATTGACGGATGAGGCAATTTATTTTAGACCGGCTTCATTTAAAAAAGTGCCCGAAGGTGATTTTAATATTAAATTAGAATTAGAGTTTACCGAAAGTCAATTTTTAGGATGGTATTCGGCGTATCAATTTATGGTGAATAATTCCGGTTTAGAAGAAAATAACCGACGCAGCCAAATTACATTACACGCGCAGCACGATATTTCTGGTTTAGCCGAAATTTTTGTCAAAAAAATTATCTTTTCTGATTAGATTGTCATCTTTTTAGTGTATATTTGACTAATTATTAATCAAATTTGCATGAAGGTTATTATCAAAGATAAAATAATTGGAGACAATCTGAAATTGTTAAGAAAGCGGAAGAAGTTATCGCAAGAAGAACTTTCTAACGCCTTGGGGTTGACGCGTTCATCCTATAGCGGTTATGAAAATGGCGTAGCAGAACCGAATCTGGAAAATTTAATCAAATTCAGCGAGTTTTTTAACTTGAGTTTGGATAAGTTAATCAAACTCGATCTCAATAAAATTTCTGAGGTGGAGTGGGATAAGATTGACAAAGGAATAGATGTAGACGTAGAAGGTAAAAATGTACGCGTGGTTACCATTACGGTTGATAATAATGACAATGACAACATTGAACTCGTGCCCAAAAAAGCGCGTGCGGGGTATACAACAGGTTTTGCAGATCCCGAATTTATTAGCGTGCTACCAACGTTTAACTTACCGTTTTTAAAGAAAGACCGAAAGTATAGAACGTTCCCCATAAAAGGAGACTCTATGCCGCCTGTTTCTGATGGCAGTTACGTAGTTGCCGAATATGTTGAAAATTGGAATGTTGTAAAAGATGGTTTTCCGCATATTGTAGTCACCTTAAATGATGGTATTGTATTTAAAATTTTATACAAACGCTTAAGCGATAACCAATCCTTCCAATTGTGTTCCACAAACCCACTTTACGAACCATACGAAGTTCACGCAAACGAAATTGTTGAAATTTGGAAATTTGTAAACTACATTTCAGCAGACATGCCCGTAACAGAGTTTAAAGAAAGTGACTTAACCAAAGCCATTTTAGATCTGCAGACAGAAGTAAAGCATTTACGGAATGTTTATATTCCTAAGGCGTAGCTGTAGCGATTGCTAGTTCTTATAGAAAAATTGAAAAAAGTAGATTTGGTGAAGTCGAAATGTGGAGAGTTGCTATTCCTACAATAAGTTTGTAAGAGGTACATTGAGGAAGCCGAAATACACCTACTGCGGGTTTGTAACTGATCGTTACCGTGTTCTTTAATAGCAATACGGCATTGGAATGTGACCATTTGAGAAATAATATGCTTAACGATTTACCTCAAAAGAATAATCACCAATTTTATTTATAGATTGCAATGCGTTCTTATTTTTTTTTATGACTTCTATTAGTTTATCTGTACGTATTTCACGTCCTTTTTTATTCAAGTGATAGATTGAATCAAAAAACAAATTATCATCAAAAATGAAATCTTCTGGAGTACTTATGATTTCAATCATGAGATCATTTAAAAGATCATCTTCCAACTGCTTAATAGCCTTTTCGTTTTTTTCGTATTCTGATTTTATATAATTAGGAAAAACATAATAAACGTCTATATTTTTTGATTGTAGATACCCCAATTAACAGGAAAGGGAATCTACAATTATATTGATGCCTGATTTTTGAAGACCATAACCTGTTCACGTTAAGTTGCACGGTTAAATAATCTTAATTTAATACGAACACAGTTAGTTAAGGGAGTAAGAATTTAAGTGATTGAGTAAATTTGGATACATAATAACTCTGAAGAGCATTCTTTTATTCTGAAGTCATCCAAATATATGAGAGAAACGATATTCTTATTAAGTATTGTATTCAATACATTCATTTTTGCGCAGAATTCTGAATCGTCAGAGAGCCGTTTAACAGCATATAATAATTTGATGAATTATACGCCTGAAAAATTTAAATCCGATTCATTTTATAAATCTGAAAACCACTTATGGAAAGCAGATATGCACACGTTTGGAGCTTTAAAAACATACTACGCGTTTAAAAATGGAATTGGGGTGAATAATGAAGATATAGAATGGCTAGAAAACAGAATTAAAGAATTTGCTACTGCGTTATTTCTTGAAGAAAAAATGATTTTAATCATTGCTGTTGGCGGTTATGGAGGGTGTCCAGATAAAATGATAGACACCATTCGTTTAAAAAACAAAAAAATTACCCGATTAAAATTTTGCCATTCTTGTATGGATTCATACCGAGATGAAAACTTCATTGAAATTTTTAATACAAAAATGTACGCTCTTATGAAAATAGAACCGCCTAATGCAAAAATAAATTCTTTCTATGGCGATTTCTATGGTAGAGAAGCGAATTATCTATCATTGAGAAGTGATAGAACGTTCCAATATTCATGGCATAGTGGGGATAATTTTAATTATACTGAAGGTGTGTGGAAAATTAAATACGACACGTTAATCTTAAGTTCTGAAGTGTTAAAAAATAGTGAAGAGATTAGCCTACATTTCATTGGTGCAAAATGGGTTGAATTAGTTGATTCAAAATTTTTACTGAAAAAGAAAACTTTAATCGAGTTAAGGGATGAAAATTTTAAATTAAAGAGGGCAAAAAAAAAGAAACCTTTTGGTAAAAAAGACAAAAGAAAAAAGGTTGGTATAGTTCATCAAGAATGGTATTAGAATCTTATTTGTTTGGTGGCGAATTTAGGGTTGAAGTTTAAGAAAAAAGAGGAATAATTTTCTTTTTTCAGTGGGGCTGAAAAAAGTTAAAAAGCTAAATTTTTCACTATCTTACTGGCAAACTAATATGTGAATCAGCTGTACCTAATCCCCTATTAATCATATTAAACCTACCCCAACTGTTAAAATGATCGAAAAGTAATGAAAGCAATACAACAACCTTGGATAGAGAACGGTTATCGTGCATTCGCTCATGAGGGTCCAACAGGAGTTAAAATAGAGCGGCTTGCAAAAGAAGTGGGAAAAAATAAATCATCTTTTTATCATTTATTTGCAGATTTAGAGGTATTTACTGTGGTGCTGTTAGATTATCATTTAGAGCAGTCAAAAATCATTGCAAAAAAAGAAGCCAATTGCAAGCACCTTGAAGACTTGATTACAGTAATTGTAGAGCATAAAACAGATTTTTTATTTAATAGACAGCTTCGGGTAAATAGGCAAACACGTGCATTTGAGACGTGCTTTTTAAGGGTAAATGAAATATCAATGCCAGCAATCATCCCTATTTGGTCAAAAATAATTGAGCTTGATAATAACACCTATTTGGCTGAGCTTGTTTTTCGATTGAGTCTGGAGAATTTTTTTCTGCAAATAACTGAAGAAACGCTTAATTCTGAATGGTTAAATGCGTACTTCAACAGTCTGCAAAATTTGGTAAAGCACTTTAAAAAAACCGGAAATCTTAATTCAATAGACGGAGGCGTTTAAAATAAACCTTTTTTATGCTGTAAAATTGTTCTTAAAAAATAGATAAGAATGAACCAGCAATTAACAAATCCAAGTAAGACAAAATCACATAAACTTCATAAATTTTGTTTAAAAATAACCGCCGTCGTTGTGGGCAGTTTTGGCCCGGTCTTCTTTTTAGGGACTATGGTCGACTTTTCTCAACCAGCCGAATGGACATTAGATGTTTTGAGCTGGCCAGTTGATGGAATGCAAGATTATAAGGCGCCTACAACCCGTTTCCTATCTGCCTTAACAGGAGGGTTTTTATTAGGGTGGGGCGTGATGATCTGGTGCTTATCGATCTGGGTGTATGACAAAGCGCCAGCGTTTGTTAGAAAAAGTGTTTTAGTCAGTTTACTTTTCTGGTTTTTGTTAGATAGTGCAGGTTCCATAGCTTCAGGTAATGCATCAAACTTCTTTTTTAACATAATCGTGCTTGTATTGGCTGTTGGCCCACTGTGGACACCTGTGAAAGCAGAAGAGTAAAGAAAAATACAACAAATGAATAGCGAAAAAACGTGGTTTGAATCGCATATTCACCTCAAGAACAATGACTAAATACTTATAAAGGGCATTTGAAACTTAAAACGATCATCATCAACTTGTGTAAGAATAAAATCCGCCAAATCTGCCCGGCTAATTTTAGTGCTTGCGTTTACGCCTACCCAGCCAACACGGTATTTACCCCGTTTTGGATCATTGGTAAGTCTTGGTGCTCTTACAATGGTCCAATTACGGTCACTATTTTTCAACACCTCATAATGTTGAATGGCATCATTTAGAATTTTTGGAACTACAATTTTCATAATTCCCCGAATAAGTTTATCGACAAATTTCGGTTCATCTTTTTCAGGAAATGGTAAACCACCGCCAGATAGCGAGATAATTCTATTCACCTTACTTTTTTCCATAGCCGCCACAATGTTTTTAGTTCCGTTAGTCTGCAGCCATTGGGGTGAACCTTTAACGTGTCCAAATAAACTCACTACACAATCCGTTTCAGATATGGTTTGGTTGACGTCTTGTTGGTTTAAAACATCTCCTTCAAAAACAGTAAGTTTAGGGTGAGAAAGTTGCAGTTTTGTTTTGTCGCGCACAAGTACTTTTACCTCGTATCCTTTTTCTAGTGAAGCTTTCAAAAAGTGCTGTCCCGTTTGGCCTGTTGCCCCAAATAGTGCTATTCGTTTTGCCATTATTATTTATTTTTAAGTGCTATAAAATTATTTTCTAATGTATTCCATGAGACATAACCACGTGCTATTTGAGTGTACATTCCATTTTCTTCAATAAACACAGATGGAAAGCCGTTTACGCCCAATGCTACAGATTTTCTAAAGTCTTCTTCAGCATAATTTTGGTAGATAGGCTCTTTCATTTTTTCTACAAACACTTCTGCGTCTAAACCAAATGTTGATGCTACTTGCCCATAGGCTTGGAGGTCATTTGGTTCGATTCCGTCATAATAAATGGCTTTTTGAAGTTCAGCTGCAAATTGAATATGATTCTTTTGTTGACCTTCTCTTTTAAAAACGGATAAGGCTATTGCTGGTGGAACAGATGTAAAAATGGCGGTTCCATTTTTTAATGTTTTTGTTAAAAATGCATTCCCAAATTTTACGCCTGTCGTATTTTCCACCGTTTTGTAAGCCGAATTGATGTACGAAGCAACTTCACCAATTGGGCCAATTCTGCTGTCGGTAATCATTCCACCGGAAATCACCTCAAAGTTCATAGTATTCTTATACTTCTCTTGAAATTGAGACATTACCGGAGAAAAGCCGTAACACCAACCACAAAGGGCGTCATATACATAAATTATTTTCATTTCATTTTAAATTTACAAGCTGCCAGGTTAAAATGGAAAAGACTGTTGGAAAAACATTCTGTATTACTTCTGCTTTTAATACTGCAAATATATCTACTTTTAAGGTACAGTAAAAAAAGTAAAGTACTAACCTTTTTGTAAGTATGAAAAGCGAAGAATTAAAAGTAACAGCAAGATGCCCTATTAGAACAACGTTAGACTTGCTTGGTGGTAAATGGAAACTACTTATTTTGTATCAACTAGTTCCTCAACCATTAAGGCCATCAGAGTTAAAACGGTTGATCCCCACTATAAGTGAGAAAATGCTGATACAAGAATTAAAAAATTTATGTGACAACCGTTTAGTGGTACGCGAAAATTATGGTGAAGTACCACCGCGCGTGGTTTACGAACTATCTCCAGTTGGGCATAAAATTATGCCGCTCATTGCTGAAATGCGAAAGTTTGCTCTTGAATATGACAAGGAAATTAGAAAATAAACAAAAATAATAGTTGAATGAAGAACGTTTTAATAACAGGGGCAACTGGAAATGTGGGCATTGAAGTTTTAGCCGCTTTGCAAAAAATTGATCATCAGTTAGAGGTGTTTGCAGGAGTTAGAAACCCGGAGCAAGGTAACGAGAAAACTAAAAATTTAAACGTGCAGAATATTAGGTTTGACTTTACTGACAGTGATACTTTTTTACCAGCCTTGCAGGGGATTGATTTACTTTTTCTTCTTCGACCACCACAAATTTCTGATGTTAAAAAATACTTTGCTCCACTTATTGGAGCTGCAAAAAAAATGGCGGTAAAACAGATTGTATTTTTATCTGTACAAGGGGTAGAGAATAGCAGAATTATACCCCATCATAAAATTGAAAAGCGAATTGTAGCAAGTGGAATACCGTATACTTTTTTACGCCCCGCCTATTTTATGCAAAACTTCACAACAAATTTACACCATGATTTAGTGAACAACCAACGGATTTATTTGCCAGCAGGGAAAGCAAAATTTACCTTGATAGACGCTGAAGATATTGGAGCTGTTGCAGCAAAAATGTTAACAGAGCCACAAAAACACGTCAATAAAAGTTACACATTAACCAATAACGAAACATGGACGTTTGGAGAAATGGCGGCTAAATTAAGTGATGGCCTGGATCAAAAGATACGATTTGTTTCACCTAATTTGCTGCAATTCTTTTTGAGAAAACGAAAAGAAGGCGTTCCAACAATGCTTATTTTTGTGATGATAATGCTACATTATTTTCCAAGATTTCAAAAAACACCTGAAACAACGAACTGTGTCAAGAATATTACAGGAAAAGCTGCGAGATCATTTGATGAATTTATTAGCGCCAATAAACAAGCGTTGCAGAAGGAAACAAAATCGGTTTAAATTCTCCAAACTAAGGCTTCTAAAAGTCAATGGATGGTAAAGGGTAAAAAAACAAGCTTACGCTAACCGTTATAGGTTATTTTTATGAAAAAGATTGCAATTAGTTGGGTTTTCGTAGAATTGTGATGAAAAAGTCAATCTCCTGCGTTAAATTTTAATTGAATTAGCGGTGCTAGTCCTGCTATGATTTGCCTTGTATCTTAACTTTTTCATTACAACTGATCAAATGTGCTTATCCCGAATTCACGTTAAAATACATATTTTGTGGAATTACTTGTGTTGATGCATCTTTGTTGTATGGTTAGGTTTAAAAATAAACTTTTGAAAAATGATTGAGCACTAGCGGTCTAAAAGTAGAATAGCGGTTAAAAATAAGCTAGCTAAATCATTTCAGTTAAATTTGCAAGAAAGCCGGTGGGCTATTGTAAAATTAAAAATCAATGAATAAAATTATACCTGTAATTCTTTTACTAGCAATTGGTGTTATTGCCAAAGCACAACACTTAAAGGTAGAAACCTTTGGAGACGAAAGCAGTAAACCCATTATATTTTTGCACGGTGGCCCGGGTTACAATAGTGTGCCATTTGAGCGAACAACCGCGCAAGCACTTTCAGAAAATGGCTTTTTTGTTATTTCTTATGACAGACGTGGTGAAGGACGAAATGAGTTTATACAAGCTAAATACACATTCAAAGAAACGTTTAACGATTTAAAACAGATTTATAAAAAGTTTGGATTAAAAAAAGCCAGTTTAATTGGGCATAGTTTTGGTGGGGTAGTGGCCACGCTTTTTGCAGACCAATACCCGCGTAAAATCAACACAGTGGTACTAGTCGGTGCACCAATGTCAATGCAAAAAACTTTAAAAAATATTGTTGTGAGTGCTAAAGCCATCTACACTGCAAAAGAAGATGAGGTGAATTTAAACTATATCCGCCAACTGGAAGATATGGACAGCACGAGCTTAGAATACAGTTCGTATTGCTTTGCACACGCCATGTCTAATGGGTTTTACTCAACAAAAACACCAAATGAAAAGGCATTGGAACTTTATGAAAAATTTGAGACGGATACAATTCTAAAAAAATATGCTGCAAAAATGGGATACCAGGCTCCACAGCAATTTTGGAAAAATGAAAGCTATACAACATTATCCATTAAAAAGAACTTGCAAAACCTAAAAACGAAAGAAGTTGATGTGTATGCTATTTATGGAAAAGAGGATGGGTTGTACTCAAAAAAACAGGTAGAGGATTTGAAAGCGCTATTAGGGGATGACAACGTAGAATATTTGGAGAATTGTTCACATAATGTATTTATTGATCGTCAAAACGCATTTATTACAGCGCTAAAAAAGTGGGTAAATTAAACGAGCGATTTTTCTACTTTTTTTGCGGATGATTTAAACCATTGTTGCTAAAATTACAACGCAAATGCAACCCTTTTACAACAGTGCGCATCAAGTAAAAAAAAGGTTATGCTACGATTTTTCTTTTTACTATGCATTATAGGAAGCGCTCTGCAGGGTTGTCAAAAAACTAAAATTCCAAAGGATGTTCCACCTTGCATAAAACAAAAGTTAAAACAATTAAAAAAAAGTAGCTGTTCGTTTGAAGGAAAAACCAAGATGCTGGAATACCGTTTTCAAAATCAACCTGTTTTTGTGATTTATGGAAATTCTTGCTTTATGCAATATAGCACAGATGTTTTTGATGATGCGTGCAATGTGATCGGGAAAATTCCATTAATGCACCCGACCGAAGCGCCAGTAAATGGCGAAGATTTTTCAAATGCAATTTTGGTGCGAACCGTTTGGGAGAAGGACTAACGAATCAACCTAAAAAGTTAAATTATTGCATAACAAACCGATACCCAACGCCTCTTATGTTGACAATTTTTAACGTAGGGTCTGCGGCTAACTTTTTACGCAGTTTAGAAATAAACACATCTAACGTTCTGCCAACATAATCACCGTCATCTCCCCAAACTTGTTTTAAAATATACGCCCGTTTTAGGGTCTTATTTTCATTTGAAAAAAGAAGCGACAGCAAATCAGCCTCCTTGCTAGACAATTCTATGGATTTTGCCTTTAACTTTAGCGTCATACGTTTTTGGTCAAATTGAAACTGCCCAATGTTAATAATGGCCGTGCCATTATCTTTTTGAGGTTTCTTCTTTTTATTGCGGTAAATAACAAATAACCCAATGCCAACAGCCAGTATTGAGCATGTTAAGCCCCACAGTAAACCAGTAATTGTACCGTTTTCGCTTAAAGTGTTGTCATTAAGGACAGGAGTAAAATAAAAAAGATAACAATCAAGCGGTAATTCGCGCAATTTGCAGGCTATTAAATCATTTTTAGTGGCAGAAGAAGTTGCATTAAAGCTGTACACAACTTCTTTTTTCGCGCATTTTTCTACTTCCACAATAAATCCATCTTCTACCGCAGAGGTTTCTAAAACGCTTAATGTAGTTGCGGAAAGCACGTCCGGTTTAAATGAAAAATCGTTTTCAAATTTAACGGCGTACCGTTTACCTACTTTTTCAATAGGCAATATGCGCGAAGTACTATCACCCAATTGCAGTAAAAAATGATGACCAATGGCGCGCAGGGTTACTTTAATATGTTGATCAGTCGTTTGGGCGTTGCTTCCAAAACACATAAAAACTACAAGCAGTGTTACCAATAAGTGACGGTATAGTCGATAAAAGGTCATTCCACAAATTTATGGCTATAAACACTGTTTTACTATTGTTTTGAGATAAATTACATAGGATTTACATTAATTTACACTTATTAAATCAAGTTAGGGGCAGGCTCATCTACATTTACGAAAGAAATTAATACTATAAATTATGAAAAATAAAGCCTTAAGCATTTGTTTAGTTGTTGCAGCAATCCTTTTTGCATCTTGTATGGAACATGAAAGTTCAATGGATGTAATAGCAGAAACAACTGCAACAAGCCAACCAGAAGAAACTGTAAAAAGCGAACCACACCGCTATGGTGGTTGGTATTGTCCGGATAATTTAAATGGATTTCCACCCGTAGATATTAACAATTGGAAAAATGTACCCGTTGTTAACGGACGATTACCAACTAAAGAAGAAACGCAAAACGGAACTTCATTAATTTTTGTAGACATGGAAAAATATCCTGAAGCAAAGCCATTAGACATGAAAATGCCCCAATTGGCTCGCTTTTATAACCACAATGTACAACGAGAAGATATTGTAATTATAATACAGGTCATCAATGTGTCAAATGATTCTGTTGTGGGGTTCAGGTACTTAAACGGAGGTAATGGCAGTGCGAATTTAAATGAAGTGACGCTTATTTCGGATGCTGATGTTAACGCTATTGCGGGATCAAAATTTGTCTCACATACAGTTAATATAAATTCCAGCCAAGCCAGCGTTTGGGATGTAATTACAAATGTTAAATATGCAGAAAAACTTCGTCCGTTTTTTGATGCCGATAAACAATTAAAGGCAGATTGGAGAAAAACGTCAAACGTTAATTATAAACACCAAAATAAAGGTAAACGCCTTGCCGATTATGCCGATTTATTGTTTGGCTGTTACTACATCCAAAACGATTATGACAAATTAGGATACACCGAAAAGTTTCTGCTTATTGAAAATAAAGAAACCGGAATTACAGAAATGAAAATCGTCTGTGGTCCATTCAAAACAGGTGTTGAAACGACGCAAGTTAGCCTTAAAAAATGGAGCGAAAAAGTGAAAGAATTAAGTGAATGTTAGCCGCTGGCTAAAAAGATTTTTACAGTAGTTGAACATAAAAAAAAGCAGGTGGGTTGTAATGACAACTCACCTGCTTTTCAGTTAAAAACAACTGTTTTTAATGGAGAAAATCAATACAACTACCCGTTGTAAGACCTTACCGCTTCTTCAATTGGCGTTTCGCCGTTTACAATTTCGAACGTCGCATTAAAAACAGCTTCATTATCTAACGCTGTAACAAGCGTACTCGCTACGTCTTTGCGCGGAATACTGTTCATTTCATTTAAGTGTGCAGCCAATTTAATTTTTCCAGCGCCGGCTTCATTTTTTAACTCTCCGGGGCGAACAATCGTATAATTTAAACCGCTTCCTTTTAAATATTCATCCGCGTTGTGCTTAGCCTGCAAATAAGGCTGCATTTTCTCACTTCCTTTGGTTGGTTCATCCGCACCGATTGAGCTTAGCATCACAAATTTTTGTATTCCGTGTTTGATAGATGCATCTACCATTTTTTTTGCTCCATTTTCATCTACTGCCTCAAGGTTTTCGCCTTTAGACCCCGCAGCAAATATAACACTGTCCATTCCTTCTAAAATATCAGAAATATCGCTTGTTAAGTCGCCCATAACAGTGCGTACGCCCATTTTTTCAAACTGCTCTTTCTGCTCCGCTTTCCGAATCATAGCAATGGGCGCAAACTTAGTGGATGCGTTTAAAATTTCTACGGTATTTTTTCCTGTTTCACCGGTTGCTCCGGCTATTAATACATTTTTCATAATTTCATATCTTGATTGGTAATTGTCTCTATAATAATAACCCTTGAATAGGCTAATTGTTTACATTTTAGCCAGTTAATGATATTTTGTGCTGTTTTTAAAATAATCTCCGGTTGAAATAAGTAAACAATACAGTTTTAGAGGAAGCGCTTTATTGAGTTTTCAATACTTGCCCAAATTAAGTTGATGAAAATTTACTAAGTTTTGCAGATAAAATGCCCTACTATCCGTATCTTAGTTCGCAAGGAAGTAACATGTAATACATCAAAATGAAAAAAATCATACTTAGTACATTAATACTAGTAGCAGCAGTGGCTGCTAACGCGCAGATGGATGTTTCACTTAAAATCAACCATAAATTAGGTGTGGAAGACTTTATGCTGGACGCAGTAGGTACAAATAATTTTGGTCACGAATTCAAACCAACACGATTAGAATATTATGTAACGCGCATTACGATTGTACACGACGGTGGTATGGAAACTGCTGTTGATGATGATGTAATTGCTTTGGTTCGACCAGAAGATGAAATTTCCACAACGATAGATTTGGGTAATTTTGATGTAACGGACGTGGAGGCTGTAAGGTTTCACATTGGTGTTTATGAACCGATAAATAATGCTGACCCTGCTTTGTATGATGAAGCGCATCCGCTTGCACCTAAATACCCATCAATGCATTGGGGGTGGGCAGCCGGTTACCGTTTTGTTGCTTATCATGGTAGTGCTGGTGAAGGATTTTCGCAAAACTTTCAATTGCACGCCCTTGGAAATGATAATTATTTTGAAGTAACATCAGCTGTTTGGGCAGAAACTGATGGCGATAATATGACGATAAGCCTCAACGGAAATTATGCCGCTGGTTTAAATGGTATTGACTTAGCCGCCGGGCCCGTTTCGCATGGAGAGACAGGAGATGCGAAAAAAGTATTAGAAAATTGGCGCGATCTTGTTTTTGGTGTGTATACTGTAGGTATTGATGCTGAAAAACAAGCGTTTGACTGGTCTGTTTATCCAAACCCGTCCAACGGAGATGTATTTGTGAATATAGGAAATACGGAAATTGTGAACCAAATTCATATTTTAAACCCGCTGGGTGAGGTTGTCCAAACAGTTTTGGTAAATAATACACAGGTAGCTATTAATATTGGAAGCGCGGGTGTTTATTTCGTTACCCTTTTAAACACAAATGGTGAGACTATTGCTTCGCAACGTGTCGTTATCAAATAAACGATAAATCTTTAACGAGTTAACTTTGTATTTTATGAACTTAGAAAGCAACAAAAAAAATGCTATAGCTTTTTATAAAATGGCTTATGAGGGGCAACCTAAAAAAGCAATAGAAACATTTGTTGGAAATGAGTACATTCAACATAATCCTGATGTGGCAGATGGTTTGACTGGTTTTATTAATTATTTTGACCGCATGCAAACTGAATATCCTGAAAAATCCATTGCCTTTGTACGTTGCATTGCTGAAGGTGATTTAGTGGCTTTACATACACACCAAACATGGCCTGGAAACGACCAATACGTAACCATGGATTTTTTTAGATTTGACAACAAGGGGAAGATTTGTGAGCATTGGGATGCGATCCAGCAAATTCCTCAAAAGTCGGTGAACCCTAATACTGTGTATTGATTCATGTACACCCCGTTTTAACAGGAATTCAACGCGGTTTTTGATTGAACAGAATTAGTGGCATTTAAACCTGCTTTTCTGAATAAAACTCACTATTTTTAAGGCAAATTATATGCGTTAATTGCCCGCTAAATAAATTCCAGAATGGCTGCCGAAATCATCACAAAAATACTCTTTCTTATTGCGGTTATTGACCCCTTAGGTTCTGTTCCCGTATATTTGGAGGCAACCAAACATTTTGATCAGAAACACAAAAAAAAGATAGCCATTAGTGCGTCTTTTGTTGCATTTTTTATTCTGCTTTTTTTCATTGTGGTGGGACAAATTATTTTAGAAGGAATGGAAGTTACCTTAGATGCTTTTCAAATTTCCGGAGGTGTTATTTTATTTCTTTTTGCCCTTACCATGATTTTTGGTGAAGGCAAGCCGGGTAGTGAAAAACATGCCATATCTGATTATAAGCACGTAACTATCTTTCCTGTTGCCATTCCGTCTATTGCTTCTCCCGGGGCAATTATGGCGGCTGTTTTATTAACAGATAATCACCTGTATAGCATTCAGGAACAAACCCTCACTACAGTACTTATTTTAGTGGTGGTAATGCTTACTATGTTTATCTTACTGGGTGCGGCATACGTTCAAAAGCGCGTTGGTGAATACGGAATTACTGTAATTAGTAAAATTATGGGCCTAATACTGGCTTCTTATGCCATTCAAAGTATTTTAACAGGGCTGAAAGACTTTTTTATGCCGCTCAGTTAAACAAACACTACGCTTAATTTTTTACAAACTTCTTAACTGTTTTGCCAGTATTGGCTTCAACCGTAATTGTATAAATGCCCGCTGGTAAGTGAGCTGTTGGAATACTGTTTTGAAGTTGATTTATAGTAAACACTAACTGCCCTGCCATTGTATGTACGTTAATTTTTTGAACCGTTAGGGTAGGGTCAATGGTTAGGTTGAGTACATCTTCTGCCGGGTTAGGGTAGGTTGAAAAGGTGAGTTTTTGCTCATTCTCGACCGTTAAATTCGGCGTGGCGTTAAATGTTCCCTGGTACTGTGGTTCAAAATCGTCTACAATAATAATATTCAGTGTCAAGACGGGGTGATGAATGCCCGGTTTATAGAAATCGTATGTGACTATTTCATAAATAATTAAATCGCCGTCACCTGTATCATCTTGAAAATTTTGTACCCCTTTTACAAGCAATACATCCGTTAAGGTAGCATCTGGCAGAAGCAATGTTCCGTATCCGGTGCCGGTTACAGTTATTTCTCCCGTTCTTTCAATTTCATCTTCAAAAGATGTATAGTCTGTTGCAAAATCGTCCGTTAGGGTGGTACCAAATGTCATGGGGTAGGTTAATGTAATTTGAGGATCATGATATGGCCCGAGCGATTCAGTAACATCAAAATAAAAACCATAAAGTATTACGGCATCTGCCGTGTAATCACGGTAAAGGTAATTTGTTCCACCGTCTGACATGGCAATCGTCGCTTCTGGAAATGATGTGTAGCTTCCACCCTCGGTTTTATCAATATAGTTATAGTTGAGGGTACCCAGTGGTACAACCTCAGTAAAGTCCCATAGTAAATCAGCCCCACTTTCGGTTAGTGTACCGTCCCATTCAAATGCTTCCATCTCAAACATTTCACCCACAGTAGGGGCATTGTTTGCATTGGTTAATGTTGGTTGGGCAACTAAATTAGTTACAGAAAATATGATTAATAGAGTAAAGTAGGAGTTTTTCATTTTATGCGTTTTATTAAAGTTAATGGAATTATTTAAATCACTCACTGTTCTTAATAACAGCTGTTTAGCATTTTTGCAAAAAAAGCATCAGCCAAGCGACTTTTCAACTAACTAAATGACAAAACATAAAACTTAGGTTAGCGGAGAATCAAAACGGTTAGCTTAGTTAAAATTAACGCTTTACAAATTTTTCAACTGCAGTTCCGCTTTCTGTTGTAATTTCAACGTAATAAATCCCCGAATTTAGTTCGGCAGTGCTTATGCTGTTTACAAAAGCATCATCAGAGTAAACCAATCGTCCGGATATGGTGTAAATAGCAACAGCTTGAATCTCGTCTGTGTTAGTTGTTTGGATAATTAAAACGTCTTGCACAGGGTTGGGATAAACCGTAAAGCTGTTTTCAGTATTGTCACCTGCCGAAGAAAGTGTAGGTGAATTGTTGAATTCCCCATATTCAAAACTAGTCGGCGCGCCCTCTGAATACGTGTAGGTTAATGTTAATAAAGGGAAGGCTACACCCGGTGTGAAAAAAAAGTAGTGTTGGATTTCCTGCCAGCTCGAACCGTCGGCTGTAACTTCTATTATATAAGCTCTTTTTTTCACTAACAGCACGTTAGATTTTGTAACTCCCGGCAATAGTAAGGGCCCGTATCCCATTCCTTTCAAACTCACTTTACCATAGGTAGAGTAGTCAATTTCGGGGTTGGTCACCGTGCTTGCAAAACTGTCTGTAGCGGTAGTTAAATAGGTCATTGGGTAAACCATTTGTAATTCGGGATTAGAATAAACAACTTGTGCAGGCGTGTAACTCTCTACATATCCTAAATTATAAGAAGCGTCATCCGTATAAGATTCAAACTTATAGACTTCGCCAATTTCTGTTTGGGCAATTGTAGCATCAGGGTAATCTTCATAGTCATCAGATGCTGTTTTGTCTACAAAATAACGGGTTTTCGGTTCACCAAAAGTTTCTATATCAGAATAATCCCAAATAACGTATTCACCAGAGTCGGGTACAACGCCGTCCCAAAAAAAGCTGGCTAGCTCAAAACTTTCACCTACTGCCGGCTCATTAGTTGCTTTTGTTAAAACTGGTTGGGCTATTGCGTTGCCAACACATAATATGATTAATAATGTAAGTGCGTTTTTCATTTTTAACTTTTTTATTTGTACCCGCAGAAGAAGAAGGTAACGCGAACAGTTGTTAATGACCACAAGTGGCGTGGTAACTAAGTATTATTGTTTTACAAATTTTTCAATGGCTGTTCCATTTTTAGTTGTTATTTCAACATAATACATACCAGCATTTAACTCCGCGGTGCTAATGTTACTTACGAATGTATCTTCTGTATAAACCAATTGACCTGCTAAGGTGTAAATAGAGACTGACTTAACTTCTTCTGTATTGCTTGAACGAATCGTTAATAAATCATTTACAGGGTTAGGATAAATTGATAGTTCTACTTCAGATTCAGGCTTTACCGACGCGCTTTCAGAACTGTTAAATGAACCTGTGTATATTGGCGTGCCAAAATCAATCACCTGAACATTAAATGTTAAAAACGGATAATGCCATCCTGGTCTTAAAAACTGATAAATAACGAAATCATACTGAATAGTGCCACCAGCATAAGCATCACTATAGTCCTGTTCCATTTTTACCAATAATACGTTTTCAATTGTCGCGTCAGGTAATTCCAGCGTTCCGTACCCAATAGCAGATAAGGTAGTTGTCCCAGACCTTGAAATTGTAAATCCACCACTTACAAAATCACCGTTGAACGAATCTGTGTTTGTTGTACCAAATGCCATAGGATAAACCATTTGAACTTCTGGATCATCATATACAATTTCTACCCCGGGGCCTCCGGCATAAACACCGTGATAAATTTGCGCTTCACTGGTGTATTCATTGAAACCATAGTTTAATCCGTCTGACGTTAATGCCAGCGTAGCATCAGGGTAAGACTCATAGCTATCAGCGTCTTCTTTTTCTAAATATTCAGTGTAGATAGATGCACCTGTTTCGATATCGGAATAATTCCAAACCACACCTGCACCAGCGGTGGGTTCAGTACCGTCCCACTCAAATGAGTTCATGAAAAAGGTTTCTCCCACAAGTGGAGCGCTATTTGCCTGTGTAAGCGTTGGCTGAGCTATTGCAGCACTCATAGTTAACGTGCTAATAGCTAAAAGGTAAAAGTTCTTCATAGTTTTTTTTTGATTAAAAGTACAATGTATTTTCTTCTTTAGGTTCAGTGTTTCCCGCAAACCGTAAAAACTCCCCTGGCTTGCACCAAAGGAGTTTTGTAAACTAAAAATAATTATATGTTTGTGTTTACTAGTCAAGCGTTACTTTACCAGTACTTTTAATTTCACCATCCGCAACTACAAAAGCTTCAATTTCTTCGTCATCAACATCATCCTCAGTTGGCATAAATGTGATTTTGTAAGAACCAGCTACCATACCTCTCATCATAAACTCTCCGTTTTCGTTGGTGTAAGTTGAATATGTTTCGCCATTTCCTTCGGCCATAACTGCTACGTTTTCAGATCCTTCTACTTCGCCCATAATTCCTGTTTTCTCATCTTTAATTACAGTCATTTGTGGGTCAAGCGTTAAAACACCTGTAAGCTCACCTTTAATGGAATTAGCTACGTCAAAATCAACTAAGATATTTGCACCTAAGCTTCCATCAACTTCGTTGTCAATTTCAACTTCGTATTGTTTTTCTGGTGAGCTTAGCGCCAAGCTAAATTCTGTTGTAATAAACGAACCACCAAGTGTAGCTTCTGTATTAATCCAAACTTTGTTATCAGATCCAAATGTGAACCTTAATTTAGTGTAAGTTCCGCTTTTAATTTTTGTTTCGTTTACTAATGTAGTTTCTGCGCCATTTGTTAATGTCAAAACACTAACCATTTGTGAGTTACTTTCTAACATCACCCAACCTCTTTTGTCGCTATATGCTTCTATACTTGCAATTTCAACTTCTAATTTTTCGTAATCCCCAGGACTGTCCGTCATTCTAACTTTCATTGTCTTTGGTTCGTTTCCATTTTCGTCTGTGTCCTTCTTACAACTTGTGAATGCCATTGATCCTGCAAATAGAGTAAGGGTAAGTAGTTTAATCGTTTTCATTGTATTTTTTTTATTGTTACAAGGGGATAATAACCAAAACAGTGCCTCACTTAAAATAAGGGCATTTTTTAGGTTAAACAGACAAACAGTAGTGAGTTAAGGAATGGGTAATGTTAACGGTATGTTAACGCAGTTGTAGGCGCTTCGCTTCAAACCGGGAATTTTTTTCTACAATTTAGCCGCATTTTGGGCAAATTCCTTGTGCCTGAATTTCAACATGCTCTAATTGATACCCCGTCAAGTTAATTGTTGGAATTTGTTCTACAGGAACACAGGTAATTGCGTCACATGCTTTACATTGGAAATGAATGTGTTCATGTTTGTGATGTGTTTCCCCACAGTTATGGTTGCATAGCGCCATCATTTTTAAGCCGTCGGGGTAGGTGATGTCATGGATAACCCCTTTTTCTTTAAATGCTTTAAGTGTACGATAAAGTGTTACCCTGTCAAAATCCACCAAACTATCTTCAATTTGATCGACAGAAATGGCTTGGTTATGGGCCTTAAATATATCAAGTACGGCTAACCTAAAGTCGGTCTGTCGTAATTTCTTCGATTTAAGGATTGAACTGCTTTCCATTTTTATTCAAATTATAATTGCATCATTGTTGCAAAAGTGTAAAATTAACCTATATTTGCATCACCGTTGCAAAATTAAACAAATTTTCGGTTTTGAGAAATACCAAGTATCGTATGATTAAGTGTAAACTTATTCTAGTAGTAACATTACAATTGTTTGTGGGTGTTTTGACGTTTGCACAGCAGGTGAATGGCAAAATATTGAGTGCTGCTACAAATGAACCTGTGCCATTTGCTAAAGTTTCGTTTCAAGATTTAGGAATTGTTGTTTTAACTAACGAACAGGGGTATTGGAGTGTGACAGATTTAAATGCTGCAACGTATACTGTAAATGTAAGTGCAGTAGGATATGAAACATGGGTGAATGAAATTGACTTAACCACGGCAGATACCATCCAAATTTATTTAACAGAAAGTCACCGACAGTTGGATAAAATTATTGTAAGCAATAACGGCGTATTACAACAAGAAAGTATTACAAATGTAGAAGCACATAAACTAAGCGACATTAATGCTATTCCAACTACAACAATCGGGGAGGCCATTGCAAATATACCCGGTGTTTCAGAAACAGGTATTGGTGCAGGTATTCGCAAGCCGGTTATTCGCGGTTTATCGGGCAGTAGTGTTGTAACTTACGTAAACGGTTTGCGCATTCAAAACCAACAATGGGGGAGTGACCATGGTTTACCCATTACATCTTTAGGTATAGGCAGTGTAGAGGTAATTAAAGGTCCGGCATCTTTATTATACGGTGCAGATGCTTTAGGGGGTGTTATTTATTTTGTGGACGAAGCCTACGCACCACAAAACACTTACTCTGTGCAGGCACAAAGTCGGTTTGAGCATAATTCATTAGGAACAAGTAATGAACTCGGGTTTAAATTTGCTAAACAAAAAATTAAAGTAAATGCTTTTGTCGGGTACGATAATTTTGCTGATTATGGGGTGCCCTCTGGTAATCAAATATTAAACTCAAGGTTTAAGCAAACCTCTGGAAAATTAGCAGTAGGGTATAATTATAAAAATTGGGTAACCAATTTACGGTATAACTTTTACCATGGGCGAATTGGTTTACCAGGCCATACCCATGACGCCGTTCCAGAGCCTTCATCTTTCCAAACAACTAATCAAAATCGTAAAAACAATATTCCGGCACAGGTCATTCAAAACCATTTTATAGCGTTAGAAAATAAACTGTTTTTAGGTAAAAATCAACTTGAGTTAACGGTGGGTAACACCACAAACGGATTAACGGAGCTTGAAGAAAAATTTACAGTTCCTGCAATTGTAATGAATTTGAATAATACACTTTATAACGCCAAGTGGAAACATGCATTTAACCGGCGGTTTAATTTAGTGGTGGGTAGCCAGGGTATGCTGCAGCAAAATAAAAATAGCATAAATGCAGAAGAATTTTTAATACCCAATGCTGTTACCACAGATGTTGGCGCTTATGCCTTATTTACCGTGGGGTTAGAAAAATGGCGTTTCCAATTTGGCGGACGGTTAGATAACAGAGCAATAAAAGCAAGTGAGACATCTACTACTTTTGATGCCTTTGAGCAAAACTATCAAGGCTTTAATTATTCAGGGGGTGTTGCGCGAATGGGCGAACAGTCTACCTTAAGGTTTAATGTCAGCTCTGGATTTAGAGCACCAACGTTAACTGAGCTAAGTTCTGATGGTGTGCACCATGGCGCTTTTCGTTATGAAATTGGTAATTTGAATTTAATACCCGAAAAAGCAGTTCAGATAGATGCTAGTTTTGGGTTTCATTTTGAAGATTTGGAAATTGTTATTAATCCATTTTTTAATTACATCCAAAACTATATTTATTTGGAGCAGGTTGATAGCACCATTGACCAGTTTAATGTGTATGAATATGCCCAGGCTGACTTTGCGCAATTGTACGGCGTAGATGCTGGCTTTCATTATCACCCGCATGGTGCGCATTGGTTGCATATTGAATCAAACATTTCGAATGTTTTTGCAGAGGATGAAAACAGAAATCCACTTCCACTTATTCCACAAACGCGTATTAATACGCAATTGCGTTTTGAAATTAAAACAAAAGGTAAATTTCAATTAACAGATATTGTGGTGCAACACCTTTACTTTTTTGAACAAAACAGAAACTCAAATTTAGAAACACCAACTGCTGATTATATGCTTTTAAATGCAGCTGTGAATGGTAAAATAGGTGTTAAAAATCCCTTTTTGTTAACGGCTGGGGTGCGTAATGCCCTTAATCAACCATACATTAACCATTTATCGGGTTTAAAATCTTTAGGGATTCAAAACCCTGGAATCAACATTTTCTTTTCAATTAAATATGAATTTCAACATAAATTAAAATAAATCAAATGAAAAAAGTAGGATTAATTATTGCTATTTGTGGTGCAGCCACATTTGTATCGTGTAAAAAATGCCAAGAGTGTCATTATGACAAAGGTGAAGAAGAAGTAGAGATCGGTGAATACTGTGAAGACGAGTTAGAAAATGTAGAAAAAAATGGCTACACTGTTGGAGACTCTGTTTATACAGTGCACTGCGAAGAGCATGAATAAGTAAATTAGACAAAAGTGAAAAAAAACGCTCTGGTTACATGTGTAGCCAGAGCGTTTTTAGTTTTTAAAATGTGTTTTAAGAATCCCCATTCTGCTTCCACACTTGCTACCAAATAAGGTGCATTAAAAACTAAAAGTTGATGAGCAATTGAAAAAAACAAGTTTTTCGGAATTATTGCTCCGTTAATGCCTGTTGTTGGTTTATTTCAATACGTCATTTAGTTGTTGGTGGTTGAACGCTTAATTAGTGGTTCAACATGTATTAAACTCGTTTAGCTTACATACACTTACAATTTAGGGTAAAATTACGGTAGTAAAATCCGTAAACTGTGAAAGAGGTGTTTGGATTGATTAAAGTGGTGTTTGAAAGGATGACTTTTTTTGCCCCGTTTCTTTTATGGAGAAAAACATGAAGCAAAAAAAATGTCCCTGTTCCAATTAAGCAACAGGGACATGTTTCAGTTTGCACGTGTGTTCCGAATCCCCATTCTACTAACACGCGCAGTGTCGTTGCGCTTGACATTTTAAACTGAAAAAAGTTTGATGAGTGTTACAATAAGTAAGCATTTTGAATCCCCATTCTACTAATCTTACCAGATTGTTTTTTCAACACTTCATCTTTAGTTACATATTGAGTTGTCGTTACAACATCAACGTTAAATAGTTAGTTAGGTCGGCAATGTACCGTTGGTATCATTACGATTTGAGAACAAGTTTACAGTATAAATACTGAATTTTTATTTGAAAAGTGTGAAAGTGTCTTTTCACTTGATGAAACTTATATATCACTTGATTAAATTTTTTAATTTATTCCATTTTTAGCCAAATAAAGGTGTGGTAAAAATCGACTATAGCGTCTTAAACCTGCTCATAGTAGTGGATGTAGAAGGAAATTGAAAATGATTTATCAATAGGTCTTCCAGATGCAAGCCCTGCTAGAGACACTTTTTTGATACTTTTTGGTCGATCAAAAAGGACAACAGTATGGCTATATTTTACCTGAATTTAACAGCTGTTGAATAGTTTATTTAAGCATATAGCTCTTGAACTTAATTAATGACCGAACTTAGGTGATAAGCAAAAAAAATACCCTTACCAGCTAATTACTGCCAAGGGTATGCTTTCGTATTTGCGGATAAATAAGTGGTTAACGAATCCCCATTCTGACACTTATTTCATTCCTGCGCTAGACATCCGCAAATTCAATACTATTCAAAATTTAATTTTTTGTAACACTTTCGTCCGTTGTTAGAATCCCCATTCTGATGACTGATTAGCAGTGGTTACAAATCAAATTTTCAATTGTTGTTGTGTTGTTGGTTTATTTATACGCATTATTTTTAATGTTCTATTTCGTTGCCAGCTCTTCTTTTTTGCCGAGGTGCTGATTATAAAAATCCCATGCTTTGTGGGCAACATCTCTCCCTAATTCTAAACCAGCTACGTTATCTGCCTGAATGTGGTATCCACCCATCACGCGTGATTGACCAGCCATTTCGGCCGCTTCAGTAAATGTTGGGAAGTTTAATGTGATTGAATCACCGTAAAATTTACTATCAGTTTGCGTTAATTCTCCTGCTAATACAACAGCCTCTGCACCAAACTCATCAGAGCCCGTAAACAATTTCAACGCCTCAGCACAACCACCGCTTATGGTACTGTGTCCAGAAACGTAACTTGGAAATGGCGGGCATAAGAAAACTGCGGGTGAATAGGGGCGCCAATCTTTTCCATCAATTTCTCCAAAGCCTAAGCCTTCACCTTTCCAACCTGTAATTGTTTTACCTTCATAAGCGTTGTGTACAAGCTGGTAAGGGCGCGCATAATCATAATACATTTTAGAATCCCAAGAGGCGATAAACCCATCCATTGCTGTTATTTCTACTAAAAAATACATTTTAACATCATCATCTAACGTATGGTTATCACGTTTTGAAACGAATTGTGCAAATTTTAGCCAGTGCCCAGCTTGCTGAACGGATTGTGGTTCCGTCACGCATAAACTCTACAAGTGCCTTGTCATAATCGGTCATGTTTTCTTGTATGGCAACAACTTCTTTCAATTCTTCCGTAAGTTGTTCAGAGCCTACTACCGGCGGCGGTCCTGGTCTAAATTCTGATGAAGAATCCAAAGCGATAGGCTCTACATGCTGCCAGTATGGTGTTAAACATCCCGGTGCAAAAGCACCGCCTCTTCCGTCAGAAAAGTATTTTGGCTGCCAACGGTTCATGTCAATGTTTTTATCAGCCGTGTTTATCGGTTGATATCCCGTATAATCGTAATACGAATTGCCGTCAGAACCTTCTTGCATGGCATATTGGTTAGCACCGTCATTCTTACGTGCTTCAATTACACTTTTGGCAGCTAAGTTTCCTATACCCGCAGGTGTAGAAGCATCCATTGACATATTCATTGGATCATAACCCAAATCAGTCAAAATTTCTTTGAAATAGGTGCTGTCCGAATAATAGTACTCGCACAATGCACGATAAGCGGCATAACTAATTGCCTCTTCCTTATTACTTTCAGTTCGTTCTTCTTCCGGTCGTCTTTCCAGTGTTGTTGCATAAACCGGAATGGCTGTTTCATCATACCGTGACCATGCATCAAAAATACTTGTAAAAATTAAACCTAAGTAACGTGATGTAATGGTGGGACGTGGCTTAAACCGTTCAGTATCCATTGCAGTACCTTGCAGGGCAGCTTCGCCCCATATAAAGGCTACGTTATCTTCGCCAGTTTTTTTTGCTTTTTCGGTAGTTGCTTCTGTGTTGGATGTTTCTTGCGAATCTACTGTCGTATCGTTACAACTAAATAGCATTACTACAGAAAACAAAAGAGGTAGGAGTAAAACTTTCATTTAATTTGGTCTATAAAATTGGTTTTACTCGCGAAACTATCTATATTTAGGGTAATTCCTTTACCAAAGTTACGAAACCAAGGTTTTGATTGATGAAAAGGGTGATTTGATTGATGAAAAATTAGTGTTTTGAAAAAATACCTTGTAATAGATGATGATCCTTTGATCTGTGACTTGATTTGTCATTTTTGCTCTAAGTTGAGTGCCAAAACTGCTTGTGTATCAGTAGTAGATGGCCAACAGGGATTAAGTAAAGCGGCTGAGCAACAGTTCGACGCACTTTTTCTGGATTTTAATCTACCCGATTTAAATGGAAAACAATTATTGGACTTGCTACCTGCAGATGTGCCGGTGGTAATGGTGACGAGTGAAACTGATTTCGGAGCAACTTCTTACGAATATGGGCAAGTGGTTGACTTTTTGGTTAAACCCTTGTCATACGATCGTTTTTTAAAAGCTGTGTTAAGATTGGATAAATACAACGAACGCCTGAGCCGCGTAAACGGATTGGTAGCTTCAAAAAAAGAGCGTTTATTGGTAAAGGATGGAAATACGTCCGTAGTACTTGTTTTGGATGAAGTGCGGTATATCGAATCAGCATCTAACTATGTGTTTTTTCACAAAGGCGATAAAAAGGTGATGAGCCTTATGAGTTTAAAATCGTTGGAAAGTAAGTTGCCGACAAATTTTGTTCGGGTGCACAAATCCTATATCGTCAACTTATCACATTTGGAGTCGATTACCACTGAAGAAATAATGATCGAAGGAGTAGAGGTGCCCGTAGGACCAAAGTATAAAGAAATTCTCGCTTCTAAAGTTAGCGCCTGGGATTTAAATTAACCGTTGTTTGCTGGTTTTATGCTGCTGTGATACCGCTCCATTTGTTGGATGAAGTAGCTAAACCGATCTTCAAACTTCGCCGCTATTTTTTCGCTTTGAATCGTTTCAAAATGATCTTCTGTTGCTTTTAAAAATTGTTCAAAATTAGTAAGTTTTAACCGCTTGACAGATGTTATTATTTTATGTTTTATGGCTTTAAACAGTTGGAAGTTTTGAGTTAAAATTGCCTCATTCATACGGATACTATCTTTTTTCCACTCGGTTATCATTAACTGCATAGCACGTTCAATTAGTTCAAATTCAGTGTCATAATCCTCTTCAATACGCGAAAAATCGGGTGTTCCAAACCGCAGTGATTTTGCGAAAGAACTGGTCCAGTTTATCAAGTGTTTTTTGCTAATTGGTTTTTTAAAAATCGTATAATGTTCAGAAGGTGCTATTTCATCTCCGGAAACAAATACCAGTTTACCATTTTCCTGTAAATGAGGTGCTAAAACAAAACAAAACTCAGCAGGATTTTTTTGATCCATGTCAAAATTTAAATCCGATATAATTAAGTCGTACTGTTGTTTTATATCATTTAATAAATCGGGGCTATCTATTAATTTTACATGATGACCGTTGAGTACGATTTTGTACCAATCCAGTAAAATGGGGTCATCTTCTAAAATAAGAAGTTGTAAAGAGAGGTCTTCATCATTTTGCAGTACTTGTTGGGTTGCCTTTTCTACGCGTAAAGGCAAGTTTAGTGTAAAGTAAAACGTACTACCTTGCCCAAGCGCAGATTTTACTTTTAATTGAGAATTATACTGCACAAGCAGTTGTTGCACAATTGTTAAACCCAAGCCACTGCCCAAGCTAAAATCACTGGTAACGTTGCGTTCTAATATGCGGTCAACATCTGCTTTGGCTATGCCTTGCCCATCATCTGTTATGGCAAAAACCAACACATTGTCATCTGTTTTTTTAACCGCTACCTCTATATTTCCGTTTTTTGGTGTAAACTTTATGGCATTGTGCAATAAGTTGTTTAAAATTTGATAGATGCGAAGCGGGTCAAAGTAAGCCTGGTTGTTTTTTAACCGTTCTGTAAAATCAAACGAGATTGTTATGTTTTTGCTTTTAGCTTTATAGATAGATGCGCTAATCAGGTTTTTACATAGTTCTTCTAAATCTCCCCATTCGGGGTTAAGCTGTACCAATCCTTTTTCAATTTTTTTATAATCTAAAATATCTGTCACTAACGATTCTAGCTGAACGGAGCTAAATTTTAAAGCATCAAAAAACGGAAGCAATTCGGGGTCTAGTTCGTGTTGCTCTAAAATATCCGTAGCACCTAAAATGGCTTGCAACGGCGTCCGAATTTCATGGCTCATGTTTTCTAAAAAATCATTTTTTTCCTGCACGGCATTTTCAGCCTCATCTCGCGCATCTTTAATTGTTTTATGGTTTTCAGAAATTTGATACGACATTTTTTTAAATCCCTCTGCCAATTCTCCAATTTCATCATTTCGGTTAATTGCCAATTCCATGGGGAGTTGGTTTTCAGAGAATAAGGTTAGCTGTTTTGTTATGCCGCGCAGTTCAATCATTTGCTTACGCATGTACAAAAATGCGCCAAGTAAAAAAAGCAAAGCTGCCGATAAAATGACAAATAGTACCTTTTTTCGCCAACTGTAAAATGAGGCAAACACATCATCTTTATCCGCACTAACAATGGTAAATAATTCATAATCCGTCCGCGGATAATTCAGTTTAATGAAATGGCTTAAACTATTATCATTGCTGTAATTGCGTCCGTTTTCTGTCAAATTTTTAATTGGAACGTCAAACTCTAACGGGTAATGCGCTGGTTTTTCATACTCAAAGGTAAAAGCGGCACTTCGGTTTGGATGAATTAAGTAATGCCCCTCATCATTTAACAAGCGCAATTTGTAGTTCGTTGGAATAAGTTGGCTCAATACATTAAAAATTGGAGTTAAGTTCACATTTAAAATAAGCACAAACTCATCCATCAAGGCGGTTCCTTTTATGCGTTTAGCAATCCGCAGGGTAGGTGTTTCCGGTACAGAAATTTTGCCAAATTCACGGTTTAGATCAATCTTAGAGATATATACGGAGTCGATTGGGAGTTGAATAATTTCTTTAAAATAATCTCGATCCCCCTTTGTTTGTAACAAACTGTCTGGAACGGTCACCAATTCATTGTTTTTACGCTCCACGCGAATAAGTTCTTTCCCCGTTTTGTCTGACGTGAGCAGTCGAATTTGAAAATAGTCCGTTCGTGATTTTAAAAAGGCTTGATAATCACTGGAAAGTAAATTTAACGCACCTGCAGATGGTTCATTAATGTAATTTGCCAACAACGGGCTAAGCGACAATTGTTTAAGATCCGTAAATAATTGCTCTTGATAGGTGTCGAATTTTAAATCAACTATTTCTCCGGTGTGTTGTACATTTTGATTGGTTGATTTTAGTATTTCATTGGAACTGTACGTAAAAAGTACAAAACCCGAAACACCCAATCCCACCAAAAAAAGGAAGAAATAAACCAGCGCATTACGCGTAGCCAAAGACATGAACCTTTTTTTTATCATTAATTACGCGTTTAGTTTTGGGAACTTCATCACAAAACGAAGTTATAAAAAAAATGATATGAATGCGTAAAATTACGCAAAATCGTATGCGGGTGTTTGCAATGAATGTTTTAAATAAATGTAAAAAGTTGTGCCTTTATTCACTTCACTTTCTAGTTTAATTGTTCCTTTCATAGCTTCTACCTGTCCTTTTGTAATGAACAAACCTATTCCTCTAGACTCCTTGTGCTGATGAAATACTTTATACATACCAAAAATTTGGTGTCCGTGTTTTTTTAAATCAATACCCAGTCCATTATCTTTAAATGAAATAACCACATTTTCATCTGTTTTTGTTGCTTTAATTTTTATAGCAAGTTGGCGTTCATTTGATCGGTATTTGATGGCATTCGTAAGTAAATTCAGAAGAACACTGTCCAAATAGGCTGGAATGGCTACCACCTCCAAATCGGGATCAACGGTTGTATCAATAACCCCATTTACCTTTAAAAGCGACCCTTTAATGGCTGAAATAGCTTTTTGCAAATACCCTTGCAATTTAACTTTTTCCAATGCTTTTTCGCTTGAGTTAGTGGCTTCAGCCACTTCATTTAAATGTTGTATTGTTTGGTTAAGGTTTTGGGTCGCTTTTTTAAACATCACATAAATTTCATTTTCATTTATTTGTGGGTTTCGTTTATCCATCAAATCAATTAGTGCTGATAAATTCACCGTGTGCGACCGCAAATTGTGCGAAACAATGGACGAGAAGTTGGTTAAACGGTCATTTTGTTCCGTCATCACTTTTAGTAATTTTTCTCGCTTTAGGTAACTTTCTTTCAGTTCTGTAATGTCTTGAAAAACGCCATAAATCCGCGTAACTTTATCACCTGTTTTAACCGGTATTCCAATTGTGCGAATCCATTTTTCATTCTTTTTTTTGGTAATAATGCGCAACTCTTCATCAAATGGTTTTCCGTGGCTCAATGCCTCACCAAAAACGGTAGAAATTTTTTCCTGATCGATTCCTGGTTTATAAAAATCAATTCCGGCGGCTATGGTTGGCTCATAATTAGGTTCTGCCTCATGAATTTGCCGTGTTACATTACTCCAATGCACCGTCTCTTGCTGTAGGTCAACATCCCACGTTCCAATACGGGCTATTTCATTTGTTTTGTCCAGTAGTTCTTTATAATGGCTTAATTTATCTTCGGCTAATTTACTGCTGGTAATGTCCTGATAATACCCCGTCATAAACTTCGCTTTGTTATCGGCATCAAAATCTGAAACTTTACCTTTACATAGTGTCCAAATCCACCCATCTGTTAGGTGTTTTAACCGCATTTTATGCTCTACATTTGTCCGTTTGTTTTTTAAATGTTCCAATAATTTAACGGTCAGCGTTTTTTTATCTTCCGGGTGCAAATAGTTGTTCCATTCGTTTATGCTTAACGGAGCATTTTCTTTGGGTGTGTAACCCATTAGCTGCCAACATTTATCATTTATGGTAATTTGTTTATTTTTAATATCCCACTCCCAGGTTCCTAAATTTGTTCCTTCTATAATTTGGTTGAGTTTGGTTAATTTATTTTGCAGTTCAATTTCAGATTTTTTTTGCTCTGAAATGTCGGTATGCGCGCCAAGCATCCGCACAGGGTTGTTTTCGGCGTCTCTAATAATTAGCCCTCTGCATCTTATCCAAACAGTGTGGCCTTTTTTATGCGTATAGCGCACCACCAAATCATAGGGTACAGAAGCGTCTGCGGCGTGTTCATTAAATTTAGTTAATGCAAGTTGTAAATCATTTGGGTCAATAATGTCTTGCCACGCAGCGGCTTTATGTGGCATTTCAGTAGGGTCAAACCCCAGCGTTTCCCAAAATTGTCTATTCATCCACTCTTCTTCGGGGTTTTCTAAATCCCAATACCACATCCCGTCTAACGCACCCTCTTGCAAAAAGTTAATGATTTCATCTTCTGTTTTAATTAAACTATACAGTTCGGTTTTTAAATAATGAGACATAGTTATTTCGGGAGTTTTATATAATAGTTCCAAAAGTTAACTATTGTATTTTAAATAGCTGTGTTTGGTGTTTGAACTTTCGATAAAAAGTGTTTTTTTGTTAGACGAAATGCATGTTTCTTGTTAAAAATATATCGTTTGATTAGCACCTACTGCTGCTTAGTCGAATTTTATTCGCATTTAAACGATAACCGCATTGTTATGTGTAAAATCATTCCTAAGTTTCTAAAAAAATTGAGCATTACCAATACGTTAACTTACTTTAAAAACTATTCATGAAGCTTCGCCCAAAAGACAAACTAAAAGTGTATGTTGTAGATGACTCGGATATAGATACATTTCTAATTAAAAGCACGCTAACAGACTTACCATTTACATGTGACATTACTTATTTTAAAGACGCGGAAACGGCTGGAAAAAAAATTTTGAGCGAACCCCAAGGACAGCAACCCGATTTAATTTTGCTTGATTTAAATTTACCCATTACAGATGGGTACACGTTGCTTGATGAGTTGGATGAATTTTGGGAGGATAAAGAAACTTACCCATCTCTTATTTTTGTGTTGACAAGTTCTATACAACTCAGAGACCGCGAAAAATTTAAAAATCAACGAATAGCGCAAGAGTTTATTACTAAACCGTTAATTAAAGATGATTTTTTGAATCGGTTAGAGCAATACTTTGAATTAAGCACGATAAAATAAAAACGCCCTCAACACAGTGTTGAAGGCGCTTCGTATAAAATCGCAACGTCAGTTTTTAATTCATTATTTTGTCCAAGTTAAGGTTTGGCTACCTCCGCAGTAAGTGCTTGCATCAGCATCCCAAATTCTTGACCAAGAAATAATAGTTCCACTTGGAATATGGTTTGTACCTAAATTAACACCTTTTGATGTGCACGTAGTGTACGACGTAGCAATATTATCTTGCCCTTGGTAAACATAACCAGCACCTTGGTCTACCCAGTGTTTAATTTGTACCACCTGGCTTGGGTTGCTTACATCATATTGCAAGTTTAAGTTAATTGTTGGACCCACCACTTTTGTTAATGATTTATTGAGACAACAAGCCGTTGCAGCTGCCGCGGCTTTTTCATCTACCACCACAACCGTTTCAATGTTTCCATCTAAAATTTGTTGTAATTCAATTTCAGCCTTTGCCGCCTCTTGCTCAGTTGCCAGAATAAAAGTCGAAGGTTCCTGTGCACGGGTTGGTGCATCAGTTGTTGTTTGTTTTTCACATGCTGTAAGCACAGCACATGAAAGTACGAAAGCACCTAGTGCTAATTTTAACGTTTTCATAAGTTTTGTTTAATAAAATAGCCTACTCTTTAATTGGGTTTTTCGGCATTCACCACTTTCTAGTTGTTGTTTGTTTAGCTGGGTTAATTAAGCCCAACAACCTTCGTCGCGATTATAGTTTCAAATATAAAAAAGAATTTCAACTATTGTTTATTTTTCAAAAAAAATGCGAGAAAAAATCCCGCATTTTAAATGTGTTCAAACCCAGTTCGGTTATTCTATTTACTGTGCTAAGTAAGCACCATCTACCGGATAATAACCACCCGTAATAAAAGATGCACTGTCGCTACACAGCCACATTACAAGCTCCGCAACTTCTTCGGGTTTTCCTAATCGTCCTATGGGGTGAAGATCAGCTAACCCTTTAATCTGTTCTTTTTCCAAATTATCTGTTAAAAGTGGCGTTTTAATATAACCTGGTCCTACAGCATTTACCCGCACACCCTGTGCTGAATATTCCAGTGCCGCATTTTTGGTTAATCCTACAACGCCATGTTTTGCAGCAACATAAGCACAACTTTGTGCTGCACCCACTTGCCCTAAAATAGAAGCCATATTAACCACGGCTCCTCCTCCAGATTTTAAAATAGCCGGAATCTGGTAACGCAAACCATAAAAAACACCTGATAGATTAACGGCAATGGTTTTGTCCCAAGAGTCTATCGGGTAATCGCCTACAGTAGCCTGTGCACCGCCAACACCTGCATTATTAACAGCAAAGTGTAGTCCTCCAAATTTTTCTATCGCCTTTTTTACTGTTTTTTCCGAATCTTTAGGGGTTGAGGTATCCGCTTTTACAAAAATGGCTTCCCCACCTTTGTCTTTAATTTTATCTACTGTTTTTTTTCCTCCTTCTTTGTCAATATCACTAACCACTATTTTAACACCATTTTCTGCCATTAAAAGTGCCGTGCTACGTCCAATTCCAGATCCGCCACCGGTTACAATAGCTACTTTATTTTTCATTTTGTTCTTCTTCATATCTAAATTTTTTATGTGTAATTCGTTTAATGTGCTTTGGTGAAAAATACCACAAAAAATACTCCAAACTTACTGACAGTTAGTGCTCAAAAACGGTAAGCCTTTCCATGAACTGTACTATCACCTTCCTTTTTTTAAATGGTTAATCAGTCATTTTAAACAATCGGCTTGTCATGTGGAATCTGAATGTAAAAAGTGCGTAAAAAATACACACTGGTTAATGGCTTTAAATTTTGATGTAGTCACCTTTTGGTGCTAGCCGATTGCTCAAAATTTTGTATTTTCACTTCGTGATGCGTTTTTTAATTTTACTACTTGGGCTAAATTTGTTTCCAGTTTTTAGCCAGCAAGAGTTTGGGGTTGAATCAAACATTGGTATAGGCTCTTTTTTGCAGAAGGATGTTACCGGTAACCCTACATTTATTGCCCAACCAAATGCCGCGCTGAATGTGGGTGTTTTTTTCAATGCCTATCGGAATAACCATTTTTTCTTTTCGTTTGGCGCTCATTTTTTACAACTAAATGCGATTATGAAAGAGTCTGGGGTGAGGGTGGTACCGTTTAATAATTGGGAATATTTAGAACGACGAAATGGTTACTATAAATACAATACATCTTATTTTAGTTTACCCATTTCTGCTAATTATAAAAAAGGGCGTTTTGAAATTGGTTTAGGGGCAAAATTAAATTTGAGCTTGTTTAGTGAGCGCATTACTTACGTTAACTATCGGCTAAGGTCATTACCAGATGTGTATTATAAAGATCCAATTAACGAAAAAGAAACATTTGAAGTATTTTCAAAATCTGATGTGGGTGTACAACTGCGCGCCGGGCTTGCATTAAATGGTCGCACTAAATTGAACCTTGAAATTTATCAGGGAATCACACATGTAGACACTTATAAAACAACCAAACGCAACCAATCGTGCTTATTAGGGCTGCGCTATACGCTAAAATCAACCACACCTTATGTTGATTATCAAGAGCTAAAAAAACAACGTAAGCTAAACGATAAACCAAAAATTAAAGATGACGAAAATAAAAACGAGGTAAACACCAAAAAGGAACGCCCAAAAAAGGGGTTAGAAATGGGCTCATTAGTTTACGCAGGTGTGTCAAACATTAATAACTACGGTTTTAAATCAAAAACTAAAAAATATCCGTTAATGCCGGCATTTCGCCTGGGTGTGTACGGCTCAACAAATCAAACTAAAAAAGCGTTCGTAGAGTTGGGTATTTTGGTTGCAATGATGACAAACCAAATTTATGAAGAAAAAACGTTTTACCCGTTTGATGAATACCCACCTTTTCCTCCTCCTGCTTATTCAATTGAAGATAACCGAAGTACTGACATTCGTTTAGAATTACCACTGTTAGTGGGGGTTAATTTTAGGCAGTTTTATTTTAAATATGGTGTACAGGTGGCAGCATTAATCAATTCATTTGAAAAAACTATAAAAGCAGACACAGATAAAAATTTTGAAAACAAATTCAATATCACAAGTAAACTAGACGATAAGGAATGGGCACAAAAATATGATTTAGGCGGTATAGTTGGCCTTGGGTTTCGTCTGTCAGAAAGTTTTCGGTTGGAGCTCAATTACCAGCACAGTTTAATTCGTGAGCGGCATGTTTACGAAGGGTATAATAATCAATTCACCGTAGGGTTAAGCTATAATCTACTAATGCATGATTGAGCAGTAATTTAACAAAGCATAAAATACAACAAGCGCGTGCAGTATTAACGGATACTTGCATACGTTTTATTACAAGCCTGAGGTTACAAATTTCCCGCACCGGGCCAATTGCGCCAGTCATTATTGGGGCGTAACGAAGGGTTCCAACAGGCTTTATCTTTACTCACCAATACATCAGCTATTTGCCGAAAAGTCTCGTAACTGCTGGGTTTTTCGCCACCATACGGTGTGTAATAGCGGTGATGCCATTGGTCGATATGCATGATAAAACGTAAATCTCCGGGTATACAGCTGCGCAGTTCAAAAGGTGTTGCTCTAAATACATTGGGATACTCCTCATCCAGGTAGCGCACCAATGCCGGATAATCAATCCGGTTTAAAACGTTGTCAAATTGCTGTATGTCTATATTTTTGGCTTTGTATTTTAATTGGTTTTGTTCAATGGGTAATTGCTTATCACGTACTTTTACCACGTCGGCCTTTTTTGATACCAACTCAAAATCCGCTTCAATTTTATTGAAATTTTCTCCATCAATGAGTGTAAACCGCTTGGAGTTTGAAACGAATTTACCATTTAGTCCGGTCGTTTCTAAATTTTCAAGACAATTACCAAAATAACTCAATTCAATTTCAGCCCGTCCACCACGGTTATGATAGCCACTTTTTTCAAAAACAATCGCCCACCTGTCATCATCTGCAAATAAGTTAATTCGGCTTCCGGCGGTGAAAAAATAGCCATCTGCTAAATCCAAAAAATTAATGTATGGACCATACTTATCCAAATCATTAAAAATTTCTTGTGTTGTAAAGTTGCACATAGCCGTTTTCTCCGTAGTCGGTTTTATTTTTGTAACTGTCAATTAACCTATTTTAGCCCATTGTGTTTGGTCGCAATGGTGAGTAATACATATAATCGTTGAATGTCTGTAATCGTTTTATAATCATTGACATAACGTAGTTGCAAATGTAATTTAATAAATTGAATGTGTATTGCGTAGTTTCCGCAAAACGCGAGAAGTGGCTGGTACAATTTTTTTTGTTAGCTACGCGGAGGCACAAAATATTCATTAGCACCATTATGGGCAAAGCCAATTCAACGACCCTTATTTAGAATCATTCTAAAATACCATTTTCACGGTATTGTCATACCAAAATGTGTGGGCTAGCTTTGTGAAAAAAATTAACTTCAACAAAAATGAAAACACAAATAATAATATTAATGACTTTATTATCATCAACTTACGGCTTTTCTCAAGACAAAAAAAAACAAGACATTGACGCGATTAAATTGCTTTGTGGGTGTTATGAAATAGATTTTGATTACACGGAAACATTCGCGCCGGACTCAAATTATGTGTTTCATGACGATTATAATACCAGGGCAGGTGCAGAGGTAGCATTTGTGATTGAAGAAAATGAAAACTTAATCTCTATCCAACACTTGCTTATTGTTGGAAATGGAATGGTAATTAAACATTGGCGAGAAGATTGGATATATGAAAATCAGGATTTATTGGACTTTAAAACTGACATGAATTGGGGGTATAAAAGGTTAAGCGCCGCAGAGGCAAAAGGCACATGGACACAAAAAGTGTTTCAAGTAGATGATAGCCCGCGTTATGACGGTTATGCCACTTGGGTACATGTGGATGGGCGCCACTTTTGGCACAGTAAAACAGATAGCCCCCTTCCACGAAGAGAGTATTCGCACCGGTCGGATTACAATGTGTTACAACGCTATAACCGAATAGAATTAAAGGAGTATGGCTGGTTACATGAGCAAGACAATGTTAAAATTATTCGCACCGCCGAGGGTGATAAAATTTTAGCACAGGAAAAAGGGTTTAATACCTATAAACTGCAGGACGATAAAAAGTGCGAAGCTGCGGTTAAATGGTGGAAAGAGAACGAAGTATATTGGGCATTAGTGCGTGAGCAATGGGCTAAAATTTATGCCAAAAACCAAGGTGTAAACCTTGCGATCAAAATAGATGATAAAACCCTGTGGCAAGAGTTATTTGCTTTAGGAGATGAAAATGCTGCCGACAAAATGGGGAAAGCTAAATTAGTGACAGCGTCAATCGCTGCAGCTATTGAAAAGTTTAAAATTTCATAAAAGGCTTGAAAGTACTGAGGTTAATAGTATTTTAAAACCTCACTAAATTGGTTAAAATAATGCTGATGATTAAAAGCTGAAATGGAATTACGGGCATTCGTAGCTAACCTTTCATATTCGCTATTGCTCATTGTATAAATCATCATTAATTTTTCGTGAAATTCGGCACTGTTATTACAAAAATAACCGTTAACCCCATCTTGAATTACCCGATTATTTTCAGGTAGCTGCGTACTTAAAACAGGAATACCGTTGTTTAAATACTGCTTTGCCTTTATACCCGATTTTGATCGTTGAATTTCATTGTCCACAAGCGTAGCAATACCAACATCAATTGTCACTATTTTTTGTTGGATTGCGTGTTCATCTAACCAATTTAGGGCGAGTGGTATTTCGGTTGTAATATTTTTGTTTGATTTAAAGTAATTTTCAATGTACACCTTATCATTTTTATTTGTTACACCCATCATTAAAAAATTACACTCAATTTTTAATGCCAAAATTGCTGGAAAAACAGTTGTAATTAAGCCTTTTTTATGGTCGCCTCCAAACCCTCCAATCCACCCAATTCGTAATACACTGTTGCGTTTTGTTTTATGAATTTTCAAATCAGGAGTGGGAGAGCTGGTTTGAAAGATATTGGAATTGAATTGTGATAAATGGTTTGTTATCGCTATACTTCCAGAGGCAATAGCGTGGCAATTTTTAGCAAACCAATAAATCCTTTTTGTCGGATGATAGAGATAATCTGAGTCATCCAAATCATAAATAGTATAATTGCGTTGTACAATAACTAAAAGCTTTAAAAAATTAGCATACAAAAAATTGGAATGTACGCGCTGAATAACAATAACAGCATCTTTTTTTCTGAAAAATAAGGCCGAAAAGTAATGCTTTAAAAACTTAAAAATTCGCTTTGGCTTATAGCCGGGAATAATAAGACAACTTTTAACCCCGTAGTGTTCATCAAAATAAATTAGCGGGTATTTAGCTCTGTACCGAACACTGGGTGAATCGTCGTTATAAAAAGCAAACCAATAAATGTATTTTATTTCCTTCATGCCTTCTGCCAATAAATGGAATGTGCATCAATTTGTTTTAAAGAAGTATGAATGCTGTGTTTATTCCTGTAATCATCCACAGCTGATTTACAATAGGGAAATGCATTATAATCATCAATAATTACATACCCACCTACAGAAAGTTTTGGGTACAAATGTGTTAACGCTAAGTGAGTAGATTCATATAAATCTCCATCCAATCGCAATAAAGCCAATTTATCAACAGGGGCATTAGGTAAAGTCTCTTTAAACCACCCTTCTATAAAACGTACCTGCTCGTCTAACAATTGAAATTTTGCAAAGTTATTCGCCACTGTTTCTTTACTCACCGTAAGGATTTTACGTTTGTGTAAATCACATAATTTATCTTTAGGGTAATTTTTAATATCGGGTTTAGGCAAACCTGCAAATGAATCAGCAAGCCAAACGTTACGGTTAGTTACATGCATTTCTTTTAGTAACGCTCGCATTAAAATCGTAGAACCACCGCGCCAAACTCCTGTTTCAATAAAGTCTCCCGCTATATTGTTTGAAAGTATTGATCGAATACAAAACTCAATATTATCTAACCTTTTCATGCCCACCATTGTTAGTGCATTTGCCGGCCAATCTAACCCGTTTAAACGAGCATTTTTATCCACTTTTTTTATTTTACAGATACCAAAATTTACTTTTTTTAAGAGCTTGTGCAGAACAAAAAGCGGTGCAGTTTTCCAGCTAGGTTCCATTATTTCAACCGGATGATATTCGTACGAATCAATATTTCTATAATCCGTTAAGGTTCGTTTAAGCAGCTCAATATAGTGTGAAGTAGGCATTTAATACAGGTGTAGGAACTTATAATTTTAACGTTTATTAGGTTGTTTTGCTCAATAACGTGTCAAAACTATGCCTGAAACGCTGACAAGTATAGTTTTTTTTGGTAAACAAAAACCATCTTCATATAAATTAAAAATATTCACGGGCAGAAAAAGACAAAATTTTCATGCTTGCTGCTGTTTTCGCGTTCGAAAAGCAGATGGGGTGCAGTTGTATTTTTTCTTGAACGCCTTATTAAACACCTGGGGATTATTAAAGCCGGTTTCTGTTGCTATTTCTATAATTGGCACATCTTTGTCTAAAAGCATTTTTGCTGCCTGTATCAATCTAAAATTTTTAATGTATTCTGCGATAGATTGATTGGTTAAGGCTTTTAGTTTTGTGTTAACGCTTGTTCTGTTCAGTGCCAGTGCAGTGCAAAAATCGTTGACAGAAAAACTACCGTCGGCAACGTGTTTTTCAACGATTTGTTGTGCCCGTTTCATAAAGTCGGTATCAATAGGGTTGGCCTTGGTTTTTTTGGAATAAAGAAACGGGTTTTGGCTAAATAATTTGTGTAGTTTTTTGCGTTGTCGTAACAAATTTTTCATTTTAGCCCTTAATTCCTCGGCGTTGAATGGCTTTTCAATATAGGCATCTGCATTTTGGTTTAAACCATTTAAGCGGTTTGTATGTCCGGTACGAGCAGTAAGCATAACAATCGGAATATGGCTGGAGTTGAAATTTTCTTTTAGCGCTTTTAATAGTTCAAAACCATCCTTTTTAGGCATCATTACATCACTCAGTATTAAGTCGGGCTGAAGTTCAATAGCCATTTGCTCACCAACTTCACCATCTGCGGCAAAAGCTAATCTAAAGTCTTCATTTAGCACATCATTCAATAGTTTTTGCATCTCCAAATTATCTTCCACAATTAACACATGGGGTAAATTTTTGGTGTTAGTTGGGGAATGCTTATTAGTAACTAGGGGTATATTTTTTTTGAAATGCCAATGCGGCATTGTTTTTTCCATTTTTTTAGAAACAGGAAGCTGAAAACGAAAGGTAACTTGGTTGTTGTGTGAATTATCCACAGCAATACTTCCCTTATGCAGTTCTATAACTTGTTTGCTCCACGCTAAGCCAATGCCAGTACCTGCATAAGCCGTATCGCTAGAGCGATAAAAGCGTTCAAAAATATGGGGTAAATCAGCAGTGTTAATTTGTGTTCCGCTATTGGTAATGGATACGGTTAGTTTTTCGTTAAGTGCCACTGTGCATATTACGCTTCCATTTTTAGGGGTATTGCTGTACGCATTTTTTAATAAATTACTCATCACACTATTCAGCCTGTTTTCATCTCCGTAATAATAGTCGTTATCCAATTTCAAATTGCAGCTAAAATCAATGTTTTTATCCTCAAAAAGTGGGGTAAAATTTACTTTTATTTGCGCCATAAACCCCGCGAAATTAAACAAGGTTGGGTGCAGCTTTATTACGTTAGCGTCTGCTCTGGAAACATCCAATAATTCATTGAGCATTTCCAGTAAATAGTCGGTATTTTTTATTAGTGAATCATACACCACCTTGTCCGCACCTTTGGCTAGCCTTCTAAAGCGCTCCAAGGGTACCCGAATAAGGGTAAGCGGGGTTTTAATTTCGTGCGATACATTGGCGTATAAGTTATTTTTAATTTCTGCTATGGATGCTTTTTGTTGCGATTTTAATTGCTTAATCTCCGCCTCTTTTTTGATTTCGTTTTTTTCTACTTCTTTCTTCAGTTGTAATCGTCTAAATACTAAATAACCAATGCCACACAATGCTAAAAGTGAAAAAACCAAAAGGGTAATGTAGAGCTTTTTTAAGGCCAGTTCATTGTTTTGTTGTGCCAATTTTAATGCAGAAATTTGTTGTCCTTGTTTCAGCCGTTCAATTTCTGATTCTTTTAGCGATAATTCATAGTCCGCTTGCATTTTTTGAACATTCTGGGCTGATTTACCTTCTGTTAACTTGTAGTTTAAGTTTTGGTGGTTTTCAAAATAGTATAACGATTTTTGATGGTTTCCAATGGCTTTGTTGGCTTCATATAAATCAAAATAAGCAGCTAATTTATTTTCTTGTAATAGGGCTTTTTTAGAATTTCCCAAGTAGTTTTCTAGTGCCGCTATTCCTTCCTCATATTGTTGTTGAGCAATTAATACGCGTCCGGTTATTAACAAAAAATAGGATTGCTTTTTAATTAATCCCATTGGATATTCTGCCAAAATACGGTTATATTCTTTTACGGCTTTTTTCGTATTTCCCATGTCCAGATAGGTTTGGGTAAGTCCAAAATTGGCATCTATTTTTCGCCAAATCGCAACGTGCTCACTTAGTGTATCACCGGTGTAGTAAAACAAAGCTTTTTCAAACTGATTTTGAACCCTGTAAATATGACCGAGTTCAGTAAAAATTACGCGCTGCATGTTTGATTGTACACTGCCAGATAATGCGGTGTTTGACCAAGCTATCGTTTCATGATAAATGGTTTTTGCTTTTTCGTAGTTCTTCATTTTCACATAAATATCCCCTAATGCTCGCCTGCCAGAGTTTAAGAGATAAGCGTTATGTAGCACCTTCGCTTCTTCTATTAGGCCGATTAATAAGTTTGTTGCAAGCTCATAGTCTCCGTTTAAAGAGTGAATAGAAATAATTTGACGCAGTATGTTAATACCTTCCACTCGGTTTCCTAGTGTTATGGCATAATCGTAGGCTGTTTGGTAATTTTTTAAAGCCTCAGGCAATCGGTCTTGTCGGGCATAGGCATATCCTTTAATTTTGTAAATGCCGATTAAATTCCGTTTGCTTCCTAAATAATTGGCAAATTCAATGGATTTGTTGAGGTAGTGCTGTGTTGAATCATCTTGCAAATGCACCGCATGGTTAATAGCCATGAACGCATGTTGGCGAATTTTTAGTAACGTACTTTTGCTTTTTAAACTGTATTCTGTCGCCAGGCGGCATTTCTCAAAAATTAAAGGGTTACCCGGGGCTTTCAGCTGCTCGCTTATTTCAGCCAATAATAATCGGACGGAATCGCCGGTGAGTTTAAAGTAAAAAATAGCAGAATCTAAACTACCGGGATAATGATTTTGAGCGTTGTCCAATAAATGGGGTTTGTGTTTTTCTATCCCTTGCCAGGCTTGCCCAATCAGTGAAGAGTTTTTGCTCCGTTGTGCTTTTTCTAAAATATATTCATCCAACAATGCAACGCTCAACTTGCCGTTTTGCGTGCTTTTCACTGTTGAATAAAATAGCAAGCATTCTATTTCGTCCTGCAAATAGTTGTTTTTTTTAAACCAATTACGCGGAGTAGCAATTGTCGGCATAATGTCTTGGCTTGGCGTATTTTCATAAGCTATTTGGGCAGATAAAAATGCACTTTTTTGTTTCCCCCATTCAAAAGCATGATGAATGGCTTCTTGTCGTGCCAAATTTGCAAACAATTGGGCGGTGTCTAAATTTACAAAAAGGTAAGCATTAGCTAACAAGCATAACGTTTTAACCCTAGTGGTATCTTTTTGTTTTTTAACAAGGCTTTTTAAAGTCGAAATTGTATCTGTTTGCGCATAAAGCGCATGTGTATGAATGAAAAAAAAGAAAAAGCAGGAGATTACAATTTTTTTTAAAAGCATAAGTTTTTGGTTCCGGTTGTGTTAATTAACTGCGCATAAATTATTCATAAAGTTGAGTTAATAGAAATTTGCAGGTCTGGGGAGAACGCCATTCAATATACAAAAAATCAGCTTAATAATTCGCGCAAAATAGGGGGGAGGTGTGCAATAAATGAAACACAGAGCCTAGAATCATGTTAAACTTAACGACAATTTTGGCTTAGAAAAAAAAAGATGGTGAATTCACAAATTTTAATGATTCATTATAAATTAACGGCTTCTTTGGTTAACGGCGTAAAAAATACACCAATGGCTAAACCGCCGCTATACAAATAACGCTTGGTTAGTAAATTTGAATTAACAGCTTTAAGCGCTTGCTGAAAATTAGCCGAAAATTGTAGCTTAAGCTTACGGTTAATCCGGTAATCTATACCGGCATCTATTTCTCCAAAAAAATTCAGCGCGTCATAGCCATAAATAGATTGGGTATCCTTAGTAGAGCGCCATTGGCCGTCTGTTTCAACATGCAGTTTTTGAACGTGTGTAATAAACAAAGAAGTGGTTATGCCACCAGCAATAAAAAACGAAACCTTATTTTTAGGCGAAAACTGGTATTTTAGTTTTATCGGAATATCAAAATAGTTAAAGTGATAGGATAAATAGGCCAACTTTGGTAAGTTTCCTGATGATGGTGTTGAAGAAAAATCTAATACGGTCTCTTTTGTGCGGTATGAACGATCGCCATACAGTAAGCCGAACTGGAGCGCAAAAGGCGGTTTTAGTTCACAGTTAAAGTTGATTCCAAACCGATAGCCAAAGCCCGTTCTGTCATTTTCGTTCATTAAGCTCTGTAATTGATTTTCTTCCGGAACTTCATTTAACCAACGATAATTCAAATTGGTGTTTAAGTAAATACCGTAAGAGACCCGTTTGTAATCCGCTAAATTCTCAGTTTGTGCAGTGGTTGTTGCACAAATAAAAACGGCTAATAAAGTGATCCATCCTTTCATTACAGTCCGTTTAAATAATCTACAATAAGCGAAACGCCTTCTTCATCAATTACGCTAACGCCTAGCCCTGGCATAAAGCCGGTTTGCATGTGGTCTTTAATTTCAAATTTAAAGGCACTAATTTTCGCCGGATCCTCCGTTGTTTTATAATCAAGGTACAACTCCGTGCCGGCTGCATAACCCTGGTCAAAGTGGCAGTGCGCACAGTTGATATACAGATAGCCTCTTGCACGTTGGCTCAATTCTAAACTTGTGTCATGGTAATTTGGTAAAGTAGTAACGCCGCTAAGGTCAAACGGCTCAAACTTGCCAAGGGTTTGAAAATGCTCCAATTGGTTTGTTACACTGCCATCTACCATAATCGGAATATTTAAATTGCGAACGGTTGGACCAATCGGAAAAATACCGCCTGCAACGTTGTGGCAAGTTGCGCATTCTCTGTTGTTTGGCACGTGGTAAGCCACTGTTTTAGCTTCACCATTTTGGTTTATAAAATTCACTGGTGTATCGTAGCCACTTTCAATTAAAAAAGCATCCGTTTGTGAATCATTCCATAAATAGTCGGCTACACTCCATGTTTCGTTATTTTTTACCAATAACCGCGTCTCTATAATTCGCTTACCTTGTGTTGAATCGCGTTCATCATTCAAATAATAAAATGTTTTTACAATAATGGTTCCGTTCGGGTAATTTGGTAGTCCATTGTCAACCTTTTTAATTTCTGTTCCTTCCGGAATTTTAATAAGCCGTTGCTTGTAAGCAAAGTCTGTAAACAAGCTAGAGCCTAATTCGTAAATGATAACGTCAGACTGAGGAACTAAATCGCTCATGTCATCTGTATAAATACTGTAAGCTGAAAGCGCATCAGAAAAAACAACCGTATTGTAAGGCGATAAAAGATCGTCTCTTTTACATGCCGTTAGTAAAAATAGCGCCGCAATGGCAATAAATCGTAGTTTTATATTATTCATAATTCATCAAATTGATCGTCATTATTCAACAAAACAATAACGGATCAACCTTAAAAATAATTGGTATTAATCACTTTTAGGTAATATACTAAATGTTAGCCTTTTTTAAGGTTAAATAACCATCATATTAATCCGCTAATTAAAAAAGCAGATTAATATGATACCTCATTTTTGGCGCATTTATTCAGTAAACAAATCATTTAAGCAATTGAAATACGCGATCAAGCTATCTTAAGCTAATTGTGTGCACATGCTTGTGTAAATTACTTTTTTCTTAATTCAAAAACGTCTTTTCTTCTATCTTTTAAGTTGCGTACGCTTCCAAATTGATTCAGTTCTCTTAACAAGTCCAGGTCAACATCTGCAATCAATATCATTTCTGTATTGGTCGTAGCTTCTGCCTTAATTCCGTTTGCTGGAAACGAAAAGTCACATGGTGTAAATACCATAGATTGTGCAAACTGAATGTCCATATTATTTACTTTAGGCAGGTTACCCACACTGCCTGCAATGGCGACATAACATTCATTTTCTATCGCTCTTGCCTGGGCACAATGTCGCACACGCGAGTAGCCGTTTTGTGTATCTGTCAAAAACGGCACAAATAAAATGTCCATTCCTTCGTCTGCCAATAATCGGCTTAATTCTGGAAACTCTGAATCATAACAAATAAGCACGCCTATCTTACCGCAATCTGTATCAAAAGTTTTTAGTTGATTACCACCTTGCATACCCCATACTTTAGCTTCATCTGGCGTAACGTGCAATTTTTCATAACGTTCTGTTGTACCGTCCCTTTTGCAAATATACCCTACGTTGTAAAGCAGTTCGTCACGTATTTCGGGCATGCTTCCCGTAATTACGTTAATGTTGTAAGTAATGGCTAATTCAGAAAATCGGTTGACGATTTCGGGTGTAAATTTAGCCAATTCGCGAATGGCTTCTGATTCCGGCAGGTGATTATTATCCGCCATTAACGGCGCGTTAAAAAATTCGGGAAACAACGCAAAGTCAGACCGGTAAGCAGAAACGGCATCTATAAAATATTCGGCCTGTTGCATAAGCTCCTGCAAATCTTTATACAAGCGCATTTGCCATTGAATTAAACCAAGGCGAACAACTTTTTTGTTTGATGCGGCTTTTTTTGTTTTTTTCTGGTAATAAATATTATCCCATTCCATTAGCACGGCAAACTCATTAGATGCTTCGTCCCCCTCTAAATAACCTTTCAGAATTTTAGACGGGTGGAAATCATTTGCCATTTGGAAACTCAAAACAGGGTCGTGAATTTCTCTGCGTTTTACTTTCTCAATGTACTCTTTAGGCGAAAAAGTAATTGAATGTTTGTGGTAATTTGGTATTCTTCCACCAAAGGTAATTCCTCTTAAGTTCAGTTTTTCAGACAATTCTTTACGGTAGTCGTATAATCGCCTACCCAGGCGTAAGCCTCTGTATTCTGATTTAATAAAAACATCAATTCCATACATCACATCACCGTCTGGGTTATGGGTATCAAATGTATAATTGTCCGTTATTTCTTTATACGTATGTTTTTCGTCAAAACTATCGTAATCCACAATAATTGAAAGGGCACATCCGGCTAATATATTGTTAATTTTAATCACCACTTGCCCCTCTGGAAATTTGTCAATTAATGATTGTATTTGTGACTCTCTCCAATATGAATTTGGCATGCTTGTATACGCTTCAATCATTGCTTCTTTCAGCTCATTGTAATCTTCAATTGTTAAAAATTGAAGTTCTATGTTTTCTATATTTTCTTTCATTCTTTTGTTGTTCTATTTGCTAAGATAATGGTAAATTTAAGTAGATAAAAATTGCTGGTCATTATCGGGTGTGAATATAATTAAACGAACAAAATGGCAACACTAAAATTTCATTGTTTACTTAAATATTTTTTGTGCTTACGCGGGGTAGTTTGATGATAATAGAAGTGAATCGTTATACATCACTACTAAAGATCTTCCCAAATCCATTTATTTATTTTTAGATTAATTTTTAATCTTTTTTATGATTAAAAATTAAGATATTTGTAATTATGGCTGATGCACCAAAAAATTACTTTACCGGGCGTGGTACCCAATTTAACCCTACCAATAGGTTTGATAAAAATACTTATTCGACTGAGCATTCAGAGGGGATTGATGTGACGGATTTAGAAAAAAAAACAACACAGTATTTAACCGTTTTCCCTAAAACAATCGTCAATAAAGTAACCAGCCCAGATGTGGGCATGGAATATTCGCTAAACCCCTATCAAGGTTGCGAACATGGGTGTACTTATTGTTATGCCAGACCCACGCATGAATATTGGGGTAAAAGTGCTGGGTTAGATTTTGAACGCGTTATCTTCATAAAAAAAAATGCGCCTGATTTATTAAAAGCAGCTTTTGAAAAAAAGAACTGGAAGGTTAAACCAATTGTACTGTCCGGTAATACAGATTGTTACCAACCATGCGAACGGCAATTTGAGTTAACCCGTAAATTATTGAAAATTTTTTTGGCTTACAAACACCCTGTTGGTATTATCACTAAAAATGTTTTGCTGAAACGCGATTTAGATGTAATAGGAGAGCTTGCTCAGCTAAAGTTGGTTGAGGTAAACCTGAGTATTACCACGTTAGATGAGGAGTTGAGAAGAAAATTAGAACCCCGAACCGCAACAAGCCAGCGAAAATTAGCGTTAATAGAAACACTACATGCGTTGAATGTTCCGGTTAGAGTAATGGCCTCTCCAATTATACCCGGTTTAAACGATCATGAAATTTTACCGATTGCAAAAGCAGCTGCAAAACATGGTGCTTCGCGGTTTCATGCACATGTCGTCCGTTTGATGGGAGCCAATGAAGCGTTATTTGAAGAGTGGTTAACAAACAATTTCCCAGACAGAAAAAGCAAAGTACTAAATCAGCTCAAGTCAATTCACGGAGGCAAAGTAGGTAGCTCAAGCTTTGGTAACCGCATGAAAGGAGAAGGTAGCTACGCTCTAAACATAAGGCAACAGCGCGAAATTGCCAAAAACAAGTACTTTAAAGAAGAGGTCCATGATAAATTGCGAACTGATTTGTTCTTACGCCCGGGAAAAGGACGACAGCTAGACTTGTTTTGATTGATGAAGGAATGTATGCCTGTTTTTTTGTTGTTTGGTCAAATCAGGATTATTTCAATGCATATTTTATTAGAAATAAGTATGCCATGCTAAAATTTGAGTAAACTAAAAATTAGTGAAGGTTCGCTAAAGTTCTGATTTTCTTTTATGTAATGGTTCTAAAATGAAATGGTTTAAAGTTACTCGAAACCAATTAAAGGATAAATACCAAATTTGGCTTATATTAGTTGCCTGTTTTAATTATGCTTGGTTTTATTACAATTAGAAGAATATTGATAGTGTTAGTCATTCTAACATGGTCCGAAAGTGTGGTTGGTGAAGAAAAAAAGCCATTGTTTTACTTAGAAGAAGTTCAGGTAAGTGAAAAAATTAGGTTTTACAATCAATTAAACAAGGAGAGCAACCTAACTGCAATGGCTCGGTCTAATTATTTAAATTCAACTAAAATAGGTTACTTTCTTAGAGAAAACCTATTAGAAAAGCCCCTCTTCAATTCGAATTCCGAGCTGTCAGGTAAAAAAGCACTTTTCGTAAAGCTATCTTTTGATCACCTAAGCCTTGTCAAATCCAACCAGAAAGAACAAAAACTTGATGAAGCCATTTTTACGGGATCCATAGTGCTTACAAATAGATACGGTGATATTTTAGATGACAAAAGTGCTATTACAGTTCAACTCAATAGTCATGAGGTTTTATCAAAAAGTAGCTTTTCAAATGAGGATGAAGCCATTTTGAAACTTACTTTAAGTTTTGTTGATTACATGATAGAAAGCCTTTCAAATAGAATCGATTCATATTTTAATGATATGGATTATAATGAAGATTGGTTTGAGGGTGAAACTACGCCCATTGAAATAAAAAACGCCACACGTTTAACGCCCGATTCTATTCGTACTAGCGAACGACAAAAGAATCCTGAGATTTTAAAAATTTTGAGTGAAAGAAGGCAATATACAGGTACTGTCATTAGTAGAGATGGATTATTTATATGTGATTACAACGCGATTGATGTGCCAAATTTATTAAAAGTCATTACGGCATCTAATGACACTTTAACTGCGACTTTAAAACGGCTTGACAAAAGTTGGGGAATGGCAATATGTCAAGTGAATCATACTTTTGACACTTTACCGAACTATGATTTTGATCCAACCATTCAAGTGGGAGAAACAGTTTCGTTTAAAGGTTTTTCAGGGATAAGCTACCTACCATTAATTAAAGGTTCTGGAGCAGTGACAGGTAAAATTAACTTCGATAACCAAGCAATCTACCTTTTTGATGCAACGAATGCTGAGAGCATGTCCGGAGCTCCTGTTTTGAATGAAGAAGGTGAAATTTACGGGGTTTTAATTTCGGCTAATTACGGAGGTTTAGCAGGTGGTAAGTCATACTTTACGTGTGTGCCCCTGAATGTGGTACGCGATTTATTCTCATTTAAATTTACTGGATGAAGTTTTTTCTCTTAGCCATAGCTTTTCTCTGTTCATTTCAAGGCTTTTCAAGACGAATTTGCAATTATGATATAATTAGTTCTTTGCCTCAAGGAAATCGTGTTTACATTTCAGAAGTTTCTCCTTTTTTTTACAAAGACTCGTTGTTTTTTGATCAGGATGAAATGTTTTTTTTAGGAGAAGGCTCATTCACCCGAACGATTAGGTTACCTAACGCTCTCGAAAGTTACGAAAACTACTTTTTTATCGTTGAAAAGCCAAATTACAAACCCACGATTATTAGTATTTTCGACTTATTTGAGCTAGGCTTTTGGCAACTGTGTCGCACAGTAATGTATAGTTCTATTAAACCAAAAGATAGAGAAATAAAAATTACGCGAGAAAATGAACCAATCGTAAAAAGAAGGTCTGTTGAAACATACTTGGATGTTAGAGTAGGTGACTTCTTGGAATCGCTTTCTCATATCCGTTACGACAGGGGAGAAAAAACATTGAGTACAGCATATCATACGGGCTATACAGAACCACTAAAGGAAAAATTAGGTTTTCAAGAGAATGAACTGAAGCAATTGGCAGAAATTACCCTTACAGAAATTTTTGAGAGAAAATTAGTTGACCCTGAGTTCAGTGTTGTACCGCCTTTAACAATGAAAGGTGAGATTAGTATGGAAGATAATAAGGTAAAAAATAATTATGCAAATTTTATTTTAAAGATGAAAATTTGTGCAGAAGATACAACTGAGGTGCTAAGTAAAGAATACAAAGAAGCATTTTTAATACTGAATAGACAATCAGAAAAAAATTATTGGGTTTTACAAAGTATGAGAGATTTTGTACAGCAAATTGATGAAAAAGAAGTGTTCGAAAAGTTTGCGACAGCGTATATCGAAACAGTAAAGGAATGGGAGCCAATTTTTTTGAAACAAGAAAGTGATTCTAGCACAATGCAAAGTGCCGTTACAATATCCCATAAAAAAGGACATGGCTCAGGCGTTATTTTATCAAATAGTGGAATGATCGTAACAAATGCACACGTTGTTTTTAATCAATCAAATTTAGTGGTTACAGATTGTAATGGTAAAGAACATGCAGCAGAAGTTGTCAGGATTAATCAAAAGTATGATTTAGCACTAATTAAAACAATAGATAGCTCATTTCACAAAGCTGCGACAACGGGCTCAGGTAAAGCCGTTGAAATCGGAACTCCTGTAGTCTGCATTGGTTCTCCTTTAGACGGTGAACTTAACGGTTCAGTATCTCACGGTATTATAAGTGGAATATATCCTTACAATGATTCTTTCAGATATATTATAAGTGCTACTGTAAATCCGGGAAACTCCGGGGGAGGACTTTTTGATATGAACGGAAACCTTATCGGGATTATAAACGCAAAAATTGTGGGGTATGATTATCAAAATATCGGCTTTGCAATACCCGTATCAGAAATTAATAGTCAACTAAAAGTACATTACCAGTAGATGATCAAGCTTTTCCCTTTTTTACTAGTAGCCATTTCAATTGCTTTTAGCGGTTGTGGAGCGTATACGGACGGTACAACTTTTTACAGTCCACCTGGCGGACAAATATCCGTTGATCATAAAGTTGTTATTCCTAGTGGTGGAAACAAAAAAGTGCGTTTTTCAGGAACTCCAACACAGTTAGAGGTTCAACAGCCTGGATTTAAAACAAAGTATGTTGTATGGCGTAAGAGTAGATTCAACTATTGGACGGGCTTTGAATTAGTTATTCTTCCAATAGCCTCGGCCCTTATTGTCGCAGTGGATGATGAATTTATTCCACATGCTATTGGTATCAGCACAGGCTCATTTTTATTTGGATTGGGGAATTTAGTTTACGGTAAGCTTGTTGCCAAAGAAATGAAGTTTGATTTGACTCCTTTTGTGAAAACAGATGACTTTAAATCATCCCTCTCTCTTGCCGACTTAAATATTAGTCCGAGTGCCTCAAATGGGCAAAAGAAATACTACGATTCAGAAAAAAAATATGTCAAAGGAAAATACCGCGATTTACAAGAAATAGAAACAGCTCCATTTATGTCTGAATACCAATTGAGTCATTGGACAAAATCCATGCTGACGGAACTGAATTTGATTGATACAAATGAGCTGAACCTGTCCCGTTATGAAGATTATCAACTTTATGTAAATGTTAGTGCTTTTGAGCTGCATGAAATAGAGTTGAAGAAAAAAAAGGCATTTAAACAAGCGACATTGCATATCGATTACAAAATGTATGGAGAGAACGGGCAATTGATGATAGATACTACTATTGTTTCAAAATCAGGTCAGTTTTTAGCCTCTTATCCGAATGAATATTGTGCGCATGATGCATTGGATTACTCTATTTTACAATTCTTATCAAGTAAAAAAGTAAGTGGCTTACTTTCGGAAGATACTATTTTACCTATGAATTCAAACTATATAGACGCTGAAAAGGAAGTTTCAAAAAAACTGAGCTACGAAGAACTTCAGCAAACTTTATTTCGTTTAAGTACCAATGTAGGAGAGTCGGTTGCTATGCCAATATCAAAAGAAGGACACATTATCGTATCAAAACACGCACTAGATTTGACAGATTCACTTATAATTGTTGCTCCCAACGGTGACACATTAAAAAATGTGCAAATTTTAGAGGAATCATATTTAAAAGATTATGCGATTTTAAAAATAGATTTCCCAATCACCAATCCGATTTCAATTAAAACGGTAGATGAAAATTATATTAAAACGTTAGAAGCGGTTTATGCTGTAGGTTTTCACGGAAAGTTTGGTTCGCTTGTTCAGGCAAAAGGAATGATGAGTGCGCAAAGAAATGAGAATAGCTATCCGATTTATCAGCTTGATATAAAATCTAAAGATCTACTTTATCCTATGATTTTTTCAGAAAGTGGTCATTTGCTAGGTTTTGTCGCTCGTACTGTGGATAATAGAGAAGTAGAGGGCGTTTCTTTTTTTAGGCCAATTTCGTATACTCAGTAGTGTTATAATTTACATTTTAAAGGTTACAGTATAAAATACTATTTTGTTGATAGTTAATTTCTTTGGAAGGACTCTCCGTGTAAATACAACCCAAATATTTAAGTGTAAAAACAACAATTTTTTTAACACACTTTACAGTGTTATATCCATTAAATAATTAACTTTCTTCTATGGAAATATGGTTTGAATTTCATACGTGGATAGCATTGTTGACACTTACATTGCTAGAAATTGTTCTCGGTATTGATAATATAATTTTTATCGCTATTATTTGCAATCGTTTACCCAAAAACCAACAAGGTAAAGCAAGAACAATAGGATTATCCTTGGCGTTGATACTGCGTATTCTTTTGTTAATAGGAATTGCCTATATCGTGCAAATGAAAGAACCATTGTTTACAATTTTAAGCCATGGGGTTAGTCTTCGTGATATTTTATTATTCTTGGGTGGTCTTTTTCTATTAGCAAAAAGTGTTTCAGAAATACATAGTAAAATGGATCCAGATGAGAAATCAAAAAAAATTAAAACGCATAGCCTTTCCTCAGTGATATTTCAAATTATACTATTTGATCTTATTTTTTCATTGGACTCTGTCCTAACAGCTGTAGGAATGGTTCAAGAAATCAGTGTGATGATAACAGCAGTTGTAATTGCCATAGTCATCATGCTAATTTTTTCAAAAAGAATTAGTGATTTTATAAACAACAATCCAACGCTTCAAATACTGGCCTTATCATTTTTGACATTAATTGGCGTCATGTTAATAATGGAAGCAGCCCATTACGAAATTCCTAAGGGATATATTTACTTCGCCGTTTTTTTCTCATTGCTTGTAGAGTTAATAAATATGAGGCTGCGAAAAAAAACAGTATAAAAAGAGTGACGAATACATTAAAATTGAATGCTGTATGTATTTACCTATTTTGTATCAAAATGGTTTATAAAATGCTCTAAAAATTTAACCGATTTGTTTTTTTTGATTAAAAGTTCATTTTTTTCAAAAAAAAATGAACTTAAAAAGCGTTGATTATTAATTGATTGCAAGCCTGTTAAGTGCTACCACTTAACGGTGTTGCGGCTACCACTTAACGCTATTACAAATAAGTGTCCTACATTTACCTCCAACGAGACGCCACTACCCAAGTACTCAAAACCAAAAACTTGAACGGCGCCAAAACCTAACCTTAAAAAAAAGCAATGTTGAAACGCATCTTTTTCATTTGTCTAATAGCATTAGGCAGTAGCCTAACGTTTGGGCAGACAGACTCTACCGACCTAACGTTCTATTGGAATGAACCACTTATTGTCACTCCGTTAGATTCTATATTGTACGAAGATGAAGCCTTTCATCAGTTAAAGCTAGACTTTGATGTTTCAGATACGCTCATTTTTTCTAAAGTATGTGTGGAGCTAAAAGGAGGCGAAGCAAATAAACTACTTTTTATCCGTAGGTATGATGCCGCAGATTTGACAACAGAAGCCTTAATGAATGACGAATGGGAAGTAAGCATACCCTTCGGAAATTTAGAAGATACGTATTCCTACACCGTATTTGTAACACTAGAAAATTATGCCGGTGCATTAGGCAGTAAAATCAGCAAGACACTCGCTCCATGATTCAACTAAAACAATCAATTTTATTGAGCGTTTTTTTACTCGCAGGTGTATACACAAGCGCTCAAACCACCGTTAACTTTACCTCCACAGGAACATTAGAAGATGCCATGGTTGGCAACGGCGGAATCGAACAAATGAACTTTGGTTCGCAAAACCAAATGCGGGTGTATTATGAGCTAAACCAACAAATGGCCAATGTTTTCCGCACATTCATCCAGTTTGATGTGAGCAGCATTCCAGAAGAAGCCATTGTAACTTCAGCCACCTTAAAATTGTATCCGCAGCAGGTAAACAATGCAGTCAACCACCCCATTTATATTGAACGGGTAGACAGCAATGCATGGACAGAAGGTAGCATAACCTGGAACAACCAACCCGGCGTAAAAACAGATCAACTCGCATTCTCTCACGCCCAAACTACCAGCACTAGTGTACATTCATTTGATGTCACCAACCATGTTGAAAAAATGGTGGATTACCCCAATTTAAACAATGGATGGCGCATTCGCCTACAAACCGAATCAGGTTCAGCACCCCACGGTATTGTTTACCATTCATCAGAGGCAACAAATAGTCCAAAACGACCCGTGTTGACGGTGCAGTATATTATGCCGATAGAAATAACACCCACCATTGTGCATAATAGTGCAGATAGCACCAATGCAACGCTTAGTGCTGTGTTAAGCGGTGGTTCAACTTATGATATAAATGATATCTATTTTTATGGTACTGCCCGTGATACGACCCAGCTCGCACAAGCTGTATTTACGAATGTAAAAACTACTTATAATGTTCAATATAACACAGCTACGAAAACAATCACGGCAGAAAATATTGATCCCGGAATATACGTGATACGCGTTGTAGATGATGCGTATAATATTAATAATGATTCCAAATTCAACTTCTACAAACACATATTTGTAGGTAGAGAAGGCGAAATAACAGATGGTATATTAATACCCAATTACAATTATCACAATGATGCCAGAATAGCAATAGACAAACCGACGAACAATAATCCTACGGATAGGGCTAACACTAATTTTTACACACCAATCTCGTTATATTCATTAAACGTTGGAGACGTGCCTGATAACCGAGAAGAAGCTTCACTTATTCGATATATGGCTCACTTTGATGATCAATTAGATTTTACAAAAGTAGAACTTAACATACAGGCATATAGTCAGTTTTATAGAGGTAATAGTTCCAGCAATGCCGTTAACTATAGTCTTGTTACTTCAGATTGGGATGAACGTTCAGTAACGTGGAACACGCGACCAACCATTGATTCTACCAAACAAATTTATATACCTACAACCACTGCTATTGGGTTTGATAACACCCATGCAAGAGATACAGTATCGCTATTACCATTTGTAGAGGAGTGGCAAGCCAATCCGTCACAAAACTTCGGTTTTGAAATAGCGCTAGAAACCTACGGAGCGGCAGATTATGCCAATCGAAACTACTATACAACCTATCAGAATAGAACATGGTTATATGTGCGGTTTGAGGTAAACAACGGTCTAACGGCTACTTTTTATGACAGCACCAACACGGGCTCTATAGCAGTAGAGGCTCCAACAGGTACGCTACCTTACACATATTTAATTTCAGCAGCACCTATTGGTACGTTACAATCCATTTGGGATGAAATAAAAGATTCTACATTTATAGATAGCGTTAGCTTTTTTACCGGAGATGTAAACAGCACAAGTTATGCGTTCAATGATTTACCTTCCGGAGATTACTATGTAAATGTTTTTGAGGATGGCGGAGCAAAAATAATGAGCGCAAAAAAAACCGTTCGTGCTCCCTTAGAATTTTCGAGTTTGAATAACTTGAACACAGATATAAATTACAATGTAGTAAAAAAGCCAGCAGCAAGTCAAGGTTCTGCGCGGTTTGATGCAGAACTGTTAGCCGATAGCGATTATGGTGGAATTCATTACCAGATAGAATCAATCGGAGAGTCGTATGTCGGTTTTAATAAAACTGCGGATACTCAAGTAGCCACCGGAGCAGATTTTGAATTTGCTTTAAAACTGGAAGATAATGGAGATTACCGAATAGTCGAAGATGGTGTCGAAGGGTCAGTTTTAGGCGCGGCTACTGCTGGAGATGAAGTGATTATTTTAGAAGAGTACAGTGATTACGTAGCAATAGTGGCAGGGACAGAGGTATACCGCTCAACTATCGGAGCGCTTGATACCAATGATTTATCTGTAGAAACACTTGTAAAAGGAGCAACCGCAAAACTTAAGTTCAAACATTATAAAGGTAAATATAAAAAAGACCCTTATTCGGTTAAGGTAAAATATCCGGAGTGTGGGGAGTTTGAGGGTAATATTTCCGTTCAAGTTCCACTTGGATATTCAATAACGGGTTATAGTTTAACCAATAACGACCCAGATGCACCTTCGGGTTTAATAGCTGTTATTCCCACCTCTCTTTCAATAGATTTTTCAAACGTGCCAATTGGAACATATACGTTAGATGTGACTTATTACAACCCAGATGGATATGGGTATAGTGTAACTCAGCAAGTCGCTGTAGGGTATGTGGTGGAGTGGGAGAATGCCGATAATAGTACTATTTCAGGATTAAATACTATAAACAAAACACCTTTCTCTCCGGTGTATTGGGCAACAGCAAATTCTTCAAATGCTACCGTAAATGATATTTATAATTGGGTTCAATTCGAGACCTTTTTCAATAATGTTGGAGACTTATTAGATTATAGTTCGAAAGAATACTTCATACTTAAAAACCAAAGCGAAGAGTCTGCTTTTGGACTTTACAATTCTTATTATGGAAATATGCAACTTAACCCATCTTATATTTCACTTTCAGAGGTTTCACCCAATGGAATTTGGCGTGTAGAAGAGGAAGAAGGAGAGGTAGGTCTCTATTATAACAACGTATTAAAGTCAACTGCATCAACGTCATTTAATGGTCCCTATAAAATTCATATACTTCAAACAGGACCACCAAAATATATTAAAACTATTGCATCTTTTTGTTCAAACTACCCTATACTCGACCAATACGTAGAGCCGAAACGTACAATTGAAGGTGGTTATTATTTAATTCCATCTGATGATTTATTAAGGTTTGAGTTTAACGAAGAGTATGTACCGGAAACAGGTGGAGATTTAGCTTACGTAGTGCGTGACTATAAAGGACAACCCCAAGCAGGGCTAGATGAGTTAGACGAAATTTTTGGAGATAATCGATTTGAATTAGATGTTTCATCCCTGACAAGTGGCTTCTACATTTTAGAGGTGAAAAATTTAAAAGGAGAAGATTGGTTCTTACGTTTTGAAGTGCAATAGATGAAAAAAGTAGGACTACATATTGGAAAAGTTTTGGTGTTGCTTTTTGGTCTTCAGTTGGCAAGCTGTTCAGCTGCTGAAGAAAAAAAACAGGTTGACAAAAATAAAGTGTTAGACCCTAATAACTTAGATGTTGACCAAAATTTGCCTGATAACAAATTACTCTTTGAAGGAAATTTAATCGAATTGGAAAAAGAGGGTGCACCGGAACAACAATTTACGGTACCCATCATCACCAAAACAAAAGAAGATATCCATTTCAGAGCGAAACGAATTCCCACAGCACTTTATTTACAAAATCAAGGGTTAGAGGAAGAGGAATTAACAAATGCCCTGGAAGAAACCAAAACAGAGCAGTTATTTTATTTTGAGTTTGAAGAAACTCTAAAACAGGATTTAGTAAAAAAATATTTAGAAGAAAACCTCGATCGTAACATAGCATACCTCTCATTTGAGGTGTATAACGATTTTCAACTAATTACCAGCAAAGGAGACACGATCGAAGCAACTTACAGCTTGTACGAGCGAAACTTTCATGTAGCCCCTTTTGAACGGGTTTTAGTGAGCTTTACCGGTGTTAATCAAGACGAAAAAGTAAAACTACTTTACAGCGATAAACTATTTAAAAAAGGTGAAATGGACTTCATATTTGCCCCAATTACCTATTTAGAAAATAACATTAAAAATCCATCATGATTTTAAGCATACGAAATAGCATATTAGGAAGAGCATTTAGCTTTTTAATGATTGGCATTTTCCTACTCACGCTAAACCCAGTTGGCAGTTATGCGCTGACGGGCGGTCCTGCCCAACCAGAGTTTAACTCCTTCACACCAATCGGCACATCAGATATGGTTGATTTAGCTTCTGGTGATTTTAGTTACAATATCCCACTTATGGATATTGGAGGTTTTCCAATCAATTTGGCCTACAATTCGGGCGTAACTATGGATCAAGAAGCCTCATGGGTTGGTTTAGGTTGGGACTTGAGTATCGGCCAGATTAATCGTCAGATGCGCGGGTTGCCAGATGATTTTGATGGGGACGTGATGACGTATGAGAATAATAAAAAAAATAATTTTACAGTTGGTGGAAGTGTTGGCTTGAGTGGAGAAGTTGTTGGAATCAAGGTTTTAGATAAAATAGCTGCAGTGGCTGGTGCAGAAGCTGGAACTATATCTGTTTCATTGGGGTTTCAATACAATAGTTACAACGGAATAAGTATAAAGCCTTCATTTGGTTTATCATTTGATATTTCAGATAACGCGTCGGTTGGTTTTCAAGCATCATCAGGTCCAGATGGTTTAGTTGTTTCTCCATCAGCATCATTACATACAAAAAGAAAAACGGATGATAGTAGAGACCATAAACTGAAAGGTACAGTGGGAGCTTCGTTTAACTCTCGTCAAGGATTGAGCAGTGTCAATCTGTCAACTTCCTATTATCCTGATGCATTTAAACCAAAAAATAATGGAAAAGATAGAAAAATTAGAAATGGTAGGTCAGGTGTAGGTTCTAGTAAAAGTTTCGTTGCAAATACTTACACCCCAACGATTGAAAACAATATTATTACAGGAAGTGGTACATTTAATACAGCAGCAGGGATAGAAGCTTTTGGAGTAGAAGGCGAAACTGAACAAACGTTTTACTTTAGTAGTCAAATTTTAGCAAAAAAAATTGATAAAAAAATGGCTTATGGTTATGAAAATACGCAAAAGTCTTCTGAAGATGGTGTACTTGATTTTAACAGAGAGAAAGATGGTGTATTTACTGAAAACAGCACCAACTTACCAATAACTAATTATACTTATGATCTATACAGTGTGAATGGTCAGGGAGTAAGTGGAATGTTTCAACCGTTTCGATCTCAAGTTGGATATGTATATAGTGACGAAACCCAGAATAATTCAGCAGATATAGGAGGGGGTGCTGAAGTGAGCGCCGGAGTAGCTTTCCATGTTGGTTTTGATGCAGAAATGACGGTAAGTGATAGCAAAACGGGTGCTTGGGAAGAAGACAATAATGCACTTACATCATTTCAACCGGGAGCTTCGGACTATGCCGATTACGAAGAAGTATATTTTAAAAATGTAGGGGATCTTTCTGTAGATGAAAATTTAGAAAACTTTGAAGGGGCAGGTGAAACTAATTTGGGAGCATATAACCCCATACGGTTAAAAATAGGGGGTGGTAAGTATGCTCGTACATTACAAAATACGTATGAAGTGAAAAACAAGTCTGATTGGCCAATAAATTCAGGAACTGTTAAGCGTAATAAACGTGTAAAAAGAAATCAAAACATTCAAAAAGTGAATGTTTATGAAGCTGGGTTAACAAATGAAGACAGTGATCCGTTACTTCCGGATTTTATTATAAACCCTGCTGCCACTGATAAGTCGCATCATACTGCTGGTTTCATTGTTACGCGAAATGATGGTGCACGTTATAACTATGGTAAAGCGTTATACAATACAACCAAAAAGGAAGTAACTTTTGCAACCGGAAAAGGGTTAGGTGGAGCTTTGGTAGACCAAATTGTGGGAGACGCAAGTACAGGGTTATTAACATACGAACATGGGGTAGATAATACCATTGATAACAAGCATGGTGATCATTATTTGAATGCAGTAACTACTCCAGAATATGCGCATACCTTTTTATTAACTTCATTGCTTTCCACTGACTACTCTGATATTGATGAGACCCCCGGCTCCATCTACAGGTGATTATGGATCTTATACAAAATTTTCGTATCGTGATATTAGTGCACCCTATAAATGGAGGGTGCCATTTGAAGAAAATAGCGCTAATTGGAATGAGGGGTTAAAAACAAATCCTACAGATGATAAAGGGTCTTACGTTTATGGAGAAAAACAACTAAGCTACATTCAAAAAATTGAAACGAAGACGCACGTTGCCCTTTTCTTTATTTCTCCGCGAAAAGATGGCTTCGGAGTTCAAGGTGAAGAAGGAGGACTAGGAACTAGCTCTAAAATGTACAAGTTAGATAAAGTTGAACTATATTCAATCGGAGAATTTGAAGAGGGAACAACCGACGCCAATGGTAATATTACGGCAACGACTAATTCAACTCCAATTAAAACCGTTCATTTCGTATATGACTATGAATTGTGTCAAGGTATAGAAAATAATGACTTGACTGCCGCAGGCGGGAACGAATTGGATAATCAAGGAGGTAAACTAACATTAAAAAAAGTCTATTTCACTTACCGTAATTCAGCAATGGGTAAATATTCTCCTTATAGTTTTACCTATTGTGATGATGATCACGACCCTGGAACTTCCACAGAGCGAAACCCAAATTATAATTTGAAGGGTTATGATATTTGGGGCAACTACAAACCGAATAATGGTACTACAGCAAATGAGACCACAGATCCGCTTTCTGCACCAGAATTTAATTACGTAGAACAGAATACTGTCGTAGAAAAAAACAAGGTAGATGATTACACTGCTGCTTGGTCATTGTCGGATATTCAGTTGCCTTCTGGTGGAAAAATAAAGGTAGACTATGAGTCAGATGACTACCAATACATTCAAGACAAAAAAGCCATGCGAATGTTCAAATTAGCAGGTACTGGTGAATGCGCGGATCCTACTGCACCTTGTGCAGGTACGCCATTCGGATTTGCTCCAGGTGGATCTCAAGCCAATAATGAAGGACTGCTGTTCAAAGGAACAAAGGATGCCAAATATTTATATTTTCAATTAGACGAGGAAGATCAGTCAATAGCAGAGCCAATAACTGAGGAAGACTTTAAGAAAAAATACCTTCAGGAAATAATAGATAGTCAACAGGGGCTTGTTCAGTTTAGGGTGTTTATGAATATGACGCGCAAGGGGGGTAAAGTAAGCGACGGAGATTGGATTGAAGAGCCGTTCGATTTTGTGACAGGTTATTTTGAACTTGATCCAGATCTATCAAGCATTTTTTCTGCCGGGTCAAAAAAATACGGCAGCGTAGGTATGAGGTTGGTGAAAATGGAAGGAGGCTTTGGTGGGGCTGCAGAAGTAAATCCAATAGCTAAAACGGGTTGGCATTTCGGAAGAAAGTATTTAAGCAGATATGTTTACAATGGTGAAAGTCCTGATGCTGAAGCGGGCTTAGGAGATAACGTAGTAAATATTGTTAAAAACTTAGTGGCTTCAGTAGTGAGCTTAGGTGAAATTTTTTCTGGACCAAATGGTGCATTAAAAGGACTCAACATAGGGAGACGAATCGTATTGGACAAATCTTGGATTCGACTATCAGAACCTACAACGGCTAAAAAAGGAGGAGGCTGTAGAGTAAAGCAATTGGTTATGACCGACGAATGGGCAACTATGACTGGAGAACCAAGTGGAGGAATTACAGATCAAAAATACGGACAAGAATATGAATACAAATTAGTAGACGGTGGTTCTAGCGGAGTAGCTACTTATGAGCCAGTTGGCTCTAAAGAAAACCCCTTAGTACAGCCCGTATTTGTAAACGTAAACCGTTTATTGGCACCAGATGAAGAAAACTATATAGAAAAGCCATTTGGGGAATCATTTTTCCCTAGCCCTACAGTGACTTATGGTAGGGTTTCAGTTAAAAATATTGAACGTGTGGATGATAAAGGAACGCCCGGTGATATGACAGACGACCGTTATGTTGTAAAACATGCAACAGGTAAGGTGGTTACAGAGTTTTATACTTCCAAAGATTTTCCAACCATTACAGATCAAACCAGGCTTGACATTAGGGAAGATCACAATCCTTTACTTGCAAATTTATTAAAAGTAAACGTTGTCAGACACCTCACACTTTCGCAGGGCTACATGGTTCATTTAAATGACATGAATGGAAAAATGAAAAAACAAGAAGTTTTTGCTGAAGGACAAGACGCAAAGATTTCAGGTGTTGAATATAACTATGATTTATACCCAGGTATTGCTCCGGATGCTGAGGATGTAACCGACCCAAGAGGAAGATTAAACAATCAAGTAGTCGCGCTAGATGCTAACGGAGGTTTAAAGGTGACAAAGTTAGGAGTTGAGTACACTATTATTAACGATTTCCGTGAAATGAGAAGCCGAACCTATACTGTAGGGGTAAATTATAATACAGCAGGTTTTCCATTGGGTCCATTGCCAGTAATTGTTCCAACACCATTACCTGATTTTGCAAGACATATTAATCAATTGCGCTTAGCAACAACCACAAAAATAGTTAACTCTTATGGTATTGTGAAAGAGACAATAGCCTATGATGCCGGCGCTTCTGTAAAAACAAGAAATATTTTATGGGATGCAGAAACCGGTGAAGTTTTAGCCACAGAAACGGTAAACGAATTTGACGATAAATACTATTCGTTCAACTATCCCGCACATTGGGCATATAAAGGAATGGGGCAAGCGGCTTTTAATAGTGGATTAAGCTCAGAAGTTACCCACTCTGGCACTGGGTTTACATTAGATGCTAAAGATCCTGGAAAAGCAATCAATAGTTATCTGTCTCTTGGAGATGAGCTACTTTATCAAAATTCATCAGGAGATGTCAGCCTCGCTTGGGTGAATGAATTAATTGGATCCTCTGTATTTAAGCTGATAAAAACAGATGGCACGGCAGTGTCACCTACTGATGGAAAAATAAAAGTAATTCGTTCAGGACGCAGAAATATTCAAAGTACCTCAATGGGAAGTGTCGTTTTAATGAAAAACCCGGTAAGCTTAATTCAAAGTGATGGAGGCGAACTAACGGGCAATTTTATGACGACTTTGGCTGAGCCAGACCTTAGGGTTGTAAATGCAGGGGCAGTTGAATTTAGTGATAATTGGGCTGCACAATGCGAGTGCGGTGTAGATGTACTCAACGGAGTATTCAACCCTTACCGTTATAATACAAAGGGGGTGTGGCGCGCCAAAAGTTCGTACCTCTACTTAACTGGTCGAAAAGCGACAAGTGGAGACCCAAATACCCGGAATGATGGTTTTTACAATGAGTTTGAACCCTATCATTACAAAGACGCTATCGGTAACTGGTTTCAAAGGGATTTAGCGTTGTCGAAATGGACATTTACATCAGAAGTAACCACCTTTAGCCCCTATGGGTTTGAATTAGAAAATGCAGATGCATTGGGCAGAAAATCTGCTGCACAATACGGATATAACCATAGCTTTCCCCTTTCTGTAGTTGCCAATACAGGCTACAGCGAGATGGGCTACGACGGTTTTGAAGATTATAATTTTGACGGTTGCGAGGAGAATGAGCATTTTGGGTTTAAAGATGTTGAACCTGGAAATAAAACAAATTTAGAAGATGAAGGAATTACTAATTTGAAATCCCATACGGGGCGGTTTAGTATGAAAGTGGCGGCTGGAAATACGGTAATTAGAACTTTTACACTTAACTGTAATGAATAATAAAATGAATCGATTAAGAATTTTTATTTTTATTTCAATAATATCTATTTCAGGGTTTACTCAAAATTCTGATATAACTCATGTGTCAATTGACTTGAGTCCCGAGTATATACTTTCAACCGATTCACTTCAGCATGTTTTTACAGGAAATGCCATTTATCATGCACAATTCAAAATAGTTGGTTTAAATAATGCCGATACAATATATCTCGAAATAAGTTCTAATGTTCAAGGCAATGAAACTTTTTCTGAATCGTATAAAGTTAACTATAATGTTGTAGATTCAATTTATACATTAGATTCTTCGACAGAATCCTTTTTGGTATCACCTTATGGCTACGTATATTTAACTGAAACAACTATTTCTTGGGATGTAGGTTCATTTTTGTTTACCAAATTGTGGGTAAAAGATAAATCTGGAAGTTTAAGTACTGTTAAAACGGTTCAATTATAATATGATGTTTATGCAAAAATATATATTTTCATTATTAGTATCACTAATTGCAGGTATTTCATTCAGTCAAACTACAACTTACACTGTAACGCAAACTTCCTTGGGAATTGGAACGCCTGCGAGCATATCCGGGTCTTTAGATATTATGTTAGAAAATGCACTTGCTTCAGCTAACTTGGGAAACCATGTTAAGGTTAATTTTAATGCCCCCGGTTTGGTTAATGTTGATTACCCACTTCCACAAATTAATGTGACAAACCCATTAGGTCAAATTACTATTCAAAGAGATCCAACTCTTATGTTAACAATTGATCAAGGTATTAAGAATACTTCGGGAGGAACTATTGGGGACGGTTTTTACATCTCTAATTGTCAAGGAGATGTAAATGTTAAAAATCTAATAATTAATGGTTTTTACACTGGGGTGAGATTAGAAGGTATAGAATATAGTGAAAATGTAGGGAATGTTTTAATTGAAGGCAATGATATGTTATTTAATAATAGGGGAGTGTGGGTTTTTAGTTCAGGTTCTAGGTTGTTTAGGCACGTTCAAATTTTGAACAATTCGATAGTATATGGTGGAGAATCGCCCGATTTGACATTCGGAATTATGTTAACATTGTCAAATATAGAAGGTTCTTTTGAGGAAGATTTTGATCAACTAGATTTAGAAATAGTTGATAATACGATCAGTAATTATCGGAAAGGTATAACATTATGGGTAGATGAAAGGTTCGTTGAGCAGAAGTTTGAAGTATTAATTGATCATAATTTAATAACGGTTTGCGAAGAAGGAATGAGTTTAACTTGTCCAAAGTTGGACCGCTGGACAATTACGAATAATATAATTAATGAAATATCTCTCACTGGAATATGGCTTTCCAGTGAGACGATACCATTATCCGGTTCTACTTCAAGTTTTGAATGTAATATAAATTTTATTGAATCTGGAAATACACTTTCTCTTCCGCCTGAAAATACAGGAAATGAGATAACAGAATGCAAATTTCATGCATTATATCTTTTCGATTTAAATGATTGTTATATAGTGAATATGGCAATGGGAGGTCAAATTGCATCAGGAGAAGGTGAAGCATATTATATTCGCGAAAATTTAATTCAAAGACCTAGTAATTATGAAACGTTACCAGACGTGCCGTTACAGCCGATATCTTGGGAAGGAGATGTAAACGAAAATATCCCTTCACCTGTCTTAACTACCTCTGATTATGACGGTTATAACTTAAATGTAGAATATGGGACGCCTGGTTTATTTAATGTGAATGCTCCATTTGTAGTAGAGTTTTATGAAACTGCTCAAGATGGTAGTTTTATACAGCTTTTAGGATCTCAAGATATAGCAACTGCGGCAGATGTACCACATTATCAGTCTTTCTTTACAGATTTTTCTCACCCGGATAATCGTATAGCAATGAGTACGACATCAATAGGAGGTGAGGGTATTGGTACTTCTGAATTCACTTATTTCGATTTACCACAAGTTCCCTGTGATGACTGCAGTTCCTTTAAACCAGCTACAGAAGAAAGATACTGGATAAGTGCCTGGGTACAAGAAGAACATCCAGATCAAGTGAAATCTTATGAAGAAGCAAACATTCAGTTAAGTTTCACGGGTGATGTCAGTACTTTTGTCAACTTTTACCCTACCGGAGAAATTATTGATGGCTGGCAACGAATTGTAGGCGAATTTACCATGCCAGAGGATATTTACCAATTGCGTGTTCACCTAAACGCACATTCTGAATATGACACTTATTTTGATGATATCCGCTTACATCCCTTTAATGGCAGCATGAAATCTTATGTGTACGACGGTGAGACATTTTGGTTAACATCCGAACTTGATGATAACAATTATGCTACGTTTTATGAGTATGACGAGGAAGGTGGGTTAATCCGCATTAAAAAGGAAACATCTCGTGGTATAGTTACCATACAAGAAACACGTTCCAATACCATTAAACAAGAAGAGGAAGAGTAATATGAAAACTTTGGTTTTAATACTATTAACAACATGTTCGGTTTTGGGGTTTACTCAAAAACCAAAAGAGTATTTTCAACGGATAAACGAAAATTATGCAGGTTTATCTTCAATGCAAATGATGTTGAACTACAAACTTTACCGTGGTACTAACAGTAATGATATTGTAGATGAGTACTTCAATACGATCTGTATTAGTGAAAACACAAGTTATCGTAAAGTTTACACGGATGAAATTATCCGGCGAGACGACCTTACAATTGTTTTGGATCATGAATTTAAAACAATTCAGCTCATAAATAGTGTGGCGAATGAAATGAGCGTTATAGACGATCAACAACTTAAGCAAAACTTAAAAAACTGTAAAGACATTCGTATACGTGAAAAAGAGCAATCGATAGAAATTGGACTAGTTTTTCAAGATGGATTGTCTCTGCCTTTTGGAAAAGCAGTGGTCACTGTAGACAAAAATTATTGGATTCAGAAAATTGTTTTTTACTACAATATTCAACTAAATTTTTCGCAAGATTCTTTTAATCCAGACTACGGTCAACCTCGTCTTGAGATTGACTACACCGATTTAAAGAAAAAGTGGAAAGACAAAGAAGGAATTACCCAAATAGATAAATATTTGACATTAGAAGACGGTGTTTACAAACCCACAGATCTCTATAAGGGGTATGAAATTATTGATATACGAAATTAATCGCGCTATGATCCAACACGTGAAAAAAATAACAATTCTAGCCTTATTGCTACTCTCACAAATTGTGGTACTAGCAAAAGAAGAAACTTACAGCGTTCGTAAAAATGGAGGTGACGTGATTGAGGGACTCAGTTTTGAAATAAGAGACGGGCGTTATTCTGAACTATCTTACGATATATTTTTCGATAAGTCGACACGCCTAATCGTGAAATTTGGAATTCAAGAGCGTTCTGATATGCCATTTATTAATGGATTTGCCTCGCTTTCTGCAGATTTGAAAATTTATAAATTAAATGCAATAGGAGAAGAAATTGAAGTTACCTCTGAAACAACTACAATTAGCTATTCGCCAACAGCAAGTGCGCCACAAGTAGATTTGAGTCTAGCAAAATTAGAAGGAGGTCACCGTTACCGAATAGAGGTAGAAACGTTGACATTTACCGGAGGCTATACAACTGTTCCGGCCAACGTTTATTTAGAAGCAGAATTAAGAATTGACCGCTATTATGCAATGGATACTGAGGCACCATTAATTGGCGCTAACTTTATTGGGTACGACGAAATAACAAATGCACAATGCTCAACACCAGTAGAAAGTGTAGCTTTTACTACAGAAGGTGTAATCCTTTGCGGTTATGCACCACAAGAAATTGAAATCTATTGGTCTTACGTAAAAGGAGCAGAAGAATATGAATTAGAATGGACATGGATAGATAACTATGCAGAGTTAGAGTCAGAGAATGTTTATTTTAATGAGCGTGATTTTGAACTAAATAATACACGTATTCTTACAGCTGCACAGAGTTACCGTATTCCATTGATTTATAGTGAAGGTTATTTAATTTATAGAGTTAGAGCAGTCGGTCGTTGGACGGATAATGACTTGTTAGATGTAGATAAACCTTATTTTGGTGATTGGAGCCACCGCAGGAGAACTGTTGACAGACGCAGATCCAGAAGTTCCAGCGATTATGGCCAACAGTTGGCCTGACTACATTACAATTGCTTCGGAGCATGAAAACCTAAAGAATTGGCAATATCAAGCCGTTTTTGCCGAAGAAGGAAAGAAGAAAGAAATTATATCTTACTTTGACGGCAGCCTCAGAAATAGGCAAACGGTCACCCGAATAAATAGCAATAATGAGGCAATTGTCGGAGAAAATGTTTACGATAATCAAGGCAGATCGGCCATTCAAATTTTACCAACACCAGTTGAAAACAGTGCGCTGCGTTATTATCCTGAATTAAACAAAAATACCGACAATGATGTTTTTACCCATTACGACTTTGATTTTGATTCAGAAACAGAATACTGTGTGTCTGAAGCTGTCGCAATGAGCACAGCCTCTGGAGCTTCACGTTATTATTCTACAAGTTCGTCACCGGACGTTCCAGGAATTCAAAATAATTGGCAAGACTATGTGCCGGATGCTGGAGGATTTCCGTATGTACAGATGGAGTACACCCCGGATAATACCGGACGAATTCGCAGACAAAGCGGTGTTGGAGCTGATTATACTATTGATGGCGATCACGCTACAGAATATTATTATTTGCAGCCCCAGCAAGAGCAACTTAACCGCTTGTTTGGATTAAACGTAGGGATAAAATCACGTTATAAAAAAAACTTGGTGATTGATGCAAATGGTCAAATTAGTGTTAGCTATTTAGATCCTCAAGGTAGGGTAATAGCAACGGCATTGGCTGGTGTGAATGATGAAGGCGCAAGTGGTACAAACCTTATGACACTGGCCTCACATGATGATTTAGGTCCAAACGCCGATCATGGCGAAGTAACCAATGATTTATTGAACAAGTTGTCGCCCACAGATGCAGATTCAGACCTTGACGATAATTTACCGTTGGTTACAGGTGCACACGGGGCTGCCGTTGATGCCCTAAATTTCAACACGCAATATGAAAGCCTAGGTGATGACTCGCCACACGATTTCGAGTATGAAGTAACTACCGGAGTTTATACTGATGCGTGCATGGCTGAAGGTGTGGCATATCCGTTTGCGTATAATCTATCAATTGATTTAAGGGATGATTGTGGAACAACAAAAATTGGTGAAGCAGTTAACGAACTTGTAGGTCTAGAACCTCCAACAAACTATATTGGTTCAACAGGAACAACACTCACTATTAACGATTTATCTGCTCTTTTACCTGCTGGCGCATACACTTTGGACAAGTTAATTTCAGTAAATGAAGATACCCTAAATGCACACTTGGCGCATTATTTAGCAAATTTGGAACCAGATTGTTTGCCTGATTTTTTTGAAGTCACACCCATAGATTGTTCGGACGATTTACCGGAAGATTCGGAGTTTTATCTAGATCCCATTTTTGATATGAATAGCTGCCTGGTACAATCATCTGCGCTACTGGCAGATTTAATGCCGGGTGGACAATATGGCTCGACAGAAGAGGGTGACCTTGTAAGCGTATTTAGCGAAACTAACGCATTGCCTTTTGGGGAAGAGCATGATGATATTGCAGTTACACCCCACGAAAATTGGAAAAATCCATTTACACCTTATCAGGAAGATGACGGTACAGGAACCGGTACTCTCATAAATTCGTACATAACAGATGTTATTCTGGAAGATGGCGTGTACACACCTGAACTTACAGAAGATGGTGAGACAGCATTTGATGCAGGGGGAAATGTATTACCACAACACCTCGTCAATGTATCAGATTTTTTAACGTATTGGAAAGCAAGCTGGGCTAAATCATTGGAGCAATATCATCCTGAATATGAGTACCAAGCCTATTATGCAGTTTTTTGTAATGAAACATCCTCTTCTGCACAAATTGAACGTGACGGATTACCAGAGAATATTAGTTCAGAAACATTCAATACTGCGTTATTGTCAATTAATACGTACGCTGAAGCTAGAAGCATCACAAATATTTTTGAAGAAGATTTATTAGCAGCTGTTTTTGATCCCACTATTACGCAAACGCTTCGCGGAATGGATCCGTATTTCAATATCGATTATAATACTACTGCCCCTTCAATTCATCCATCAGGTGCATTTGCCTTTAAGCGAGATTTGATGGATTTAATTTTGGAAGATTACAAGGCAGATGGTGTTACCGCTTATTCATTATGGGAACGCATGATGAAATTGGTAATTTGCCCTGTCGATATTGATGGAGATTGTGGCTACGCAACTTTGCCAGCTGATGCAACAGAGCTAGAGGGACCTGGGTTTGGCTTATCAACAGATCAATTGAACCAACTGTGGAACCTATATAAGGTAAACTATTTGGCTGAAAAGCACAAGATCGATCAAGTATTTGTGGATGTATATGCTATAGAAAATAGTTTTTATCATGGTTTTATTGGAAACGAAACGCCAACTACAGGTAATTTATCGGGTTTCCTTTATTATCCTGAATTTTTAGCTGATGCAGATGCTGATGGTAGCATGAATATTATAGATTTGTATGCAGATGCTGTTGATGCTTCTGCTGTTGATGACGAATTGTATCCATGGATGTACAATCCATTTACATCCGCATTTGCAACAAAAGAACAGCGCTATGCACCGATTTATGCAGGTTATGACCCTTCTTTACCAGAAGATGTGGTATTTGATGAGTTAGCTGTTACCGCAGACGCAAGTTATTATGAGCAAACGGGTAAATGCGCGCTTGAACTTGATATGTCATTGTTCTTAACAGCATTAACTGCGAAAGATGAATTAGCACCAGGTTCATCTATTTTAGCCGACGATTTACTAGAGTTTTCAACTGAACTATACACCGCATTGGGTGGTTTGCCCGGTGGTACACCTATTACAATCAGTACAAGCGCAGATGGTTCAGGGAATTTAGTTATCTCCGTTTCTAATGCAGGTGTAGGTGCGTTAGATAATATTGTGCTAAATAAACCCAGCGCTGTTGACTATCCCAGTTTTACATGGGCCTCGGTAGATGAGTTAGACCTTTTTTATTACGTTCCAGCCAGCTTTAGTGACTACAGTGAGTCAAGGTTTGAAGTATTAGCAAAAACGACAATAGCCGGAGAATATGTCGAAATTGTAATAACCGGGCAAACAGATATACAGATAAGCGAATGTTTTGGAGCAGGAGGTGCAGGAGTAACAAGCGCACTTTGTCGAAGAGATAAACTTTTTGCTGGTGACTTGGCTGCTGCTTTTAATCAACTGTATGATTACAGTACAAAAAAACTTAAAGCACTCCCTGTTGGTACAACGCTAGCAGCTACAGAGTTTGGGGGATGGTTTAGTGGTTCAGAAATAGCCACACAATTGAGTGATAATCCACTTGACCCCACAACAAAAATTTTTACAGATCCCGTAGCCGGAGTTTTTGAATTGCTCAATAGCGAATCAAATAAATCATTGAAAATAGAATTTGATGTAATTCCGTTACCAACAAATATAGGAGCAATAACAGGTGCCGTATTTGATAATGCGACAAGTGAAATTACATTTTACTGCATTACAAACTTAGGAGCGGAACTAACAATAACTGCATCTGTCGTATTATTGGATCAGTCTGTGATACCACCTAAAAGTATACCTTTAGAATTTTACTGCCCTTGTACAGAGGAGTTTGCAGTTACAGAAGCTTTTGAAAATGCATTTAAAACAATCGAAGAATCTACTCTTCCGCTTGTTGAACAACCCGAAAATTTAATTGCTTTGTCGAGTGTCTTATTTCCTCTTAATAGTCCGCTTCCTAAAATAACAAGTGTTGTCAAGGATGGTGTATCTGGTATAATGGAAATATCCTTTAGTGGACTAGCATCTTGCGAGTTAGAAATAACCGACGGAAAACTTGGGGAAACTGTAGATGTTTCAGACATAGTAAGTGTACATAGTTTAGAAGTGGTAGGAAATAACCCTTTAAAAATTGTAGGGTTTGGTATTAAGCCAGATGATAGTGTCGTTCCGATCATTATTGCGCCTTCAGCCACTGGTTCGTCTTGCTTTTCAGGAATTAAATGTTTGGATTGTATTCCCGCGCAACGTAAACCTGAAAGTTGTACAGAGTTATATTCAGTGTATCAAAGTGCTATGACAACTTTAAATTCAAATTTAACCGACCCTGCAGATGAGGAACTGTTTAGACTTTACACAATTGTAGAGTTTTGCGATTTTAATTATGCTTATGCTACAGAAGCTTATTTACAATATATGGGTGCAAGTTATTTTGATGTGGAAAGTAAAGATGATGAATACTATCTATCAATTGGCGCTTTTTCATCTACAGAGTTAATTAATTACTACCTTGATGATGATGCTAATACGATTGCAGATGCCGTAGAAAGCTATTACGCGTATGAAAATGATACCGAAACAGAACATCTCAGTTGGACAGATTATATTTCAGCCGTTTACATCCCAACTCACGGTAAAATTTGTCCGCCAACCCCATTGTATTATGAACTTGATTCTACAGTTACATTTCCCTGTAATATGTATACAGCGAATGTCGATACAGTGAATGCCGCAAATCAAGAGGAGATTTATTTAGAGCAATTGGCCGATAACTTCCGAGCACTTTACTTAAAAAAAGCAATTGAAAGTTTAGTAGAAACCTTCACTACTACGTATCAAGATAAAGAGTTTCATTACACATTATATTATTACGATCAAGCTGGAAATCTAGTTCAAACCGTTCCACCAAAAGGTGTTGATCGTTTTGAAAACACAATGGATAACGGGTTAGTTAATCTTGTCAGAAACGATTACGACGAACACTATGACCCTGTTGATGATGCTAGCTTGGCTCCCAACCATACTTTTCAAACAAGCTATGAATACAACTCACTCAATCAATTGGTTTATCAAAATACTCCAGATGGAGGAGAAAGCCGATTCGGATATGATGAGTTGGGGCGATTGGTTGTATCTCAAAATGCCAAACAGAAAGCCAATACAAATGGAAGTTCGAAAGAAGAGCAATTTTCATACACAAAGTATGATGGACTAGGTAGAATTATTGAAGTAGGTGAACTGACCATTGACGGAGACGGGTATAATTTTAATGAGGATGGAAAGTTTGTTGATCCGCTTGACAATCTAGTGGATGTTTCAGACGATTCATTTCCTTTTAATCTTGGTATTGATTTAATTGGTATTGAAGAAGTAACCCGAACACAATATGACGAACTTTTCGGAATAGATGCTTCTGCATTCGAAGATTATGCCTCCGATAATACTAGAAATAGAATAACTGGCGTATTTTATTTTGATATTTTATATTCCGGTGGTATGGTTACATCTCCACTAAATTTTGACAACGCCACCTTCTACGATTATGACGTACACGGAAACGTCAAGGAATTAATCCAGGATATTGCAGATGACGATTTAGCCGATCTTGGTCACAGTAAAAAAAGTACTAAATATGACTACGATTTAGTTAGTGGAAATGTAAAACATGTCACTTATCAGGCAGATGAAGTCGACCAATTTATACATGAGTACGAATATGATGCCGATAACCGAATTACCAATGTACGCACTAGTAAGGATGATGTAATCTGGGAGCAAGATGCCAAATATTTTTACTATGATCATGGTCCACTTGCACGAACAGAAATTGGAGACAAGAAAGTACAGGCGTCTGATTTTGCTTACACCATTCAAGGTTGGTTAAAAGGCGTTAATTCAGAAGGCTTAGTAGCAACGAACGATCAAGGAAAAGATGCTGCTAGCGGTTTAAATCGAATGAATAGTAAAGATGTGTATGGGTACAGCTTACATTATTTTGATAATGACTATACTGCAAGACACGGGAATGACTTTTTAGACTGGAGCACCACCGCCGTAGTATATGACCACAATAAAGACCTTTACAACGGTAACATTAAAGAAATGTACACCGCTAGTACCAACACAAGCCAAGAGTACATTGGGACTAGTCACACATGGTATAACTATGATCAACTAAATCGAATTCGCAGTATGGATCAACAAAGATTGTATGAAACAGAGACAATTGTTAATAGATATGCTTCGACATATATTTATGATGCAAACGGAAATTTAGACGAGCTTACGCGAGAGGCTTGGACTGGGTCAGACAAGAAAGAAATGGATATGTTTAAGTATTATTACACTACAGGTACCAACCAATTACGCCACGTAAAAGATAATACAACTGAAACATATGATTTTGAGGTTGATCTAAAAACACAATTGGATGATAATTACGATTATGACGAAATAGGTCAATTAATAAGTGATAATCAAGAAGAAATAGAAAAAATAGAGTGGAAAGTAACCGGTAAGGTGCATAAAATTACGCGAACCACAGTTAGCACTAAAGACAATTTAGAGTTCGTCTATGACGCTATGGGTAATCGAATAATTAAAAAAGTTACCAATCAATCTAACGAATTAGTGAGTAAAACTTATTATATTAGAGATGCGCAAGGCAACTGTATGAGCATTTATACATTAAAAGAAGATATAATACTGGGAACTCCAGAAACTGTGGAACGAAACTTGAGTTTGACAGAACGGTCTATTTATGGTAGTAGCAGAGTTGGTGTTGAAAATATTAATGAAGTTATTGCCAGTGATAATCTAGGAAATATCAATGTCAATACTGATTTAATTCAAACAATAGGTGATAAACGTTACGAATTATCCAACCACTTAGGAAACGTTTTACAAGTTGTCACTGATAGGAAGTTAGCGGTTTCTGATGATGATGTTACCGTGGATTATTATGTGGCGGATGTTGTCAGCCAATCTGATTATTTTCCGTTTGGGATGTTGTTGCCGAATAGGAATGAGTCGACTCCAGAGTATAGATATGGATTTAATGGCATGGAGAAGGATGACGAAGTGACAAATCAAGAAGGAACTTCTTATGATTTTGGGGCTAGGTTTTATAATCCTAGAGTTGGGAGATGGTTGAGTCGAGATGCTTTGGAGTTTAAATACCCTTATTTATCACCGTATAATTATGTTGCTAATAGTCCAACAACTTTAGTGGATAAAGATGGGAAAGACCATATATATTTTGACGCTTCAGGAAATGTAGTTTTCATTGAGAAGACACCAGGAGCAAATATTTATTTACAAACGATAGAAGTTCAATACGAATCTCTAGGTTTTCCTCACGTTACCATTGATAAACTGAAAATATTAGATTATGATGATGGAACTGTTCTAAATTATGTAAATCAAACGCAGACTTGGCATGAATTTGTCAGTAATCTTCAAGAAAATGATGTATGGATAAAATTGACAGATCAACAGAGAGAAAATATTCTGTTTAGATATACCCTTGATTTTAATACGAAGAGACTAGACAGCTACGGATACATGTATATGTTGGCTCTATCTCCAGTGATAGTAGTCGCATACTTAGAGGGAGGGCGCAACTGCTGCATGGGCTGTAAGGAGGTTATTTAGAAAATATAATAAAGCCTATAGAAAAGCTCAAAAAGACGGTGGTAAGCATAATGGTCATTTAAAAAGAGCTTTGGATCAGACTTTAAAGCAAATTGAAAAAGGAATTAGACGTCTAGATAAGAGAATAAAGGAACATCAAGATAAAATAAAAGACCCGAAAAAAGGATGGGAAAGTAGCCCTAAAAATAACGGGAAAAAATGGGAAGATTTGTCTCCGGAACATCAAGGTAGGGTTATTGAGGGGTGGAAAAATGATATAAATAGATTAAAAGAAATGAAGGATATTTATAAGTCAGTTAGAGACGAAAGAATTAACCCCCTTATTAATAGTAAACCTACCCCGCCGGGCAAATAAGAGGTATTATGACCAATAAAGAGCATTATAAATTATTTATTCAAGATTATTTTTCTTTATTAATAGAAATAATAGAAAAAGAGAAGACGGCAGGTCATGATTTGTTTAATTTTTACTTGACAATATCTTTATTAAAAGAGCAATTGAAGTCTTTTGAGTTAGAAGAAGAATTTAAAAATATTATGAGTTATGATGAAAGAGAACTTTTATAAGGCGTTCTTCCTCGGACGCTAACGAATAAATTTATTAATCCAAAAGCCCCGCTACGCTCTAATGGCTTGTGTATTAAAAAGTTTCTTCGTTGGTCGCTCTCTCGTCATCACCCGTAGCTTACTTTGTTTTTTCTTTCCCGCGCACTAGTACGTCAGCCTTAGAGAAAAATAAGGCTTCCTTCCATGACCCAAAAAAACAAAACGCTACTTCGTGTTTTGCTCGCCGCTTGGCTCGTCGTGTGGGCACGCGCAAAGCCGACACTAAAAGTCTGCCAACTGTAAACAGCACAAACAATTCCACGGTTAGAAACCGTTCCCATTGTTTGGCACTCCTCGCTCTCGCTCACTTCGCCTTACATACGTGCGGCTACGCTTAAAAGGCTCGCGATAAATAGTAATAAACGGGTATTTATACTCTTTTAAATTAGTTGGATAATATAGAAATTTGTATTTCTAAAAAATAAACCTTGGCTATATAACTTTGAATTAAACCGTGAGAATCATTTGGAAGTATTTATAAACATTTACAAATGGAAGGTGCTTTTATTCGGTTGTTATGCACAAGGCTAAAAAACCAACTACCAATGCCAGAACAAAAGATAAAAACTGAAATTAATTGCCAAAATATTGCGCCAATTAAAAGCCTGAATAAGGAAATTAGTTCAAGTTCTTTAAAGTTTGGAGTTTTTGCAAATAACGGAAGTGGTAAAACTTTTATCAGTCGAATGTTCAGATTAACGGAAAAATCAGAAGAATTAGAACTTGATGAAGAAGGTAGTAGTCCAACTGACAAACTAATAACGTTAGGTGAAAATTCAGGGAATTTTAATTTTAAGATAACAGATAAACAAGGTAACGTTAGTGAACAGTTTGGTATATCGTTGAACAAACAAAACACGCCTACCATTCCTCAAACAAGTTACTTGTTCCACGTATTTAACGAAGATTACGTTGAGGACAATTTGCGAAGTTTGGACTACGATAAAGATGACGAAATTGATGGATTTATTTTAGGCAAGGTCAATATTGACCTTTCAGATGACGAAGAAAAATTGGGGAAAATTGAAAAAGAAGGAAAAGACCTCGCTACACAAATTAAGAGTGAAATAGACACTTACATTTCAGATAAAATAGATGATATTCAAAATATCAAACGTCTAAACGAGTATAAAGAATTAGACTTTCAGAAAATTGTTAAATCTGTAGATAAACAAAGTTATCAAATTGAAAAATCTTATGATGAATTAATTGAAGATTACAATAAAATCAAATCTGTTCCTGAGAACCTTCAAGATATTGGAGAAGTAAACGCTATCGAAATTGATTTAGAGATGCTTAATACACTTAAAGAATCTTGCGAAAAAGAATATTCATTAAGTACGCTTGCAGAGGATTTTAAAGAAAAAATCAAATCCAAACAGACATTTATTGAATCAGGTATAGGCTTAATAAAAAAAGAAAGTAATGACTGCCCTTTTTGCGAACAAGATTTGGAAACTGATGCTCTAAATCTGATTGACAATTACAATAAATATCTGAATGATGTAGAGTCAACTACAATAAAACTTTTTAAGGGTTATAAAAAATCATTACAGAATTCTAAAGATGAAATAGATGCTATTAACACAAGTAACGTAAAAAAAATAAATTCATTTAACACATACAAGGACAAATACATACCTTCAAGTGCTGATATAGAGTTGACGAATTTATCTATCACCAACCTTTCTTCCGAACTTCAAAAAATAATTAACAAAATTGATTCTAAATTAATAGATATAAGTAAGTCAATTATTATAGACGAAGATGTTTTAGAATCTATTGAAAAGTATGAGACTATTCTAAATGGAGAAATCGAATCTAACAATAAAGAGATAAGGAAAATTAACAAAAAGAAAAATAGCATTAGTGATGAAAATTTATCTATAAGAAAGCTATTGTGCAAAAGGACTTTAGATGACTTAATACTCGAACATAAAACTAATATCAAGAGTTTAGAAAAATTAAGAAAAGATTTCACAGACCTTAAAGCCGAAATTGCTAAAAAAAAGGAACAAGAAAAAATTAGTAGAAAAAAGAAAGTCGCATCTACTATTAAGACAGTATTAAATTACTTTTTTGCAGATAAATACACATTAGATGAGGAAAGTTTTAGACTAACATTCAATGCCAATATTTTGGAAAAAAAGCAGGCTAAAGACATTTTGAGTGCAGGAGAAAAAAATATTGTTGCTTTTGCGTATTATATTGGCGATACACATCTAAAAGTAGAAAGTGAAGACGACTATAAGAAACTGTTTTTTATAATAGATGACCCAATATCGAGTATGGATTTTTCTCACGTCTATACAGTTTGTGGTGTAATTCGAGACATTAAAAAAATACTTGATAAAGTTGAGAGAGAGCGTTTGATGATTTTCACTCATAATAATGACTTTATGAGAATATTGAGTTCAAATAATATTGTAGATAAGAAGTTACTTTTATCAAATGGAGAACTTACAGATTTTAATAACAATTTGACAGTACCATATATTACTCATCTTTTTGATATTTATAAAATTGCAAGAAAAGGAGATATCCCAACGCATACAACTGCAAATTCAATTCGACATATTATCGAAACCTTAACAAAGTTTGATAAAATAGAAATCCATACTGAAAGTATATCGGAGTACATTAAAACAAACATTCCAAACGAAACAAAATCATATACATTAATAAATGACCTTTCTCACGGAGGATGGCGAACTGAACAAGCACCTATTACGAATGATGACTATAAAGAAATTTGCGAATTAGTAGTAAAACATATAGAAGAAAAATTTAATGGACAAGTGGCATATTGCGAAAGTATGTGCTGATGCCCAGCGCATAACAACGTGTATAAAACATAGCTATTATAGGCTTTCCGAAAAGTTTTTGCTTATTTAATAAGAACGCCAAATTTTTTATTTGGTTATATTTAGAAAAGAAAATTAAACATAAAAATAAAAAATTCGGCTCGTGTTTAATCCGAAAAGTTAGCGTTTATTAATACGCTACGTTTCATACACAAGACTGTTAGGAAAATATTCGCACTCCGAAAAACTAGACTTGATTTAACTATTGATTCCTATCTTGTAAATCAATAATGTAATTAATTTCGTTTAGTAATTTAGGGTCAGTGGGTTGTTTGTAGTTATTTTCAGCAAATTTCCAAAACAGAAGCAACTTTTGAAAAGCGGTAGTTTGTCCGTGGTCTAGTTTGTTGTAGATATGTGAAGCAATAGACTTAATATCAGAAGTCTTTGGAAACTCTTTGTCGTTTTTGACGATTTTAATCACTTCATTAGAAATAGGGTCGTCTTGATTTGTATCAATATTCTTATCAATAAAAGTTTTAAAGTCCATAGGTCAAAATTTAAACCCAAAATATAAGAAAATGCCCCCGAAAATTCATTTAAAGGCAAGAATAAAAAGAGAAAAACAAACGGACAATAAAAGGAAGATAAAGCAACAAAAGTTGCTTAAAGCGCATTAAAATGCTTCAAAAAAATTTCTACCATCCGAAGCGAATACACCCTTTTTAGTTTTTTACAACCATCTGATTTATACGACAAATGACTAAGCCCCGAAGGTTCGGGTCTTTAATTTGGAATTACTGCGTGTGACTTGTGTAGTACTTTTTCTAGGCGTGTCCAAAATGAAAAGTTACTATAGTGTGACGTGTGTAATAGTTTTTAAAGAAAAAAGCGTCTAAAAAACTATGCTCAGCCTAATTTTTTTGTTTGCAATTCTAGTGCCTTTTAGCAAATCTGTCAAGGGTATATAAACGCCCCTCCTAAAGTCGGTTCGCCCTTGCCAAATTCACTAAAAGCCCCTTGATCGAAAAGCAAAAAAAAATTATGCTTCACACTTCACGTTTCTTATCCACTTCTTTGGCTTTAAAAACACTGGGCGGTTTTGGTCGGGTCGGTTTTTCGGGGTCTCGCCATGGTGGCAGTGCTGCTGTGGCTTCGTGTAATCAGTTCTTAGCTGCTTATTCACCGTCTTTAGCAGGCTGCCGCCCTGCGGTTGGTTGCGCGCGTGGCGTTGATTTGGCGGTGCGTGCGCATTTTCGCAAAGCTGTTGTCTTTCGGGTTCAGCCGCCGCGCTCGCGGTCTGCTTTTGCTCAGCGTTCCGCTCGGCTTGTTGGGTGGGTTGGTTCTTCGGGTTTGCTTATTGCTTTCCCTTCGGGTTCTGCTCCCGCTCAGCTTCGCCCTTCGGCTAGCTTTCGTGGGTTTGGTTCTGGCACATGGGGCAGTGTTGCCCTCGCACTCGGTCTTGGCAGTTCGGTTTTGGTGGTGCTGCCCGCTAGTCTTTGCCTGCCGGGCTCCGGCTTTCCCGCTCCGCCTTGCATTGCTGCGCGCTTTCGCTTCGCAGGTCGCGCGCCTTGTGGTGGCTCGCTTTGGTTTAGCCAAAGCGAGTAGTAAAAGAAACTAGTTTCCAACCCCATTTTATTAACCTAATCGTTCGGTCAAACCGAACAGTAAAATAAGCTACGCTTATGAAAACAAAATTAAATACAGAAAATCCGGACTTTATCGTTTGGGAACATGACGGGCTAAAGTTCGATATACTTGGCGGTATTCGGATGGAAGGATTAGACCGTTTGCGTGTCACAATACGCGTGACTTACGACCAACTTATTATACGCCATAACGTAGATTTATACAACGATAATCTGCTTACGCAGCTTGTGCGCAAATGCGCAGAACGTTTTGAAATGAGCAGCAGTTACTTGTACCCGATAGTTGGTGAACTTGTCAACTTATTGGAAGATTACCGCATTAAGGAAATCAAGAAAGAGCAGCAAGGCGCAACGGTTAAAAAAGTTGAACTTTCAGAAGAAGAGGCAGAGGCTGCCACCCAACTACTTGAAAGTGAAAACCTGCTAAGCACAATAAATGATTTGATAGGGCAGGCAGGCGTAATTGGAGAGGTTGAAAACCGATTGTTGATGTACATAATATTTACAAGCCGTTTAATGACAAACCCGCTTCACATTATCAGCATGGGCGCAAGCGGAACAGGCAAAAGTCACTTACAAGAAAGTGTAGCAGCTTTGCTGCCGCCCGAAGATTGTATGAGTATTACCGACTTATCGCCAAGCAGCTTTTACTACTTCCGTTCGGATGAATTGTGCCACAAACTTTTACTTATCGAAGATTTGGACGGAGCAAAACGCGTTTTGTATCCAATCCGCGAACTGCAAAGCAAAAAGTACATTACAAAAACGTTTGTTGAGAAAACGAGACATGGTCTCCAAACGACAAGTCGCACGGTTTTTGTAGCCTGTATGCGTGGCGGGTTGTACCACCAAAGAAACGATTTACGAAGATAACAGTAACCGCAGCTTTTTGATTTACATTGATGATTCCAAGGAGCAAGATAACCGGATTATGGATTTTCAGCGGACATTATCGGCGGGGGCGAGGGATGAAGCTGGCCAAGAGCAGGACCAGAACGCTTTTGCAAAATAGTCAACGGCTTTTAGAATCAATTAAAGTTGTTAACCCGTTTGCCGAACAACTTGTTTTGCCCGATTCGGTTTTTAAACCGCGTAGAACTAATGCACATTATCTACACTTTATCGAAGCTGTAACCTTTCTGCATCAAAAGTTGCGCAAAGTCCATACAAACAAAGAAACAGGCGAACGCTATATTGAAACTACGTTGGAAGATATACAAAACGCTAACGTTTTGATGAAGGATGTTTTACTAAAGAAATCGGATAAACTTAGTCCTGCTTGTCGTTCCTACTTTGAAGAACTAAAGGCACATTTAACCACAAGTAAGAAAGTCACTTTTAAAAACAATGATATTCGCAAAGCACTAGGGATAAGCCATAGTAAGCAAAAGCGGTACATGAGTGAGTTAATGAATGACTTTTATGTACAAATAAAAAGCGGAGATAGAAAGAAAGGATTTGTATATAAAATTACTAGCTTTGAAGAGTTCACGCAGCTAAAGCAGCAGATTAATAATGCGTTAGACAAGGCTTTGGAAAGTCTAAAACCAAAGCAGACTACTAAAAAAGCAAGTAGTTCGTAAGTGGTTCGTTCACTATACCGAACTACTTAAGCCCTTACCACAACTAGGATTTAGCAAGTAGTTCGAGTAGTTCGCCCAAAACAGGTATACCCCCAACCCCTTCAATTTTTCACAAACAACTAAAAAGATTGCCTAATTATTCAAACCGAATAGTAGGCGGTCGCCCTAGCGACATGAAACAATTAACGATAAAATGCAAGCACTTTGCAGTGCTTTTAAAATCCTACGCACAGTGGCTACAAACCATGGGCTACGCAAAACAAACTGTAGCAACGTTTCCAATTCATTTACGCGAATTTTTTCACTACTTGGAACAGCGCAACGTTTTTAGAGTAAAGGACATTAGACAACGCCACTACGACGGTTTTATAAGTCACTTACAAATTAGAAAAAACGAACGTCTAAAATCAAACGGGCTAAGCGCCTCTATGATTAACAAAGTCATTCAAAGTATAAATACGTTTGCAAAGTACATCAATCAGAACGGACGGTTTACGCTTGATCTTAAACCCAAATATTTACAAAACACGCAAAACGTGCCTACTATTTTGACACAAACGGACATCAAAAAACTGTATGAATCCACTTTTGAGCCGCACCGATTGAACAGTAAAGCAATTGGACAGCGTGACCGCGCAATACTCGCTATTTTTATGGCTGTGGCCTTTCGCAAGTCCGAAGGCTCAGCCCTCAACATTACGGATATTGATTTACAAAAACGATTGCTATTTGTCCGAAAGGGAAAGGAAATAAACAACGTTATGTACCAATTGCCTACAAAGCTGCGGAAGATTTAAAACAGTATTTAGAATACGGCAGAGATTGGTTTTTAGAAATGCAGCTAAAGGGTGCAAAAAGTAAAGCGCGGGTGCGCAAATCCGAATCACTCGCTTTATTTATCAGCATTCACGGTAAACGTATGAGTGAGTTTTACGGACGATTCAAGGAAATGAAGCTAAACGCCAAAATAGAAATGAAGTTTTCAACCCACACCTTTAGGCACAGCATAGCAACCCACCTTTTACAATCGGGAATGGACATTGAAGAGATTGCCAAGTTTCTAGGACACTCTAGCCTAGAATCAACGCAGCTTTATACTCATATAGTCGATAAGTCGACAACCAACTAATTTAAAACAAGAAACATGAATTTAGAAGGATATAAAAGTTATTTGAAGGCGCAGAAATACCGTCCTAAAACCATTCAAACGGATTGCAATAATTTGAATTTGTTTGTAACGTGGTTTGAATCAATTGAAGAATCAGAATTAGCGCAGCTGACCGCGCCAATTCTATTGGAATACGTAAACTATTTGCAAGGCAAACAGCTAGCTATTTCTACTATCAATATTCGGATTAGAAGTATTAAAAAGTACCTCGACCATTTAAAAGATGAGGGGTTAATAAAATCCAACGTAGCCGAAGGACTGCACATTAAAGGAACAGTGAAAAAAGTAGTTATTGACCCGCTAGAATTTAGCGAACTTGAACAGCTTTACGTGGATTATTCCAAGCATAAAAAAAAGCAGTTGGAACGCTTAAACGAAGGAACAGCGAGAATAACAAAAGCAGCAGGCGAAAAACGTAAATTAATGCTTGGCTTTATGATTTTTCAAGGACTGCACACAGGTGAATTAAAACGACTTGAAATAAACCACATTAACGACGAAGAAGGCACGATTTACATTGCAGGCAGTGGCAGAACCAAAGCGCGGCATTTGAAACTACAACCCGCACAAATGCGCGTACTATTCCAACAGCTAACGAAAGTAAAAGAGGCTAGCCTCTTTGAAAAGAACGTGTATAACCAAATGGCTTTTTTGTGTGAAGAACTACGCGGCATTAACCAAAAAGTACAGAATGGTTTGCACATTCGAGCCTCGGTTATTATGCATTGGCTAAAACTACACGGTAAACGCCAAACGCAGTATATGATTGGTCATAAGTGGATTAGTTCTACCGAGCATTACGAATTACAAGACTTAGAAACCCTAACCAACGAACTAGACAAACACCATCCACTGCGGTCACCGTTGCACGGTGGCAGCTAAAAATAATTCAACCCCCATTAACCTAAAAAACAGATTTATGATAGCAAACAATAGTCCTTGAAGTGGGCAATATTACAATTAGAAAATATTATTATTAGTTAGCTTTTATTAGCTTATTCTTCTCATTAAAACCGCAAATTTTACACACAGACAGAATAAGGAAAGAGAAAGTTTACGTATCTATGTATTTCAAATATATGGTGCGCAGGCTATTTTATCCTTCTGTGTGGGTTTTTGCGGACCTTAATGAGGGGGTTTAACAGTACTGCGCACCACCTTTTTTTGTGGTTGCGGTTCATTAAAACACGCAAAAATGAAATCAAAAAATATAGATACGGCAACTTTTATCAACGACTATTGCCAAACATTAGAACAGGACAAAAACGGTCGTTTTTTCCTTAAAATTCCAATTGAAAATTACGAAGAACTAAGCCTATTGCGGGCAGCTATGCTAAACGCAGTTGAGTTTACGGCTGAATTGCACGAATTAAAGGCAAAAGATAATTTGCCGTTAACAATTCATTATTTAACGCATATTCTGCAACAAATCGACTTTTTTACCGAGTGCCAAGGCTTAACGGCACTTATTGAAGGTGATTAGAACAGAAGTAAACTTGAGGTGCAAAATTGGCACCTCAAGTTTTTTAATGTAAATTTGGGAATTGAATTAATCAAAATAATGAGCGTAGAAAATAAAATAATAAAAGGAACGATTGTTAGTAAAATCTATGAGGTTAGAGGGGCAAATGTAATGTTAGATAGAGATTTGGCAGACCTTTACGAAGTAGAAACAAAACAATTAAAACGGCAAGTGCGTAGAAACATAGAACGATTTCCAAAAGATTTTATGTTTGAATTAACGAAGGAAGAATTTGAACTCTTGAGAAGCCAAATTGACACCTCAAGTTGGGGAGGAACTCGTTATATGCCAATGGCGTTTACTGAACAAGGAATTTCTATGCTATCAAGTGTACTAAATAGTAAAGTTGCAATTCAAGTGAATATTCAAATTATTCGTGTTTTTACTCAAATGCGAGAAATGCTACTGACCCATAAAGATTTGCTTTTAGAATTGGAGGAAATTAGAAAAGGCATGGCTAATCAAGATGAACGAATAGACATGGTTTTTGATTATCTGACAAAATTTATAACTCTAGAAGAAGACAAAGAGCCAATTCAAAAAATAGGCTTCAAACCGAAAAAGAAGTAGTTAAAGCTTAGTTTTTTACTCAAAAAGCCAACTAAACTAGGTTTTTCGGGTTGTTTTACGGCACGATTTTACAGGGATTTATTAATACATCTTACTGCGTAAACCTAGGCGTAGACTGACAATTACAGGCATTAGCGGGCAAAAAAGCTATAAAAAACACGTTTTTTCACAAGTAAATGGGGTAAAACCCCTATTTTTATAGCACTTGTAAAACCCGAAGGTATCCAAGAAAATTATTTTACATATTATCAAAATGGGGAATCGCGCGCGCGCGAGATTTTTGGCGGTTTTTCCGAGAACTCCAACCATTTAGGAAATGTTTTACAGGTTGTCACTGATAGGAAGTTAGCGGTAGAAACTGCTCCCGCTTCGGGAATTGTTGACTATTATGTGGCGGATGTTGTAAGTCAATCTGATTATTATCCGTTTGGGATGTTAATGCCGAATAGGAATGAGTCGACTCCAGAGTATAGATATGGATTTAATGGCATGGAGAAGGATGACGAAGTGACAAATCAAGAAGGCACTTCTTATGACTTTGGGGCTAGAATTTATAATCCTAGAGTTGGGAGGTGGTTGAGTGGCGATCCCCATGAAGCTAGATACCCTTCACTAAGTACGTATTCAGCATTTGCAGATAATCCAATTATATTCAACGATCCTGATGGTAGAGATATTATTTACTTTGATATCAATGGAAATTATAAATATACTATAAAGGCTTCTGGAGCTGATGTCTATAAACAAGAATCTGCTGTTTTTGGAGAAGTTATGAATGCCGAAGGTGCATATGCTGTTGCAGGAAAAATGACACATATTACTTTGGATTATGATAATCCATTAATTTTGAGTTACGTAAAACAAAACCAGTCTTGGCATGATTACGTAGCCAATCTAGAAGATAATGGTGTTTGGGCTAATCTAAATGAAGTTCAGCGAACTAATATTTTAGATTCATATGGTGCTGACTTCAATGAAAGACGTTGGGAAAATTATGGAGAGGGCGCATTTGCCATGGCGCTTTGGCCTCTGGCTATTGTAGGAGGTGAAGCTCTCGTGTTAGCTGTTGTAGAAGCAGGGCCGGTAGCTTGGACTTTGGCAGCTAGATATGCACCAAAGATTACTCGTTCGTTAAGAAGAGGTAACTGGGAAAAAGCGCAACGTCAATTTAACAGGTGGCTTAAAAGAGAGCAAAAAAGACAAGGTTGTTTTGTAGCTGGCACTACTGTATTAATGGCTGATGGAAGTTATAAGGCAATAGAAGATGTGGATGTAGGAGATTTTGTTTTGTCATACAATGAAAATTCTGGTGAGTTGGAAGAGAAGGAAGTATTAAAGATTGGAAAATATGAGAATTCTGATCTAGTTACAATTGAATTTGATAAAGGCTTAAAAAATACTAATACTACCGGGCACCCATATTATGTATTGAATAAAGGTTGGTGCTCAACATCTCCAAAATCGACTTTTGACCTTTATGGTTTTGAAGTTGATAGCCTACAAGTTGGAGATACCTGCTTTTACTATGATTTCGCTTCTCAAGGATTGGAAAAAACAGTTGTAACGAAGATTGAATTTGTTGATTCTACAATTTGGACTTATAACCTTGATGAAGTTGAAGGTAATAATAACTTTTTTGCCAATGGAGTAATAGTTCACAATAAGGGTAAATGGAAGGATCGGAGAGGAAAAGAGTTCAGAGGAGGAAAACAAAAAGCCAGAGATGGTTATTTAAAATCGAAAGATAAAGATTTTCAAAGATGGTTTCACAGAGATTACAAAGATCCTGGAGCACCAAATGCGTCAAAAGAAGCAATTGATGAAGCATTTAAGACATGGGAACAATTAGGAAGTCCGAAAGTGAAATAATGCCGAATAATGAATTAAATAATTGTAACGATTGGATGGGAAATTTTGAATCAATCAAAGAAGAAATTCTTCAAGGAAAAACCACACAACAAGATTTAAAGATTTTTATAGATGTTCTACAATCAACTAAAAGTAACGAATTGCGAGATAGACTATCAGTTTTACTTGTTGATAATTTCGAAAGTCCCGAGCTCTATCGTACTCTTCTGAACCTATCAGCCTCGAAAGAGCTTCATGACCATAACTCCACTTTGCTGTATGCGTTGAGTGAAATGGGATTTAATGGAAGTTATTTAAAGGAATTATTTTCTGTATTCAAGGAAGGTGATTATAGTGCGGCAGCTATGATTGTTAACATACTGATTAACGAAGAAGAATTGCCTTGGAATTTATATTCTTATGAACTGAACAAAGCTTGGAATGATGTTGATGAAGAGAAATACGACTTATTAGATCAATTGATGTATCATAAAACAAGGTATTCAAGGTAAAAAGGCATTCGCAAAACCCCACTGATGAATAAATTTGTTAGGTAATGGTGCAATTTGCACTTTGCAAAAAAAATAAAAATAACACTTTGAAAAAGAGTTAATTATAAAATTGAGTTCATTGAAATAGGTGAGGGTAATAATCATCAACTGTTAGAAAATGTCTTAAAATGCATTACAAAAAGAATTATTAAGTTCATGGTGCAACTTGCACCCGAAGCTTATGAAATGTAGAAATTGCTCAAAAACAGAACTTATCCGAAAAGGTAGAATAGGTATAAAACAGCGCTATCAATGTAAAAACTGCGGTAAGTACCAACAGGATATTTACACTTATCAGCGTTATGATTCAAAAGATGATGACAATATAAAAATGTTGAATGCAGAGGGAGTCGGTATTCGGTCAATGAGCAGAATATTAGGTTATTCGAAACGAACAATTATTCGAAGAACCCTATACTTGGCGAGTAAGATTGTAAAACCCATTTACATGGAAAACAATCAAGTTTACGAAGTAGATGAAATGTGGACGTTTGTAGGAAATAAACATCCTTCTAATTTTAGTTGGATAACCTATGCTATGAACCGAAAAACGAACAAAATAATAGATGTAGCTTTTGGTTCTAGAAGTAAGAAAAACTTGAAGCAAGTAATTGATGCTGTGAAAGCACAGAAACCAAGAAAAATTATCACGGATAAATTGAGAATATATCCCAATCTTGTTAAACCCAACAATCATGATACCAGCCGATATTCTAACAACCATATCGAGCGAGGAAATCTTACCCTCCGAACACATATAAAACGATTATTCAGAAAGACGATTTGCTTCAGTAGATCACAAAAAATGCTCGAAGCTTGTGTCCTTTTATATTTTGATTTTCATCATTGGAAATTGAAAATGAAATAAGCGTTATATTTGATTAACACAGTTATGCATACTCAGTTGATATATTCTAGTTTTACTCCTTTAATGTTGCAATTTGCACTTTTGGATAATGTTTTTAATTCTTGGTTTTTCAAAACCAAGAATTAAAAACACTCGCTGCGCTCCTTTCAATGGTGAGTAAACAAAACTCCATGGCTCACCACTACGCTATTTTTCGTGTATTTCTAGTGGAGTTCTGAATTAACCCAATTTAAATCACTCCTATTTTCAATGACCGAAAGTAAAGAAAAAGAAATTCTCATAGCTAACCTGAAAGGAACAAACCGTTCATTACTCAGACGGATGATCGTCATCCTTACATTTGCCATAATTGGACTAGGTTTCTACTTTACACAATGGTCTGGATTAAGGAAGGCTCAAGAACTTGTAAAGGATGAGTATTTGATCGAGGAATTAAGGGGAAAACAGGCCCTAAAGAGTATTTATTTAGTGTATCGATTCTTCAGTCGGATGAGCATTTCATTGATTGGTCAGAAGTGAATTGGGAGCTGTCAGATGATTCGATACGGAATACCGTTGTGCTTGATTCAGTTCAAAACGTTATCGACCAAAGTTTTGAAACGTTATGGGAAGAGGAATTTAACGAAATTAGTTTTCTTGGATTTAAGATTACTGAATTTATGTGGAAAGCGCTCGCAACAGCAGGTTTTGTTCTCCTTTTTATGAATTTCGCCCGAATATTACAATACAGAGATGAACTTGTTGATAAGCTGAAAGTACTTAAAGTAAAAGACTGGGAAATAGGTTCTGAATTACATGAGTTTTACACATCATATAATGAATTTGAGCATTGGTGTATTCCCAGTTTTGGATCACTTACATTTACCCTTTTCTTGTTATTAGTTTCTTTTACAAGTTTTGTAATAGGGGGCGAGTCTCCGGAGCACATGACCATCTTTGAAGGCTCTCTTATTGAAACCGTTAATTTAATCCTGACAATTATCCTCCTAATGTCTGTTGTAAAAATAATATACCGTCAAAACCTCCTTGGTTCAAAGAGTCTATCTGAAAAAATAAAAGGACAGGTTTATTATAACAAGAATGTGAAAATCAGAAAAATTGATTATTTACGCTGGCTTATTGTCCCCTTAATTGTCATTTTAGCATCATATATTGATGTATTGAATCATATAAGGAAAATCACAGATTTATTATTTCTTGTTTTGGCCATAATCTCATGCATGGTTCTACCATTTTCATTTTGGGTTCATCGTCAGAAAAGGAATTACTTTACTCGCTCATTAGTGAACTCAGGGTTGGGTTTAAATTTACTTTTTTTGTGGTTTGCTACAATGTCTGGACATTCGGGATATAATGTGGAGGATTCTGTTGGAGCAGTTAGTGTGATCTTTGTTGGTCTCCTTAGTTTTAACTGGGGTCGTTTTCTACTTCAACAAAGAAAATGAATACACCAAGAAAAACACAAAACCCAAGGAAATTTAACCAATATTGGGCAGGGAAATTTTGAGATCAAAAACAATCAATATTATCCAGTATAAAGTTTTAAAATTGACGATCAAAATATAAATAAGGGATCAGTCTCAAAAGTTGGGGAGGAATTTAGTTGAAAAACATTTTCTTTGTGCAAAAAGAATAAGTTTTGGACGGATATTTAGACCTTGTTAAGATGATTTTACCGGAAATTTTGGTAGAACATTTTGATCTGATAGAATCGAAAAAAGTTGGAGAAAAACTAAACCTCTATTTTGAGGAAAAAAATATAGTTCCCGTTGAATTGAACGCGAGGCAATTGATCTCCAAAGGCTTCCATAAGTCCATTACGGTTCAGGACTTTCCACTCAAAGGTATGTTTGTGTTTTTCCACATAAAACGCAGAAGGTGAGCCGATAAAGAATCAGGAAATATTGTCCAAAGAGATTGGAACTTAGTAGCAAACGGCACTCGAATGACAAAGGAGTTTGCCGCTTTTTTAAAATCAATTAATCAATACTAAATCTCTTGACTGTAGAACAATAGGTTCATTCTTTGGTGTTTCTGGAAAGAAGTTACAACGTCAATACAAAGACTATTTGAGTGACTTTAAGGAGTGGGGACAATTGGATCACGCAAAGGATTGGTTGATTTTCCCTGAGAACATGGGTAAAAGATTATCGATTGATGAAGTTGCCCTATCTCAAGGTGAACTTTATACAGTTCTTACCAATAAAAAAGCAAAAGGTAGAGCAGGTTCAATCGTTGCTATCATTGCGGGAACCAAGGCTGATATTGTCATTGATCATCTGAAAAAAATCCCAATAGACAAGCGTAGACAGGTAAAAGAAATAACTCTGGACATGGCTCCAAACATGAAGCTAATAGCTAAAACGTGTTTTACTAGAGCCACGCAGGTAATCGATCGATTCCATGTTCAAAAACTAGCAATAGAAGCCTTGCAAGAAATCAGGATCAAACATAAATGGGAAGCAATAGATCAAGAAAATGAGGCCATTCTTAAAGCTAGAGCTAACAAAACAGATTATCAACCAGAACTATTATTAACCGGAGAAACAAAGAAGCAGATACTAGCCAGAAGTCGCTATTTACTCTATAAAAGCCCTGAAAAATGGACATTAAAACAAAATATTAGAGCACAAGTATTGTTCAAAGAATACCCAGACTTAAAGAAAGCCTATTGGTTATCACAAGAACTACGACAAGTCTTCCGAGATAATACCAAAAAGAACGTGGCTATACTCAAACTAGCTCATTGGTATGAAAAAGTTGATCAGGCCAGCTTTAAAAGCTTCGCCACAATTATGAATACTGTAAAAATCAATTATGATGGCATCCTGAATTACTTTGAAAACAGAAGTACTAATGCCGCCGCGGAATCTTTTAACGCAAAAATTAAAGCATTCAGATCTCAATTTAGAGGAGTTAGAAACGTAACGTTCTTTTTATTCAGATTGACAAAAATTTATGCTTAGTCCCCAACAATTGGTCTTGATCCTAAATAAGAAACAATTGGTAATTTTACTCAAAAAGAGGCTTGAAACAATTAGAAAGGCTGTTTTTTAAACTCTTTGCTACGTTTGGTCGCATGTTCCAAATGATCTTTATTGTGAAAGAGAAATCAGTTGAGACTCGTTAAACCCTTTATTTTTAAGTCTTACCGACCTCCTTGGCAATTTGATCCAGATCATTGAGGGTTTAAAGGCGTTGCAAGAGGTTTTGAGGGAGGTAAATGGTGAGAATTATTCTAATTGAAGAAAATTTCAGTTTGAGTTGGAGTGTGAGTCTTGAGGGAAATCAGTTTTTCAAGTGCAAGTTTCTCGCTCTTGCTCGAAACTCACACTCAAAACTGATCTGCGGACAGTGAGGGATTCGAACCCCCGGTACCTTGCGGTACAACGGTTTTCAAGACCGTCGCATTCGACCACTCTGCCAACTATCCGAGGGCGCAAAGATAGACTTATTTTTTTATTGAAAAAAAACTAACTTAGAAATCCATTGATTTTTTATCAAAAATAGGCGTGTTTTAACGAATTATGCGTAAATTTCTTCTGTGAAATATATTCTCCCTATCACCGCTATAATCCTGATTTTTGGATGTAAAAAAACACCATTAAACGAAGCATCCGAAACGTTTTGGGGAACTTGGACGCATTACACCAACAAAGTTGACGCCCACACCATTTATATTTTTGAGGATGGAACAGGCTACATGACGTTTACGGATAATAATAAAGAAGGAAACCCGACAAAAACACGTGATTGGTATTTAGAAGACAACGAACTTTTTTTTGGTAAAGTAGCGTTTAACGGACAATCTTATGAAGTGGACAAATATCCGACTGTGACTTTTACAGAAATTATTAATTTTAACGATACCGTTCCAGAAGGTAAACGTTATATGATTTTAGATGAGAATTATTACGTGGAGCAATAGACAGGTTAGTGGATTATCGCTACCTTTGCAAAGCAAATTTAAGCCATGAAATATTTCTTTTTCTTGTTGAGCCTTGTGTTATTTATTAGCTGTGCAGGAGACAACAACAATACATTTACGTTAAACGAAAAAAAATCGGAAGAAACTGCCTATCCGGAAGGGAAAAAAATTTACAATACATCCTGCGTTTCTTGTCATCAAAAATCTGGATTAGGCTTAGAAACTGCTTTTCCACCGCTTGCCAAATCAGACTATTTGTTAGAAGATAAGTTCCGCGCCATAGAAATTGCCGCTAACGGGATGGAAGGAGAGATAGTTGTAAACGGCGTTCAATACAACAATATAATGGCTCCGCAGGGCTTGTCAAACGAAGAGGTTAAGCACGTTGTAAACTATATTTTAAACAGTTGGGGCAATGATGGTGGAGAAGTGACGGACGAAGATGTTGCTAAGGTACTTGGCGAACGGTAATTGATTTTTTTAGTATTTTTACCACAAGCAAAAAATACAATCTACATGATTTTACTAGACGGAAAAAAAACGGCCACCGAGATCAAAAATGAAATTACAGAAAAAGTAACGAAGTTAAAAGAAGAAGGTAAAAAAACGCCGCATTTGGCAGCTGTTATAGTAGGGGAAAACGGGGCCAGTATTACTTACGTTAATGCAAAAGTAAAAGCATGTAAAAAAGTAGGGTTTGAGTCGACATTAATTCAATTACCTGAAGATGTTTCTGAGGAGGAGCTTTTGGCTAAAATAGAAGAGTTAAATAACCATGATGCTATTGATGGATTTATTGTTCAATTACCGCTTCCCAAACACATTGATGAGCAGAAAGTGACCCTAGCCGTTTCTCCTGCGAAAGATGTAGATGGTTTTCATCCAGAAAATATAGGTAGAATGGTACTGGATTTACCCACATTTTTGCCCGCAACACCTTATGGAATTGTACAGCTATTAGAGCGTTACGAGATTGAAACCTCCGGTAAAGATTGTGTAGTAATCGGTAGGAGCCATATTGTGGCTTTCCCATGAGCATATTAATGGCTCGCAATAAGAAAGTGGGAAATTGTACAGTAACTTTAACCCACTCAAGAACTAAAAACTTAAAAGCCATTACACAAAAAGCAGACATTATTATTGTGGCGCTCGGCGTAGCTGAGTTTTTAACGGCAGACATGGTGAAAGATGGAGTAGTGGTGATAGACGTAGGCATTACACGTGTAAAAGATGCATCAAAAAAATCGGGTTACAGGCTTTTAGGAGATGTTAAATTTGATGAAGTGGCACCAAAATGTGCGCACATTACACCGGTGCCCGGCGGCGTAGGCCCTATGACCATTGCTTCGTTAATGATGAATACATTGCAAGCGGTGGAAAGAAGGTACTAGCCACAAATCAAAAATAAATGACAGCCCAAACGGAATCCACAAAAATTTCCGATCGTGTAAAAATCCTTGCAAAACAGGTATTTACTCATCCTTGCTTTTGGTTGCTAATTGTCGTTTTAGTGGCATTTTGGCCATTAACATTACAGCTTAAAACGGTACCGTATGACATGATTAATTGTTGGATGCCGTGGCGGTTTTTTATTAGTGATACCATTCAAAATGGCGAATTTCCGTGGTGGAATCCTTATCAGCAACTCGGTTATCCTATTCATTCAGATATTCAAGGTCCCTCATGGCATTTAGAGTCGTTATTGGCAAGCATGGCGGGCAGACAAGGAGCGTATTATATCAATTACATCTTATTGTTTTACATGTATCTGGCGGGAATTGGTTTTTACAAACTCACCAGTTTATTCACCACCCGAAAATTGTTACTTTTTATAGGGGCAACGGCTTATGTTTGTAGCGGTTTCTTTTCTAACCACAGCATGCACTTTTTTGCCATTATTAGCGGTGCTTTTGTGCCATTTATTGTGTATTACTTCATTCGGTTATACCAAACAAAAAAATGGCATTATGCACTTTTAACTGCTGTATTTGGCTTTTTTAATTTGACAGGCGGTAATCAAACATTTACGGTCATTCTCATCTATTTATTGGGTATACTTTTTATTTATTTTTTAATGCAAGTATTACGGCAAGACAAAGCCGCTATAACTCGCTTTTTTAAACACACCGGTTTGCTGATTGGATCACTTTTGTTAATGGGGACAGTTGTTTTATTTTCATTCATTCAAATGAAGCCATATTTGTCGCGGTTAGATGGGTTAACGTATAGAGACGCCTCAACTTATGGGTTTGTACCAGAAGCTATGCTTAGCTTTTTAAACCCTATGGCAACGGTAAATGAAAAAGTATGGTTAGAGACGGATGGCACTATGGCGAATGCCTATTTTGGAATCATCTTACTTATTTTTTTACTCATTTATTGCGCAGCCGTAAAAAAGCGTGCGTTGGAGCGGGTCTTCTTAGGTTTTGCCATTTTTGCTCTTTTTGCTTCTTTTGGTAGTCATTCATTTATTCATAAACTAACGTATGATTATTTACCGTTGCTTAATCGTTTTCGCTTTCCGAGTTACTATACGTATTTTTTTATTTTCTGTGCCATCCCGCTAGCAGTTAAAGCAATAGATTTATATTTTTTTAAACCCATAACCGATTTTAGACCACAGTTAAAATGGACGCAAATAAGACCCGGTTTACTTGTTTTTTTAATGATAACGGGGCTAACCGTAGGCATGGGTTGGGCAAACTTAAGCGATCAACCTTTCTTTGAGACAGATGGATCAATCTTTCAGCAACTCCGCAAAACCGATTTATATCAAAACTGGTTTTATTTTGGTTTGATACAATTATTTTTTTTAGGAATTTGTGTTTTGTTGATTTGGAAAAGAAGGCTAAAGGCATTCGTTATCACAATGGCCATTCATGCTGTTGTTTCGGTTCAGCCTAATTTTTTATATGTTGGAGTAGGAGACGTTGCTCCCGCTCAAATTCAGCACTCACTGGCAACATTAAACAGCTCGCGGTTACCACCTTTAAACCCTGTAATACAGAATGATTTTAGAAGCAACAGTGTTCCTGGGCTTTGGCAAAACTTGAACCACATCACCAAAAAAGTAGGGGTAGATGGTTTTAACTCTAACTACTTCTCTCGGCTGAGCGCGCTCAACGTTCGTCATTCACATTTATTCAATAAAATTTTAGCTAACCCTTATGTTTATTTGTCGGATGAGGTTGTTCATCAAAATGTTTTTTTAAGCGATACTTCAAAAGGCATCACGCAACGTACTATTTTGCTGAATACGACAGATTATCAATCCATTTCGGCAAAATCATATCAAAAACACCCTGAAGATACGGTCATAACAAAAGCATTTACCACGAACAAATTTACGTTTGAAACGACGACTAAAACCCCGTTGCTGCTTAATTTATTACAAACGCATTATGTGGGGTGGAAGGTGTATGTAGATGGAGAAGAAAAAAAAATAGTAAAGGCAAATACCTGTTGCATGTCTGTAGAAGTACCTGCAGGGACGCATCAAGTTGAATTTAGGTACGAAAACACTGCAATGAAAGGTGCTGCGGTTATCAGCTATTTAACGTTTACGATTGTTACCCTGTTGCTAGCCGCTTATTACATTCGTCAACGCCGACAAAACTGGATGTACATAAGTTTACTTTACGCAATTCCATTAGTTATTGTGGTGCGGTATATCTTGCTTGTCCTTTGATTTTCCTGCAGCCAACCAGTTAAAGCGTGTTCATTTGCATTTTGCTTGTGTCAGCAATGGTTTGCTGCTGGTTTAAAGTCGGGTCATTCCATATTGTATTCACCCCAGCGGTAGAAAAACTCATACCTTGGCTTGCCATAGTCGAAACCATCAAACCTTCAATTAACGGGATGGAGTTTTTAGAAGGCACCATCCAGTCAAAAATAAAATTTGCTCCCGATCCACCTTTATCATCTTCAAAACGGACAATAATTTCAATTGTCTCTAACGGTTTTACATAAACCGGTGTTGCGAAGTAGTCTTTAATTTTGTCTCCCTGCGTATTGTAATATTCTCCTGAAAGTAAATAAAGCGTGTCTGTTCGGCTTATGTTTCGTATACTAACTGTTGATGTAAAACTCAACATTGTTTTTTTTGATTGTGTATACAACTCCGGATAAAGCGATAAGTAGGTTTCACCGGTTAACATGGTGCTACTCTCCGGTAAATTATTCTCTACCATATTCCATTTTACCTCTTCATTTGCCTGCTGTTCTGCTTGAGAAGTACAAGAAATAAAAATTAACATCAATCCAAAAACCCCAAAAAATAACGGTCGATACGCTAACATAATTTACTATTTTGTATAAATATAATTCAAATCTATCAATGCAACTAACGTTCTAATTATTTTCATGTTGTTTGATTTTTATTGTAACATCTTATGGCAGAATCGTTGATACAATAAAGGCTATGAAACAAATTCTTATTTTAATTTTTTCGCTACTTTTTATAAGTTGCTCTAATCAAAATTCGTTTGAAAAATCGCGCACCATTGGAATTTTGCCTTTCGGAACAATGAGTAATCAAGAAGTGGATAGCGTTAAAAACACACTTGCCAGCATGTACGGTAAAAAAGTAGTTGTTTTACCCAATCAACCGCTGCCAAAAATGGCCTATACCACCATTCGTTACCCGCGTTACCGCGCCGACTCTTTGCTGCGCTACTTGTCAACAATTAGGCAAGATGGTATAGACATAGTTTTAGGACTTACTAATCAAGACATTTCCATTACCAAATACCAAGACGGAACGCGCAACATTAAAGCACCCGAATGGAAGTATAAAGACTTTGGCATTTTTGGCTTGGGGCAAGTAGGTGGTCATGTATGCGTTGTATCTTCCAACCGGTTGCACAAAAACGTGTCAGATAAATTATTTTACGAGCGTCTTAACCGTATTGCTGCCCATGAAATAGGGCACGTGATGGGATTAAAACATTGTCCTCAAAAAAAATGTTTGATGAATGATGCCAATGAATCTATCCGAACCATTGATAAAAGCACAGGAAAACTATGCGAAAAATGTTGGATTGACCTAAATTAATTTAACGCTTCAAATGGATCCAAAATCGGCGTAATCTGTTCGTCATAAATTGCTTTTTGGTTCTCACTTATTCTAAAAAAATCACGTCCTTTTGCTGTATCTTCTAAACGGTTCAGTTGATCTAAAAAATAGATTTTTTTTGCACTTTCAAATTGTGTAATATAGCCACCTTCACTTACTCGTTTTTTGGTTGTACCGTTGTTCAAAATAAAGTCGGGTTCATCTCGCATGGTTTGTTTACCCTCCCACACGGCTAAACGCAGCGTAGCCATCATTTGGTCAACACGAACCAAATAGCGTTCCGTCCGCCCCAAATAAATATTGCGTTGATAATCTTTCAAAATAGGATGAATTTCAGTTCTTATTTTTAATTCTCGTTGGTCTAATGCCAACAATTCCTGTTCAGAGGTGTAATCATACATCACTAAATGAATATCCGAATTAAACCAAAACTGTCCATTCAAAATACCAATAGTGCCATTCTCCTCTTGTTCATCAATAAACAAAGGTTTGTTTAAATGGTTGCGCAATTGTTGTTTAATAATGTCGTCAAATAAAACATCAAACCGTTTAACGAATTCAGTTTCATTCTCAATAGGGTCAAGTGGCGATCTTCGGTGTAGCGGGTATTCAATTTGTGAGGCAATTAAATCTGCATCATCAGATAAAATATGGCGAACAAATTCATTGATATTATCTTCAATTGATAGTAATGTATTATCGACTTCGCTATCAAAATGCTCCCCATCTATTTCAAGCGGTGCACCAACGGTAATGTCTTGGTTACAAGCCGTCAAAAGCAGTGAGCAAACGCAGCAGTTAATAATCAATTTCAGTAGTTTCATACTCAAATGTACACCTATTTGAGCGTATTGTGCGCACACAAAAGAAAACATTGTTAACGTATATACATGCGTAATTTCAACATCTGAAAAGGAGAAACTTACGCAAATATTAAATGCCCATTATGAATAACAAGTTCAGAAGGGGTGTTATTGGTAAACAGTTGGCCGGTACCCAGCCCTTGAGGCAGTGGGCTATTTTTAGTAAACGTGTATTGCGCAATGGCGTTAAGTCCAACGTTGCTCTCAAGTGCAGATGTAATCCACCAGTTAATGGCGTTTTCCTCAGCTACTTTAATCCAGTCATCTGTCCCGCTTAGCCCACCAATTAGGCTTGGTTTAAGAATAATGTAGTGTGGTTGAATAGTGGTTAACAGTTCACGTTTTTTAGCTATTGCTGTTATGCCAATTAATTCCTCATCTAAAGCAATGGGCAGGGGTGTATTTTTGCACAAATCGCGCATTGCGGCTACTTGTCCTTGCTTGATTGGTTGTTCTATTGAATGCAAATCTAACTCAGCAAGCCGTTTTAGTTTTAATGGGGCTTCATCTACACTAAATGCACCGTTTGCATCAACTCTCAGTTCCATTTGGCTAGCGCTATATCGTTGTCGGATGGAGGCTAACAGGGAAATTTCATTTTCAAAGTCAATCGCACCAATTTTCATTTTAATACAGTTAAACCCTGCATCTATTTTTTCTTCTATTTGTTCGTGCATAAATGCCTCACTACCCATCCAAATCAGTCCGTTTATTGGAATTGAAGCCTCTTTTCGCGTAAATGCCGAAGGAAATAATAGACCCTTTCCGCCATTTTTCAAATCTAACAAAGCAGTTTCCATTGCAAATAAAATGGACGGGTAATCCTTAAGTTCATCCGGATGGTCAATAAAATAGTTTATTTTACCGGCAACGGCATGTAGCTTGTTTTCATAACTCGCGCTCCAATCTGGTGAAAGGGTTTTTATAATGGACGCTTCACCTACACCTGTAATTTCTGGTATTGATGTTTCCCAAATACTTAAAAACCAGGAATCTTTCTGGGTTAGCACCCCTCTTGAAGTACCGCTGGGGCGTTTGAATGTTAAGGTATATTTTTGAATAGATGCTGTGAACATGATGTACAAATTTAGCGGTTTATTCATAAATACGAATCAAATTGACGTTTAGAGCCGAAGCAATTCTTATAGGGGTCTAATAATTATTGGGTTAAAAATGTTGATAGAAACTGATACCCGTTAAAAAAAACTCAATCGGTTATTGTAAATTTGTAACATGAACATTCCGTCAAAGCATTTAGAGGAGATGGTAGAGCATTTTGCATCTTTACCGGGTATAGGAAAAAAAACAGCATTGCGGTTGGTGTTAAATTTACTGAAGAGAACCCCAGAAGAGATAGCCGTATTTGCGCAAGATTTAGGTGCAATGCACCATAAAATAGCATCCTGCACAGCTTGCGGAAACATTGCAGATGCTGATTTGTGCTCAATTTGTTTACAACCCTCCAGAAAACATGACTTAATATGCGTTGTTGAGGATATCAGAGACATTATGGCCATTGAGTCTACCGAACAGTTTTTTGGTGTTTATCATGTTTTGGGCGGCGTTATCTCACCAATGGAGGGCATAGGACCAAATGATTTAAACATTGAGCCCCTTATCGATCGTGTAGCGACCGGAGAAGTAGCAGAGGTGGTATTAGCACTCAACGCTTCTATGGAGGGGGATACAACCAATTTTTTCTTATACCGTAAATTGGCAAATACAAATGTTAAAATTACGACCCTCTCACGCGGTGTTTCAATCGGAACCGAACTGCATTATACGGATGAACTTACCTTAGGACGATCGATTGTAAACCGGATGCCGTTTGATATGAACTTGGCGCGAAAGTAAAAAAAGCGCTATTCCAGCGCTTCATGTTTTTCAAATTGTTCAATTAAGTCAAGCATTTGCTGTGTCAAATTTTCAAGATTTGTGTTGAAATCCTCAATGGTTTGCGCGGTTTGGTAATTTTTTATCTGGTTAGACTGCTTGCAGGTTTCAAATTCAATTTTTAGTAAACCCATCGCGTAAATTATTCCCGAAGTTTCTATTTTTTCATACAACGGATTTACAATTTGCTCGTTTTTCATATTTCTTGTTTTTTTAATCATGAAACACTCCCACCGGTTATGAGAGCAGAAACAAGACATTCATCAAAAATACATTTCCGACCCTTCGGAAATTGGAGATTTTTTATGAATTTCATTTCAGTCTTGTTTCAAAACGAATAAGCGGTATTTTGGTTGATTGATTAAAACGGCAAGATGAAAAATGAGCATTTTCGGATTTTTGGGGTAGAGAAGTGGTAAAACGACCAGTTTATGAACGACCGTTAGCAAATAGCTTGAGTTTCAAATTCAGCCAAACAAAAAAATGACGCATGTTATAAACATACGCCATTCCTAAAAATCTATTTTTGTAAATTAATGCCCCTTGGCTGCCAAGTAGCGTTCAGCATCTAAAGCCGCCATACAACCCGTACCTGCTGCCGTAATCGCTTGTCGGTAAACATGATCTGCTGCATCTCCAGAAACAAAAACGCCCGGTACATTCGTTTTAGACGTGCCTGGGTGATTAATAATATAACCCGTCTCGTCCAGCTTCAAATAATCCTTAAAAATATCCGTATTTGGTTTATGTCCAATCGCTACAAAAAATCCGGTTGCTTCAATATCATGCTCATCACCAGAAACATTGTTTTTTACACGTGCACCCGTAACACCGTTTCCGTCTCCTAAAACTTCAACAGTTTCAGTATTAAATAAGATTTCAATATTTTCTGTTTTTTTAACGCGTTCTGCCATAATTTTTGAAGCGCGGAACTCATCTCTTCTAACAAGCATTGTTACTTTCTCACATAAGTTAGACAGATAGTGCGCTTCTTCACAAGCAGAATCACCAGCACCAACAATAATCGTTTTTTGTCCGCGGTAAAAGAAACCATCACACACCGCACAGGCAGAAACACCCCCACCAATTTTCAAATAGTGTTGTTCAGAATCTAACCCCAGATACTTTGCAGAAGCTCCGGTAGAAATTATTATCGTATCAGCATGAATTTCAGTTTTTTCATCCACCCAAACTTTATGTACATCTCCAGAAAAGTCCACCTTAGAAACCCAACCGCTTCTTACGTCTGCATTAAAACGTTCGGCTTGTTGTTGTAATTCCACCATCATTGCAGGTCCGGTAATGCCATCTGGGTATCCAGGGAAGTTTTCTACTTCATTTGTTGTCGTTAACTGCCCGCCGGGCTGCATTCCTTGATACAACACTGGCGACATGTTGGCACGCGCAGCATAAATGGCAGCTGTATATCCCGCTGGTCCTGAACCAATAATAAGGCATTTTACTCTTTCTATTTCACTCATGGTATTCGTCTTTTGTCTTAAATAATTGCTTTACTTTGTCTCTCAAAAGTAAATAGGCTTACAAAGATAACAGCAATGCCAATTAATTTTTGAAAAATTGCCGAAAAGTTAAAATCCAATGCTTTTTAAGAATTTCCGAAGGATTACAACACCCATAATTTTTATTTTCAATTAAAAGGTGGTATTTTTGCACCGCTCAAAACGACGTAAAAGCTATTATGATTGACAAAAGCCTCTTCAAAAAAAAAGAACTCTATCCCTTTCAAAAAAAGATTGTTGATCAAATTGTTGATGAACTAGAAAGAGAAGGGAAGAACTTTAACTTATTGTTCCAATTACCTACGGGAGGCGGTAAAACAGTTATTTTTTCAAACATAGCTAACGAGTACATAAAAAAAACAAAACAAAAGGTGCTTATTCTAACGCACCGCATTGAGTTGTGTATTCAAACATCAAAGCAGTTAACTGCGTTAGGTATTGAAAATAAAGTAATCAATAGCCTTGTAAAAACGTTGGACGACCAAAGTAAGTACAACTCGTACACCGCAATGGTAGAAACGTTAAACAACCGCTTACAAGACAACAGCGACTTTTTAGAAAACATTGGGCTGGTAATTGTTGATGAAGCACACAACAACTCATTCCGCAAAATATTTCAATACTTTGAAAATGTAAATATTTTAGGCGTAACGGCGACACCATTAAGTTCCAACAAAACATTACCGTTAAAAGATAATTACGATAAACTGATTGTAGGAGAAAGTATTAAATCGTTGATTGAAAAAAGTTACCTTTCAAATGCAGAAACCTATACGTATGATGTTAACCTACACGGGTTAAAAATTGGTGTAAATGGAGATTTTACCGTTAGTTCGTCAGACAAAGTATACAGCAACTATTTTATGCAAGAAAAATTACTTTTTGCGTATGAAGAGGTCGCTTTAAAACGAAAAACATTAATTTTTAACAGTGGTATTGAATCGTCACGGTCGGTATATGAACTGTTTAAAAAACAAAATTACAAAGTTCGCCATTTGGACAGTACGTTTGGCGATACAGAACGTAAAGACATTTTGAAGTGGTTTAAAGAAACAGAGGGAGCTATTTTAACTTCTGTTGGTATTTTAACCACGGGGTTTGATGAACCTACGGTGGAAACGATTATTTTAAATCGTGCCACGCGTTCATTAACACTGTACCACCAAATGATAGGGCGTGGTTCAAGACGTTTAGAAAATAAAAGTTCGTTTCAGGTCATAGATTTAGGAAACAATGTTCGTCGTTTTGGATATTGGCAGGAATATATTGATTGGCAAGACGCATTTAACTATCCCGACCGCTTTTTAGAAGCACGCTTGAGTGAAGAGGATGATTTAATGTTTGAGGCGACCTATGAATTGCCTAAAAATTTAAAAGAAAAACTAAAGCACCCGGGTAAATTAGAGGAGTTTTCTATGAAAGCTGTTTATGACGAATGCATAGATTCTGGAAAAAAGGGAAAAGAAGCGGTAGACGTATCATTGGCTAACCACTTTGAGGTAGTGGCAGAAAACTCAGAAGACATGTATGACGGCTTGTTGCTGTTAGAAGATTTACAAGACGATATAGAGCGTAGGTTAAAGCATTATACCAAATGCATTACCAAAGCTACAGATAGTTATTTGAATTGGTTAAAAGAAACCTATAATCGTCAATTGAGCCAGCGTATTCGTTCAGAGTTAGACGGCTAAGAAAAGTCCAAAATATCTTTTTCCAGAACAAGTAGATCAATTAATAACACATTGCGCATTTAATGCCAAATTGTTTAATCTTAATCGATAATATACGGCATATCCGCGTAGCGTTTTCTAAATACGGTAGGGGTGCAGTCGTAATGATCTTTAAAAAGTTTTGTAAAATAGCTGCGATTAACCAAACCTAAATTGTAAACAATTTCTGAAATGTGTAAATGTGTGTTTACCAGCATCTCTTTGGCCTTTTCCATCCTTAAATTTTGCACATATTGATTTACAGTATGTCCGTAGCAGCCTTTAAAGCCTCTTTGTAATGTCAGGATATTAATGTTACAGCTGTCCGCTAAGTCTTTTACAGTTGTATAATTTGTTAAGTCTGAATGGATAGAAATGCGCGCTTTTTCAATGACACCTCTCAGTTGGTAGCTAATTTCCGTATCTTTTTCGTTGTGTAAACTTTCTAAATTAACACACAGCTCCAAATGTTCTGAAAATAAGCCATACATTACACTTAAACGTTGTAAATAATCCAAATAGCCTGCTTTTTTTTCATTAGATGTACGTCCAATTAATTGCTCTAACGTAAAGTTATGACTGTCTTGTAACAAACATTCAACTCTGTCTTGGTCATCCACATCAGAATTAAACGGATAGTTTTCAAGCACGTGTGTGCCTTCTTCAACATTTTCAGTACCACCCTGCACAATCATTTTAGGACACGCAATAATCATATTTATCTTAGTGGTGCCACCAACGTGTAATGAAATCTCTAAATCTGTTGATTTTTGAATTGAAAAAACACCATAATCGTCACCAGTAAGTTCAAAATGCTCCCCATTAGCGCTATTTTCCTTCAGCGAAATATTTCCCGAATTACAAAAAATAAATAAAATCAGTTTTTCACTAAATTTTGGAATAGTTAGCCGATATGGAGAAACAATGTTTGCGGTAATATCGAGCATGGCTAATCCATCCTTGTCAACTACGCTTCTGCAGACCTCTTCCTTGGAATCACTCAAGGAAATTTCAAAATATTGATTTTGAAAAGCACCTTTAAGCGGTTTTTCAAAATTATCAGCAATGAGTTGGTTTGTTTTTAAAATGTATCGCTTAAACGGCATAAACTTGGTGTTGTTGTGTGGCAAAATTCAACAATTATCAATAAACCCATTAACGGAATTGATTAATATTTGAACGATTTACGATAATTATGGGCAAATTGCGTTTAATCGTTCGGTTTATTTGGAGGATAGCCTTTTGGGTTTACACCGTATTTTTCTTTAAAAATTTTAGCAAAATGACTGCGAGAAGAAAAGCCAATAATCGACGCAATCTCAGTTATATTATGCTCTTCCGTACGCAATAGGTTCACTGCATACTCCAATCTTTTTTCTTGAATAAATTTGTGAACCGTCGTATTATACAAAATTTTAAACCCTTCTTGCAGTTTTTGTGAGTTTAACCCAACAAAGCGTCCAATTTCATCAATTGTGCCTAATTCGCCTAAATTTGTCTGTATATGATGCACTGCATCTTCAATTGCCTTAATCTCAGATGCTCTAATAATTGTTTTGTTTTCAATAATATTAAGGTCATCCGCGTACTGCATTAGCATGTACGAAAAAATTTCTAACGATTTAGCACCTAAAAAATTTGTTCGAATTAGTTCAGTTTCTTTAAAATTATCCAATTCCTTTATAATATCAGCAATTTTTAGGCCGTAATGCCCACTGTGATAAACTGAGTTTACAGCATTTACATCTGCCAAAATTTTGTAAAATTCAAAATTGACATCTTTTAAGTCAAAATCAATCTGCCTTTGATATTTGAGTCGGTCAATCTCTACACTGCAAATGCGCGTTTTTATTTTAGGTTGAAACCGAAAATGATGCCCTTCATTGCTACTGCTGCCAACAATTACATGGCGCAGCGGGTCAAGCTCATGCTCTTTAGTTTGGTTGCTTGTGCGGTGACAAAGCTTTCCTTCAACACAATAAATAAATTTTAATGGATGAATTTGTTGCGATTCAAAATCAATAGACGTTTCCTCATTAAACGTACAGTTATATTCAAGCAAACCAACACCATTTGGAAAGTTTAATCCGCGAATGTATCCTTCACCCACAAAGGTGGGAAGCGTTACAATATGTTCTCCAAAACGGGCAGAGAAATCTGTCTTCATTTGCTCTGCCAATGACGAAACTAAGTCCGCTACGGGCAGCTTATTGACCTTGTATCTTTTCATAAGGGCGGCAATATATCAATATTTTATCACAAAAAAATTCAATTAGGCAAATTGTCCGGCGGATAAAACTTTTGGGTTAATTTAACGCTAACTTAGGTTATTTTTTATGAAAAAAAAAGCCGCATGATCGGTTTAAACGAGCACACGGCTTTCAATTAATTAGAATTGTTTACTTTTTTATTCTACAATTAAACGTGTTGTAGAAGTTGTGTTATTTTCTGTTACAACAACTTGATACACCCCTGTATTTAATGCTTCCACGTCAATTAGTGTGCTTGTTGCTACCGATAGCTCTGAGTATACTAATGCTCCCGTCATGTTGTAAATAGCAATCGTTGCATTAGCCGGGCTGTTTACACGCACAGTATGCGTTGCCGGGTTAGGGTATAGGTTTACTTCGGCAGTGTTTTCTGCTACAGAAACTGTTCCTGTTACTTCAATATCAGCAATCGATCGCGGGTAAATTTTCACATCTCCGAAAGAAAGAAAGTTTACACCTGTAATATTATAGAAAGAACCGGCAACAGCTGGATATGAGAAAATTTGATCGTCCACCAAACGTGGTCATGTTCCCATCATTCACCTCAAACTGTCCAAAGCCTGCATCCGGATTCGTACATTCCGCATCTTCTACTTTTACAACAACACCTTCGTACTGCTCTTCTCCCGCTTCTAATGTAGAAACCACTACGGCTTCTGGCAATGCTACACCCGTTTCTAGTACCTCAATAGACGTTACAGCTACAATTTCTGTTAATTCAAAAAATTCATCTACCGTTCCGGTTACACGAACACTGTCACCTAGCGTTAATTCTGTTCCGTTTTCATAAACGTAAATACCATTCCAGGGTCCGCTTCCATCTTGAATGAAAAAACGTCCTTCATCTGCTCCAAACTGAAAAACACCAGTTACTACACCGCTAGTCGTAACTAATTCGCCTTCAAAAGGAGAAATAAAAGGTGGAGTTTCAGCATACTGTATGTCGTAAATAGAAACTTCAGAAGGTACATCCGGTTCGGTAACCGCAATAGATACAGAATCAAGTACAATTCCAACAACGGCATCTGTATTTTTTAATGAGAAAATAAACTCACCTGAAGTGGAGGTGGCTGGGATATTGATTGTTTGACTCACCAACGTAATGTCACCACCAGTTTCTGCAAATACATTCAAGTAATCATTGTAGTAAAAATCGTCATTTGTTGCATCATAAAAACCTGTTCTTAACTCTGAACCTTCTGTACCAGTTAACCACATTTTAATTTCGTATGTTTCTCCAGAAAGTACAGTAACATTCTCTGTTGTAAAACGTTTATGGTCACCTGTAGGGTTTAATAATTGGGCAGATGACGTTCCATATTCAACGCCAATCATGTTTTCAACTACATTTTCAGATAAAATATTAGTTCTGGTTCCCATCCATCCATCCGGGTCGCCAGCTGTCCAAGAACTTAAATTACTCTCAAACGCAACTTGCGCAAAGCTCATTACGCCAACCGACATTGCTGTAACAAGGGTATAAAATTTATTCATAATTTGTGTTTTTTGTTTTTAAATTTAGCTTCGTTTCGGTTATCCTCTAACCACAATATTGTCTAGTTCCCATGTACTACCCGTTGAGGAAGTACCGGTGTATTTAAATGCTACGCGTACAGTTGTGCCGTCAAAAGCGCCAAGTGGAATATCGCCAGAGTTTACCCATGTAAAACCACCGGTAGATAAAGTGGCCGGTACAGCTGTCCATGAGCCTTGCTCATTCGGATTACTTATGCCGTCGTAATCTGTAGAAATTAGTATTTCCAACGGTGGACCGCTAAAATTATAGGCATTATCAAAGTTTAAAACGGGACTGCCTGCTGCTGTTAAGTCAAAAGCTGGAGAAATAAGCCAATTTTCGCAGACCACATTTGAACCATCAATGTAATTTGAAATTACACCGTAATCATTTGGGGCACCTCCGGCAGCACTAGTTGTCCATTGAACTTCTGGTCCGGCTACCTGAAAAGTAGACCAGCCACCAGAGCTTACATCTTCATCATCAAAGTTTTTTGACAAAACCTGACCTGGAAAACGCTCGCCATTCATATTAATTTGATCGTAAGCACGAATAAGTAGCTGAATGTCACCGTTGAAATGACTAATAATGCAAACAATGCTACCTGAACCATCAGGAACACCTTCATCTGCAAAGCTGGCATACCCACTTGTGCGTACTTTAATTGTATTCCCTTCCATATCCTCTAAAACCCGATCTTCAGACATTAGGTTTTCGCCATCTGCGAATGTCTTAGAAATATCCGGCTGTACAAACTGCACATTGTTGAGTTGAATCAATTGTGATTCTCTGGCAGTAGTAATCATGTCAATAGTAATAATTTCGGGCGGAAAGTTAACTGCTGTGGCTTGTTTAACAATGTTTTCATCTACATCTACAGAATCTAACTGCAACACACCGCTAAACTTATTTAATACAGTTCCTTTTAAGTAAATTCTAACCGAATCGCCTTCATAAACTCCACCACTGTTTAGCATGCGCACGTTAATGCCTCCGGTATGATCTTGCATGTAAATGTTTTTATATACATTTCCATCAGACTCATCCATGGTAATAATACCATAAACCGATAATTCTTGCTGAATAGAAATAGCCCCACCAGTTGTGTTTTGTAAAACACGCAATTCATCTATCGTTCGCGTTTCCGTTTCTGGAATTACCGGAAGCGGTGGTGTTTCATACTTTTTTTTGCAAGACACGGCTGTTAATGCTAAACAGCCAATAAACAATGCCGTGCTACTTTTGACTAACTTCATCATGTTATCCATTAATAATAATATTGTCTAATTCCCATGTACTGCCGTTAAAATCAGTACCGGTGTATTTAAATGCAATTCTAAGCGTACCGCCTAAATAAGCAGATAAATCAATAATGCCTGAATTTACCCACGTAAACCCACCGCCAGACCATGTTGCAGAAAGTGGAGTCCAAGTTGCGCTATTTGGGTCTCCGGTACCTGCGTAGTTTGTTGAAACCAGTAGTTCCAGAGTAGGCCCTCCAAAATTATAGGCGTTGTCAAAAGAAAGATTTGCCGCTGTGGACGTGCTTAAGTCTAACGCCGGAGAAATGAGCCAGTTTTCGCATTCAAAATTATCGCCATCTGTGTAGTTAGAAATTACACCGTAAGGGTTCGGCGCACCACCAAGTGTGCTGGTCTCCCAGGTGTCTGTCCCAATAACAGATTGTGCCAGCCAACCACCAGATAATACATTATCGTCGTCAAAATCTTTTACTAAAATTTCTCCGGGACCGCGTGGGTTGTTCAATGCAGCCTCTTCTGGCGAGCGTAAAATAAGCTGTAGCTCATTATTAAATTCACTTACAATACAAATCATAGAACCGCTACCTTCAGGTAATGTGTCGCCCGCAAAATCAGCAAAACCACTTGTGCGAATAAATAAAGTATTGCCCTCAAAATCCTCAAATGTTCTGTTCTCAGAGCTTTGGTTAATAGGATCAGCATACGTTTTGTCAAGTTCCGAAACCTTAAATTGAACATTTTCAAATTTTATTAAGGTAGACTGTAATTTGAAGTCAGCCCCAAAATCATCTGTTGCAACGGCAGATAAATAAGCATTGTACGCTTCTTTTAACGCCGGGATGGTAATAACGGTTGGTTCAATCGCAGCGCCCTTCTTTTGTACGACTACGTTTTCTTGCTCATCTACCTCACCTAACTGAATAACACCATTAAATGAACTTAAAATAGTTTGCCCTAAAGCAATGCGAATGTAATCACCCTCAAGTAAATCAGTCGAACTTGTAAAACGTACGTTTAGGCCTACGCCATTATCTTGTAAGTAAATATTTTTATAAATATTACCGTTGGTTTCATCCATAACTACCGTACCATATAACGATAATGAATCGTCAAACGTAATCGGTCCACCAGCTTGTCGTTGCCAAGCGCGTAGGCTATCAATGGTAATAATAGAATTACCATCTAATTTTTTTACAGGTGGAGAATCCGGCTCTTTTTTACAACCGATTATTGCAACGGCTGTTAATGCTACAATTAAAAATGCTTTTATACTTTTTTTCATATCCATCTGATTAAAAACGCAATGTTGCCATTACAAAAAAGTTTAACCCATACATATAACCCAATCGTGGTGGAAACTTGTCAATATTTTGCGGATCAAAACGCAATTGCTCAAAACCACCGGTTATAAAGTCCGTATTATTCGTTAGGTTATTAATGTTAACGTTAAGATTCAGGAAATAGTCATTAATTTTAAATGATTTCCCGGCAAATAAGCTCATAGAGTAGCCATTGTCTAAGCGGGTTTGGTCAATCGTTTCGCGATATTGCGGGTCAGACTCAACAAAGTTAGAAATAGCTTCTTCGGTTCTTCTGTCCGGATTGGGGTCTAAATAAATATCGGCAAAATAATTAAAATTAACTCCAGCAAACCAATACTTTTTACCGCTATACTTTAGCCCAACAGATGCGGCTGATTGCGGCATTCCGCCAATTTTATAATTCTGTAAATAAACCGTTTTATTTTCGGCAACAAGTTCGGCAGAGTTGTCTACCGTAATTGTTGCAGTGGGGCGCGAGTTATAAAGGTGTTGACCCATAGCTACAACCACGTTACCAGACAAGCCACCGTAAATTGTTCCGTCTAAGCCAAATTCTAAACCTTGGTGTAAATAGTCAACATCATTCATTACATAATTAACAAATGAGTTGTACTCGTCGTTGTAAAAACTTCTGGACCAAATTGCATTTTTACGCTCGGTATAATAATATGTCAACCGCATTTTGAATTTAGGGTAACGCAGTAGGTAATTAATGTCTCCGGTGTAAATGGTTTCATTTTGTAAGTTCTCTACCGTTACATTTCGTGTTCGTGGTGAAATGAATGATGCTCTTGAGGTTGGGGCTTCAGTTAAATAAGCGCCATTTGCAGTTATAAATTGTCTGCCCGATAATTTGTAAGTTGCACCACCTTTTAACGCATAATTTACAAAATTCTTAACCTCCGATTTACCCAGTGAATTGTCGGGGAAAAGTCCGGTTTGGTAAACTCCTTCTCTGTAAAATTGTTTATTAGATAATTCTACCGCGGCATATAAATCTACGCGCTTCATGCTGTACTGTACTTGACCAAATGCCGTAGCGTCTAAATTATAGATGTAGTAATTATTGGCATAAGTATCGCCTTCTTTAACCACACGGTTAGGGTTTTGCAAGTCGCTTTGAGCAACATTTGGATCTATAAAATCCTGTTCTGCAAATTGGTTTAAGTCAATCCAAAAATCTCCACCTAACAGGTCATCAACAGTGTTAAAATAATGATTGCGCTGCAGTTGAAAAAACACCCCCGAGTGAATATCAAATTTTCCTTTTTTAACGTTGTAAACAGATGATAAACCACCAGAAACAACATTGTTCCAACGTGTTTCTACAATGTATTTAGAGCGGAGCCCCTCTGTAATTACATTACCATTTTCATCTGTAAACGTGTAAAGGTTTTTACTGTTTGCAAAATACAAATCATCCCACTGCACTTGTCGCAAGCTCTCATCTTGCCAAACGGCCCGTTGCCGTGCTGCATTGGCAGGGTCGTTAATATCTTCGTAATAAGAAGGTAAGTACTTATAATAGTCCGGGCGTGGGTCTTTTGCATCATACCAGTTAAGGGCAGTTTGCCCGTATTTTCCAAAACTAGATGAAAGGGATGTTTTTAATCCCGAAATCTCATTAATTTTCCAATCATGCGATAAGGATATAATTGGCATGTGCGAATCCGTAGTACGTGAGTTTCGTTTAATGCGTGTTCCATCTGGTTGGGTTTGGTAGCCCCAGTTAGAATTGTAAAAATTATCGCCAGAAAGCTCATAAGTCTCCAATACCGATATGCTTGACTTACCCCGTTTTGATGGTGCACCTAAAATGGATAAGTTTAACGTATGTTCATTATTAATCTTCTTTTCAGCGGCCAAAAAATAGCTGAAAGCTTCGTAAAATGTTCCGTCTACATAGCCTTCATTTGCATAGCGCCCAGAAAGTGAAAAAGCAAAGGCCCACCCGTTGGCTTGCATGCCTGTTCCATACGTATACATTAAACGGTGAGAGTATGCCCGGTTAGTAGCTGCATAAGATAAACGCGAACCTTTTCTAACACCCGTGGCTGTAGCGTTAATATTAGAATATCCGCCAATTCCACCAAAATGGTAAGGATTGTCCGACAACCAGTTTTTTGTTTCTGAATAACGTGTAATATCGTTTAAACCACCCCATTTGTACCATGTGCCCCTGCCAGACTCTAAATCATTCATGGGCATTCCGTTAATTAAAATCATGGTTTTGTCTGATTGATAACCTCTGATTCTGAATCGCGCAGCACTAAAGTTAAAACCTGCCGTAGCTGCAAAAACATCTCTTGATGATTGTAGTAATCCCGAAATATTGTAAGAAGATCCACCTTCATCTCCGTCAGCATCTTCTAAGGTGGTTACAAAAACAGGTGTATTTGTTAAAAGGGTGTCGTCCTTTTCTTGTGTACCGGTTACCTGTGCTGTGCCAATTACACTACTTAATGTGACGAACGAAAAAAAGAATACTTTTTTAATCATTTTTTGTTATGCTAAATAAAGCTTTTATTATGCGTGAATAAAAAGCGGTGCAAAATTACAAAATAAATTAGGTGCGGTGCTAGTACTTTTTGTTATTTGTGGATAACTTAATTCTTTATTAACATTCGGAAAACACGTTAATGGCTCCATTTTTGATTTGAATTGACTAATTTTGCACTATTAAAAAATGAATTTATAATGAGAAATTTAAAATCGTCTATTGGAATCCTAACATTGGTTTTTGCATTTTTTGTTGGGACCATTCGCGGACAAGAAACGGCTAAACAATATAAAGTAGCATGCGTTGGTTTTTATAATTTAGAGAACTTGTTTGATACGGAAGATGATCCGCGAATTAGAGATGAAGAATATACGCCGGATGGTCGTAAAGCGTGGGATGAAACCAAATACAGTAATAAATTAACCAATATGGCTGAGGTCATTGCCGACCTTGGAACAGATGTGTCTCCGCAAGACGGTTTGGCTGTGTTGGGCGTTTGTGAGGTTGAAAATAAACGCGTGCTAGAAGATTTAGTAAAACAAGAAAAGCTAAAAGGGCGCGATTATCAAATTGTACATTTCGATTCTCCAGATAGAAGAGGAATTGATGTGGGGTTATTATACCAGGAGAAATATTTTAAAGTAAAACATGCCAAATCATACGAATTAAAGTTTAAAGACAACCCAGACTATAAAACAAGAGACCAATTGGTGGTGACGGGTGACATGGATGGAGAAGACGTAACAATTATTGTGGCACATTGGCCATCACGCAGTGGCGGACAGTCAGCATCTCAACCGCGAAGAATTGAAGCGGCAAATTTAGGACGCTCAATCATTGATTCGCTTTTGACCGATAACCCCGCGGCAAAAATTATTCTGATGGGAGACTTAAACGACGACCCTTCTAACAAAAGCGTTAAAACCTATATTTCAGCAAAAAAAAAATAAGCCAAATGAAAACGGATATGGATATGTTTAACACCATGTACGTTAAATACCAAAAAGGTGACGGTACGTTGGCGTGGAATGACAACTGGAATTTGTTCGATCAACTTATCATTAGCAAAGCGTTAACATCAAAAGATGCTACGGCGTATGTTTTTCATGAATCGTATGTTTATAAGAAAGAGTATTTGAAACAAGCATCTGGACGTTATAAAGGTTACCCAAAGCGAACACATGCAGGTGGTGCCTATTTAAATGGTTATTCAGACCACTTTCCGGTGTTTATGGTGTTGAAAAAAGAGGTGAAGTAAATGCGAGTTGCGGTTTCATTTTTAATTCTATTCATTGGCTTTAGCTGTTACGCTCCAAAAATTAGTGAGGCGAATAGCGAAAACACGCCACTGACGGAAAAATATGAAAATGACGAGTTAGAACCCATTATTTCGCCTTACAGAAAAGTGGTGGATGCCACAATGAATGAAGTAATTGCACAGGCCGAAACCGATTTTGTAAAATATCAGCCTCAATCTCCGCTAAGTAATTTAGTTGCTGACCTTACATTTGAAAAGGGAATGGCCTGGTTGGCACAGCATTCAAAAACTGCCACTACATACAACACATTTGCATTGCTAAATTTTGGTGGCTTACGCGCACCGATTAATAAAGGTGCCGTTACAATCGGAAATGTTTATGAACTCATGCCATTTGATAATATGCTGTGCGTTGTGACGCTTACACCCCAAAAAGTAAGTGAATTCTTAACGTATATTGCTGCCGCAGAGGGACAGCCCATAGCAAATGCTGTAATTGATTACACTGCCGAAACGCCTAAAATAAAAATAGGTGGGCGATCTTATAATTTTGATCAAAACGTACACATCATCACATCAGATTATTTGGCAACAGGAGGAGATAAAATGGACTTTTTAAAAAATCCGATTCAAAAACAAGAGTTAAATATGCTGTTGCGTGATGTAATTATTGATTACTTGAAAGTAAAAAAACGAATAACTGCTACCGAACCGGTTGACGAACGCATCAAATTCAACTAAAAATGGAACGGCAAAAATTTTTACGAAACATTGGTACCGGCAGTTTGGCTGCTTTTTCACTACCGGCATTCAAAACCATTGATACACGAGATAAACTCACCATTTTACATACAAACGACACCCATTCACACATAGACCCTTTTCCAGAAAATGATGCTAAATACCCAGGGCAAGGTGGTGTTAATCGCCGAAGTCGGCTTATTGACTTAATTCGAGAAGATGAAAAGCATGTGATGTTGCTGGACGCGGGCGATATTTTTCAGGGAACCCCCTATTTTAACGTACACGGTGGTGAGCTAGAGTTTAAACTCATGTCTGCCATGAAATATGATGCCGCCACCATAGGTAACCATGATTTTGATGCAGGTATTGAAGGTTTTGACAAAATGTTGCCGCATGCCAACTTTCCGTTTCTTTCGGCTAATTACAATTTTGAAGATACTATACTTAACGGAAAAGTAGAGCCGTATAAAACATTCCAAAAAGGGAACGTAAAGGTAGGTGTTTTTGGTCTTGGGGTAGAGCTTGATGGATTGGTGCCGCCACAGCTTTATAAAAAAACAACGTACCTAAACCCAATTTTAAAAGCACAACAAACGGCGGACGTTTTAAAAAATGAGCTAAACTGCAACTTGGTGATTTGCCTTTCACATTTAGGGTATAAACCAAAATTAAATACCATGTGTGACACGGTGTTGGCAAAAGAAACCGCTAATATTGATTTAATAATCGGAGGGCATACGCACACTTTTTTACCCGAAGCAGAAATGCATAAAAATAAAAAGGGAAAAGCCGTTTTGATTAACCAGGTAGGCTGGGCTGGTTTAATTTTAGGTCGGATAGATTTTTATTTTGATAAAAAAGGTAACCCTGATTTATGGGCATCCACGGCGTTAAATACGAATTATTTATTGGTTTAGAAGAGCTTTTGTCCACCCAACGATACGAATGTTAACTTTTCACATTAAAATGTTGATGTTAAATTAAATAGCCATTGCTAAAAAAAGCAACCTTTGTCGTATCTTTGCGTTTTTAAAACACAGATCGTACATTCAAATATATTAAAATGAGGAAATTAGCCCTATTACTTTTGTTTATCGCTTTTCATCTCAGCCCATTTAGCCAAACTTTTATAAACGGTAGTTTTGAAACAACTACAGCAACAATGGCGTGTAATTATAATTTATCAAACCCCGTTTTTAATGGTTTTATGTCAAACACCATTGCCTTTGGGGCAGCCAATGAATCTGATATTTTGATAGATGGTTGTTACACCTCATTAATTCCAGATGGTGTCCGCGCTATAGGTATCGCCGGAACAAGAGATGAGATTTCAATGGAGCTTACAGGGCCATTAACCATTGGAGAAGAATATACAATCAGTTTTTGGACGTATAGTGAAGTTACATTTCGTGTAAGAGGTGATGTAGAGGTTGGGTGTTCGACTTCACCTACGGCTTTTGGAACATTTCTTTATACAGCAACAACCGTTGAATCAACTTGGGTTAATCATGTTTTTACATTTACTGCCACAGAGGCATCCACCTATATTACCGTTAGAAATGTGGCAGGTGATATTCATTGGAATCATGTCGATCATTTTGAAATGATTGTACCGGTTGATGAATTAGAGGTGACACCAACAGATGTAACCTGTTTTGGTGCATGTGATGGTTCCGCAACTGTGGAAGAAGGAGACGAACCGCCTTATACGTATCTATGGGATGCCGCCGCAGGTGGAGCTACAACTGCTACCGTAACAGATTTGTGCGCTGGAGATTATTCAGTAACGGTTACTAACGGAACAGGAGAAGAATTTGACTTAGATGTGACGATAGCAGAACCGGCAGAAATAACAGGTTCTATTATTGACCAAACACCAACCTCTTGCTTCGGCTCAGCTGACGGAACTGTAAATGTAGAGGCAGCAGGCGGAGTAGGTGCAATAACTTATGATATTGGGACAGGGCCAATGGCAACGGGTGAATTTACAGGCTTAGCCGCAGGAGATTATACAATAACCATAACAGATGAAAATGGATGTACAGGCACAGTTGATGTAACGATTACTGAGCCATTACCAGTTGAGGTAGTTGAGGTAGCAACCACAGCAGTCTCTTGTTTTGGAGATGATGACGGAACTATTGAGGTTGACGGGGTAGGTGGAACGGGAGATTATACGTACTCCATTGACGGAGGGTTGTTAGGCACAACAACGTTGTTTGAAGATTTATCTGCGGGGACATACACAATCTCAATTCTTGATGAAAATGGTTGTATTAACTCAATGGATATTACAGTGGGTGAACCAACTGCCGTTGGTTTTGATGTAGTAGCCATTACAGATGCAGTATGTAACAGTGAAAGTACAGGAGCGCTTGAAATAGAGGGGTTCGGTGGAGTAGGAGGATATGAACATGCAATTGACGGAGGAGCGTTTAGTGTTTCGGGTGAATTTACGGGCTTGGCCGCTGCGGATTATGAAGTAACCGTAAGAGATGCAAATGGCTGCATGTTTAGTGAAACGCTTACAATAGCAGAGCCAACAGCCATAGTGGTTGATGCAACTTCAATGGGTGAGGCTTGTGAGGGAGATTGCTCCGGTTCGATAAGTCTTGTGGCTAGTGGTGGTATACCAGATTATACGTATAGTATAGACGATTGCGCAACAAGTTCGGCAAGCAGTGAATTTACCGGTTTATGCCCGGATGATTATACACTATGTGTGACAGATGCGAACGGTTGTGTTTACAGCGATATAGTAAATGTTGCAGAAGGCGTTGACCCTTTTGACCCTACATTAGACCCTATTGCACCTTTGTGCTTAGACGCGAGCCCAGTGACAATTACCGGAGGAACAATAGATATGCTTTCTGGCACAGGCGTGGTTGGAACTACTTTTGACCCAGGAGCTGCGGGTGTTGGTACACATGGCATAACAAATACCATTACAACCGGATGTGGCGGTACTTCTACTGTTTTTGTAACAGTCAATCCATTGCCTTCAGTTTCATTTGCTGCAACAGAAACAAGTGGCTGTGCCCCTTTTATAGCTGATTTTACGAATACTGGTACACCTGGAGTGTCGTGTCTTTGGAATTTTGGAGACGGTCAAACATCAACAACATGTGGAGCAGCCAGTAATAATTACACTTCTGCTGGCTTGTATGATGTTACATTAACGATTACAGATGCAAACGGCTGTTCAAATGCTGTTACCTATACTGATTATATGAATATACAGGAATTGCCAGATGCTGATTTTAACTTTGAACCTTTTGCCCCTACAACATTGGATCCAACTGTAAACTTTATTAATAATTCATTTGGTGAAACCTCTGTTTTTTGGACATTTGAAAATACGGGAACTTCAGACGAAGAAAATCCAACAATTTCCTTTCCCCGCGAGGCGGGTACCTACGACGTGACCTTAGAAGCTTTTGCAAGTAACGGATGTACTCAATCAATTTCCAAAACAGTAACAGTTTACGAGGAGCCTAAAATTTATGCACCAAACGTATTTACCCCAGACGGAGACACATACAATGAAGTGTTTTTACCTTATTTAGCGGGGAATGATGTGTACAATTACCATTTAACAATATTCAACAAATGGGGTGAGATCATGTTCGAATCGTACGACCAAACAAAAGGTTGGGATGGCACATACGGCGGTGTTTTAGTACAAAACGGAACCTACATCTGGCAAATCACTACGGCCGATATAAGAACGGATGAAAAACGCGTTTACAATGGACACGTTACTATTCTGAAATAACGTATTTTAAAGTGCTTAAGTAGTGTTTAACTATTTTATATATTTAATCTGTTGACTGATCTTTTCAGCCACTTTCCTGTTATGTAATAAGAAATCGTTACAAAACAGAGGGATATGAATGATTTTTTGATAAAATGGTCTGAAGCTGCTGAAACTTCACTTGGTTTTTTTTGGATGGCGTTGTGGGCTTTCGGTTTAGGTTACCTTATGAGCAGTTTTATTCAAGTATTCGTAACAGAAAAACGGATGCGAAAAAACATGGGGCAATCTGAAAAGAAAGGGGTTTTAATCGGTACGTTTTTTGGTTTTATAAGCAGTTCGTGCAGCTTTGCAGCATTGGCAACTACAAAAAGTTTATTTAAAAAAGGGGCTGGTTTTGTACCCGCTATGGCCTATCTTCTTGCCTCTACCAATTTAGTGATAGAACTTGGAATTATCATTTCTATTTTTTTAGGCTGGCAATTTATTGTAGGTGAATATGTAGGTGGCATTTTGCTGATTTTGGTAGTGTGGATACTCGTCAAAATTTTTAGACCAAAAAAAATAATTGAAGAAGCCCGTAAAAAACTAGACCAAAATCAATCCCTAGATACGGCTGAGAATAAGGAGGGGTTCAAGAAAGAAAAGAGTTGGGCTAAAGTGGGGCGGCAATATGGTATGGAATGGAAAATGGTGTGGAAAGATGTAACGATCGGTTTCACAATTGCAGGTATTGTTGCTGCCTTTATTCCCAATACGTTTTTTGAAACCTTATTTATGAACACAGGCAGTACGGCGGCTAATGAATTTAGTTTTCTTGAAATTATGCAACACATTGTAGTAGGTCCTATAGTTGCGTTTATGACGTTTATAGGTTCTATGGGTAACATCCCGCTTGCAGCATTGCTCTTTAGTAAGGGAGTTAGTTTTGCCGGTGTAATGGCCTTTATTTTTAGCGATTTAGTTGTTTTTCCTGTAGTGCGAATTAACGCTAAGTATTACGGTTGGAAAATGGCTTTATTTATCTTGCTGCTGCTCTTTATATCATTAATTGTTTCTTCCGTTCTGTTACATTATGGCTTTTCGTTGTTTGATTTATTACCAAACCCAAAAGATGTAAATATTGGAGAACAGTCATTCTTTAAAATAGACTATTCTTTTTATTTAAATATCGCCTTTGTGTTAATTTCAGGATACCTTGTATGGCTGGGGTATAAAAAATATGCTGGAATGGAATATATGAAAGAAATGGCAAATAAAGGAAAACGGCTAGAGCAAGTATTGAAGTACCTGGCGCTAGTTGCTTACCTATGGTTATTGGGTGGTATAATAGTGAAATTTTGGATACTATAAATAACATGAATTCGGGATATGCACATTGGTTCAGAACCCTTATAATTGTTTAGATTTGAAATAAAATAACACAGCACTAGCAACGCTAATTCGAGTTGTTTTTATGAAAAAGATTGCAATTAGGTGGGTTTTCGTAGAATTGTAATGAAAAAGTCAATCTACTTCGTTAAATAACATTCCGAGCCTTCCTATTTAAAGCATCTCAAACTCCTTACCCGCCTTTACTTCTCCCATCACCTTAGATTTGAGGTTGTGAAAATCATACAAATCAGAATCAAACATGTGGCTTGGGGTAACGTGCTTTAGGGCCGTAAACATAATTTCAGAACGATTTTCATATTTTTCATCCCAAGTGGTTAGCATTTTTTTAACAACCTGGCGTTGTAGGTTTTCTTGCGCGCCACATAAGTTACACGGAATAATGGGGTATTCTCGCATTTTTGCTAACTCCACAATTTGTTTTTCTTTCACAAAAGCCAAAGGTCGCAATACCACAAAGCGGTTATCGTTTGTAATGTACTTAGCGGGCATGGTTTCTATTTTACCGGCAAAAAATAAATTTAAGAAAAAAGTTTCCAAAATATCATCTCGGTGGTGGCCCAGGCATATTTTATTACAGCCCAAACGCTCAGCAGCTTCATAAAGCGTTCCTCTTCGCAAACGAGAGCAAAGGCTACACGTGGTTTTACCTTCTGGCACTTTTTCTTTTACAATACTATAGGTGTCTTTTTCTACAACTTCAAAATCAACACCAACTTTTGTTAAATAAGTAGGCAAAACGTCCTCTGGAAAACCCGGTTGTTTTTGATCCAAATTAACGGCGATAATCTCAAAATTAAAGACAGATGCTTTTTGAATTTGCATAAGAATATCAAGCATAGTGTAACTATCCTTTCCGCCAGATACGCACACCATCAATCGGTCGCCATCTTGAATCATATCAAATTCATTAATAGCGTTCCAAACCGTTTTTTTTATTTTACGGTTGAGTTTTTCCTCGCCCTCTATTTTCTCTGTCACATTTGGTTGACTCATCTTGTTTCCGTTTTTTGTATTCTATCGTATATCACTAAACTACCACTTACAGCTACGTTTAATGATCGCTCACCAGGTAGCTGAATTAAATGGTGACACCTTTCAATTACCTTTGGTGGCAGTCCATTATCTTCTGCCCCTAATAAATAAGCAGCCCTTGGCGGGTGTACAAAGGTAGTAATTGGTTCTGATTTTTCATTCATTTCTACCCCCACCAATTGTGATGCATAAGGTAATGAATTGTAAAAATGGTCAAAATCAGTGTAGCGGTAAAATGGAATTTTAGCCCATGTTTTAACCGTGTCTGAGCTTTGGTGCTTGTATTTACCCTCAATAATAAAAATATATGAAGCACCTAAAATATAAGCTGTACGCCACAGCGTGCCAATATTGTGCGTTGTTTTGGGTTGATAAATACCAATGCCAAAAAAAGACTCCGCGTTTTGCTCTAACTTAATTTTCACCGTCTGAATGCTGAGCGTTTTCTACCTTTACCTGTAGTTCCTGCCGTTTAAAAACACTGTAATACTCTCCCTTTTTTGCAATTAACTCATCATGTGTGCCTTCTTCAATTAAGCTTCCGTCATCTAACACAATAATCTTGTCAGCATATTTAATACTCGATATACGGTGGCTAATAATAATGGCTGTTTTGTTGGAAAGGTCTTTACCAATAGAATTTAAAATATACTCTTCCGTCTCATTATCCACGGCAGAAAGGCAATCATCCAAAACCAAAATTTGTGGGTTTTTAATAAAAGCACGGGCAATGGAAAGGCGTTGCTTTTGCCCTCCGGATAAATTAATGCCCCGCTCGCCTAGTCGTGTTTCATATTGCTCCGGAAATTTCATAATCGTATCATGGATTCCGGCATTTTTTGCAGCTTGCATCACAGCTTCATCCGAAATATCATCAGAGGCAGCTCCAAAAATAATGTTGTTTTTAATCGTGTCAGAAAACAAAAAATGTTCTTGCGGAACGTAACCCAATAACCCGCGCCAAATCTCTAAGTTAATGTCTTTCAGTGGCTCCCCGTCTATTAAAATTTCGCCTTGTGTGGGGTCAAGCAAGCGCATCATTAAATAAGCTAAAGACGATTTGCCCGAACCCGTTTTTCCAATAATGCCCAGTGTTTCTCCTCGTTTTAGCTCAAAACTAACATCCTTAAGCACTGTCATGCCCGAATTTTCATACGTAAGCGACACCTCTTTGAACTTTACATGATTTTGTAAAATTACTTCAACCCCCTCTTTACTTACAATTTCCTCTGGTACATCTAAAAACTCATTAATACGTGTTTGCGAAGCTGCCGCGCGTTGTATAATAGAAGTGACCCAACCAACAGATGCAAATGGCCATGTAAGCATGTTTACATAAATGACAAATTCGGCAATTTGACCTGGCGTTGTAGTGCCATTATTTGCCTGCAAACCACCAATGTAAATGGTTAGGGTAGTGCTAATTCCAATTAATAAAATGATAGTAGGCATAAAAAACGCATTGGTTTTAGCCAAACTCATAGACCGATCTTTAAACTCATTGGCCTCCCCTTGAAATTTTTTCTCCACCTCACGTTCTTTAACATGCGATTTAATAACACGAATACCAGAAAAAGACTCTTGCACAATGGTAGATAGGAACGACATTTGCGCCTGTACACGTTCACTTTTTTTGTTTAACACCTTACTTACAAAGTAAATTAAAATGGACATAATGGGTAAAGGCAACAATACATAAAAGGTAAGCTCGGGGTTTTGGCTTATCATTTTATATAATACCAGGGCAAAAAGAAAAAATATGTTAATGGTGTACATAATGCCCGGACCTAAGTACATGCGCACTTGGGTTACATCCTCACTAATACGGTTCATTAAATCGCCCGTGGCATTTTTTTTATAAAAATTAAAACTTAAGCGTTGATACTGTTCATAAATTTCGTTTTTCAAATCAAACTCTATCAAACGTGACATGATAATGATGGTTTGCCGTGTAAAAAACAAAAAGAGTCCTTTTAAAATAGAAAAAAGCATGTAAAGACCTGATGCTGTGAGAGCTAATTTTAAAACCACTTCAAAAGTTTGTGCTTCACCAGACTTTAATTGCTCACTAATTTCGTTAATGGTGCTACCAACAATTCCTGGCATTTCTACTGAAAAAATATTGGAAATCAACAAAAATACTGTTCCCAGTATTAAGCGCCATTTGTATTTGACTAAATATTTATTTAAGTAGAATAATGAAGACATGTAAAAATTAGTACTTTTGTAGCGCAAAAATCAAGTGCAAAGTTAATGTTTAAGATTAAGTTTAAAGCAGAGCGAAGCACAATTATTTAATAGCGGCTATAAAGTCACTGTTAGGCAGAATTAGAAACAACGTAAATGTTCTCAAAAAATGTTTGAAGTAAAAGATATAAAGGACTCCGCTTTGGCAGATAACCCTGTGGTTGCGCGCATGTCTAAATATGACCATGAGCAATTGTTATTTTGTAACGACAACGCTACGGGTTTAAAAGCAATTATTGCAGTGCACAACACTACATTGGGACCAGCGTTAGGCGGTACCCGTATGTGGCAATACAATAATGAGTTGGAAGCGTTAACGGACGTATTGCGTTTATCGCGCGGAATGACTTATAAAAATGCAATTTCTGGATTAAATCTGGGCGGCGGTAAAGCCGTTATAATTGGTGATTCACGCACACAAAAAAGTGAGGCATTATTCCGTAGGTTTGGAAAATTTGTGCAATCATTAGGCGGAAAATATATTACGGCTGAGGATGTTGGTATTTCTCCAAAAGACATGACGTGGGTAAATATGGAAACCAATAACGTAGTTGGTTTACCGGGCAAAAGTGGAGACCCTTCTCCAGTCACTGCTTATGGCGTTTATATGGGAATGAAGGCAGCAGCTAAAATACAATTTGGCTCAGATTCATTAGCCGGAAAAAAAATTGCCGTACAGGGCGTTGGACACGTGGGTGAATACCTTGTTTCTAGCTTGGTAAAAGAGGGCGCTAAAGTGTATGTTTCTGATATTCATGAAGCCACATTAAAAAATGTTTCTGGTAAATACAGTGCAGAAGTTGTTGGGCTGGATGAAATTTACGACATTGACATGGATATTTACGCACCTTGTGCATTAGGTGCCACGGTGAATAACAAAAACTTAGACCGTTTAAAATGTTCAATTATTGCCGGAGCGGCGAATAACCAATTGGCAAATGAAACAGAACAAGGCGAGATGATGAAGTCCCGTGGAATTATTTACGTTCCTGATTTTATGATTAACGCAGGCGGTGTAATTAATTGCTATGCAGAGGTGAAAGGTTACAGTGCAGAGTGGGCTATGGGCAAAGCAGAAGAGATTTACAATACTTCATTGGACATTATACAACGATCAATTGAAATTAACGAACCAACTTACCAAATTGCAAACCAAATGGCTGAAGAGCGTATTAATGCAATTGGAAAAGTTAAATTACCCCTTTAGGAGAGTTTGAAATGATAAACAGGCGTCACCTTAGAATAAAAGTACTACAAGTATTATACGCGTTTTTCCAAACGGAAGATGAGGATATACTTAAAACGGAAAAACAACTGCTTTCATCCATTGAACAAATGTATGATATGTATGTGTGGTTTTTATTAACGTTTGAGGAAGTCCAACTTTTTTCTGCTCAGCGAATTGAAGATCGGTTAAAAAAAGTACGCCCTACGGCAGAAGATCTTACACCGAACAGAAAATTTGCAGATAATACTGTTTTTGAACATCTTAAAAATAACGAACACCTAAGACGCATTGCCGAGCAACGCAAAATTAATTGGGTAGGCGTGGTTGAAAACGATTTGATGAAAAAATTGTTTTTGCACCTTGTAGAATCTGAAACATACAGAGATTACATGGAAAACGAAAATGATTCATTTGAGTTGCAAAAGCAGTTTGCCATTGATATTTTTAAGAAGGAAGTAGCCAACTTTGAACTTTTACACGATTATTTTGAAAATAAAAGCATATTTTGGTTAGATGATATTGACCTAATGTGTGCAATGGTGATAAAAACCATTAAACTGATAAAAGAAGAAAGCAATCCAAACCAACCAATTTTAGAACTTTATAAGGATAAAGAAGATGAACTTGGTTTTGTAAAAACGCTACTGCGCCAAACGGCAAAGCTAGATGAAGAGAACACTGCAATAATTGATGAGTTAACTAAAAATTGGGAGCTTGACCGCATTGCTAAAATGGATGTGATTTTACTTAAAATGGCATTGACAGAATTAAAAGTGCTCAAGTCGATTCCAAAAAAAGTAACGCTTAACGAATACATTGAAATTTCTAAATTTTATAGCACACCTAAAAGCCAAGTGTTTATTAACGGAATTTTAGATAAAGCCATTCCGTTACTGGAAAAAAGAGGTGAATTAAAGAAAACAGGAAGAGGATTAATAAATTAAAAAAAATGAAAAAAGTAATTATTGTTTTAACAGGAATTGTAGCAATGGCAAGTTGCACGTCAAACGAAGCGGCAACTGCAGAAGAGCGCAAAACAGAATATGCAGAATTTATAGATGAGCCAACAAGCATTGAGTTTGAACAGCCCATTTATGATTTTGGAACAGTAACAGACGGAGAAGAAGTAGAGTATGAGTACGAATTCACCAATACAGGAGATGTAAACCTGGTATTGCTTGATGTTTCGGCTTCATGCGGCTGTACAGTGCCAGAAAATTGGCCAAAAGAACCAATTGCACCGGGAGAAACTGGAAAAATTAGTGTGAAATTTAATTCTACCGGACGGGTAGGAGCAGCTCAAAAAAGCATTCGTGTGGATGCAAATACAAATCCTACAACAACTAACCTAACCTTAAAAGGAACAGTTGTAGCAGCTGAATAATTAAAAAAGAGAGAAAAAATTATGAAAAATCAACTAGTACTTTTACAAGGAGGCGAAGCAGCAGGAGGTAATCCGTGGCAGTCAATCATTATGTTTGGCTTAATTGGGCTTGTGTTTTATTTCTTTATGATACGCCCTCAAATTAAACGAACTAAAGAGGCTAAAAAGTTTAGAGAATCATTAGCTGTGGGCGATAAAATTGTAACAATTGGCGGAATACATGGAAAAGTCTTAGAAATTACGGACACGACCATTCTTATTTCTTCTGACGGTACAAAATTAAGATTAGAGAAATCGTCGATCAGTCCTAATTCTATCGATCAGTTAGCGGCACAGAAATAGAAAAAAGTTTTAATCAAAAATTGGAATCCCTTTAGTCAATATGGCTGGAGGGATTTTTGTTTTGGTCAATTTCTTTTTATATTCAAGTCAAACTTGTTTTATGAATACCCCATTAACCCAAATTCAAACTGTTATTGTAGAAAACCATACCTTATTCATACAGGGGTTGTTAGCTATGTTTGAAGATACCAATGTGAACGTAGTATCAACAGCGGGCTCATGGAAACAGCTTTCTGCAATCGTAAGAACCCCGCAAAAAATTGACTTAATATTACTTGATTTAAATCTTGAAACAGACGACGGGTTTGAAATTATCGATCGATTAAATGAGGGCGGCTTTCAACAGAAAATTATTATCCTTACAATGTATGATTCATTAAACATCATCCGTAAAGTACGCGCCAAGGATGTAGCAGGTTTCGTTTTAAAAAATACCACCAAGTCAAATTTATTAGCTGCCATAGAAACTGTATGCAACGGTGGGACGCATTATGATAAAGTGATAGAAGATACGCATTACCTTGAGCCTAAAATTACTTATTCAGACGATTTTATTAAAAAACATAAACTAAGCGAGCGCGAATATGAGGTGATGATTTTACTGGCTAAGTCATATTCCACAAAAGAAATTGCACATACCCTCTTTATAAGCGAACAAACCGTGTCTACATACAGAAAACACATTAAGGCAAAGCTGAAATTAAAATCCATTGCAGATATTGTACGTTATGCTTTTGTTAATCAGTTGATTTAATTTCAAGTAAAGGAATAGACAGTGTAAACAGTGTTCCATATTCTGGTTGAGAGATTATTTCAAACGTGCCGTTAAGATAGGAAACGCGCGACTTTATATTCTCAAGCCCTATTCCATTCTTTTCGTCACCTTTTACTAACCCTTTTCCGTTATCACTGAGTTGAATGCTCAATGTTTTCTGATCCATCTCAGCATAAATACCAGCAGTTGCCGCTTCTGCATGCTTGCATACGTTAGTTGTTAATTCCTGAATAATACGGTAAACTATGGATTTTTGAAGAATGCTCAAGCGGTTTTCATTTATGTCCATAGCGATTTTAAAGGCCGTTTGCTGCGATTGATTGAGTGTTTCTACAAGACTTTCCAATGAAAAAAGTAAACCTTCTTGTTCAATTTTATAAGGCGACAGATCATGCGCTATAGTTCTTAACTCTTTACACGCACTATCAATTTCGTTTTTTAACGTGTTTAATGTTTCAGAGGGCTGCTTTTCTGTATAAGCATCCATCCGCATACGAATGGTTGCTAATGTTGCACCAATCGAGTCATGCAAGTCAACAGAAATGCGTTTGCGTTCCTCTTCTTGCCCCATTAATACAGATCTGGCATTCTTTTCTTTTTGCTTAGCAATTTCCAGCTTTTGCCTGTAAATTCTTCTTTTAAATATAAAATAACCTGCTCCGGTAACAAGTAAAATCAGCACAAGCATTGAATAAAAGTTTAAACTTTTTAGGGCTGATTGGTATTTCAATTCCTGTATTTCAAGGGTCTTTTTTTTGTTCTGATACTTTTGCTCTAAACTTGAGGCTATTTTTAAGCGCTTTAATGATGTCTCATTGTTTTTAATTTCATATAAGTTAAGTAAAAATTGATAGGCCGCTTTATAATTCTGCATGGCGTGATACGTCTCATGAATGGTCTGCAAAAAACTAATTTTATAGCGGTCATTTTTATGGTTTTCGGCTGCATTCAATGCGTGTTTATTGTAGTAAAGTGAACTGTCATAAATTTCCATGGCTGCATACCCGTTAACCAAATTATACAACAAAGGAAAGTACTCTTCATCACTTTTTTGTACGTACATAAGCGCGTTCAATGAATAATCAACAGCATTTCTGTTATTACCACTTTTTAAAGCGATCAACCCTTTGGTTGAAAGGGCAGAGGAGTATAACGAAGTATCCATACCTGCTTTACTAATTAACAGTACTTTATCCGCATAATAGTTGGCTTTCGTGTAGTTGTTTAGGTTGTGGTAGGTCGCACTGATGTTCAGGTTCAAACTATTTTGTTTTGATTCTATTGCGGGTGTTTTGTCCAATCGCTCATACGACGATAAACTCTCCATATAATAAGAAAGTGCGCTTTCATAATCCTCTTGTCGTGCCTTAATAATACCTATGTTGTTATTCACTACGCCAATTGTTGCATAATCTTTTGTGTTACGAGCCATAGCGTCAGCTTGTAAATAATAAAAAATAGCACTATCATTTTTATTTCTGAAAACATAAAAGTTGCCATAATCAATATAAATTTTTGCTTGTGTAACGTAGTCTTTCGTTTGTTTTGGTTGGATTAATGCTTTTTCAAGATAATACAACGCCGAATCATCTACACCAATTATGTCATAATAAATTCCGGTTCACCTTAAAAAAAGAGTGTAGTGTTCGGGCTCTTCATTAAATTCTGCAGTGCCTTGTTTAATGGTTTCAAGTGCTTCATCAAACGCATTATTATTTAGGTAATAAATGTAAACCTCGTAATACGCATCTAAACGCTTTTCTTTTTCTGTCAAAGGAATATCATTCAGTTGAACAGCGGGTTGAGAAAAAGCAGTTGTACAAATCAAAAAACCGCAAAATAAGCAGCTATAAATTAATGGTAAAGGCTTCATGGGAAAACAGGTTGGGTTATTCCATTCAAAACTATTTGTTTTTTCTAAAAGTTTAGCCAAATGGGTGAATTTTTTAATCACTCGTGCATTTATCCAACTTTTGGGTATTGTTTGCCAAATGGTCAATACTTATTATTGTACTGTCTATTTAGAAAACAGCTATTTAGCCGATTTAACAAGAAGCGCAACTTGTACCAAACGAAGCCCAAACGTTTATTTGGGTACAATTAAAATTTAGAATGATGAAAAAGATCAAATTGAAAGGTAAACTGAGCCTAAACAAACAGTCAATCAGTATTTTAAACGAAAAAGCAATGAACAATGCTGTTGGAGGTAAAAAAACACTTAAAACAGGGTCAAGCGTACCTTGTGCCATTGATGATGATTCACGCCCCGTGTTATGCAGTCCAGATTTGCCCAAAACATTAGGTATTACAGGAGGATAATTTATTCGATAGAATACAATGGAATGCCTGTTCGTTTTTTGGAACAGGCATTTTTTATTCCTTAAAACTCAATTTCCAAATTAAAGAGCTTTCTGAACTTATTGAGTGATGTATTCTCCTCAGCCATTTTTTCAAAAAGCCCCTTACTGTCTAGTCGTTTCTTTGATTTTTTTGCGTTAATTTTATAATCTAACGTTATAGAGTAATTTTTGAGTTCGCTTCTTAAATAACCCAGTAGTTCTACTTTATCCTCTTCAATTTTTTTACCTTGAGCGGTACTTTTAAGCGTAATTGTAATGTTATGCTCAGTAGAAACCTGCATATTTTTATACCCAAAATCAAGGGCAGAATGTAAATTATCTTTACGCTCGCGCTTTATATTTAAGGTATATGCCTTCCAAACATGCTGTAATTCTTCAAAAGTAAACGGTTCCTTCGCTTCAGAGTTTAACTGGCTCTGTTGGTTTTTTGATTTGCGAATGGTAGGGTTAAGCGTTTCTTTTATACCAATATTATTGGTTGATAACTTGCCGGTAGGTTGTTGAAATGTTTTTCGCTGGGCAGGGCGAGCAGCATTTGCACCTTTTCGGTTAACTGCTCCATTGCCTTGTGCTTTTTGAGCAGTGTCACCGCGCTGATTTGAAGAAGCAGCTTGTTGCCCCTCAAAAGGTAAAATAACTATGTCTCTAAAACTTAAGATACAGCAGGTGTTTTTATCGTTGCATTTATTGAACACATTTTCATCAAGCTAATCTCAACACTAAGGCGCTTATTTTTACTTGCTTTATAATGCAAATCTGTATCGCGCAGCAAATCCAGCGCCAATAATAAAAATGACTGATCCACCGCCGCGGATTGAGACAAATATTTTTCTTTAATTTCAGCAGGCACTTCCATTAAATCAATTGTACTTGCATCTTTACACACCAATAAGTTACGCAAATGAGAAGAAAGCCCCAAAATAAACTGGCTGCCGTCAAACCCCTTAGACAAAATATCATTATAAACCAATAAATTACCCGGTATGTTTCCTTCAATGGCATTATCAACTATGCTAAAGTAATAATCATAATCCAGCACGTTTAAGTTTTCCAAAACCGCTTCGTAACTTACATTGTTACTGCTAAACGATACAATTTGATCAAAAATAGAAAGGGCATCTCTCAACGCGCCATCCGCCTTTTGTGCAATAACATGTAAGGCTTTTTCATCCGCCTTAATGTCTTCTTGCTCTGCAATATGTTTTAAATGACTTACAATAGAGTCAACTTGAATGCGGTGAAAATCAAAAATTTGACAGCGCGATAAAATGGTCGGTAAGATTTTATGTTTTTCAGTTGTGGCCAAAATAAACACAGCGTGTTTAGGCGGTTCTTCTAACGTTTTCAGAAAAGCGTTAAATGCCGACTGAGAAAGCATGTGCACCTCGTCAATAATGAAAATTTTGTGGTTTCCAACTTGTGGTGCTATCCGCACCTGGTCAATCAAATTTCGAATATCATCTACCGAGTTGTTAGACGCCGCATCTAACTCTAAAATGTTAAATGAGTGCCCCTCATTAAAAGATGAGCACGACTCGCAAGCATTGCAAGGCTCAATATCTTCTGACAGGTTTAGGCAATTGATTGTTTTTGCCAAAATACGTGCGGTAGTCGTTTTACCAACCCCGCGTGACCCAAAAAACAAAAAGGCCTGCGCCAAATGATCGTTTTTTATCGCGTTTTTTAATGTTGTCGTAATGGACGATTGCCCTACGACAGAATCAAAGGTTTGCGGTCTGTATTTACGTGCTGAAACAACAAAATTACTCATATAAAAAATTGAAGAACAAATATAACGGAATGCGGGGAAATGCTTACTCTGTAGAGGGTAGACTTATTAACAATTCGCAGAATAGTTTTGATAACTGAAGGCATTTGCAATTGTGAATTAAACGAAGGACGTTAACTTTAAAAACACTATAGTTTAAACTAAACCTAATGGCAATCAGTAAAGGATAGGTATTTAATTGAAATTAATTCTACCAATCAACTTTTAATAATCAAATAATAAATGTATCTTTGCGCTCTCGTTCGCTAAAGCAGAGTGCCACGGCGTACTAAATTAAATTTTTTATATATGAATAGGTACGAAACTGTTTTCATTTTAACTCCCGTTTTGTCTGAAGAACAGACAAAGGAAGCAGTAAAAGTGTATGAAGATTTGATCACCTCAAACGGTGGTTCAATTAAACACAAGGAATTTTGGGGCCTCAAAAAAATGGCTTACCAAATCCAAAAAAAATCAAATGGCTTTTACAACTTAGTAGAATTTGAAAGCGAAGGTGATTTAATCCAAAAGTTAGAAATTGCATTTAAACGTGATGAGCGAATTATGCGATTCTTAACCATTAAAATGGAAAAAGATCATATTGCTTTTGCAGAGAAAACAAGAAAAGAAGCAAAAGCTTAATTGAGTGTTTAATTAAAAGAAACTAGAAAAATGGCACAATCAGAAATTAGATATTTAACTCCCATTAATATTGAAATTAAAAAGGAGAAATATTGCCGATTTAAGAAAAGTGGAATCAAATATGTTGATTATAAAAACCCAGACTTCTTAATCAAATTTATTAACGAACAAGGTAAAATTTTACCACGTCGTGTAACAGGAACATCACAGAAATTTCAGAAAAAAGTTAACAAAGCAGTAAAAAGAGCAAGACACCTTGCGATATTACCGTATGTTGCCGATTTGATGAAATAAGCATTATTATAGAATTTAAAATTCCCTTATCATGGAGATTATACTAAAGAAAAACGTAGATAAGTTAGGATATAAAGACGAAGTAGTGACTGTGAAAAACGGTTACGGCAGAAACTTTTTAATCCCGCAAGGGTACGCTATCCTAGCGACAGAATCAGCAAAAAAAGCGCATGAAGAAGTAATGCGCCAACGATCACATAAAGAATCACAAATTAAAGAAGAAGCAGAAGCAATTGCAGCTAAATTTGACGGATTATCGGTTAAAATTTCAGCTAAAGTTGGTGAAAGCGGTAAAATCTTCGGATCTGTGAATTCAATTGCAATTTCAGATGCCTTAAAAGCAGAAGGAATTGAAATTGATAGAAAATCAATTAAAATCGTAGATGAGCCGATCAAAGAGGCAGGCACTTATAAAGCATCTGTGAACTTACATAAAGAAGTACAGAAAGAGTTTTCTTTCGAAGTTGTAGGCGAATAATCTTCGACTAAAAAAATAAACTGAAAGGGTTGTGCAATTCGTACGACCCTTTTTTATGCGCGTTCGTCTAAAAACGGGAGGGTAGCAGTGAAAAAACGCCAATTTAATTGTTATATTAACACCCTTGATGTTGACCATGAAAAGACCCCGTTCATTCGCCACTAGACATTCTGCTAAAATGTGTAGGTGCTTTGTACTATTCATATTCATTTTTGCTGCAAATTTTTCTGTAGCGCAAGATGTTGACAACGAAGCGCAAATTGACTCTTTGGTGATGCGCTTATCACGACTTGACGCAAGTGCCGAAAAAGCAAAAACATTATTAGCCATAGCGGAGATTTATTCGAACAGTGATTGTGACAAGGCTATGCAGTACGCTCAGCTATCGTTGAGCCTAGCAAAAAAAATCAGATCAAAAAGTGATATTTTAGAAGCGTCTTACAGGGTGGGGCAAATCCATGTGACCTGCCAGGTAAACGTAGCCGCCGCTTTACCCTATTTTATTAGTGCACTTAATATTGCAATTGAGTTAGGTGATGAAATAAGTGAAATGCGTATTATGCGTAGTTTTGCTTATGCCAACAACGCAATTGGAGAATTAGAAAAATCCTTAGATTACAACACCCGCGCGCTTGAACTAGCAAAGAAGAATAAAATGCGAGAGGAAGTGCTCTCCATTTATGGCTACTTAGCTGATGTTTACCTAAAAATGGGTGAAAAAGAAAAAGCGATTGAATATTACCAACGTATTTTACAATCGGCCTCTGAAGAAGAGTTTAGAACAACCACACCGCAAAATTTGTTGATAATTGCACAATATTATAGCTTAACAGAGGCATTTGAAGAAGCGCAAATTTACTGTGAACTAGCAATTGAAAAATTAAAACAGGAAAAAAATGACCGTTGGTTAGCTTATGCATATTCTTCATTAGCCGAAATTCAGCTTGCAAATGGGCAATTAATTGCGGCAATCAATAACGGGTTTAAAGGAGTTAAAATTGCCGAACAAGGAGAGTTGAACAAAGAAAGGCTGGACAATTACAAAATATTACATGAAGCCTTTGCGGCGCAAGAAGAGTACGAGGAATCGACAATCTACCTCAAAAAATATTACCGATTAAAAGATTCACTTTACTTAGCTGAGCAAAATGCCGAGCGGCTTAAATTTGAAGCGCAGTTTCAAAAAATTACGGAACAACGTGAAAATGAAAAAACAAAAAATGAGCTAGAAACAAGAAGACTGGAGTCTGAAAACGAGCGATTGTATAGAAGGTTTGCCGTTACAGCACTTGTGGCCGTAATTTTAGTGTTGGTGTTTATTTATTTCCGCCTCAGAAAAACCAGTAAGCTGAACCGACAACTTGAAACGCAAAAAACTGAACTTGAAAAACTATCTATAGTTGCGGCAAATGTAGAACAGATGATTACAATTGTCGACGCGGAGGATCGAATAGAGTGGGTGAACAAGGCATTTGAAAAAAAATTCGGTTACTTGCGGTTTGAAGTAATACACAATAAACCCAGCCAGCTTTTATTTGGCGAAAAAACAGAAGTAAAAACCTTAGAAATAATAAACAAAAAAGTATTTGAAGAAAAAGTGCCTTATGAGGCCGTTTTAACAGAGTACACAAAAGAGGGGAATTACTTTACCAACCAACTTTCGTTCACTCCAATTTTAGATGAAGCCGGTAATTTAGAACGATACGTAATTATTTCAAAAGACATTACAGAAAAGCAAAAAATTGCCGAACAGTTAGAGGAACTTTCGTTAGTGGCAAGCAATACGAATAACGGAATTGTAATTTTTGACGCAGATAAAAAAGTAACGTGGGTAAATGCAGGTTTCGAACGCATTACGGGTTTACCCATGGATACATTAATTGGCAAAACCCCCAATAGCCTTTATAAACTGAACGCTACGACAGGGTCAGTTGCAGAATTAGAGGCACTTCTGGCAAAGTTTGATCGCCAAGAAGAGTTTACCTTTGAAACACAAGTGCATAACTTTAGAGAAGAGCGACAGAAATGGATATCCACCACGATAGATCCCGTTTTTAATGAAGAAGGTGAATTAATTAAATACGTTAGCGTTTCAACAGACATCACAGAAGTAAAAGAATTGCAAGGCCAATACTCAAGTTTGGTGGAGGAATCTTCAGATATTATTTATGAAGTTGACAACAACGGTATGTTTTTGTTTGCCAATGATGTGGCTTCAAAACGAACAGGTTATGATCTTGAAGAAATTAAACGCCTAAATTACATTCAGCTGGTGCGAGAAGATTACCGTGAAGAAGTTGGACAGTTCTACTTAAACCAAATTAAAAACATGGAGCAATCCAGTTATTTGGAATTTCCGGTACAGCCTAAAAATGGAGACGTTTTTTGGGTAGGGCAAGTGGCACAATTAAAACTAAACGAAGCAAAAGATTGGGTGGTTGGTTTTAGCGTTATTACCCGAGATATTACAGAGAAAAGAGCCGCCCAGCTGGAGCTGGAAAAAACGTATAATAATGCCCAGCTACTAAGTGAAATAGGAATGCAAATAACGTCTTCACTTTCTGTATTAGATGTGATTGGTGCGGTGTATGAAAATATCAACAAAATTATGGATGCCAATATTTTTGGTATCGCAATACCCAATAAAGAGGGTGACAGACTTATATTTCCAGAAATTATTGAAAGTGGAGAGCATATATCAAACACCGGGTTTTCATTAACTGATATTAAACGGCTGGGCGTAATTTGTTTTAAAGAAAATAAAGAAATTATAATACAAGACTATTTTAATGATGTGTTGGATTATTTACCAACCGCTACAGATATTGCACCCGCAATTGCCGGCGAATTACCCAACTCACTAATTTATCTGCCGCTTACCTTAAGAGGCAAAACAATTGGGGTGATTACCGTGCAAAGTTTTGAAAAAAATGCCTATGATGAATATCAGGTAAACCTTGTGCGAAGTTTGGCCAGTTTTGTGGCAATTGCAACAGAAAATGCTACGCTTTATCAAACAATGGAAGAAAAAATTTCGAAACGTACTGCGGAGGTATTGACCCAAAAAGAAGAGTTGGAAGATAACTATTTCAATACCCGAATTGTAAGTGAGATAGGGCAGTTGGTTTCATCTACACTTGACTTGGATAGCGTTTTTGTAAAAATGACAGAAAAGGTGAAGCAATTAATGTCTGTTGATGTGTTTGCCATTATTTTGTATGACGCGGAAAACGAAAAATTGAATTATAAATACGCCATAGAAGAAAATAAACGATATAAACCATTCAGCGTACCCATGTCTGAAAAAAATAACTATGCGGTGTGGTGTGTTGAAAACCAGCGCCAAATATTAATTGGAGATAATAGTGTAGAATTTAAAAACTATGTAAAAGAAATAAACACTCCGGAGGGCAAAACAGCAAAGTCGTTAATTTATTATCCCATGATTGTAGAGCAAAAAATGGTGGGTGCAATTACCATTCAAAGTTTCGATCCATTTGCCTACAAACCTTATCACTTAGATATTTTGAAAACCATAGCCTCATACACCGGAACAGCCATAAACAATGCTGCGTTGTATGATTCGTTAGAAATAAAAGTAAAAGAGCGAACAGAAGAACTAGAAGAAAAAAATAATGACATTACGGCGAGCATTAACTACGCCAAGCGCTTGCAACGCGGTATTTTACCTTCGCAAAGCTTCATTAAACAGCTTATGCCGAATTCATTCGTATTCAATAAACCAAAAGACATAGTTAGTGGTGATTTTTATTGGATAGACAGAACAAGTTCAAAAATACTTTTTGCGGTGGTAGACTGCACGGGACATGGCGTACCGGGTGCCATGATGAGTATTATTGGACGAAATTTATTAGACCAGGCCGTTAATGAAAAAGGAATCACCATCCCATCTCAAATATTAAACTTTCTGCAAGTAGGCTTGTCCGTAGCGTTTGGACAAACAGAAGAAGGTAAAGCCGATTTATTTGATGGAATCGAACCTTGCCCTTTGCTCGATAGATTTGAAAACAAATATTTTACAATTTGCCGGGGCAAACAGTTCTCTGTATTTAATTCAAGAAGGTGAGCTGGTAACCATTCGGGGCGATAAAGTGGGTGTTACAGCAGAGTTTGGTAATTTTGCCTCTTACACAAATACAGAGATTGAAATTTTTAAAGGGGATACGATTTACCTAAGCTCAGATGGTTTTCCAGACCAATTTGGTGGCCCACGCTATAAAAAATATACCTATCGCCGCATGAAAGATATGTTTGCTACCATTAGTAAAGAAGAAGATTTAGAAGTACAACGTTTAATGGTAAAACACCAATATGAAACGTGGAAAAAAGACTTACCGCAAACAGACGATATCTGTTTAATGGGCATGCGTTATTAATCAAAATTAAGTCCCAAAAAAAGCCGTTCTTCAGTGAATGAAAAACGGCTTTTTGATAAAAATTAGCGTAGCTATTTTTTAAAATTATCAGCTACAATTAAATCCTTTGTGCCATGTCCCCAGCTGTAAAAACCTTCACCCGATTTTATACCAAGTTTTCCGGCCATCACCATATTAACAAGTAACGGGCAAGGCGCATATTTATCATTTCCAAGACCGTCGTGTAACACGCGCATAATTGCTAGGCAAACATCCAATCCAATAAAATCAGCCAATTGTAATGGTCCCATTGGGTGCGCCATACCTAATTTCATTACCGTGTCTATTTCCTCTACACCCGCAACACCCTCGTTCAAGGTTATAATGGCTTCATTAATCATAGGCATTAAAATACGGTTGGCAACAAAACCAGGGTAGTCATTCACCTCCACCGGCACCTTGTTCAATGATTTTGACGTTTCCATTATTGTAGCGGTAACTTCATCAGAAGTTGAATAGCCGCGAATAATTTCTACTAATTTCATTACCGGAACAGGGTTCATAAAATGCATACCAATTACTTGTGCCGGTTTTTGAGTTACGGCAGCAATTTCTGTAATGGAGATGGATGATGTGTTTGTTGCCAATATACAGTCATCAGACGTGAAGTTATCCATGTCTTTAAATATTTTCAACTTCAATTCTTTATTCTCTGTAGCAGCTTCCACCACTAATTCGGCATTTTTAACCCCTTCTTTTAAATCGGTTAGGCACGTAATGTTGTCAAGTGTATTTTTTTTGTCGTCCGCGCTAATTTTTTCTTTCGCCACCATGCGGTCAAGGTTTTTACCAATTTTAGCAATTGCCTTGTCCAAATTATCTTGTGAAATGTCTACGAGTTTAACTGTATAACCGAATTGAGCGAACGTGTGCGCTATTCCGTTACCCATGGTTCCCGCTCCAATTACTGTAATATTTTTCATGTTTTAATTGTTTTTATGATTTCAACTTGTTGGAAAAACGCAAATATAAGGATAATGTGCCTGTTTCCGTAACGTCAATTAACACGTCATGTTTCCCGCTGTGCGTTAAACTATTTTCCCATTTCTGCTTCAAACAATAAAAAGTAAAATGTAAAGGCAATTAAATACAAACGACTAAGGACTAAAATCCGTAAAACTAAAAACTAAACCTTAACTTTACCAGGTGGAAGAAAATACAAAAACGAAAAACAAACCAAATTCAGTTATTGTTTTAGGCTTGGTGGCAGCAGTGGCCACTATGCCCGTTTTTATTTTACTGTACAAGTATTTTCCGGCATTAGAAATTCCGTGGGGAGACACCAGCATTCGTTTAGATCATATTATTTTATTTTTAGCCTTATTTTTTATTATTTATTACCTGCTAAAAAAACTACGCGTGCTTATATACATTGCACTTATTGCAGGACTAGTGGTACTTACCATTACTAATTTTTCGGGTAAATACACGTTAGAAAATTTATACCATGATTACGCAGAGTTTTTGTACGATTTATCAGAAAACTCGTTAAGGCAAAAATTTGAAAGTAGGGACACCTATTTTAAAAAAGAAAAAGAACTGAGGGAAGCAATTGATTATAAAGACCCAACAGTGCGCAATTATGCATCAAGTATCGGCATAAAATATTTTCAGTCAGAGGCGCACCTTTCCAAAAGCCGCAAATGGGTGCAGTTTTTTAGTGTTTTTAAAGAGGTTTATGGACAATGGAAGTATGTATACGACCCCGTTAATGAAGATTATTATTCAACCGCATCCAACACCATAGAGCAGCTTGCCTACGACGATTATTTTAAAGGAGATTGTGATGATTATTCCATTATGATGGCGGCGTGCATTAAATCAATTGGGGGAGAAGTGCGGTTGGTAGAAGCCGTAGTTGAACAAAATGGAAAACGAATAGGGCACATGTACCCCGAAGTTAAATTTGGAGATGAAAAAGACCTTGAAACCGTCGTGTACCTTATTAAAAACGTATTCTTTCCAGAAGAGGCCAAAGGAAAATCTATTTTTTACTATGAAGATAGCAAAGGTTTTGTGTGGTTAAATTTTGATTATAACGACCAATACCCCGGCGGTAAATACATGAGCGAAATTCGGGAGAGTGAAATAGTAATTTAGATTATCACCAAATAGTCGTTAATTTTTAATAATTTTATGTATCTTAAAGTTACCAATTTACAACAATGGATTTAAGTCAATATACCTTTTCATGTCCACACTGCAACGAACCGTTGAGTTATCAAGGCGTCGTAACGCTAAACACGGTGCGTGAAAATGGAGAAAAGGGTACCATTAGGCTTGCGGCTAGTGTTGGTAATTATAGTTATGAGCATGAGCCCAGAGTAGAATTTATTGACGGTGAAGTGGTTGATTTTTTATGCCCAAAATGCAACACTACGTTAGAAACAGATCAATACGAAGATTTTGCTTTACTCAAGATGAAAGTGGATAAAAACATTGAATTTGAAGTTATTTTTTCGCGCAAAGCCGGAAAAAGAAAAACCTATGTAATCACCGAAGATGGTATAGACTCCTACCAAGGCTAATCGGTTAATTTGGCGACAATCAAATAATTGACTCACTACCACAAATAATAATTTCTAAAATTTTAATAACGGCAAAATAACCGTGCACTTAAATAATTGGTTTAAATTCGTTTTCAATCAACCGATAACCGATATTAGTTAGCATGAAAAGATTTAGCCTTTACACCATTTTATTTTTTCTTTTTGCCAGTTGTTCTGGCACGCAAGAAACAGAACAAGGAGACCAAGTTAAAATTGATCCTGAATTTGCACAATTTATTACGGCATTTACCGGCGGAGTTGTGCACACAGATGCTTCTGTTAAAGTACAATTTACACAAACCATTGACCCCGAAAAAAGAGCAAATGCAACAGCCAGCGTTTTTTCATTGTCTCCAGCCATTAGTGGCACCACAAATTGGATAGATGAGCAAACACTAGAATTTATACCAGATGAACCACTGAAACCGGGAATCCGCTACAAAGCACAGGTTAATTTATCCTCTTTTTTAGAAGTTGAGGATAAATTCGAAAATTTTGAGTTCAACTTCAGAACATTGGCCAAAGATTTTAAATTGATGATTGACCGATTTGAATCCTACAGTACAACAGATTTTTCTAAACAACAATTAATCGGACATTTATACTTCACAGGCGGTATAGACTCAGCGGATGTCAAATCCATTTTAAAAGCGGAACAAGACGGTGAAAATTTACCCATCACATTTACAAAAGAAGATAAAAACACCTATCGTTTTGCCGTTCAGAATATTATTCGAAAAAATAAACGAACAGATTTAGAACTAAAATGGAATGGAGCACCTGCTGGTTTTGATAAAACAGGCGAAAAATCAATAAAAATTCCGAAAAAAGATGAATTTGTGGTGTTAGATGTTGAAGTGATTCATTCACCACAGCAGTACATTAAAGTTCACTTTTCTGACCCCATTAGCGATTCGCAATACTTAGAAGGACTCGTTTACCTTAAAAACCATGATGTTAGTATAATTGCAGACAGGCAAGTGGTAACCGTGTACCCGACAGAACGGTTAGTGGGGAGCGATCAGTTAATCATTTCTCAAGGCATTAAAAATACAAACGGAAACCGGTTAGATGCAGCAGGTGAGCACCGCGTTTATTTTGAAGATGTAGCACCAGACTTTGAGTTGATCGGAGAGGGGAACATTATTCCAAAAACAGGAAACGCACATTTCCCTTTTTCGTGCATTAACCTAACCGCTGTTGACGTTACCATAACCAAAATTTATGAGGATAACATCATCCAGTTTTTACAAGTAAACGAATATGATGGAACCTACCAACTAAGACGCGTAGCCAAAAAAGTACATAAAGAACGCGTAGACCTAAACCCCGACGGAACGTTGGACTTACACGCCTGGAATAAGTTTTCTATTGATTTGTCAAAGTATGTAGAAATGGACATGGGGGCCATTTATCGTGTAGAACTATCGGCAAAAAAAGAATACTCGCTTTATGCCTGTTCAGATGTTAATCAGTTAGATGAAACATTAACACCATTTAATTTTACGTCGGTTAATGAAGAGTGGAACGAGCGTGACTGGGGTAACGATTATTACTATTACGACTATGATTACGATTCGTACGATTTTGATTATAGTGACCGCGATAACCCGTGCAAAGACTATTTTTACCGCAGAAAAAAAATAGCGCGTAATGTACTGGTTTCAGACATAGGAATCATTGCAAAAGCAGGGTCAGACAAAACCATGCATGTTATTTTAACTGACTTAAACACAACCGAACCCATTAATGGAGGCGTGGTTAAGTTTTATGATTACCAACAACAGTTTTTAGGCGAAACTACATCTGATAATAACGGGATGGCCGAAATAAAATTAGATCGTAAACCGTTTGTATTGATTGCCCAAAGTGGTGGACAAAAAGGGTATTTAAAGTTGAAAGATGGCAATAGCCTATCGCTCAGTAAGTTTGACGTTTCCGGAGAAACTGTGCAACATGGTATTAAAGGCTTTGTTTATACAGAGCGCGGTGTTTGGCGACCGGGAGACAGTATTTACGTCTCATTTATGCTGGAGGATAAAGCTGATTTGTTGCCATCATCTCACCCGGTTAAATTTCAATTGGTCAATCCAAAAGGAGTTGTGGTGGATGAACGCATAACCACGCAATCTGTAAATGGGTTGTATGATTTTAGAACAGCTACTAATCAAGAAGCGATTACAGGGAACTATAGCGCACGCATAAGCATAGGAAATCGTAATTTTTATAAAACGTTAAAGGTAGAAACCGTTAAACCAAACCGATTAAAAGTTGATTTATCGTTTGACGGTGAATTATTGACAAAAAACGCTAGCCGCAACGTAAATTTAGAATCTAAATGGTTACACGGTGCAGTAGCTGCCGATTTAAAGGCAAAAGTAGATGTGCATTTAATAGCTACGCAAACCCAATTTAAAAAATACAATGGGTTTGTTTTTGATGACCCTTTGAAAGAATTTTCTGCTGAAGATAAAACCGTTTTTGAAGGTAAATTAGACGATCAGGGCAAAGTAACGTTCGATCATGGCATTTCATTAGCAGGTTCTGCGCCGGGGATGTTAAAGGCATATTTTACCACTAAAGTATTTGAAAAAGGAGGTGATTTTAGCATTGACCGAACGTCAGTTATTTATTCACCTTACACGCAATATGCTGGAATGCGAGCGCCTGAGGGCGATTTGTATGGAGGTGTTTTAGTTACGGATAAAGACCATTACGTTGATTTAGTAACGGTAGATGAATTAGGTAAACCGGTAGATGGTACAGTAGATGTAAAAGTGTACAAGTTAGAGTGGAGATGGTGGTGGGATAGTTACGATAATGATTTGGCAAGCTATATTTCTCGCCCAAGCACAGTTGCATTTGAACGGAAAAAAGTAAAAACACCAGGCGGAAAAGGACGATATAAATTTAGAATCGACCAACCGTCGTGGGGGCGTTACCTCATTTTGGTAGAAAACGAAAAATCAGGGCATGTGACCGGACAAATTGTATATGTGGATTGGCCATACTACGCAAGATCTAGCCGTAAAAATTCAGAAAATGCCACCATGCTTACCTTTACAACAGATAAAGAAAAGTACACCAAAGGAGAAGAGGTGAAACTAACCATTCCTACGCCGGCAGATGGACGCGCATTGGTAAGTTTAGAAAGCGGCACAAAAATTATTGATAAATTTTGGATAGATACTGAAAAAGGAGAAACCACTTGCACATTTGAAACTACAGATCAAATGGACCCCAACGTTTTTGTGCACGTTTCATTAATTCAACCTTACCAAGCCGTAACGAACGACTTACCTATACGAATGTATGGTGTTGTCCCCATTTATGTAGAAGATCCGGCTACGCACTTAAATCCAATCATTCAAATGGCAGATGTATTGCGTCCGGAAACTAAAACCACAATCAAAATAGGCGAAAAGAATAAAAAACCAATGACTTATACCCTGGTAATTGTAGATGAAGGTTTATTGGATTTAACCAATTTTCAAACCCCAGACCCATGGAAACATTTTAATGCGCGAGAAGCATTGGGGGTTAAAACATGGGATATGTACGATTATGTATTGGGCGCTTACGGCGAAGAGTTAGACAAGCTGTTAGCCATTGGTGGTGATGCCGACGGTGACGGAAAAAAAGCAGCAAAAGCCAACCGTTTTGAGCCAATGGTTAAGTTCATGGGACCCTTTGAATATGATGGCTCTACCAATTCGCATAACATTGAAATTCCAAATTATGTAGGTTCGGTTCGGGTAATGGTAATTGCCGGAGAGAATAATGCTTATGGAAATGCAGAAAAAACAGTTCCGGTGCGGAATCCGTTAATGGTGCTTGGCACATTGCCACGTGTTGTTGGGCCAGATGAGGATGTGACACTACCTGTTAACGTTTTTGCCATGGAAAAAGGAATTAAAAACGTTTCTGTAACCGTAAAAACAAATGATTTTTTCACCTTAAAGGGAGGCAGTAAAAAAAGTATCACATTCAATAAAATAGGTGATAAAATCATCAATTTTAATTTGAAAGTAGCCAAAAAAACAGGTATTGGTAAAGTAGAGATTATTGCGACAAGTGGCAGCCAAAAGGCAACGTATGATTTTGAAATTGATGTGCGTACACCAAACACCGAACAAACTAAAACAACCGAAAAAGTACTAGATGCAGGAGAAACATTTTCAACAAATGTAGATTATTTCGGAATCGACGGGACAAACCAGGCATTTTTAGAGGTGTCAAATTTTCCTCCGTTAGATTTAGGCCGACGATTGGATTATTTAATGAGTTACCCTCACGGTTGTATTGAGCAAACCACGTCTTCTGTTTTCCCACAATTGTATCTAGCTGATTTATTAGATTTAGACGCAGTTAAAAAACAGGCAATTCAAGCCAATGTAACGGCAGGAATCGATCGCATTCAGCTTTTCCAAACGTCAAACGGCGGGTTTGCTTATTGGCCGGGCGGTTCGTATGATAACGAGTGGGGCTCAAACTATGCCGGACACTTTTTATTAGAGGCCGAGAAAAAAGGCTTTAACGTTCCGAGCAATTTAAAATCAAATTGGTTGAAATTTCAGAAAAAACAAGCCAAAAGCTGGAATGTAGCCAATGCTACTACAGACAGAGCGCGCTATGGAGATTTGACCCAAGCCTACCGCTTATTTACACTTGCACTTGCCGGCAAGGCCGATTTGGCTTTGATGAACAGGTTACGTGAACGGAATGATTTAACATTACCTGCGCGCTGGCGTTTGGCAGCAGCTTATCAACTAGCCGGACAAAAAGAAGCAGCGTTAGATTTGATAAATGGAGCGCAGCAAGTAGTGCCGGAATACCGCGAACTGTCATTCACATACGGTTCAAACACACGAGACGAAGCCATGATTTTAGAAACCTTGGTGTTGCTGGATAAAAAATTAGATGGTGCAGAAATGGCAAAGCGCCTTGCTAATCAATTGAATCAACAAAACTGGATGAGTACGCAAACAACTGCCTATGCTTTGCTAGCGGTTAGTAAGTTCGTAGGTAAAAACAAGGCAGAAAATAAAATGAAGTTCTCATTTGCCGTGAACGGCGAGTCTGGTTCGCGTAATTCTGACATGACAATGGTTAGTTTTGATTTAACGGACAAAGGCAAAACGGTTAAAATTAACAATACAGGCAAAGGTATTTTATACGTCCGCTTAATTACCAAAGGTGTGCCATCTGCCGGAAATGAAGATGCTATTTCTAAAAATATCAGTATTAATGTTGATTATTTTGACATGAACAAACAGCGCATTTCGCCTGATGAACTGGCGCAAGGGAAGGACTTTATGGCACAAATTACCGTTCAAAATGGTGGAACAAGAGGCAACTTACAAGAACTAGTCTTAGTGCACATTGTTCCCTCTGGTTGGGAGATTCATAACGCCCGTATGGATGATTATAGCAATAATGAGTCGTCTTATTTTACGTACCAAGACATAAGAGATGACCGCATTTACACCTATTTTGACTTAAAAGCCAATCAGTCTAAAACATTTAAAATACAGCTCAACTCCAGTTATTTGGGTAAATTTTATTTGCCTGGTGTTTCCGTAGAAGCTATGTACGACCAATCCATTTATGCCCGAACTAAAGGTAAGTGGGTAACCGTAAGTAGCGAGGAAGCTTACAATTAAGAGGTTTACAATTGATAGAAAAAAGGGTAGTGGTAAAAAGCTACCTTTTTTTATTGAATTAAATCACACCACAAATTAACGGCTAAAGGCAACAAATACTAGCGTTTTTCGTATATTTAACTCCAAATTAATTATCATGAAAGCGAAATACATTTTAGGAGCCCTGGCAATTAGCGTTGCAACCTTTACCGCTTGTAATAAAAATAACGGATGCGCGCGCTCAGAAGCGGCAATTGTTAGAGATTTTTCAGCGTCAGATTCATGCGGAACGGTGTTTGAACTGACAGAAGATGGTGAATACCTTGAGGCAACTAACCTTAATCAATTTAAAAATTACGAGGACGGAGACTTAGTTTGGATTTCTTACAAAGCAACTTCGGGTGCGAGTGAATGTAAATTGGGCGAAATTGTAAAAATTAGATGTATTTCTGATAGAGAATTTTAAAAAATCATTCACCATGAAAACCACTTTTTTTTTAGCGTTTGCAATATGCCTAATCGCATTGACGAGTTGCAAAAAAGTGGAATTTAATCGCTACACTGGCACGTATGATGTGCGCCATTACACCCATAATTGGGAAAGTGGAGCAACAGGAGAACATATCATTGCAGATAAATCCATAGATGTTGTTCGGAATAGTGATTTCGTGGACGTAGTAGATCGTCTCGTGCATATTGATTCATTAGAAAAAGATACTGAATTTAAAAGCGGAACAGAGAACAACTTTTTTACCTTAAAGTTTATTGACGATAGTATCTATTATTATGTCTACAAAGCAGATGAAAACGGTGGCTCTATTAATAGCTACATAGGTAAAAAAGATGATTAGGTTTAAGTTGTTCTTAACTCACATTTTATAAAAATACGGTGCTTTAATTCTAATGCGTTATATCTTTGCCAAAATGCGTTTAATTCCATTATTCGGTTATGTTGTTTTACTATTCTTGTCTTTTGCTTGTAAAAAAAGTTATAAAGAAGAGTTAGCGGGGTATTGGGAAGCTTTTCGTGTGGAGACATTCGTGAAGAATGAACTTCAAACAAGTACTGAGGGTAATTTTCAATTTTATTTGAATGACACAATTGCTATGCAATACTTAGGAGATATTGGTGAAATTTATACGTTTCACAACGTTCAAGTTTCTCAAGATACACTTTTTTTAGGCGAGTTGGACTATCGCTACACTATTGTCAATGACACGTTACAATTGTTTACCGAAGTCGGAAGTGAGCAGTGCTCAATGAGGTTAATTCTTTATTTAGCAAAAATTCCTAAAAATAAGTGGACTGTTTATAGTTATGGAGAAGGTTTGATTGGTGATTGGGAGCTAGTTTCAGAAGTTTTCTCTGAAGATTCTACCGATCATAATTTTCCTCGTTCTTTTTCAAGTATGCATGTAACGGAGGATTCTATTTATAAACTGTATAACAATCAATTTTTAGTTTCGAGAGAAGAGTATACGAGAAATTCTAATAAACTAATTTGTCAAAATAGTAGTTCTCAAATAATTTGGGAATTAAAATTAGATAAAGATACGCTGAGACTTAACGGAAAAACCAATTCAAATTATGAAGTTTCTCAATATTTTGTACGAACAAATTTAGATGATGGTGATTTGGCATTCTTGTTAGAAAAAACGGTCAACGGAAATTATATAATGGGAACGTTAGTTTTGGACACCTATCTAACTGATACGTTGTCAATAAAGGATTATTACCCTACACTAAAGTTGATACCAAAAATAGAACTGAAAGAACCATGCGAAAAAGAAACATCTTCCTATGGATTTAATAATGACTTTTTAGTAAAAAAAGAAACAGGGGAAAAGATTCTAAAATTAATAGAGTTAAAAAGTGGTTCAAGAGGTTGTTATGGTTATTTTCAGTTAAATTTTTTGCCTGTTCAAAGTGATAATATCATTCCTCAACAGTTAAGCTATCAACTTTACTGAATTTTTAGTGCTAGGTTATGATTGGTCTTAATCATTTAAAACTACTGCGACTTATATCTTCACAAGTCCGTTCTTCAACTTTTTAAGCGTATTTGATAAGCGAACATATTGCTCAAACTAAATATACGAAAACAAAAAAATCCGCTAATCAATAAAGATCAGCGGATTTTAATATTTTATGCTTTAACCGATTATTTCTCGATAGCTAAGCTTTTAGTAACAATATTGTCTCCAACAGTTAAGCGTACAATGTACATTCCGTTTTCAACATTTGCTGTATTCAATGCTACGTTTTGCGTACCTGAAACCTGACCTAAATCTTGTGAAATTACCACTTGACCTAAAGCATTTAAAACTTCAACCTTAGCCATTGCAGCTTCTTTAACAAGAAATTGAACATTTGCTGTTTCGTTTGCCGGGTTAGGGTAAACGTTTGTCAAGCTAATCGCTTCGTTTTCGTCCATACCAGTAACAATACCAGGGCAATTTAAAATTGCAGACTTCCACGTATCATAACTTGCTTGTCCTATTTCTGTTGTTGATTTATCTGGGCAAACTAATACTAAAGTTGGGTAATACCCTAAGTTAATACGATCTTCGATTTCATCATCATCAGCCAATGTATACGTTACTGAACCTCCTAACGTCCAATCACCCATACCTGTAGACGCATCTGAAATGTTTGCTTCAGGTACTCCAGGATCTGCCTCTAATCCAAAAATTTCTACATAAAGTAAATCTTCATGAAGCTCTTCCAATACACCACTTTCATGGTAAGTCCAACATGGTGGACACCAATCAGCAAAAGCATCAATAATTACAGCTTTACCCGTAAAAAGAATATTATCAATATTGTGCGATTCGCCATTAATATCGGTTATAATGTGGCCATCTCCATAGACACCACCGTCTGGAAGCTGTGCCGAAGCTGATCCCCCAATGGCTAAAGCCGCCAATAAGCTTAAATTTCGTAAAGTTGTTTTCATATTTGTTTTTATTTGGTTATCTAAAGATAGGTTTAATTTTACATTAAATCAATTTTTTTTTCACTAAATACCTAAAAAGCACACCTTTATTCACGTTTACTCTTGCAGTCCCAAAAGCATAATTTACCTTAATTTAACACTAAATTAAGCCAGCCTTTTTTGCACTAAATTTTCAATTCGGTTAAAAAACTGCACAGGAGTAGCTGTCCGCCAATCAATATCGGCTAGTTCTCCGCCCATTAAAAAATAATAATCAAGGTCATAATTTTGCAATTCTTCCACAACATGTGGTCTCAAATTAATCATGGCAATCCACCCGCCGGTATCATCCACCTCCTCAAACCACTCTTCGTAGTAATCATCTTCATTGCCGTGAAAGTTCAGTAGGTTTTCTGCTACCAATATAAATTTATCTATACCATTTTGCATTAAAACTTCTACAATGTCCCGCTTAAAGGTCATAATATCGTTTTGGATGACGTCGTTCCATTCACCAAAAATTTCTATTATGCAATAACCGTCATCATAATTAGCGTATAAAATTTTTATAAAAAGCGTGGGCGAACCAATGTTGTCCCATTGCGGATGAATGCAATAATTGTAAATGGTGTCAGTAAATTCAAATTCACTGTACTCTCGCTCATAAAAAGGAGATTGAATATCTTCTGAGGCAATGTATATTGCCCGCCAATTGTAAAATGGTTCTATTGTATGCACGGCGCAAAGTTAAGGTTCATTTTTTCTGTTTCAAAGAAGATTTAATTAACTTTGTTCACTTAAAAATGAAACCATATTTAAATGAAAACAAAATTTAAATCCCTTGTGTTGTTATTAGTAACAACTTTCGCAGCAATAAGTTGTTCAACCGACCGAACAAGAGAAGAAAAAGTTGCTGCCGTAATTAATGATATTAATGCACCGTTTTTAGTCATCAACACTTCACCCGACGGGTTGATTAAAAAATCTGGAGCGTTGGACGGCGCATTGCCGTTTACGTATGAAATTTTATTTAGCTTTTTTATTGATGAAGAAGTGACCGGAGTGGACTATGAAACTGATGTACAAATTATTGTAGCCAAAGGACCTTCATTTGCACCTCATTTTTATGGTGTTTTTAAATTAAAAAACGAAAAGGCATTTATAGAATTGTTGGAGACAGAAGCAAATGCAAAAGTTGAAGAAAAAGAGGGGTTTAAATATGTTATAAAAGAAGCAGATCAGTTTGTGGTGGTGTGGAATGATGACATGGTAATTGCATCTAACATTCCAATTGACATGCAGGCCATGTTTAATGGCGGCGGAGGAGACCAGGGTATGAAAGCTGTAAATAAAAACATCAGCTTAATTAAAGCGTCTGAAGAAAAAGAAGGTACAGATGAGTACTTGACGTTTTTAAAGAACGACGCAGATATTGCCATGCACTTTTCGGGTAAAGGTTTTTACAGTTATTTAAAAGAGATGTCAATGGGAGATACTGAAGAACTTGAAAAAAATAAAGAAACGTTTGAAGGTACAACGCTTGATATTGCAATTAATTTTAACGATGGAAACATGAGCATTGACTTAAATGCTGAATACAGTGAGGAATTAAAAGATAAAATTGCTTTTTTAAACGAAGCTGGTGCACCTAAAGGGTTGATGAAATATGGTAATACCAAGAATCCGATTATGAGTATGTCTTACAATTTTGACGTAACCCGCGGAATGGACTATACGGAAGAGCAAATGAATCCTGAAGATTTTGAGAATTTTATAAAGATGTTAAGTGAAATTGGGTTGACCAAAGAAGAAGCTAAAAAAGCACTGGGTGGTAACCTGGTATTTATGCTAGACCGTGTAGATATTGAAGAAGAGGTGGTTGATTATGGTTATGGTGACCCTTACGTGAGTAAAAACCCGAAGCCTGTATTTGCTGTAGTTTTATCGGTTAAAGATATGTCGATTGTTAAAAAAGCATTGGCAGAAAGTGCTAAAAAAGAAATGGGTGAATTGACCGAAGAAGAGGCAACGCTAATGGCTGCCGAAATGTTTAATACAGACGGAGTAGTGGCGTTGGGTGACGCTTACCTTGTATTTAAAGAGGATGCTTTGTTTAGTTCTAATGACAGTTTATGGGCAGCAAAAGCGTTTGCAAGCAAAACGGTGGAAATTGATAATAAAGGTGGTGTAATTAGCGATTATCCAGTTGGGGTTTATGGCGACTTTACAGCATTGTCTAAAATGGATGAATTAGGAGAGGCCCGTGTTTTAGTTGATTTAATGGAAGACTTTATGTTAAAGGGAGATATGGAAAAAATGAACCTTACGTTTAATTTTACCGATAAATCACAGAATGTCTTGCGTACGTTAACAGAAACAATTGCAAATATGGCAAATGATGGAGAGCAGGTAGGGCAGGACGAGTTGGAAGCTGAATCTAGAAGCTGCTGCTACAGAGGAAGAAAAGAAAGAAGTAATTTTGGACGCCGTAGAGAATTAGAAAAAATTAAGATGTAAAAAAAATGCACCCGTAATCTTGGGTGCATTTTTTTTGTGTCAAATTAAAAATTTAACGTGTTTTTAAAACTGAAGGTGCTTAGTGAATTTCAATTTTTTTGATTTCATTTTCCTTCTGTTCAGTTTTTGGTAATTGCACTTCTAAAATCCCGTCGAAATAATTTGCTTTGATGTTTTCAATCTCTACATTTTTTGGGAGTTTAAATGATCGCTTAAAATCGGTATAGTTAAATTCACGTAAGGTGTATTTCTGCGATTCATTTTTTTCTTCCTTTTCGGTTTTTGTTTTACCGCTAATTGTTAAGGTGTTTTCTTTTAAATCAATTTCAAATTGATCTTTGCTCATACCGGGTGAAGCAAGGTGTATCTCATAATTTTTTTCGTTTTCTACAATGTTCACCTTTGGCGTGTTGGTGTTGGGCATTTTTAAGTGTTCACCAAATAAAGAGTGGTCAAATAAATTGGTCATCACATCTCCAAATACCGGAAATTCATTTCTTCTTTTTTTTAACGTATTCATATCAATTGTTTTTTAATGTTTAGTTGACAAATGATAGTCAAATTAAATGCCAACAGCTTTTTAATGACAAAAAGGCATGTTTGGTTATTTTTAGATGACATTTTGTCATTTATTCGTGATTTGATGAACAATTATGACAGATTTACTGTTAAATTAAAATAATCATTAACTAAACAAACGATTAAAAAGAGGGGGTGTGTTGATAAAAAACAAAAAAAAATGCATTGACCCCCTCAAAAAATACCGTACTTTTGAAAAAAAATATAAAAAATGTCCGATTTAAGAAAAAGTGCTTTAGATGAAGTATTGAACAGATCAGCTAACCACACCGCGACAACTAATCGCCGTGTTTCTGAGTATTTTGGTGAAAATACCTTCCATTTAGATAAAATGCGCGAGTGTTTAACAGATGAAGCGTATAAAGTTGTAAAAAATGCAGTAGAAGCAGGTGGGCATGTTGACAGAGGGCACGCCGACCAAATTGCTACTGCCATGAAGGATTGGGCAATTTCAAAAGGTGCTACCCATTACACGCACTGGTTTCAACCTTTGACAGGGTCAACGGCTGAAAAGCATGATGGTTTTTTTAAACCAGTTGGACCAGGTAAAGCAATTGAACGATTTGAAGGAGATTTATTAGTACAGCAAGAACCAGATGCATCTTCTTTTCCAAATGGAGGAATACGAAATACGTTTGAGGCAAGAGGTTACACCGCTTGGGATCCCTCGTCTCCCGCATTTGTAATTGGAAAAACACTTTGCATTCCCACTATTTTTATTGCATATACAGGCGAAGCATTGGATTATAAAATGCCTTTGTTAAAAGCGTTAAACGCTGTAGAAAATATATCAAAAGAAGTGTGCCAATATTTTGACCGTAATGTAAGTTCGGTACGCGCTACTTTAGGATGGGAGCAAGAATATTTTTTGGTAGATACTGCTTTATTTAATGCACGTCCGGATTTAATGATGGCAGGCCGCGCACTTTTTGGTCACTCACCAGCAAAGGGGCAGCAGTTAGACGATCATTATTTTGGATCAATACCAGAACGGGTAACGGCTTTTATGCGTGATTTTGAGTACGAATCTCACAAATTAGGAATACCCGTTACAACCCGCCATAATGAAGTAGCGCCAAACCAATTTGAGTGCGCACCAATGTTTGAAGAAGTAAACATTGCAAACGACCATAACCTTTTGTTAATGGACGTGATGGAAAAAACGGCGTCGAAACACCACTTCAGAGTATTATTGCACGAAAAGCCATTTGCAGGAATTAACGGTTCGGGTAAACACAATAACTGGTCGTTAGGTACAGATACTGGGGTAAACTTGTTGCAACCGGGTAAAAACCCAAAATCAAACTTGCGCTTTTTAACCTTTTTTGTAAATACAATTAAAGCAATTTATGAAAATGCCGATTTATTGCGCGCATCTATCGCATCTGCAGGCAATGACCACCGTTTGGGAGCAAACGAAGCACCACCGGCAATTATTTCTGTTTTTATAGGTTCGCAACTTACAAAAATGCTAGATGATTTAGAGAAGAGCATTTCTGCAGGTAAAATGACACCGGAAGCTAAAACTGAGCTGAAGTTAAACATTGGTAAAATTCCACAAATTTTATTAGACAATACAGACAGAAACAGAACTTCTCCGTTTGCGTTTACAGGTAATAAGTTTGAGTTTAGAGCAGTGGGCTCTACTGCCAACTGTGCACAGGCTATGACCATTTTGAACTCAATCATGGCAACACAGTTAAAAGCATTTAAGAAAAATGTGGATGGCAGAATCAATAACGGTGATAAGAAAGATGAGGCAATTTTAAAAGAATTACAACAACTCATTATCGATTCTAAAAAAATAAGATTTGAAGGAAACGGTTATGGTGATGAATGGGTGAAAGAAGCTGAGAAACGAGGGTTGTCTAACCTAAAAGATACACCACGAGCATTAGACGTTTACGCGCGAAAAGAGACACAAAAATTATTTAGCGATTTAGGTGTGCTAAGCCCGGTAGAGCTAGAGGCGCGCCATGAAATTGAACTGGAAAACTACATTTTAAAAATTCAGATTGAGGCGCGTATTATGGGAGATTTGGCAAAAAACCATATTTTACCCGCAGCAATTGATTACCAAAACAAGTTGATTAAAAATGCAGAAGGATTAATTAGCGTACTTGGAGCAAAAGAGGGAAAGGAAGCAGCCCGCACTCAAATAAATTTAATCAAATCCATTTCTAAACATGTTAACGGATTAAATGACAAAGTAAATTTAATGATTGATGAGCGTAAAAAAGCAAACGTAATAGAAGACGCGCGCGAAATGGCTTATGCTTATTGTGATAAAGTGAAAGAAATGTTTGATGGTATCCGTTACCATGCAGATAAGCTAGAAATAATGGTAGAAGATGAACTTTGGCCATTGCCGAAATTAAGAGAACTGTTATTTACAAAATAATACGTTCACTATTTTATTTTACGAAAAGCAGGTTCATTATCGACCTGCTTTTTCATTTTTGATAAAGAAAAATTAAATTTGACAAAAAATGTCAAAAAAAATTTGACAAAAAGAAACAAAATAGTAAATTTGGGTGTGGGGGGACGATTTGGAGACATATTAAGAGAACAACGACAAAAATTAGGTTTAACCTTAAAAGATGTAGGGCTTGCAACAGCACTAGACGTGGGTTTGATTAGTAAAATAGAAGTTGGTAAACGGCTAGCTAATCAAAAACAGTTTGATACACTTGTTCATTATTATAATCTCGATAAAAAAGACATAAAAAAAATATGGCTTAGCGACAAACTCGTTTACATCCTTTCTTCCGAAGAAGATCCCTTTGCTATTTTACAAGTGGCAGAGGCGCAGATGGCGTATAACAGTTCCCGTAAATCACCCGTTTATTCGCAAAACCTTCAAGACCTCATCACAAAGGTAGATACCTTACGCGATAAATGGATTGCCAAAAAACCGTTAGATACCACACAATTAAAAAAACTATTGGCCCATTTTCGGGTTAATTACACCTACGAAAGCAATAAAATAGAGGGCAATACCCTTTCCCTTCAAGAAACATACCTTGTTGTTAACGAGGGGCTTACTATTGGAGGCAAATCAATGCAAGAGCACCTAGAAGCCATAAACCACTCAGAAGCCATAGATTATATTACAGATTTAGTTCAACAAAAAGAACCTTTTTCAGAACGCGTATTAAACGAAATACATTATTTAATACTAAAAGGGATAGACCGCAAAAACGCAGGTATTTATCGTAATGTACCTGTTGCTATTGGCGGCAGCGCGCATACACCTCCGCAGCCTTACCTCGTACCCTCTAGCATGGAAAGAATTTTTGAATTTTACCGTACTAACCACAGCAACATGCACCCCGTAATTTTAGCCGCAGAAATGCACGAGCGCATTGTTACTGTACACCCTTTTATAGACGGAAATGGCCGTACATCAAGATTGGTTATGAATTTAGTGTTATTAATGAACGGCTATACTACTGCCATTCTTAAAGGAGACGGAAACTCCAGACAAGCCTACTACAACGCCCTAGAAGAAACCCGGATTGCAAAAGATTCAACGCCATTTCACACGCTTATTTTAAAAGCGTCCATAGAGTCCTTAGAAGCACACTTGGCGCTTACTTAATGTTATATGTTGTTACTCTTTTACGATTTTGTAGCGTTGCTTAATATTATCGCCCGTTCTTAGGCAAACAAAATAAACGCCAGCTTCTAAGCCTTGTACATTTATTAATTTAGTTTCATACAACTTAATAAGGCTTTCACTAATAACCGTTCTGCCGGTTGCATCTTCAATTGCTAAATAGACATCATTCAAGCATTTTTCTGCAAGGTAAACTGACAGTTCTGCCTGAACAGGGTTTGGGTAAACCTCTGCAATCAAACACTGCGCATTTTCATCATTTTCGGTAGGTTTTACCGCAATTTTAATTTCTGAAAAGCCAGCACATTCTCCACCATAATTTTCGCTAATGGTAAATAAAAGGTGTCGCGCTTCTAAGTTATTGAAGTCTAAAATTTCTTCACCTTCATACGTGCTTTTTCCGCTTGCCTGGTTTAATTGTATACGGCCATACTCAATCCATTCTTTGCCGTCAACAGAATAGTCTATAATAATTTCTTTTGCACCGTAATCTAATATTTCCGGTGCATTTATGTTCCACATTTTTAATGTACCCAACGCTTTGGTTTCATTTAAATTATAAGCAATCCAATGTGATGCTTCACGCGCGGGGTTTGGGTTTTCGCTTGTTTCGCAAGACAACCAACTATCAAACCAAGTGGTGTTATGACGGTCTGGATAACACTGCGCCTGACCAATGAATGCACTGAATACTAAAATGAGGGTTAGTTTTAATTTTATTTTCATGGCTTACATATTCATAAATCCTAATGGTGGCGCATCTGTAGATAAATCTGCAACGGTGTGGAAGTTGCCCAAATTAGGAAAAATTGTTGTTAAATCACTCGGTTCTACACCGTACCACAATGCTAATTCGGCAAACATAGAGTCTGTTGCTGTAGTTGGTACTAAAACGCCTCCATTTAAAAAGTTAGGTGCTCCTATTTCTAAACTCGGATAGGTGCCATACACTTCGCCTCCATTCACACTTCCACCCATCATAATTGCATTTCCACCCCAGCCGTGGTCACTACCGTTACCGTTAGAAAGTAGTTTTCGGGCAAATTCAGAGCCTACAAAAGTGGTGACATCAGAAAATACACCTAATTCATTCAATACATCACGAAATTCTTTCAAAGCGTCGTTTACAACACCTAATTTATCCGCTTGTTGCGTAATTAATTGGTCATGATGATCCCAGCCACCGTAACGCACAAAGAAAATTTGTCGTTCAAAACCTAAGGTGTCTCGTGCGGCAATCGTTTTTGCAATCACTTCTAACTCTTGAGATAGTCGTTCATTTGAAAAAACGGTAGAAAATTCCGGAACGGCATCTATGGCATCTTTAAACTCATTACCAGCCGAAATTGAGTCATGCAAGGTATTGGCGTATGTTTGTTGAAAAGGATCACCAAACGTATAATTCAAAATACTGTCAACTGCTTCGCGCCGATCGGTATTGTGTCCCCATTCGGCATTGTAATTTATGGGCAAAGTAGGGCCGTTACGGCTCATTGCAAATGGAACGGTATTATCACCATTTTGAAAAATATTAGTACCGGAAAGCGATACATTCATTGAAATACGATCATTTGAATTGGTGTAGCCTAATAAATCTGCCATGTAACCACCCCAGCCTTTGGTTACCCGCGCATGTGGGCGACCAGATTGCCAATGTTTATATTGGTCAATATGTGAAAAAAGACCCAGTGGCAAATTGGCCGAACCGTCATAGTATTGATCCACCGTAGTGGGCTCTACTAAGGTTCCAACGTTTGATAAAAAAGCTAAATCACCATCATTAAATAAATCTCTAACATCTGGCATACTTGGATTTAAGCCTAAATCTCCTGAACCGATAGACAATAAATCTGCTTGCGGAAGTGCCAGGTTTGATCGGGTATCAAAATAATGATTGTATTCTGTTAGCGTATTTGGAACTAACATGTTATACGAGTCATTACCGCCATGTAAAAATACGCATACAATGGCTTTGTAATTACCAAAGGGTGGAGGAGGAGGTGAACTCATCATGGCATTCATGGTTTTAAGTTTAACCATGGCTGATAATGGAGAGGTAAAGCCTAGCGCTCCTGCCAAACTAAGGTTTCGTAAAAATTTCCGTCGTGAGTTTTCAAATTCGTTGCTCATAATTCTTTTATTTCATCACGTTATAATCTGGGCTGATTAATATTAAATAAGTGGCTAATTGCACCCGGGATGTAATACCAGAGGCTGTTAACGGAAATTCGCTAATCGTACCTTTAATTATACCTCTGGTTCGGTCTGATAATTGACCGTGACATAGAAATACATCTAGCCGATCTAACAAAGCGTCCGGATCTTTGGCATATTCGTAAAGCTGGGTTAGGTCTGTTCGCGTAACGTTATCTGTTCCCTCCGGCAAATCGTTTGAACGGCAGGCTAATAAATATTCATATTCCACCCAATAATACACCCAATTGGCATAATTAATACTTGTTCGTGAATTGTGAATTTGAAATTCGGGTGCTACCATATCAGCTTCGGCAATATCACCATTCGGCGCATAATCTGAACTAAAAAAGTTGAATACCGTTGCGGCATGAAGCGGATGCTGATCTACATCATTTACGTAACTGTAAGATGAATTCCAATACTTTCCGTCATACGGAGAGTTACCGCCAAAATGACGGGCAACAGTGGTGTATCTAAGAATTGGTTCGCGTAATTTTCCCTGAGTGGCGTTTGTTAACCAATCGCATGCTCTTGCTTCGTCATGTAATAAAATGGCTTTAATAACGCTTTGCAAATCACCGCGAACACCACTTCCATTGTCATTAAACACAGCAGAAACATCATTTACATAAGCGGGCGTAGGGTTAGATTTTACAAAGTGTTGGATGAGGCGCAAACACACAAAAGGCGCTACATTTGGATGGTTGAATAAATGGTCAAGCGCTGCTGTTACGTCTTCTTCTCCTGTTTGCCCTGCTTCGACAGTAAAGCCATTTAACAACTGCTTTTCGCCAGGTTCATGGAATTCGTCGTACATCTTCATGGGTACGGTTACATCTGCAATGTAAATGCTGTTGGTAAAGTTGGCTTCTTCACCGTCGCGTCTCTCACCAATACCATAACCGGTAAAAATTTTTGCAAATTCCTTGATGTCTTCATTGTTGTAAGTTGGAATTAAATTACCAGCCACGTCCTTTTTGTAAGAGCCGTCCTGATTTAATTCATAAATACCAATTGAGAACAACTGCATAATCTCCCGGGCATAGTTCTCATCCGGAAAGGTATTGTCTTCTAAATTTGTTTTAGGGTTGTTTAGGTGACTTAAATATACACCCATTGCAGGGCTTTTTGTTACTTCATCTAAAATATCGCGGTAATTTCCAAAAGCATTTTTTACTAAAATGTCATAATAGGTAGAAAGGGCTAACCCGTAACTGCCTAAATTAGATTCTGCCGAAATAACTAAAATTTCGCTTAATGCATAAGCCATACGTTGCCTCAACAGGTCTTCTCCTTTCATCACATTCTCCCACCATGCATAATCTACATGGTTTGAATTCGGCCGTGTTGGAAAGTCGAGTGAATCGCCTCCTTCACTTAAATGGGTGTCAAAAATGGTGTAGTAAATTTCGGTTACTTTTGGGGCAAGTAGCGTGGTCGGTTTATTAAATTGCTGATTTAACCATTTTTCGGTTCCTATTTCAGTAACATAATCAACCAATGTAGCATTTGCACCAAACGTAGCTTGAGAAAGCAAGCGGACGGCATCTATCCGTTTCGCATCTAATCCGTTACCATTTATCGTGTTTTCTCCGGTTGCGGTAAAAACGCCTTCGTATAATTTAGCATCATTACTGGAACTTACGGTTACTCCTTCAGTATTTCCCGCTCCTATATAATCGTCTTGCGCCAATGCTGCGCTAACAGTGAATAAAAACGTACTTACAAATAACAACCGGGGTAGGAACATAACAGCGAGGTAATTGGTTATAACGGTAAGATAGAAAAAAAAGTAGTTCCTTCAAAGGAAAATTCGACGGTTGGCTTATAATTCAGCCATTAACACCTCATAAAGTTCGATCATACTTCGAATATCGCTTAACGCAACTTTTTCATCTGGCGAATGCACATTGTCCTCTGGTGCGCCAATAAAACACCAATCAAAGGGTAGATCACTGGTTTGTAACATTGTGCCATCACTGCCGCCAGCGCTTTCCACCTCTAGCTGAAAAGGGATGTTTGAAGCGTTGGCAATTTTTAGTATTCGGTTCAGGTATGACCGTCGCGGAATTCCTTGGTCACGCATAGAAATAGCCACACCCTTATTGTGTTGCACACCGTTTGTTACCCATGTAATATCAGAAATTAAAGCCTGTCTTACATTATAATTATCATACAAATACCGACCTAAAAAGCCAACAGAACCACCGCCATGCTCTTCGTAGGTAGAAAAAACAATGGCGCCATTCTCTAATGTTTCTGCTGTTTTTAAACCTACCCAAACACCCAATCGGTTATCCATGTAAGGTGATTGTACAAACTCATCCGTCAGGCGAAAATTAGGCTTAAAACTTAGTGGTGTTCCTCTATCAATCGTTCGATCTGCAACACACTTTAACTGACGATCTCCGTCTTCGTTTTCAATCACCATTAATTCGGTATCTATTTCGCCATGGCTATCGCTTCCAACCAGTGCAGTTCCATCAATAATACGCGGTCCACCAATTTTTATTAAATTGTTGTCATACCCTACGGTAAATCCAATTGTATCGGTATGGGCGAATAAAGCAGTTTTAGGTTGCCCAAATAACAAGATGAGAGCATCCTGGAAACCGTCTCCGTGAATGAGTTTTGGCTGAACTTTCCAATTGTGTTTGTTTTTCTCAACATAATCAACAATAAAGTCTTTTATAGCGCCTTCATCTCCGCTAGTGCCACGCACGGTTACAAGTTCTTGTAATAATTTCATTTATTCTGATTTAAGTAAGGTTAGTTTGACGTTTGGAAAGGGTTCAAATACTTGATCCAATTGCTTTTTTTGGCTTCGTTGAATGGTAAAAATAATTGAGGGTTGGTTGTTTTCAAAAAGTTGGTCGGTAATGTTTGCTTTGATACTATTTAATGCACTCATTACGTTTCCAGTATCCTCAAAAGTATGTGTTATTTTATATTCACTTTCGATATGTTTTTTTTCAATTTTTGCATTTTCTAATGCTTCTTTTGCTGCAGTTTTATAGGCTGTAATTAGTCCACCAACTCCTAAATTTGTTCCGCCGTAATAGCGGACAACAGCTACAAGCGTATTGGTAACATTGTGCGCAATTAATTGACCGAAAATGGGTTTTCCGGCAGAGTTGTTGGGTTCACCATCATCTGAAAAACGATCTTTATAAACAGCTTTTCCAAACCGCCATGCAAAACATACATGGCAGGCTTGATGGTGCTCTTTTCTGTATTTTTCAAGCAATTCTTTCGCTTTTTCCTGATTGTCACAAGGAAGAGCAAAGCCTAAAAATTTAGACCCTTTTTCTTTGTAAAAACCTTCGCCGGGTTTAGTAATGGTATAATAACTGTCAATTGTTTTGCCCACAGCGCGAAGATACAGTTATTTCATAAATTAAAAATCTTCCATTTATCACCTTTGCCACGTATTTTTTAGTTAAAATCATTTGCTAAATTGTATTATTTAAGGCTTTTTTCATCTAATCCATTAAAACAGGGTAAGTTTAAGTGGATTCACTTTGTCTTTAGGCGATAAATTTTTACCTTTGAAAATGGGTGATTTCTTCCCGTTTTAAGGTTTTTTACCTTACAGCAAACAAGGAAAGGATGAGTACTCTCCGTGATGAGCTTTTTTATTAATCTTAAAATTTTAAAGCAATGGAAACAGTAGATAAATTATCGTCTGAAGCATTAATTCAGTTAGAAGATAAACACGGAGCACATAATTACCACCCATTACCAGTGGTATTGGCAAAAGGAGATGGTGTATACGTATGGGATGTTGAAGGAAAAAAATATTATGATTTTCTTTCTGCTTATTCGGCAGTAAATCAAGGACATTGTCACCCTAAAATTGTGGGTGCTATGAATGAGCAAGCCAATACATTAACGTTAACGTCTCGTGCATTTCATAATGATGTGTTAGGACCGTATGAAAAATATGTAACTGACTACTTTGGATTTGACAAGGTACTACCAATGAATACGGGGGCAGAGGCTGTAGAAACAGCTATAAAAATTTGCCGTAAGTGGGCGTATGAGAAAAAAGGAATCCATGAAAATGATGCGAAAATAATTGTGTGCGAAAATAACTTCCACGGAAGAACTACTACAATTATTTCATTTTCTAACGACGAGAATGCACGCAAAAACTTTGGCCCATATACGCCGGGGTTTATTAAAATACCTTACAACGATACAGCTGCTTTGGAAATAGCATTAAAAGAAGAAAATGTTGCAGGGTTTTTAGTTGAGCCTATTCAAGGTGAAGCGGGTGTATTTGTGCCGGATGAAGGATACATTGAAAAAGCGAAACAATTGTGCAACGCAAATGATATTTTATTTATTGCGGATGAGGTTCAAACGGGAATCGCACGTACGGGTAGTTTATTAGCCGTTTGTGGAAACTGTACCTGTGAGGCCGCATGTGAAAAACAAGCAACATATAGCCAGCCGGATATTTTAATTTTAGGTAAGGCCCTTTCTGGTGGTGCTTATCCGGTTTCTGCCGTATTGGCAAACAATGAAGTGATGAATGTAATTAAACCGGGGCAACACGGTTCTACATTTGGAGGAAATCCGGTGGCTGCAAAAGTAGCAATGGCTGCTTTAGACGTTGTTTCTGAAGAAAGTTTGGCACAAAATGCACGCACATTGGGTCAATTATTCCGTGATGAAATGCAGAAGCTAGTTGGAAAGTATGATTTACTAAAATTAGTACGTGGTAAAGGTTTGCTAAATGCAGTTGTAATTAATGATACAGAAGATAGCTCAACGGCTTGGGATATTTGTATGAAACTACGCGATAATGGTTTGCTAGCAAAGCCAACACACGGTAACATCATTCGTTTTGCACCGCCGTTGGTTATGAATAAAGAGGAATTATTGGACTGTGTTTCAATTATTGATAAAACCTTGAGCGAATTTTAATCGACGTTCTTGATTTATTGAAAACCACCTTTTGCTTTTTGTAGTAGTAAGGTGGTTTTTTTTATGGATTTTGGTTAGTAAAATAAACGTTGCTAAAGCCAAACGTACGGTTGTTAGAATAAATTTTTCCATTCCATAAAAACGTACTTAACTTCGCATGGCACCTAATTTTTGGAGCAGAAGAGGAGAAATGAATTCGAAAAAAAATACGGAAGCCATAAAAAGTTTAATCGAGTTTAATCCTTTTATTGCTATTGTTCATCAATCAAAAAGCTGTGTTCTTACAAAAACGTTAATTAGCGGTAAGAATATACTTATCTTATAAATGGAGTCAGCCGAAAATCCACGAATAGAGTAGGCATTACAAAACTTATATTACAGATGAAAAATTTAATTTTAGTACTCACCGTATTGTTGTCAGCACCTTCTATTTTTGCTCAGTTACCCGTTACAGGAAATGTCATGAAGATTGAAAATACTACAAACTGCGACAAATGGGTAAACGTTAGAGAAGCAAATATATCTTGCGGAACTATTTTTACACCTTATGTAGTGCCTGCCAACACAACAATTGCGGCATTTTCATCAGGGCCTGGTTATTATTTTGATGCGGCTCAGGTAGCGGATTATAGTGGCTCTATGGGCAGCCCTATTGCTGTTGGAGGATTCAACGTGAAAATTCAGGGCATTTGGACAATTTGCCCAACACCTTACACGTCTTCTGCTTCGGGAGCTTCTATTTGTGCTTTTACAACGACTGCTCAAATGGTAAAACTTTATCCAGGAAGTGATAATGTTTATATTTTGATTAACTAATCTAATTCCGCTAAGGATAAAAAGCAAAAACACGCATGACCACCGTTATGCGTGTTTTTTTGTTCCTGTAAAAAAATAATTAATCAAAATCATTGAACCCTTCGTCCAATAGAGCGTCGTTTTCAAATTCATTGGTTTCACTAAACCTTTTTTTAAGTATCAGGTGTCCTGCCCAAACGGCTAATAGTCCAAATGGTACGCCCATTATTCCCAAAAGGTATTCATTCATATTGTAAAGTGTCATGGGAGAAGAATATTCTAAAATCCCCACAATTACAAATAAGCTTATAAAAAGAAATCCATAATAAAGCGCTATAGCTAACACTGCATAGAGCCAGGCATATTCTTTGTTGTGGTTTTTAGCAAGATCAAAATAGGCTTTACCAATAAAAAATATAAGAACTAATCCGAGCATAATAAATTGTAATAATAGATTGAACAAAAATACACCAGAATTTTAGATAAAGATTCAGTGTTTACACTGTACGTATTTTCTAAACCACTACAATGTTTTCTAACAGTTCCACTTGCATTTGCCCGTCAAGTGCTATTTCTGTCATTTTTACTTTGATGGTTTCATTTATAAATGCCGGATTAAACGGTAGTTTAACTTTTACATAGTTTTTGGTAAAACCGTTCATCATGCCGCCGTGTTCTTCTGCTTCAATTAGTACTTCTTCTTCTTTACCTAATTGTGTTTCGTAAAAGGCGCGTCGTTTTTTTTCAGATAAAATTTGAAGCTGTTTGCTGCGTTGCCGCCGAATATTGAGCGGTACGGAATTTTCCATTTTTTTTGCCGTAGTGTTGGCGCGTTCTGAGTAGGTGAAAACATGCAGGTAAGAAATGGGTAATTCTTTTAAAAAATCTACCGTTTTCAGAAATTCTTCTTCTGTCTCACCCGGAAATCCTACAATTACATCTACACCAATGCAGGCGTCGGGCATTTTTTCTTTAATTAGTGCTACACGTTCGGCATATAATTCACGTAGGTATTTACGGCGCATGGCTTTTAGCAATAAATTAGAACCGGACTGCAACGGAATATGGAAATGCGGCACAAACCGATCAGATTCTGCAACAAACGCAATAATTTCACTGCTTAATAAGTTTGGTTCAATAGATGAGATACGAAAACGCTCAATGCCCTCGATTTTATCTAATTCCTTTATAAGTTGAAAAAAATTTTCTTCTCCATCCTGTCCAAAGTCTCCAATATTTACGCCCGTTAATACAATTTCTTTAATATTGGTTGTATCGGCAATTTTTTGTGCTTCGCTAACCGTTTCAGCAACAGATGCATTTCTGCTTTTTCCGCGGGCTAGCGGAATGGTGCAGAATGTGCAAAAATAATCACATCCGTCTTGTATTTTCAAAAAAGACCGCGTGCGGTCACCTGCGCTAAAGGCAGGGATAAAGTCTTTCGTTTCTTTAATTTTTACGGCTTTTACAACGCCCGCTTCATTTGCTTCATTTTTCTCCAGTGCTTCAACATGGGCTAAAATATTGAATTTTTCATTTGCTCCCAACACCAAATCCACACCCGGAATTTCGCTTATTTCAGTTGGTTTTAATTGCGCATAACACCCAATCATGGTAACAAATACATTTGGGTTTATTTTTAATGCCCGTTTCACCACTTGCCGGCATTTTTTATCTGCATTTTCTGTTACCGAACAAGTATTAATTACTACAATATCCGGCCGATCATTAAAGTCAACTTTGGCGTACCCTTCATCTTCAAAATTTCTCGAAATAGTAGAGGTTTCGGAAAAGTTAAGCTTACAGCCAAGCGTGTAGAATGCTACTTTTTTATACTGATTCATAATGCGGATGCAAAGATAAGGAATTAACAGAAATAATGCTCTCTTACAATTGAAGATGTAATTTTTTGATTTTTAGTTATTTAATTCTTAATTTGAACCAGACATTAAAAATTAAAACTATGAGAGAGAGTAGAAAATATCAAAAAAATCAATTATCTAACTTTGACCTGATTAAGGTTAAGGGTGGGAAAAGAGTCGGTCTTACAAAATTTCCGGAATTGAAACTTAAGAAAGGATAATTTTACGTGGTTGAACCACGAAACTAAGATTAGACGCTTTTAATTTAAAAAAAGCAAAAAAAATCCCGTTTAACTAACAAGTCAAACGGGATTTTTAATTAGTATGTAATTGTTTTACAGCTCTTCGAATGTTACTTCTTCTTCTGTTGTTTGATATTCGTTTCTTTCTTCAGGTTTTTTGTATTCTCCCGTTTCCCAAAGGCTTTTGATTTTATCTAACGCTTCGCCCATGCCGTCGCTAAATTTATCAAAATCTTCTTTGTAAAGGAAAATTTTATGCTTTTCGTATTCAGGTTGCCCGTCATAATCTCCAGTTCGTTTACTTTCCGTAATCGTCAAGTATAAGTCTTTTCCTCTTGTTGTTTTTACATCAAAGAAGTATGTTCTTTTTCCTGCTTTTACACGCTTTGAAAAAACTTCATCATTTCTATCATTCATCTTAACCTGTTTTTTTATTAATGCTCTACAAAATTATAATTTCTGCTTAGAAACGGAAATTTATTCACGGAAAATTCAAATTTATTTGTTGGATGATGCGTTCCGTGTCATCAGGAGCGAACCAATTTACCTCCTTATTTTTTTTAAACCACGTAATCTGCCGCTTGGCATATTGGCGGGTATTCTTTTTAATTCGTTCAATGGCTATTTCGCGTTCCATATCACCGTTAAAATAAGCGAAAAGTTCACTATAACCTACTGTTTTTAGGGCTTTGTAGTCTTTTAAGGGCAGTAAGCGTTGCACCTCTTCTTCTAAGCCGTTGTTCACCATTTCATCCACACGTTTGTTAATCCGATTAAACAATTCGTCACGTGGAATGTTTAACCCAATCCAATAAGTTTCAAAATTGCGTTTTTTTGGTTTACGTTTTCGCAAATGAGAGTAGGGCAGCCCTGTAATTTGATAAACTTCTAACGCCCGAACTACACGCCTCGGGTTTTTCATGTCAGATTCCGCATGAAATTCCGGATCAATTTGCTGCACTTCATTGCTTAATTTTTCTAACCCTTCATTCTTCCACCGCTCTTGCAAAGCAACACGTATAGCGGGATCAGACGGGATATCATCTATCCCATAAGCCAATGCATCAATATACAAGCCACTGCCACCAACGGCAATGCAGTAATCTGACACAGCAAAAATTTCGGTTAGTTTTTCGAGTGCTTCACGCTCAAACATACCTGCTGTATAGCGCTCTTTCACCGTGTGCGTACCCACAAAATGATGCGTTGCTCGTGCTAATTCGTCGGCAGTTGGTTTGGCTGTTCCAATACTCATTTCACGATAAAACTGCCGCGAATCAAATGAAATAATGGGACAATCAAAATGGTTTGCCAATTGAATGCTAAGTGCTGTTTTTCCAATGGCCGTTGGACCGGTAATAATGATTAATTTTTTCGTCATCTGCTCGTAAACAGCTTAAATCCATTCATCTAAAAACTCTCGTACACATGCATCTCCGCCTTTTCGGGTCAAAATAACATCTGCGATAGTTTTTATACTGCTTACCGCGTCAGATGGGCAAGCAGAAAGACCAACTGTCTTCATTATTTCCAAATCATTGATGTCGTCTCCTACAAAGGCCACCTGTGTGGCGTCAATCCCCAAATCAGCACACCATTCTGCCATAATTTCTATTTTTGGTTGCTGCCCAACATATAAACGTTGAATCCCCAATAAATCTGCACGGGTTTTTACTACGTTTAACTTATGTCCGTGAGAAATAATACCAAACTGGATGCCCAACTTGGCGCACCGCTTAATGGCCATCCCATCTTTGGTGTTGTAACGTTTCATTTGGTCACCATTTTCTGTAAAATACATTCCGCCGTCCGTCATTGTACCGTCTACATCCAGCAAAACAAGTTTTATATTTTTTTCTGCCATTCGGTCATACAGTTTCAAATCTTTCCGTAAAAGGGTGTCTGCCGGAATATTAAAGTAATCTGAAATTCGAATTAACTCATTTGGAGTAGGCTCCATTATTTTAACCTTTGGAATGTAAATAATGTTTTCAAACTCGGTAACAGAAAAACCTTGGCGTTGGCACAAGTAATCCAAATTTTGATTGTAAATATTCATAACAGTAAGCTATTAACGTTAATAAACGGTCAGTTAAATGATTTGGCGCCCTACAGCTTTTGCCACTGGATTAAGCGTTTCAAGCAATGCTTTAAATTCATCATGGTTAAGTTGCTGAGATGCGTCTGATTTTGCCACGCTAGGGTTAGGGTGCACTTCAATTAGTAAACCGTCTATACCCATTGCGGTGCAAGCTCTTGTTAAATCTGGAACACCATAAGCATGCCCCATGGCATGGCTTGGGTCTAAAACTATTGGGCAATTGGTATGCGCTTTTAAGTACGCCACACCACAAAGGTCTAAGGTAAAGCGTGTTTTCGTTTCAAACGTACGCAAACCGCGTTCACATAAAATAACGTTGTCATTTCCGCCAGAAAGCACAAACTCCGCACATTGCACAAATTCTTGTAATGTTGTACCAAATCCACGTTTAATCAATACCGGTTTTTGCGTTTTAGCACAGGCGCGTAATATGCCTTGGTCATACATGGCTTTTGCCCCAATTTGAATCACGTCAGAATATTCTATCACCTCTTGCACGTGCGTAGCATCTCTTACCTCTGTAATCACATTTAGCCCATGTTCGTTTTTCATTTGTTTTAGCAGCTTTAAACCCTCTAGCCCCAAGCCTTGAAAACTGTATGGAGACGTGCGTGGTTTGTAGCACCCGCCTCTTAGCGTTGTTAATTTTAACTCTTTCAACAACGCGGATGATTGCTGAATCTGTGCTTCTGATTCAACAGAACATGGCCCGGCAATAACCAACGTGTTTCCGGTGTCACCACCAATCGTAACTCCACCAATTGTAACTTCACGTGTTTTTTCTATATACTTACGAGATGCCAGTTGAATGTCATTTTCAAATGTAAAGGTGGCTAAAACATCACTTTCGTAACGTGCGTCCACCGTTTTTTGGCTAGATGAACTAATGAGCACGTAAAAATCAGTTTTTTCAACTAAAAATGAATTTGTTTCTTGCGCAATCAGGTTAGCGCGTTCGTTCCCAATCTCTTTTTTAAGATGGATAATCATAATTCTCCTTTTATTAAATTCATAAAATTGACAGAACCAACTGCCTTGTTATTATCGTCTACAACCGGTAAATATACAACCGGTCGAATTTCTTTTTTTATAAAGCGCAAAAGCTGGTATACCGAATAATGCGGCGAAATGGTTAAGGGGGTTGTATTGATTATTGTGGAAACGTCTAAGGCTGATAAATCATCTAAATTACGCAGTAAACCATTCCTTAAATCAGCATTTCCAATAATTCCTTCAAATGTGTCGTCGTCGTCTAACACCATAGTAAAACCAAGTTTACCTTGGTTAATAGCATCAAGCACACCTTTAAGCTGAAGGTCTTTTTTATAAATAACGGGTGATTCATTTAAATCACACATAAAATCATGCACCAAAAAGTTCGATTCAATCTCGTTTAATTTCAAATTAAGCAGTGCCGTATTAATTGTAGATGAGTTAAACAAGTATGAACCCGAAACGGAAGCATAAACCCCCATGTTTCTTAAAATAAACGATACTTCTGCATTTACACCGCCATCTACATGCACTTTTTTGGTGGGGTACCGCGCTTGAAATTCCCGAATACGTCTAAAATTTTCTTTCGCAAACTTACCACCACTTTGCCCCGGTATTGTTGCCATAAACAAAATAAAATCAAATTCATCTGCATATTCATCAAACACTGTAATGGGAGTGTTTGTGGTAATGGCTAAACCTAATTGACCTGAAAATTTAGTGGGTATTTTTAGCTTTTTATCCTGCAAATCTTCATACTGAAACGTCACAAAATCAAGGTCAAACTTTGCCAGCAAATCATAATAACGCTTTGCACTGGGTGTAATAATATGCAAGTCAATCGGAATGTGCGAATGTTCTTGCATTACAGCAATATCTTTAAAAACGGCTAAGTTATCGTTACAATCCACATGTATCATGTCCACGTGCGAATCGTTTAGCGCCGTAATGGTTTCAATTAAATCATTGCCTTTATCAGAATATATGGAAGCTGAAATTTTCATTCGCGTTCTTGTTTTGCAATTGGATTAAAATTTATATCGCAAATCTCCAATTTAAAATTTGCTCCCTTAAAAACTTGTTGTTGAATATCTTGCTCCAATAACTCAAAATTACGGCGTTGGTTTAGCGGTAACCTGTCATAATCTTCGTTTAAAATCATTTTTAAAACAAAAGCACTAGTGGTGCTTGTAAGCTGAACAGAGTGTTTTTCTGATTGAATTAAATTGTTCTTTTCAAAATAATCCCCCAATTCCTCCACGTAATGAAAAGCAATTTCATCCGTATAAAAAATTTCTAAATTATCCACTTGGTGTTTGTCGCCGTAACTTGTTCCACAACTGCAGAAACACGCCAAAAGCAGTACAAACCAAAAATGTTTCAACCGTTTCAAAATAGGACTTTCAGTTTTACTTTTATTAACTTTAGCGTAAAGATAAGAAGTTAATGTATTTACCGTATTCAGAATGATAATAGATTTTAACAACAAACAAATTGAAGGCAGTAATGGGCGCCCCACCGTTTTTGACTGTCAAATACCGGAAAGTCCCAAAGCTGTTATTGTTTTTGCGCACGGTTACAAAGGATATAAAGACTGGGGTGCCTGGCACTTAATGCAACAGTTTTTTGTTCAACAGCAGTTTGGTTTCGTAAAATTTAATATGTCTCACAATGGCGGTACAGTAGAAAAACCAATAGATTTTCCAGATTTAGAGGCATTTGGTAAAAATCGATATACGTATGAGGTGAATGACTTAAATAGAGTGGTGGACGAGGTAGATCGGATGATTCGGCAGGAATTAGAACTAACACTTCCTATTTATGTTATTGGGCATAGCAGAGGAGGGGGCGTTGCTGTTTTAGCAGCGGCGGAAAATCCAAAAATAAGTAAACTGGTTACGTTAGCCGGCATAAGCGATATTGGTTCGCGTTTCCCCACGGGAGATGAATTAGCCGATTGGAAACAAACGGGTGTATACTTTGTTAAAAACGGAAGGACAAACCAACAGATGCCGCACTACTTTTCGTTTTACACGGATTTTTTGGAGCATGAGGATGGATTAAACATTCAAAAAGCAACGGAAAAGTTGGTTCAGCCATTTTTAGTTGTCCACGGCGATATGGATTTGGCAGTTAGCATTTCAGAAGGACAAATAGTAGCCCAATGGAGCGAAGCAAATGAAAAATTTGCAGGGATGGAAATTATAAAAGGCGCAGGGCATACATTTGGTGCTAAACAGCCCTGGACAGAAGCTAAACTGCCGGAAGATTTAAAAATCGCGTGTAACGCTATGCTTCTTTTTTTTGATAACTAATTCATTTGCCTACACTTATTTGCTTTTTTTAAATGAAAATGACTAAATTTAAACCAATTGGTTAAGTTTTTTGTTTAATCTAAGTAAACCAAGTTAGTATTCCGATTTTGAAAGCGTTATTGGCAACTGTATTTTTTTTGTTCTTTGGAATGCACGCTGCGTTCAGTCAAGAAATATGCGATAATGCCATAGATGATGACGGAGACGGTTTAGTCGATTTAAATGACATGGATTGCAACTGCAATAATTTGGTGGATTTGAGTGTAATCCCCAATCCTTCTTATGAGGCTAATTCCTGTTGTCCGGATGGAGAAGAAGACCTTGAATGTGCAGACTTTTGGCAACAGGCCTCCGCCGCTACGGCAGATTATTTTAACACATGTGACTTTGCAGCTTTACCCTTCGGCGAAGTACCGCCTAGCTTTCCCCTTCCTGGTGGCGGTGATGGTTTTGTTGGGTTATACAACTTTTTAACCGGATACAGAGAGTATGCCGGTACTTGTTTGCCCACCCCGCTTTTGGCGGGTGTTAGTTACACATTTCAATTTCACACCTCTTACAGCTATGGCACAACAGATGTATTAGATTTTAATTTTTACGGCTCGCCCAATTGTGGTGATTTGCCGTGGTTTGGTATTTCGTGTCCGGATGGTTCGGGAGATTGGGAACTCCTCACAACAGAAACAGTAAATTATACTTTTGATGGCGCTTGGCAAGCCGTTACCATTGAGTTTACACCAACCGTAGATTTAAGTGCCTTTGCTTTTGGTGCTTCATGCGGCGAACTTGTAGGTGGGGCCAATTCTTATTTTTACTTTGATGAGTTTGTGCTAGTGGATACCGAAACATTTGGTTTTATTAGCAAAACAGGTGGTTGGTGTTCCGGAGATTTGATTTTGACCGGTGAAATGGTTACTCCACCGGGTTCAACTTGGCAATGGTATAAAGATGGGGTTGCCTTAATCGGCGAAACAGGGCCTACACTTATACCTGTGCCTTACGGTGTGGGTACATTTACAGTGCGCAACAACTTTGATGGTGGGTGTAAAACAGCAGATTATGAATCCCCCAATATTATAAAGTCTGGTTTTGAGGCAGAAAATGTATGCATGGGCAGGTCCGTTACATTTGAAAATACCTCCGTCGTCATTGATGGTGAATTTGGTGACCGCATTTGGTATTTTGGAGATGGAGAAACGTCTACGAACGAAAACCCCACGCATTTTTATACTGCACCCGGCCTGTACACGGTGGCGCTCATCAATTATAGTGATGACCCTTCGTGCAATGATACAGCGCTTGTAGATGTAACCGTTTCAGCCCGACCAGACCCCGCATTCTCAATTGAAGGAGTGGGCACATATTCTGATGGAGTATCCTGGTACGGTTGCGCGCACAGCGAACTTCAATTTTTAGATGAAACGACAATAGACGGGGCAGTGAGCATAGCCTCATGGGAGTGGACATTTGGAGATGGTAGTTTTTCTACAGAACAAAACCCAATTCATATTTTTGATGAGAACGGAAGTTATAATTTAAAGTTGGTAGTAACGGCAGAAAATGGATGTGTTGACAGTACTTCAGAGGATGTTGAACTTGTAAAAGTAGTTGCCAGCTTTTTGTCTGATACCGTTTGTGCAGAAAACCCTGTACTTTTTGCTGATGCTTCATTTACGGGTGGAGATATTAACATTACCAATTGGATATGGTCTTACGGAGATGGTTCAGCTTCAGACACCTTGCAAAACCCTGAACATACATTCCAATTTCCGGGGATATATGACGTAAAACTATTATTAACCACAGATTTTGGCTGTATGGATTCACTAATCCAAACTGTTTTAGTCAACCCGTTGCCCACACCCTATTTTTTAAGCACACCAAACCCCACCGACTATTTTAACACGTTGATAGAGCTGACTAATGCCAATCCCGAAGAGTTTAGCATTTATGAATGGTCGCTACCGGGTGGCAACCCACCTTTTGCTTCTAATACAACAATTGTTGAGGTTGAATATCCAGTGTTTGAAGTAGGGCAGTATCCCGTCACCTTAATAGAAGAGAATGAGTATGGCTGTGTTGATTCCATTATTCAAATTATAGACATTCGTGCAGATCAACTTATTTATGCGCCAAATGCGTTTACCCCCAATAACGACATACACAATCAAACATGGGGCGTATTTGTAGAAGGAGTAGACTTAGCCATGTTTGATTTGGGTGTTTACAACCGTTGGGGTGAACTTGTTTGGCAAACCAATGACCCCGTAAACCAATGGGATGGTACCTATCAAGGAATTAATGCACCTAACGGAACGTATATATGGAAGGTGAAGGCCAGGGATGCCGCTACCGATAAGGTTTTTGAGTGGTACGGGTATATCACACTATTTAGGTA
>CAVTPI010000006.1:0-24259 GCA_963736585.1 Crocinitomicaceae bacterium | reverse complement strand
AACTGCATAGTGTCAAAACAATTGTACTGCTAAAATAGTTCAATTGAATGATTATCTTTGTATGAAACATCACAAAGAAAACGCTATGATTGGAAAACTTGAACAACAATTGGAAAACGAACTGGCAGAAATTAAAGACGCCGGGCTTTATAAAGAAGAACGCATTATTGTAACCCCACAGGGTGCAGAAGTAAAAGTGGACACTGGCGAAGAGGTGGTGATAATGTGCGCGAATAATTATTTAGGGCTTTCGTCGCATCCAAAGGTAATTGAAGGAGCTAAAAAGGCGTTGGACTCTCATGGGTTTGGTATGTCATCTGTCCGTTTTATTTGCGGAACGCAGGACATTCATAAAACTCTGGAGAAAAAAATAGCCGATTATTTAGGCATGGAGGACACCATTTTATACGCGGCTGCATTTGATGCAAATGGCGGTGTATTTGAACCCTTGTTTACGGCAGAAGATGCGATTATTTCTGATGAACTGAACCACGCCTCTATTATTGATGGTGTGCGACTTTGCAAAGCGGCACGTTACCGTTATAAAAATTCGGACATGGCCGATTTGGAAGAACAATTAAAAGCTGCACAAAAGCACCGCAACCGCATTATTGTAACAGATGGCGTATTTTCTATGGATGGCTACATTGCTAAATTGGATAAAATTTGTGATTTGGCAGAAAAATATGACGCCCTAGTACTAGTAGATGATTGCCACGCAACAGGCTTTATTGGCAAAACCGGAAGAGGAACGCACGAGCATAATGGAGTAATGGGGCGTGTAGACATTATTACAGGCACACTTGGAAAAGCACTTGGCGGTGCCATGGGTGGATTTACATCTGGTAAAAAAGCGGTGATTGATATGTTGCGCCAACGCTCTCGCCCTTATTTGTTTTCTAATTCATTAGCCCCTTCTATTGTAGGTGCATCTATTGCTGTGTTTGATTTACTAAGTTCAACAACAGAATTACGGGATAAACTTGAGGCGAATGCGACCTATTTTAAAGAGGGCGTTAAAAAAGCAGGGCTGGATGTACGCGAGGGAGACTCACCCATTGTACCCGTAATGTTATATGATGCTAAAATAGCGCAAGAATTTGCCAACCGTTTGTTAGAAGAAGGCATTTATGCCATTGGTTTCTTTTATCCCGTTGTACCTAAAGAACAAGCGCGTATACGCGTTCAGCTTTCTGCAGCGCATACAAAAGCACAGCTAGACAAAGCCATCAACGCATTTGAAAAAGTAGGGAAAGAACTGGGTGTTATTAAATGATAAAACACGGCTTAATTATTAGTGCCCTTTTTTTGATAGGATGCGGAAGCAACAGCGAGAAGGAAGCGAACCTGCAGACCGGAACTTTTAATGAAATAGCCCCGTCAAAAGCGGAGATGGATGAAATAGAACTGGAAAAACAGCCCGAACTCATTCAAGATTTTTTTGCTGTTGATTCGTCTTTTTTTGGTACGGATTTTTGCTACTCATACAGTCAAATATTTGAATTAGTTGTACACCAACATGGTGATTTGTCGCACTGGCATGAGTATATGGTGGATGAGAAAGAGAATCAACTTTCTATGCATAATGATAACTGCATTGCCAATTTAGACTTTAAAACCTTTCGTGTAGACGAAAAAAAGTACGCCTATTTAAGCCAAATTGGGCGTACGTCTGAACAGTTTAATTTTTTGGTTTGGAATGAGCAACAGCAGAACTGGCGAAAGTCATCTACCTTTCCGACATTTAAAAATGATGCTTTTTTTGATAATTTAAGTGCTGAAGAAACTGCGTTGATTAACGAACACGGCGCACATTTTCATTACATTTCTGAAAACAATAATATCACGGTTGTTTTTTCTGATTGGGTGACGCACCAAAATTTACTCAGTGCTAAATCATCAATGTTTGAGCATGAGGTGGCGTACTATTTCCAAGTGTCATTTACCGCGGAGGGTTTTGTAACTAAAAAAATTAAAACAGAAAACGCATTAAGCGAATGAACAAAATGCCACTCAAAACAGTTAAAAAGTAAAAAAGTCTATAAATTTGAAGTATGATTTTAGCCATTTCATTAATTGCCGCTTTTTGTTTCATGGAGTTCATGGCGTGGTTTACGCATAAATATGTTATGCACGGTTTTTTATGGAAACTGCATGAGGACCATCACCAACCCACCGGAAAGTTATTCCAAAAGAATGATTCGTTCTTTTTAATTTTTGCCATCCCGTCGTGGTTAAACATTATGTTTGGGTTTATTTACAACAACCCTGTTATGATGGGCATTGGTTTTGGCATAGCCGTTTATGGAATTGTGTACTTTTTAGTGCATGATGTGCTTATTCACCGTCGGATGAAATGGTTTGACAATATTGATAACCGTTATTTTAAGGCGGCACGAAAGGCGCACAAAGTGCATCATAAAAACATGTACAAAGAAAAAGGGGCGTGTTTTGGAATGCTTATTTTTCCGAAAAAATACTATAAGCAAGCTAAGCCTAACGCTTAAAACCTATTTTTATACCAACTAATGGTAAAGGATAATTTCGTTTGTGACCATCCTCTAATTGCCATATACCCCGTTGTTGTACTATTAAAGCACCAATGGGCATGGTGGAGTTTGACTGAACGTATGTACCGCGCAAACTAAGCCCGGCATATAGGTCTAGTATCACATTGGCATTTGTTTCTATTTGCGTTCCAATTTTTACTGCTAAATCCGTCGTGAAACGATTAAAAATCATGGATGTGTTTTGGAAAAAAGCAAATTCTGTTTGCCCGAATTGGCCTTGAAAGGGTTCCATCCCCACGGCAACATCTTTTCGAATAATTAAGTGCCGAAGCGAAAGCCCAAACGAAATATAATTTGAAGTGCTATTGGGAAAATACGCCCGGTACTCAGATCGTACTTTGTAACCACGCATCCACTTATAGTCATTAAAAGTACTATTTGATAAAATTTGAAACATATTGGGCACAATACCAACGCCCACTTGTAAACTTGTGGTTGGTCTTGGCAATTGCACCTCCACGTCTAACCCAAAAGTTGGAATTACTGAAAAAACATCTAACGGGCTGAATTTGTAAACTTTTGGAGCGGTAGCCAAATACCAAACCTCTGAGTTTGTTTTTTCAGCAGCTGTGGTATCTTCTTGCGCAAACATAGTTGCACTAAACACCAACAAAAAACCAAGCATTATTTTTTTCATTTGGAAAAGATAAAAAGGAGAAGGGCTAAAAAATGCCCTCCTCCAATTAAATATTAAAATTATTGTACTGAAATAACTGATTTTTCAATCAAATTGATTGGGTTTGATGCATCAAACTGATAAACACCACCTCTGCTCAACACAATTAAGTTATTGTCGTCTGTAGAAATAACGTCTAATGCTTCGATATTAATCATTTGCATTTCCATTGTTATGTTGTTCAAATCAGCAATATTATACGCCTTAAACCCATCGTAGCCATCACATACGTAAACTATGTTTTCGTCTGCCGAAGAAAAACCTAGCCCGTAAGGGTTGATTAACAATTGGCTTGCCGCTAATTGAGGGTTATTGATCTCTGAAATATCAATAATGTCCAATTGATTTGAGTTACCTCCGCAAGCTGTTCCACCGCGTAACGTAGCCACTGCATAGTGGTCATTTGCCACTACAGGGTCGCAACTTGTTACGTGATCAAACTGAGAAACCGGCTGTGGGCTTCTTGGGTTAGTTACGTCATAAATACGCACGCCGTTTTGTGTTCCTATAAAAAGGTGATCGTTTTGCGGAAAAATCGTTTCAATGCCTACCCCCAAATTAATGGTTTCTAACAATTTAGGGTTTTCAGCATCTACAATATGAAAAACCTTTAACGATTTATAGTCTACCGTATACAAATAATTATCAATAATGGTAAACTGTGCCATTGATCCGCCAAGTCCGTTTGTAACTTGGTTTTTTGTTGCTGCGTTTGGCGTTACTTCATCCACTTCTTTCTCACAACTTACAATTGCCGCTCCAACTAGAGCCAAGCAAATATATTTTTTTAACTTTTTCATTTTTCTCTAGTTTTTTATTTGAAACATTTAGGGTCTGTCAACTGTGTTTTTTCCCATCCTACTACCATGCCTCTTTCAGCATCTACACACTCAAACGCACCAAACTCATCCGGAAATTGCTGTACCGGAAAAACGTTTGAAATTCTGTTTTTGTACGCTGGTGTTGCAGGGTTAGAAATATCAATGATAATCATATCTGTAATGTTATCAGCATACAACATCCCTCCGCTTACAGAAAAATCCATGTTGCCAGGAATGGCAATGAACGAAACCTCTGTTGGGTTGCTTTTATTTGCATTATCATAGATATGAATTCCTTTGGATTGGTCGTTAATCAATAAATAGTTATCATACACATAAATGCGTCCTGGATTTTCTAATGCTTCGCTAGATCGTACTTCTATCTTTTCCAAATCTTGCGCCGTTGCATAAATTGGCTTGTAACCGTCAACTACTTTGTTTTTGCTTTTCCCGCATGAAACTACGAGGAACAACGAAAATAAAATAGCCGTGGCTTTCATTGTGTTTTTCATATTTAATTATTTTTTAATGTTCGTTTTATAATCGTTTATTTATTTGCTTACCCCTACTGATTATAAAATTTTTTTTGTTAGATGATAAGGGCAGATTTCGAAATCCATATAAATATATAGCTTAGAAACGTTGGATTATTTAATTTATTCTTTTTTAACAAAGAAAACAGTTCGAACCCAATGATTTAAGACAAAATAATGCTTAAATGGATGGGAAGAAGTGCACGGAGCATCCGATAATTTAATTAGTTTTACCACAGCTTTTTTTATTAAATGACACGACAAGAATACAATCAGCTTTTTGAAGAGCAGTACAGCCCGCTGTGCAACTATGCGTTTATGATCGTTAAAGATTTTGACGAAGCTGAAGATATTGTACAAGGTATTTTTGTAAATTTTTGGAACACAAAAAAAAACGAGCCATTATTGGAAAAAGCCACACACTATTTGGTGCGGTCTGTAAAGTTTAAATGCATTGATTTTTTGCGCAAACTAACCACCAAACGCAAATATGAAAAAGAAGCCCTGCACGTACAGGAGGTTACTGTGCAACCCGAGCATGAAATAGCAGAAAATGTAGAAATAAAGGATGTGCTGATGATGGCCATTCATAAATTACCCGAAAAAACGCAAGAAGTTTTTATGCTTTGCAAGCTGGATGGGCTGAGTTATAAAGAAATTGCCGCTCACCTGCAAATATCGCCTAAAACGGTGGAAAATCAAATGGGGCGGGCATTTAAACACTTACGCGCCGAATTAGCAGATTACAAGGAATTACTAATTTTTTTATTTTTTATTTGGACACAATAGGGGATATGTAACACCACTGCGACTAAAAACAAATGAAGGACATTAATGACATATTAGCAGCTTATTTTTCCGGAGAAATTTCTGAAGAAGATAAGGTGCGTTTGCACGAATGGAAGGCGACACATGAGGAGGAGTTTGCACAATTGTCAGCGGCGTGGGAAACTACGCTAACTTTTAATGCAAAAGATTTACCTGCTGAACCTTTTGATGCTAAAAAAGCATTGGAAAAAATAGAACCGCAACTTGAACCGAAGGTTGACAGCGATACAAAAGTAATTAAGCTAAAGTTTTACAAACAAGTTGCTGCAGCTTGTGCCATTTTATTAGTAGGCCTGGCGGGAATGTGGTTTTTAAACCGCAACGGCAATGGGCAAGAAATAGCGAATGCTGACCACAGCCCGCAAGAAATTAATTTGCCTGATGGGTCTACCATTTGGTTGGGCAGTAACTCTACTGTTGAATATGCCTCAAATTTTACACTGAACCGGGCTGTAACATTACAAGGAGAAGCTTTTTTTGACATTGCTAAAGATGCTGAACACCCGTTTATAATTACCACTGGTTTGGGAGAGGTGGAAGTGCTTGGAACAGCCTTTAATGTAGATGCAAGTGGCACGGCAACGGTGGTTTCTGTTGAACGTGGAAAAGTGGAGCTACGCAATGAAAATGGTGAAGTGCAATTAACCAAAGGGCAATCTGCTTTTGCCACTAGTGCTTCCATATCTGACGTTAAGGAGGTGGATAAAAACTATTTATCATGGAAAACCGGAAATTTTGTGTTTGAAAACACCCCACTGGACGAAGTGGTGATGTTATTAAACAAATATTACGATAAGACAGTGGAGCTGGAAATGAAAACAGGTGATACCCAAACCACACCCACCTTTAATGGTACATTTAATAATGAAGCGTTAAGCACCGTTATTGAGGCAATTGTATTAACTTGTAATGTGCAAGCTGAATACGGAGAAGACCAAATCCAACTAAAGTAAAATAACCTGTGCAACTTTCAGCTTTTTTTGCATCTGAATAGAATTAATTTATGCGGTTATTCTTTTTGGTATCACTTTTAATGCTGGCGCCTTTTTTAAGCGCACAACAACTGCTAGACCAAGAAGTAAGCGTAGCATTTAACCAATTAACAATAGAGCGCAGCTTAAACTTGCTTGAAAGAACCGCTGGGGTTAATTTTTCATACAATTCAACCCAAATTAACAGCATTGAAAAAAAAATCACGACTACCTTTGAGCAAACGCCCATTCGCACCATTTTAGATTACCTTTTTTCTGGAACGGCTTTGTTATATAAAGAACTAGGCAGCCAAATTACGGTGTACAAAATTAATTCTACATCTGAAAAAGTGGTGCTGAGCGGTTACATACGCGAGCGACATTCTGGAGAGGAATTAATTGGCGCGCGCATTGCTTTTCCAGAATATGGTGTGGGGTGTATATCTAACACGTATGGATATTACGCATTAGAGGTGCCCAAAGGAAAAACATATTTTACCGTTGCTTCTTTAGGTATGCTAGCCGTACGCGATAGCATTTTGATAGAAGATGAAATGGTAATGAACTTTCACCTCTACCTGGATACACTAATGCTTACAACAGTAGAAGTACGAACGGATAGCCTACAACCCATACAAACCGTGGCCGATTTGCCAGGGATAGACCGTACTATTATTACACCCGAAGCTATTTCAAAAGTGCCCGCGGCAAGTGGCGAGCGTGATTTGTTGCGCCATATTCAACAATTGCCCGGTGTGCAACCCTCTACCGACGGGGGCGCAAATTTTCAAGTACGTGGCTCTGGCATTGGTGGAAATTTGGTGTTGATTGACGAAATTCCGATTTACCACCCCACGCACTTATTGGGTATTTACTCTATTGTAAATACTGATGCATTAAAATCTGCCACGCTTTACAAAGACTTTATACCGCTAAAATATGGCACGCGTAGTGCTTCTGTTTTACAAATTACAACCAAAGACGGTAACTTGAACAAGCCGCATGTTTCTGGTGGCTTAAGTGGTTTTATGGCGCGGTTAAATGTAGAAGGCCCGTTGGCTAAAAAAAGAGCTTCTTTTTACCTTTCATCTCGTGTTTCAACTTTTCCGGGGGCGTTGTACAGCATTGTGGGCAACAGGCAATTGGGTAGCCCTAGTTTTTTTGATACACATGGCAAAGTTAATTTTCACCTCAACTCTAACAACCGTATTTATTTTACGGGTTATTACGGAAAAGACCGCGTAGCGAATAATGAAGCGGACTACCAGTGGGGCAATGTGGCCGGCTCGTTTAGGTGGAACCATATTATTAATACCAAAACATTTTCTAATTTAAGTTTAACCCACAGCGAGTTTGCCTATGGTTATGACCGTACAAACCCCATAGTAATTGGTGAGGTTGGTAATTCGGGTTTAATCACCTTGCAAAAAAAGGACATTCGCTTAGGGCAAAAAGTGGTAACAGATAAAGCGGCGTATGACATTACGCACTATAAATCAAACTCTGTTACGCTAAACTATGGCTTATCGGCAGCGGTTTTGCGTACAAACCAGGGCAGTTTTGGTGATGCCAATGCCAATCTTTTTTTAGAGCGTGTGGCGCTTGAAAATGGTTTTTATGGGTCAATTGAAAAAAAATTCTCGCGACGGTTAAAGCTAGAGGCAGGTATACGTTTTCCGTTCTCATTTCATATTGGAACGGGGGATACAACGGCTTACCTCAACGCTGATTTTTCGCAAACACAGGTGGTATATGAAAAAAATAAGCTGTATGACCCGGTTTTTTTTGTTGATCCAAGGGTTATGTTATCGTACCGGCTTAGTGAGTTTGATGTGGCGCAATTTTCAACTATTATTACGAGTCAAAACACGCACATTGTTAACTATGTTAATTATTTTTTGCCCATTGAAATTTGGACACCTTCTAACGCTTATTTAAGGCCTCAACGCAATTTACAAACCTCTTTAGGGTGGTCGCATGTGCGCAATAATTTGCAAACTTCATTAATTGTATACAACAAATTTGTTATGAACGTATTGGATTATGCTTCGCCTGTATTTATTTCATCTACAGATATTGAGAGCAATTTACTTGCCGGTAAACTGCATGTTTGGGGTGCAGAGTTTATGGTTACCTATAAGTTTACAACATGGTATTCTGCGGCATTATCTTACGCGTATACTAACACTAAACAGCAAATAGATGGCGTTAACAATAATCAACCTTACAAAGCACCGGGTGATCGACCCCATTATTTATCCTTTAGTCAGTTTTTTAATTTGAGTAAAAAATGGCAAATTACGGCTAATTTTATTGCCCATACCGGAACGGCTATAACATTACCCAACGGTCAGTTTTTGGTGGATGGTACTGCGTTTCCATTATACTCTGGTGAGCGAAATGCCGAACGGATGCCTACATTTAGACGGTTTGACCTTTCTTTTAAACGAAATTTAGGTGTTCAAAAACAACGTGACAATTGGGATTTAACGTTTAATATTACAAATTTTTTCAGACGGTATAACCCCTCTGTTGCTTACGTTGAAAGGCAAAACGGTGCGCCAAGTGAATTAGAAATTAAATCCATTGACTACTCTCCTTTTATGATTTCATTAAATTTAAGTTTCCGTTATTAAAGCAAACGTATACATAGCATGGTTTTTAGTACTTTCTGTTGTTTTTACAGGGTGTAATAAATCACCTGCACTAAAATTATCTAACCATACAAATCGGCAAATTACCTGTGAAGGTTACTTTACAGAAGTTATGAAACAACATGAGTTTCAGTTTACGTTAAGTACAAATATTGGTGCAAACAAGCCTGCTATTCCAGATGGAATTGTATTAAACGTAACTAGTCCAACGGAAACCATTCCATTTATTTCGTTGTCAGAAGGGCGCTACAAGGCTGCTACGCCTTTTGCTGGCGTACCTGGTGATGCTTACGAAATTTGTTTCACATACCAAGCAGAGGAATATTGTGCTACTACGCACATGCCTTACCCGATTGCAATTGATACGGTGATGTTTGATTCATTGAATAATGGTTCTCCGGACACACCTACAATTCATTTAAAACTAAGTAATACAACGCCAAACCAATACTTAAAATTTAAACTGTACAAGGCGGATACGACTGCTTTACCTTTAGATACGATATGGACAGAAACGGTAACACCCATTTATGAAATTATTCAATTACCTGTGGCTACAGATACAGTATTTACCCTACCCATTAATTTTAATTGGGGTTATTTGGTTGGCGCCAATGACTTGGTCAAAATCGAAACAATTTTACTGTCGCAAGACATTGGTGTTTTTTTAGAAGAAACGGCAGATTATGTCAACTCTCAGTTGGCTAACGGGCAGTATTATAATCCGCCCTATTTTTTTGAGAATGGTGCGTATGGCTTAGTTTATGGCACTCAAATAGACAGTGCCATTCACCGTTATTAGCCTATCTTTCACCCTTTCATCCCAAAAAGATACCGGATACCAACTGTTGCAGAAACGTTTAAGTTAAACACAGAGGGCGGATTTCCAATAAAACGATCCTGGTTGCCAAAACGCTGTGTTGCACCCATATAAATGGGTACACTTGCCTGCGTGTTTAACGCTGAATGAAAAATCCAGGAATCAGAAATAGGTGCGTTTAAGTTTAAACTCAACCTCAACCCTGTGACTAGGTAATGCCGTATAATATTAGACCCAGCCGGGTTTGTAAAATCAGCAAATAACGTAGAAGCCGTTGATTGATAATCTCCTTCGCTATTTTTTGTTGTGGTAAGTGTGTAATAGTTAATTCGGTTTTTTTCATACCCTACTTTTAGATCACCTCCTACTGAAAAGAGAGAGTTTCCCAATTGTCTTTCTGCTCCAATGTATAAGTTGGCATAATCGTCTATTCTTGTAAAATCTTCAAATGTTACACTACTATCGGTAGAGGCGATTATCTTTCGGTTATTGAATAAGTACGCGTTGTCACTTCCAACAGTCGTGCTTATTCTCAATTTATATTTCTCGTTTAATGTTTTTCTCAGCTGTAGTCCTACTTTATCCCTACTATCAGAATCAAGCGTAATGCCGAAGTCAACATTTTGTGCATTTACCAAAAAGGCACTTAAGCATACGGTGCACGTCAATACTATTTTTTTTAGAGCGATCATAAAAATTTTAGTTTAGTTATTTTTTTCTAGAACGCTAAATGATTGTATTTATTTTATTCATAAATAACTTGCGCAGCTTCTATTAGGCGTTTAAAATAAACTTAATCAGTACAAAGATGATTTAAAAAAGGTCAAATTCGTTATTAATTTAGGCATTCAGCTTTCTTCTTTTTTATATCTTTTGGAATCGCTTTAAAAAAACACTAGTTACCCCTCTAAAACAGGTAGTATGAAAAATATAATTTATAAACTTAGTTTTTTTTTAATTGTAGGTGTTTTATTATGTGCATGCAAGAAAAAAGAAATGGATGATAAAAATAGTTGTTCCTCTATTTCGTTGACAACTAAACTAACTTACGAAACGGCTGGAGTAAAATATTCTTCCATTACTTTTTTCGAAACGAATGACGGCGGCTATTTTATGCGCTTGACGAAAGAATATGGTGATGATAACCACTATATATTTAAGCTAAATTCTAATTTTGAAGTTGAATTCAGCCAAATAATTGAAGAAAACATAGCCAGTATTGCAGAATTACCAAATGGTAATTATTTGGTTTCTGGTAGACATGGTAATGGAAAACTCTTTCTAATGACAGGTGATTTTTCCGAAATTGAACCACTTAACGTTGATTTTGTTACACCTCCTCTTATTGAACATATTGACGGAGGTTTATTGTTAATTGCCGGAAGTACAATTTATGCTACGGAGGTATATCGATACAATTATGAGCTTGAAGAGATTTGGCATAAAACGTTTGATCCTTCCAATCGCTCATCTTTCCACTATGATGAAGCTACCGCTCAAATGTTTATTATAAACATTGCATGGCAGGTTGTTATTTTAGATGTAACTACTGGAAACATTGTTAACACCATTCCTTCAAATGGGTATCATATTACAGATGTTACGTTTCACGAAGGCTTTTTATACACTTCTGGTTACCAAGGTCCAATTGGAGAATGCGCTAAAAACATAAATGCAATTAAAATGGATTTAACCGGCAATATTGTTTGGCACCAACAATTTGGCACTGAAGATGCAGATGATTATGCCTGGGACGTAATTATACACAATGACTACGTCTACATTGGAGGAAATTTCGGTGAAAACTGTAGCTCTAATTACGGTGGATATCCTAATTTATGCCTCGCTAAATTTTCTTTAGACGGTCGAAAAATTGGTTGCTATACAGAGTTGAATAACAGTAAAGACAATGTATTGGGAAAACTCTTAGTAAATTCAAACAATACGTTAATGGTAACTTCTATTGGTGATAGTCCTGTAACGCATGATAAACGTGCTATTGTATTTGAAGTGGATTAAGCCCTATATTTTATTACAATAGGGTTATGGATCCAATAACCAATGGCAACACAAATGTGTTTATTTATCTGGAGTTAATTTGACGAACAATCTTTATTCGTAAATAACTTGTGCAGCTTCTACGAGACGGATAAATTCTGCCCGATAACCATTGGCATCATCTCCTTTATTGTCCTTACTCGCCTTAAGCACATCTGCAAACGTAAGGTTGCCTTTGTACTCAGAATCGCGCAATAGCATACCAAACCCCGCTACCGTGGCCGAAAAGTTAAAGTTTGTGGACGTTTTCTTTGAAAAATCAGCTTGTAAACTACGTTCTATCAATTTACTTGTAACCCCGTTAGGTGCTTTATATCTGAATTTTACGGTTAATAGTTCATCCGAAAAATTTTCTTTTGCCTCTCCCTTTTTTTGATACCGCAATTCATCTACACTTGGTGTATTACCGTCTTCATTTCCTTTTAACACAACCTCATACAAGGCAGTAACTGAATGGCCGGCACCTATTTCTCCTGCATCTTTCGTATCGTCATTAAAATCTTCATCATTCAGTAAACGGTTTTCGTACCCAATTAACCGGTACGAAGCTACATGCTCGGGGTTAAATTCTACTTGAATTTTCACATCTTTAGCAATGGCAACAAGCGTTGCTCCTATTTCGGTTACCAATACTTTTTTAGCTTCTAATAAATTGTCAATGTAGGCATAGTTTCCATTTCCTTTATCGGCAAGCATTTCCATTTTAGAATCCTTTAGGTTACCCGTACCAAAGCCCAAACAGGTTAAAAAAACACCCGATTCACGTTCTTTTTCTATTAACGATTTCATGGCCGCGTCAGAGCTCATTCCTATATTAAAATCGCCATCTGTTGCCAAAATAACGCGATTATTTCCACCTTTTATAAAATTTTCACGGGCTACTTTATAGGCGAGTTTTATACCATCTCCCCCGGCTGTTGAACCACCTGCCTGTAAATTTTCCAGCGCCTCTAAAATTATTGGGCTTTTATTGCCCGGTGTTGGTTTTAATACCATGCCAGCTGCCCCGGCATATACAACAATCGCCACTCTGTCATCTTCTCCCAACTCATTCACCAACATTTTGAATGATTTTTTGAGCAATGGCAGTTTATCGGGGCTAGACATTGAACCAGAAACATCTAACAAAAATACTAAATTGCTAGCCGGTAAATTTTCTTTATCTATGCGTTTACCTTGCAAACCAATGTGTACAAGTTTGTTATTATTCCACGGGCAATCGCCAATTTCTGTAGTTATGGAAAAAGGGTCGTCTGCTTTGGGGTTTGGGTAATCATAATTAAAATAATTAATCATTTCTTCTAACCTAATTGCGCCTTTATCTGGCTTTTGGCCCGAAAGTAAAAAACGACGAATGTTGGAATATGAGGCCGCATCAACATCTACAGAAAAAGTGGAAAGCGGATTTACTGAAACGGTTTTGTAGCCATTTTCTTCAATGCCTGCATACGATTCTGTGTTATGATAAGGCGCGTCTTGTCTCGAATAGGCTACGTTGACAGTAGACTTTCTGTTTATTGCATTAATGGAAAGGCTTTCTGCACGTTTCACAGGTCTTTTTTCCATAATAACTACTTCGTTCAACTCATTAGCTGATGCTTTCATTGCAGCATCCACTTTTTTATTTTCACCAGCTTTTAGTTCTATTCCCTTTATTTCCAACGTTTCATAGGAAATGAATGAAAAAGTAGCATTATACGTTCCCGCTGGTACATTTTTAAATTGATACTTTCCATCAAAGTCAGTTATTCCATTAATCTTATCTTGGGTTTTAGTATTGATTAATTGTACTTTTACAGCAAGCATCAACTCTGCGCTGGCATCATCCGTCACCGTTCCAAAAATAATTCCGGTTTTTTGCTGTGCGTGTGTTGTATTGAACATCAAACATATAAAAGCTACTATTCCAATCCAAAAAAATTTACTTTTCATACTATTCGTTTTTACTGTTTAAACCTATGATGCAAAAACGTTCAGTTTTCCATATAATTTTTTAAGATTGATTATGAAAAGGTTAAGGAATTGGTTGGATGTTAAGCGATATAGGCTACCCCTCCAACGCAGCAATACAAGCCTCACGAACCGCCCAAATTTTGCTGGGGTTATACTGATTTTCGATTGCCCAAGTGTTTATGTAATTTTTATGCCAATCTATTTTAAACTGCCCAATTTGGTGAGGGTCAATTTCGATTTCCGTGAGAAGTACATTATGGAACGGAATTTTACCTAAACGTAAGCCGGTACGATCTGCTATTTCGTCGTTAATTTTTAAATAAGTATGCGCTTCTGGTAAATAGTTTAGTTGATGCTCTGCCAGCACATTTGCCACTCCAGGGTTGGTAGCTTTGTTCATTTTATAAATGCCTATATAAAGTTTTACAAAATCCCACTTATTTTCTGTGGCGACAGCTTTGATTAAGGCGTGTTTAGTACTGCATGTTCCACACTCTTCGTCAAATACTAGGTTATAATTTTCCCGGTTTGAATTTCGTTTATAGGGCAATTGTTCTACCCATTCTAAAAAACTTAAAAACGAAATTATGCCCCGATCTGCACACTCGGCAGATAATTTACCGTTGGAAGCTTCAATGTGCAAGTGCGCCAATTGCATTAAACTAATTTTTTAGTTTTTAACTGCTCAATTGTAGATATAGTAGCTGCTGCGGTGGAAATGGGCAATGTTAACATCATCCCTAAAAAAGGAATAAAGAGCATTAACGTAAACACAAACCCGTTGCCAACAGCCACTCCGCGGTTTGCAGCTACAAACTTTTTTGTATCTGCATAATTGAAATAACGTTCCAGGGTATAATCCATATTTCCGTAGCCCGAATAATAGGCTTGAACATAAAAAACAGCAATGCCCGTTACTAAGTTTACTATGGGCACAAAACCCAAAATTAACAACGGCAACGTTATGAGTAGCTCTCTTACAAGGTTGCGCATATTAATTCGAATGCCGCGCATTAATACGCGTATATACTCTTTTTTGGTATCAGTTTCATTTAACGGCTTACCGGTTAAATGCATTTCTATTTTTTCTGAAATCGGCGCCATAAATGGTGCAGAAAATGCCATTACAACGTGTTTGAATACAATAAAGCCTAGCACTAATATTACTGCTCCTCCTAAAAACTGGCCGATCCATTCTACCACGCCTCTGCCAAAATCCCATGTCCACCAGCTAATTAGCCACGCACCAAACTCATCTGACCAAACCCAGGCAGCCGTTAAGATTATGGCGCCTACAACAAATCCAATTAATGCCGGAATAAAAAAATATTTCCAAAGTTTCAATTCTGAAATTAATGCCATTGCCCGGCTGTAATCTTTTATTGCCTTGGAAAAATTTTTCATGTATGCTTATGGGTAAATTACAACGGAATGTTGCCGTGTTTCTTTTTAGGTAGTTTTGCCACTTTATTTTTAAGTGTTTCGAACGCCCTAATTAATTTTTTACGGGTTAAAGAAGGTTGTATTACCTCATCTACAAAACCATGTGCAGCTGCATTGTAAGGATTAGCAAAAAGTTCGGCGTACTCTGCTTCTTTTTCGGCTAATTTTGCTTGAGAATCATCTGCTTCTTTAATTTCTTTTCTGAAAATAATTTCTGCGGCTCCTTTTGCTCCCATTACGGCAATTTCTGCACTTGGCCAGGCATAATTCATGTCCGCACCTATGTGTTTAGAGTTCATAACATCATACGCACCACCATAAGCTTTACGCGTAATTACGGTAATTCTCGGCACAGTGGCTTCACAAAAGGCATACAGTAATTTTGCGCCATTGTTAATAATGCCATTCCACTCTTGCTCTGTACCCGGTAAAAAGCCCGGAACATCTTCTAACACTAATAATGGAATGTTAAACGAATCGCAAAAACGAACGAAACGCCCTGCTTTATTTGATGCATCATTATCCAGTACGCCGGCTAAAAATGCCGGTTGGTTTGCTACCACACCAATGCTGCGTCCGCCTAAAAAGGCAAAACCTACTACTATATTTTCGGCATAACTTTCTTGTACTTCGTAAAACGAATTTTTATCTACAATATGGTTAATTACCTCTTTCATATCATACGGTTGATTCGGGTTTTCTGGTATGATACTGTCCAACTCTTCGCGCAATTCATCTGCCGCACTGTATTGGTAATGCGGCGGTTGCTCTTCGCAGTTTTGGGGTAAGTAAGTCAATAATTTTTTAATGTCGTTAATGCATTTCAAGTCATTTTCAACTGAAAAATGTGCCACACCTGATTTTTGCGAATGCGTTGACGCGCCGCCCAATTCTTCTGAAGTTACTTCTTCATGCGTTACGGTTTTTACAACATTTGGCCCCGTTACAAACATGAATGAGGAATCTTGCACCATGTAAATAAAATCTGTTAACGCTGGCGAATATACTGCCCCACCGGCGCATGGCCCGATAATGGCAGATATTTGTGGCACCACGCCCGAAGCGAGTGTATTTCTGTAAAAAATATCAGCATAGCCACCTAATGAAACTACCCCTTCTTGAATACGGGCGCCACCAGAATCATTCAACCCAATTAGCGGAATACCGTTTTGGATGGACAAATCCATAATGCGAACAATTTTTTTTGCGTGAATTTCTGCCAACGACCCGCCAAAAACTGTAAAATCTTGTGAGAAAACGTAAATTGGTCTTCCATTAACCAAACCGTAACCGGTTACTACCCCGTCGCCCAAAAACTTTTGTTTGTCTAACCCAAAATTTGTTGAGCGGTGTTGGGTTAACATGCCTATTTCTTCAAAACTATCCTCATCTACCAATAGTTCAACACGTTCGCGTGCGGTAAGTTTACCTTTGCTATGCTGTGATTCTATCCGCTTTTCGCCTCCTCCTTTTAATGCTTCTGCTTTTTTTGAATTTAGTAGATCTAGTTTTGATGCCATTTTTCTTTTTATTTAGAAAAACTAAGTTACTATTTATTTTTCGGACGGATTGCCTAGAGTTTTTAAAAAAATGGAAGTGTGTTTAGGCTTGCGTTAAAATAAAATGCCGCGGGCTTAATTGTTTGTCCGCTTGCATACACGTATTGTCGGTTGGTTGTGGTTATCATAGGAATGTGAGGCGGCTTGCGTTTCACCATTTTATCTTTCCAAAAAAAGGGTTGATCGTGGATAAATTTATTCTGAAAGGCATTTCTAATTTTTTCACTATCCACACCAACTGAAACTGTAGCTTCTTGATTATAAGGCAGCCAATATTTACCGTAAAGACTTAACGTACCCAAGGTCTCGGTGCGGTTTTTTACGTCTCTATCTAAATAATAACCAAAACGTGTCCACTCTAATGCCTTCGTATCCATCATGGTTGGGCAATCAGCATAATCATGTGTCCACAATAGTGTGCTAATGCCAACTTTGGCTAATTGGTAACGGTATTCTACAGCTAATGCCCCTGTTTCTGTAACGGTCTGTCTGGTGAATTAAGTTGCCAAACAAATCATTTTCTGTTATCACATTAAAATTATGAATGTTGGCATTTAAAATACCAGTGCCTTGCGTTGTTTGCTGTTTATCAAAATAATGAACGTAAGCAAAACCAGCAGAATACTTATGGCGTGTGTTGTTCTCTGCAATTCCAATTATGGGGTTACGCGCTGTATCTGTCCGTCCAAAACCAAATTGGCCACCTAACCCCAACTGCAATTCGGGTGTTTTTTGCTTAAGCCCAAAAGATTGGAAATTGTAATACGCCTTAATCGTAGCATTTAACTGAAAAAAGCCATAATTGTAATAGGCACCTAAACTAAGTCCAATACGGTTTACATGCGTGCCGAATGAGAACGCAACACCGGCAGAAAAGCCAACATTGTGGGTTTGTGTATAACCACAAGTTGAATACACGATCAAGAAGAGTAGCAACAGTCTTTTCACACCAATTTTAGGTTTTAAGTGTTTGGTTTGGTCTGGAAATTTAAGCAAATTTTAACCGTAAAAATTATTCAGCAGTTAACCCGTTAAAACAAAAGGCAAATCATCTGCCAACAAATGGTTAACTTTGGTATAGTTTCTGTAACCTTTAAGGCAAAAAACACTATACTAATTGCATGCGCGGAATTTTCTTTTTATTCATTTTTATAGGTTCAATAACGGGGTTTGGACAAGTTACCGCAAGTGAAACTGCGCATGATTTTGGAGAATTATACCCCAATGCCCCTACTTATACAGATATTGTTTTCACGAACAATACTGACAAAAAACACTTTTTACTGAATATTGACAAACCGCGAGACGTTTATTACAAGTTTTCGGGCAAAGTGATGATGCCGGGTGAATCGATTACCATCCGATTAAAAATAAATGATGGACGCAAAGGTAAATTTTCGCACGATATAGCTATTTACTTCAGTGATTCTGACCAACCGGTTACCATTCGGCTAAATGGTAATGTGAAAGAGGCAAGCTCAAACCCATTAACAGATTGCCCCGATTTTAATAGTGACCCGCCAAGTGGTGCGGGTTATGAATTTGCCATAACGGTTAAGGTAATTGACTCCATTACACGTGAACCCATTCGCCGATCTAAAGTTTATTTGGTTCAAAACAACACGTTGGTGGGAGAGTATTATACGAATAAGGATGGAATTGTGCACAAAGAATTTCCAATGGGGTATTATTTTATAACTGCTCAAAAAGACCCTTATTTAAGAAATTACAAAGAGGGTTATTTAAATTTTCAACGTAATTATGTAGAAATTGAACTGCAACGCCCGCCTACACAACCGGTAGATGACCCACCTGTTTACACGCAAAACGAGCCGGAAGAACCGGAAGATGAAATTGTAATTACAGTTGATGAACCGGAACCAGTAGTAACTGAAGAAGAACCAGTTGCGCCAGAACCGGTTGTAGAAGAACCTTTTGTAATAGATGAAACACCCCTGGAAGATTTGCCGGACACCTTGTTTGACGCACAGCATTTTAAAATGAATAATATTTCATTTATTTTGGATGTTTCAAGCTCTATGAACTCGCACGGCAAGTTGGAGTTGCTGAAACTGTCTATGACGGAGCTTATGAAAATTTTGCGTCCGGATGATTTGGTTTCAATCATTAAATATTCATCTAACGTTAGTGTGGTTGTAGAAGGGAAAACCGGAAAAGATAAAGACGAAATTATAGAAAAAGTAAATGCCTTACGTACGAGTAGCTCTACTGCTGGAGGTGACGCGATACGGGCTGCTTATCGTTTAAACAACAAAGTGTATGCGGCAGATAAAAACAACATTGTAATTATGATTACAGATGGTGCTTTTAATACGGGAAGTAAAGATTATTTAGAATTGATTGCACAAAATTATCAGAAAAAAGGCATTATTTTTTCAGTGGTGGGAATTAAAACAAGCGAGTATTTAACCGATCACATGCGAAATGTAGTAAGTGGCGGTGGTGGCGATTTTGTTGAAATAAGAACAGTAGAAGATGCCAAAACCAAAATTGTGCAAGAAATTAAGCGCACATCTCACCGCAAAGCGTTGTAATGCTTTTACGGTTTGCGGTTTACACTTAACCCTAAATTAATTGAAATCCTTATCTTGTAACCGATAATCATTCCATTTTTTGGATAGCTGTTGAACTAAAAATCAATAATCGACCTATGTTTACTAGAATAACCTTACTGCTTTTTTTGTCTTGTAACTTGGCATTTGCCCAAGATTTGGCTGTTTCTACGGACAAAGAAGCTGCATTGTGCAGAACGGCCGGCTTTCAAAGCGGAGGCGGAGTTGTTTATGCCACAGCAACGGGAGGTGTAGGTAGCTACACTTATTCATGGACAAACTTAACTACAGGCGCAACCCACATTTATTCCGTATGGGGTGGTTTGAATCCTGGTGATTATGAAGTTGAGGTAACGGATGAGGCTGGAAACTTTGCTTCAGCAACTATCGCATTGGACTCGGTAAATCCAGTCAGCAGTTTTGAAGTACTGACGGACGAAATTACGTGGACAGGATCAGAATACGCAGGGACAGCTCCCATAGCAGTTGATTTTCAAAGTACATCCATAAATTTAGTCTCTCCGGCTGACCCACTTAGTGACGCAGACCTTGTTTGGCAATTTAGAATAGAACCCGGTATAGAATCAGACCCTGTAATTTCAACCGACTTAGAGGAGATAATGACAAATTACTACGAAGATGGGGGCACATTTGATGTGTGCTTAAGTATTTACAACCGTAATAGTTGCAGTGATACAGCATGTGCCACTTTTGGATTATTGGAAAGTACGATAGGACTTGATGCAAATGCTATCAACGGAAGTTATATTATCTACCCTTCTCCAACTACACAACAATTAAAAATTATGGTTGATGCCCCTTTCGACAAATTGAATATGTGTATTTATGGACTAGATGGGAAAGAAGTTTGCACAGTTGCACTTGCCAACGGCGTAAATCAAATACCATTCAATGTGGGTAATGGAATATATGTATACCGTTTTTATGATGTTGCCGAAAATAAGGTGCTAAAGGAAGGTAAATTCAGTTTTTAGTGTCAACTAATTTAAGATTTGCGGTTTACACTTAACGTTAAATGTACTAAAACGCTTACCTTGCAATCCGCATCATCCCAATTTTTTGGATAATGTTTAAAATAAAATCAATAATCGACCTATGTTTACTCGAATAACCTTACTGCTTTTTTTGTCGTGTAACTTGGCATTTGCCCAAGATTTGGCTGTTTCTGCTGAGACAGTACCGTCCTTTTGCCGAACAGCTGGCTTTCAAAGCGGAGGTGGAGTGGTGTATGCCACTGCATTTGGAGGCACGCCTGGTTATACGTATTTATGGACAAACTTAGCAACAGGTGTAACCTCTGGTTCTTCCACATGGGGTGGTTTAAATCCGGGTAATTATGAAATTGAAGTAACTGATATGTCAGGAAATTCCGTATCGCAAATTGTTTTATTAGATTCTTTAAACCCCATAAGCAGCTTTGAGGTGTTAACAGATGAAGTTGAATTTACACCATCTGGCTATATTGGTTTTGCACCATTAACGATTGAATTTAAAAGTACTTCAGAAAATGTAGTCCCCATTATTGATCCAACAGATGAGCCGCGGTTTTATTGGCAGCTGCGAATAAACCCTGATGGGGGTGGAGCGGGTGATTACGTTATTTCTGACGATCAATACGAAGTTATATCTAATTATTACGGCTATGGAGGTGCTTTTGATGTGTGTTTAACTGTTCAAAACGATAATGGTTGTAGTGACACAACTTGCGCAAAATTTGGGTTGTTTGGAACCATGGTAGGGCTTGAAGAAAATACTTTTAACGGAAGCTACACCTTAAAAACTTCGCTATCAAATAAAGCTTTGAACATTACAACGAGCAATATGCCGGATAACGTTGCAATACGTATAGTTAGTTTAAATGGTCAGGAAATTTACTCCTCTGCACTTCAGAATGGCTTGAATCAAATTCCATTTGACGTTCCGCTCAAGCTTAAAGGCGTCGATGAAACCGTTTTGACCTTTGGCGTCAAAACTCGACTGGAAGGATAAGCACAAAGAGGTTAGCTTGGTATTCAGCAAACAGCGACATGCATGTCGCTGTTTGCTAAGCACTTAGCTTTATAGGACAAGGGTTGTAGCACTTGAGTATGCTGTAAGCTAAGTGCAGATTGTTATAGCTTTCACCTTTTGTTGATTGATCTCTTAAAGAGCCGATGGTCTCTCCATTACAAGTTTGGAAACATCCAGAACATAAGGGACTATGGCCAGCAGTAAGCGGCCTAGCCATCCTGACGCACCTGGGCATTTTAGGATTTTCCTTGCCCTATCTAATCGAGATCATGCAGCCTGCGCAGGGCAGCAAAACCGCAGCGATACCCGTCGAGTTAATTATCGAAAAGGGCTCGGCTGAGATATCTCAGCCGAGCCCACAACAAACTTCTGACAGTTCAGCGGCGTCTACAGACAGCTCCGAGCAAAGTGCCGAAAAAGCTGCTAGTGCGGTAACTGACCAGACAGACAGCCAGATCGCTACCCAAGCAGACAACCCAATTGAAACGACCGTACCTGCTGCTAACAAAGTCTTAACTTCGCAAGCTGATTCTACGGTTGCCTCAGCGCCCTCTCAAAAAAGAGACGTTCAGACACCAGCTAGCTCAGAGCCCGCCAATCGCAATGCCGATCAATCTACAGCAAAGCTAGGAACTTCTGTAGATTCTGATGTTGCCAGCTCAAATTCTAGAGATCTAGATTCTCAAAATTCGGACTCACAGAATTCGCCTGACTCTATCAATTCCAATGATGAAGATACTCTACCTGTATTGTCTGGCGATCGCGTGATCCCCACGCCTGGCAGTGAGCCAGCCGGTAGTGACTTGCCACAGACGGCTTATCTGAAGATTGTAAGCCACAGCTATGTTCCGCGATCGCTCTTGCAAGACATCACCACCACACCGCCCCAACCCATCTACGAAGAAATCACTGCCGTGGAGCTACGGCCCCAAGACGTGAACTGCGAGCGAGTAGATTTTTCTCAATCACAAGTGACCTATCGAATCACCGTGAATAAGGATGGCTCAATGCGAGACGCTAGCCCTTGGACCGGCAGCATTGCAGAAAGACCGCCTTTGAATACAGAAGAGCGTGCGATCGCCTGCCTGCTGCTTGCCTCTGGCTTTCGCTTTATCCCAGCCACTTCCGAAGGCGAACTCGTTGTCAACGAAAACCTGCTACTCACCATCGACCTGATCGAATCGCAGCCCAACTGAGTGAAACGCTTACGAAATCTTACCCATAGTCCATCATCTCGAAACCGTGATACTGTATCTAAGCTAATATGCAAATAGCACCAGCTGCGGGTGTAGTTTAGTGGTAAAACCTTAGCCTTCCAAGCTAATGATGGGGGTTCGATTCCCCCCACCCGCTTTGACTCTGAAAGTATTGAGAATAAAGGGATTCGGCCTGTGAAAGCACTCCTCACAGGCCGTTTTCATTAGTTCTGACGTACTATTTTTAGGACACTGTTGGACGTTTTTGGGCGCTTTTAGCTAGTTTTATGGGGTAAAATTGGGGTAAATTTGAAAGCTTTTTTACCCCATAAGGCGATTTTTTACCCCATAAACTGCCATGGCTGCTTCACCAGAATTGCGAAGAGCATCTAAAGGATCTGTCCAAATCAGAGTGTCTCATGGACGACTTCAGCTAGTGTTTACTTTCAACGGTCGTCGCCGTTATCTGTCGCTTGGCGTATCAGATACTAAGACTCATCGAGCACTGGCTGAAATGAAGGCTAAGCAAATTCAGCTCGATATCCTGTCTGGCAACTTTGATGCAACGCTGGCGAAGTATAAGCCGCAAGCGGCTACTAAAGTAGATGAATCTGAGCCACTGCCAGAACGAAAAACATCTGGGCCTTCTCTGGATGAGCTGTGGGAAAAGTTCGTTGAGTACAAGCGTCCGCAGTGCTCGCCAAATACGATGCACTTTGTGTATGGCACGTATTCTAAATACCTGGATCGGTTGCCGACCTACGACCTTGAGCGAGCGGCTGAGATTCGGGATTTTGCTGTCAATACGTTTCCGATTGAGTCTTGCAAGCGATTTGTGGTGAGGCTGAATGCCTGCTGCAAGTGGGCCTGTCAGTCGGGGCTGATTTCTGAGAATCCGTTTGAGGGGATGGCGCAGGAAATTAAGCCGCCGAAGGCGAAACGGAAATCGGAGGAGGGCGATATCTTTCCGTTTACGGTGGCAGAGCGAGAAGCGATTATCGAAGCGCTGCGGGCGAATACTTTTTGTAATAAGCATTCGGCTTTTAAGCACGATCATTATGCGGGGTATGTGGAGTTCTTGTTTTTGACGGGGTGTCGGCCTAGTGAGGCGATCGCACTCCAGTGGAAAAATGTCAGTCGCGACTACGGCACCGTCAGCTTTGAGCGGGCTGCAATTACGACCGGAGCGGTCGCAAAATGCGGGATGGACTGAAGACGCAAGAGCGACGAAGGTTTCCTTGTAACGCCAAGCTGAAGGAGCTGCTCAAATCTGTAAAGCCCGAAAAGTACACTCCTGAAACGCTGGTTTTTCCTGGCTTCTCAGGTAAAGTTCTGAATACTGCCTCTTTTCGGAAGACGGTATGGAAGCCAGTCTTGGCCGGACTGGCAATTGAATACCGAAAGCCTTATCAAACCCGGCATACGTTTATAACTCTGGCACTAGAGCACGGCTTGGACGCGAAGGATGTCGCCAAATTAGTCGGGAATTCGGCGGAGGTGATCTATCGGCACTACGCAGCCAGTAAGCGAGAAGTTTCCGTGCCTGAGTTTTAGGCGGATTGGCTAGCTGGCT